>CAVWIL010000025.1:0-134508 GCA_963755045.1 Nitrospirota bacterium | reverse complement strand
TGGAACGCCACGCTGCGTCCCTCGAAGATCCCTGTCGGTGCAGCTAACCAGGTCGGGAAGGACGGAGAGGCCATCTTCAGCGTTAAGCAGTCGCGTCTCGGCGTCAATGGCTTTATTCCCACCGAGATGGGAGAGCTTAAGACAAAGTTCGAGTTCGACATGTTTGGCGTCGGTCCAGATGCGGGCAAGACCACGATACGATTGCGCCATGCCTATGGTGAGATCGGTCAATTCCTGGCGGGGCAGACCAACAGCCTGTTCATGGACATTGACGTGTTCCCCAACACCATCGACTACTGGGGGCCGGCGGGCATGATCTTCTTCCGCAATATCCAGGCGCGGTGGACATTCCTGAAGCGGGACGGGATGAAGGTTGCAGTCGCGCTGGAGGGGCCGGGTGCGGCCATTGACGCCGGGCAGGTGAACACCATCGATCCGGCCCTCGGCGCCAATGTTCACAGCTGGAACCAATATCCGGACCTGACCGCACAATTCCGTATGGATGAAAAATGGGGCCACTTCCAGGCAGCCAGCATCCTGCGCGTGCTCGGATACGACACGCCCGACGGAAGCGTGTCGGGTCAGAAGATGGGCTGGGGCGGCAACGTGAGCGGGGCCATTAATACTATTGGTAAGGACAAGGTACTCGTGCAGCTCGCCTACGGAGAAGGAATCGCAAACTACTTCAACGACGGCGGCGTTGACCTGGCGCCCCACAGCATTACGGGCGGCGCAGATGCGGTGCCTATATTAGGAGCGCTCGCCTATTACGACAGGTACTGGAGTGACAAATGGAGCAGCTCGATCGGCTTAAGCGAGACGTGGCAGGACAATTCTGATGGACAGACGGCGAGTGCATTCCATAGAGGCTCATACTTCTCGGTGAACCTGCTGCACTACCCGGTGAAGCACGTGATGGTGGGCGGCGAGTTCCTCTGGGGCAGGCTCGAGCAGAACGGCGGCGACGCCGCGACTGACAGCCGCGTCCAGTTCTCGGCCAAATTTGACTTCTGATCCGGCACATTTCAGCGTGATCGGCATGGAGACAATAGTTAGATCTTGACAATACGACGTTGGAGGTGGAAGAGGACATGAAAACGTTGCCCAAGCATCCTGTCATTTATGAGATCAATACCTGGGTCTGGCTGCGTGAGCTCGGCCTTAAATACCATAGGCCGGTGGATCTCTCCACGGTCCCGGAGCAGGAGTGGGATGCCATCGCCGCCCATGGATTTGACGCCGTCTGGTTCATGGGGGTCTGGGAGCGGAGTCCTGCCGGGATTGAGATCTCCATGCGGAACAAGGGGCTGCTCGAGGATTTCAAGAGGGCGCTCCCTGACTTTGCGGTGGAGGACAACGTCGGCTCGCCCTACTGCGTGCGCCGATATGTCGTGGACGAGCACCTCGGCGGTCCGAAGGGGCTTGCAGAAGCCCGTAAAACTCTCGCAAAGCGTGGCATTCGTCTCGTCCTCGATTTCGTGCCCAACCACGTTGCGCCCGATCACCCGTGGGTCTTCGATCATCCGGAATATTTCGTTCAGGGGAGCGCTGACGATGCGAGGAACGATCCGGCGTCCTTCATTGAAGCGGGAGGAAAGGTGTTTGCCTGCGGCCGGGACCCGTATTTCCCTGCCTGGCCCGATGTGCTCCAGCTCAACGCATTTCAGCCGGGGCTCCGGCAGGCGGTGATCGATACTGTTTCAAGCATTGCCGATCAGTGTGACGGCATCCGGTGCGACATGGCCATGCTTATGCTGAACAACATCTTCGGGCGCACCTGGGGGGCACGTGCGGGAGCAAAGCCGGTCAACGACTACTGGACAACGGTCATCCCGGCGATCAGGATGAATCATCGTGAGTTCAGGTTCATCGCCGAGGCATACTGGGACCTGGAGTGGGAACTGCAGCAGCAGGGCTTCGACTACTGCTACGACAAGAAGCTCTATGACCGGATGGAACACGGGGATGCGGAGAACGTGCGTCTGCACCTCCTGGCGGATCCTTTCTATCAGGAGGGGATGGTCCGGTTCATCGAGAACCACGACGAGCCCAGGGCCGCTGCTGCGTTTCCGGACGGAAAAGGGCGCGCTGCGGCAGTGGCGGTCCTCACCCTCACCGGGGCAAAGCTGCTGCATGAGGGACAATTCGAGGGAAGGAAGGTGAGGCTGCCGGTCTTTCTGGGCCGCCGCCCGGCAGAGCCGATCGATCAGGACCTTGCGGATTTTTACGAACGTCTTTTGAAGGAGACGAATCGTGATGTCTTTCGGAATGGTGAATGGCGCCTGTGTGAGCGGAGCGGATGGCCCGACAACCAGAGTTGCCTTAACATGCTTGCCTGGTGCTGGGTCAAGGATGATGAGCGCTGCCTCATCGTCGTGAATTTTTCGGCCGTGTCCTCCCAGGCTCTTATTAGGGTTCCATGGGATGAACTGCGAGGCAGGATGTGGCGCCTTGACGACGGGCTTTCTGGCGAGACCTTCGAACGAAGCGGCAACGACATGCGTGATGCCGGCCTGTATGTAGACCTGAAGCCGTGGCAATGCCATCTTTTAAGGTGAGTGCTGTGTGAGCGATCAGAAGATAGATAAACTTCAAGAGAAGATTTTGACACTGCTGATAAAGGAGCATACTGAATGAAATATGGCACGAGTTCCCCGCTGGGAGCGACCTCTTTGCATACAGGGGCCAACTTCAGTGTCTTCTCAAAGCTTGCCACAGGGGTTGAGCTGCTCCTCTTTGACAGTGTTGATGACGATCGGCCCTCGCGTGTGATCCGCTTCGATCCCGCAGCTAATCGTTCATATCATTACTGGCATGTCTTTGTGCCGGACGTGAAGGCAGGGCAGATCTATGGTTACCGGGTCAATGGACCATATGATCCTGCCAAAGGCATGCGGTTCGATCCCTCGAAGGTGCTGCTCGATCCCTATGGTCGTGGCGTTGTGGTCCCGAAGAATTACAGTCGCACTGCCGCCGGCAGGGAAGGAGACAACGCGGCAACTGCGATGAAGAGCGTGCTGGTTGATCCCCGGTCCTATGACTGGGAGGGAGACGCACCGCTTAAACGGCCGTCGTCCCGGACCGTGGTGTATGAGATGCATGTGGCGGGTTTCACCCGCAACCCGAACTCCGGTGTTTCGCAGGACAAGCGCGGCACCTATGCCGGCCTGATCGAAAAGATCCCTTATCTTCATAAGCTCGGCATTACTGCGGTCGAACTTCTGCCGGTGTTCCAGTATGACGCCCAGGACTGTCCGCCTGGCAAGGTCAACTACTGGGGCTATGCGCCCATTTCATACTTTGCGCCCCATCAGGCGTATAGCTCGCGCAGGGACCCGCTCGGAGCGGTAGACGAGTTTCGCGATATGGTGAAGGCCCTGCACCGCGCAGGTATCGAGGTCATTCTCGATGTAGTGTACAACCACACTGCCGAAGGAAATCAAGATGGCCCTTCGCTGTGCTTCCGTGGGTTCGAGAACGAGACCTACTACATACTGGAACAGGATAAACGCTATTATTCAAATTACACAGGATGCGGCAACACGCTCAATGCAAGCAATCCCATCGTGCGGCGGATGATCATCGACAGCCTTCATCACTGGGTGACGGAGATGCATGTGGATGGGTTTCGTTTTGATCTCGCATCGATCCTGACACGGGACGAGAACGGGAACCCTCTGGCGAGCCCGCCGGTGCTCTGGGACATCGAGACGAGCCCCGTTCTTGCCGGCACCAAGCTCATTGCCGAGGCCTGGGACGCGGCGGGTCTGTATCAGGTGGGCAGTTTTGTCGGAGACGGCTGGAAGGAATGGAACGGGCGGTTCCGCGACGATGCCCGCAGTTTCTTCCGTGGCGAAGATGGTTCGACAGCCCGCTTTGCCGACCGGCTGATCGGCAGCCCCGAGATCTTCGGCCATGAGGACCGCGAGCCCGAACAGAGCGTGAACTTTGTGACCTGCCATGACGGCTTCACCTTGAACGATCTCGTCTCATACAACGACAAGCATAATGAGGCGAACGGCGAGGACAACCGTGACGGATGCGAACGACAACCGGAGCTGGAATTGCGGCGTTGAGGGTCCTACGGACGATCCCGCGGTGGAGAAGCTTCGAAACCGGCAGGTGAAAAACTTCCTTGCTGCGACGCTGCTGTCCGTGGGGATGCCCATGATCCTGATGGGTGACGAGGTACGACAGACCCAGCGCGGCAACAACAACGCCTACTGCCAGGATAACGAGATCAGCTGGTTCGATTGGTCGCTGGCCGATAAGCATCGTGACGTGCTCCGGTTCGCGACCCTCTTGATCGAGCGGCGGCGGCTCAGAGACATGGCGCATGAGCACGAACGGGAGAGCCTGAACCAGATGCTCAGGAGGGCGAAATCCTCTTGGCACGGAGTGAATCTCAATCAGCCGGACTGGAGCGATCATTCCCACTGCGTGGCCTTCACCGCTGAGCTGCAGAACGAAAAGATGTTCTTTCATCTTATCCTGAACGCCTACTGGGAAGCCGTCGAATTCGAGTTGCCGCCTCTGGAGGGCGGTGGCAGGTGGCGCAGGTGGATCGACACGGCACTCGATTCGCCGCACGACATCGTCCCCTGGCAGACATCGCCGGTGATTTCCGGTTCTTTTTACCAGGCTGAGCCGCGCTCGGTTGTAGTTCTTTTTGCATGAGTAATGAATCGTTGTACTAAACTGATTTGGTCGCCTGTATTCAGTTGAGGAAAAAGTTGGCACGTATTTAATGCGATCTCCGAAGCGAAAACCGGGCAATAGGTCATGTAAGGAGGAACTTACGTCATGAGACAACGGCTTCCAAGGGTATTCTACAATCCGATATCGCTCATTGGCCTGGTCATGGTGGTCTTCAATGCCGGCTTCATCGTCTTCCTGTCAATTGTAGAGGCGTTCTCAAGGCGCGCACACCCCTATGCCGACCTCCTCATCTGGCTCGTTCTGCCGGGGCTGGTTTTTATCGGTTTGATTCTCATGTTCATCGGAATCAGGCGCGAACGGCGGAAAGAACAAAAAGGCAAACCGGAAGAACGTCGCCTGCCGTCCATTGACTTCAACGATCCCGTCCACCGCAAGACCGCTGTCGCAGTGCTGACGGTTTTCCTGCTGTTGTCGCTTCTTTACGCATTTGCAGGATATAAGACCTACGAGTTCACCGAGTCCGACACGTTCTGTGCACGTCTGTGCCATACTGTCCATACTGCGGAGAACCATTCGCATTCTTACTCGGTCCATGCCGAGATATCCTGCGCCGACTGCCACGTGGGGTCGGGCGCGAAGTATTTCCTGCTGTATAAGCTGAAAGGGACACGCCAGCTTATTGATCTGCTGACCGGACGCTATCCGCGACCGATCCCAACGCCCGTTGTGGACCTCAGGCCGTCACAAGATGTTTGCGAACACTGTCACGGTCCGCAGTACCAGATCAACCAGCGGCTGGAGAGCAGGACCTATTTCCTCGCCGACAAGCAGAACACCCGGAAGACTATCAACCTTCTGCTGCTGATGGGTCGGACGTCAGGGATGCCGGACCGCCCTCCAAAGATGCACTGGCACTACAGCACCACGGAAGAGATCGTCTACTGCCGCGACGGATCCCGCACGGTCCGTGATTCCCTGGATCAAGGTCAAGCGGCTCGACGGGAAGGAGCGGATCTATCGAATTACCGGAGCGGAGATGTCCGATGCCGAGGCAGCCAGGACCGGCCCGCGCCGGATGGATTGTGTTGACTGCCACAACCGGTCCGGCCATCCTTACAATCCGCCCGATGTCATCGTAAACGCTTTGCTTTCCTTAAAACTTGTCGACCCTGACCTGCCCGGGATCAAGGGCATGGCGGTCGAGGCGCTCGATGCCGAGTACGCGTCCCGGGAGGATGCAATGAAGGGTATCAACTCGACAATAAGGGATTTCTATAAGAAAACCTATACTGCGTGGTCCGCGGAGAAAGAGAAAGCAGTTGCTTCCTCGATCGCGGCTCTCCAGCGTTCTTATGACAGGAACTATGATCCCGCCATGAAAGTCAACTGGAAGAACTTTCCGAGCAACCAGGGACACCTGTTCTCGCCCGGATGCTTCCGGTGTCACGACGGAAAGCACCGGAGCGACGATGGAGCGGTATTATCCCGGGATTGCAGCCTCTGTCATCTCCTGATCGAGCGGGCGGGAGAGGCGGGCGCGGGAAGAGCGGACAGCGCGGTGTTCAAGGTCATGAAGTATCCTCATCCTGTGGACATCGGCGATTCGTGGAAGGATATGCTGTGCCATGAATGCCATGGAGCATCACACTAAGACCGCACGGGCGGTATGATCGGTGAATATTCGATGTCACAAACAATTTCCCGACACGTCAGGGATTCTTCTCTCTTACAATTGTGTTCAAGGTTGTATGAACAAAGTTTACGTTTGTCGTTCTAACAATTCTGATAAGGCGGTGCGTCATGGGAAAAAAGACGGATAAAATCGGTTCTTCAACACCCTCTGTAAATAATGAAAACACGCGGACCGGGACCACGGTCGCCGCGATCAAGCAGGCGATCCTCGACAATCTGCATTGTATCCAGGGACGGGTCCCCGAACTTGCTTCCCGGAATGACTGGTATATGGCCGCCGCCTTCACAGTGCGGGACCGCATGCTCGACAACTTTATTCGCTCGATCAAGCGGCTCAGTGAACCGAAGGTCAAGATCGCCAGCTATCTCTCGGCGGAGTTCCTGATGGGACCGCATCTCGGGAACAACCTCCTCTGCCTTGGCATAACGGACCAGGTGCGGGAGGCAGTGCAGGAACTCGGTCAGGACCTGGACGATCTGCTCGAACAGGAGGAAGAACCCGGGCTCGGCAACGGTGGTCTTGGAAGGCTTGCCGCCTGCTACATGGATTCCCTCGCATCGTTGAATGTGCCGGCCATCGGATACGGCATACGGTACGAGTTCGGCATCTTTGACCAGGAGATCCGCGACGGCTGGCAGACAGAAAAGACCGACAAGTGGCTTCGCCTGGGGAACCCCTGGGAGATCTGCCGGCCGGAGATCGCCTACACGGTGAATTTCGGCGGCCTTACCGAGCAGTATCAGGATGACAAAGGCCGCTTGCAGGTGCGGTGGATCCCGTACCGTGTTGTCAAGGGCGTCGCCTATGACACGCCGGTTTCTGCCTATCGGGATGATACGGTGAACCTGCTCAGGCTCTGGAAGTCCGAGGCCATCGAATCCTTCGACTTCCAGGCATTCAATGTCGGCGACTATTACAAGTCCGTGGACCAGAAGGTCATTTCCGAAACCGTGAGCAAGGTCCTTTACCCGAACGACGAGCCCGAGATCGGAAAGATCCTCCGCCTCTCGCAGCAGTATTTCTTCGTCTCCTGCTCCTTGCAGGACATGATCAATATCCAGCGCCTGCGCGGAAAGAGCCTGGACACGTTCCACGAGAGTTTTGCCGTGCAGCTGAACGACACCCATCCCTCGATTGCCGTCGCGGAACTCATGCGCCTCCTGGTGGACGAGCACCTCATGGACTGGGACAAGGCCTGGACAATAACGCAAAAGACCATGGCATACACCAACCACACGCTTCTGCCCGAGGCCCTGGAGAAATGGCCGCTCCCGCTCTTCAGCCGCTCACTTCCCCGGCACACGGAGATCATCTTTGAGATCAACAGGAGATTTCTCGACGAGGTCCGTGAACGGTTTCCCAATGATGACGGACGGGTCTCACGGTTGTCGATCATCGATGAGACCGGGGAGAAATACGTGCGCATGGCCCATCTTGCCGCTGTGGGCAGCCACCACATCAATGGCGTGGCGGCCCTGCACTCCGACCTTCTGACGAAGACCGTCCTGAAGGATCTGTATGACATGTTTCCTGGACGCTTCACGAATGTGACGAATGGCGTGACCCCGAGGCGCTGGGTCGCCTTGAGCAACCCGGGACTTTCCGCGCTCATCACCAGGACCATCGGCGACAAATGGATCAGGCATTTTGAGGATGAGATCCAAAAGATCGAGCCCTTTGTAAAGGACCGCGGCTTCCGGCAGGAGTGGTCGAAGATCAAGCGGGGCAACAAGGAGAGGCTTGCCGCCCTTATCAAGGAAAGGACCGGTATCGAGATCGACCCTGATTCGCTCTTCGACGTTCAGGTGAAACGGATCCATGAGTACAAGCGTCAGCACCTGAATGTTCTCCATATCATCACCCTGTACAACCGGATCAAGAAGGCCCCCCGAAAGGACATTGTCCCGCGGACGTTCATCTTTGGCGGCAAGGCAGCGCCGGGCTACTTCATGGCGAAGCTGATCATCAAGCTGATCAATTCCGTTGCCGAGGTCGTGAACAACGATCCCGACGTTGCTGGACGATTGAAGGTCGCCTTCTTTCCCGACTTCAATGTGAAGAACGGTCACCATGTATACCCTGCGGCCGATCTCTCGGAGCAGATATCCACGGCGGGCAAAGAGGCCTCGGGCACGGGAAACATGAAGTTCTCGATGAACGGCGCACTCACCATCGGCACCCTGGACGGGGCGAATGTCGAGATCCGCGAAGAGGTGGGCGCCGAGAACTTCTTTCTCTTCGGTCTCACCGCGGAGGAGGTGCAGGACCTCAAGACAAAGGGCTATGTTCCCCGGAGTTTCTATGAGTCAAATGCAGAACTCAGGGAGGCCATCGATCAGATCCGGTCAGGTCATTTTTCGAAGGGGAACGCCGACCTCTTCGCGCCCCTCGCCGATAATCTCCTGAACCACGATCCGTTTCTGCTCCTTGCCGACTACCAGTCCTACATCGATTGCCAGGACCGGGTGAGCACGGCCTATCGCGACCAGGACCGCTGGGCACGGATGTCGATCGTGAACGTTGCCTGCATGGGAAAGTTCTCGTCCGACCGATCAATTCGGGAGTATTGCGATAACATCTGGAAGACGAAACCGATTAAGAAACGATGATGCAGTGATTCTGATGGAGACCGCCGTCATTCCGGGCTTGCAAGCTTGCCCCGTACTTGATACGGGGGAATCCAGAAGATTTTAAAAAACTGAATTCCCTCCGGCTTTAAGCATACCGGGGCAGGCTTTAGAAGCACTCGGGAACGAAAAAAAAATCCGCTGTAGTAACGAGGACACATGGCGATATCACCCTTGGCAGGCAAACCCGCACCAAAAGAACAGCTCGTGGATCTGGCCCGGCTCGAACAGGAATACTATGACCGCAGGCCCGACCTGAGCGATCCGCAGCAGATGGTCTCGTTCGGCACCAGCGGGCACCGGGGTTCATCGCTGAACGGCACATTCACCGAGGCCCACATCCTTGCCACCACCCAGGCTATCTGCGACTATCGCCAAGGCAAGGGCGTCGACGGGCCGCTGTTCATAGGCAAGGACACGCACGCCTTGTCCGGTCCGGCCCAGCGCACGGCGCTCGAGGTCCTGGCGGCCAATGGCGTCGAAACGATGGTCCAGCAGGACAGCGGTTTTACCCCGACACCGGCGATCTCCCATGCCATTCTGACCTACAACCGGGACCGGAGCAGAGGACTGGCCGATGGCATTGTTGTTACGCCGTCGCATAATCCGCCTGAGGACGGCGGCTTCAAGTACAATCCGACCAATGGCGGACCTGCGGACACGGACGTGACGAAGTGGATCCAGGACCGTGCCAATGAGCTTCTGCGCGACGGGAACCGCGGGATCAAGTGGGTAACTTACGAAGCCGCCTCAAAGGCGCCTACAACACATTCCCACGATTTCATGATGCCCTACGTCAAGGACCTGGGCACGGTCATCGATATGGACGTGATCCGGTCCGCGGGTATCAGGATCGGCGTTGATCCGCTCGGGGGGGCATCAGTACAGTATTGGGAACCGATCAAGGATGTCTACGGCATCGACATCACGGTCGTCAATCCCACCGTGGACCCGACGTTCAGCTTCATGACGCTCGATCATGATGGGAAGATCCGGATGGATTGTTCGAGCCCGTATGCCATGGCAGGGCTTGTGGGCTTGAAGGACCGGTTCGGCATCGCCTTCGCGAATGACACCGATGCCGATCGGCACGGCATCGTGACCCCTTCGATGGGACTCATGAATCCGAACCATTACCTTGCCGTGGCGATCCAATATCTCCTTGCTCACCGGCCGGGATGGCCGAAGACCGCTGCCGTGGGAAAGACCCTTGTCAGCAGCAGCCTCATCGACAGGGTCGTGGCGGCGCTTGGTCGTAAATTGTCTGAAGTACCGGTCGGCTTCAAGTGGTTCGTTGATGGTCTGTTCGACGGCACCTGCTGCTTCGGCGGCGAGGAGAGCGCGGGAGCGAGCTTTCTTCGGCGCGACGGCAGTGTGTGGACCACGGACAAGGACGGGCTGATCCTGAACCTGCTCGCGGCAGAGATCACTGCCCGTACCAGCAGGGACCCGGGCGAGCTTTACCGCGACCTGGCGGCTATGTTCGGCACACCCTACTACACCCGCATCGACGCAGCGGCAACGCCGGAGCAGAAGGCAAAGTTGCAGAAGCTCTCACCAGAAGCCGTCACGGCGACAGAGCTGGCGGGTGAACCGATCACGGCCAGGCTGACCAGGGCGCCGGGCAACAACGCGGAAATCGGCGGCCTGAAGGTCACCGCGAGCAGCGGCTGGTTCGCTGCACGGCCGTCCGGTACGGAGAACATCTACAAGATTTACGCGGAGAGCTTCCGGAACGAGAAGCACCTTCAGGCGATCGTGTCCGAGGCACAGCAAATCGTGGACAGCGCCCTGGCCTAAGGAGCATGAGACTGTAGAGGCCTCGATAAACATAGGAGACACCTTATTATGAAAGTTCTTGTCGTAGACATTGGCGGCAACAGCGTGAAGATCCTCATCAGCGGGGAGACCGATCCACGGAAGTTCCCTTCGGGACCCACGTTGACGCCACGCCAGATGGTATCGGGAGTGCTGAAGCTGACCGAGGACTGGAAATACGACGCGGTCTCGATCGGCTATCCCGGACGCGTTCGCGACAACAGGCCGCTGACGGAACCGTACAACCTTGCGCACGGGTGGGTCAAGTTCGATTTCGCCAAGGCCTTCGGCGTCCCTGTCAAAGTGATGAACGACGCCGCCATGCAGGCACTGGGAAGCTATAAGAGCGGAACGATGATGTTCCTCGGTCTCGGGACCGGGCTTGGCACGGCCCTGGTCGTGGACGGCACGGTGGTGCCCATGGAACTGGGGCACCTTTCCTACAAACAGGCCACCTACGAGGACTACCTGGGGCTCAAGGGCCTCGAGCGGCTGGGCATCACGAAGTGGCGTGCCTTCGTCCGGGAGGTGGTTGCCCGGTTGATCCCCGCCCTTGAGCTCGACGACGTGGTTATCGGCGGAGGCAATGTCAATAAACTGGACAAGCTGCCGCCCGGTTGCCGCGCAGGGGACAATGCCCTTGCGTTCCGCGGCGGGTTCCTCCTTTGGGAAAAGAAGGGCCGAGAACACACATGCGCTCCATCGAAGACGTCATTGCGGTCATCGCGTAAGGCTATGACTGTGAAGAAAACTAAAAGTCGGCAGTAGCGGAAAGCCCTCCGGGAGACTGTTTTCTCGTGATGCTGAGCCAAAGGCGCAGCGTGATTTTCTTCATCGATTAAGGGAGGTATCTATGCCAGTAGCAGATTATGCCACGTACTGCGAAATGCTCGATCGGGCGCGGAAGGGAACGTTCGCCTATCCCGCCATCAACGTGTCGTCGCTCACCACGGCCAATGCTGTCCTCAAAGGATTGGCCGAGAGCAAAAGCGACGGGATCATCCAGGTATCGACCGGCGGCGCCGCGTTCGCATCGGGTGCTGCAGTGAAAAACATGGCGCTCGGTGCCATCTCGATCGCTGAACATGTCCACCGCGCGGCGGAACGGTACCCGATTTATGTGGCACTGCATACAGACCACTGCCAGGCGGACAAACTGGACACCTTCGTTATCCCCCTCGTGGAGGAGACAGAGCGGCGAAGGGCAGCGGGGAAACCGAACCTGTTCAACAGCCACATGTTCGACGGCAGCGCACTCCCGTTAAAGGAAAATCTCGATATCGCGGTGAAACTGCTCGAACGGTTCCGGAAGAACGATCTGATCCTTGAGATCGAGGCCGGGGTCGTGGGAGGTGAGGAAGACGGCGTCAAGGCGAGCGGCGCAGCGAAACTCTACACCACACCCGAGGACACCCTGGAGGTCGCACGGAGACTGAACGCGGTGCCAGGCGCCCGCTACCTGCTTGCAGCGACCTTCGGCAACGTACACGGAGTGTACAAGCCCGGCCATGTGAAGCTCAGGCCTTCCATCCTGAAGGACTGCCAGGATGCCGTTGTCAGCAAGTACGGCGAAGCGGCTCGATTTTACCTCGTCTTTCATGGCGGCTCGGGTTCGGAGCTCCGTGATATACACGAAGCCGTGGATTACGGTGTGGTGAAGATGAACATCGATACCGACACCCAGTATGCCTTTACCCGCGCCATCGCCGACCATTTCTTCAAAAACTATGACGGTGTCCTCAAGGTGGACGGAGAGGTCGGCAACAAGAAGGCCTATGACCCGCGCTCCTATCTGACACTTGCCGAAACGGCCCTGGCGGAGCGGGTCAAACAGGCAGTGACCGAGCTGAGGGCCGACCGGAACGACGATGATGAAATAAACGAAGAGGAGATCTTCTATGCCAGACAATGATCTTGATTTCACGATAGCTCGGCTTGGTGAGTGCCGCATCCCGTCACCGATGTCCCACGTCCGCTTCACCCGCGATGATGAGCGCGTGCTCTATTACGCCCAGCTTAAGGACATGAAGGCATGGATCGGGAAGAATGCCGATCCTCCGTCCATGGAGGCTGCGGGGCCAAGAGAAAAAATATTCTTCGATCCGTCGAAGATCGCCTGCGGGATCGTGACCTGCGGCGGGCTCTGTCCCGGCCTTAACGACGTGATACGGTCGATCGTCCTCAGCCTCTACCATCATTACGGAGTGAAGAAGGTCTACGGGTTCCGCTACGGCTATGAAGGCCTTGTGCAGAGGATCGGACACAAACCGCTCGAACTGACGCCCGAGGCAGTCAACCGGATCCATGAGATCGGCGGCACGGTACTGGGCTCCTCCCGCGGTCCTCAGGACCCTGCGGAGATGGTCAAGACGCTTGCGGACCTGAAGGTCGGCATCCTCTTTGCCATCGGCGGAGACGGGACGCTCCGCGGGGCGCAGAAGATCGCCGAGGAAGCGGGGCGACGGAGACTGGCACTCAGTGTCATCGGCATCCCGAAGACCATCGACAACGATGTGTCCTTTGTGCAGAAGACCTTCGGCTTCGAGACCGCGGTCACCGAGGCGCGGCGCGCGACCTATGCGGCCAATATCGAGGCAGAGGCAGCGCGGAACGGTATCGGATTGGTGAAGCTCATGGGCCGCGATTCGGGGTTCATCGCAGCCTATTCGGTCCTGGCTGACAGCCAGGTGAACTTTTGTCTTGTTCCCGAGGTCCCGTTCACCCTGGAGCGGTTCCTCGCCGAACTGCAGCAGCGGCTGGAAGGTCGAGGCCACGCCGTGATCGTTGTCGCGGAAGGCGCGGGTCAGGACCTCATGGCGAAAACGGCAGAGCGCGACGCATCGGGCAATATCAAATTTGGCGATATCGGAATCTTCCTGCGGGACGCCATCAAAGACCACTTCAAGCGCATCGGCATGGAGATAAGCCTCAAGTACATCGACCCGAGCTACATGATCAGGAGCGTTCCGTCGAACCCCCATGACTCCGCCTTCTGCCTGCTCATGGGGCAGAGCGCCGTGCACGCGGGCATGAGCGGCAGGACGAACATGGTCATCAGTTTCTGGAACCACCAGCTCACCCATGTGCCCATCTCCCTCGCCGTGTCGCAGCGCAAGAAGATCGATCCCGAGGGAGCGCTCTGGAGCAACGTGCTCTCGTCGACCGGACAGTCGAGGGACATGCGGTAAAGTTCTCAGGGAACAGTGTGCTTCATGGGGGCTGAACATTTGGAAAATATAACTGCTGAAAGAACTGCTGGTCCATTTCCTGCTGGTCGGCGGTAAAACCAGGAAGGAGGCAAACATATGAACAGACAAATAGGAATGCTTTTTATTATCGCAGCACTGGGATCCATGATAAGCGGTTGCGTCAGCACCGGTACGTACGAAAAAATGGAAATGAACAAGAACCAGGAGATTTCCACTCTGCAGGACAGGGTGAGCGCGCTTGAAAAGCAGAATGCGTCGTTGATCACAAACAGCCAGGAGACGCAGAAACAGTACGATGCGCTTGTGCAGGGCCTCTCCAAGGAAGTGGAGAAGGGCCAACTCCAGGTGAGGCAGTACAGGAACATGCTGTCGGTGGACCTGGCGGAACAGATATTCTTCGATTCCGGCAGTGCCACGCTGAAGGAAGGCGGCAAGGACGTTCTGAAAACGGTCGGCGGGGCATTGAAAGGCTACGAGAACAAGATCATCCGGGTCGTTGGCCATACGGACAACGTGCCGGTGCTAAAGAGCCCATTCCCGTCGAACTGGGAGCTGTCGGTCGCACGGGCGACCACGGTCGTTCGCTTCCTGCAGGACGTCGGCGTGCCACCCGAGCGGATGATCGCGGCAGGGAGAGGCGAATACAATCCCGTGGCCCCGAACGACACACCGGAGGGGCGCCAGAAGAATCGCCGGATCGAGATCATGTTGATCGACCAGAGCCTTGCAGACGAATTGGCAAGACCGGGCAAGTGATCTCAGGTTCGTGGTGGTCTTTTGAAAAAAGGGACGCCCGAAGGACATGCGATAAGACTGATCCGACGGATCGGACTGATCAGTCGGATGAAAGATAATCAATGCTAAAGAGTCTCTACATCACGAGCCTTGAACCCCGAGAGCGGCAAGACGATCGTTGCGCTCGGTTTTATGGAACAGCTCTCCGGCCGTCTCAAGAATGTAGGCGTGTTCAGGCCCGTCATTAACGTAGGCGGAGGTCCCGACAAGCTTATCACGCTCATGACGGATCGGTACCATCTTCAGTTCCCTGCGGAAGACCAGTACGGTGTCACGATGGAAATGGCACTGTCTCTCCTCGCTGCAGGCAAGTACGATGAACTGTACACCCGCATCCTTGAACGATATAAGGCCCTTGAGAGCAGGTGCGACATTGTCCTGTGCGTGGGCACTGATTATTCGGGTGTGTCGACGGCACTCGAATTCGACTTTAACGTTGAGATTGCGCGTAACCTTGGTTCAACCCTTGTGCCCATCATCAATGCACGAGGCAAGGATCCTGATGCACTCGGTCGTGCCGCGCGGACGCTGCTCGAATCGCTGGAGATCAGAAAATGCGACGTTCTCGCCATCATCATCAATCGGGTCGAGCCTGGCCGGCGTGAAGGCATTGCTTGCAAAGATGAAGCAGGGACTTTCGAGTAACACGCCGGTGTATGTGCTTTCCGAAGACCCCCTCCTGGATCGACCCACCGTCCGCGATATCAGCCGCGGCCTCGGGGCCGAGCTGATCAGCGGAGATGATGCGTGGCTGGACGGCGAAGTCAGGAACGTTAAGATCGCCGCCATGGAACTGCCGAACTTTCTCGATCATCTTGAAGAGGGGAGTCTCGTGATCACGCCCGGTGACCGGTCCGATATCATTCTCGGCACCCTCGCTGCAGACCGCTCGAGCAGCTATCCCCGTGTTGCCGGCATGGTATTGACGGGAAACCTTAAACCTGCGCCGACAGATACAGAGGATGCTCGAAGGACTGAGTTCCTCACCAATGCCGGTGCTTGGCGTGGCAACAGACACCTTCACGACGGCCATGAACGTGAGCAACGTCCGGCCGACGCTGATGGCCGAGAACAAACGAAAGATCGCGGCGGCCCTCGGCATCATCGAAGCGAGCGTGGATCTGCCGGGGCTGCTGGAGCGGGCAGCTATAGCGCCCTCCGGACGGGTCACGCCGCTCATGTTCCAGTACGAGCTTGTCAGGAGGGCGAAGCAGCAGCGCAAGCACATAGTACTGCCCGAAGGTGCGGAAGAGCGGATCCTCAGGGCCGCGGAGATCATCCTGCTCCGGGATGTCTGCGACATCACCCTGCTTGGCGATACGGATGAGGTGAGGCAGAAGGCGTCGAGCCTCGGACTTTCACTTGACCGCGCCCAGATCATTGATCCCCGCACCTCGGAGCTGCTGCCGGACCTTGCCGAGGTCTATTATGAGCTGCGAAAGCACAAGGGCATTTCGCGGGAAATGGCGCGCGATACGATGATGGACGTCAGCTACTTTGGCACCATGATGGTGCACCGGGGCCTTGCCGACGGCATGGTCTCCGGGTCGATCCATACCACGGCGCACACCATCAGGCCGGCGCTGGAATTCGTGAAGACGAAACCGGGGATCTCGATCGTATCGAGTGTTTTCTTCATGTGTCTCAGTCGACCGGGTGATGGTCTATGGCGACTGCGCGATCGTTCCCGAACCCACTGCAGAGCAGCTTGCCGATATCGCGATCAGTTCCGCTGCTACAGCGGCTGCCTTCGGAATCGAGCCCCGGGTCGCCATGCTCTCGTATTCCACCGGGAAATCAGGGACCGGCCCGGATGTCGACCGGGTGAGGGAAGCGACGCGGATCGTGCGCGAACGAGCGAAGGACCTGAAGGTCGAAGGACCGATCCAGTACGACGCTGCTGTCGATGCCACGGTGGCAAAGGTGAAGATGCCGGACAGCGAGGTGGCCGGACACGCCACGGTCTTCATTTTCCCGGACCTGAGCGCAGGCAACAACGCTTACAAGGCGGTGCAGCGTGCTGCGAACGCGGTCGCCATCGGTCCCGTGCTCCAGGGGCTCAAGAAACCCGTGAATGACCTGAGCCGGGGCGCCCTGGTTGCGGACATCGTCAACACCATCGCGATCACGGCGATCCAGGCGCAGGGGGAGAGCCGATACAACCACAGAGGATCGGACGGATCAGACAGATCAGACAGATCGAAACAAGGTATACTGCCATGAAAGTAGGCGTCATTAACAGCGGCAGTTCTTCCATCAAGTATGAAGTCTTCGATGCCGGAGACTTATCGATGCTCGCGACCGGACTGATAGAGAAGATCGGAAGCGCGGACGGCCGCCTCCGGCAGCGAAGGCTGAAGGCCGACGGAACCTTCGACGAACAGGTCCACACAAAACCCCTGGCAAACCACCGGGAGGCAGTTCGTCCTCATGGCGAGCGTGAATCAGCACGACCGGATCATCAAGGATGATGCGGAGCTCATCGGCATTGGCCATCGCGTGGTGCACGGGGGCGAGACGTTCAAGGAACCGGTGCTGATCAATGCCGATGTCATTGACGCCATCCGCGGGCTTATCCCGCTGGCACCGCTGCATAACCCCGCCAATCTCCTCGGCATAGAAGCTGCGCAGAAGCGGTTTGTCGGTGTCCCGCAGGTGGCGGTCTTCGACACGGCATTTCACCATACGATGCCGCCCGCTGCGTATCGCTATGCCGTGCCGCACGAGCTCTATGAGAAACACCATGTGCGGAAGTACGGTTTTCACGGTTCATCACATGGATACGTTGCTAAAGAAGCGGCAAGGCATCTTGGAAAGCTGTTCTCCGAGGTGAACCTCATCATTCTTCATCTTGGCAACGGCGCAAGCGCCGCGGCCATACAGGGAGGCAGGAGCATCGACACCTCAATGGGGATGACCCCACTTGAAGGGCTGGTCATGGGGACCCGGTGCGGAGACATTGATCCGTCGATACCCTTTTTCCTGATGCGGCAAACGGGCATGAAACCGGAGGACGTGGAAAACCTCATGAACCGCGAGAGCGGGCTCAAGGGGATCTGCGGCGTGAGCGACATGCGGGAGATCCTTGGCCAGGCTGCAAAGGGAAATGAACGGGCCGCGCTCGCGATCGAGACGTTCTGTTACCGCATCAAGAAGTATATCGGGGCCTACCACGCCGTGCTCGGCAGGCTGGACGCTCTCGTGTTCACCGGCGGCATAGGGGAGAACGCTTCAGCCATCAGACAGCAGGCATGCGAGGGACTGAAGCATATCGGTATTGTCGTGGATCCCGGGAAGAACAATGCGGCCACAGGAAGCATATCTGAAATACAGAAAGATGGTGAGTCGGTGAAGGTCCTCGTTGTCCGCACGAATGAGGAGCGCGAGATCGCGCAACAGACCATCAGCACGATCGAGAAGGCGAAGGTCCGGTCGTAAAAAGTCTGTAATAGCACTTGTCCGTCATTCCCGTGAAAACGGGAATCCAGTCTTTTAAGGCAATGCCCTGGTTCTGGATACCCGCTAGCTGCCCAGCAAGATAAGAGGGTTATGACGACTTGTTATTAACCATGACTAAAGCTTCCCTTTGCGTCCTCTGCGTCTTTGCGCGGGATGACTTATGGATTTGGGTCTTTTGTTTCGGGTGTGTATAGATATAGAACATCTGATTAAATGAGACGGGATCATAGATTATGCAAAGAAACAACATCGAGAACTACCTTGTTACAGAACGCCTCCGGGACGGGCGGCAGGTGACGATCCGCGCCATCCGTCCTGATGACAAGGGGGGCATGGCCGACGCGCTCCGCGAAGTGAGCCCTGAGTCCCTGTATCGCAGGACGTTCTCGGCAAAGAGGGAACTGAGTGCTGATGATTTGAAGCAATTGACCGAGGTCGACTTTAAGAACGTTGTCGCCCTGGTCACGGAAATGAAAGAAGAAGAGCAGGACAGGATCGTGGGAGGCGGGCGGTACATCCTGACCGGGGAATCAGGTGCAGCGCTGAACGCGGAAATCGCGTTCCTCATCGATGACGCGCACCAGGGTCTCGGGATCGGCTCGCGCATCTTCAAACACCTGGTCACGATCGCTCGTGCCGCGGGGATCACACAGTTCGAAGCGGAGGTGCTCCCTACGAATGAGGGTATGCTGAGGCTGTTCACCCGCAGCGGCCTCCCTGTGATCAGCACCCGGTCGAGGGACTCCGTTCATGTAACGATCGATTTGACTGCCGGACAGCTTGGCGCAGACGCGGACAGGAAATAAATAAAGATAGGACAGATCGGACTGATAGGACGGATCCGACGGATGGAGGAAATCATGAAGCTCCCTGATCACAAGACCAAGATCGTCTGCACCATCGGTCCTGCTTCGGAATCACCGGCAGTGATGAAGCAGATGATCGAAGCGGGCATGAACGTGGCCCGGCTGAACTTATCCCACGGAGACTTCGCGGCCCACAAGAAGGTGATCGAGAACCTCCGGGCCACAGCAGCATCCACCGGGCGCCGCATCGCGATCATGGCCGACCTCTCGGGGCCGAAGATGCGGATCGGCAAGATCGATCCGGAGCCTGTCGAACTCAGGCCGGGCGATCCCTTCACGCTGACCACGGAAGACATCGTCGGCGATGCGAACCGTGTCTCCGTGTCCTTTGACCGCCTTCCTCAGTCCGTGAAGAAGGGGAATACGCTTTTCCTGAATGACGGCTATATCCAGCTTGAAGTGACCGGTGTCAAAGGCAAGGACGTGCTGTGCACGGTACGGGTCGGCGGAGAGCTCCGCTCGCGGAAAGGCCTCAACCTGCCGGGCATCGACCTCGGGATCAGCGCATTCACCCCGCGTGACCATGAATGCCTCAAGTTCGTTCTGGAGAACGGCGTTGATGCCGTGAGCCAGTCATTCGTTGAAAGCGCGGCTGACATCGAGGCCGTTCGCAAGGCCGCGGCGGACCTCGGGCTATCGCCCCTTTGTTATTGCAAAGATCGAACGTTCCGGGGCGCTTACGAACATTGATTCGATCCTCGATGCAGCCGACGGGATCATGATCGCCCGCGGCGACCTCGGTGTCGAGGTCCCGATCGAAGAGATCGCCGTGGTGCAGAAGCGGCTGATGCGCCTTGCGAACAGGCGCGCAAAACCCGTCATCACCGCAACCCAGATGCTCGAGTCCATGACGGACAACCGCCGTCCCACGCGGGCCGAGGCCACGGACGTGTCAAACGCGATCATTGACGGGACTGACTGCATCATGCTCTCAGGGGAATCTGCCATGGGAAAATATCCCGTGGACGCGGTGGCAATGCTTGCGAAAATAGCCGCTTCAGTAGAGCCGCATCGGCCCTCCATCGAGGTGCAGGACCTGTATAAGGGCGTTGATCTCACTGGAAAGATCCGGACGGAGCATCTCATCGCGATCGGCGTGGAGGAGTGCCTGGACTACGTAACACCGGCGGCCGTGTTTGTTCCGACGCACGGCGGAGGCGCGGCGCGGAGCATAGCACGGTTCCGTTTCCCCGCCTGGACCATCGCGGTAAGCTCTCAGGAGGCGACTTGTCAAAATCTCCAGTTCTCAGCGGGTGTATATCCGGTCTACGAGCTGGAGCACCCTGAACGCTGGACGGACTACATCAGGCAGTGGGTGCGCGATCATGAGCTGGCAGGAAAGCTCGCCATTCTGACCGAAGGGCCTTCCTTAAAGCACCCGGAGACGAACCATCGGATGGAGATCATCGAACTGCCGCAGGGCTGATGAAATTCGTGGAAAGCGGGTGAACGCATGAAGGTAGGGATTGTCGGTTGCGGGTTCGTCGGCAGTACAGCGGCATATGCCATGGCGCTTATGAGCGCGGTGAGCGAGATCGTCCTGGTCGATCTGAACGCATTGCTGGCCCAGGCACAGGCTGAGGACATCCTCCATGCCACGCCTTTTGTCAGGCCGATAAAGGTCACCGCGGGAAACTACGGGGACCTCGCGGGCGCCGGTCTCGTCGTGCTCGCCTGCGGCGTGGGTCAGCGGCCGGATGAAACACGCCTGCAGGTTCTTGAACGAAACCTGAAGATCTTCGAGGTCGTCACCCCGCAGGTCGTTCGCAATGCGCCTGATGCGGTGCTCCTGATCGCTTCCAATCCGGTCGATGTGATCACACGGGTGGTGGCCAAACTTTCCGGCGTCCCTTCCCGCCGCGTCATTGGGTCCGGTACGATCCTCGATACGGCCCGGTTCCGCGCGCTTCTGGGTGAGCATCTGGGTGTCGCGCCTCACTCGATTCATGCCTATGTGCTGGGAGAGCACGGAGACTCCGAAGTGCTGGTCTGGTCAAGCGCAATGATGGGAGGCATACCCCTCATGCAATTTGCGGAACAGGTGGGCCGGCCGTTGACCGATGACGTGAGAGGCCGCATCGATAGCGATGTGCGGAACGCCGGCTACCGGATCATCAGGGGGAAAGCGGCGACCTACTACGGGATTGGCGCGGGTCTGGCCCGGATCGTGAGCGCGGTCAGGGACGATGAGCAGGTTGTGCTTACCGTCTCCGCGTCGACCGCGGGACTAAAGTTTCTCCCGGAAACGACATGCTCCCTGCCGAGGATCATCGGCAGAGAAGGCATCTCCACGACGCTCCAGCCGGTCCTTTCGTCTGATGAACAGATTGCGCTCGAAAAGAGCGCGGACATACTGCTGAATGCCGCACGACAGATCGGTTTCTGATGCTGTAGTGCCGAGACCTTACTCAAGGAAGAGGGACAGCGCCATGAAAAAACTTATATTGCTCCGTCACGGCGAAAGCACCTGGAACAGGGAGAACCGGTTCACCGGCTGGACCGATGTGCCGCTTTCGGAGAAAGGTGTTGAGGAGGCCCGGGAGGCAGGACGCCTTCTCCGCGAAGAAGGATTTACCTTCGATATTGCCTACACGTCGGTCCTGAAGCGTGCGATCAAGACGCTCTGGATCGTGCTGGAGGAGATGGACCTTATGTGGATCCCGGTTGTAACAACTGGCGTCTCAACGAGCGGCATTACGGCGCGCTTCAGGGACTCAATAAGAGCGAGGCCGCTGCGGAACTCGGCGCGGAGCAAGTGAAACTCTGGCGCCGCAGCTATGATGTGCCGCCTCCTGCCCTGAAACTGGACGATCCGCGCCACCCCCGCAATGATCCCAAGTATTCCGGTTTCCATCCCGAGGACCTTCCGGCCACGGAATGTCTCAAAGACACCCTCGCGCGCTTTATGCCTTACGCTCAGGAGAATATCGGGCCGGCCATGCGATCAGGGAAGCGGGTGATTATCGTGGCCCACGGAAATACCCTGCGGGGCCTGATCAAATTTGTCGAACGGATCTCTGACGAGTCCATCGCGGACCTGAATATCCCTACTGGGACACCCCTGGTCTACGAGTTTGAGGACGATATGAGGCCGATCCGGAGATACTACCTCGGCGATCCCGAAGCGGTGAAAAAGTCGGCCCAGGCTGTCGCAGACCAGTTGAAGAAGTAAGGGCGAAAAAATATCATGACCGACCGGGAAAAATTAAAATCTGCCACGGAGACACTGAGCCACGGAGAGAAACTAAGAATGAAAGGTTTTCTCTATGCCTCCATGACTCCGTGGTTAATACATCATTCCTCTGGAAGTGGATTAAAGGAAAGAAACAGCATTTGGGGCTGATAATATAAGGACGCAGAGGGGAGGGAGGCCATAGAGGTTTACGTCATCCATTCGAGACGTTCTCTATGTACTCTGTGGTTAAATTTTAACTTTACCTGCAACAATACAAGGGGGACATATGGCGAAGATCGTGAAAGTTATCGGAAGAGAAATTCTCGATTCGCGGGGCAATCCGACCGTTGAGGCGGATGTCATTCTCGATGACGGGAGCATGGGAAGGGCGGCGGTGCCGTCGGGAGCATCCACAGGCGTTCACGAGGCGGTTGAACTTCGTGACGGAGAGAAAAAACGATATCTGGGAAAAGGCACGCGAAAAGCCGCCCAACACGTCAACAAAGAGATCGCCAGGGCCGTCGCGGGCATGGATGCAGCGTGCCAGGAGGAGATCGATCTGAAGATGATCAAGACCGACGGCACGAAGAACAAGGGGCGCCTCGGGGCAAACGCGATCCTTGCCGTTTCGATGGCCGCGGCGCGCGCGGCCGCCCAGTCACAGAAGACGCCGCTGTACCGGTATCTCGGCGGGGTGTCCGCATCAATACTTCCTGTCCCGATGATGAACATCCTGAACGGCGGCGCGCATTCGGACAACTCCGTGGACTTTCAGGAATTCATGGTCGCTCCGTATGGAGCTTCCAGCTTTACCGAAGCCCTCAGGATGGGAGCCGAAGTCTTCCACACCCTCAAGGGTGTGCTCAAGAAAAAGGGATACTCAACGGCTGTCGGAGACGAAGGAGGATTTGCGCCGAACCTGAAGTCCAACGGGGAGGCGATCGAGGTGATCCTCGAGGCGATCCAACAGGCGGGGTACAAGGCCGGAAAAGACATCGGCCTTGCCCTTGATCCCGCCGCAAGCGAGTTCTATGACAGCCAGAAGAAAAAATACATATTCAAGAAATCGGACGGCAGTGTTCACGATTCCGCAGGGATGGTCAGTTTCTGGTCGGACTGGGTCCGACAATACCCGATCATCTCGATCGAGGACGGGATGGCCGAGGATGACTGGAAAGGCTGGAAATTACTCACCGACGCTTTGGGAGATAAAATTCAGCTCGTTGGGGACGACCTCTTCGTCACCAATACCGAACGGCTCGGCCGCGGCATCAAAGAGGGGATTGCGAACTCGATCCTGGTCAAGGTCAATCAGATCGGCTCGCTTACAGAAACGCTCCAGGCTATGCGGATGGCGATGCGCGCAGGATATACCGCCATGGTCTCCCACCGGTCAGGTGAAACCGAGGATACCTTCATCGCCGACCTCGTCGTGGCAACAGGGGCGGGCCAGATCAAGACGGGGTCGGCAAGCCGGACCGACCGCATCGCCAAATATAATCAGTTGCTCCGCATCGAAGAAGAGCTGGGTGCAACTGCGAAATACGCCGGCAAGGCGGCCTTTCGACGGTAGGAGGATGAAGTATGTGTGGGTGATCGTGCTGCTGGCCGTCTTCTGGGTCTCAGCAACGTCGGCCTCTGAAGCCGTTACCGACAGCCGGCAGCTCGCCATCTGCTGCAGTCACCGAAACGTCCCTCGAAGTTCACTTCTTCGGAGGACGGCTGGCTCGATGTCAGCGGGTTTCTTGACGAGACCTATGGATTCGTTCCGCTCGTGGTTCCCATCACCGAGCCGGCAGTGGGATACGGTGCCGCAGGCGGGCTGATCTTTGTGGATAAAACCAAGGAAAATGCACAGCCCGGGTTTGGACGGCCGAATATCACGGCCGTGGGCGGTCTGGGAACGGAGAACGGCACCTGGGGCGTATTTGCCGGAGACTCCCGCTACTGGCTGGACGACCGGGTACAGACACTGGCGGGAGCGATCTACGCCTCGGTGAACCTCGACTTCTACGGCATTGGCAGCGAGGCGGTGGTCCGGGACCATCCGCTCAGATATAATCTCGAACCCGCGGGAGGCCTCTTGCAGGCGAAGTATCGGCTGGGCGACTCACGGGTTTCTAGCCGGAGCAGGCTATGCGTATGCCGTTACCAAGGTGTCCTTTGAAGCGCCGGCCGGGGACCCCGGTCTGCCGCATTTCCAGGAAGAGTCACGCGTAGGCGGCTGCGTTGCTGTCGGTCACCTTTGATTCGAGAGACAATATTTTCACGCCGTTAAGCGGCACTTATCTCGACCTCTCTGCGGGATTATTCAGCCAGGTCCTTGGCAGCGACGACGATTTCCAGCGAATCAACCTGGCGGCCATGCAATTCGTTGCTTTGGATCCCAACGTGTCGCTCGGGGGCCGGGCCAGCGCTACCCTGAGCTTTGGCGAAGTGCCGTTCTATATGCGGCCATTCGTGGCTCTGCGGGGCGTGCAGGCCATGCGCTACCAGGGCGAGGACGTTGCACAGTTCGAGGCGGAGTTGAGGTGGCAATTCTGGAAGCGCTTCAGTCTCGTCGGATTCGCGCGGCGTCGGCGCTGCCTGGAACGACTTTGAACGCGTCGACAACAAACTCACCGTGACCGCCGGCGGTGTGGGGTTCCGGTATGAACTGGCGCGAAAGTATGGACTGCATATGGGTCTTGATGTTGCATTTGGTCCGGACAGCCCGATCATCTACGTTCAATTCGGCAGCGCCTGGGCGCGGCCGTGATCGTGTTTACTGGATGTCAAGCATAACGTGAGAGAAGAAAGGAGACACCGCCATGAAGATACTGACGACCCCCCGTATGGAGCGCTGTATCGGCTGCCACTCGTGCTCACTGGCCTGTTCGCGCCTGGTGCACAAGCGACTCTCATGGGACACCGCCGGAATCCGTATCCGCTCGTCGGGCGGATTGTCCAGCGGGTTCGAGGCGCGGACGTGTCTCGCCTGCGACCCGGCCCCCTGCGCTGCGGCCTGCCCGACGGGCGCGTACTCGCAGAGAAAGGGCGGGGGAGTGCTCGTGCGCAAGAACCTCTGCATCCGCTGCGGGGAGTGCGCCAAAGCCTGCCCCGTGGATGCTATCTTTCTTGACCGACACAGGGCAACCCTTTGTCTGCATCCACTGCGGTCGATGCGTTCCTTTCTGTCCCCATGATTGTCTGGAGATGAGCGAGGTTGGGGCAAAGAAGGGCATGACAATGGCCACATAAGTCACAAAAGACACAAAGTATTTAATCTCCTTTTGTGAATTATATGCCTTTTGTGGCTATGAAGTTAAGCTGTTGAAAAAGAACCTCTCAGTGTTCTCCGTGGTAAAGAAGTTTTGACTGTATGTGTTTCAAAGCAGGGAGGTGCGTCATGATAAGGGACAACTTCAGGGCACTTGTGGTTGACCTCGGGACCGGCCGTGGCAATGTGGTATCACTCGATGGAAGAGACGCCGTGGCAGGCGGCAGCGGTCTTGCGGCGCTCCTTTTCACCAAGTACGGACATGCCGACAGGCCGTGGAATGACCCCGATCAGCCGCTCATCTTGACCATCGGCCCCCTGACCGGCTATTTTCCGCTCATGAGCAAGACGGTCTGCGCCTTCAAGTCGCCCTACCATGACCAGTATGCGGAAAGCCATGGCGGCGGCCGTTCGGCGCTTGCGCTCCGTTTTGCAGACCTGGACGCGCTGGTCATCAGGGGCAGGGCAGCGAGACCTTCCGTTGTCTCGATCGGCTCGCGTCATCTGGAGATGAAGGACGTCCACTATCTCTGGGGCAGGGACCTCTATGCCACCGGCAAGATGCTGCGCAGCATGTTCAAAGGGGCGGGCCACCGGAGCATCCTGCGCATCGGACAAGCGGGCGAGAACGGCTCCGCCATGGCCTGCATCAATGTCGATACCTACCGGCATTTCGGACGGCTCGGCGGCGGGGCGGTTATGGGAAACAAGAACCTCAAGGGCATCGTGATCAACGGCGACGGGGCGTTCCCGCTCATGGATTCCAAGGACTATCCAAAACTGTTCCAGGATGTCTACACGAAACTCACCGACACGGACATGATGAGGAAGTATCATGACATCGGTACTCCCATCAACATGGCGATGCTGAACGAGGTGAAGATGCTGCCCATCCGCAACCTTCAGCGGACGACCGATCCCAACATCAAGGAGATCACGGGAGAAAAATTCGCTGAACTTGCGCTGCTCCGGAACGCGGCCTGTGCGGGCTGCCCGGTGGGTTGCATTCATATCGGGTTCGTGCGTGAGCAGTACCGGAAGGAGGAACACCGCTATATTTATCGACAGGTCTCTTACGACCATGAACCGATCTTCGCCGTGGGGTCCATGCTCTCGGTTGAGAACTGTTTCTCGGTGCTTGCGATCATCGATGTTGCGGAAAAGATGGGACTCGACATCATGTCCGCAGGCGTTGCCCTGTCCTGGGCAACTGAGGCGACGGAAAAGGGGATCATCTCGGAAAAGGAGACGATCACCAGACTTTCCTTCGGCGACAGCGAAGCATACAAGCAGGCGATTCAGCACCTCGGTGAGGGTACCAACGATTTCTATCGTCTTCTTGCACAAGGCACGCTCAAGGCCGCGGAACATTACGGCGGGAAGGACTTTGCATGCGTGCTCGGTCAGGAGATGGGTGGATACGCAACCGGTGAGGTCTTCTTTACCTCCCAGGCGCTTGGCTTCCGGCACTCGCACCTGGACACCGGCGGCTACTCCTTTGACCAGAAGGAGAAGGGCAAGGATGCTGCAAAGGCAGTGGACTTCCTGGTGAAGGACGAACAGGGGAGGGTCCTGCTCACGTCTATGGTCGCATGTCTCTTTGCTCGAGGAGTATATACTGATGCGTTGCTGGCGGAATGTCTCAAGTCCGTGGGCTACGGCACGCTCGCCGACAATCTCGGTGCTGTATCAAAGAACATCCAGCAATTTCGCTGGAGAACGCGCGTTGCCACGGGCTACCGGCCGGAGGATGTGACGATCCCGAAGCGCTTCCTCGAGATCACGACCGGCAAGGGGCCCATGGATGCGGCCTATCTGGCAGCGCTCAAGGACCAGTACGCGAAGGCAATCAGAGTACTTGCAGCGCCGTCGGCAGAGTCCCCGCCTGTCGGGAAACAGGGGCAATAATGCCGCTTGATAATAAACTTGGTCAGCGTAATCAAAATAAAAGGAGGGAAATATGAACAAGTATGGCGCAGAGTTTATCGGAACATTCTGGCTGGTTCTTGGAGGGTGCGGCAGCGCGGTGCTTTCCTCAGCACTTTCCCGGCACGGCGGGCATCGGTATTCTCGGCGTTGCACTGGCTTTCGGTCTGACCGTACTGACGATGGCTTTTGCCATTGGACATATCTCCGGATGTCACCTCAATCCGGCAGTTTCTGTCGGGCTGTGGGCCAGCGGTCGTTTTCCCGCGAACCGACTCCTGCCATATATCATTTCGCAGGTCCTGGGCGCGATTGTTGCGGGCGGGGTTCTTGTATCTCATCGCGAGCGGCAGGGCCGGTTTCGACATATCCAAGGGTTTTGCTGCAAATGGCTATGGGGAGCATTCGATCGGCGGGTATTCCCTGACGGCCGGTCTGATCACTGAAGTAGTTATGACCATGATGTTCCTGCTCATCATACTCGGAGCAACCGACAAACGCGCGCCCCAGGGGTTCGCGCCCATTGCAATCGGTTTGGGTCTTACCCTTATACACTTGGTCAGCATCCCGGTCACTCAGACTTCCGTAAATCCGGCCCGCAGCACGGGTGTCGCCGTCTATGTCGGCGATTGGGCGATTTCGGAGCTTTGGCTTTTTTGGGTGGCCCCGATTGTTGGCGCTCTCATTGGCGCGGCGATCTATCGCTTTATCGGTAGTGAGAGGGACTAACCGGGGAAACGCAGCGAGTATAACGTTGATGATTGCCGGCCAGATGTTTGCTGATCAACCAAAAGGACTGTTGATAATAACGGTGACATTTGTTCTGATGTTGATAATTTTTTGCCAGCATCATACTTACTAAGTTAAAAACTAAAGTCTAATAGTAAATGAGACTGTTCGAATAAGTATGATTGACTTGTGCCAACAGGAGTTAGCTCGGCCAACGGAGAAGCTGTGAGAAACGGAGGATACTGTCATGCATCTGCTCCTGATCGAGATACGCCGCAATCCGCTGCTGTGGCTGCTGGTGTTCGTGCCGGTGGTGTTCGTAGCTGAGCATCTTCTGCCTGATTCGCCGACACTGCTCTTTGTGCTGTCCGTCCTTGCCATCGTGCCGCTCGCTGCGCTGCTCAGTCATGCCACGGAGTCGGTTGCCGCCAAGACCGGCGACGCGGTCGGTGGTCTGCTTAACGCCACGCTGGGGAACCTGACCGAGCTGGTGATCGCCCTGGCCGCGCTGCGGGCAGGGGAGTACATGCTGGTGAAGGCGTCCATTGCCGGGGCGATCGTCACCAATACGCTGTTCATGCTGGGCGCATCGTTCCTGCTGGGCGGGCTCAAGCACCACGTGCAGGAGTTCAATCGCGCTGGAGCGCGACTCCAGGCGGGACTGTTGTTCCTGGCGACGATAGCGCTGCTCGTGCCGTCCGCCATGGGCGCCGCGGACTCCGTGCAGACAGCGGCCTTCATGGAGAAACTGAGCGTTTCCCTGGCGATCCTGCTGATCGCGATCTACGGCCTCGGGCTGCTCTTCTCGCTCGGGACGCACCGCGAGCTCTTCGGCGCAGCGGAGCACCATGGAGAAGCGGACGCAGCGCCGTGGCCGATGGGCCTGGCTTTGGGCACGCTTGCCGGCGTGACCTTGCTGGTCGCACTGGTCAGCGAGATCTTCGTCGAGTCCGTGCAGGGTGCCGCGATCGAGCTGGGTATGTCCAAGGCGTTCGTCGGGTTCATTGTCGTGGCGCTCGTGGGCGCTGCAGCGGAGATGGCCGCGGCATTCTCGGGGGCCCGCAAGAACCGCCTTGACCTGAGCGTTGGCATTGCGCTGGGAAGTGCGACGCAGATCGCGCTGTTCGTGGCTCCGGTGCTGGTGCTGGCGAGCTACGCCCTGGGGCCGTCGCCGATGACCTTGCAGTTCTGGCCCGGCGCCGTGCTCATGATGCTGATCGCCACGGTCACAGCATCGTTCGTCGCCAATAGCGGACGCTCGGCATGGTTTGTCGGCGTGCTGGTCCTGGCGGTCTACCTGACCTTCGCCATCACGCTCTACCTGCTGCCGCCCCGAGTACCATGAGCTGAGGGCCGTGGCATCAGGCCTGTGTATGTTGTCGGCGGAATCGGGATGGTGTAATTAGACTTCTCCCCCTTCAAGGGGGAGTGGAGAGGGGGATGGGTTGAGCAGCTTTTCATAAAATTTTGATATTGTCCATCAGTGTCAAATGGATTTTGGTTAGACAGCGAAATAATCCAAGGAGGGATACCATGAGAACCAAGGGAATTGTCGGAAGTGTGATCGCACTGATTTTGCTGTGCACCACCGCATCGAACGCGGCACCAGTCGCCGAAGGGAATCCGAGCTTCACCATCACCGAGGCCAAGACGACGAAGGAGAAGGTGGAGAACGTCGATTATACGATGCGGAAGGTCACGTTGAAGGATGAATCAGGGAAGGTGCGGATCGTGAAGGTAGGGACAGATATCCACAACCTCAACAGGCTGAAGATCGGGGACGAGGTGACGATCGAGACCTTCCAGAACATCTCGGGGGAGGTCAAGCCCGGTCCGGGAGATCCGTTGAATGTCGGTCTCGAAGGGCAGACAGCCCCCTTGCCGGGCGAGAAGCCCTCGGGCATTCGCACGATCGAGGGGACGCTGAGGACCAAGATCGAGTCTATCGACCACGAAAAGCGCACAATCACCTTCAAGGGCCGCGACAGCCACATGAAGACCTACCGCATAGGTCCGGAGGCGAAACGGTTCAATGAAATCCGGCGCGGGGACATGCTGTGGGTGGAGTATTCGCAGACCATCAAGATGACCGTGAAATAATGACGATCGAGAGGATGAATTGACCCATCCCCACCCCGACCCTCCCCTTGAAGGGGGAGGGTTATTTAAACTTCTCCCCCTTCAAGGGGGAGCGAAGAGGGGGATGGGTTAGCAGCGTGTTGCCTCTTTATTTACACTGTCCCTCAGGGTCAATAGAATTCGGCCAGAGCGGTAAGGGGCTTGCATGGGATCACTAGAAAAAGAGAAGCGAGCGCGGGTGCTTGACCCGGTCAGCCGCATTTCAGAGATTATTTTCGGCGTGCTCATGGCGCTGTCGTTCACCGGTTCGCTCAATGCCGTCACGGCCGGGCGCGAAGAGGTCCGCACGATGCTGTTGACCGCGCTCGGCTGCAACCTCGCGTGGGGGCTGGTCGACGCTGTCATGTACCTTGTGGCAACGCTGACCGGGCGGGCGCGCAACCAGACGCTGCTGCGGATGGTCCGCAGCGCGTCGGACCCTCAGTCTGCGCACGCGGGGATCGCCGAGGCCCTGCCCGGCCGCCTGGGCGAAGCGATTGGCGTCGAAGGCCTGGAGGACATGCGCCGGCGGCTCGTCGCATTGCCCGAGTTGCCCGCCCGGGCGCGCCTCGGTCGGGAAGACTTTCTCGGCGCGCTTGGCGTGTTCCTGCTTGTGGTCCTGTCGACCTTTCCGGTCGTGGTGCCGTTCATGTTCATTTCCGAGACAGCTCTTGCCATGCGCGCCTCGAACGCGGTCGCGCTGGTAATGCTGTTCATCGGCGGCTACCAGCTTGGACACTATGCCGGTGGAGTCGCCTGGCGGACCGGGCTGGCGATGGCGGCTGTTGGAGGCGTCCTGGTATCCATCATCATGGCGCTCGGCGGGTGAGCATGCGGATGATCGGTATTATTGCGGCTGGGGCATTGCTGCTAGGGGCGCTGAACTGCGCCGCGGAGGAGAGCGGGATCACAACGGCGCCGTCCTCTACCACGGATGCGCCGGGCTGGACATATTCCGCGACAGGCATGTACTATTCGTTCCGCAACCAGGACGATTTTCTGCTCGCCGTCGCAACGGCCGAACAGGGGCCGCTGCATCTCGAGGCGCGTTACAATTACGAGGCCATCGACAGCGGGTCGTTGTTCGCCGGCTGGAAGTTCTCGGGCGGAGAAAAGTTGACCTATGAGCTGACGCCGATCCTTGGAGCGGTGTTCGGTCAGAAGGAGGGGATCGCGCCGGGGTTCGAGGCGAGCGTGGCCTATGGCGTCACAGACTTCTACATCGAAGCCGAGTACGTGTATGACCTCGAGGTCCGGGAAGACAGCTTTACCTACGCGTGGATCGAGCTTGGCTTCACTCCGTGGGAATGGCTGCGCTTCGGCCTCGTCGGCCAGCGCACGATGGCCTATCAAAGCGATCGCGATATTCAGCGAGGTGGTTTCGCGCAGCTCATGCGCGGCAAGATGACGCTTGGGATGTATGTCTTCAATCCTGATGACAGCGACAGCCGGTTCGCGGTCTTTTCGATTGCTGCGAAGTTTTAACGGACGTCGCATTCCTCGGAACACTTACGCATGAGGTAAACGGAGGCAGGTGACTTGACGCAGAGGAAGTTCGCGGTATCGTTTGAAAAAACAATACGTTTTATTATTTTCCTGGTTGACGGCAATGTATGGTCATGCTAAACTCGAATCATTATTAATTGGCCATCATATCTTGCCATCCTTTGCATCATCGCAATACACATCGGTCATTGATCAGCCACACTCTTTCCGGCAACCCCACCGGCAGAGGAGAAAAGAGCTTTCTATTTTACAGGAGGTGTCTCATGCGCTTCAGATCGCAGCGTCAGAAAAGTAGAACATCATTCCACCGGATTTTAATGCAGGCCGTTCCGGTTCTCGTCGTGCTGGTCCTGTTCGGGATGATGGCATCTGGCTGTAAAAAGGAAGCCAAGGTGGCCGCCGGTCCGCCGGACGTTGATGTCGCAGAGGTGGCCAAGCAGGACGTACAGGTTGCCAAGGAATGGGTGGGCAGCATGGACGGATCCGTGAATGCCGTGATCCGCGCCCAGGTCCAGGGTTACCTCATAAAACAGCTGTACACAGAAGGGCAGCTTGTAAAACAAGGACAAGCAATGTTCCAGATAGACCCGCGGACCTTCCAGGCCGCCGTGGACCAGGCCAAGGCCGACGTGGCGCAGAAGAAGGCGCGTTGGGACCAGACCCAGGCGAACCTGGCGCGCATCAAGCCGCTGGCCGAGCAGAACGCGGTGAGCAGGAAGGACCTCGATGACGCTGTCGGGAACGAGTCGTCTGCTCATGCCGCCTACGACTCTGCGAAAGCAGCCCTGGACAAGGCGCAGCTCGATCTCGGTTTTACGTATGTCACCTCTCCCATCAACGGCATCGCAGGAATGGCCAAGGCCCAGATTGGTAATCTCGTCGGGCCGGGCCAGACCGAGGAACTCACTACCGTGTCGGACGTCAATCCCATCAAGGTGTGGGTCCCGATCAGTGAACAGGAGTTAATGCATGCACAGTCGAGCCGGCCGGCGCCGGGGCAGCCGAAACGGAAGATCGAGCTTCTCCTCGCGGACGGGAGCGTTTATCCAAAAATGGGCGAGTTCGCCTTCGCGGACAGACAGGTTGACGCCTCGACTGGTACGATCAAGGTCGCAGTCCTTTTCCCGAATCCCGAGAATTTTCTCCGGCCGGGGCAGTACGCAAGGGTCCGCGCGGTCATGGCGACGATTCCCGGCGCGGTGGTGGTGCCGCAGCGCGCGGTGAACGAGCTGCAGGGCAACTTCCAGGTAGCTGTCGTCGGATCTGACAACAAGGTCGCGGTTCGCACGGTCAAGACAGACGTCAAGACCGGTAACATGATAGTTATTGCCGAGGGACTCCAGCCAGGCGAACGCATCGTGGTCGAGGGGCTCCAGAAGGTGAAGGACGGTATGACGGTCAACCCAAAACTGGTGTCTCTAGAGACGCCGACAGCCCAGCAGTCAGCTCCGTCTGCACCGCAGCCCGCTCCCACCGCCGGCGGAAAACCCGTGGCGGGCCACGAACAATAGGAGGCGATCTCCATGACTAAATTCTTCATCAACCGGCCCATCGTGGCCATTGTCATTTCCATCATCATTGTGATCGTCGGGATCGTCTCGATCCTTGGTCTTCCCATCGCCCAGTACCCGGACATCGTTCCGCCCGAGATCCTGATCGACACGACCTATGTGGGGGCCGATGCCCAGACCGTGGAGCAGTCCGTGGCCACGCCCATCGAGCAGCAGATGAGCGGCGTGGATAACATGAACTACATGTACTCGCTGAACGCGAACAACGGTCAGATGAAGATGTATGTCAACTTCGACGTGAAGACGGACCCGAACATAGACCAGGTCCTGACCCAGATGCGCCAGGGCCAAGCGGCCTCTCAGCTTCCCTCGGATGTTCGCAATTTCGGTGTTACCGTCAAGAAGTCCACGTCATCGCCCCTCATGGTCGTCTCGCTCTATTCTCCCAAGGGGACCTATGACGCCACCTTCCTGGCCAACTACGCCAACATCAACATCAACGACCAGCTCACGCGTATACCCGGCATCGCCAGCGTCACGGTTTTCGGCGCGGGCCAGTATGCCATGCGCGTCTGGGTGCGGCCCGACCGGCTGGCGACCCTGAACATCACCATCCCCGAGATCACGGCCGCCATCCAGAAGCAGAACACTGTGAACCCGGCCGGCAAGGTTGGCGCCGAGCCTGCCCCGCCCGGCATGGAGTTCACCTACGCGGTCCGGGCCCAGGGGCGGCTCGTGACGCCCGAGGAGTTCGGTATGGTGGTCCTGCGGGCCAATCCCGACGGGTCGCTCGTGCGGCTCAAGGATGTGGGCCGGGTCGAGCTTGGCTCCCAAACCTATGAAATGTCCGGAAGGCTGAACGGAAAACCGTCGGCAGTGCTCGCCTTGTACCAGCTTCCCGGAACGAACGCCATCAACGCCGTTGATGGCGTTAAGAAGCTGATGACACAGGTCAGCAAGTCCTTCCCCCAGGACCTGGAGTATGTGGTCTCCCTGGACACGACCGAGGCGGTGCGCGAGGGCATCAGCGAGATCATCCATACGCTCTTCGAGGCGATGGTCCTCGTGATCATCGTGGTGTTCATCTTCCTGCAGGGCTGGCGGGCCACGCTCATTCCGGCCCTTGCCGTGCCGGTCTCACTCATCGGCACTTTCGCCTTCTTCCCGGTCATCGGGTTCTCGATCAACACCATCGCCCTCATGGGCATGGTGCTCGCCATCGGTCTCGTGGTGGACGACGCCATCGTGGTGGTGGAGGCGGTGGAGCACCATATCGAAAAGGGCAAAACGCCGAAAGAGGCGGCGCTCAAGGCCATGGAAGAGGTGGCCGGCCCGGTGGTGGCCATCGGCCTCGTGCTCTCGGCGGTCTTCCTTCCCACGATCTTCATCCCGGGCATCACGGGCAAGCTCTACCAGCAGTTCGCCGTCACCATCGCCATCTCGATGATGATCTCGGTCTTCGTGGCGCTGTCGCTCAGCCCGGCGCTCGCGGCCCTGATCCTGAAGCCGAGAAAACCGGCCCGCGGCCTCCTCGGGAAGTTCTACGCCTGGTTCAATGACATGTTCGGCAAATCCACGAACGGGTACGTGCGGCTCTGCGGAACGCTCATCCGGAAGTCCGCCATGAGCCTCATCTTCCTCGGCATCGTCACGCTGCTGGTCGCCGTACTGGGCAAGGGGCTGCCCGGCGGGTTCCTGCCCGAGGAGGACCAGGGCTACTTCTATGCAGGCATCCAGCTTCCCAACGCGTCGTCGCTTCAGCGGACAGACTCGGCGGTCAAGGACATGGAAAAGATCATCATGGATACACCCGGCGTTGAATACTGCACGAGCGTTATGGGATACAGCATGCTGAGCGGCGTGGTGAACACCTACAGCGGTTTCTTCTTTGTCACCCTGAAGCCCTGGGGCGAACGGAAGGCTTCCGAGGAACGGTACGCCAACCTTCTGGCAGGCCTGAACGCGAAGCTGAGCAAGCTGCCCCAGGGTGTGGCCTTCGCTTTTTCGCCGCCGGCCATCCCCGGCATCGGCACAGCGGGCGGCGTCACTTTCCTCTTACAGGACAGGGCAGGCAAGGACATCGCATTCCTGGCCGGGAACGTGCAGAAGTTCATGGCCGAGGCTCTAAAACGGCCGGAGATCGCGCGTGCCTCGACGACCTTTCTGCCGGCGGTTCCGCAGGTATTCATCAATGTGGACCGCGACAAGGCTCTGAAACAGGGCGTGGACCTGCAGCAGCTCTACGGCACGCTCCAATCCTTCATGGGCGGTTCGTTCGTGAATTACTTCACCCGCTTCGGCAGGCAGTGGCAGGTCTATGTTCAGGCTGAGGGCGACGCGCGCGTCCGTCCCGAACAGCTCGGACAGTTCTACGTGCGGAACGCCAAAGGCCAGCCCGTGCCGCTCTCTGCGCTCACGACCATCGAGCGAGCGGACGGGCCCGGAGTTCACCATGCGCTACAACCTCTACCGGTCGGCCCAGATCAACGTCACGCCGAAGCCGGGCTACAGTTCGACCCAGGCCATGAAGGCGCTGGAGGAGGTCTTTAAGGCGACGATGCCGCAGGAGATGGGATATGACTACCTCGGCATGTCCTACCAGGAGAAGAAGGCCCAGGAAGGCGTGCCTGCGTGGGTTGTCTTTGCGCTGTCGCTTCTCTTCGTCTTCCTGATCCTGGCGGCCCAGTACGAGAGTTGGTCGCTGCCCTTCAGCGTTCTGCTCGGCACGCCGATCGCCGTGTTCGGGGCTTTTTTGGCCATCTTCATCGGCCGGATGGAGCTGAACATCTACGCACAGATCGGCCTCGTCATGCTGATCGGCCTGGCAGCCAAGAACGCCATCCTGATCGTCGAGTTCGCAAAGATCGAGTATGACAATGGCAAGAGCGCCGAGGACGCGGCCCTGGAAGGCGCCAAGCTCCGGCTGCGGCCGATCCTGATGACCTCCTTCGCCTTCATCCTCGGGTGCGTGCCGCTCGCCACGGCATCAGGCGCCGGCGCCCTGTCGCGGAACGTCATGGGCCTGGACGTGATCGGCGGCATGATCGCCGCGACAGGCATCGGCGTTTTCCTGATCCCCGTGGCCTTCACCGTGGTTGAGAAGCTGTCCCACAAAAAGGAACCGCACGGCGGATCGCCAGGACCAGGAAAGGAAGGACATTGATCATGAACCGACTGATCACTTTTTCATTGACCCTGCTCATGCTGGCAGGATGTGCCATCGGGCCTGATTACCAGAAGCCTGATGCCGCTTCGCCGCCCGCGTGGCTCGTGGATATGCAGCAGGCAAAGGATACGGCGAACACGGTATGGTGGGAACAGTTCAACGATCCCGCATTGAACGACCTTATCGTGACCGCACTTAAAGAGAATTATGACCTTCGTGTCGCTACGGCGAGGGTCGAGGAGTTCTACGGCAGGTATGGCGCGACGCGTGCTGATCTCTTTCCGCAAATCGGCTATGGAGGCAACGCTAGCAGGACGCAAGCGACAGAGAAGGGGCCCCTCGCTCTGACACCGGGAACCAGCTCGCTCTACAACTCCTACAATGCCGAATTCAGCGCAAGCTGGGAGATCGACCTCTGGGGCAAGATCCGGCGCGCGACCGAGGCGGCCCGGGCCGACCTTGCGTCCGCCGAGGACTTCCGGAGCGGTGTTATCCTCTCGCTCGTTACTTCGGTAGCGACGGCATATATTGACCTCCGGTCGCTTGACCAGCAGTTGGAGATCGCCCGGGAGACCGTCAAGAGCCGCGAGGAGTCAGTGAGGCTCTTTGATCTCCGGTTCAAGGGCGGCAATATCTCGGAGATGGAGCTGAGCCAGGTAAAGTCGGAATACTATGTTGCCCTGGCCGCTATCCCGGACCTGGAAAAGCGCGTCCGGCAGCAGGAAAATTTCATCAACCTTCTCCTGGGCAGGAACCCCGGTCCGATCGCGCGGGGCAAAATGATCGACGCGATCTCACTTCCGCCGGTGCCGGCCGGCCTTCCGTCCGACCTGCTGGCACGCCGTCCCGATATCCGGCAGGCGGAGCAGCAGCTGATCGCGGCGAACGCCCGCATCGGCGTTGCAAAGGCGCAGTACTTCCCGTCCATTTCGCTCACGGGATTCTTCGGCTCGGCGAGCACGGAGTTCTCTGACCTCTTCACCGGTCCGGCGAAGGCCTGGAGCTACGCAGGCACGCTGGCTGGTCCGATCTTCACGGCCGGCAAGATCAAAGGGTCCGTGAAGGCCGCCCAGGCAGTACAGCAGGAGGCGTTGTTCGGGTATGAGCAGGCCATCCGGAATGGTTTCCGCGAGTTCGAAGATGCCCTCATCGACCAGGACCGGACGCGGGTGCAGCTCGACGCTCAGGCGAAACAGGTCGAGGCGCTTGCAACCTATGCCCGGCTGTCCCGGCTCCGGTATGAGAACGGCTACACGAGCTACATCGAAGTGCTCGATGCGGAGCGCAGCCTCTTCAACAGCCAGCTGACCTACGCCCAGACGCAGGACCTGCTCCTCCGCGCACTGGTGAACCTCTACAAGGCAACGGGAGGCGGATGGGTGATGGAAGCGGACAAGCTTTCGCAGTCGTCTGACCCGGTGTCACAGGGCACAGGGACGTCGCCCGCGGCAATGACGGGAAGCGGGAAATAACAGAAGAAGCGTGAAGCTAAATCTTGACAATACGTTATGGTGTTAAATTTCAGGAGGTGGAAAATGAAGAGAGCGATGATCATAAGTTTGGCACTGGTATTTGCGGCAATAGTATGGGTTGCGATGTATGTCCCTGTGGCCGGGGCACAGGAGTTCACGACGATCCGGCCGGGCGGCCGCGGCGGGAACTGGGAATTCATCCTGCCGCTCGCCTATACGGATACTACCACGGTCCATGGTGAGGGTGGGTCCAGTTTACGGATAAACAATGACTGGAGCACGGGTTTCGGCTTTGGTTACAACATCAATGATCATATCCAAATCAACGGCCTCTTCACCTGGGCATATCGGAGTTACGACGCAACGATCGATCAATCAGACTGACGGTTCGACCCGACGTTACAGCAACTATATGGACACCTCCACCATAGGGGTGAACGGGGTCTATTACTTATTGGGCGGGAATTTCACCCCCTTCATATCGGCTGGGATTGGTTATACGTATATTGATACCAATATCCAGACCGGTCCTTCGAGCGGCTCATGCTGGTGGGACCCGTGGTATGGATACGTGTGCACCAGTTATGCCAATACCAAGACCGAGAGTGATTGGAGCTACAATGCCGGCATCGGCGTCCGGTTTGATGTCAACCGTGCATTCTCCCTGCAGGGCAGCTACAACAAGATGTGGCTCGAGGCAGACAAGGTCAAGCCGGAATTTGACATGATTAAAATAGACTTTATTTTCCGGATGTAGCAAAGCGGTGGTCTTCGATATCTGAATGGAAAGCAGTCATCAAATAAAAGGAGGAAGTAAACATGCGGTATGCAATGGTGTGGATGGTGGTAATCGGAATGGTGCTGGTGTTCAGTGGGGGCGCCTCGGCCCAGCAGGCGCTGATCGATCAGCGTGACAAAAGGCTGCGACAAGGAGCTCAAAACGTACTGCAAGGACGTGACGCCGGGCGAAGGACGGGTTTTGGCCTGTCTGTATGCGCACGAAGACAAACTCTCGGGCAAGTGCCAGTACGCGCTCTACGACGCCGCGGCGCAGCTCGAGCGGGCGGTGAACGCCCTGACCTATGTTGTGAACGAGTGCCGGGACGACCTGACGAAGTTCTGCTCCAACATAGAACCCGGCCAGGGGCGTCTGCTCCAGTGCATCGAGAAGAACGACGCGAAGGTCAGCAAGCGGTGCAAACAGGCGCTGAAGGACACCGGATTGAAATAGCGGATTCGTTTATAGAACTACTTTCTTCGTCCCTCTCCGGAAGGGGAGGGACGAAGACTTGCTCCTGACAGGGAACGATAATGAAAAACGATCGGTCAATCATTCGGGGAGTGAAAGTTTTTGACACTGCACTCGTGCGAGGTAGTGTGAAAAATTTTTATGAAGACCTGAAAAATAATTTATCAGAGAACACGCGGAACAGCCAAAACCACAGAGGTTGCCGAGGGATTTGGGGGGAAAACCTGGATCGGTTGATATCGCTATTTCAATGAAATGCTCTGTGATCTCGTCGTTAAAGAAGCAACAACGGGATCAGAAGCGTTGGTAATAAGAGGGACACAGAGGGGGAGGCGATTCCAGGGACGTTATTATCCATGAGATTCAAGAAGTTCTCTGTGGACTCTGTGGTTAGATTTTGACATTACGACTGTGGCAAGGAGGGGAAACATATGAAGCGATCAATTTGTATGGCGTCACCAGTGCTGATGGGGATAGTCAGTGGTACTTATGATATTTATGGCAGCGATGCCCGCATCTTCGCAGACAATAACAACCCCCTGTACCAATGACATAAAACAATTCTGCGGTGATGTCACACCCGGGGGCGGCCGCCTGGTTCGCTGCTACCAACAGAATAAGGACAAGATGTCTAAAGCCTGCCAGGTCTACGCAGATGGTGCGATAGCGAACGCAGAATATCTCAAGAAGGCATGCTCCAAAGAGATCGATGCACGCTGTAATTCCGAAAAAGGCGACCCGCTGGAGATGCTTGACTGCCTCCAGGGGAACTATATCGATCTATCGGGTGATTGCAGAGACAGCCTGAATCAATTCAAAGGCAGGTACCGGAAACCCGTACAATAACCGGTTTTTGAGACGCCAGAAGTAGAGTTCTGCCGTGACTGCAAGAGATGCTTCAAAGAGCTAAAGCTGTCGGGATTGAAGAAGCGCTTGTTACAGGTCTGTGACAATCTTTGCACTCCTCTCGCTTTCCGAGAAGGACCGGCCGCGGAGGCAGGAACAATAAAAGGAGGATTCAGTTATGAAGAAGGTTGTCTATATGCTTCACTCGCTTCTGCTTATTGCCGCTCTGGCGATGAATGCTCTTCCGCTTGCCGTAGCTGCGGAGCACGGGCATGCCGGCCATGAGTGGTCCTATGAAGGCGAGCATGGGCCCGCGCATTGGGGCGACGTGAAAACGGACTACGCAGTATGCAAGACCGGGAAGAACCAGTCACCCGTCGATATTACCGGCGCGGTAAAGGCCGATCTTCCGCCTATCCAGTTCTCCTATAAGGCCGCTCCTCTCAGGATCATCAATAATGGCCACTCTATCCAGGTGAATTATCCCGAGGGGAGTTTCATCACCGTCGGCGGAAAACAATATCAGCTTGTTCAGTTCCATTTCCATCATCCCAGCGAGGAGAAGGTCAATGGCAAGAGCTTTGATATGGTGGTCCACCTGGTCCACAAGAATGCGGAAGGAAAGCTCGCTGTCGTAGCGGTACTCATGCAGAACGGTCGGTCCAATGCATTCATGAAGACCCTGTGGGAACATCTGCCAAAGGAAGAAGGCAAGGAAGAAGTCATCGCGAATGTGATGATCAATCCGACTGAACTTCTGCCGGCGCAGCAGGGATACTACACTTTCACCGGTTCTCTCACCACGCCGCCCTGTACGGAAGGCGTCACATGGTTTGTGCTGAAAGCACCTGTGGAGATATCCGGCGATCAAGTGGACCAGTTCATCACATTTCTATAAAAACAACGCTCGGCCGGTCCAACCCTTGAGCGGCCGGGTCGTTTCCGAAAGCCGCTGATACGCACAACGTTTGCAGTCAACGCAGGCCTCTGGAATGCCGTCTGCAGACCTGATTTCGTTGTCCGGTGGCCGGATGGCTTCCGAAGTTGACCAGGGCCGCATATGCTCAATACCCGCAGATCTGTTCTTAATGAACGGGAAGGGAAGAATAGAATCATGAAAATCTTTTCACGATTACCATCGAATGGAGCAACGTCTCTCTGCACTTCTTCATCTGTTCCTGATCGCAGCTGTGTTCGCAGGTGTCGGCTGGAGCCTGCCGGCGGGGGCCGATAAATGGATTTTTCGATGCTCCAGAAAGAATAAAGTTCGAGTCATGATCAAATGGTAGCGAAACAGCAGGGGGCGCGAGCGGATGGGCGTTATGGAACGCGAGAGACAAGGTACTCAAGGGTACCCAATGGTCCAAAACAGGAAAGGAGAAAATGCAATGAAACGGTTAATCAAGAATGGATGGTTTGTCGTAATTCTGTGTGTTGGTCTTTGTATCGTTGGTTGCGCAAGCTATTACAAGGTGACTGACCCGCAATCCGGCAATATCTATTACACGCAGGATATTCAGGGCCTCAGCGGGGGCGCAGTGAAGCTGAAGGATGCCAAGAGCAACAGCACGGTAACACTTCAGAATTCTCAGGTAAAGGAGATCACCGAAAAAGAGTATAAAGCAGGCCTCGCTGCTCCGGTCAGTAAGCCGACACCGACAGCGGCCGCGACTCCGATGACGGCACCAACACCAACAGCGGCAGCAGCGCCGACGGCAGCACCTGCTCCGGCGCCCGCGGCAGCGCCGAGTGCAGCGCCTGCTGCAGAACCCGCAGCATCTCCGGCTCCAGCACCGAGCGAAGCGCCGAAATAACTTCTCCACGCTCTTTTGTTTGCATCAACGTGTGCCGTGCCGGGAGAGAACATGACAGGTGGACCGGAAATTTCGGATGAAAGTCGCCTCAGGAGGGTATGTTTCAGGAGATGGGCAGCGGAGAGCAGTCGCAGGTATTGCTCTCTTGCTGCTCCTCGGTGTTTTCTGTACGGCACAGGCGCAGCAGCTCGAACCACGTGCGTACTCGCCGTCGCCCGTGGGCGCGAACTTCCTCGGCCTGGCCTACCTTTACTCAGTATGGAGGCGCCGCCCTTGACCCCTCCTTGCCGATCACGAACGTGTACGCGAGGGTCAACACCGCGGCACCCATACTACGGAAGGACCTTCGACCTCTTCGGCCGGCAGGCGAGTGTGACACTGACGACGCCATATGCGTGGGGCAATGTCCATGGTGATGTTCAGGATGTGGGCCAAAGTGTCAATCGTTCCGGACTTGCCGACCCGCAGGTTCGGTTTGCCGTGAACCTGATCGGCGGGCCCGCGCTGAGGCCGCTGGAGTTCTCACGCCATAAACCGGAGACCACGTTGGGCGCGAGCCTTACCGTCAGTGCACCGTTTGGCCAGTACGACCCGTCGAGGCTGATCAACCTCGGCACCAATCGATGGGCGTTCAAGCCGGAGTTGGGGATCTCGCAGCCGGTCGAAAAATGGGCCTTCGAATTTTACGCGGGTGTCTGGCTCTTCACCGATAACAACGATTTTTTCGGCGGCCAGGTGAAGAGGCAGGACCCGCTTGCGTCTTACCAGGTGCACGTTGTCTACACTGTTCGCCCGCGGCTGTGGGCTGCCTTTGATTTCACCTACTACTCAGGCGGGGCGACGACGGTCAACGGCCAATCCAAGAACGACCGGCAGGATAATACCCGCGGAGGGGTAACCCTTTCGGTCCCGATGACACTTGCACCAGTCCTTGAAATTCACCTGGGCAAGGGGTGTGTCGACCCGCATCGGAACGAGCTTTGACACGCTCGGCGCTGCCTGGCAATTGCTCTGGTTCTGAGATGAGAGTGTATATCTTGAAAACCCTGGATTCCCGTTGGAGCCTGCCCCGTCGAGATTCAAGCAGGAGTGGGATGATAAAAATGTGGTTTTTGAATTTCGTTCAGACAGGCGTTATCCCAAGGGGGAGATAAGCTCTTTCATGAAAAACTTATTGATGACGAAGAAATTGCTGATGCAGAGCAAAAGGAATGCCGGCTGGAAGAGGGCTGGATACCTTCTTACGCTGGTAGCGGTCCTGGGCATGATGGCTCCTCCGGGCTTCGCCGAGAACACCGATGATGCCGGTGCTGTCAAACCCCGGCCGCGCATCGGCCTTGTCCTCTCCGGCGGCGGCGCCCGCGGTGCAGCGCACATCGGCGTGCTGAAGGTGCTGGAAGAAATGCGTATACCCGTCGATTACATTACCGGCACCAGCATGGGCTCGATCGTGGGCGGCTCCTATGCATCGGGTAACACTATCGATGAGATGCTGGTCGCTATCAGCACCATCAAGTCGGCGGACCTTGCAACGGACGCTCCGCCGCGGACGGACATCTCCACGCGGCGCAAGCAGGATGATCTGCAGAATTACATCGGACCCGAAATAGGCATTCGCAAGGGATCGCTCCTTTTACCGAAGGGAGTCGTTACCGGTGTGGGACTGGAGGCCGTGCTGCGCGATCTGGCAAAGGTCAAGGGCTCCGTTGATTTCGATAAACTGCCGATCCCGTTCCGTGCATGCGCCACCGACATTGAGACCGGCAAGGTAGAGGTGTTCAGCAAAGGCGACCTGGCCGCTGTCATGCGCGCCAGTATGTCGGTGCCGGGTGCAATAGCACCGGCCGAGATCAACGGCAGGGCCTATGTGGACGGGGGTCTCACGCGCAACCTGCCGGTGGATGTCGCGCGCAAGATGGGGGCCGACATCGTCATCGCGGTTAACCTCGGCACGCCGCTCATGAGGCGCGACCAGATAAACTCGCTGCTCGGCGTCACGGGCCAGATGATCAACATTCTGACCGAACAGAACGTGTCGGCCTCGCTTGCTTCGCTCAAACCGGATGACATCCTCATCCTGCCCGAGCTGGGGGATTATTCGGCCGGCGATTTCGACCACATGACGGACACGGTGCCCATCGGTGAGGCCGCGGCACGCAAGGTTGCAGACAAGCTTTCACGTTACAGCCTGCCGGAGAAGCAGTATGCGGAGCTCCGTCGCCGGCAGGCGGGTACAACGGCCGATGAATCCAGACCGGTGGACGAGATCCGTGTCGAAGGCCTGAAGCGCGTAAATCCCGATGTCGTTCTGAAGATCATGGAAACACAGGCGGGCAAGCCGCTGGATATCAAAGTGCTGGATGTCGATATGCGGCGCATTTACGGGCAGGGAGATTTCGAACATGTCGGATACCGGTTCATCGATGAGCCGGATAAACGGATCCTGGTGGTCGACGCTGTGGAGAAATCCTGGGGGCCCGACTATCTCCGTTTCGGCCTTGGGCTGTCCACCGATTTCAAAGGAGACTCCTACTTCAATGTGCTTGCCAGCTACCGCCGCACCTGGCTCAACAGCCTGGGAGCAGAATGGCGCAACGATTTTCAGTTCGGTCAGGCGACCCGATTCAAATCGGAATTCTACCAGCCTTTGTTCGCCAACCGGTATATCTTCGTGGCGCCGATATATGCGTATGACGAGGAGACCACGTATATATTCCAGGAGAATACGCCAATCGCCACCTACCGCTCTCGCAGCAGCACTTTCGGCTTGGATCTTGGCAGCCAGTACACCAAGTACGGTGAATTGAGAGTCGGTCTTGTGGGCGGCCCGCGCACATTCACGCTGTCCTCGGGGCCTCCTTCCCTCACACCGCCGGATGGACATGCGGACATCGGAGCAGTGCGTGTCCGTTTGCGCGTCGACCAGCTTGACAGCATCAAGTTCCCTCGCAGCGGCTATTTCGTAAACGCGGAGGCACTCGGCTCAAGTACCGGATTGGGCGCCAAGCGACTCCTATAACCGCTGGGAGGGCGCCTTTCTTACGGCCTACTCCATTGGCCCCAGCACCCTGCAACTCGCTTACAAGGGCGGCGGCAAGATCGGTTCCACTCCGCTGCCTGCCTATGATGAGTTTTCCTTTGGCGGGTTCCTGCGGTTGTCGGGTTACAGGACCGGACAATTTTACGGTGAGACACTTGAGTTCGGGCGGCTGGTGTATCTCTATAAGCTGTCCAAAGCGGTACTGACGGAAGGCGTGTATGCAGGCATTTCCCTCGAGGCGGGCCGGATCGGCGGCCCGCTGATAGAAGGCAGTCCGACCGGGGTGCTCACGTCAGGCGCGCTGATCCTGGCGGCCGACACGGTGCTGGGCCCGGTGTATGTCGCCTATGGCATTGCAGAGCATGAAAACAGAAGCTTTTACTTCTTTCTCGGCTTACCCCAATTCTGATGGACCAGCCGGGGAGCAATGTTGCGAGAGGGCGTTGATGGCAGTGTTAAACAGCTCTATAAAAAAAGAAATATATTTTACCGCAGAGGTCGCAGAGAAATACCAATATGAAATAAAAGCAGAGCATGCAGAATGAAAGCTGGTATTATTCGGGGCATATTCAGACGCATAGAATATTAAGTAAAAAAATTGGATTCAAATAAGACGATTCTGAGGGCTCGCAGAGGCGGAGGAATGTCTGGGATGTATTTGTTTCCCTGAATTCAAGATATTCTCTGCGTCCTCCGCGGTGAATGCTTTAACATTTCGAAACGGGATACGGGGATGATTTCTATGATCTTACATACGAGACGTGCCATGATCGTGGTCTCGCTATTCTTCCTGTTCCTGTCACTTGCAGGCAGCCAGACGGTTTATTCTGCGGATCCTCCGCAGCCCGCTTCGGGCAGGGATGATACTGTGCAGATTGCGCCGGTCAGGGTCGACGGAGCGATACTCTTCTCAGTCCGCGGAATAGCGGCACACCCGGCCCGCGAGCGGGCCGCTGCAATAGCTGACCGGATCATAGCGCTTGCCGATGACCCTGCAATAAAAGCCGATTCCGTGGAGGCTGTCGAATCGGACCACAGCACCGACATAATGGCCGGCGACCGGTTCATCATGTCCATTTTTGATGTCGATGCCGAACTGGACAAGGTGCCGCGGCAGGTTCTGGCCAAGGCCTATGTGCAAAGGGTCCGGGCTACCATCGAGGCATATCGCCGGGAGCGCGCTTCCCGCAACATCCTCCAGGGAGCAGCCTCGGCGCTTGGCGCGACGCTGGGACTCATTGCTCTGGTCCTGCTGATCAGATGGGGATTTCGCAGGCTCATTGCACTGGCCGAGAAGCGGTTCTCTTCGAAGATCCGGGAACTGCAGGCCAAGTCCCATGATATCGTCCGTACAGAATGGATATGGTCGACCCTCAAGGGTATACTGAGGGCCGCTCGGTTAGTTCTGGTCCTGTTGCTCGTTCTCTTCTACATCGAGCTTGTTCTGAGCCTGTTCCCCTGGACAAGGACCTATGCGATCCCCCTGCTCGACCTGGTGCTTTCGCCTCTCCGCAGCATCGGTATTGCCGTTCTTGATTACCTTCCGAAGCTCGTTTTTTTGATCATCCTGTTCTTTGTTGCCCGGTATGGGCTCAAGCTCCTGCGGGCGTTTTTTCTGGGCATCGAGCGAAGCAGTATCAGGTTCACCGGTATTGATGCCGAATGGTCGATCCCGATGTACAAGATCGCGAGGCTTGCCGTCATCGCCTTCACGGTGGTGGTGGCCTATCCGTACATCCCGGGCTCCGAATCGCCGGCATTCAAGGGCGTGTCGCTCTTTCTCGGCGTAGTCTTCTCTCTCGGCTCCTCGTCGTCCATATCGAACATCATGGCAGGGTACATGGTCATCTTCCGCAGGGCCTTCAGGGTTGGTGACCGGGTGAAGATCGGAGAACACGTGGGAAACGTCGTTGAAATGCGGCTCCAGGTCACGCATCTCCGGACGATCAAGAACGAAGAAATTATTGTTCCCAATTCACTCATCATTAATACCGAAGTGATCAATTACAGTTCTTTAGCGCGAAAAGGCGGACTGATCCTTCACACGACCATTACCATCGGCTATGATACTCCCTGGCGCCAGATCCACGCCATGCTGCTTCTGGCGGCGGAACGCACGCCGGGGCTGCTCAAGGAACCGAAGCCCTTCGTGCTCCAGACAGCGTTGAACGATTTCTACGTGAGCTACGAGCTGAACGCCTATACCGACCTGCCGCTGGAGATGGCGACGATCTATTCGGACCTGCACCGGAACATACAGGATTCCTTCAACGAGTTCGGTGTCCAGATCATGTCGCCGCACTATCTCGGCGACCCGGCACAGGCCAAGGTCGTGCCCAGGGAGCAGTGGTATCCAGCCGCCGGCAAAGCAGGTCGAGGCATCAGGCCAATAAAAGGAGCAACAGATTGAAGCGCTTACTATAGCCGTGTGCGCCAAAGGCGACCGTGTATATATAAACATATTTCCGGCCTGACCGGATCAAGGAGGAAACGAACAATGAACAGATACGCATGGTTTGCAGTGATAGTACTGATCGCTCTGATCGGATGTGCCAAGCCACTTGCGGTGAACTACGATTACGACACGGCAGCGGACTTCGCGGCTCTGAAGACATTCAGCTGGATGCCCCCCACCGGTAATGCCGCAGGCGATGACCTGTTGGTGAAGAGGATCAAGAACGCCGTGGATGCCCAGTTGAAGGCAAAGGGCCGCGTCGATGTCCCGGAAACCCCGGATTTCCTGATTGCCATGCAGCTCTCCGGCAAAACCGTCTACAGCGGCTCAACGGCAGTTGGGGCTTCAGTCGGGATTCCGGTGGGCAGGGCGGGGACGATCTCCGTGGGCGGTGGAAAGAGCAAGCCTCACGAAAAGACAGAGGGAACACTCGTCCTTGACTTCCTGGACGCAAAGACCCAATCTCTGCTCTGGAGGGCAACGGCCACGGCCGCAGTCACGCCCAGTGCCTCGCCGGAGGAACAGCAGGCTCGCATCAATGCAGTGGTCGCGGAAATGCTTAAGCAATTCCCGCCGATGACGAAAAAATAGCGATCTATCCGTGAAGGAGCATGCTCATGCAGAACCTCTTCAAAAGGATGCGGGCGATCGCCGCAAGCGGTCTGTTTCTGGCAACATTTCTGGTGATGACAGGCTGCGCAGCCACGCAGGTTCAGCAGGTCTGGACGGACGAGGCCTCACCGGGCGGGCGTCTGAACAGTGTCTTTATTATCGTACTGGTAAATCAACCGTCAACCAGAAGGATGTTCGAAACTGAGTTTGCACGGTATTTCAAATACCGCGGGAACAAAGCGGTTGAAAGTTTCAGGGAACTTGAGCTGGAAACATTCTATGAGAAGGGCTCGCGGGATGCGGTTCTTGCAAAGTTACGGGAACAGGGCATCGATGCGGTCCTGCTGACCAGGGTGGTGGACCACCGCACGAAAGAGAACATCATCCCCGGGATGACCATCACGGCGGGGTACGGAATGTGGGGCGCTTCCGCGGGAGTGGGTTATACTTTTGGCGGCCCTTCCGCACCCACCACGCAAAGTTACTCGCACGAAGAGACAGTTCCTGGGGCTCGAGACCAACGTGTTTGATGTGCGGACCGAGAAACTCCTCTGGTCCATCCGGACCGAGACTCGCATCACCCGCCCGCCTCAGGAAGAGATCAAGCCTTACGTCGAGCTTGTCACGGAGAAATTGTTCAAGGCAAAATGGTTTAAATGAAATCACGGGCAATCCTTTTCGGCGCGGAGACCCGGTAAGCGAACCGATCGAAACATTCCCGTGCGGCAAGAGGCGGTGGTTTCTGAAGATAAATACAGAGAAGCTCATTGATCTGCAAGATAATTCAGGGAGTAAGGCATGAGCGAGAACAAGGACAGAGCAGATATCACCAGGGTGCATTTGCCGATCATCATGATGATGTCTTTTGTGCTGGTTGTGCTGCTCGGGTCGGGCTGCAGCTACATGGAGTACTGGGCGAAAAAGAGAGACCTGCAAAGTGAAGTGAAATCGAATCCGAGCGTCGCGCTCCAAAGGGAACTAACCCCGGAGGACGTTATTTCCGTGTATGGCCGTTTCGAGGGACTGGGCGACCGGAAGGAGCCTCTGTTGATAATTGCCGTCAGCAGGGAGAACGGCAAACCGGAAATCGTGTTAAAGCGGACACTCTATGCGCCCCAGGCGGGCTATGCGCTGGGCGTGCTCAAAGGCGTCTATGATGTGTTCGTGGTGGCTGATCTTGACGGGAACGGATTTTATGATCTGAACGAGGTCGTGGGACGGACGCCGGAGCAGTCACCCGTGAAGGTTTCGCTCGATAAGAGCTCCAACAGGGTCGCGATGGACGGTCCGGTCATCATGCTCAACTTCGAAAAGCCCTTTGAACTGGGCCTTTCGCTCCATGTCAAAAAACGGACTTCCGGATTAATTTACGCCTCTCTCGACGACGAGTTCTTTGATGAGAAGTACGGGATCATGGGGCTCTGGGATGTAAAGGGATTCATCGACCATACGCAGGGGCTGTTCTTCGGGCTCGAAGAATTCGACCCGACCAAGACGATCGTGATCTTCGTGCACGGCGTGACCGGCACGCCGCGGGACTGGAAATTTCTCGTCGATAAGCTTGATCGGAAACGGTTCCAGCCCTGGTTCTACTATTATCCTTCCGCCATGCCCCTGGACAAGCTCGGCTCCCACCTCGCCACCGTTGTCCAGGCCGCTGACGCCCTTTCAAAGGGCAAGATGGACCGGGTCGTGATCGTAGCGCACAGTATGGGAGGACTGCTAGCCCGCGCAGCCGTGAATGAGCTCGTTCGCGACAAAACGACCCATTATCTGAAACTGTTCGTCTCCTTTTCCACTCCCTATGGCGGACACGACGCTGCAAAATCGGGCATCCAATATGCTCCGGTGATCGTGCCCTCCTGGATAGACATGGTGCCGGACAGCAATTTCCTCGTGCATCTGCACGAGCAGAAGCTCCCGGCGAACGTCCAGTTCCATTTGTTCTTCGGGTTTAACGAGGGTGACGGCCGGAAAGGGGAGTGCAGCGACAGCACGATCACGCTCAGGAGTCAGCTCGATCCTCGGGCCCAGGCAGTCGCAGTGCATGTCTATGGATATGACGACACGCATACGGGGATTCTCAAGGATGCTGCGGTGATAAAGAAATTCAACGGGATATTGGATTCAGTTGCTTCGCAAAAGGGTCTCTAAAAAAACATCTTTTCTCGACCGGTGAAAGAGATAAATTTAAGGAGGATATTATGAAATACATCGGGCGATCACTCTATTCTGCAGCTATCATCATCGTGTTGTTGGCAATCCATGTTCCAGCGATGGGCGGATGACTTTCATGCTGCCGGACACATTTATGCTCCGGCTGGGAGGGTATGCCATCAATAGTGCCAACACTGTCATGCGGCTTGACTCAGCGAACGCTCCCGTCGGCGCCTACATTGATTTCCATGATACCCTGGGCGGAGAAACACGGACGACGGTCTTACAGGGCCGATGGGTTATACCGTTTTAACGAACATCATGCCATTGGTTTTGCCTGGTATAATGTAAAATTCACCGGTTCGCGGGTGCTGGACAGAGCAGATCGATCTGGGGCGGCATAACGTACCCGCTCAGTGCGCAGGTCGACAGCAAACTCAAGTTCGACGTGTATAAGCTGAATTATCAATATTCCGTATTCCATGATGAGAAGGCTGAACTGGGAGCATCATTCGGATTTCATATCATGCGCCTGTTCGCCGGTATCAGCGGTACCAGCTCAACCGGCACCGGCCAAGCCACGAACGAAAAGGTAACAGCGCCACTGCCTGTATGGGGACTTTTACGCGGGCTATAACTTCACACCCCGTTTCTCCGCGTACTATAACTATCAGTTCTTTTTCATCAATGTCGATGACAAGTTCAAAGGAGGACTCCAGGATTTCATCTTCGGGCTGGAGTACCGGCTTTTCCGGAACGTAGCGCTGGGCGCGGCATATAACCGGTTCGCCTTGACTGCAGAAATTAAAAAGAATGCGGATGCGCCGACGCTGAAGCTCAACACCAATTGGAACGGCGGGATGCTGTATGGAGCGGTCTATTTCTAGGAAAGCGAATCTGCGCAGGTCGATGGGAGCCGTCAGGATGCCGAGGCGATCAGCAGTTTTATCTTTACTCTGTGCGGCAATTATGTTTGCACCTTCCGCGGTGAGTAGCAGCTGATGCGCCGGCAGCGACGTCTCCCCGGGCCGCTCCGGCAGTAGTCTCTGCAACGACCACTACGGAGAAGCAAACCGAGTCGCCCTGGCTGCTCATGCCCACGTTCTCGTCGAACCCCAAGCTCGGCACCTCGCTCGGGTTCATGGCCTCCTATATGCATTATTTTGACGAGAAGTCTCAAGTGTCCATGTTCGGCGTGAATGGCCTGTACACCTCGACGGATTCCGCGATCATCGCGCTCCTCGTTAAAACATCGTGGAGCGAAGACCACCACCGTCTTCTCGTTATCTCCCCCAACGGGATCATCAAGAATGACTATGATGATTTCCTCGGCACCGGCAAGCAGCTCAAGTCCGAGGACGATCTTCACGCCCTGGTTTCACGCTATCTGTATCGCGTGACGGGCGACTGGTTCGCGGGCCTGCAGGGGATATTAACGAACTACCAGGTCATTGGTCAGAACGCGCTGGATGAAGAGATGCTGCAAACACTCGGACTTACCGGTTTCAAGGCCGGCGGCATCGGCCTGGCCGTATTGCACGATTCCCGGGATATCGAGTTCAGCCCTACACGGGGCTGGTATCTGAACCTCAACAACGTCGCCTACCGGGATTGGATTGCAGGCGACAATAATTTCGACGTCTATCGGCTGGACATGAAGGGCTTCCTGGAGCATTGGGGCGGCCAGGTGCTCGCCCTGCGCCAGAGCAACCAGTGGACCGTTGATGCCCCGCCGAGCGCCCATGCTCCGGTCGTCCTTCGGGGCTACAAGATGGGGCAGTATCTGGGAAAGAACATGTCAGCCGTCGAGGGCGAAGAGCGGCTGCGGCTTGCAAAGAGCTGGGGCGCGACGATTTTCGCGGGTGTGGCCTGCCTCTATGGGAACGGCCGGGACTGCTCTGACAGCGACAATATCTATCCGGACTGGGGTGCGGGGATCCAGTACATCATCAAGCCGAAGGAAGGGCTGGTGGCGAGCCTGGAGTACGCCCAGGGCAAATGGGACAATTACGGTATCTATCTCAAGATGGGTTATGGATTTTAAGAACAGGGCAGCATAAGGTGCGGCGCGTATGCGAGCACCTGGAGGACATGATCATGAGCTGTCGGGCAGGGGTATCGATGCTCAATCTTTCAACGCTCTCCCTGATTCTTGTCCTGGCACTGGCGGCGATGCCGCATGGCGACGTATTCGGCGCGTCGGGCGGACCTGAAGACGTTGAATGGCTTCTGGTGGAAGTTGGCGGTGCTCCCGTGTCTCCTCTTCCGGGTACCCGGCAACCCTTCATCCTGCTCGATCAGGCACAGAAGAAGGTCTCGGGATTTGCCGGATGCAACAACTTCTTCGGCAGTTACACTCTCGATGGAGCATCACTGAAGTTCGGGCAGGTCGCCTCGACCCGAATGGCGTGCCCGGGTCCGGAGGCAGGACTGGAGGCCGGATTCTTCAAGGCGCTGGACAAGATTCGCGGGTGGAAGATCAAGGAAGGCGAGTTGCTACTACTCGACGGCAGCGAGGTCCTTGTCCGGTTATCCCAAAAGCGGGGAGAGGGACTGGCGGCCGATCCTAGCACAGTCTGGCAATGGGTGCAGACGCTTTACAACAATGATACGAAAACTGCCCCCGCCAGGCCGGAGAACTACACGGTCCAGTTCCTGGAGGATGGAAAACTCAAGGTAAAGGCTGACTGCAATATGAAAGGCGGGACCTATTCCACGGAGGGCAAGAAGCTGTCAATAACGATCACCCACTCAACAATGGCGGCATGCGAGACAGGGTCGTTGGAGGACCGGTTCGTACGGGATCTTGCTGCGGGCACTACCTTTTTTCTTAAGGATGGCTATCTCTACCTTGACGTGAAATACGACACCGGGACGATGAAGTTCTCAAAACGAAACGAGTAACAATGAAGATGCTGTTCAACGAAAGGTCCATTGAGCGATAAAGACGGTCTAATCTTATCTGAGGAAGGGAGATTCCAGTCATGAATACAATACGTAAAATGTTTTTTGCCACCTTAGTGCTGATAGCGACAGCAGTCCCGGGTTCATGTTTTTGCTTCTGATTTCGAGATCACCCCGTTTACCGGATACACGTGGGGGGGAGAATTTACCGGTAGTACACCGAATGGCAACAGCGACAAGCTTACCGTCAATGAGAATTCCAACTATGGCGTCATGCTGGACTTCAAGCAGACCGATGAGTCGCAGATCGAACTTTATTTCAGCCGTCAACCGACAAGGCTGCAGTCCAAATCGAGTGAGTTTCACCTCGACGTCCCTGTTCGACCTGGATATCGATTATTACCACATCGGCGGGACTGCCCTCATGGGTGAGGGTAAGTTGAGGCCATTTGTAGTAGGAACGCTTGGCGTGACGTATATGGCTCCGAAAGGCGAGGGGCTCGATTCGGTGACAAAATTCTCACTCAGTCTGGGCGGCGGTGCAAAAATATATTTCACGGACCACATCGGGCTGAGGCTGGAAGGACGGTGGTTCGGCACCTTCTTTGATGGGAGCGGCCAGGCATTCTGCTCCTCGGGACAATGCCTGATAAAAGTGCAAGGCGATGTGTTCTCGCAATTCGTGGCGAACGCGGGGATCATCATCGGATTTTAGAGCAATGACGTCATGGCAAGCCGTTCATGCCATCTTGTAATTTCATTTGGATCACCGTATAGTATTGCCAAGATGGGTCACTTTTTGCTAGAGCACGATAAGGAGGGTTATGGTATGAAACGTATCACAGTGCCGATGATGTGTCTGTTGGTATTTTTCTCGATGGGAATGTTGTCCTACGCGCAGACAGTTATGACGGATGTCTGGAAAGACAAGGAATATCGCGGCCCGGTGAAGAAAATCGCGGTCTTTTGTATCGCACAGGACCGGGCCCGCAGGATAGCCCTTGAGGATGCGTTCATCACCCAGCTGAAGGCGCGGGGGACCGATGCAATGCCGGTATACGTCGTCATTCCGCCCGATAAAATGGTTGATAGTGAAACAGCGTTGACAAAGATCCGCGACCTTGGGGCGGACAGTTATCCTCACCGTACGGCTTGTCAGCAAATTGACGATCCAGACACAGATCCCTGAACCTGGAAAGACGGGTCAAACGGAGTCTTCCCGCTGGCCCAACTTTTACCGTTATGTCTACGACGCGCCGACAAGAGAGACGGATGAGCCGGCGTATGTGGAAACGAATCTGTTTGATGTGAAAAACCAGAAGCGGGTCTGGACAACTCGATCGGTCACCAAGGTTGATATGCTCAATCAAAAAGTTGCTTCGGATTTCATCAAGGTCATCACCGATCAATTGGCATTAGATAAGATGATAAAATAAGAGATCAATTGTAAGGAGTAAGGACAGAAAACGAATTCATGCGCAGAAAAAGCCCCCGGATTGTGTCCGGGGGCTTTTTATTTATTATGGAAGGGAAAAGACAGCCTTTGAGTTAGAAGCTGACTCCCACTTCTACGAAGGGGCCGGCGAATTTGATGTCAGCCAATACATCGCTTTCGTCGATCTTAATGGATTCTGACCGGTAACCGGCGCCGATAAATACCAGCGGGATGGGATTCACTTTCAACCTCCCGATAAAATCGTAATAATGATTTGAACCATAGGCGATCCCCCGCCCTTCAAATTCAATGCTGAAGAGATCCATCGGCTTCACAATGATCCCGGCATAGATCATCGGCCAATAGATTGATCTGTTCTTGGATGAGGTCACATTTAGAGTTGGCTGTGTCAGGGTCCCCTCAAAATCGAGATATTGAAAATTCAGACCCAGTTCAATACTGAGCGTGTTAAGTGTCGCAGTTTTCAACAGGGGAATGGGATAATATAACGCCAGATCATAATGGTCCAGTTTGAGTTTTGATTCGATCGGCACGTTAGCAGCATAAGTCGTGCCGCCGAAATTAATCGGTCTCGATACCGGTCCGGAACCCTCAAAGTTCATAGGTGTTGCCATGAGATAGATGTTCGGCAGGATCAGGGGAAGTTCTATCTTGGCGCGGGCGAATGGCTTGTTCTGCGTGTCATAGTAGAGATCATTCTTAAGGTCGAGTTGGTCACTCGGCAATACTGCCTTATAACTCATGGTGCCTGATGGCGTCTGCTGCCAGTATCCCACCCCAAGCTCAACGCCAAAACCTGCAAACGCGCTGCAAGGAATAACGAGCATCGAAAGAATGAACAGGCATGCAACGTACAGGTGTACTTTTTTCATGATTAGTCTCCTTGTGCAAATATTGTCGATGAATCCGGGTCCGGTGCGATTACCGTATCAAACCATGCTGGTTTTGTCAAGATGAATGTGCCATTGAAATTGCTTGACAAGCGGTGGTGAATGTATTACCTTCCGTAAAAATGTATCGCGGAGGCAGGGATGGCCGGCATCATACGATTTGGCGTTTCGATCGACAGCCAACTGATCAAAAAATTTGACGCGCTCATCAGTCGCAAGGGTTATGCCAACCGGTCGGAGGCCATCCGCGATATGATCCGGGACAACCTTGTTGAGCAGGAGTGGGAGTCCGGCGATCAGGAGACCGTGGGAACGATCACGATCGTTTACAACCATCATACGCGTGAGTTGGAGCATGCCCTTACGGACATGCAGCACAGGTCCTTTCAGCAGATTGTATCGGCACTCCATGTGCATCTCGATGCCCATAATTGTCTAGAGGTGCTGGTTGTGAAGGGAAAGAGCCGCGAGATCACGAAGATCGCGGACCGCCTGATAGGCGCCCGCGGTGTCAAGCATGGAAAACTTACGATGACGACAACGGGGAAAGAACTGGTATGGTCAAGGAGGTGTCTTTTTTCGAGCTGGAGGCTCTTGTGGTGTCAGGCGTTTGCGTTGCTCAGGGCAGGCTCTGAACCCTTCACTTTGTCATTTTGTGACAAAGCGACAGATGACGAGCAAAGGACTCAGCACGACAATTCGGGTTGTTAACGATAGTGCCTTTAAGAGTTGAGGGAGAATAAAATATGGGCTTCAAGATCCGTCTTGTCCTGCTTATCGCGATCCTTGCCATACCGACATCGGTATGGGCAATACATCCCTTTCAAGTCGAAGAAACAACCACGCGGGGGAAGGGCAACTTTTTGTTTGAATTGAACGACGATTATAGTAAAGATAGCTAGTAACAGAGCAACCGAGTCTGACCGGTATCCTTACCGGCGGTCTTGGTGAAAGTATGGATCTTGCCGTTGATGTTCCCTATCTAAAACTAGATCCGAACCCGGGACCAATGACCTTCTCGAGCGGCATGGGCGATGTCCAGATCAGATTCAAGCACCAGTTATTCGAGAATGAGGTCAAACAATCCATGGCGTATCAGTTCTATGTCATCCTGCCGACAGGGGATCTCGACAAAGGGCTTGGCACGAACGATATCTACTGGGGCGTGAAGCTCATGGATCAGCAGGTATGCCACGGCAATATTCTGCATGCGAGCCTGGCATACGAAGTCAGCGGCAGGGATATGAAGAAATGGCATTACGCGGACAACTATGCCTTCCTGTTCGGCCTGGCCGCAGAGCACAAGATAACGGAAAAATTCTGGCTGCTGACTGAACTTGCCGGTGAGAGCAGAAGAGCGACTGATCGGGCCACCGGTGTTAGTGCCGATTCGTCGCCATTTACTTTTATGGCGGGGTTCAAGTATGATATTTTCAGATCCTGGTATATTGACCTTGCAGGCAGGGCCGGACTCAACAAGTATGCGGACGATTATTCGGTCTTGGCAGGCACGGCGTGGAGATTTTAGTTTCTGAGACATCAGTACAGAGAATTGATGCTCGTTGTCATGAGAATCATCCAGAACGTGTGCGCAGAACAGGAAGAAATGACTGTACCTTCTACCATGGTATTCAATGCTTAACAACCGCTTCTCTCTACCAGGTCATCTCATCACGCTCCTAAAAATATCTTGACAAGAAATTCAATGTGTGTTACTTTTTTTTAAAAAGTAACACACTAAACTCACCCGCAACTGTAGCCTTCGCCTGGGAAAATGGGGAAAAGGGATGTATCTGAATGGCGTGCTGGGAATGCTTCTGCTTTGTGCGCTTTTGCTGCTGCCCGCAACAGCTTGGGCGTCACTTCCGCTCATTACGGACGACACGGAAACACTGGGGCGTGGGAGGTTCCAGCTGGAGGTGTGGGCAAGTGACGAACATGACAAGGAAACTGTTTCAGGGACTTCGATCGAGAATCACTCCCTCGGTATAGCCACAATTCTTACGTACGGTCTTGTCGATAGCGTCGATCTCATGATTGGACTCCCTTATCAGCGGATCACGGAGAAAGAAGACGGGGTGACCACCCTGAACGCGAACGGGATCTCTGATATGACCCTGGATGCGAAGTGGCGGTTTTATAAAACGGATGCATTGAGCTTCGCTCTGAAGCCGGGTGTGATATTGCCTATTGGCAACGAAAATAAGGACCTCGGTGCGGGACGGACACGGTATGGCGCCATATTCATCGCAAAACAGGAACTCAGTCCATGGGAAATTGACATGAACCTGGGGTACATCCGGAATAATAACACGCTTGATCAGCGGCAGGATATCTGGTTAGCCTCGCTGGCGGCGGAGATCGAAGCCGCCAAAAAACTGGAACTTGTTGCCGAGGCGGGTATCGCGACTAACAGGGACAAGGGATCGGACATCTATCCCATATACCTGCAAACTGGATTAATCTATTCGTTAACCGAACAGGTGGATCTGTCTTTCGGCCTGCTCGTCGGGTTGAATTCCGCAGCGCCTGATTATTCCCTCCGCCCCGGTCTTACAGTGCGGTTTTAGGGCATGACCATGCATATGACAGGCAAATTACTGCTTGCGGCGGCAGGGACTCCGTTAATGAATCGCGCTGTCGCGATGGAGAGTATTTATGCACATCCCTGACGGTTATTTAGGCCCTGTCACGTACGGTACGATGTATGCCATAACCATTCCGTTCTGGGCCGTTGCGTCCTGGAAATTGAACAAGACGCTGAAGACCAAGCAAGCCCCTTACCTTGCGCTTGGCGCGGCATTCAGCTTTGTGATCATGATGTTCAATATCCCCATCATAGGAGGCACGAGCGGTCACGCCACAGGCGCCACCCTGATTGCGATACTCCTCGGGCCCTGGGCCGCTATCATATCTGTTTCGGTGGCCCTCATTATCCAGGCGTTGTTGTTTGGCGACGGCGGTATTACGGCTATCGGTGCGAACTGTTTTAATATGGCGGTGATCGGCGGTTTGGCAGGGTATGGCATTTATCGGCTTATTGCGGCAGGTTCAGATATCAAAAGCAGGAGACGATGGGTCGCGGGAGCTATCGCCGCATATCTGAGCCTGAATATCTCAGCATTGATCACGGCAATTCAGTTTGGCATTCAGCCCCTGCTGGAAAAATCACCGACCGGACAGCCGCTCTATTCACCGTTTCCCCTGAGTGTTGCTGTACCGGCCATGGCGCTCGAGCACCTGTTCCTGTTCGGCATTGTCGAGGCTGTAGTGACTGCATTGGTGATAAAGTACTTCCAGAAGAATGATCCGGAAATGCTGGGATAGAGAGTCAGGAGTCAGGAGTCAGGAGTCAGGAGTCAGGAGTCAGGAGTCAGGAGTCAGGAGAACTCTCCTTAAAGACCAGAGAACAAAAGCATGAATAAAATTAAGAAACTCTGGATAGGCATTGGTATATTAATTGTCCTTTCGCCATTGGGAGTGATCATCCCGAAATGGTTCGGCGCCGAGGGCGCCTGGGGTGAGTGGGGACTTCATGAGATCGAAAAAATAACGGGCTTTGTACCTGCAGGCATGAAGCGCCTCACAGAAAGCTGGAAGGCGCCCCTTGCAGACTACGGTCTGCCGAATCAGAGTAAAGGGATTGCAGGAGAGAGTTTTGGATATGTTATCACCGCGATCATCGGGGTCGCGGTTGCGGCAGGATTGATGTATCTGATAGCGAGGTTGCTGGGGCGAAGAAATGATACGAAGTAGCTGAAACCTTCATCATTGGTGGTGCATTGTCGCGTTCTAAATTCTTGGATAAATCACTGTTGGCGGTTGCGCATGTGGCGGAACAGTCGCTGTTCTCCGAGGCGTATGCGCGGAGGCATGGCCTGCTCCAATCGCTTGATGTCCGCATCAAGCTGTTCAGCTTCCTCTGTCTCATCTTCCTGATCAGTTTCCTGCACACTCCCCGGGCCTTATGGATGATGTACGGGCTGAGCCTGGTGATTGCGGCAGTATCCCGGGTACCGCTCTGGTTCTTCCAGAAACGGGTCTGGCTGTTCGTTCCGCTCTTTTCAGCCGCGATCGTCCTTCCTGCGCTTCTCAATATTGTAACTCCGGGTGATCCGCTTTGGATACTTGTTAATCTCGAACGGTCTTATTCATGGGGGCCTTACACCATCCCTGCGGAAATATCGATCACCAGACAGGGGCTGTGGGGCGCAGTCACCTTTGTTTCACGAGTGGCTGCGTCAGTTTCATACGCCGTGCTGTTCACCCTCACGACTCGCTGGAGTGTTGTGTTCTCGGCTCTTCGTGCGCTGTTCGTACCGCGCATATTCGTGATGACACTGAGCATGACCGAACGATACATTTTTGTTTTTCTGCGGTTGATCCAGGACATGTACCGGGCCAGGAAGAGTCGGACCATCAGGCCGCTTTCCGCAGCGGCTGAACGGAACTGGACAGCCTCCCGCATCGGCGTAACATTCAAGAAATCCGTGGAGATGAGCGAAGATATCTATAACGCAATGCTTTCGCGCGGATTTCATGGAGACTATCGATCTATCAACAGATTGAGCACGAGGGCGATCGACTACGTCTGGCTGGTGACAGTTCTCTGTTTTGGTGGTATACTCATCCTGCTCGAAAGGGGTATGCTCCCATTAATGAGTGTTTTCAGCTTGCGCAATGTCATGTATTCTTATGCGAACGGTGAAGCAGTACTGAACGATCTAACACTGGATTTTCAGCCCGGTGAGCGGACTGTGATCCTCGGCGCGAACGGTACGGGCAAATCCACGCTTCTGTGCATGCTCGATGGGCTGGTGTTCCCGAAATCTGGCAGTATCCATGCCTTCACGAAACCATTATCCGAAGCATCACTGGAAGACAGGTCTTTTTCGATGGATTTCAGGAGGAGAGTGGCTTTCGTGTTCCAGAACCCGGATGTGCAGCTTTTCTCGTCCACGGTCTGGGACGATATCGCATTCGGTCCGCTGCAGCTGGGATATTCAGCGCCGGATATTAAAGTAACCGTGGATGGATTGCTCGAGATGCTGCGCATAACCGACCTGCGTGACCGCGCCCCCCACACGCTTTCGGACGGGCAGAAGAAGAAGGTCGCCATCGCGTCGAGCCTTGCCACTGATCCTGACGTCCTTCTGCTCGATGAACCCACGAACGGTCTTGACCCGAGGACGCAGGTCTGGCTTATTGAGCTTTTGAATGAACTGCACCATCGCGGGAAAACCATCATCTCAGCTACGCACGACCTGTCGATCGCGGGCGACATCGCGGAACGGGCGATTGTTTTTTCCGAGGACCATGCTGTTGCGGCGGATGGCGCGTTCCAGGATATCATTGCTGACGATGAACTGCTGCTCCGGGTGAACCTGATCCATGAACACGCGCACCATCACGGCGACACGGCCCATGTGCATCGACATGGGCATTATGGCCACTATCATCGTAACGGAGGATCAAGAGACGACATGCACAAAGGACATTCACACAGCCACGGTCACGAGCATGAGGATGATCGCGACCATACAGAGACACTGCGCAAGCTTCAGGTGATGATCGAACATTGGATTGATCACGGTGACAGCCATGCGGAGAACTACCGGGAATGGGCGTCAAAAGCGAGCCAGGCTGGGGAAGAGGAAGTGTCTCGGGAGATACACCTTGCCATGGATGACAGCGAAGAGGTGAATAAGCATCTGAAGCGGGCGAAGGCGATACTGGCGGCGAAGCTGGTGCTGAGGAAGTAAGGCAACGAGGGACGAGAGACGCGGGACGAAGGACGAGAGACGAGGGACGAGGATGCAAGGGTCGTTTCGTCCATCGTCCCCGTTAGCCTGTGCCCAGCGATTGCGAGTGCGTGACGTAGCTGCTCTTTCGAAACGCGGCCATATTCGAGTGCAGGGTACGAAGCGAGCGGTCGTCCATCATCACTCGACGTTTATTAATCATAAAGCAGGGAGGAATAAATGAACGAACACAACAATAACGATCTCCGTGATGTCGTCCAGTTCCACGGCCATCTTTGCCCGGGCCTTGCGCTCGGATACCGCGTTGCAAAGGCCGCGCTTCGCGAGCTCAAGGCTGACCGGCCGCGGGACGAGGAACTGGTCGCGATCGTGGAGAACGACTCCTGCGCCGTTGACGCGATCCAGTTCATCACCGGCTGCACCTTCGGGAAGGGGAACCTCATCTTCCGCGACTATGGCAAGCATGTATATACGTTCTATAATCGGCGCACTGATCAGGGCGTTCGCATATCCGAGGATTACCGTGGGTTCGAGGATGATCAGCGTTATCCCGGGCTCAAGAAACGGCAAGAGGCGGGGGAGGACGTGGCCCGCGAGATGCAGCTATTCATGATGGAAAAAACCTCGGCGATCCTGAAGGCGGATGAGAAAGAGATATTTACCGTAACGCCGGTGTCTTCGCCTCCGCCGGATGAAGCAACAATACGCAGCTCGATACGCTGTGCGATGTGCGGTGAGAAGTTCATGGAATCCCGCAGCCGCGAGAAGAACGGCAAGATCCTGTGCATCCCGTGTTTTGAGAAGACATAGGCTGTCCCCCGATTGACGAAGTATATTATCAAACGCATCGTGAGAATGTCGGCGTCTCCAGCAGCCGCATGCTCCGATCCGAACCCTGTTTTTTTTACTCCCAACGAGAGACCGAGTCCTCGATAACATCCTCTATTTGCGACAATATTCTTGACAATAAACCATGCGGAAGCTATTATAACGATGCTCTCCCATCCCCTGTTCAACCAATTCATTGCTGTGATGATACGGAGGATACTATGAGAAAAGCATTTGTTTTTCCTATGTTAGCCTTATTGTTGATAAGCGGATGTGTTATGCAGTCAACGTACGATCTCAAGGCCAAGGAATACCAGACGCTGGCAGCGCAGAACGAAGACCTTCAGGCACAGCTTAAGGCCAAGTCCAGCGAAAGTGAAGCGCTTAGTAATGATAAGGCATCTCTCCTGAAAGAAAAGGAAGCCCTCCAGCAAGAGATTGAATCACTCAAGAACACTGCCAGTGAGCTGTCGCGAAAGGCCGAGAAGGCCGAGCAGCTTGAAAAGGCCACTCAGACCTATCAGGACCTCCAGAAGAAGCTCGAAAAAGAGATCAGTGAGGGCCAGGTAAAGATCACAGAGATGAAGAACCGCCTGACCATGACGATGGTGGACAAGATCATATTTCCCTCGGGCAGTACGGAAATCAGCAAGGAAGGGAAAAAGGTGCTGGACAAGGTGATCAGCATCCTGAAAGACGTAAAAGACAAGCGGATTCAGGTCGAAGGGCATACGGATAATGTGAAGATCGTAAGCGATCTCAAAAAACGATATCCAACGAACTGGGAGCTTTCGACTGCACGGGCAACCGGGGTGGCGAGGTATCTCCAGGAGGCCGGCGGCATCAACCCCAATCTCCTGTCTGCAACAGGCTATGGTGAATACCAGCCAGTTGCTCCGAATGATACCGATGAGGGCAAGCATGCGAATCGCCGGATCGAGATCGTTCTTCTGCCACCGTTAAAATAAGGTGCTGCGGTCGTAAACCAGGGCTGGATTCTGACCCTGTTCATTTCTACCGTGCGCTAGAAGCGGCGGTGGCTGTAAAATAAGGATACCGATGTTCACCGGGATCGTGGAAGAGATGGGGAGTGTGAAGGCGCTCCGGCGCGATGCGGGAGCGGCCCGTTTGACAATATCCGCTTCCACGGTTCTCGGCGATACCGCGCCCGGAGACAGCATCTGCGTGAACGGCGTCTGTCTCACCGTCGTCGATATGACGAAGAGCGATTTTTCTGCCGATGTTGCGGTGGAAACGCTGAAGGTCACGAACCTCGGCGAGCTGCGGACCGGCTCGAAGGTCAACCTCGAGCGGGCCCTCCAGCTGTCGGCACGGATTGGCGGCCACCTGGTGAGCGGTCACGTTGACGGTGTGGGACGCATCCGTGAGAGGCGTGAAGAGGGCAATGGCTGGCGGATCTTCATCGATGCGCCGGAGACTGTACTGAGATATGTGATTAAAAAAGGCTCGATCGCGATAGACGGAATCAGCCTTACCGTTGCCGATGTTGATAAGACCGGTTTTTCCATCGCCATGATACCTCATACCGCGAAGCTTACGACGCTGGGGTTCAAGTCAGCGGGTGATGGTGTCAATCTGGAGTCGGACTTGATCGGGAAATACGTTGAACGGCTTCTGCAGGGCAGGGTCGAGGGCGGGGTGAGCCTGGACCTCCTGAGGAAGAACGGATTTGCGTAATAACAGGGTCCGGGGTTTAGGGTTCAGGGTTCAGAAAGGCGTAGTGTCCCTTCCCGCAGTTACTGGCCCCCGTACTCCGTACCCTGAATTGATTAGAGGTGATTAAATGAAGTTCAATACAATTGAAGAAGCCATCGACGATATTAAAAACGGCAAAATGGTCATCCTTGTTGATGATGAGGACCGGGAGAACGAAGGGGACCTGACCATGGCCGCGGAGGCCATAACGCCCGAGGCCATCAATTTCATGGCCATGCACGGCCGCGGGCTCATCTGCCTGTCGCTAACGTCCGACCGCGTGGATCAACTGCAGCTCCCGATGATGACCACGGACAACACGTCGTCGTTTGGTACGGCGTTCACTATTTCCATCGAGGCGAAGAAGGGCGTGACCACGGGCATTTCCGCGGCTGACCGGGCAACGACGATCTTGACCGCCATCAATCCCAAGTCCAAGCCAACGGACCTGGCCCGGCCGGGGCATGTGTTCCCGCTCCGTGCACGGGTGGGCGGCGTGCTTCAGCGCGCAGGCCAGACCGAAGGGTCCGTGGACCTTGCCCGGCTTGCGGGACTGTATCCGGCAGGCGTGATCTGCGAGATCATGAACGATGACGGCACGATGTCCCGCGTACCGCAGCTCATGGAATTCGCCAAAAAATTTCACCTGAAGATCATCACGGTGAAGGACCTGATCGCCTACCGGGTCAGAAAAGAATCGCTCGTGCGCAGGGTGGCGGTCACAAAAATGCCGACCAGCCACGGGAGCGACTTTACCGCCATCCTCTATGCGAACGATATCGATCGGATGAACCACATTGCCCTGGTAAAGGGCGACATCAAGCCCGATGATGAGGTCCTCGTGCGGGTGCACTCCGAGTGCCTTACCGGCGATGTATTCGGTTCGCTCCGCTGCGACTGCGGCGACCAGCTCCACAACGCCATGAAGATAATCGACGACGAGGGCAAGGGCGTGATCCTCTACATGCGTCAGGAAGGGCGCGGCATCGGCCTCGAGGGCAAGCTCAAGGCTTACGAGCTTCAGGACCAGGGCAAGGACACGGTTGAGGCGAACCTCGCGCTCGGATTCAAGGCCGATCTCAGGGACTACGGCGTCGGCGCTCAGATCCTGCGCGACCTCGGTGTCCGCAAGATCCGGCTGCTTACGAATAATCCGAAAAAGATCGTGGGTCTTGAAGGCTACGGATTGACCGTCGTGGCGCGCATGCCGATCGAAACGCATCCCCATTCCAAGAACATCCACTACCTTAAGGTGAAGAAGAACAAGCTGGGGCATATGCTGGAGAAGGTGTAAAAATATTGCAGAATGCGGATTGCGGATTGCGGAATGACAAGTCAAATCCGAAATTGAAGGAGAGGCAGTGATGGCGAAGATAATTCAGGGAGATTTGAGCGGCAAGGGTCTGAAGATCGGGATTGTCGCGGCCCGGTTCAATGATTTCATCACGAGCAGGCTGGTGGACGGCGCTCTTGATGGGCTGCAGCGGCACGGGGTAGCCGAGGCCGACATTGAAATCGTGAGGGTCCCCGGGGCTTACGAGATCCCGCTTGCCGCCAGGATGCTTGCTCAATCCAGGAAATTCCAAGCTATCATCTGCCTCGGTGCGGTGATCCGCGGCGCAACGCCGCATTTCGAGTATGTGAGCGCGGAGGTGAGCAAGGGGGTGGCCTCGGTTTCGATGGATTCGGGTCTGCCGGTCATCTTCGGGGTTCTGACCACCGATACCATTGAACAGGCGATCGAGCGTGCCGGATCCAAGAGCGGCAATAAAGGCTGGGACGCGGCCCTCTCCGCAATCGAGATGGCGAACGTCATGAAGCAGTTGGCCTAACAGAGGATGCATGCACAGGAACGGCGGTCAGGCGACAGGGTATGAAAAGACGCAAGGCAAGGGAGTATGCGCTCCAGATATTGTTCCAGCTTGATATCAGAAAAGAGAAGCCTTCGGCTGTTGTCCTGAGGCATTTCTGGACAGAGTACCAGCCCGATGATGAGGTCAAGGTCTTTGCCGAAGAGATCATCAAGGGGACGTATAAGCATCTTGCTGAAATCAACAAGCTGATCCACGAGTGCGCGAAGAACTGGAGCCTCGACCGCATGGCCGTGGTTGACCGCAATGTGCTCAGAATGGCGGTGTATGAAATTCTCCACCGGATGGATATCCCCACCAGTGTAACAATCAACGAGGCTATTGAGATCGCAAAAAAATTCGGTACCGAAGAATCAGGTTCGTTTGTAAACGGCATCCTGGACAGTGTTGCCAGAACGACCGGCAACCTCGATGAGAGAAGGACGGGGTCGTCGTAATTCCGGTTTTCCATGACGGCGCGAAGACACAACGAAGAAAGTCATTACGGTTAATGCGTTGTTCTTCGTGATTTTAGGTCCGCGCGTGGACTATCGATTAGTTCGAGACCGTCCAAGAGCGGGTAGTAGGAAGAAGAGGCGATGTCCAGCGTGACCGTGAAGGTGATCTTCCAGGACATAAAAAAACTTGCGACAGAAGCCCTGATCGTCGGTTTCTATGAGGATGTTCGCCCGCTGAAAGGCGTTGCCGGAGAGCTCGACTGGCTGCTCTGCGGCGCTCTTTCATCCCTCGTTCTCACAAAGAAACTCCGAGGATCGCTCGGTGATGTGGCCCTCGTCACTTCACAGGGAAAGGTGCCCGCTCAAAAGATCTTTCTGGTAGGGATGGGATCCCGGGCCGGGATGACGCTGACAACACTGAGAAGTGCGGCCAGGACCGCGGCGGCCAGCGCCGTGGGGGCAGGTGTCAGGAGCGCGGCACTTGAATATTTTCCGACCTCTGATATGCGGCAGGATGAAGGTGTGAACGCGCTGCATCAAGGGTTGAACGAGGGCGCCGGCGGTCGAAGCTTCGATGTCCAATTGCTTGCTTCGGATGCCGTTGCCTACGAAAAGCTTTCCCGATCGCTTAACCAATAACGTAATCAGGAGTAGCCGATGATCTCACGCTACAGCAGACCGGAGATGGCCAGTCTCTGGGAACCGGAGAACAGATACCGCGCCTGGCTTGAGGTGGAGATCCTTGCCTGCGAGGCGAACGCCAAACGGGGGTTGATCCCGGTGCGTGCGCTCGCGACCATCAAGAAAAAAGCCGACTTCAAGGTCAAGCGGATCGACGCTCTTGAAAAGATCGTGAAACACGACGTCATCGCCTTCCTGACCGCTGTGGGCGAGCAGGTCGGCCCCGATTCCCGCTATATCCATCTCGGTCTCACGTCCTCGGATGTCCTCGATACCTCGCTCGCCGTGCTCATGCGACGGTCATCGGATATCATCATCGACGATATCCACCTCGTTCTCAAAACACTCAAAAAGAAGGCCTTGCGGTATAAAAAAACGGTCATGATCGGCCGTTCACACGGCGTGCATGCAGAACCGGTGACCTTCGGCCTCAAGATGGCCCTCTGGTACGAGGAAATGCAGCGCGCCCTCGAACGCATGCTGCGGGCACGGGACGTGATCAGCGTCGGCAAGGTTTCGGGCGCGGTCGGGACCTTTGCGAACATCGATCCTTTTGTAGAAACGTATGTGTGCCGCAAACTGGGTCTTAAACCCGAACCGGTGGCGACGCAGGTGGTGCAGCGTGACCGGCATGCCGAGTTCCTGACAGCGCTTGCGCTCATAGCGTCGTCGATCGAAAAATTTTCCATTGAGCTTCGCCATCTGCAACGGACCGAGGTGCTTGAGGCGGAGGAGTATTTCTCGGAAGGCCAGAAAGGCTCTTCCGCCATGCCGCATAAACGGAACCCGATCTCAGCCGAAAATCTTTCCGGTCTTGCCCGCGTCGTGCGATCGAACTCGATCGCTGCGATGGAGAACGTTGCCCTGTGGCACGAGCGGGACATCAGCCATTCGTCGGTCGAGCGGATCATCATCCCCGACAGCACCATTCTCATTGATTACATGCTGGCGCGATTCAATACCCTGATCGACAAGCTGTTTGTATATCCCAAGAACATGCAGCGCAATATGGCGCTCTCCAAGGGGCTTTTCCATTCAGAGGCCGTGATGCTTGCGCTCGTGGGCAAGGGGATCACGCGCGAGGCCGCCTACTCGATTGTGCAGCGGAACGCCATGGAGGTATGGAAACTGGGCGGCGATTTCAAGCAGCGGCTGAAGAACGATCCGGATATCCGCAGGTACTTGAACAGCAAGGAGATCGATGACTGCTTTGCTCTTTCGCATACGCTTATGAACGTTGATTATATTTTTAAGAGGGTCTTTAAGAAAAAGAACCAGTGATCACCACAATGGCCAAGAAGAGGGCCACACTGAGGCACGAAGACCTGAAGTTACTGGATCTCGTCTTTCTTGGTGCCTGAGTGTTTTCGTGGTGAAAAGGACGTGTGAAAATTATGTTCGATAAATTTCATGAAGAATGCGGCGTGTTCGGGATCTTCGGCCATCCCGATGCGGCGAACCTCACCTATCTGGGTCTTTACGCACTGCAGCACCGCGGCCAGGAATCGGCAGGTATCGTATCATCCGATGGCAAGCGTCTGTACGGCGAGAAGGCCATGGGTCTCGTGGCCGACATCTTCACGGAAGAACGCATCAAGAGGCTTCCCGGTCATATGGCCATCGGACATAACCGTTATTCGACCACCGGCGATAGCACTGCAATCAACATACAGCCCATTCTCGTGAATTTCGCACTCGGCGGCCTTGCCGTCGCCCACAACGGCAACCTGGTGAACGCGGGCATTCTCAAGGACGAACTCGAGGCTTACGGCTCGATTTTCCAGTCAACCATGGACAGCGAGGTGATCATTCATCTCATTGCCCAGTCGCGCATGCCCACCCTGCACGAACGGATCGTTGATGCCCTCAGCCATGTTCAGGGCTCTTACAGTTTGCTCATTATCACCGAGGAGGAACTGATCGCTGTACGCGACCCGAACGGGTTTAGACCGCTCTCGCTTGCCGAACTTGACAACGGATACGTTGTCGCATCCGAGACCTGCGCTTTCGATCTGATCGAAGCGACCCACATACGCGACATCGCGCCGGGCGAGATGATCGTGATCAATAGCCACGGCATCCGTTCATCGTTTCCCTTCAAGCCGGCGGAGCCGTCCCACTGCATTTTTGAGTTCATCTATTTTGCCAGACCGGACAGCATGGTCTTCGGCCAGAACGTATATACCATCCGGAAGAATTTCGGCAGACAGCTCGCCCGCGAGTCCGGTATCGATGCCGACGTCGTCATCCCTGTCCCGGATTCCGGCGTGCCCGCGGCCCTGGGATATTCCGAAGAGTCGGGGATCCCCTTTGATACCGGCCTGATCAGGAACCACTACGTAGGCCGCACCTTCATCGAGCCGCGCCAGACCATCAGGCACTTCGGGGTCAAGATCAAGCTTAACCCGGTCAGGGACGCGCTCAAAGGCAAACGTGTGGTCGTGGTGGACGATTCTATCGTGCGCGGCACCACCAGCAAGAAGATCATCAAGATGATCAGAAACGCCGGCGCCGCGGAGATTCATATGCGCATCAGTTCTCCGCCGACCTCGTACCCCTGCTTTTACGGCATCGACACCCCAACGAGACAGGAACTCATTGCTTCGACGCACAGTATTGAAGAAATCAGAAAGTACATAACCGCGGACACGATAGGATATATCAGCATGGACGGCATTGAGAAGGTTGTGCCGCACCGCATGAATTATTGCTCCGCCTGTTTCGACGGGGAGTATCCTGTGCCGTTCCCCGGAGAAAAGATGCTGCAGCTTGGATTGTTTGATAAGTAATAGGAAAATATTATTACCACGGATGGCCACGGATAAAACCTGAAAAATGGATCTAAAATATAAAGTCTTCTTATCCGTGTGAATCCGTGAAAATCCGTGGCAAAACGAGTTGGTTTTGTTTTTTATTGTTGTTCTGTGTTTATCTGTGGTTACAATAGAGAAATGGGGAGAATGGTGCCGAGGCGCAGAATCGAACTGCGGACACGAGGCTTTTCAGGCCTCTGCTCTACCAACTGAGCTACCTCGGCAGTTTTTGACGACTGCTTGACGAGACGGTAAAATAGCAGAGTAGGAGGCAGCTTGTCAAGGATTTTTCTTTTGCCGATAAAGGAAAAGGGTTTTCCATCCCTGCCTTGTTTAACGAGAAGTCGTTAACCAAAATGTGCTTTTACATGAAACGTGGTTCTGCATCTCTATAGAATTGTCAGTGACCCCTTGTACTATCCATCCTCACCAGGTTCTTGCTTCGGTCAGTTTCAGTTGTTGATACAGGTTTTTCCCAATTCAGTTTAGGCTGCCTTTTAATATTTGTTTTGCGTTTGCCGATCGCATTGCACGCGTCCGAAAAGTATTACCTTGACTTTAGTTGCCATTGTTTGGTAAAATTTCCGCTATCAGTTTGATATGACAAGCAAATTCCATGAATAAAGAAATCTCCGAAATAGCCAAGTTAACGGGTCGTATTTCAAAAGACCCCAAGTCAAAGCTTTTTGTTCCGCTCGCGGAAGAGTATAAAAAAGCCGGGGACATTGATATGGCTATCCATGTGCTTTTGGAGGGCCTGAAAAGAAATCCGGAATATGTAATCGCACGGTCATCACTTGGCAAACTTTTGATTGCAAAGGGAGATTTGGCAGGCGCACAACGGGAATTTGAAGATATCGTGAAGATCAGTCCGGACAATCTTATGGCCCAAAAAAAGTTGGGCGATCTTCTCATTCTTCAGAACAGGCCGCATGATGCGCTTTCGCATTATAAAATTGCCCTTTCTCTCAACCCCGATGATGGGGAGCTGGCTTCCCTGATGTTGGATGTCGAGGCAGGTCGGGATGTCAGTTCAAAGATCCAAGTTCCTAAGGCGAAGACAACTGCTGAAAAGGCGGTAAAACTGGAGCCGTCGTCATCGGGGGCATCCCCTAAGTTGACGCCGGGGCTTATTCCTCCGCAACCATCGAGTGTCGGTCCAATAACACCTATTGAAACGCCGCCCGCGTCTCCAGAGGTGGTGCCGGCGCCGATTTCAGAGATGGCAAAGACGCCGGTAGTTTCGATGACGGAAATGGAAGAGCCGGAAGAGGTTCTTGTCGTGGAGCCGCTGGAGCCGGAAACTTCCACACAGGAATCGCCGACGGCCGGCATTATTCTTCCAGGGGTTGATGAACAGCAGACAGCACCTTCGGCGGTCACGGAAGAAAGTTTTAACTTTGATTTTCCTGCAGGCGATCAACTTCCGGATGAGCCGGTTGTCAGCCAGGACATCGTGCATGAAACAGACACGCTCAACGGTGATGACGGATTAATCCCCACGGGTGTTTCTGAGAAAACAGATGCGGACGGGATCATTGATAGCGGGTTCGGCGAAGAGGTTATTGAACAAGTACCTGAACCATCATTTGGAGATGTTTCGGAAAAATCGGATGATTTCACGACCGACACGCTCGCGGAGCTTTATATTTCCCAGGGCTTCTTTGAAAAAGCCATTGAAATTTACGAGCGGATGCTGGTTGATAAGCCCAACAGCCGGGGGTTGCAGGACAAGCTGTCGTGGGTGAGGGCCGAGGTTGCCCGAACGGTTGCTCCCGAGTCGGAACAAAAAAAAGAAGAGGATATTTTCTCCGCACAGAAGGCGGAGGAATACGTTCCTTTTTCCGAAGCCGGTGAGGTTGCGACAGAACCGCTGGAAGATCATTTGCCTCAACAAAATGAGGACGCCGCGGGCTTTAATCCCGAGGCAGGCGCTCAAGCCAGGGAATATGTCCCGACAATAGAACCGGACGAAATTCTGATAGAACCTGAGGTTATGGCGGAGCCGGATGAATTCGGGCAGGGCGAAAAGTCAGAGGAAGAGAACACGTTCTCAGAGTCCGGGGAGTATAAACCCGCTTCAGGGCCGATAGAGCAACCATCAATAAGGGACGACGCACAGCCTAATGTATTCGTTGCCTCTCCTGTTCAGGAGCCACCACACAAGGATTTTGAACCGCGGGAGTATGTCCCGCCTGACCGGGAACAGAAGCTCCCGGAACCAGCTTCTCAAGAGGAACGCGCGACACGCGTCCTCAATAGTGCCGGGCGCAAGGAAACGATTGCGCGTTTGGAATCGTGGCTCACTATTATCAAAAAGGAGAAATAAATGTCCTTTTCCGAAATACTGAAAGAAGTGGTCACTAGTACGGAAGGAGCCCTTGGCTCGCTGATCGTGGGTCTTGACGGTATTCCCGTTGAAGAATACACCGTGAGCGGCGATGTGGACGTCCAGTCCATGACCGTAGAATTCTCTGCGCTCCTCAAAGAAATAGAGAGAGGTTCCCAGTCGGCGGAGATAGGATCCACGCGGGAAGTGACGGTCATCGCGGACAAGGCCGTGATCATGCTGCGCAGGCTGAACGATGAGTATTTTTTTGTTTTGATCCTGAAACCCGACGGGAATTTCGGTAAAGGAAGGTTCATGCTTCGGATGTCGGCGCCGAGGCTGCTCAAAGAGTTCTGAGAAAATTGACTTTTCCGAGCTGCGCGGTCGTTCTAGAAACTGCCTTGGGCAGTTTTTTATTTTGTACGGGGGAAACATGAAGATCCTGGTCATTCACGGACCCAACCTGAACCTTCTCGGCAAACGCGAGCCGGATATATACGGCTCGTTCACGCTCGACGATATCAATAACCGGCTGTCCTCGCTTGCAAAGGAGCTCGGCGTCGAGGTATCGTTCTACCAGTCGAATCATGAGGGCGAGCTGGTCCAGAAGATCCAGGACGCCATGGGCGTCTACGGGGCCATCGTGATCAATCCAGGCGCGTACACGCATACCAGCGTGGCGCTCCGGGACGCGATTTCATCCACCGGCATTCCGACCGTGGAAACGCATATCTCCAATATCTATAAGCGTGAGGAATTCCGGAAGCATTCGTATATTTCCGGTGTGGCAATAGGGCAGATTACCGGCTTTGGCGCCGACAGCTACCTCCTTGCGTTGAGGGCAGCGGTCGGGTTCGTGAAGGCCGGTGGGAGCAAGACGCGATGAGGAGGCCGGAACAAGACCGTCTCGCCAGGCTCAGGCAGAGCATGAGTGAAAACGGACTCGATGCACTTCTCGTCACCAGGCGCGAAGACGTCCGCTATCTGAGCGGATTTACCGGTTCGTCTGGTTCCCTGCTGGTTGCTTCCAACAGGTCATGTCTGATCACCGATTTCCGATATGACGTGCAGGCCCGCAAGGAAACGACCGGCTTCACGATCCTGATCCAGAAAACCGATCATTTCACGGCTATTCGGGATGCCGGCGAGCGTATGGGTGTTGGTACGCTTTGGTTTGACGAATCAGCAATTTCGGTCGAAGGGGTCAAAAACTTAAAAAAAAAGGGATTCAAGCTCAAGGGACACGTTGATCTGGTCAAGACGCTCAGACAGCTGAAAGACAAACAGGAACTTGCGAATATTCGCACGGCCATCCGCCGCGCCGAGGAAGCGTTTCTGGAGCTGAAGGCGGATATCAAACCGGGCGCCACGGAGCAGGGGCTCGGATCGAAGCTCGAATATCTGATGCGTAATAAAGGCTCCCGCAAGGCGGCTTTTGATACCATTGTGGCTTCAGGCGTTCACGGGGCCATGCCCCATGCCTCGGTCACAAACCGCCGCATTAAAAAAGGCGATCTGGTGACCTTCGATTTCGGCGCCGAGGCGAACGGATATTTCAGTGATATGACGCGGACCTTCTGTGTCGGGAAGCCTTCCGCACGGCAGAGGGAGGTCCACGAGCTTGTGCTGCAGGCCCAGTCAATGGCGATACGGAACGTCGGTATCGGTGTTCCGTGCAAGTCTGTCGACGCTGCCGCACGGGGGGTCATCAAAGAGGCAGGACACGGAAAACACTTTGGTCATGGCACCGGGCACGGCATCGGGCTTATGGTGCATGAAGGGCCGTCCGTCTCTCCGCTGTCCAACGATACGGTTGAAGAGGACATGGTTTTCACTGTCGAGCCCGGCGTGTACATCCCAGGCTGGGGAGGGGTTCGGATCGAAGACATGGTCCAGGTAACTGGAAAAGGCGCCAGGGTGCTGACCACGCTGCCACGAGAATTAGATAGTCTTAGTAACATCAAACGCTGGGCGCAAGTTGATTGAAACAAACTAAGAACTGAATCTTGAATTCTTTTCCGTGTTCATCAGTGTACTTCCGTGGTAAATATGAATTTAGATTCCGTTTTTGTCAGGGTTGGAGTCTATAGCGTTTAAAGAGACTCATGAGTTGTAAGTCAGAGAGAGGTCAAAAGAGACTTATATCATATTGCAAGACGAAAGGGAGGTAGTGCGAAGTGCCGGTATCCACAACAGAGTTTAGAAATGGTTTGAAAATAGAGATTGACGGAGAACCGTACGTGATCGTGGAGTTTCAGCATGTGAAACCCGGCAAGGGCGGGGCGTTCGTGAGGACCAAGTTCAAAAGCCTTAAATCAGGGAACGTGACCGACAAGACCTTCAGGGCGGGTGAAAAAGTCGATGTCCCCAACCTCGAGGAAAAGACTATGCAGTACCTCTATGGGGCCGACAAGGACCGTGTGTTCATGGATACCACCAGCTACGAACAGATATCCCTGAACGAAAAGCAACTCGGCGACAGTATCAATTATCTCAAAGAGAACATGGAAATCAAGGTCCTCTATCACAAGGGCATGCCGATAAACATTGAAGTGCCCATGTTTGTGGAGCTCGTGATCGCCAAGACCGATCCGGGGGTACGGGGCGACACCGCTTCGGGGGGCTCCAAGCCGGCAACCCTCGAGACCGGCGCCGTGGTCAAGGTGCCGCTTTACATGAACGAAGGCGATGTCATCAAGGTTGACACGCGCACGGGGACCTTTATCGAGCGGGTTAAGAAATGACGCATTCGAAAGAATCATAATGCGGCACCCTGAACGAAGTGAAGGGTCTGTTACTGATTGATGATCAAGATTTCTCGCTCGCTCGAAATGACACAAACTCGCGTGTTCGGACTTCTTACGAGACCATCAAGAAGTAGAGTTGTTTATTAGCACACCGACGGCGTGAAAAAGGAGTAGTCATGAACCTGAAAGAGATCAAGGAACTGATAGAGCTGATGAAAAACACCGACATCTCGGAAATGGAGATAGAACGCTCCGGCGTGAAAGTGCGGCTCAGGAAGGGTGGTGACGTCACCTTCCATCCCTCGATGCCGCGCATGGAATATCCCCCCGCCGCGATCGTGGCGCCGGCGGTCACTGTTGCGCCGGCGACCGCGGGTGTTGCCGAGCAAGCGGCGGAGCCGGTCAAGACGAACCTCATCAAGGTCACCTCTCCCATTGTCGGCACGTTCTACCGGTCAAGTTCTCCGGACAAACCGCCGTATGTGGAGGTCGGCGATGTCGTGAAAAAAGGCCAGGTGCTCTGCATCATCGAGGCAATGAAACTCATGAATGAGATCGAGAGCGAGGGCGGGGGGAAGATCGTTCAGGTCCTGGTGGAGAGCGGCGCCCCTGTAGAGTATGGCGAGCCGCTTTTCGTGATCGAGCAGGATTAGGACTGCAATGTGAAATTGAAGTGATTACTCAGGTGGATGGACTGAAGGTAAAGCGTTTTAGAGGAATTCAAGTAATTGCTCTTCAGTCTTCAGCTTACATACCCGGGTAGTTATGATTTGAGGTGAGTGAGTGTTTAAGAAAATATTGATCGCCAACCGCGGCGAGATCGCACTCCGTGTCATCCGGGCATGCAAGGAGATGGGCATCAAGACCGTTGCGGTGCATTCCACCGCGGACGCAAATTCGCTTCACGTCCGTTTCGCGGATGAGAGCGTGTGCATCGGTCCGCCGAAGAGCGCAGACAGCTATCTGAACGTACCGAGCATCATCAGTGCCGCTGAGATCACCGATGCCGAGGCCATTCACCCCGGGTACGGCTTCCTGGCAGAGAACTCGAGTTTCGCCGAAATCTGCAACTCCACGGGGATCCGGTTCATCGGACCGAGCCCCGAGAGCATCAAACAGATGGGAGACAAAGCCAGGGCGCGGGAAACGGCGAAGAACGCAGGGGTGCCCGTGCTGCCGGGCAGCAACGGCGTGGTGACCGAGGAAAGCAGCGCCATTGAGATCGCGCGGGAGATCGGCTTCCCGGTGATCGTCAAGGCCGCCGCGGGCGGCGGCGGCAAAGGCATGCGCGTGGTGATGGAAGAGTCTGAGTTCGCCAATGCCTTTGTCATGGCCCAGACCGAGGCGCTTGCGGCGTTCAGCAACGCCGACGTCTACCTGGAGAAGTATATCCTCCAGCCGCGCCATATCGAGATACAGCTTATGGCCGACGAAAAAGGGAACACGGTCTACCTCGGCGAACGCGAATGCTCGATCCAGCGCAGGCACCAGAAGCTCATCGAGGAAGCCCCCTCCGTCATTGTCACCGAAGCCTTGCGAAAACAGATGGGAGATATGGCCGTTGCTATTGCAAAATCCGTCAAGTACCGCAACGCAGGCACGATCGAGTTCCTGCTGGACGAGAACGGGAAATACTACTTCATGGAGATGAATACCCGTATCCAGGTCGAGCACCCGGTAACGGAGATGGTGACGGGAATCGATTTGGTGAAGGAGCAGATCCGCATCGCGGCGGGACTGCCGCTTTCTTTCGCCCAGGGTGACATCAGGATCAAAGGACACAGCATCGAATGCAGGATCAACGCCGAAGACCCGGAAAAGTTCACTCCCTCGCCGGGAACGATCACCGCGTTTAATCCCCCGGGAGGCCTCGGCGTCAGGGTGGAAACCGCCGCGTATACTCAGTACGTGATCCCGCCCTATTATGATTCGATGATTGCCAAACTGATTGTGCATGCGGCGACGAGGATCGATGCCATCATGAGGATGCAGCGTGCGCTGAACGAGTTCATCATCGAAGGGGTCAAGACCACGATCCCCATGCATAAAAAGATTCTTGACGACCCTCAATTCCAAAAGGGCGATATTTCCACGAAGTTCATGGAGCGGTACAATAATCCTACATCGTGATATGAAAGGGCTTTGCCTGATCCTTGATCAGGATTTACTCCGCGTCAGTCCGGACCGGGCGATGCGACAGGCGCTGGCCGCAGGGGTGAATACCTTCCAGTACCGGAACAAGAACGGGGCGCGAAAAGATATTTATGAAACTGCATTGATGCTTTCCCGGCTTGCCGGGAAAGCACGAGCGTGTTTCATTGTCAATGACCATGCCGACATCGCAGCGGCAGTTGATGCAGACGGCGTGCATCTGGGTCAGGACGACCTCCCGATCGAATTCGCGCGAACGCTGCTCGGCAGGGACAAACTCATCGGAATTTCAACCCATAATCTTGAACAGGCCCGCGCAGCAGAGGCCGCTGGCGCAGACTATATAGGGTTCGGCCCCATCTTTAAAACCTCAACCAAGGATGCGGGAACAACGAAGGGGATACGGAACCTGACCATCATCAAGAATTCAGTCGCCATTCCGGTCATTGCGATCGGCGGCATCAATCAGGCAAATGTGCAGTTCGTTGCACAGGCCGGCGCGGATGGCGCGGCGGTTATATCGGTCGTGCTGACCGCCCCTGATCTAAGGTTCGCTGCGGAGCAGCTGGTCAGCATATGGATCAATGAAACCGCAAAAATTACCACGGGGAACGCAGAAAAATAATCTTTTAGATAGTTATAATCTCTGTGATGCTCTGTGGTTATCGTTTGAAAGTACAATGACGAATTTCAGGAGGGGTACATGAAAAAATTTATTTCACTTCTCTTCATAGTGATGCTCTTCGGGTGCTCCCACCAGGACGACAAGGTGATCAGGATCGGCGCTGCAGGCCCCATGACCGGAGACCAGAGCAAGATGGGCATTGACCTGCGGAACGGCGTCGAACTCGCCGTTGCTGAATGGAATGAAAAAGGCGCCCTCCTGGGGAAAAAGATCCTGGTGGTCCCGGGTGATGATCAGGCGGACCCGAAACAGGCAGTGTCGATCGCAAATAAGTTCATCAACCAGAAGGTTAATGCTGTCGTGGGGCATTGGAATTCCAACTGCTCCATTAACGCGTCAACGTATTACAACGCCGCGAACATCGTCTCCATCAGCCCGGCCTCAACAAATCCCCGCCTTACCCAACAAGGGTATAAGACCGTTTTTCGCGTATGCGGCACCGATGACCAGCAGGGAGGCGTTGCAGCGGAATTTGTTCTGAAAACAGTGAAGCCGAAACGGGTAGCCGTTCTCCATGACAAGACGACGTACGGTCAGGGTCTCGCGGATTATTTCAAAAAAGCCGTGGAAACCCAGGTGCCGGTGGTTTTTTACGACGGTATCCAGACACGGGACCCTGATTATAAAGCGGTATTGACCTCAATGAAACAAAAGAATCCGGACGTCTATTTCTTCGGCGGCGTTTATCCCGAGGCCGGGAGGCTCGTGCGCCAGGCCAAAGAGGTGGGGCTGAACATTCCCATGATCACCGGGGACGGCGTGTATGATCCAACGTTCATAGCTATTGCAGGTAAATCCGCCGAAGGGACCTATGTGACGTTCGGTAAAGACCCGTCAGGGCTGCCGACATCCAAAACGTTCAATGAAAAATACACCGCTAAATACGGCGCTCCAGGACCGTACTCCATCTATGCGTATGATGCTGCCAACATCATTCTTACCGCTATTCAGCAGACAGGGACGACGGACGGCTTGAAACTCGCTGAGTACATATCCAGGAACACCTTTAAGGGTGCTTTTGGCGACATATCTTTTGACAAGAACGGCGATGTGACCAAAGCGCCCTATGTGGTGTGGCAGGTAAGGGACGGGAAGTTCGTGCAAGTACAGTAACATTCAAAATTAATAATGCAAAGTGCAACATTGCATTATGCATGTTAATTTTTAATTTTACCTGCTGCCTTCCGAATTCAAATTATGTTTACCCAGCAGCTCATAAACGGCCTTGCCCTCGGCGCGGTATATGCACTCATCGCCCTCGGGTACACCATGGTGTATGGCATCCTCCAGCTCATCAATTTTGCCCATGGCGAGGTATACATGCTGGGGGCGTATCTCGGTATCATCGTTCTCGGCGTGCTGACCTATCTGGGACTTACCGCATACAGCCTGCCGCTGTCACTCCTGCTCACGGTTATCGTATCCATGGCATTCTGCGCCGCCTATGGGGCGGTCATTGAACGCGTTGCCTACCGGCCTCTCAGAAATGCATCGAAACTTGCGCCGCTTATCAGCGCCGTGGGCATGTCGATCATCCTCCAGAATTTTGTGATGCTTGCCCAGGGCAAAGAATACAAGAACCTGCCGCCCATGCTCCCCTCAGAAGGGTTTACCATCTTAGGCGCCAATGTTTCACCGGTGCAAATATACATCCTGACCGCATCGATCCTGATCATGATCGGTCTTCACTTTTTTGTTGCGAGAACACGACTTGGCAAGGCCATGCGCGCTACGTCGCAGGACAGGGTCATGGCCGGTCTCGTGGGCATCAATATCAATCAGGTCATATCGATCACCTTTATGATCGGCTCTGCGCTTGCAGCCGTGGCCGGTGTCATGGTCACCCTCTATTACGGAGTGGTGCACTTCTTCATGGGCTATCTTGCGGGTATCAAGGCCTTCACCGCGGCCGTGCTCGGCGGCATCGGCAGCATTCCCGGCGCCATGCTTGGCGGGTTCATGCTCGGCCTTATCGAGAACTTCGGCGCGAGCTACATCTCGAGTGTTTACAAAGATGCCTTTGCATTTCTCGTTCTCATCGTCACGCTCATCATCCGTCCCGCGGGACTGCTGGGACAGAAGTCTATTGATAAAGTATAGAAGCAACAACACATTTAAAATATCACATCACAAATTAACACCAAGAATACACCGGAGGCCTTCATGTCTGATCTAAAAAAAATGTACAAGACCATCATGTCCGATAACTTTCCGCCGGAGATGACCATCACCTTCGGCGACCAGAAGTTGACATACCGCAAGCGGTCATGGAGGCTTGCTGATGAAGGCTCCGGAGAGCTCATTGAAAAAGGACTGCGATATGGAGAGAACCCTGACCAGCAGGCGGCCATGTACCAGTTGGCCAGCGGAAACCTTATGCTCGCGGGGGTGAAGTTCATAGAACCCGGCAACGGTCTCGTGAGCGCTATTACCGAAGAACAGATGGTTCAGGCAGGCAAACATCCGGGGAAAACAAATTTTACCGATCTTGATAATGCCCTTAATATCCTGAAGTATCTGATGGACAGCCCTGCCGCGGTTATCATGAAGCACAATAATCCGTGCGGCGCGGCTCACGGAATGACTGTAGCTGAGGCATATGAACGGGCGAACATGGCTGACCGCATCGCAGCGTTCGGCGGCTGTCTTGTGGTCAACCGCCCGATGGATAAGCATACTGCCGAGATGGCGAGTGCAAACTATCTGGAAGTCGTCGCGGCGCCGGATTATGAGCAGGGCGCGATCGGGATATTGTCAAAACGAAAGAATCTTCGCATTATTAAACTGGAGAAGATTGCCGAGCTCGCCAAATACCGCGATATGAACACGGTGGAGTTCAAGGCGCTTATTGACGGCGGCATCATCATCCAGCAATCACAGAAAAACGCGATCCGTACGAAGGAGGATTTCAAGGAAGCAACGACGCTGTACAAAGGCACGGAGTACAGCATCGAAAGGAAGCCGACGGACAAGGAGTACGATGACATGCTGTTCGGATGGAACGTGGAGCAGGGGATCACCTCCAATTCGGTCATCTATGTGAAAGACTGCGTCACCGTCGGCATCGGAACCGGTGAGCAGGACCGGGTGGGTGTTGCCGAGATCGCGATCTTCAAGGCATATACGAAATATGCGGACGCTCTCTGTTTCAAAAAATACGGGATACCCTACAAGACGTTCGAGCTGGAAGCCGGGCAGGGCAAACGGGATAAGGGAGCTCTCAAGGAGATCGATGATCAGACCAGGAAGGACAAGGGCGGGCTTATCGGTTCGACGATGGTCTCGGACGCGTTCTTTCCATTCAGGGACGGCGTTGATGTGGGCATTAAGGAAGGGATCACGGCCATCGTGCAACCGGGCGGTTCTGACCGGGATTTCGATGTTATCACAGCCTGTAACGAAGCAAACCCCAGGGTGACCATGATGTTTACCGGCCAGCGAGTGTTCAAGCATTAACGAGTAATTACGCTAGTCTCGCTCACGATGCATCCCTCAGACTTGCCCGGGGAATGAATCCTGTGCACGTCTGAGGGTTATTATTTCAGCGGCGCGCTATCGCAATGCAAAAGAACGTCACGTGCGAGACGGACATATCCTCCGGTCTCCCGGATAGTCATCATGATCACAGTTATCCCTGTTTCACATCAAAGCCCTGATCTCCGGCAACTTTTCTTCAGCGGCCTCTTTGCCGCGTCTCAGCAATTCCATCGACTTCGACAGGTCATACAAGGGGATGTCCCTGGCATTCACCTGAATAACAACGTCCGCAAGCCTTTCCTCTTCACGCGCATTTCTTGACGCCCAAAGCGCCGAAAGGTGCGCCGCTATCTTGATGATATTGTCGAACTGTTCCAATTCGAGCGCCTTATAATTCACGTTTACCGCGACCACCTTTGTAATGCCAAATTCTTCCCGTACGGTCCTGACCGGCACTTGACTGGAAACGCCGCCATCGACGAGCACTTTATTATTGATCTCCGTGGGCGTAAAGATGACCGGCAGGCTGCAGCTGGCCTGGACTGCTTTTGCGATTGATCCGCTCGTAATAACGATCTTCTGCGCGGTTCGAAGGTCGGTGGCGACGGCGGCAAAGGGAAGCGGGAGGGCGGAGAACTTTTTAACCGGAAGGACGTCTTCCATGAACTCGAAGATCCCTTCGCTGGAGATAAGGCCAGTTCGGGGGACGATGAACTTAAGTATATCCGTCCATTTGGCGTTTAACAGAATGCGGTGGATTTCAGAGACCGGCATGCCGGCGCAATAGAGAGCGCCGATGATGCTGCCGGCACTGGTCCCGGCTATGGCATGAATGGGGACCCCCTCCTGCTCCAGGACGTCCAGCACGGCGATGTGTGCAATGCCGCGTGCCGCGCCGCCTGAGAGGGCCAGCCCGATTCCCGGATTCGATGAAGAAGACATGATATGCCTGACGAGTATGCGGCCATTCCCGAGGGTTTAACCGGGACTATGGTTTAATGCACGGTTACTCAGGTGTTCAGGTCGGAGACTGAAGGCTGAAGAGATCATGTTTTAGGACGAAGGCTGATGTGTATCTACTTGAATTTCTCTAAAACCTTTTCCCTTCGGCCTATCCACCTGCATCTTTACCATTCTACATCAATCTATCCACCGCATCGGAGAAGGGATCGTGTTTATTTGCCCGAAAGTTTGCTTACCACGTTTTTGACGTGCGCCCCCATATCCTCAAATGCGTAGAGGATGCACAGATAGGTCGAAGAGGACTTGGGCGAGCATTCGCCGGTTACGAGCCGGTCTTCGTGGGCGGTCGCAAAATTGTTGGCCATGCGCTCCATGGCATCGGCATCGGCCATCGTTGTTTCGATTGCAGCTTGGACGCCGGTAACGGCGGCCTCGGCGGCCTTTTTGAGCACGTTTGTGGTCAGGGCGAAGAGTTTGCCGGTCTCATTGATGGCCTTGTCGCTGAAGAGTAAACCTTCCTTGATCCTGGTGCGATTGCTATCGGTGATGCGTGTGATGCTGGTGGCGATCTTCTCAATGTGAGAGGGAACAGAAAGGAGCGTCCGCGCGTCACTTCTCGTTGAAGCCATTTTTGCGAGCGTGGCGGTCAGGACATCTTCCCTGGTATGGATCTCTTTAACAAGCCCATCGGCCTCATCCAGAGAGGCGAGCTTGTTCTTCATGAACCCGTCTTCTGCGAGTTCGAGCATCTCCTGTGTCTTGTGCATCAACAGGTATACTTCTTTTTTCAGGTCTTTTATAGTTTGTTCCGGCATATTGATGAAAGCTCCTTTCGATTATTCCTGATACCTATCCGTGCGTGACGCGCAAAATTGAGACTACTATATCAGAAAATCACTAAGATGACATGTTAATTTTATTTATCTCAATATATTAATGTTTAATAGATTTTGATTTGGAGATGCTCGGATTCAATGCCGTTCCAGCGTTGTTAATGCAGCTAAACCGTGAACCTTGAACGGGAACCTGACAGCTGAGCAGTGCCCCTATGTCCATAAATATTTTAGCATATTTTATATGGCCCGGCGGATTTTTTCTTGACTTACCCCAGGGCCGCTGGTATAACCTAGAGCATTAAATAATTCATCATGCAGCGGAGCGATCATGCCCTTTTTCGCAGGAGAAATCTTTGTCAGCGAGGTCTACAAGAAGCCGGTACTCGACCAGACGGGTGAAGAGATCGGGAGCCTCAAGGACATCATCGTGGGCTTGGGCGAACCGTTTCCCGCGGTAACATCCGTGGTAATTTCAGCCGGCAAGGACACCTACCTGGTCCCCTGGGACATGATCAACCTCTTTAACCGGCGCGTCATCTCCGTGAACGCGCGTATGGACGTCTTGAAACCCTCCGAGGTTGCTTCGTCCGATATTCTCATCTGCCGGGACCTCCTTGACAAACAGATCGTGGACATTAACGGCGCCAAACTCGTGCGTGTCAATGACCTCGAACTCGGAGACGTGAAGGGCAAACTCTGCCTCGTTGCCGCGGACATCGGTCTCCGGGGACTCCTGCGCAGGATCGGCGTGGAAAAACGCGGGGAAAAAGTCCTGGCCTTGTTCAAGTACAAACTGCAGCGCAAACTTATTTCCTGGACCTATGTCCAGACCGTGGAACCCAGGTTGACGCGGCTGACCCTGACGGTCTCGCGCCAGAAGGTTTCGAGCCTCCACCCGGCAGACCTTGCCGAGATCATCAGCGAGGTTTCCCAGAAGGAGCGGACGGCCATTTTCGGCAGCCTCGACGCGGACACGGCTGCCGAGGCGCTGCATGAGCTCGAACCCGGGGTGCAGGCCGACATCATCGACGACATGTCCAAGGAACGGGCCTCCGACATCCTTGAACGCATGCCGCCTGACGAGGTCGCAGACGTGCTCGGCGACCTGCCCGAGGCCAAGGCGCAGGAGCTCATCAACCTCATGGAGAAGGAAGAGGCCGAGGATGTCCAGGAGCTCATGGAGCACGAGGACAACACGGCAGGCGGTCTCATGACTACCGAATTCCTCTCATTCCCGCCGGACATGACCGTGGAAGAGGCGATCAAGGAGCTGCGGCTCGAAGCGCCGAATGTAGAAACGATCTACTATCTTTATATCGTGGACAAGGACGAGCATGTCAACGGTGTGGTATCGCTCAAGAACCTTATCCTCGCCATGCCGCAAACCTTGCTGAGCGATATCATGCTCACGCCGGTCAAGACGCTCCCGCTTGATGCCGAACAAAAGGACGTGGCCGAGTTCGTCTCAAAGTATAACCTGCTTGCCGCACCGGTGGTGGATGAGAATGCTGCGATTCGCGGGATTGTGACCGTGGACGACGTTGTGGACTTCCTCCTGCCAACCGCCTCCCGCAAAAAGCGGCGGAAGAGATAAACCTGACAAGAGCATTTAGGGACGGAAGAGCCGGATTTAACGTATGATGAAAGCTGATAAAAAAGATCCAAATATTCGTTATAACCCGTCACCGAGTGGGTGAACTGATCTCCCGGGGAAAATCCGACTTTATCCGATTCTTATCCGCATTAATCCGTATGCAGAGTGCAGTTTCCAGGATACATGAACAGTCCGGTTTCTCCCTGTGAAAAAAGGAATAGTGGCAGGACCTGAGTATGATCAATAAACGAAAAATTCTCGTATTCCTTTCCGTGCTCGGCCCGGGCATTATCACCGCGAATGTGGACAACGACGCCGGCGGAATCGCCACCTACTCGGTTGCCGGGGCCCACTTCGGGTACTCGCTGCTGTGGACGCTGATCCCCATCACTATCGCGCTTGTCGTGGTGCAGGAGATGGTCGCGCGCATGGGCGTGGTGACCGGCAAGACGCTTGCCGATCTGATCAGGGAAAATTTCGGGGTACGAGCGACTTTTTTCCTTATGCTGAGTCTGCTGCTCGCGGACATGGGGAATACAGTCGCCGAGTTCGCCGGCTGGGCCTCAGCCATGGAGATCTTCGGCGTAAGCAAGTATCTCTCGGTACCCATCGGGGCCTTCGCGGTGTGGCTGCTTGTCGTAAAGGGCACCTATCGGTTGGTTGAACGGATATTTCTGATTGCCTGCACGGTATACTTTACGTATGCGGTCTCGGCATATCTGGTCCATCCTCCATGGGGACAGATCCTCCTCGACACGGTGAAACCTTCGTTTGATTTTCATACTTCCTATCTGATGATGATCATCGGAGTTGTCGGCACAACCATTGCGCCATGGATGCAGTTCTATCTTCAGTCCGCGGTGGTGGAGAAAAATATAAAAATAGATAATTACGGTGCATCGAGATTGGACGTGATCGTCGGTTGTTTCATGACGGACATCGTTGCGTTCTTTATCATCGTAGCCTGCGCCGCAACTATGTTTGTGAACGGCATCAGGATAACCGACGCCAAAGATGCAGCCGTCTCCCTTGCTCCGCTCGCCGGAAAGTACGCCTCTATTCTTTTTGCGATAGGTCTTGCGAACGCTTCGCTCTTCGCCGCATCCATCCTGCCTTTGGCCACAGCCTACTATGTGTGTGAAGGAATGGGGTGGGAGTCAGGCGTTGACAAGAATTTCAAGACCGCACCGCAGTTCATGTGGCTTTATACCGGCATTATCGCGATCGGGGCGATCATCATTCTTATTCCGAACGCGCCCCTTATCCCGATCATGCTTATCTCGCAGGTGGTGAACGGCGTGATGCTGCCGCCCGTGCTCATATTTATGCTTCTGCTCATCAACAACAAGGAGATCATGGGAGAGCATACCAACTCGAAGGCGTTCGATATCATCGCCTGGACCACGGTCGTGGTCATGATCGTACTGACGCTGATACTGGTTGTGACGAGCTTTTTATAGAGTAACTCAGTTAAGGGTGAAAACGATCAGGAAAAATGGGGAGGTAAGAGGCGAAAGAGGGATAAACGACGTAAATAAATTAATAAAAGAATATCCTTTTCTCATTTTACCAATTTTCCCCTTTCCCCTGAAATGTTGTGAGGTTTTGAAAAGTTACATCTTTCGCTAGGTAACGGTCATTTCGTACGGAATCGGGTCGTCCACTCCCGCCCCTTTGAATCCCTTCAACCGCAGCGTACAGCTTTCGCACCTGCCGCAGGCACGGTCGTTGTTCTGGTAGCAGCTCCAGGTTAGATGAAGGGGTGCGCGGCGCTTCGTGCCTTCTTTCACGATGGCTGACTTCTTGAGATGGATGAGCGGCGTGATGATCTCGATCCGCGTTTCCGGCTTTGTTCCCATCTCGATGACCTTGTTGAATGCCCGATAGAACACCTCGCGGCAGTCGGGATAGCCTGAGCTGTCCTCTTCGACGGCGCCGATGAAGATCTTCGTTGCGCCGATGACCTCTGCCCAGGAAACGGCAATGGAAAGGAGATGGGCGTTCCGGAAGGGGACGTAGGTCGCAGGAATTGCGGATTGTCGGATTTTGGATTGCGGATTGAGAAGGGTCTGCTTCAGGAACGGGGATGTTCTCGTCTGTCAGAGCTGAGCCGCCGATAACTTTCAAATGCTCGATGCTGATTGTCAGGCGTTTTTCGGCCTGGTAATGATCCGCTATTTCGTTGAATGCACGCAGTTCTCTCGCTTCGGTCCGCTGTCCATAGTTCACATGCAGGAACGCCAACCGGTATTTTTCATTCGCTATGGCGGCCGTAACACAACTGTCCATGCCCCCGCTCACGAGAACAATTGCAACTTCGTTCTTCATGAACGTAGTCTACCAGTATCGTTTCGGAAATTCTACAGCTTTTTAGCGTGATGATGCGAATGATGGACGAAAGACGAGGGACGAAGGACGAACGAAGGACGAATCGAGAGATGTTGCGTCTCTCGTCCTGCGAGCAAAGCGAGCAGTCGTCCATCGTCCGTCTTGTAGTTAATGTGCCCCGTGAATGAGCATGGGGAGACATCGCGTGCAGACGATCTTCTCTTCACCCTCGTGATAACAGGGGAGGTACACCCTGGTCTTGTCGTCAGTCCCGCAGACAAAACATTTGATCTCTCTGCTTGTCATGTCATTCCTCCAGCGCCGTGTTGACCTCAGCGACGATCTTGTTCGGGTCGAGATTATGCATCATCGAGCCGAAGGACAACGATTCCACGTTGATCCCCGCACACGTGAAGCACCCATTGCCGAAATATTTCTCGATCACGGCCTTGGCCGCCGGGCTCATGCGTATCACGTCGCCGATGAGCGTATCTTTTGTGACTGTTTTCTTTTCCGTAACCATAGTGTCCTCCTTTGATATTTGATTATAAATACTATACCACTGCTGCACTGACGGCGATATGACCTGCGTCATACATCGATCAGACGATTAGACTGAAGGGGGTTAGGCTGAAGGTGAATACGTCAGATTTCAACCTAAAAAGCTGAATCACTTCAGTCTCCTGCCTGAACACCCGAGCCTTACGTTTATTGACTTATTCAGACCTATTCTGGTATTATAAATACATGAAACTGTCCCGCAATTCGCACGGTTTTGCTTACATCGCACTGCTCGTGGTCATCGTGGTTATCGGCATCAGCCTCGGTGCCGCAGGCAAGTACTGGAGCAGTGTGGTTCTCAGGGATAAGGAGGAAGAGCTGATTTTCAGGGGCGACCAGTACCGCCAGGCGATCGAGTTGTACTATAAAGCGGTTCTCGTCGGGCCCCAATATCCCGACAGCATCGATGATCTTCTGATGGACAGCCGAACGCCGACGGGCAGGCGCCACCTGCGCCAACGATACAAAGACCCGATCTCCGGCGAAGATTTTGTGGAGATCAGGGACACCACCACCAACCGCATCATCGGTGTGCACAGCCCGAGCGACAAGCAGCCTCTCAAACAGGCGGGCTTTCCTGCTATTTATAGCATAAAACCGACCCCCCTGCTCCCGCAGGCGGGCTTTCCCGCGAATCCTAATGACTTTGAACAAAAAGGCAAATACAGCGAGTGGTTGTTCGTCTCCACCATCATCCCGGCGCCACCAGTCAACGTTCCCCGCTTAAACATGATCGCACCGTTTGTCCCGCCACAGGTTACACCACCGACCCGATAGAATTAGCATGTGTCGCGGATCAACAATGGATGTCCTCTGATCGATATCCCTTGTCTTTGCTTCACTATGAGCTATGTCATAGCGGTTCGGGGCAAGGGTGCGCTATACTATGGTTAATGTTTAACGATTCAGGTGGATAGACTGAAGGTGATTAGACTGAAGGTAGAAGGGTTTTAAACTTCAGCCTTCAGCCTATAAACCTGAAACAAACTACAGGAGGCATCTTTTCAATGGACAAGTTCGTAAAGGGTTTTATCGTCATGAGTGTCGTGTATCTCGGTGCTGCAGCCGTCATGGGAATCGTCATGCTCTCGAACCAGAACGTGATGGCGCTCAAGTTCGTCCATTCACATCTGAACATGCTCGGCTGGGTTTCGATGATGATCTATGGGGTGGGCTACCACATCCTGCCGCGGTTCATGGGCAGGGCGCTTTACAGCAATAAGATCGGTGAGGCGCAGTTCTATCTCGCAAACATCTCCCTTATGGCCATGCTCCTGTTCTATGCCCTGAACGTCTATAATCCGAGCGATCTGTATCGGACAATTGCCGTGGTATCCGGTGCGGTCCAGGCGCTCGCCATATTTCTCTTCCTGTACAATATGCTGATGACGCTGCTCACGAAAGTGGAACAACCGCATTAGCGTAGGGCAGAGTGCAGTGGCATTGCGCATAGGGCAAAGCGTTGAAGCATGTCTTTCTGTTCTGTTATTTACTCTATGCTCTCTGCACTCTGCTCCATGCGCCTTGCACACCGGGGTTGGTTCTTCACGACGAAAGCGTTGCCAGCCGTTCACGGTCCTTGATAATGACCTTCCCATCCGAATCCGTCACCAGTCCTTCTTTCTTGAACCTGCTGAAGGTGCGGATCGAGGTCTCGACCGTGGTCCCGACCATGTCGGCCACATCCTGCTTGGTGAGTCGCATATCGATCACCAGGCCTTCTTTCGTCTCCACCCCGACCTTGTTTCCCAGTTTGAGCAAAAGCGCCGCGATCCTCGCTTCAACGCGCTCGAGGGCGATGTTCTTCAGCGAGTCAAAGGAGCTCTTCATCCGGTCGCCGAGCTGGAGCGCGATGCAGTACATGAGGTTCGGGAACCGGTCGACAAGCCGCATCAGGTTTTTCCTGGATATTTTCAGGATCTCGGAGTCTTCCATGGCAACGGCATTCGCCGGGTAGGGAAAATTCCGCAAAACCGCCACACCGCCGAAGATGTCATAAGGGGAAATGATCTCAAGGATGATCTCTTTGCCGTCATGGGAGATCTTGGTCACCTTTACCTTGCCCGTTGATACGATATAAAACCACTCCGGCGCGTCGCCTTCCGTGAAGATGTCGTCTTTTTTCCTGAACGTAGCTGTCGTGATGTAATGTTCAAGTTCCTTGAGTTCCTCATCCGAGAGGTTTTTGAAGAGGTTGATCTTTTTTAGATTTGCCATAGGCGTCATTATATCAAATGTGAGGTTCTAATCCACAAAAAAATGATATTAGTGGGTGTTCTCATCAGGTTTTTTATGGAAAGCCTTTTCCAATATATGTATTCCGCTGCGCCGGGCTTTATGAGACCCGGCAGTTTCCCGACCCGGGTATAACCATTAGCGTCTATAAAATGCAGCGGCTCGCCGGTTGAAATGACGACACACAGAGGTAGCTGTTCGCGCATCGGCGCGCCATGACGCGCTCTGCCAGGGCAAGGAGCTTTCTGCCTATGCCGTGCCTGCGAATTTCAGGCGCCACGCCGACGGCGCGGATATACCCGCCCCGGGCAAAGACCGGTTCAGGCGTAAAAACAATGAAACCCGCGGGTTCATTGTTGATCATGCAGACGTATGCCTGCTTCAGTGAAATGAACTTCAGGAAGTCGATCCGTTCATTCAGCGTTTTCCAGGGTTCCGAAGCAACGGTGATGGCATTACAGGCCTGAACATGTGAACGCTTCATGGGGATAATTTTATCAACTCCTGATCTCATCGTGCTCGCTCCGCGTCCTGCTTCAGTTTTTGGAACACTTCGCGCGCCTGGACCTCGGTATCCTCCCGGTTGCCGGTATTGTCGATAACGTAATCAGCCTGTGCGCGTTTCTCGGCAAGCGGCATCTGGCTCATGATTCTTGCCAGGGCCTGCTTCGCGCGTAAAGTTGTCGCGGAGGGAGAGGCGCTTGATCTGCTGTTCCATGTCCGCATAGATGACGACGATCCTGTCCATTTTCCGGTGGTACCCGGTCTCAATGAGAAGGGCGGCGTTAAAAATGACGATGGCATCCGGCTGCCGGCAATGAAGATGCTGTACCTGGGCTGGTATAGACGTTAAAGACCTTGGGGTGGAGGCAGCTGTTGAGCCATGCCCGTTTCTCAGGATCATTGAACACGATCTCGCCGAGCTTTCTGCGGTCGATGCCGCCATTCGGCAGCAGGATATCCTTGCCGAAGTGGTCGAGCACCTCCCGGCATGCCGGCTGTTCGGGTTCGAGCAGGTCATGGACGATCCGGTCGGCATCGATGACATGGGCCCCGAGGTCTTTGAATACCCGCGCAACAAGGCTTTTCCCGCTCGCGATCCCGCCTGTCAGTCCTACGATGAACATCGTAATGCCTTTCGTCACCGATGCTGCCGTTTATCTTAAAAAAACGTTTAGACACGGAAGAATCGGATTTAATATATGATAAAAGCGGGTGAAAACAGAGTCAATATTCCTTATCGCCCATCACCCCATGGGTGAACTGCCTTCCCTTTGGAATATCTGATTTTATCCGACTCTTATCTGCATTGATCATACCTATAGGAACCTTCACTTGGTTTCGAGGTTCATCTGCTTATGAGGAATGGATGAACGCATATCCTTTTCTCACTAAAGGAAGCAGAAACTCCGCCGTTCTCATTATACCACCGGTGAGAAAACCCAGATAGTCCAGGTTGTCTGTCAGGTAAACCTTCATCAGGAAAGCGGCAAAGGCAATATTGAACAGAAAGATCAGCGGATAAGAAAAGATCGCGCCTTCGTCCCTGATATCGTTCTGGTCGGTTTGAAGAAAGACGAAGGTCAGCACCAGGTGGAGCGCGAAGGTCGCTCCGGACAGGAAGATAAGGATGTCGGTCGCAATGCCCCGGGCATCAGCGGCGCGCGCCGTCCAGTAGAGGACGAGTGCAAGAGAGGTATAAAGGGGGAAAAAATAGGGGGCAAGGGTGATGATAAAATTCGATTTGGTTATCGTGACGCGGCCGCCCCGGTCGCTGGCATGGATGGATTTCACGGCGCCGCCGAAGAGCAGGGCGAAGAGGGCGTGCGTGAGTTCATGACCGATGACATAGGTGAGAACCGGTTTTCTAAAGAGAACATGGATGGTGATGTAGGTCAGCCCTCCGGCAAAGAAATAATAGGGAGTATCCGGCCGGTAATGGACCGTGAAGACCATTTTCGCAAACTGCCAGACAAAGCCCACGCAGAAGGGGACCAGCGACAGGCCGAACAGGATTTTCAGAATTCTTTTCCCCATTATCTAAACCGGCAAAATGGAACTTTCGCCGTAACTACTCAGTTTGGCCGCAAAAGAACGCAAAGAACTCAAAGAATAAATCTGGAACCATGTATTTCAGTTTTAATTCTCTCTGCGATCCCTGCGTTCTTTCGCGGCTAACAGATTTTGACCTGAGTAGATACCTTTCTCCTTGCAAATAGTTTGATGCAAAGATCTCAGAGACCGCATCAGATCGACCTCTGCATTCGGAAAAGAACGACAAGCGACGCTAACGTAAATAAAATGTTGGCGAACCATGCCGATACCGCGGGTGGGAGGACGCCTGAGTGGCCGAGAGATGCGCCGACGCTCGTGAGCACCCAGTAGACTACGGCAATCGCGACGGCAATCGCAATCCCCTTGCCCGGGCCTCCGGAACGCACTTTATGGATCCCGAAGGGGATGGAGATCAAGACCATCAGCAGGCTGGCCAGCGGGTAAGCCAGCTTACCGTGCAGGTCCACTTCATAGGTCACGGCCTTATAGCCGCTCAATTTGATCCTTTTAACGTAATCCCACATCTGGGTGAAGTTCATCTCCTCCGAGTTTTTAACGATCATGCCGAGGTTGTCGGGGTTCTCCACGATATTGAAGACCTCATTGTCGGACGGGCGGGACGTCACCAGGTCGTTCACCTGGGTGAAAGTGAGGCTGTTTTTCAACCGCCATGCGCCATTTCCCCATACCAGGCTGCCGGCCTTGATCCATTCCCGAACCGAATAGTCGGGATTCAGCTTGTAGATGTTCAGCCCGAGCATTTCGTTCCGGTTCGGAGAGACCAGCTCGATATTGACGATGCTGTTTTCCGGGCCGCGGAGCCACAGCTTGGATTGCTGGAACATCACCCGCTGCTGGCTCTTCTCGATCTCCACCTTGCGGATATAGGTGGCCCGGGAGCTGTAGACGGGCATGACAAATTCATTGTTGACAAATCCGAGGCCTGAAATCAGGATGCCGCCGACAATAAGCGGCGTGACGATCTTTGCAAGGCTCACACCGCTTGCCCGCATGGCGATGATCTCATTGTTGCGCGAAAGGTTGCCGAGCGACAGCAGCCCGGCGATGAGCGAGGCCATGGGGAGCGACATCGATATCATGCCGGGCACGCTGTAGAGGAAAAACCGGGCGATCTGGGAGTACGTTGCATGGTACTTGATGAACTTGTCTGCCTTCTGGAGAAACTCGACGCAGAGATACACGACGATGATGCCGATCAGTACCCCCGCGACGAGGGAAATGAACTCCTTGAAAATATGTCTGCTGAGAATTGTCATGGATGTTTGTGAGACTCTTTCGTAATTAAAAACAGTTGCTGCGGCCCGTATTTACTTTGCGCCAGGTTAGATGCAATCGTACTATATATCGTCATACCCGCGAGTGCGGGTATCCAGGATCAAGAATATGATGAAAAGACCGGATCCCCGTTTGCACGGGAATGACGGAATTTGAAAGATGTCACTTTTTACTCACCGTGCCTCGTTACGTCTTCCGTTTCAATCGTGACTTGATCCTATAATAGAGCAGGCTGATGCGGCTCCCGATCCCGAAGTTGAACTCCTGTCCTCGTTTGATGATAAAAAAGAGCGCTGCCACGGTCATAAGAACGTTCGGTATCCAAAAAGCGAGGACAGCGGGAAACGTCCCGGTCTCCGCAAGATTGGTTGCTCCACTTATGATAATAAAATAAACAAGAAAAACCAGGAGCGCGATGGCCACTCCGGCGGACTTGCCGGAACGGCTCCGCCTGATGCCGAGCGGTGCGCCGATCAGACCCAGAATAATGCAGGCAAAAGGTATCGACAGGCGTTTTTGCAGTTCTGTTTCATGGCGGTAGGAAGGTTTTCCTTCCTCTGCGCAATCGCTTGATTTCACAGACCAGCTCAAGACTGTCAAAGTCATCAACGCTTTTCCCGGGCGAGTTTTTTTGGAGTGCGTTGCTGATGTCGAGATTGAGCCGCGCGCTGTCGAACCCCATGAGCGAGTAGGCCTGTCCGGCGCGGGGCTGCGTGAGAATGGAGCCTTCCTGCATGGCGAGGGTCACGTTCATCGCCTGCTGGTCCGCAATGAGCTTTCCGCGCCGGGCCACGATGGCATAGGGTTCCTTGGCGGAACGCTCGTCGGAGATAAAAACACCTTCCAGGTTGTCTTGAGGGTCCATCTTGTCGACATAGATGACCATGCCCTCGAAGGAGTTGCTGAAGACGCCGGGCTCGATGCCGACCAGTGCGCGTGACTTCACCATGGAGAACAGTTGTGCCTTGAGCGCCGCGTTTGCGCCGGGAACGAGGATGAGCGAGGTGAACGCCGTGACCGAGAAGGCGAGCAGCGCGAACAGGAAGACCGGCCTGATCATCTGGTAGAGGCTGATACGGGAGGCCTTCATGGCGGTTATCTCCGAGTCCGAGCTGAGCCGGGCAAATGTCGTGAGAGACGCGACGACGAGCGACATGGGGATGGTGATGACGAGAAAGCCGGGCACGATGTAGGCGAACACCATTGCAGTGGAGGCAAGGGTGGCTCCCTTTGAGACGACCAGGTCCGCGAGCTGGAACAACCTCTGGAGGAGCAGTACGAACAGGAGCACCGCCATGCTGAGGAAGAACGGCGACAGCATCTCAAGGAATATGTAGCGGTCCACTATGCGGGGTCTGAACATGGCTATCTTCTGATCTCCTCGAGGATGCTCTTCCCGATCTTGTTCATGTCGAAGTAATCATTCTCAAGCTCTTCAATATAGAACCGGTCGAGGCCGCTGTTCACGAGAAAATCCTCCCGCACCCGGTGGTCACTGGACACGATGATGTGCGGCAGGAGGTTGTTGAGGTAGAACGACTCCTTCCGGATATCGAGAATGATCTCCTCGAAGATATTGTGCGGGACCGGGCCTTGCACGATCCCCCGTGACTGGATCTCGCGGTTCAGGTCCTGGATGAATATCTCCTGGTCCTCCTGGGAATTCAGTTCCGCATAGATGCTTTTGAAACGGTCCTTGATGTAGCGGTGGATGGCAGTGTAGAGTTTGTCTTCTTCATTGATCTTGGTGATGGATGTCGAACATTCCCGGTAAGTGGTATCGCCGGTCTTGATGAGCAGAAGTCCCTGAAAGAGCATCTCTACTTTTTTCCGGCCGTAGCGGGTCATGTAACGGTTCTCCCGGAGCGGGTCGATGAATATTTGGCGGAACAGTTCCGGGCTGATCTGATCGAAGACCTCCTTGTTGCCGGAGAGGCTGCGGATATTGTCTTCGCTCAGGGTGGAGTTCTCCATGAACGCGAGATTGTTGATCATGCTTGATGCGCTGTCGTACCGGTCGAAATAGGTCAGGATGGAGCTCATGGATTCGAGCGCGGACATGTCATTCGTGTCCCGCGCATGCTCGTCGCAGGCCCTGACCGTGTCGAGCAGGAGCCCCTCAAAGGCCTGGTCCCGTACCGATGTGGATTTCTGCTTGGCTATCAGGAGCTTTATGAGGTCCTCCTGGGAGAGATGTCCCCTGATCTTGTCCGTCCTGAAGAACAGCCCTTCGAAGATCGCCCGGGTGTCCTTGACATAGTCCGGTTCCTCCACCTCGACGATCTGCATGTCCTTGAGAAGAAGCTCGTCGAGCGTGTCGAAGAGCGTGTGAGGGATATTGAGTCGCAGACTCAGCGTGCGGAGCCGTGAGAGTTTCGCCAGTTCCGAGGGGTTCACCTGGCCCTTTTCCGATACGGTTATGAGAATGTCCTTGTATTCATCGACGATCTTCTTGTTCTCGGGAAGCTTGTACATCCCGTCGATCTTGATTCGTTCCTGCTGATAGGGGAGTATCTTATACCGGTTCGCCAGGTCGTTCAGGAGGATAAGGGCCTCGGGGGAAAGCATTTTCTGCTCGGCATAAAATTTATGGAACGTGTTGAAATATTCCTCATTATGCCGGTTTTTCAGTCGAAAAAGAAAAACAAGACCCTTGGAGTCGCCAAAGGCCTCAAAGATCTCACTGCAGAGCCGGGTGTCGTCGGACGCGCCCACGGTCGTGCTCCGTTTCAACTGCTTTCCGATGTATTTCAGTATATCGCGCTGAATATCCCGGATCTCTTTCTGGAACGAGGAATGAACGAAAAAAAAGTAATTAGAGACGGCGTTGCCGGTGAGGAATACGTGGTCGAAGGACTCTTTTCCGGCCGTGGTGTTGGTGAAGGTGATGTTGTCTGTATTGTCGTAAAAGGCGCCGTACATGACCAGACGATTCGAAACGTCTTTGCGCAGGAGGTCCTTGAGAGGCAGGTCCACGCCGAACATGTATTCGCACAGGCTGCCGCCGGTCCCGGTATAGCTGATGCCATCCGGGGAGATGATGAACTCGTTCCTTCCGGAAAAGAACCGGTCCCCTTCCGGGAGCGATTCATAGCAGTATCTGCTGCTCAGGTCGGCGCCGGTGATCGTGACAAAATAGTCCATCTTTTCGTTGGCTTTGCCGTGCAGCTTGATTTCCTGAATCATGACGGGCATTATAGCAAACTAACCTGGATTTTCAAACGGAAAAATGGCGCTCACTGCAATAATTTGGTTTTATCCGTTCGGCATTCGCGCCGGCAGGGTTGCGCGACATATTTTTCTTGATACACCGCGCGGGAAATCGTATAATGCACCGCGTTATTGCTGTAACGCTTCGCTTAATCAATCCCAGGAAAGAGCAGACGACGCGCATGGCCTTAAAGAGCGGGAGTATAAAAAAGATCGCTTTCCTTGCTGTCCTTATCATCCTGACCGCCTTGTTTATTGCGGGATATCTTGTCATGGACAGGAAAACGGGGAACAAGATCATCGCAAGCGGTGACCATGCCCCTGAGTTCCGTCTCCAGAAATCTGATGCCGGATCTGTCAGCCTTGCAGACCTTCGCGGCAAGGTGGTGATGGTCCACTTCTGGGCTACCTGGTGTCCTCCCTGTGTCGAGGAACTGCCAACGCTCGACAAGCTGCACAACTCCACTCTGGGCAAGGATTTTGAGATGCTTGCCGTGAGCGTCGACGAGGGAGGAGCAGGGGCAGTGGCACCCTTTATCCAGAAAAACGGGCTGAACCTTCCCGTGCTCTTTGATCCCGGGGGTGAGGTTGCCAGGCTCTATGGGACATATAAATTCCCCGAGACCTATATCCTCGACCGTGCGGGGGTAGTACGATACAAAGCGATCGGGCCACGGGACTGGACCGAGCCGGCGAACATTCAGGCCTTGCGAAACATCATCGAGGCAAGATAACGTAATTTGGTGAGTGACTACTCAGGTGGATAGACTGAAGGTGGTTAGACTGAAGTAGCTGGCGAAAGGTTTATATTACGTCAGCCTTCAGTCTTCAGCCTAAATACCGGAGCAGATGTTTCGTTTCACTATCTATTATTATAGTGGGGTTTTATCGCATGTCGGATTTTATAACAACATCACTGATCCTCATTGTTGTCGCACTCGCCGTTGGCAGGTTCAACAAGGGCAGGGGCTTGGGCTGAGGCGTGGAACCGGGTCCCCTCTGTAAGAGGGACGAACATCCTCGCCAGCAAAGTAGTGAGGAGAAAAGATAGCAGTATCATGAAAAAGTATCTTTTTGCCGGACTCGGGGTCCTCGTTCTCTGTGTCCTTATCCTTGGCGCGTGGACCATGCGCGCTCTCTCCAACCTTCCGGATGTTTCCACCTTGAAACGCTACCGCCCGGCTGCCGCTGCCGAGGTCCTTGATAAGGACGGCAACCTCCTGACCATTTTCTATGACCGCAAGTTCCGGATCTGGGTCCCCATATCCGGCCTCCCCGATGTTGTTATCAATGCAGTCGTGATCGCCGAGGACGATACGTTCTTTGAACACCATGGGGTGAATTACAAGGCAACACGTGAAGCCATGCTTCATGATATGCGGAAGCGCAAGTTCTCGCGCGGCGGCAGCACCATCACGCAGCAGATGATCAAGAACGTGTTCCTCTCCAAGGAAAAGACCCTGACCCGCAAACTGCGGGAATATGTCCTGGCCAGAAAGGCGGAGGAAATTCTCACCAAACACCGGATCCTCGAGATCTACCTGAATGAGGTCGAGTGGGGAGAGAATATCTACGGGATCGAAGCAGCGAGCCGTTTCTACCTCGACAAGCATGCGTCTGAACTCACCCCGGGGGAAGCCGCCCTTCTGGCCGGTATGCTCCCGAACCCCCGATACTACAATCCTTTTAAGAGGCCGGAGAAGGCCAGAATCCGGCAGGAACGGGTGCTGTTCAACATGCAGCAGGCAAAGGTCATCACCCAGGATGAATACGCCGCAGCGCTTCAATCCCCGCTGAAACTGCGGCAGGAAGGCTCGAACAGGATGGACCTTTCCGCGCTTACGGCCGGAAACAGCAGGCAGTGCTATCATCCGGCGCTGGAGCGGATGCTTGTCTCCATGATCGGCGAGCAGGACCTCTTCCACAGAGGGGGGACCATCAGAACGACGCTTGAGAAATCCCTGCAGAACGAAGTCGGCGGCCGGGAAGGGTCGATGCAGGACCGGGCAATCGAGAGATCCGGCAGTATTCCCGTTGTCATGCAGGGGAACAAAATCCGGGCGATCATCTGCGGCGAGGGCAGGGAAGCGGAAGTCAGATCACAACTCGAATCCCCCGGTGTGTTCTCCGTTAGTTATGATGTGTCCGTGATATCGTTCGATGCGATCACGCGGGAGCAGATCATCGATACCGTGGACGACGGGAAGAAGTGAGCCACAAGATCGAACGCTTTGTGCGCTGATGAAATGAATGAACTCTAAATATCAACAAATTTCAGGCTATTGAAAAAGCCAAAAATCTTCCAAATTGTCTTTCTGAGCCCTTTCTTCCGTCCCCCAGGTTTGCCGCTTTGCCGAACCAGTCGTTGTTATTTTATCCCGAACCAAAGTTACCAAAGGTGACCAAAAATCAACTTGAGATGATGTGATGCACGGAAATAGTGTTTGACAGGGGTCAAAGCGGGTGCTATACATTAAAGCAAGCGCTTAGAACGGCTTGGACAGCAATAGGCCTTTCGAGCGAACGAAATGTTTTTTGTTGTGCCCGGCTTTATATTTGATCCATAATCGCGGAAGGAGGCAAATCGAATGAATACTTCAATCACGGTCGGACAGGTGCTGAGGGCAAAGGGGTACGGTTACCACGCGATCTCACCGGATGCAACGGCATACAGTGCGCTGGAACTCATGGCGGAGAAGAACATAGGCGTTCTGATGGTAATGGAGAATGAGAAACTGGTGGGCGTGTTCTCGGAGCGGGATTATGCCCGCAAGGTGATCCTGAAGGGAAAGGCTTCGAAGAGCACGACCGTGCGTGAGATTATGACCGGTTCACCGATCACCATCAAACCTACAATGACCCTGTGGGAAAGCATGGTGCTGATGTCTCAGAACCATATCCGCCATCTGCCGGTCATGGACAATGACGTGCTCCTGGGTGTCCTGAGCAACCGCGATGTGGTAAACAAGCTCATTTCGGATTATGAGTCGACGATTGAAAAACTCGAGAACTATATTTCCGGCACTGAATATACGGCCTAGAAGCGGTTGGCTCTTGTATACTGTTCCGCGCACCCTCCGTATCAGGCAGACCTTTTGCTCATAAAAAATGAATCGCCCATGAACTGGCGTTCACCAGTGAAAAAATGAAAATAACCGCCCCTCACCCACTGAGAGATCACCTCCACCTTTAAATTCCGCATACATAAGAGCAGACACTCGTCTTACTTTCCCCCCGAGTGAGAATGCATAATAATCGAGGCGCCTTAACGTAAGACCTGTTCAGGTGATAAATCGAGCTGTTATCTTATGGCGATTTGCCGTCCGCGCGTTGCGGCGGCGAGACGGTGTCGAGGAGGCGGAGGAACGAGTCACGTGTTGTTTCGCTGTTCAGGATGCCACCGTGCGTCTCGTTAACCCCGATGACCCGGGTGGCTATTGTCTGCACCGGGGGTATCAGCTGGGAACGGAGAGAGACCGAACCGTCGCTGCTTTCCCCCAGCTTGAATTTTGAAACATCGTTGAAGGAAAAGTAGAGATAGAAGGGCAGTTTTTTCGGGAACGGCCTGCTGATGAGATCATTGAGAAATGCACTTGGTGCCCCGATATCCCGCCAGGACGGAACCACGACCGGTGCATTGTCGATCCACTTCTTGGCAGCCTCATCACCGCCATAGGGCGTGGAAAACGAACAATACAGCTTGAGAGAGGCAGGGAATGCCTCTTCTGAAAGTTTGTTGATCGCAGACAGTGAGACAAGGCCGCCCATGCTGTGGGCCGCCAGCACGATCCCGGGGCCGCCCTTCTTCGACGTCTTGTCGATCGTTTCGATCAATTGCGCCAACATGGTCCCGAGTTTATCGAGCGGCAGGCCTGAGGGATAATAAAAGAAGAACGGCTGGAATCGGCTCCGGTCCAGACCGGCAGCAATGTAATTCCAGTCCCTCGGGGTCCCCGAGATGCCATGGACAAACAGGACCATGGTCTTCTTGTCATTGAAATCCTCAAGACCAAAGAAGAACCCCTGATTATGGGCTATCAGGTCCGATGGGTTATAGACGCCCATGTTGCCGTATTTCGGATCGAAGAACTCGTCGTCGAGGGACTTATAGACGTAGCTGGTCGGCCGCACTGTCTCGCTGAGGTGAAATTCAACCGTTCCCGGGTGATCGAAATCCACGGTGATCGACGGACCTTCGACGACAATCCCGCCCTTGGAATTCTCTGGACCGATGGTCACCTTTGTTCTGCCGATCATTTCATTCGACTCGAAGTCCCCGTTCCCGTCAATGTCCGCAAAAACAAAGAGCTCATAGTCCCCCCGGGGGAGGAAGGCCATATAGGCGTCCATCGATGTCTTCTGAAGCTGCACAAGGGCGACTGTTTCGTTCTCCCGGTACCTGTTGCTCACCACTACGAGCAACAGGGGCTCCTGCCGTTTCTGCAGTCTGGTGATGTGCCCGTTGAGGACCAGAGAATCCTCGGGTGCAAGCTGATTCAGCGCCGATACGCTCGGCAGGTACTGGAAGGTTTGGCGCCAGTGGGCCTTACGAATAAAATAGTTGCCGTAGCTGCAGCCGGAAATTGTCAGGATACAGGATGCGAGGATGATGATACGTCGGAAAAGCAGGGACCTGGGGTAATGATGAGACATAAAGAGAGCCGATCTCCTTAGAACAGGCGGGGCGCTACCGTTTGCCTCTCGACTGAAAACGGCGTTGACCCGAGAGGCGAGGGGCCGTCTGACGGGCCTGACGGGCCTTGTCTGCCGTGAGCTTTTCTTCCGCAGATCTTCTGATCTCCCTGATGTACATGCTGTCTTCGGCCCAATCCACGGGGATCTTCTGTCCTATGAACTTCTCGATCTCTTCAAGTGAATACACATATTCTTCGTCCGCGAGACTCACCGCCCTGCCGTTCAGACCGGCGCGGCCCGTGCGGCCGATGCGATGCACGTAGTCCTCGGCGTCCTGGGGGAGGTCGTAGTTGATCACGTGGGTCACGCTTTCGACGTGGATGCCCCGGCTCGCCACATCAGTGGCCACGAGGATGGGGAGCTTGCCTTCCTTGAATTCCGCCAGGATCCGGAGCCGTTTCTTCTGTTCGATTTCACCGGTGATCGCCTGCGCCTTCCAGTTGTTGCGGTTCAGTCGCTCGACCACCATTTCAGCCGCACGCCGGGTGTTCACGAATATGATCGCACGGTCCGGTTCCTCCTTCTTGAGGATGCCAAGCAGGAGGGGTATCTTCTCATGCTTTCCAACGTGGTAAAGGACCTGCTCCACCTGCTCCACCGTGACCTTCTCCGGCGTGATCGAGATCTTTTCAGGAAGGTTCATATGCTCGTAGGCGAGCTCCATCACGCGGTAGGAGAGCGTTGCGGAGAAAAGCATGGACTGTCGCCTGGTGTAGGGCTGCATCTTCTTGAGGATGAACCGCAGGTCGTCGATGAACCCCATGTCGAACATGCGGTCCGCCTCGTCGATGATCAGGTAGCGGGTCTTCTTGAGGCTGAAGACATGCTGCTTAAAGTAGTCGATGAGCCTGCCCGGAGTCCCGACAAGCACGTCAACGCCCTTCCTGAGCGTGTCCATCTGTTTCTGGTAATCGATGCCGCCATACACGGCGAGGAGGCGAAAGCCGGTGAATTTCCCGAGCCGGGCGGCTTCATGGTAGATCTGGTCGGCAAGCTCGCGCGTGGGTGCGATAATCAAAGCCTGGGGAGAATCCCCGAGGTCCACTGCGGGATTTCTGATCATCCGGGAAAAGAGCGAGATGAGAAAGGCTGCGGTCTTGCCTGTGCCTGTCTGCGCCTGAGCAGCAACGTCTTCTCCGCGCAGGGCCCGCGGGATCACCGCTTCCTGTACAGGCGTGCATATGGTAAAACCGGCGTGCTCGATCCCTTGTTTGACTTCATAGGGTACGTCCAATTCGCTAAAGTTCATGCATCTCCGATCTCGGCTGCGGACATTTTGTCAACAAATAGTTTTGAGTAGTATACCATAATTAGCGCTATGAGAGAAAGGGAAATTATGTAAGAGTCCTCATGGAGAGCTTGTCACTGCATCTATGGATAGACTTATTGACGGCATTTTGTTTCCGAAAAATTTAGTGCTGGATGATTGAGGATTTTGATGGTCCTGTATCATTGCGAGGGACAGTGAAGCATGAAGCGATCAGCCGTGGATGATAAGAATGGTTGTTTACGCGGTAAATATCTTTAATGAACTGAAATTGAAGACGGTGAGGCGATTTTTTACGAATACTCGGAATCTTTTTCAATAAAGAGGATGTGACGAAGAGTGAACAGTAAAAAATGGTAATAATGTCGATTAAACCAAATAATTTGGTAAATATTTAAATGGTGTGGATTCAGCTGTTGATAAATTGTCTAACATACGGAAACATAATTTCTTTTATTTTCTTGTTGACAAAACATACACTCTTGTAGTATATTTTGTCCACGAGGTGAATACAACGTGCTGACAAAACTCTTCTCTTCGACCAGAGCGGAGCTTTTAGGCCTGTTCTTTAATAATCCTGATGATCGCTTCTATTTGCGAGAGATAGCGCGCCATATTGGAAAAGATGCGGCAGGGATTAAACGGGAGCTCGACAAGCTGGTAAAAATAGGGCTCCTGGCAATAGAGAAACGAGGCGTACAGAAGTATTATTTCGCAAACAAAAACTCTCCCATCTTCTCGGAGATGAAAGGGCTGATCTTTAAAACCACGGGAGTACAGGGCGCCATGAAGACCTCGCTCTCCCGGCTGAAAGGCGTTAAGACGGCATTTATATACGGCTCCTATGCCAAGGGGGCTGAAAAAGAGGACAGCAACATTAACCTCATGGTTATCGGCCAGGCGAATATCACGGAACTGAATGATATGGTCATGGGTCTTGAGGAAAAGTTGAAACGGGACATTGATTACCTTGTCTTTGACGAGCAGGAATATAAAAAGCGCAAGGAGTTGAGGGATCCCTTTATTCGGGAATTATTGAAGGGCAAGAAGATTTTCCTGATAGGTAAGGAAGATGAATTATAGCGAACTTAAGGAAATGGGGATTGTGGAGGAGCGGACCGCCGATATCGCAGAGGTCATCGCGCTGGTGACAAGGGCGGAACGCGACCTGGCAACGAGCAAGGTGCTCTATGATAAAGATGAAGAGTGGGCCTTTGCAGCCTCTTACCAGGCAATGGCACGTTCGGCAAAAGCGCTTATCCTGTCCGAGGGATTTCGCACCAGAGGGGTCCGCGGCAGGGATGCACAAAAGACCGTGGTAACGGCAGCGGGTGTCATCCTTGGCGAACAGTACAAAAGCCTTATCAATAAATTCGACCGGATGAGAAGGAAGTACCAGAGCTTTGTTGAAGATGCCGGAAGGATCATATCGCGATACGAGGCAGGGCAGGCGATCAAGGATGCAGAGGAATTCATTGCCCTCGTGAACGGACGGATCCGCGAAAAGTATTCGCAGATGTCACTGCTGAATGATGTTCCTCAGCTTGTTTCAAGATAAGGCCGCTTGGACCAAAAACGCGGTATGCCGAAAGGGGGTGGGCAAATAATGGCAGCTAAGAAGAAAGCAGCTAAGAAGAAAGCAACCAAGAAGAAAGCAACCAAGAAGAAGTAGCCTTTTTGAAGTCCCTGGAATGGGACTGCCGGGGGCATGAATGCCCCCGGCGTATTTTACCGCAAGCGACCATACTTCCGGAATATCCGGTTTCATGCGTCTTTTATAAGTAAATCGATTTTCTACGGATGAAAGGGGGTGAAGAATACATGGCGACGAAGAAGGCCCCGGCAAAGAAGGCGAAAAAGACCACCAAAAAGAAATAAGGTGATAGACGGTTATTCATGATCAATGAATGAAACTCGGCCACGAAGAAGGTCTTCGTGGTTTTGTTTTTCCATAAACATAAGGGCAAACCCCTTTGTTCTTCGGTTCTGGACGAGAGTCTCGGCTGGAGATAAGAGCATCCATGCGTAAACGCAACTATGTAAAGGCTGAACAACATTCCCGGAGAGCCCGCTGGAAAGTCCCGCTCATTGCGGCAGGGGTTCTTCTCACGCTCTACTTTCTGGTCACCCGTGTCATGGGTGAGATGGGGGTGGTAAAGTACTACCGGATGAAAGCGCAGTGCACAGCACTTACGGAAGAGATCTCCAAACTCAAGCAGGACAACGGCAGACTCAGGAAGGAAGTCTCCTCCCTCAAAAACGATTCCGCCTATATCGAACGGGTAGCCCGTGATAAACTGGGGCTTGCGCGTCCGGGAGAGATAGTGTACTATTACGGCGAACCTGAACGCTGATTTTTCAAATTTAAAATTAGAAATTTCAAATAAACTCCAAATTCTAAATCGCAACATCCAAACGTTTGAATAGTGGACATTCGTTTCTGGAATTTGTTTGGGATTTGGAGTTTGATGTTTTGGAATTTATTCGTAATTTGGCGCTTGTTTTTTGGTGCTTTCCGTAAGCCATGTCTGACCATCCTCTCTATATAGCATTCGTCTGGCACATGCACCAGCCTTACTATAGGGACGACACCACGGGCTCCTCTATCCTGCCCTGGGTGCGATTGCACGGCATCAAGGACTATTACGACATGCCCGCGCTCCTCGCCGGTTTCCCCGATATTCACCAGACGTTCAATCTTGTTCCTTCCCTTCTCAAGCAGATCCAGGACTACGTGGAAAACAATGCCACGGACAAGTCGCTTGCCCTGACGCTGAAGCCGGCCTCGGAACTCGATCAAGATGACAAGATGTACCTGCTGAGGAACTTTTTCATGGCGAACTGGGACACCATGATCAAGCCGTATCCAGCCTACTGGCAGCTGCTCGACCGCAGGGGCTACAGTGTTTCACCGAATGACCTTCTGAACGCTACCCGCTACTACACCACCCGCGATTATCTCGACCTCCAGGTCTGGTTCAATCTCACCTGGTTCGATCCTCTTTTCAAGAACAACGATCCGTTCCTCAAAGGGTTGGTGAAGAAGGGATCGGGATTCACCGAAAATGAGAAGGCGCTCCTCGTCCGGAAGCAGCGTGAGGTCATGGCGCTCATCATCCCCGAATACAAACGGCTCGCTGAGATCGGCAGGATCGAGCTCACGACCACTCCCTTTTATCATCCGATCCTGCCGCTCCTTTACGACACTGATCTCGCGAAGGCCGCCATTCCCGATATTCATCTCCCGGTCAAACGTTTTTCCCACCCTGAGGACGCCAAAGTCCAGATCGACAGGGCAATGGCGTACCACGAGAAGCTCTTCGGTTCGCGGGCCGCGGGCATGTGGCCTTCCGAGGGATCGGTGGCCGAGGAAATCGTGCCGCTCATTGCCGATGCAGGGATCCAGTGGATCGGCGCGGACGAGGGAGTGCTTGCCCGTTCGCTCGGCATCCATATCGATCGTGATTTCGCCGGCGTCATGAAGAATCCGGAGGTGCTTTACAAACCCTACCGTGTGGGCAAAGGAGATAAACGCCTTTCCATTGTGTTCCGGGACCACACACTCTCCGACCTTATCGGATTTGTCTATTCCAAATGGGATTACAAGAACGCGGTGCATGATCTGATCGATCGTCTTCATCGTGTGCGGCGGGAACTTTCAGACGGGCCGCACCTGGTCTCGATCATTCTGGACGGCGAGAACGCCTGGGAATATTACCAGAATGACGGCAGGGACTTCTTCCTCTATCTCTACGAGCGGCTCAGCGGCGAGCAGGGACTCCGGTGCGTAACGGTCGGAGAATTCCTCAAGGAGAATCCCGCGCAGACGAACATTGAACATCTCCACGCAGGCTCGTGGATCAATGCAAATTATCGCATCTGGATCGGACACGAGGAGGACAACCGGGCCTGGGACCTCCTCACGCAGACGCGCGAGGCGCTGACGGAGTATGTGTCCCGGGACGGTGATACAGGCAAGATCGCGAAGGCATGGGAGGAGATCTACATCGCCGAAGGGAGCGACTGGAACTGGTGGTACGGCGATGACCACTTCTCCGAAAACGATGAAGAGTTTGACCTTCTCTACAGGACACATTTGATGAACGTCTACCGCATTATCGGCCTCGATGTTCCCGATGAACTTCAGATATCCATCCTGCGGGAAGACCGTCAGGCGCTGCCGACGGTGGATCTCACTGCATTCATCGCGCCGACCATCGACGGCCAGGTCACGAATTACTTTGAATGGCTGCCAGCGGGTTTCTACGATGTGAGCCAGGGTGGAGGGGCCATGCATCGCGGCGCTTCCATCATTACACACATCTACTACGGCTTCGACCTCAAAAACATGTTCATTCGTCTCGACCCGAGCGGAAATCTCAGGGAGGAAAAGGTCGCCGATCTGGCATTCTTCATCAATTTTCTGGATCCCAAAGGCCTTGACGTGGAAATACGGGTTGTTCCGCGGGAGCGACGGGTCAGTGCAACGCTCTCCCGCGGCGAGAACGGCGCCCGGCGACAGATCGCGGTGATCAACACGGTTGCTGCAAACGAGATCATTGAGCTCGCCGTGCCCTTTGACATGCTCGGCGTAAAGCCGAACGATGTGATACATCTTTTTGTCACGGTTGAGCACGCGGGTTCGGAGGTGGAAAAGTGGCCCTCCCGCGGGTATATCCAGTTCAGGGTCCCGACCGCCGATTTCGAAGCCACGATGTGGCAGGTATAGTCGTCAGGAATTGCAACGCGACCGTCTCAACGAGTCATGAATCGCCTTACCGGGAACAGGGACGATCCCTCCTGCTGCTGTTCTTACCATTTGCAATGACCCATCATCTATAAACCGTTTTAATAATTGACTTCCACGGCACTCCTTGTTAATATAGCCTCAATGTTACGAGTTCTTGCGAGAAAACCCCGACTGGGAATCGAGATTACTGCCTCGGCAGTCCGGGTTGCGGTATTATCGGGTTTCGGTGCGAATCTTTCTGTATTGTTCACGAAGACTGTTGATGTACCTGAGGGTGTGGTGAACGAGGCGTACGCATCGCCGAACATTCTCGACGCGGTCCGTTTGAGCGCTGTGCTGCAGGAAGGCCTGGACGGCGCCCCCCCAGGCATTCGTCGGGCGGGCCTGAGCCTGTCCGACAGCGCGTTCCGCATACAGACGGTCGAGTTCGACGAACTTCCGGACAAGTCCCAGGACCAGAAACGGCTGATTCACTGGCGGCTCGAGAAGGGGGCAGCCTTTGACATTGCCGATACGGTCCTCCGGTATCAGGTGCTCAGACGGCAGGACAAGGGGTGCACCGTGCTGTCCTGTGTTGCCAAGCAGGCCGTCATCGCGCAGTACGAGTCGCTCTTCATCGAGCGGGGACTCGAGCCATGGGCCGTGGGTCCTTCGTCTTTTTATGCGTTCAACTTTTATTCTTCCTACCTCGCGAAAAAATCCGCAGTCTCCGCATTTACTAACCTCTCCAACGATTCCTTTGCGACGATCATTAGGGAACCAGACGGGGTGCGGTTTTACCGTTACAAGGATGTGAAGCGGGGAAGCGCCGAGGATATCCGGGACAGACTCGTTCGCGAGATCGACGATTCTCTCCACTTCTATGCGCATATGGACCGCTCGCAGCAATCCGAGGTCCGGGACCTTTATCTCACGGGAGAGTCCGATGCATCCGCTGATCTCGCCGAAACCCTCAGGACCGTGACGTCGCTCAACGTTGAGGTGCTTTCACCCGCTGGCACCGCCCTGTCCGAAGGAAACATAGGACCGGAGATGGCCGCTGCCCTGGGCGCCGGGAACTCTCTATGATCACGATCAACTTCGCGAGCAGGAATTACCGACTCATCGGGCGGTTCCGTTCCGGGCTGATAGCGGGAAGCATCCTCCTGGTCGCGATAACAGCGGGAATGCTCTGGACCGCTGTTTCCCTTCGCGCGAATCTGTCCTCCCTGGATCGAAAACTACAGGAGCTTAAAGCGGCGGACGAACAGGTACGGCCTGCGCTTTTGGAGCGAGAGAGTCTTGTGAAAGACCTGACCGCCATGTCCGGCCTCATGGAATCGAGAAAAATTTCATGGACACGGCTTCTGACGAGCATCGAGGCTGTTGTACCCGTGGGTGTTGCACTCAAAAAGGTGGAATTCAATCCCAAGGACTCCACCCTGACACTGGACGGCGTGGCGCGGTCTCCTGAGTCGCTTCGTAATCTGGTTGTGGCGATGGAAAAGTCCCCGTCGTTCAAAGATCCGTTTCTCAAGCACCAGTCTCTGGAAAAGGGGAACATCACATTCAATGTGGTTACCGTCTATCGAGAAGATAAAAATCGTGTTATGGCTCAGGGAAAACGGTAGGCAACTGAGGACCGCTGCGCTCGTATTCGCGGTCCTTGTCTTCATCAACCTGGCGCTCTATTTTTTTTCCATAGCTCCTTCCGCTGCACGGTTGAAGACAGCGACAGCAACGTCTGCCGGGCTCAGGATGCGGCATGCCGAGGCGATGCTGTTCAATGAACAGAAACCGCTCTTTGCAGGTCTCCTGGCCGGGATACCAGCGCAAAAAGACATGCCGCTGCTTGTGAAAGAGCTTGAGCAGATGGCGAAGAGGCTCAATCTGGCTGTGGCCGCGATCAATTATGACATCCCGCGGCGTGAGAGCGGAGAACTCGCCATGCTGTCTTTTTCATTTCCTGTTGAGGGCAGGTATCCTGATATCAAACGATTCATCTATGAGGTGGAGACTTCCGGCCGTGTCATCGGGATACAGGACGTGAAGCTGGAGTCGGACAAGGGCAGGGTAAAGCTGGAGATGAAACTGATGACGTATGTGAGAGGGAACTGACGATATCCGATGATGCTTTCAAAGGCTCAGCAACAGATCCTTCTTATCGTGCTGGTAGCACTGATCGTGCTCATCAACGGATACTTTTATCTGACCGGGGAGAAGCCGAAGACTGCGCCGCTCACCTATGCGCGCGGGGCAGTTGCTGTCGCTCCGGTCCGGCAGGGGCCATCTTCCCGGATGGCAGGCGCAGACCCGTTGAACATCTTCCTTGAGCGGCGGAGGGAAAAATTTCCGAATGTTGTCCGCGATATTTTCCGAATGGAGAATCCGGCCCCCAAGCCAAAGGTGTCGAGCAAGCCGGTGACGCCTCCGGTGATCGTGAAAACGCCGGAAGAGATCGCCGCCGAGGCGGCCCAGGCAGCAGCAGCTGCGGCCAAAGCTGCTGCCGAGGCTGCTGCGCAGGCGGCTCGGGCGGACCTGATGAAGTTCCAGATGGTCGGGTATCTGACCGACCAGGAGAGCACGATTTTCCTGTCCAAGGAGGGAGAGCTCTTCATCGTTAAAAAAGGAAGCAAACTTCTCAAGAGCTATAAGGTCAAGGAAACGGGCAAGAATTACGTGATCCTGCTCGACACCATTACCGGTGTCGAGGTGCAGCGGGATCTTGCGGGTGGGGAGATGTCACCCCAAACGGCGCCGATGATGCCCCCGATCCGGCACTAGGGCCAGCGACGGCACCAGGACAATGAAATAGATCACTGAAGCAATGACGTCACGGAGAAGATCTTCGCAAAGGCAGGAAAGGAAGGATAAAAAAAGAGGGATGTCGGCTCGTTTTTTATCGGTACGCTTCCGTCGTTCCGCATCTGTTTTCCAGGGACATTTTATACGCTCCATGTTTCCCCCTAGTACCCGATATGTTGGTTACGGTTTTTCCCGTTCGGGACACACCGTGTGATGTGAGGAGGAGGATGATGAAAAGGACCGTACTTTTACTGATGACTTTTTTTCTGACTGCAGCGCTCATAAGTTGCGCGGGATCCCAGGCGTTCCAGCGCGGCGAGCGTTATTCTCACAGCGGCGAGTGGGACCTGGCTGTAAAGGAATACCGGGAGGCGAACCGTCGGGAGCCAAAAGACATCGAATACCGCTCGGCCCTGATCAGGGCCGAAGAGACGGCTGCGAACCAGCACTACAAAAAGGCGAAGAATTTCCTGAAAGAACGAAAGCTTGACCAGGCAATAACCGAGCTTCAGCAGGCCATATATCTGAACCCGACCAATGCGGCCATTCAGGGTGCGCTCAGGTCCGTCCTCGATATGAAACAGGCGGAAGAGCACTACCGCGCATCACTTACCTTTATTGAGCTGGGACGGGTAGGGGAGGCCATTAATGAACTGAACCAGGCGGTGGAACTCGATCCGGATAACACAAAATACTCTGCTTCCCTTGAAAAGATCCGTAAAGAGAAGGCGGAGGTTGAGCCAGAAGAAGCGCTCACCCTTGCTTCGGACAAACCCATTACCATGAACTTCAAGAACACGAACATTAAAGACGTCTTCGAGTTTCTGTCCAAACTGTCGGGCATCAACATCCTGTTCGACGATGAAGTGAAAGGCCAGCCGGTGACGGTTTTCGTCAAGGATGTGTCGTTCCAGTATGCCTTGAACCTTCTGCTCTCGACGAATAAGCTTTTTATGAAGAAGGTCAGCGCCGACACGATCATTATCATCCCCAAGAACAAGGCGAAGAACGACCAGTATCAGGACCTGCTGGTCAGGACCTTCTACATCAACAACGCAAAGGCAAAGGAGATCGTCAACCTGCTCAAGACCATGCTCGATGTTAAAAAAATATATGTGAACGAGGTGTTGAATTCGCTCACGATACGCGATACCCCTGAAAAACTGAAACTCGTGGAAAAGGTGATCGCGGCGAACGACCTCAAGGAGGCGGAGATCATTCTTGACGTCGAGATCCTTGAAATCGCCCGGAGCAATTCGCTGAAATACGGGTGGAACTTCACGCCCGCCGGCCTGAGCACCAGTGTGACGATCCAGAGCGCTACTCCTCCGACCAACGCCACCATACCGGCCGGCAGCATCGCCTTGAGCGACCTTAAAAATCTTTCGAAAGACAATGTATTTGTGACGCTTCCCGGCCTGATAGTGAATCTGATCAAACAGGATTCCGACGCCCAAACCCTGGCGAACCCGCGGGTGCGCGTGCTGAATAATAAGAAAGCCACTTTCCATGTCGGTGAGAGAATACCGATACAGACCTCGATCGCGCAGACAACAGCCGTGGCAGGGTATCTGCCGGCGTCGACCTTCGACTACAAGGACGTGGGCATCAAACTCAACATCGAACCAACGGTCCATCTCAACAATACCGTTACGTTAAATTTGAAGCTGGAGATCAGTACCCTCGGGGACGCCCTGAATTTCGGCAATGGACAGGTCCAGTACAAGTTCGGCACCAGGACAACAGAGACGCTTATCAATCTGAGGGATGGAGAGACCGTGATCATCGGGGGGCTCATCAAGGATGAGGAGCGGAAGAGCAGGTTCAAGATCCCGGTCCTCGGAGACATCCCGATCCTGGGCAAGCTCTTCATGTCGGCGGACGACGGTACGATCAAGACAGACATCCTCATGTCTATCACGCCGAACATCGTTCGCGGTATGGAACTTCCAGACAAGGATTCCCAGGCATTCTGGTCGGGAACGGAACAGGACTACGATACGAAGCCGCTCTTCGTCACGAGCGGCAAGAGCACCAAACCATCAACCAAGTCGCTTGATAAATCGGCGGTGCTCGATACTTTGGCAAAGCGGGAAGTGGTTGCGCCCCCGGTATCCGGCGAGACGACCACGCCGGTGTCGACGCCATCCACGACAACGGGCCAGCCTCTTCCTGCGTCCACAGCCATGATAGAGATCAGGCCCATTGAGGCTTCTGTCAGCATCGGCCAGGAGGCCCGGTTTGAATTGCTCGCAGGAAACATGCAAGACCTGTACGGGGCGATCGTAACGCTTACCTACGACCCCACGGTCATTGAGTTCAAGACGGCGAGCGAAGGTTCGATCCTTAAAAAAGACAACCAGCAGACCTCGTTCCTGTTCTCGAACAATATAAAGGCAGGACTCGTTGACATCTATATGACCCGTATAGGAGATGTGGGCGGTGTGAGCGGCTCGGGGAACCTGGGCACGCTTGTGTTCCAGGCTAAATCAGCGGGAACGAGCGCACTGTCCATAAAGGGCATGAAGCTGACGAATTTCAGACGTGAGCAGATCAAGTCGGAGAATAAAGCCGCAAAGGTGGTTGTGAAATAAGGCGGCACCAACCACAGAATTTCAAATTCCGATGCCTGTTCAATGACCAGTGCTCAACCACGGATCCGTCATACGCTTGAAATTTGATCATTGAGATTTGGATTGTATACCATGCAAAAGGGCATTACCCTTATTGAACTTCTCGTGGTCATCGCGATCGTCGGCATCCTTGCCTCCGCGGCAATGCCGTTTTCGCGTATAGCCGTTCAGCGGACAAAGGAGATCGAACTCAGGGGAGATCTCAGGCTCCTGCGCATGGCGATCGATGAATTTAAAAAGGACTGTGATTTAAAGAAGCTTTCGCAGCTTGAAGGCTATTGCAAGCCCGAACAATACAACTACCCGGAGACCCTTGAGCAGTTGACAGAACCACTGAAGTTGACAGGCGCCGCGTCCACGGTAAAAAGATATATTCGCCGGATACCCCGGGACCCCATGACAACCCTCGAGGCAGCTGACAAAACGAACAACTGGGGGCTGCGCTCATACACCGACGATCCGAACTCCAGCGATTGGGGCGGTGGAAATGTGTTTGACGTTTATTCAAAGAGCGAAAAGGTTTCCCTGGACGGATCGAAATACAATACCTGGTGATTGATTGAGAAGACAGATGACAGACGATGGAGGAAAGATCATTGCAGGGAAAGTTCCAGGACGAGCGCGCGGGTTCACGCTCATCGAGCTCCTGATCGTGATGGCGATCATGGGGGTCCTTCTCTCCATTGCCGCGCCGAACCTGAAACAGTCCATTGTAAGGGCGCGGGAGTCCGTGCTCATGGAGGACCTGTTCCAGATCAGAGAGGCTATTGATCAGTATTATACCGACAACGGCAAGTATCCCGCGGCGCTCACCGACCTTATCAACACCCAGGATAAATCCAAAAGTTATTTGCGCGCCATTCCCAAAGATCCCATTACCAATGCCCCGGACTGGATCACGGTTGCGCTGGAAAGCAGCGGGGACAGCAGCGGGGACACCGGCATATTCGATGTACACAGTGCCAGCCCGCTCATGGCATTGGACGGCACCGCCTACAATACTTGGTGAATTTTCACCAAACGCTGAAATTTCGTTTCAACAATACTGCATTCTTATCTTTTCTGCAGTCAATCCGTATCACCTACGGTCACGTTCGGCCCCCTCGCGGTGCAGTCGCCCTGGCAAGGAGATGCTATAGCGGGTTCCATTGTGATGTCGAACTCCTTAAAGATGAACAATACGATGGACAATGGAGTGCTGTTTATAGTGCACGGCGGCATGATTGTCAATGCAATGTCGGTAGGTCAGTCGGCAGGCAATCAGATGGCCACAGGAGGAACTTACACGATGCCGAATATACCTGGCGGGACACCGGCGAAACCTCTCCCTATTGCGTTCTATGGCGTGGAGGCCATCGGATGGTCGACAGGAACAATGCCTGCTTTGATGCGGCATTACAAAGCGATCGCCATTCCGGCGATCGCCGATCTTCGTATTGGAGATGATACGAGTACTAATCTTGATATGTTGCCATTGTGGCCGTAGATAGGTGTTATGAACACAAAAAGGCCTTCCCGTTTATGGGAAGGCCTTTTTTTTGCGCTCCTGCCGCCTTGCCTTTCTGAAAAAAAGCTTGCAACAGCTCAATAAAATCAGTAATATAACGACGTGAAAAAATTCAGAGATTTCTTTAAAAAATATTTTATCACCGGTCTTCTGGTGATCATACCGATCTGGGCGACGTATTATGTGCTGTCGGGTCTTCTCGGAATCATTGACAACATGCTTGGCGACCTGCCCGGATATCTTTTGGGTTTGAAGTTTCCCGGCCTCGGGATCATCACGCTGATACTCTTCGTGCTTCTCGTCGGCATCCTCTCCGCGAACTATATCGGCAAGAATATCGTCCAGTACGGTGAAACGTTCATGCAGCGGGTCCCGCTCGTGCGGGGTGTCTATTCCACGATGAAAAAGATCATGGATACTTTTTCCATGAAGCAAAGTTTTCACGGCGTCGCCCTGGTCGAGTACCCGCGCAAGGGATGCTACAGCGTGGGGTTCATGACCGGTGAGGTCAGGGGGGAGTCCATGGGGTTGGCTGGAAGGTTCATCACGGTCTTTGTCCCCACAACACCGAACCCCACTGCGGGCTTTTTGCTTATCCTCCCCGAAGCAGAGGTCAAACGCCTTGACATGACCGTTGAACAGGGCATGAAATTCATCGTGTCTATCGGGCTTGTGTCGCTGAGCGATATCCAGGCCGGAAGACTGAAGCACTCGGAACTTGGGGAGTCCAGATCATGAAGCCAACGGTGGTCATTCTTGCCGCGGGCCTGGGCACGCGTATGAAGTCCGGCCTTGCAAAGGCGCTCCATCCGCTGGCAGGCCGTCCGCTTGTGCAGTATGTCCTGGAGGCCGCTGCGGGTGTTGGACCGAAAAAGATCGTTCTCGTGCTCGGATATCAGGCGGACAAGGTACGGAATGCGGTGGCAGCGTTTAGCTTGGAGATCGTGCTTCAAGCCGAGCAGCTCGGCACCGGTCACGCCGTTCAACAGGCAATGGAAGCGATCTCCGCGGGGACCGGGCCGGTTCTCATTCTCTGCGCCGATACGCCGCTGGTCACCACCAAAACGCTGAAGGACCTCATCGAGCTTCATCAGAAGTCCCATTCCGCGATAACGTTCATCACAACGACGCTGGACGACCCCTTTGGTTACGGCAGGGTGGTGCGCGGAAAGACCGGGGTCATGCGCGTGGTGGAGGAAAAGGACGCTACTGCGGCACAGAGGAAAATCCGTGAAGTGAACGCGGGCATCTACTGCTTTGATCGGAAGTTCCTTCTTTCGTCTCTTGCGCTCCTCGGCAAGAGCAACGCACAGAAGGAATACTATCTCCCCGACACCATAGAACTTGCGAAAAAGAAAAAACACCGTGTCTCGGCGTTTGTCTGCGCAGATCCGCGTGAGATCATGGGTGTGAACTCCCGATACGATTTGAGCCAGGCCGAAGCGGTCGTGAAGCGCAGGATCAACCGGCAATGGATGCTCGATGGCGTTACCATACTTGACCCGGAAACGGTCTTCATCGGAAGCGAAGCGCGTCTGGGGCGTGATGTTGTTCTGTATCCCAACGTCAGGATCGAGGGAAGGACCAGGATCGGTTCAGCATCGGTTATCTATCCCGGATCGAGGATCATCAACAGTGTGATCGCGGAAAACGTCACGGTAAAGGATTGTTCCGTGATCGAGGAAAGCGATATCGCGGTCGGCGCCGTCGTGGGGCCCTTCGCGCATCTGCGGCCCGGCTCGGCGATCGGAGCGCGGGCCAAGATCGGGAACTTTGTCGAGGTAAAAAAATCGACCATCGGTGACGGCAGCAAGGCGAGCCACCTCTCCTATATCGGTGATGCGACCGTGGGCCGGGATGTGAACATCGGGGCGGGCGTCATCATTTGCAATTACGACGGATACGTCAAACATCCCACGGTTATCGAGGACAATGTGTTCGTGGGCAGCGATTCTCAACTCGTGGCGCCGGTCAAAATCGGGCGCGGAGCGCTTATCGCCGCCGGCTCGACGATCACTCGTGATGTCCCGGCCGATGCGCTTGCGATCAGCCGCGTCCCTCAGGACAGCCGGGAAGGGTTTGCGAGCAGAAGAAGAAGGCTGAAGCAGAGGAAACGTTAAAACCATTGTAAATTGTAAATTGCAAGATTGCAAATTGGAAAAAGCGATAATGAAGTTAAGTCGGTCTTTCAATTTTGATTTCGCAATTTGACACTCTTCAATCTTGAGAATTGGAGCGTGAGCGAACCATGTGCGGAATTATCGGGTATATTGGAAAAGAACCGGCAGTCCCTATCCTGATCGAGGGGCTGAAAAAACTTGAATACCGAGGGTATGACTCATCCGGCATTGCCGTGTTTCAAGACGGCAAGATCGCAGTGCGCAGAGCGGTGGGCAAGCTGCAAAACCTGGAGACGCTGCTCCGGACCGAAACCCTTACCGGCACTATCGGTGTAGGCCATGTGCGTTGGGCCACTCACGGGAGGCCGTCTGAAGAGAACGCGCACCCGCACCTCGCGGGCCGCATAGTAGTGGTCCACAACGGCATAATCGAGAACTACCTGGCACTCAAACAGAAGCTTGCGGCGCAGGGGTGTGTCTTTCAGTCCGAAACAGACACTGAAGTGATAGCCCATCTGATCAACAGCATCGTCCAAAAGGGCCTGTCCCTGGAAGAAGCGGTGCGCGAGGCGGCCCGGTATCTGGAAGGCGCCTACGCCATTGCAGTGATCGATGAGAGAAATCCCGATATCGTGATCGGCGCGCGCAAAGGCAGCCCCCTCGTGGTCGGGCTCGGCCAGGGCGAATTTTTTCTTGCTTCCGATATCCCCGCGGTCCTGCACCGCACCCGGGACGTGCTGTTTCTGAACGACGATGAAATGGCGATCCTGTCCAAAGAGGGAGTGAAGATCACCGATCTCAAAGGCGCGGAGGTCCAGCGTGAGATCACTCGCGTTATGTGGAACCCGGTCATGGCCGAGAAGGGCGGTTACCGCCACTTTATGCTCAAGGAAATCTACGAACAGCCGCACGCCATCATGGATACCATTCGGGGTCGATTTTCGCAGGAAACGGGCGCCATTCATCTCGAAGAGATCGGTCTTGCGAAGGAACGACTTCTCAGGGTAGAAAAAATATTCATCGTTGCCTGCGGCACGTCATGGCATGCGGGGCTAGTGGGCAAGTATATGCTCGAGGAACTCGCATCCATCCCCACCGAGGTCGATATCGCCTCCGAGTTCCGCTACCGCAGCCCTCTGGTGGGTAAGAACGATCTGTTCATCGCCATCACACAGTCCGGAGAAACTGCCGACACGCTCGCGGCAATGCGCGAGGCAAAGAAACGCGGCGCCACCGTCATCACAATCTGTAATGTTGTGGGTTCTACTGCGAGTCGAGAGGCGGACGGAGTGGTCTATACCCATGCGGGGCCTGAGATCGGAGTGGCTTCGACCAAGGCGTTTACGGCTCAGCTCGCGGCGCTCTATCTCTTCGGGCTCTTTTTTGCATCGCTGCGCGGCAAACTGTCGGTTGATGAGATAAAACAACGGCTCGTCGACCTGGTGCACATTCCCTCGCTGGTGGAACGCTGTCTTGAAGTGAATGCCGGTATCGAGGGGATCGCAAAACACTACTTCAAGTCCAGCGACTTTCTCTATCTCGGACGGGGACCCAACTTTCCCGTGGCACTCGAGGGAGCGCTCAAACTGAAGGAAATCTCGTATATCCACGCGGAAGGCTATCCCGCTGGAGAAATGAAGCACGGGCCAATCGCGCTCATTGACGAAAACATGCCTGTTGTGGTGCTCGCGGGAAAGAATTCCGTATACGAAAAGATCCTGTCGAATATTGAAGAGGTGAAAGCCAGGGGCGGGATCGTGATCGGGATCATAACCGAGGGAGATAGTGAGATCATAAAGAAGATCAACCATTCAATATCGGTGCCGTCGACCAACCAGCTGCTCATGCCGATCCTTCTGACCATACCGCTTCAACTCCTGGCGTATCACATCGCGGTGCTGCGCGGCGCGGATGTGGACCAGCCGAGGAACCTGGCAAAGAGCGTAACGGTGGAGTAACTCCGGCGGAGCCGGAGTAATTGAAGAGTGCAAATTGGAAATTGGAAAGTGTAAAGTTGTGGAGGTTTGTTATAACTCTTCAATTTAAAATTTCCAATCTTCAATTTCCAATTCGACATTCGTAGAATGTCGCCTGATTATGGATTATCTTGACAATTTAAACCATCCCCAGCTCGAGGCGGTGTTGTACGGCGATGGGCCGCTGCTGATCCTCGCCGGCGCGGGGAGTGGAAAGACGCGGGTGATCACGTGCCGGATCGCGCACCTGATCCGCGAACGGGGCGTTGACGCGGGAAATATCCTCGCGGTCACGTTCACAAACAAGGCTGCAAACGAGATGAGGGAGCGGGTGGAGCGGATGCTCGATGTCCCGCTTAACCGGCTCTGGATCAGTACGTTCCATTCGGCCTGTGTCAGGATCCTGCGGCTGCACATCGACAAACTGGGATATAAGCGGTCATTCGTGATCTACGATGAGACCGACCGCTCGTCCCTGCTCAAGGCCTGCATGGCGGACCTGAGGATCGACACGGAACAGTACCAACCGCGGGCGGTCGGCGCACGCATCAGCGCCCTCAAGAACAACCTGACCGATGCGGAGCAATACGAGAAAGCGAACGCCCGTTTCGGGTTTGAGGAGGCCGTTTCCCGGACCTATACGCTGTATCAGGAACAGCTCAAAAAATCAAACGGCCTTGATTTCGACGACCTGCTCATGCTGAGCGTAAAGCTTTTTGAACAGCATCAGGACGTGCTCGGCTACTATCAAGGTCTGTTCCATCATATCCTGATCGATGAATATCAGGATACGAACCACGCCCAGTACCGGCTCGTTCGGCTGCTGACGATGCAGCGAAAGAACCTTTGCGTCGTGGGGGACGACGACCAGAGCATTTACAAATTCCGCGGCGCTGATATCGCGAACATCCTGAATTTCGAAAAGGATTATCCTGCCGCGAAGGTCATCAAGCTCGAACAGAACTACCGCTCCACCCGGAACATCCTTGGCGCGGCAGGCGCGGTGGTTGCGCGAAACCTTGGCAGAAAACCCAAGGAGCTCTGGACCCGGAAGCCGGGCGGCGATAAGATAATCTGCTACAAGGCAATTGACGAGAAGGACGAGGCCCGTTTCATCTGCCGGACCATCCAGCAGGAGGTGGACGAAGGCAGGAGCCTGCGCCAGATCGCGGTGCTGTATCGCACGAACGCACAGTCACGCGCCCTCGAAGACGCGTTGCGCAACTGGGGCACGCCGTACCGCATCTTCGGCGGCCTCCGTTTCTACGACCGCAAAGAGATCAAGGACATCATAGCCTATCTGCGGGTGCTGCAGAATCCCGCGGACGTCGTCAGCCTTCGCAGGATCATCAATGTCCCTGCGCGCGGCATCGGTGATACCACGGTGGACAAACTGGAGCGCGCGGCAGCAGCAGCCGGGGTGTCGCTGTATCAGGCCGCACAGGATGCGGATGCGACTGCTGTCACTCCGGCGGCGAAGAAAAAGCTCCGGGAGTTCATCGGCATGATGGACCGGATGCGCGATGATCTCGGAACGATGACGCTCACGGAGCTGGTCCGGAGGATCATTCTCGAAGCCGGCTATGGCGCGGCGCTCGAGCAGGAGAAGACCATTGAATCCCGCATCAGGCTTGAGAACCTGAACGAGCTCATGACTGCAACCGAGGACTTTCAGGAACAGAACCGCGATGCATCGTTGCCCGCTTTTTTGGACCAGGTAGCGCTCATCACCGATCTGGAACAGCAGACATCGATTGACGGCAAGCGCGGAAACACCGATACGGTGACGCTCATGACCCTGCATAATGCCAAGGGTCTTGAGTTCGCGCTGGTCTTCCTTGCAGGTATGGAAGAGGGGCTGTTCCCTCATTCCCGGTCAGCCGAGAGCGAGGAAGAGCTTGAAGAAGAACGCCGGCTCTGCTACGTCGGCATCACCCGGGCCAAGGAACGATTGATCCTCACTCACGCCGTGGAGCGCAGGCTTTACGGTTACCCGCAGGCCAATCTCGTTTCGCGCTTCATACGGGAGATCCCGGGCGAGGCCATGGACTTTGCGGGTAGTGAACGGTCAATGCCCTATGTATCTCGGGAACGTATTCCATGGAGTACATCAGTGTACGGCACTGCTTCGGTTGCACACGAGGCTGCCCCGCGGTTTCCCCTGCCGTCGAAATCAGGTCTCGACGGCCCGTACTACAAGGGGGCGGTGGTAAAGCATGCCAAGTTCGGGCTCGGCACAGTACAACGTTCTGAGGGAGAGGGAGACGACCTGAAGATCAGCGTGAGCTTTCCCGGGTACGGGGTAAAGACGCTTGCCGTGAAGTTCGCGAAACTGGAAGTAGTCTGATATCCTCCCCTTCAAGGGGAGGTTGGGTGGGGATGGGACTTTAAAGTTATCACACAACCAACCCTCACATCGGTCCTCTCCCTGAGGGAGAGGAAATCTACGATTGTCGATGAGGATTCTCAATGAAGATCACGAAACAGGAAGTTGAACACGTGGCGAAGCTTGCCCGGCTGGAGCTGTCGGAGCAGGAAAAAGAGAAACTCACTGATCAGCTTTCGAACATCCTTACCTATGTAGAGAAACTGAACGAGCTTGATACCAGGGGTGTGGAACCCACGTCTCATGTTCTTGATATCAGCAACGTCATGCGCGACGATGTAGCAGGAGAGAGCCTGACCCAGGAGAGGGCGCTGGCTAATGCCCCGGAAAAAGCTGCCGGGCATTACAAGGTACCAAAAATAATAGAGTAGGGTGTTACGCCGGAAGGCGTGCGGAGTTCGGAGTTGGGAATTCAGAGTTGGGAGTGAGAAGTTCGGAATGATATACTCTTCTCTGAACCCTGAACCCTGTTTTTCAAAGGAGAACCATGTTCAGATTGATGCTTCGTTCAAAGATACACCGCGCGACCGTGACGGACGCGAACCTTGAGTACGAAGGCAGCCTGACCGTCGACCCCGTTCTTCTCGAGGCCGCTGACATGCTTCCCTACGAGCAGGTGCGGGTTTCGAACCTCAACAATGGAGAACGGTTCGAGACATATCTCATCCCGGGCAAGCGTGGGTCGGGAGATATGTGTCTGAACGGGCCGACGGCGCGGAAGGGCGCGAAAGGAGACAAGATCATTGTCTTCTGTTACGAATATTATAATGAACAGGAGCTCAAGGCCTTCAAACCGAATATTGTGACGGTGGATGACCGGAACAGCATCGTTTCCGTCGGCCACACCATTCAGGTCAAGGAGTAGGCATGGAGTTATTTAATCTCACCATTCACGAACTGCAGGACATGCTGAAGAAGGGCGATACCACTGCCCGGGCAGTGAACGAGTCCGTGCTGGACAGGATACAGTCGGTTGACGACAGGGTCAAGGCATTCATCTCCGTGACCGGGCGTGAGATAGCCCTGGACGCGGCCGCTGAGGCTGACAAACGGAGAAAGGCGGGCGATGCCTCAACGCTCCTGGGCATTCCTATTGCGGTCAAGGACAATATGTGCACCGAGGGCATCAAGACCACCTGTGCTTCGAAGATTCTTGCCAACTTCATACCGCCTTATGACGCGACCGTGGTCCAAAAGCTGAAGCAGGCCGGGTCCGTGATCTGCGGCAAACCGAACATGGATGAATTTGCAATGGGGTCTTCGACCGAGAACTCCGGGTTTTTCATTACCCGGAATCCCTGGGACCTTGAACGCATTCCTGGCGGCTCGAGCGGAGGGTCTGCCGCCGCGGTGGCAGCGGGCGAGTGTATAGCTGCGCTCGGTTCGGACACCGGCGGCTCGATCCGCCAGCCGGCCGCGTGCTGCGGCGTCGTGGGGCTCAAACCGACCTACGGGAGGGTGTCCCGGTACGGCCTTGTGGCGTTCGCGTCATCGCTCGACCAGATCGGCCCCATCACCAAAGACGTGACGGATGCGGCGATCCTCATGAACGTCATCGCCGGCCATGATCCCAAAGACTCCACCTCCGCGAACATCGCGGTGCCGGATTTTACCGCGGTGCTCAAAAAGGACGTCAAGGGCATGAAGGTCGGCATCCCCCGGGAATATTTCATCGAGGGCATGGACCCTGATGTGGACAAGGCAGTGCGGGATGCGGTAAAGACCCTGGAAGGACTCGGCGCCACGGTCAGGGAGGTCACGCTTCCGCATACCGCGTATGCCGTGGCGACCTATTACATCCTTGCAACATCCGAGGCAAGCTCGAACCTCGCGCGCTACGACGGCGTAAAGTACGGGGTCCGCGCTGAAGGCGCAAAGGACCTCCTCGACCTGTACATGAAGTCGCGCAGCCAGGGATTCGGACCGGAGGTCAAACGCAGGATCATGCTCGGCACCTACGCGCTTTCAGCCGGTTATTACGATGCCTATTATAAGAAAGGCCAGCAGGCGCGGACGCTCATCAAACGCGATTTCGATGAGGCATTCAAGTCCGTGGACATCATTGCAACGCCCACGGCGCCGACCGCCGCGTTCAAGATCGGAGAGAAATCGGCTGATCCGCTCCAGATGTATCTGTCAGACATCTTCACGATCAGCGTGAACCTGGCCGGCATACCGGGGATCTCGATTCCCTGCGGGTTCACGAAGAACAATCTCCCGATCGGCCTCCAACTTCTCGGGAGGCATTTCGATGAAGAGTCCATCCTGCATGCGTCATTCGCGTACGAACAGGCGACGGAGTGGCATAAGAGAAGAGCAAGCTTTAAAACTTTCACCACAGAGGTCACAGAGGACATAATTCCTTAAGAGGAAATCATTCGAGATTTAAACTATCAAGATTTAGTGGTTTCTTCTGTGCGCACTGTGGTTAACATTTTCGAAAGGATTCACAATGAAATATGAGGCGGTCATCGGTCTGGAAGTGCATGCGCAGCTCCAGACCAATACAAAAATATTCTGCGGATGCGAGACAAAATTCGGCGAGGATGCGAACACAAGGACGTGTCCTGTCTGCATCGGCATGCCCGGCGTACTGCCGGTGTTGAACAGGAAGGCCGTTGAGTATGCGGTCAAAACCGGCCTTGCCACGCACAGCACCATCAGCGCGTTCAGCCGGTTTGCGCGCAAGAACTACTTCTACCCCGACCTTCCCAAGGGTTACCAGATATCCCAGTACGAATTGCCGATCTGTGAGCACGGGTACGTTGAGATCATTGTTGACGGCGCGGTCAAGCGCATCGGGCTTACGCGCATCCATCTCGAAGAGGATGCCGGAAAAAATCTTCATCAGGCTGAAAGCGGGGCGAGTCTTGTGGACCTGAACCGCGCGGGCACACCGCTGATGGAGATCGTGTCCGAACCGGACATCCGGACGCCGGCAGAAGCGTCCGAGTATCTTCAAAAGCTCCGCGCGATCCTGCGCTATATCGAGGTCTCGGACGCCGATATGGAGAAGGGGAACTTCCGATGCGATGCCAACGTCTCGATCCGTCCGGTTGGCGCAAAGGAATTCGGCACCCGGGCGGAGATCAAAAATGTGAACTCCTTCAAATTCGTACAGAAGGCGATCGAATACGAGATCAAGCGCCAGGCGCAGATCCTCGACGAAGGCGGACGGGTGGTGCAGGAGACCCGGCTCTTCGACTCGAACAAGGGGGTCACCTTCTCGATGCGGAGCAAGGAGGAGGCGCACGATTACCGTTATTTCCCGGAGCCCGATCTCGTGCCGGTGGTTGTGTCCGAGGATACGATCGAAACCATACGTAAAACCATTCCCGAGCTTCCGGATGCAAAGCGCGAGCGGTTCGCGAAGGACTACGGTTTGCCGGCATATGACGCCGACATGATGACCCAGAGCAGGGCCCTTGCATCGTATTTCGAAGAAGCGGTGAAGCTGACCGGCCAGCCCAAGATCGTCTCGAACTGGATCATGGGGGAGCTCATGCGGCTTCTCAATGCCGACAGTAAAGAGATCGAGGAGAGCCCCGTCAAACCCGACCGGCTTGCGGGTATGATCAAGATGATCGAGGGCGGCGTGATCAGCATCAAGATCGCCAAGACCGTTTTCGAGGCGATGTATACGAGCGGCAAGGATGCGGAAACCATCGTTAAGGAGCAGGGGCTGGTGCAGGTCTCGGACACCGGCGCCATCGATACGATCATTGACGAGGTGATCAAAGCGAACCCCGGGCAGCACGCAGACTACAAGGCAGGCAAGGAGAAGCTTTTCACCTTTTTCGTGGGGCAGGTAATGAAGGCAAGCAAGGGCAAGGCAAACCCAGATATGGTAAATCAGCTGCTGAAGAAGAAACTGAGTGAATAAAGAGATGCGAAAGAAGATGATCTCGTAAAAGTCATAATCTACCGCGTAGACGTGGACATACGGAGAAAATGCCTTTTGAAACAGTAAGGATTTTCTCTGCGCCCTCTGTGTCTCTGTGGTTACATTCGATTTTTTGCGAGTCTATCAAAGATAAGTTCAAAATAAAAAATGCGTAAGGGGGATTTAAGATGCTTGAATCAATTCACAAACACATGAGCTGGATAATGTGGGCCATCGTGGTCCTGATCACCGTGACCTTTCTTTTCTTCGGGATCTATCCGTCCAGTGTCAGCGGCAGGTCGGTGGCAAAGGTGGGCGGGGAGGTGATTACGTTCGACGAGTATAACCGGGTGTATCGGACCATGTACGATAATTACAAGCAGGTGCTCAAGGACGCGTTCAGCGAGTCATTTGCGAAAAGTCTGAAGGCACAGGCCCTGCAGGAACTGATCGCGGGAAAACTGCTGGTTCAGGAGGCCGACCGCATTGGTCTGCGGGTCAGCGATGAGGAGCTTCAAGCCACGATCATGAAGACGCCTGCTTTTGCCGGCAGGGACGGCAGGTTCGATAAGCAGATGTATGAGCGCGTCCTCGATCAGATCAATATGAAGCCGGCCGCATTTGAGGCCAACCAGCGGGAGTTTTTACTCAGGCAGAAACTGGAACAGATCGTGAAAGATGGTGTCGTGGTAACCGATGCTGAAGTGGCTGCTTCCTACATGCAGAAAAATCCCAAGGCAAAATCCGGAGACTTCGAGAAAAACAAAGAAACATTCAAACAGACGGTCCTCGCGGAAAAGCAAAGGGATGCGATAACTGCGTATCTCAGGGGGATTCAGAGCAGGACGAAAGTCAACATCGACGAAAAGGCGATTGCATTATAAAGGGCCCCTCGTGAGGAGTTTGAGGGTTGGATGTTTGGAGGGAGTGCAAGCCTTCTAAACGTTTATCCCTCTACGCCTCTGACCGTCTGACCCACGGATCTTCAGATCATTTCCCGCACTCGGATATTCGAATTTCATTCCACTTCTCCCGTTGCTTCCCCTTGATTGCACGTTCAATCTTCGACAGGATGTTTTCCTGCGGCGCGGGGACATTCCTTTGAATTGAATCAAAGACGGGCCAACATCAAACGTTCAGTCCGGCGAGTTCCGATAACAGTAGAATAAGGCTGCGGCAGCCCTTTTCCCAATCAGAGATCAGCAGGCTTTCGTTTTCCGAATGGGCCGCGGTATAGGGGTCGCCTACGCCAAAGAGCAGGGCGGGCGCGCCGCCGAGCGCATCGGTGATGTTCCTGACAAACGGGATCGATCCGCCGGCTCCCACGATCGCAGGTTCGACGCCATAGCCCTGAGCGAGAGCCTTCCGGGCGGCGCTGAATGCGGGACCGCTCGTATCGGTCCTCCACCACGGTGATGGCGTCTCGGGCTCTATCTTCACCCGCACTCCCCACGGAGCCTCTTTCAGTAGATGCTCCCTGAGCATCCCGAGCGTTTCGACAGGATCCATGTCCGGCACAATGCGAATGCCGACGCGCGCCCAGGCCGAGTCGTTGACAATGTTCGCGGCCTGTTTGCGGCTGCTCGCCTCGATCGCGTTGACGGCGATGGACGGCCGGTGCCACATCTTTTCGTATACCGGTCCTTCGCCTCCGATGATCCGAACGCCTTCAAGGAGCGTCGATTGTTTCCGAAATTCGGTCTCCGCATAGGGAAGGTTATTCAGGTCGGCTTGTTCCCGGACAGACCGGCTGCGCACCTTGTCCAGCAGTCCGGCAATGGCGGGTTTCCCCTGATCGTCCACGAGAGACGCAAGCATTTTTGAAAGGGCGAGCACCGGATCGGGCAGCGGGCCGCCCCAGGTGCCTGAATGGACGCTTCCTGCAAGCGAACGGACCTCCACGTTCACGGTTACGATGCCCCGGAGCGACGCGGTAAGCGACGGAACGCCGCTGTCGAAATTCTCGCTGTCGGCGATCAAGACCACATCAGCGGACAAGAGCTCGCGGTGTTGCTCAAGCAGCGTGTTCAGGTTCGTTGAGCCAACCTCTTCCTCTCCTTCGATCAGGACCTTGACGTTGATCGGCAGGCGCTTGACTGAAGCGAGGTAGGACGCTATTGCCGCGGCGTGCATCACAACGCCCGCCTTATCGTCGGATACACCCCGGCCATACAGCCTTTTATTCCGCTCCGATGGCTCGAAGGGAGGCGTGGTCCAGAGTTCTTCACGGCCGATGGGCTGGACATCGTAGTGAGCGTACAGGAGGATGGTGGGTTTGCCCGGGGCGCCGAGCCATTGCCCAAACACGGCGGGATAGCCGGCGCCTGTCTCCAGGATGCGTACATCGGACAGGCCGCTTTTCGTAAGGAGTGATGCGACGGCCCCGGCGCACCGCTTCAGCGGGGCCGGGTCGAATCCGGGAAAACTGATGCTGGGTATGCGAACAAGGTCTTTGAGATCGTTCAGATGTTCCTGGGCAAAAGCATTGAAATGTTCCAGTGCGGCTGCAGGTAAATTATCCATATTCCCGGGCACCTTCGCGGTAAACGGCCTCTATGGTCATGCATCAGCTGAACAGACCAACGATGACATTATACCGGACAGGAATGAGTTGTCAACGGATGTTTGAACCTGGTGTGCCGGCAAATTCATAAATGATGCGTTAATGAAACCTGAAAATCACGATATACTCCACGAAGAAAGGCAGCCTTCTACATGTAACGTCTCAACTACTCAACAAAGTTCAAAGCAACGACTCAACTAATAAACTACCCCGCCGCGAGCAGCGGGGTATTGAAACCAAGATCATTTGAATCATTCGCCGCAAGCGGCGGGGAATTCAACCCCGAGTTACGATTAAACGTCTCAACGACTTAACAGTGTTCCCAAAGATCAAGGAGGAAACCGATGACCAAAGACATCGTATGGCATGAATCGCCGGTGGACCGGCAGGATCGCAACCGCCGGAACAAGCATAAGAGTGGGGTGGTCTGGTTTACGGGGCGTCCTGCCTCCGGAAAATCCACCATCGCGCATCGCATGGCGAAGGAATTCTTCGACCGCGGGGTCAATTGCAACCAAATATCTCCGTAGGAATTTAGAAGATTATTAAAAGATGGCTTGCATGGCTAAGACAATTGATAAAGAAGAGTCCTTCCTGAAGTCCGCAGCAGTGGGGTACATTCCTGCCGGTGTTTTTTCCCATTTTTGAGCATCATTTCCTCTACATCCGGCTCATGTCATGCCTTGACTTTCCCTGCTCCTGTGGTATTCTCATTAACATGACACCATACCTGACAGAATCAAACATGCTCTGGCCTCTCGGTGTGTATTTCGCCGCTGTCATCGTTATCTTAACAGTCATGATAGGGCTCTCTTTCGTGCTCGGAGAACGGCACCGGGATAAACAGACAGCAGAACCCTACGAATCAGGAATCGCGGCCACAGGAACCGCACGCGTTCGTTTCGATATTAAGTTCTATCTCATCGCCATGTTCTTCGTCATCATTGATCTGGAGGCAATCTTCGTCTTCGCGTGGGCGGTTTCCCTCAGGGAGAACGGATGGCAGGGTTACATCGAAATGATGATCTTCATCGGAGTCCTGGCCGCCACCCTAGTGTATCTCTGGCGCGTTAAGGCATTGGAATGGGGAGCGTTCGTTAAATCGAGTTCGGCGTCCGGAGGTCGTACCGCGGAGTAACAATTTTTATCTGGTCCGACCCATTTACTCCGGGCTCCGAATTATACTTTATGAAATATACTTTGACCAAACCCGGTTATGACACCCTTGAGGATGCCGCCCGCAGGAGCCTCTTCTTTACAAGGCTCCAGGACATGGTCGCGTGGGGGAGAAAGAATTCTATCTGGCCTTTCAATTTCGGTCTTTCCTGCTGCTATGTTGAAATGGCAACGAGCCTGACGAGCAAATACGACATCGCCCGGTTCGGCGCGGAAGTGATCCGCGGCACGCCGCGCGAGGCGGATATGATGATCATCGCGGGCACGGTTTTTATCAAGATGGCGCCGGTCATCAAACGGCTCTATGAGCAGATGATGGAGCCGCGCTGGGTCATTTCCATGGGTTCCTGCGCGAACTCCGGCGGCATGTATGATATATACAGTGTTGTCCAGGGCGTGGACAAGTTCCTGCCGGTGGACGTCTATGTGCCCGGGTGCCCGCCCAGGCCCGATGCATTCATGGAAGGTCTCCTGATGCTTCGTGACATGGTAGGGAAGGAACGGCGGCCCCTAAGCTGGGTGGCCGGTCCGCAGAATGTCATGAGGCCGGAGAAACCCTGCATGCGCGACCTCAAGCGTGAAGATCGACAGAAGGCTACAACCCTTCGATCTCCGGATGAGGTGTAGAAACAAACCTTTTACCACAGAGGTCACAGGGAAAATCATCAATTTTTAAGTTAACGAACCGGCTAAGAACCTTTGTGCTGCTGTCGTGCCCGTTATTCTCCGTAGTCACTGATCCTTCCCCGAGCATGTCTATCGGGATTCTCATTGGCAAAGGTCGTATTTTTTATGATACCGAACAACGCGATCATCGACAGCCTTACGACAGCCTTCGGCGAAGACATTCTCGTTGTCCAGACCACGCGCGACAATATCTCCACGGTCTGGGTATCCGCGGACAAGGTCTGTGATATTCTGCGATATCTAAAGACAGAAGTGGACCGCCCTTACAAAATGCTCTATGATCTCACGGCCATTGACGAGCGTCTGCGCCGGCATCGTCAGGACCAACCGAAGAGCGACTTCACCATTAGTTATCATCTTCTTTCTTTTGATCGCAACGAAGACATCAGGCTCAAAGTACCGCTCATTGGTGAATCTCCGTCCCTTCCCACCATCACCGGCCTCTGGCCGTCAGCGAACTGGTACGAACGTGAGGTTTGGGACATGTTCGGCGTGAAATTTGACGGACACCCGCACTTAAAGAGACTTCTGATGCCCCCGACCTGGAAAGGGCATCCCCTGAGAAAGGAACACCCCGCTCGAGCAACCGAAATGGGGCAGTTCCGCCTTCCCGATGATAAGGAAGAGGCTGAACAACAGGCGCTTATGTTCAAGCCCGGGGACTGGGGCATGAAGACTGAGACCGAAGACTCAGACTTCATGTTTCTCAATCTCGGCCCGCAGCATCCGGGCACCCATGGTCTGCTCCGCGTCATTCTCCAGCTCGATGGAGAGGAGATTAAAGATTCGGTTCTCGATATCGGCTACCACCACCGTGGGGCCGAGAAGATGGGTGAGCGTCAAACCTGGCACACCTACATCCCTTACACCGACCGCGTCGACTACTTTGGCGGGGTGATAAACAACCTGGTGTACTGTCTCTCCGTCGAGATACTCGCGGGAATCGACGTCCCCGATCGCGCGAAGACCATCCGGGTCATGATGGCCGAGCTGTTTCGCATTGCGAGCCACCTGGTCTGGTACGGCACCTTTGCGCAGGATGTGGGCGCTCTCTCTCCTGTGTTCTACATGTTCACAGACCGTGAACGCGTCTTTGACATCGTTGAAGCCGTGTGCGGCGGCCGCATGCACCCCAGCTGGTTCAGGATCGGCGGTGTCGCCATGGATCTGCCCAAAGGATGGGACCGGCTTGTGCGCGACTTTTTGAAGTACCTTCCGCCGCGCCTCAAGGAATATGACACCATGGTCATGCGGAACAGTATCTTCAAGGCCCGCACCAAGGGCATTGGCGCCTACACCCGTGATGAAGCGATCGAGTGGGGCGTGACCGGCCCGGGTCTTCGCGCCTGCGGCTATGAGTGGGACTTCCGTAAGAAACGGCCTTATTCCGGCTATGAGAACTTCGAGTTCGACATCCCCACCGGGGTGCATGGTGATTGTTATGACCGCGGCGTCGTCCGCATCGAGGAGATTCGTCAGAGTCTGCGAATCATCGAGCAGTGTATGAACAATATGCCATCAGGCAGCTATAAGTCAGAGCATCCGCTTGCCACGCCGCCGCGAAAAGAACGCACGATGCATGACATTGAGACGCTCATCAGCCACTTTCTCGGTGTCAGCTGGGGGCCCGTCATCCCGCCCGGTGAGGCATTCGTGGGCGTCGAAGCAACGAAGGGAAACAATGGCTACTATCTGATCAGCGATGGCAACACCGTTTCGTACCGCACTCGCATCCGCACCCCATCGTTTTCTCATTTGCAGATGGTTCCAAAGATCAGCAAAGGTCTGATGATCGCCGACCTCCTGGCAATATTGGGCAGCATTGATTTTGTACTGGCGGATGTGGATCGGTAATTAAAAAACTCCACTCTCCGACGCGGAGAGGATGCGTTCTGTTACTGTTTCCTCCCCTTCAAGGGGAGGATTAAGGTGGGGATGGGATTTCGTGCAGGGTCAAACAAACAGTACGATTTGTCAACGCGGCCTACAACGCACATTACGACGCAATATGACGGATGCCGAGAGAAAGCTATGGAGCATTTTACGAGGACGTCAGATTGATGGACTGAAATTTCGCAGACAACACCCTTTTGAAAACTACATTCTCGATTTTGTATGCCTTGAAGAAAAGCTTGTTGTTGAAGTTGATGGAGGTCAGCATCAGGAACGTCTGAGGGAAGACAACATCAGGTCGAATGTATTGGAAGAAGCCGGTTTTCGTGTTATTCGATTTTGGAATCATGAAGTTTTGCTGGAATTCGACGCCGTGGCTGAACAAATACTGCAGGAAGTATCACGAAAATAAGCCCCATCCTCACCCTGGCCCTCTCCTTGAAGGAGAGGGTATGAAGGCATATGACTCTATCATTTGCAAGTGGCTGCGAGGAAAATCGTACTATGTTAAGCGAAGAAGAAAAACAGGAGATCATCGCCGAACTGGCCCACTGCGTCACGAAAGCTTCGGCATCTGTCGAGGCTCTGAACATCATACAGCGTTATCGCGGCTGGGTGTCTGACGAAGCGGTGAAAGACGTCGCGAAGGTCCTTGACATGACGCCTGATGAGCTTGATGCTGTGGCCACGTTCTACAGCTTCATCTTCAGGCGACCGGTAGGAAAGCACGTGATCCTTATCTGTGACAGTATCAGTTGCTGGGTCATGGGGTATAATCCTCTGTTTGATATCTTTAAAAACAGGCTGGGGATCGCTTTCGGCGAAACGACCCCGGACAAGCAATTTACCCTTCTTCCCATTTCATGCCTCGGCGCCTGCGATCGGGCGCCCGCCATGATGGTGGATGAGGACCTGTATGGTCCGGTGACACCGGAGATGATTGAAGGGATACTGGGGAAATACAAATAACCTTAGACGCGGATTTACACGGATGCAAAGCTGTGATAACAGGCGGATTGATATCATTTCTTTAAGCAGTGTAAATCGTCGCATTTATCAGCTTCTTCCGCGTCAATGACGTTAACACTATGGAACGACCGCTCACAAAAAACATCAGACCCGGGCAGGAGCCGCTTTCTCTCAACGAGTATGAAAAGACAGGCGGGTATCAGGCGGTGCGGAAGGCGCTCGCCATGTCGCCTCAGGATGTGCAGAACATCGTGAAAGCATCCGATCTTCGGGGTCGCGGCGGCGCAGGTTTCCCCACGGGTATGAAATGGAGTTTTGTCCCCATGGGGAATGCCGCATCGGGACCTAAATATCTCATTGTGAATGCCGATGAGATGGAACCCGGCACCTTTAAAGACCGGCTGCTGCTCGAAGGTGATCCGCACCAGATCATCGAGGGTGTTATAGCAAGCGCCTATGCAATAGAGGCGCAGCAGCCTTTATCTTTATTCGCTGGGCCTACAAACTGGCTGTCAAACGGCTTGAAAAAGCTATTTCAGAAGCCTATGCGAAAAAGTATCTCGGCAAGAATATATTCGGATCAGGATACAACCTCGACCTTCGTATTCATGGAAGCGCAGGACGCTATATCTGTGGCGAGGAAACAGCGCTCCTGAATGCGCTCGAAGGCAGGCGGGCCACGCCGCGTGCCAAACCGCCTTTTCCACAGGTCTGCGGCCTTTTCGGCAAGCCCACGATCGTGAACAACGTCGAGACGATCGCGAACGTACCGCACATCGTAAATAACGGGCCTGACTGGTTCAAATCCTTGAGCACAAGCAATGACAGCGGTACAAAACTCTACGGGGTCAGCGGCAGGGTCAGAAACCCGGGTTGTGGGAACTCCCCATTGGAGTGACCATCCGGGAACTCATCGAGGAGCACGCGGGCGGCATGATGGATGGCTATCAGTTTCGCGGTGTCATTCCCGGCGGAGCGTCAACAGATTTCCTTATATCGGATCATCTTGATGTAAAGATGGATTTCGATTCGGTCATGAAGGCCGGCAGCCGCCTGGGCACCGGGACGATGATCGTGCTCGATGACAAGACTTGCCCCGTCGGGTTTGTGCATAATCTGACGAAATTCTTTGCCCGCGAGTCCTGCGGCTGGTGCACACCCTGCCGCGATGGGACTGCCCTGGCTCGAAAAAATATTGGCCTCGCTCGAAGAAGGCACCGGTGAACCAGGTGATATTGAGAATCTCGAACGCCACTGCAAATTGCTTGGACCAGGCAATACGTTCTGTGCTCTTGCGCCCGGCGCCGTCGAACCGCTCCAGAGCGCGACTGAAATATTTCCGTGAGGATTTTGAAAGACATATCCAGGAGAAGAAGTGCCCATGGAAATAAATCATTGCCCCGGAAGAGGGGGATGGGGGTGATTGTTCGCCGTGTCTTCTCGGCATATAATCTTCACAACGTATTCGTGAACATCCTGTTATCAGGTTTTGATCCGTGAAATTCCGTTTCAAAGGTTTTATTTGATTACTATCTATATCGACGACAAGCCCTACCAGGTCAAGGAGGGTCAAAACCTTTGCAGGCATGCCTGTCCCTTGGTTTCGATCTGCCCTATTTCTGCTGGCATCCTGCGATGCATTCCGTAGGCGCCTGCCGCCAATGCGCGGTGAAGCAATTCAAGGACGATAAAGATACGCGTGGCAGGATCGTGATGTCCTGCATGACCCGATACAGAGGGCATGCGCATCTCCATCGAGATCCCGAGGCTAAGGCCTTCCGCGCGGGCATCATCGAATGGCTTATGGTGACCATCCGCATGACTGCCCGGTCTGCGACGAAGGCGGCGAGTGCCACCTGCAGGATATGACGGTCATGACCGGCCACACCTACCGCAGACCCGGTTCAGAAAACGCACGCGCCGGAACCAGGACCTCGGGCCTTTGGTCAACCATGAGATGAACCGCTGCATCGCCTGTTACCGGTGCGTAGGTTCTACCGGAATTATGCGGCGGCCGCGACCTCAATGTCTTCGTCGCACGATACGTTTATTTCGGCCGCCATGAGGATGGTGTCCTGGAAAGCGAATTCAGCGGCAACCTGGTCGAGGTCTGCCCACCGGCGTCTTCACGGACAAAACGTTAAAAAACAGTACACGCGCAAATGGGATATCAGACCACGCCGTCGATCTGCGTACACTGCGGACTGGGATGCAACACAATCGTTGGAGAACGATATGGTACGCTTCGCAGAATACTGAACAGATATAATCATGAAGTGAACAGCTACTTCCTCTGCGATCGGGGCCGGTTCGGGTATGAATTTGTGAACAGCAATAAAAGGATCAGGAAACCCATTGTCATATTGACCCTCTCCCCATCGGGGGGAGGTCAGGGTGAGGGGAGGACTCAATCTTCTGACAAAGATAGCGTCCTGAAACACATTTCCGGCATCCTAGCTAAAAGCAAGTCCCTCATCCGTATCGGTTCTCCCCGCGCTTCCCTGGAATCCAACTTCGCCCTTCGCACACTCGTGGGGCACGATAACTTCTATTCCGAATGTCAGGCCATGAGCACAAGCTGACCTCACTCGTCATCGATATCCTCCGGAGCGGCCCGGCACACACCCCATCGCTTCACGACGTTGAAATGGCCGACGCGGTCCTCGTACTTGGAGAGGATGTGACAAACACGGCGCCCATGCTCGCGCTGGCACTGCGTCAGTCGGTGTGGAATAAACCGAAAGAAATGGCTGCGGGGGGCCACATTCCTGCATGGGATGACAACGCAGTACGAAATTTTGCACAGCACGAAACAGGGCCGCTGTATGTCGCTGCCCTAGCAGGTACAAAGCTGGACGATATCGCTTCAAGGGTATACCACGCGGCGCCGGACGATCTCGCGCGGCTGGGATTCGCGATTGCCCATGAACTGAATCCCCGTGCACCCGCAGTCCCTAATGTTTCTCGGAGATCATGTCCCTGGCCGGAGAAATCGCCCGCTCGCTCAAAGAAGCAAAACGACCTCTCGTTGTCTCCGGCACAAGCCTTGGCGGTACGGACCGTGGTCGAGGCCACTGCCAATGTAGCGGGCGCGCTCTGTGAGAGCGGGAAGCCGGCCGAACTCTGTTATATTGCAGCGGAGTGCAATAGTCTCGGTTCAGGACTCATGGGTGGGAAAAGTCTTGATGAGGCATTCAAGGCGGTTGGGGAAAGCAAGATCGATACTGTCATCA
>CAVWIL010000024.1:0-14157 GCA_963755045.1 Nitrospirota bacterium | reverse complement strand
GAGGGCCTCTCTTCTGATAGTGTTTTTCCCGAATCATTCACACTGCCTTCCCTAACCCAGTCAAAGCCGGAATCATAATTTACCACGAAGAATCGAAGAAGCAATGCATAAGACAAAATTTAAAAATGCAAAGTGCAGCATTACAATATGGCATCAGACCATGATGTATATCTCTTCATTTTGACGTTTGCATTTTGCCTTGTTTTACCTTTGCATTCTTCAGGCTGTGTCTTGGAGCGTCTCGACCGATTCGTCGAAATCCTTTGTTGTACACATTTCTAAATAGTCAAAAGAAAAGTCCATCCATGAACGGATGGACTTACCACTGTATGTTCTCATTCATCCCGGCGCGGACAAAAGAACCGGCCACGATTATTACTTTCGTTTCGCCCGATCACGGGAGAACAGACCCGGAGAGGTTATTTCCAGTTCGCGTCTTCGCTTGAGCATTTCCTGCATTTCCGGCGACGAGACGCCTTGCCGGAATCCTTCCGGATAACCATAAAGCTTCCAGAACTCCTCATCCACGAGCATCCACTCTTCGTCGATCACATCGGAGACACCGTCACGCGGCATGGTGATGTAATTCGACCGCGCAATCGTCAGGAACCGTCCTCCCGAAGAGAGCAGCCCGATATCCGCGCAGAAGGAGTGGGATGGACGGCCAACATCGAAATACCAGCTCCCGATCCGGTCCTCCACCTCCTGGTCGAAATACCCGGTGGCATTCCGGCCATCGAACTGCACGCCCGTGATATCATAGATCCTTACGCAAAGTTTGCTGTCCCAGCCGAACCACGCTTTATCCCGTTCGATCCGCGCAGGTGTCGCTTCCCAGTAAGCATAGGCTACATTCGGGTCCCGCGACAAAATGGCGATCTTCTCCTCGTTGTATCCTATCGGCAGTTCACCGGACGCTACGGCAGGCACGAGCGGCAACGGCCCGGTATAATACTTGGACTCCGAAACCCTTTCCTGCGCCATGAGCGGTTCCTCAACGCCGGGAGGCAGCTTCCATTCGCGCACCAGAATCGTCTTCGGCGACGTCTTTCCGGCGGAGGAAGAGCGTTTCTTCGCAACCGGCTTCGGGGCGGTCGCGCCCTTGCTGGACTTCACTGCTTTTTTCGTCGCACTGTTTGCAACAACCGCCTTTTTTGCCACGGTTTTCTTTACGGATTTCTTTACCGAAGCGTCACTCTTCCTGACCACCTGTTTTGAGGAGGCAACAGCCCGCTTTCTTGCGGGTTTCGTGGTCGTGGAAACGGCAACGAGCGCCTTGATGATATCTGCCTTCTTATCACCTGCGGATAGGGACACATCTCTCTTTTTGGCCAGGGCTTTGAGCTCAACCACAGTCATTGCTGTTAATTCTGATTTTTTCATCTCAACCCCCTTTCCGTAAACGTGATAGCCGTCCAAGGATAGTTACCATCACACTATAGCACAAAAGACCACCTTTATCAAACCTAATCTGATTTCCTGTTTTTGATAAAACAGAGAAAAATCTTATGGTTCGCACCATAATGCTTCATGTTGTCATAACTAGACCGGACTTTGTCGGGAATCAATGCGGCGCTTGTTCTCTAAAAAACTCACGCGATATAACACTATTTCATAAACTATCAAACTATTAACATTTCTTATTCGACTTGAAAAAATATATTTGATAAACTCCTGTATAATCAGACATGCGCATCTTGTTGGTATAGATTCCAATCTTCTTATTGTAATCATCACCGGTAATAACATCCTACTATAAAGGAGGTTCATGCATGAAGATTTTCAGATTTATCGCAGTACTCGCTTTACTTGCGCTGCCCTGTACATTTCTTTTGACTGGTCAGAATGCACACGCGGCGGAAGCAAAGAAAGCAAAAAGTATCGACGAACTGGCAAAGATGTACGACTCGACCGGCTGCAAAGAGTGTCATGATGCCATCTACAAGGAATGGGCGCAGTCGATCCACTCTCGTTCCATCTTTGGGACCGGCAGAACAGCGGCGACCATCAAGACCACGGTGGCAGTCGGCCTCACAGGCATGGAGTACTCCGGTGTGAAGAAGCCGGAAGACGTCCAGGTTAAACATCTTATGATGTGCGCCAAATGCCACCTGCCGCAGCTCGCCGAGGCAACAGATGCTGTGGCCAAGGAGATCGTGAAGAACGCCTACATCTACTCGGACCCGAAGGCGACCGATGAGGCGAGGGACAAGGCGATCGCGCAGCTCTCCAAGGTGAACATCAACTGTCTTATCTGTCACCAGCGGAATGCCATAACCCACAAGTGGGTCGACGGATTTCCGGCGAAAGACACCGTATATGGATTCAAAAACGGCGAGCACGCGGACCCGGCCCATCCCAAGATGAAGGAAAGCAAGATCATGGATGAGTCCATCCTCTGCGGCCAGTGCCACGGACTCGGACCGAATTTAGAGCTCGAAGAACCGTCACAATGCGCAACGCTGTACGGAAGCCACCTCTGGGCCTACAAAGCCGACGGCGGGCAGGAAAAGTGCCAGGAATGCCACATGAAGAAGAGCAAGCTCGGACACAACATGCAGAGTTACCGCGATCCCGGCATGGGCAAGGCCGCCGTGGACTTCAAGGTTGAAACCCTCGGGTACCAATGGCGCGACGGCGCCAAGGTGGTGCCGCAGGCCCTGGTTAAGGTAGAGATGATTAATCGCGCGGGTCACGCAATTCCGGACGGCTGACCAACCCCCAACCGGCTGGTCCTGGAAGTGACCGCGAAAGACAGTAAAGGTAAAGAGTTGTTCAGACAGTCGAAGATCTATATGCCCATTCCCCAGCAGCTTGGCCGCGGCGACAAAATGGGCCGTGGACCCTATGAAAAGAGCGGTATGCTGCGCGACACCAGTCTGCCCCCGAATCGTCCGGTGATCGAGAGCTTCGATATTCCCTTCCCGGCTGAGTTCACGAAGCAGGACGGGAAAAGCATAACAACGATCCTTGATTACGATATGACCGTTACGGTGGAACTAATGTATATGCCGTTCGGCGTCAAGGATGCAGACACCTTCACGTGGCAGTCTGTAACAAGGAAAGTGAGCATCGAAAAAGGCGGGGTGTAAGGAACGACCTTGCAATCACCAACAAGACACTGATGACATTGCCGGCGAGAGTCGATCTCCGCCGGCATTTTTTTTGTCTCATCAAAAGAAGAAACATGCCGTTCCCTGGTCCGATCTACGAAGCTTGCTAGTGAGAATTTTACCTTAATCTGATGTAGCGCAGGCAGCGGCCGGTGGGGAAAAGATAGCTATTCTATGGTAATATAAAAAGCATTATTTCGTTCGTATCAAGAATAGAAAAAACAATTGCGGGTTCTGCGCAAAAAACGATGATTCAACGGGCCATTGTCCATAGCACGTTGATGAAATTTTTAAAGGGATACAGGCAGACAATGAAAAAAATCCTCCTGATCGATGATGATTCGGCATTTCTCAAGTTGCTCGAGGAGTATGTAGAGAAGCGCTATCCCGGCCTGATCGTCCAGACCTGCAATGATCCGATCAAATGCCTCGCCTCCATCACCGATGATCTCGATCTCCTGCTGGTCGATCTGGAAATGCCGGGACTGGACGGCCCCAAGGTCCTCTCCTATGCGGTCTCCCGGGGAGTGAGCAAGCACAGGATCATCATTCTTTCGGGAAACGACGCCGAATATTTGCACGATCGGTTTCCGATGGGCAGCTGCCTGGCGGTGCTCAACAAATTCGAGGTCCAGCAGGAAAATGCATTGGATATGATCTTCAACTCTCTGCAGCGGAAAGAACTCACCAAGAAAAACACCTGATTTTCTGAGAACAGGGTCAGGGGCTGTTACCGCAATATCCCTTTCACGATCACATCTACCGCCTCTTCAGGCGAAAGGCCGTGCGCCATGAGTGTTTCCATCTGCCGCTTGTCCACGCTGCCGATCGCTGCCTCGTGCGTTACCTTTGCCAGGGGATGGGTCACCTGCACGAGCGGATAGGCTTTTGCCACGGCCCTGTCCTTCACGATCTCCATGCAGTCCACGTGCCCCCGGGCGCCTGCGGCATTACCCTCAGTAATGCCTCTGACCTCGGCAGTTGCATCGTCCTCGATCGCAACCCTGGCCTTGATGAGCCCCCGAGCATTCTCTCCGTTCAGCGCGACCTTTTCCTGAATTACTATTTCATCGCTCGCATGGCCAAAAACCCGCGCCGTGAGCTCAACCACAGCACCTTCGTCCGCCTCAACAGAATAGTCGATCCCGAGCCTCCCGACCCTGCCCGTGGTGAGCGTGAAGTCAGTGAAGTACCTGCCGTTCTTATGGACCTTCACCGCAAGCTTTGGCACGACCTCGATACCGCCGTACAGGCCGTGATAATGGGTCTCGGAATACCGCATCTCGGCACCCTCTCCGATCTCCACCACTGCATCCATGAGGTGACGCACCTTCTCGGCATTCGGAAATATGCAGTGGGCGATGAAGGTTGCCGAGGAGTCCTTTTCAAGCATTACGTCCATCTTGATCTCCTGCGTTCCCTTTTTGTGGAGCACGCCGAAACAAAGGTGGACGGGTTTCCCGAGCTTCACGCCTTCATGCACACGAATGCGCGCGGAAATGCCCCTGCCGGTCTCCCTGGCATCGACCTCGAGCCCTTCAACCGTCCTGGAGCTGAGGATGGCATGGCCGCTTGCGGCAAGGTGCGCCGTCCCGGAGTCCGCGAGCGCGCCCTTGTCACCGCCTGCTTCGCCGAAGGCCTTCATGAGTTGATCAAGTTCAGACATCGTGGCACTCCATCTTTGCGCAAGTCATGCACTTCTGCGTTTTATAGTGCTCAGCCACCTTTTCCGGGCTACCGGAACAGATGATCTTCCCGTGGCACAGCTGTGAAGCCAGATCAGCTATACTGGCGATCTCCTCGCGGTGGGTGATGAGCAGTACGGCTGTCCCGTTCTTCTTGAATGCATTGATCACATGGATAACGTCCCGGATCGAGAGCATATCGATGCCCGAATCGGGCTCATCAAGAATCGCGAGCTTCGGGTTCAACGCGAGGACTGAGGCAAGCTCGATTCTCTTGCGTTCACCTCCGCTCAGGCACTTATCGACCATCCTGTGCACATAGAGCTCCGGCGAAAGACCGACGAGCTCAAGGAACGGCCCGGGATCGGCCTCGTGGTGTTTCATGGTGAGGTAATCTCCGACAGTGATCCCCTCGAACCGGACCGGCTCCTGCCATGCCATGGTGATGCCGAGGCTGGCGCGCTCGTGGATCGGGAGGCTGTTCACGATTGCTCCGGCCAGACGGATCTCGCCTGATAACGGCCGATATCCCTCGCAGCCCATGATAAGATAGGCAAGTGTGCTCTTGCCCGTGCCGTTCGTGCCGAGGAGCGCGTGGACCTCTCCGGGTTCGATTGCGAGGGACAGCCCTGAGAGGATGGGCCTTACCCTGTCCGGCCCGACTCCGTAAACGACGTTGTTGACCTCGAGCAGCGGCATGAGAATCCCTCCGCCCTTGATAAAAATTATTTTACTTCAGATCGCTTCTGTTCTGAATGGGTTTCTGTCTCTATTGTAGCAAAAATGTCGGGTATATAACGAGGAAGTCTAGATTGGAAGGATAACCAAACGTGAACGGCTGCGCACAAAAAAGCCGCTGACCTGATAACCAGGACAGCGGCTTACAATCTCTTATAATCTTATATGAATCTGCTTAACAACTGCAGGATGAACCACATGAGCTCGGCTGCATGCAGGTGAGCACAAAACCCTGACTTTCCTATGATCTCTGAGAAACATTTCTTCACAGTATCAATGCCCCCATCGTTGCGTCGCCATCGCCACGAGCAACGAACCGATAAGCGCACTTGCCAGGATCACAAAGGATATTGTCACATTGCTCAACAGTGCTGGATTCAGAAGCAGCACTCCTCCCAGCCCAAGCATGATGGTGCCTGATACGAGTTTTAATACCCGCCCCTGCCACTCGGAAAGCTTCCTGCTCCCAAGCGTAATGGTGAACACCAGGACAATGATGAAAAGCGGTATAACGTAGATGATATTATAGAAAACAAGATACAGGTAATAAGTCGTCGTGGAAAGACTGTGGAGCGTCAGAATCCTCGTGAACACCATGGGGAATCCGGCTGTGCACAGCAGCTCGTAGGAATTGGCCAAGATGGCCAAGACAGTTGTCCCCGCCAGGATCGACAGCAAGGACGTGGCCCTCATCAGCCGCCTCATGCGATCGAACAGACCGGGCTTGACGCTGTCAGGGATCGTAAGCGAGACTCCTTGTTTGAACATAAAAAAATCCTTAATATTGATCCCCGCGATGATCACGGCAACCACGCCTGCGATCGTCGTGATGATCGCGACCTGCCCCATGACCAGGAAGAGATTCAACCAGGCCGCCATGAAGAGAAAGTAAATAAAACCCGAGAAAAAAACAAAGACCCCGCCGATCAGAAGCATTCTGTTGCGCGACCGGGCATGGACCAGAAGCCCGAGCAGGGAGAGGAGCACGAAGAACGCGCAGGGGTTGAAGCTGTCCAGACCTGCGATCACCAGTGTCATGGCCGGGAGCGACATGTCCCGGGCATCGAGTTTGCCGAGCAGCGGGACCTCGACTATAACGTCCTTACCCTGCGTGGTCGTGACTGATTCCGGAACGGTGGGGACGGAAGGATAGGAATGGGCGGTTTTTCTGTTCAGAATATCCAAAGGGTCAACACAATCGGTATGACTACAGACACTGAGCAGGGCAGCTATTCTTTTTTGAGACTGCATCGAAAAACCGACAACGACCTGTTCATCGATAAACGTGATCGGCACTCCGGACGTTTTCATCCCATAGGCCTCAAGCATACCGGCTAACAGCGCGGCGTTCTTCTTGTTGTACCACACCTCATAATCCCGCACTTCCATTGCCGGTGATTCTTTCTTTATTGCATCAAAGAACCGCTTTTCATTCTCACAGTGCGGGCATCCTTTGCCCCAGAAAAAATATACAACAAATTCCTTTGTGATGGGAACGGCCGGCTTCATATCGCTGCGGAGATTTTTTTTCTCTGTGCGTGGCCCGTCTTTCACCCTTGACCCAAGAGGTGTTTGCAGGATGCTGCTGCCATCGAAACTGGTAGGCACGAAAACAATCCGGGGCTCAACGCAAACGCCCCTGTTGTCAGGCACTTGCCCTGATACAGGCAGACAGGGTTTCTCGTGAGTCATCATTTCAACAGCAAATGCAACTCGCCCGGTCAGGACCAGAAACAGACAAAAAAAGATCGCGGTTTTGCATCGATTCATATGGACCGTCCTCGACTCTCAACCGGATTCGTCGAGACTCCAATACGTTTATCTTGTATTTTAGCAAAAATGGAGAAGATATTTATTACGTGAAGCAGAGCACTTCGAAAGGATCAAAGAAAGGGAACAGCTAGAGGACAAAAAAAGCCGCTGACCTGATAACCAGGACAGCGGCTTACAATCTCTTATAATCTTATAGGGATCTGCTTAACAACTGCAGGATGAACCGCATGAACTCGGCTGCATTCCTGTGAGCACAAAACCCTGACCTTCCTGGAAATCAATGTTCGTGCTCATCAGCATTTCGTGCGCCCGCTCTTCCAGGAAAACCTTCAGGCCCTGCATCTCAAGGATCTTATCGCCCGTCTGGGCGGCTTTGGCTATGTCCATAGCCAATGAGGGGCTTCAGCCGCCCGGTACAACGAATATTCTTACACCGTCTCCAGCAGTTCCCTGCTTTTGAACGACTTCCTTAAACTTGTTTACAGCACCGTCTGTTAAATTTACCATGCTTCCTCCTTCATTAATTGTCTGAGAACCTAATTCAGATAATAATTTGTAATATTTTTTATAATACCTCTATATTCTAATATACGCAACTGTTTTTTAACCCTGTCAATACTTTTTTTGTCTGGCCTTTAGACCATTTCGTATAACGTTAAAAATAGAACATTGTTTCTCCCATCGCGCTTCCACATACATTCCCGAACAATTTGACAACTCGATATCAGAAGTTCGTTATTCCGATGTACATTCCAGCCACGGTCAACAATACATATGCAACACTCCCGAGCATGCCTCGGACGCCGCGCATTCCTTGTTTTTTCCCTGCCTATCAGCGCAGCTCCACAAGGTGGACCGAACAAGAAATGCAGGGATCGTAACTTCTGACGATCTTCTCGCTCTCCTTCTTGAGGAAATCCGCGGGTTTGTTGATATGGCTTTGTATGAAATCGTGGAGGTCCCTCTCCATCTGTGCAAGGTTTTGTGAGGTGGGGGGAATGAGCGTGCAACTCTTCACGTATCCACCGTTATCGAGCTCGTACCGGTGAATGAGCATCCCCCGCGGCGCTTCTGTTATCCACGTCGCCTCTCCCCCCTTGGGCTCGAAATCGACTGATGGCATGCCGGGCATCTCATATGCCTTTATGATTCTTATGGCTTCGCCAAACGCATAAGCCAGCTCGATAGACCGCGCGATTATTCCCCGGTGACTGTTCGTGATAGGCAGTTGTATGCCGCATTCTTTCATGGTGTTTCTGATCTCCTGCGGCAGCCTGTCCAGGTTCAGATTTACTCTCGCGAGCGGCCCCACCATATAGGAACGAATCGCCTCCTGTTCTTTTATTCCCGCATGGAGTGCCGTCGAATAGTCAACCTGATGTTCCCGGATTTGTTCGAGAAATCCATCCATCGTGGCGTCCAGTCCCTTATTTGAGCAGATATGTCCATGATTCATGGGATATTCACCGGGGTGGCGCAAAGAAAGGTATTCTCTCTCCCATGCAGTATCGTTAAACGGCAGGCGCGTTGCCCACTGTATGGACTTTAGGGACTCGTCATATGCCGTTTCGAGTTCGGATAACAAGGCGGTGAGCGTTTTTCTTATCCGGGACTTTATAAAAGCCGCCGACCTTAACCGATAGAGGATGTATCGGCCTTCCGCCGAGGATGGTCAAAATCCGGTTTCCGAGCTTCTTGAAGGACAATCCTCTCTGAGCGATAGGGAGATACTCTCTCTTCGACCAGGCGCTCTCCGCTCCATAGAAGTCTGGCCCTTGAAGGAGGTAGATATGAAGGGCATGGCTTTCGATCCACTCCCCGCAGTACAGGAGTCTTCTCAACATCCGTATCGGCTCCTCGACCTCGACGCCGAAGATCGTTTCGATGGCATGTACGGCGCTCATCTGGTATGCTACGGGGCATATGCCGCATATCCGCGCGGTGAAATCCGCCACGTCGGAGTAGGGCCTTCCCCTGAGAAGGGCTTCAAAAAACCGGGGCGCCTCAAAGACCCCTGCCCGGACGGTGACCTGCCCGTCCCGTATCTCAGCGGTTATGCCCATCTCTCCTTCCACCCTCGAAAGGTCACCGATCCTGAAAAGCCTTTTCACGGTCGGCCCTCCGCTGTTCTCGCCTTGCGGTATGCGTATGTGTTCATCTTGTCGAGGAGGAGCGAGCACTCATGCTGCAAAAGACCGGCCTTCCGGAAAACGTCGAGAAGCGAATCAATGTTCGCGCCCTCCTTCGGGCCGAAACACCCGTAACACGGTCTCTCCAGGGAGGGGCAGATGACGCCGCATCCCGCCCTCGTCACGGGGCCGAGGCATGGCTCCGACTTTGCGACGAGGAGACAGGGGATTCCCTTTTTTTTGCATTCCATACAGAGGCTGTATCCGGGTATGCCGGGTTTCTTCTCAAGGAGAAATGAGCCGAGCGCTTCCGACAGCTCATCGCCGTTTATGGGACACCCCCAGAGTTCGTAATCGACGTATACGTGATCGCTTATGGGAGTTGAGCAGGGAAGCGCTTCTATCATCGCCGGGGAGGGATAGACTGTTTTTTTATAGTCCTCGATGTTCGCCCAGTTTCTCAGCGCCTGCAGACCGCCGGATGTGGCGCAGGCCCCGATGGTAACAAGATATCGCGTTCTTTCGCGGACCTCTATGATGCGGCTCCTTTGGCGTTCCGTAGTTAGGGAACCTTCCACGAGGGCGATATCGAAATGTCCCCGAAGGGGCTTGTCCGTGGCCTCACGGAAATAGGCGACCTCGAACAACCCGACGAGATCCAGGAGTTCTTCCTCCAAATTCAGGACTGAGAGCTGGCAGCCGTCGCAGGAGGTGAATTTGAAAACACCGATCCTCGGTCTTTTCATCCTATAGCTCCTTTATTCCCATGAGCCCTTCGATTTCAGAGAATCTGAACACGGGTCCATCCTTGCAGACGAACTTGGGCCCAAAAAAGCAGTGGCCGCAGAGTCCGATACCGCAGTTCATGTTCCTCTCCATGGAGATGTATATCCTCTCTCCCGGCACCTCTCTCAGAATGAGCTCCCGCACCGAGGTCTGCATCATGATCTCGGGACCGCATACGAATACGAGGGTGCAACGAGGGTCAAGGGATATCCTGTCGAAGAGCTTTGTGACCAATCCAGTCTCCCCCCGCCAGTACTCCTCAGGGTCGGCCCTGTCGACGGTAAGGAATACCTCGAAGACGTCCCTGTACCGGGGAAACTCGTCCCGGTAAATGACGTCCTTCGGCGTCTTGGCGCCATAAAGCAGCATGCGGCGAGGATGAGCTCCGCTCTTCTTCGAAGCACTGGTTTTCAGGATATGCCGTGTAACGGACCGTAGCGATGCGATGCCGAGGCCCCCTGCCACGATCAGGAGATCCAAGTTCTCAGTTTCCTCAAGGGGCCATCCCCGCCCGAAGGGCCCCCTCATCCCTATCACGTCTCCCGCCCTTAGCCGGGAAAGCGCGGTCGTAACGTCGCCGGCAACCCGCACGGTGTGCATGAGGTCGTGGTCGGCGGGTGAGGAGCTTATGGATATAGGTGCCTCTCCGATTCCCGGGATGATAGAGCATGTTGAACTGTCCGGGAAGAAACCTGTACGCCCTCTGTATTTCCCTGTCATTGATTCTCAGGGCATACGTGGAGCTGTCGCGGGTCTCCTTCTTTATCCATTTGATGGTCGCCTCGAAGGGAATGGATTTATCGTACATTCTCAGCGCCTCCAGTTCCCTTGTAATATCAATTCCGGCAGGACACCAGGTGATGCACCGTCCGCAGCCGACACACCCGGGAAGTCCGAACTGTTCCATAGTGTAAACCAGCTTGTGAGACATCCACTGCCGGTATCGCGCGCGGCGTGATGGCCTGAAATTGCCTCCGTGGACGCGTGCGAAGTTTCTCGAAAAACAGGAGTCCCATTTCCGTATCCTCGCGCCCGAAATCCCGGAAGGCTTTTTCGGATATACGCGAAAGACGGAGGGTGTCATAGGTCGAACTGCAGAAACAGGTGGGACAGACCTGGGTGCAGTTCCCGCATTCGAGGTCCCGTTCGGCGATGTCCGCCCAGAGCGGGTGCTCGAGGTTCCTGTAAATTAGCCCCGGAAGGTCACCGGCCCTGATCGATTTTTTCATCATCCTCAGGCAGCGTTCGATGCTCGCATCCTTTTCCTTCTTATCTTCTTCCGTTGCGACTTCCAGAGGCAGTCCGGCAAGCAGTCCTTGACCGGCGACAGTGCCCTCCTCCAGAAGAAATGAATCGTTAAGCTCGGTGACGGCCACGTCGAAGCCGTCAGTTATGGCCGGGCCGGTACCCATGGAATGGCAAAAGCAATTGTCACCCGGGTATTGACAATTAAGGGCTATGATCAAGGAGTCCTTTCTCCGTGACTCGTAAACCAGATCCTTCACCGGCCCTTCCAGAAAGACCCTGTCATAGAGCTGCAACGCCGAGAGATCGCACGCCCTGATGCCGAAAAATGCAAGCGGCTTCCCTTCCCGGCCATGAGGTGTTATGGTTACCTCCCTTCCTGACTTCTTAAAGGCAAACATATCGCTCACCGGAGGGTGCAGAAATCTCTTAAAGGAATCAGGGCCGGTTGAAAAAGAGAATATCTCGGGCCGCGTACCCTTGACAAGTCGGTATCTGCCGGCTTTCTGATGATCCTCAAAACCTGCGGGAATGTCATGGATATTTATTTCCGCGAGAATGATGGTGCCGTTTTCAATCTTCGGCCCGATGATCAGGTGGGTACGCCGCAAACCGTCGAACAGCAGCGGAAGGTTCGCCTTTTTCATCCTCCTTGCGTCCATGTCCTTAGGCCCTCCTTACAAGCGCACTTACCGCTCTCTCCACACGCAGATGTCCTTCCAGCCGTATAGTATTATACCGTCGCCTCCCGGCCCTTACAGATCAGCGCGGACGTAAATCTGCGCGCACTCGCGTGCTTCTTCGAAAAACGAGACGGGCATCTGACCCCGAAGCCTACAAGACGCTGTCAATCACGTTTCGGTTCCGTCTTCAGCTCTTCTCTGCGCACCTTCAATTCAATCATAGCACTGGCGAGGATTTTTTTCTCCCGGATAAGCTCCCTTACGCGCTCCACGGGTGGAAAGCCTATCGCATCCTGCAGGCAGGTGTTCGCGCAGGTCACGCACGCCACCATGCAGTTCGTCGGCCTCAGCACCACTGGCTTTTTCCGCTCATAGTCGAACCCGTAGACTTTCCTGCCGCAGCCGGTGGCGCACATACCGCAACCGATGCACTTCTTTTCATTCACCGTGGGATTCCACACGATCGATTCACGGAATATGCCGTGCCATGGTTTTACACTGCCTGGTTCCATCGTCCACCTCCCTTAGATATTTACGTTCTCAATATCATTCTCCGATCACCTCTGCAATATTAATTACCTTCACGTATTGTCCTTTTCCTTCACCGGCTTGATGTCCAGAACAGGCGTTCCGTCCAGCATGTCCAGGCCTTTGATACGAATGACGCGGCCTTCGACGCCGAGGACTTCCACAATCGACATCCCGATGGGATTTGGCCTGACCGGAGAACAGATACTGAAAACACCCAACCGCTCGTTGCGATGCGGAGGCGTTTGTACCAGAAAATCCGGAGTGAACCAAGGGCTTTGATGGAAATAAAAAAGTACGATAATGCACTGCCCCGGTTTGATGTTCTTAAGACCTCCGGCGTATTCCTCATTGAGGATAATTTCGCCTTCCGCATCGGACACGGTCCAGTGTCTCGGGACCTTCTCGACATCGGTTTTCACGAAACCTATCGGCTCAAATTCGATCTTCATGAGTGACCCTGCTTCATGAGTATTAATACTAGTACTGATGATCTGCCAGACTATTTTCAGCACTCACATTGCAATAGAGGTCATTGTTGCAGCAGTCCGAGCATTCCATCTGTATCACCGCGTGTTTTATTCCTCCATCTGACAGCAAGCGTTCGATCTTCTTTCTGATGGTGTCGGAATCGCTGATCTTCTGGTCATTGACCCGAACGTGTCCGGAAAAGGCGGGGATGCCATGCCCGATGGACCATATATGCACGTCATGGACGCCCCGCACCTCCGGGAGCTCGGCGATCCTGGTCGAGAAGTCTTCCGCATGAAACCCTACGGGGCTGAGGTCGAGAAGTATCCACAAAGTTTCTTTAATAACGCGGACCCCTCCGACAATGATCATGACACCGACAACACCGCTGGCAATGATGTCGGCAAGCACCCAGCCTGTATATTTAATCACCAGCCCGGCAACAATGACTCCTACCGACGATATCGTATCGCCGAGCACATGGAGCCATGCGCTTTTCATGTTCAGGTCATCATGCTTGTGGCCAAGGACCCATGCCGTGATAAGATTGCCCACAAGACCCGCCACGGCAATAAGAAGCATGACCGAGGTGTTGATTTCCGGAGGCGAATTCAAGCGCTTATAGGCCTCAAGAAATATGAATACGGCTATGGCCACAAGGCTGACGCCATTGATGAGGGCAGCGATCAGGCCGATCCTCTGGTAACCATAGGTTGCCCGGTGGTTGGAAGGCCGATTCATGATCAGAAGCGCTATGAGGCTCAGGCCGAGCGCGAAGGCGTCGGTGAGCACATGCCCCGCGTCGCTCAGGAGCGCAAGGCTGTGGCTCATGATCCCGCCGATCACTTCTGCGAAGAGAATGCCTATCGTTACGAGAAGGCTAAGAAACAGTCGTTTTTGCGATTTATCATTCATGATGTCCTTTCCAGGATTCATATAAGTTTTGTCTACTGTTCTTCAGAAGCTCATGCATCGCAGCGTTACAACAGTCCCCAAGCCATCTTCA
>CAVWIL010000023.1:0-23294 GCA_963755045.1 Nitrospirota bacterium | reverse complement strand
GAATAGCAGACAGAACAGGGCGTAGATTCGATATAGTTGGCATTTAATAACCGGAGATTGGAAATGTGCCTCAAACGGTTTTGAGGCCTTTTCAACTCCGGTTTTTTTATTTTCTTTCCTCGTAAGTATCTTTTCCACCACTTGTCGTCTCTGCTGATTCTGAATAAAAAAGGACGCCTGAAAGTCAGAATCTCGTGAAGTGGTGAGATCGAACTTTCAGGCGTCCTGAACTTTGCGAATCGTAATGTACTATCACATGTTATTGCAAGGTGATCGCACCAGGATATGTAACGGTCAACTCCGACGACGGCACGACCCGGGCGACGTAATCGTCGCTGACAGTACTGACGGGACGGAAACAGTCCCGGTGTTGTTGCTTGTCAACTGCACCTGAATCGCGGCCGGTCCGGTCAGGGAAATGCCATCTCCCACCGTTCCTGATCCGAGCACACTTACCGTGCCATTCGTTGCTTTTGCGGTGACACTGGTCCCGGGCTGCCAGCGTGTTCATGTTTATATCGCTGAGATAAACATTAAATGTCGCAGTAGCATTCTTCGCGATGGGAACTGATGGCGTACCTCCGGTGCTCAGTTCAATTCTTGATGTGGACGGACCCGGATAAGGCGGTCCGGGTCAAGACAATATTCATGGTCGTAAAAATCGGTATCTTTGCATCCCAGACAAGATTTCCTAATCATATATCCCGTTCGGATTAGCTGGATTTCCCGCACCAGGAGTCACCGAGGATGGCCAGTCAAAGAAAAGATCCCCCGAAGCATAGGCAAACATTCTCTTGTAATCAACGAATGGTTCACCTTCATCGTTAAAGAGCTCTCCTGAGTCATACTGCCCATTTGCATTCGTATCAAAAAACGTCTCTTCGCCGGTGGTAACCGCGGTAAGTGACACCCAGCCGTCACGTGGGTTATGGGTAATTCCAGAAACGATATCCGTCCACGATGACTCGAGCGCAAGCGGGGCTACATCGGTCGGCCACGGAGCCTCTGTCATGAATGATACCGTTGTGTTTCCCGTAGCGTCTGTCCAATTCACTGTGTTAATCGCCCCTGCTGAGGTGAAGAATGATACAGCCGTGCCTACCAGAATATTCTATAGTTGAAAAACCGGTCCGCGACGAAAGCAGTGATGTCGTCTGTCGCGCCAAGGCAACCTAATGCCGGGACATTGAGCGTCTTCGCGGCAATTTCGAAATCCCTGGCCCACGGCAGGCCGCCGCCGATCGAGATAGGGCCTGACGAGGCGGTAACAAGGACCGACCCTACCAAAGTTGACGCGACAATCCGCGCGGGCCCGGCGACCAGACCTGCGTGCAGCGTAGTCGCAACTTCTCCAGTGGCACCGCTGCTTTGTATATCCGTGGCGCCTCCTCCAGTTCCGAGTGTGGTGCCCGTCGGGCCGAAGAGCTGGAAACTGACCGAAACATTCGGTTGACCAATGCCGTTCGTATCAACGACCTTGAATTTCACCACGGATGTTCCCGAACCGACCGGAATTATTCGCGGGACCGCGGACACGAACGATATGCTGCTCGTTGTCGCGGCGTTCACTGTTATCTGCACTGACCGATTCACTGCATTGGGGGCGACGCCCGCGCTGGCTTGAAGAACGATCAGACCGGTAACCGTGGAGCTTGCGGTGAAGGTCATCTGGGCCAGGCCGTTCACCGTTGTTGAAGTGTCCGGGTAGGTGCCGGCAGCGCAGTTCCCGGCCAGACAGGTAAAAGTTACGACGGTGCCGTCGGGCACTGCATTGTTCAACACGTTCCTAACATCGGCCGTTATATTTGATGTAGCTGAATTCATGATCGTGGCAGGGACTGCCGTTACGCTCACCTGGAACTCGGCGCGCTCGAAATGCTGATGGTCGTGGACTTGGGAGTTAAACCTGCCACGGTGGCCTGGAGTGTCGCTGTTCCCGACGCGCCTCCGGCATAGAAGATCGCTGTTGCCTTGCCTATCGAATCGGTTGTAAGATTAATAGATGTGACCGATGAAGACGCACTGAAACTCCCGAGCGGAGTTGCCTGGTCGGGAGTGTCGTCAGGGTTACGGGTGTGTTGAATGCTCCGTTGCCGCCGCTATCCACCACCGTGACTGTTATTGCAGCCTGGCCCAGGATATTGACCGACAGCGGAGAAACGGTAATCGTAAGTCCGAACGGTACCGGCGGCGGCGGGCTGCCGATTGTCAAGGCGGCTCCCGAATTGATCGTCACCCCGGTCGCCGTTCTGACTGACGCGGTGATGGTAACGATAAGATTAACGGCATTCGCATTGAATCTAACCGTTGCAACGCCGGCGCTGTCGGTGACTGCGGAGCCTGCGGTAACCGCTCCTGCCGCGCTGTTATTGACGGCGAACGATACGGTGACACCGGATATGACGACGTTTTGTGAATCCGTTACGATCGCATCGACGTTGACCGATCCGGAAGCAGGTATGGATGTCACCAATGCGGAATTCGTGACATCGGTTAAAGTGACCGTGATATTAGCCGGCGTACCTGCCCCTCCACAATCGGAGTGCCTGCGCTGCTGATGTTGATATCCGAGGGTTTTGTACAACCGGTTACCAGCCCGAGCAGGACAAGCAGCACTGAAATTATGATTACGTCGAATTGCCTCATATAAAAACCTCCAAAGCGTATTTATTCATACACTACCTACTTTGCAGCTCCAGTAGTAGCTACAGCATTTATTGAGCCTGAAACCACTTCCACAAAATGTGTGCCTCCCGTCGGCGTCGGTCCCGTCAAAAGCTCAAGCGATACCACTCCGTAATCATCCGTTTTCGTAACAATCGAAGTTTGAGGATTGGCAATTACATTGCTGCAATCCGTGAAGACCTGAATGGAGCGCAATAGTTGCGTCGGTGAATACTTCGACACAAATGCCATTTAATGGGTTGCCATCTTTATCTTTAACAATGAAGTTCAATGCAGGAAAACAGCTGCTACTAGTAACAGAAGGGGACACCAAGACTCGTCGGGGCCTGGATCGTGGACCCATCCGGCGCCGCGTTTTCCGAGCATCCGCCAGTGGATTTAGTTCCGCAGCCCTTCATGAGGGTCAGGGAAGATACAAAAAATAGAAACATAATAAGAGAAATAAGTTTTGTGGTTCGTGTGGTTAGCCTCATTGTGCAAACCTCTATTTTTTTAAATTTTGCACCTTAAATGTCAATGCACTAGTTGCGTGCAATCTTCCGCCTTGCTTGGTTTTGATCTCCGTCGTTTTCAAAGCCTGTCGTACTGAGCGTAGCGAAGAATCCGGTATTCCCGGACAGATGAAAGATCCTTCACTTCGTTCAGGATGACGGGACATTATTTTTCAACAGTCTCTAAATCACTTCCTGCCTTACCACCCTCGGCGTTATGAAAATGATCAGTTCCGACTTGTTCTCGGTGTTCGTCTTGGACTTGAACAACCATCCAATGAGGGGAATATCGGCTAAAAATGGGACTTTCGTATAGCTCTGTCCGCGGTCCAGGGTGATGATGCCGCCGATAACTGCGGTCTCTCCATCGGCAAGGAGTATCTCTGTTGTGGCCTCGTTTTTCCGTATCGATGGTTGACCTGATGCCCCGAGGAGCGACGTATCAGGAGCGTTTTTCGTGGCCTGAATCTTCATAAAAATCTTATTGTCGGGTGTCGCATGAGGAGTGACCACGAGGGAGAGCTTGGCGTCAATGAACTGTATTTGCGTCCCTGATGCTGACGTTGTCGAGAAGGGGATGGAAATCCCCTGTTCGATCTTGGCTTCCTTGTTGTCCAGCGCGCTGACCCTTGGGGTCGAGATGATTTTGCCTTCTCCAGTTGATTCGAGTGCGGAAAGGACAAGGTCAAGATTCAGGGATTTACTGATAGAGCCGAACGTAAAACCAATCGCTCCGCCTCCTGTTCCCGCGCCGGCAGCAGCCGGCATGTTGACGAAGAAGTTGCCCGACCCTGAAGGCGTTGCTCCCATGGTCGGACCGCCCGTAACGCCAACTGAATTCGGGAAGGTAATGCCAATTGGATTGCCATGCGCGGCGTCGGCCTTTGCCGTCCCGCCCCATTGAACGCCGAGGCTCCGGCTGAAAGTCAAGGAAGCCTCAACAATCCTCGCCTCTATCATTATTTGGGCAATGGGCTTGTCCAGCAGCTTGATGAGCGATACCACCTCATCGACATTCCGTGCAATATCCTTGATGATGAGGGTATTGGTTCTGGTATCCGTAACGGTCTCGCCACGCGCAGAAAGCGATTTTTTTATCGTGGGCTCGACTTCACTCGCCTTGGCATAATTCACCGGGATGATCCGTGTTATCAGGTCTTCCGCCTTCTTCTTCGCTTCCTTTGACCGCATTTCATCTTCAGCTTCTTTCGTAAGCGCACCCACCGAGGCGATGCGAAGAATATTGTCCTCAAGCACATATCCGAGGCCATTCATCTTGAGAATAATATCCATGGCCTGATCCCAGGGGATATTGACCATGCGAACGGTAACTTTGCCTTTTACCTCGGGCGACAGGATAATATTCAAGTTGGCAACTTCGGCAAAAAGACGCATGACATTGATCAGATCCGCATCCTGAAGATCGAGGGATATCTTCCTGCCGGTGAATTTACTGCCCCCGGCAAGCAGAGCGGTCTCCGATGGCACCAATGACTGCTTCCCCGTTTCTGCTCGTTCTTGCTGGGCCGGTGGTGGTGAAACAGCTGCTGCGGTCTCTTGAGACGTTGGAACCTCTTTTTCAACAGGTGCGGCCTTTCCCGACTCCAGCAATGCAGCAGTCTCCTGAGTGGGTTTAGCTGCAGGCTTCACTGCGGAAGCCGGCCCCATGGCAATGGTCAACGTATTGCCTTCGGGGGTAACCGTATACTCAAGTGGATTTGTAAGATCCAAAACGATGCGGACCTTGTCTGGGTGTTGTGCGACGCGAACCCTGGCAAGTCCACCCTTCCGCACGGGGATGACCCTCGGCTTTACCTTGCTCTTTGTATCGGGGATATCGACGACCAACCTGTTGTCTTTGAGCATAAACACCTTCGGCACCATGGTCCCGTCGCCGATAATGACCACCTTGGCGCCTTCTTTTCCCGCAGAGGCCTGGACAGCTGACACAATCGTTGCCGTGCCTTTCTCAGGCTGAGGCGGTTGCTCTTGCTTGGGGACCTCCAGCGGCGGTGGAGGAGCAACTGCCTCCGGTGCCGTCTTTGCCTCCTCAACAGGTTTAGCCAGTTCTACCATAAGCTTGCCGTCTGATTGATATACTTTGGTGTCGACAGCCTGTGAAAGGGCGATCTCCAGGCGGGCAATCGTGTCCTTCTGGCTAGGCGTTATATCAAGGATGGCCCCGCTGTTCACATTCATCTTCGTCGTGAACTTACTAATGTCCGCATCTGAAATATCAACTACCAGCCTGAGCGGTTCAGTAAGTTGAAAGGACGTATATTGCAGCATTGGTCCTGTCCCTTCAATAACGATCTCGGTCTTCCCGTCCACATCGCGGGGTTCAATTCTCGTGAGAAGCACCTGCGTCCCCTGCTGCTGCGCCGTCGCCGGCGCTTTTGCACCGCACCCGGTGAAAAGCACGGTTACGAGAGCGACGAGAAAAATCAACCAATATATCTTCGGCGGTTGTGCGCGGTTCATTGCATCCCCTCCTGTTTCTTCCGGAGCTCAATGACAATCTCTTTCCGATCTGTTTCGCCCGAAATAGTTTTGAATTTTTCTTCTACTACCATGGCATCCTTGGTTATCTTTTTCACCACGCCCTTGTTTTGACCGACAATAGTTCCCACGTGGACAAAATAACCCTTTCCTTCAGGGCCCTCAAGCATTGCACTATAGCCAAACCCGCCCCAGACGAGGCCGGTCAGTTTAAACTCGGAGAGATTAAATCTTTCTAATGGCGGACGCTCTCCGGACGGGGCTTTCCGTTCATCCTTAACGATAATCGGCGTGAAGGGATCCCGCTTACCAGCCGGGTTATAGGAGAACACGGACTGGGGTTTTTGCTCCACTACCGTAGCTGTTGCCTGGGTAATCACCTGTTGTGTCGGTTTTACGGAAGTGGGTGTTTGCACCACCGGCGGTTTACCCGAATCGGAACAGCCCACAATTCCGCCTCCGACTATCAGGGACAGCATCACGGTGAGCCCGATGACCGTTATGTTAAAGTGATTTTTTCTCTGTCGCAGCATCAACTTTTTTCTCCAATGCCGAAAACGTCATTGCCGTACAGCTGATGGTAATTTCAGGGCTGCCATCTTTGTTCAGTTTCATGCTGCCCATTTTAATATTGAGTACATTTACAATACGCGTCAGTTTCCCGATGCGGTCGAAAAGCAAAGCGGTATTATGATACCCGCCGGTCAGGGTCATGGCAATGGGAATCTCCTCGTACAGACCGCTTGCGTGCATCTTGCGCCCTGACGGCTTCCAGGATTTGAGCGTAAGTCCCGACTGATTCACGAGGCTCTGTATTTGCCTGAGCAGATCGGATACCTCAGATTCGGGAGGGAGTTGTTCGGTAAGGATAACCAGCCGTCTTTGCAGTGACTTCACCTCAGTTCTAAGGTCGTCGAGCTTTTTTATCTTGTTGTCGTTCTCACGTATAGTCTGCCGCAGTCCGGCTAGATCGGTGTCAAGCTGCTTGATCTTGGTGTTCATGGGGATTTGAAATTGGAAGATATAAGCGACCACAAGTATAATGATAAAGACGCCGAAGCCGATCGCCCTCGTCTTGGTCGGAATTTTTTGTATTTTATCGATAAGAGATGCCATCACAACCCTTTATATACAAACTGGAGTTTGTATTTGTAAATATCGATTTTGTCCTGTGTTGACTGGTTTGTTTCAAGTAACGTGACACCCTTCAATAATGGAGAGGCCTTCAAGTTATCAATGAACCGGACTACATCTTCGTTCGTAAAAGCTTCCCCATCGATATTTACGTTGTTGTTACTTTCCGAAAGCAATGAGATATCAACACTCTTGGGAAGCGCGTTGCTCACGACATCAAGAAGTAGCACCGGTCCTGCCTGGTTCTTTTTCAGTTTTTCGATAATTTCGATCTTCTCGGAGACCTTTCTCCGTTCTTCTTCGACATTCTTCACTTCCTTGAGCATATTGTCCTGGTCGGCAATCTGCTTTTTCGCGGCCGCCGTTTCGTGCTCAAGCGTTGTTATTCTATCGTTTTGTGTCTTCCAATAATATCCCAGGGTAATCAGGACCAGAACAAGGACCAGGACCGCAAGAATTACCTGCTGCTGAAGGTCGATGACCTTCTTTGGGGGCTTCTTTTTAGTAGGCAGGAGATTTATCTTGATCATCTGTCGCCCGGCCTCCTGATCGCAAGCCCCACCGCCACCGCACACAGAGGGGATGACTCCGCTATCACCATGGTTTCAAAGCGCTTCGGGTCAATCTTGATCTTCTTAAAGGGATCGACGACCTCTACCGGTATCTCAAGACGTTCGGAAAGAACAGGGATAAAATTTCCTATCCGTGCGCACCCGCCGGAAACCAGCACCCGTGAAACTTTGTCACTGCCGGTGGTGGAACGGAAAAACTCGAAAGACCGCTGCGTCTCGGCTACAATATCGTCCGTTACCGAGGACATCACGCCGGCGATCTGCTCCTTATCGGCGGCATCAAATGCTTCGCCTCTCTTCACCTTTTCCGCATCTTCATAGGTAAGACCGAAATCCCTCTGGAGCGCCTCGGTATAACGGTTGCCACCTACCGTAATATCACGGGTAAAAATGGAGATCCCGTCCTTCAGGATATTGATATTCATCACCGAAGCCCCGATATTGAGCAGGGCCGTTGTTCCTTCTTCAAGGGCGTAGTTGAGCTCGTACATGTTCGCCAACGCAAACGCGTCGACATCCATGACCACCGGCTCCAGTCCCGCCTCTTTGACAAGATTGACATAATCGTTTATCTTGTCCTTTTTTACGGCCACCAGCAGGACATCTGCCTGCCCCGCGGTAGCGCCCGCTCCGAGCTTTTGAAAATCGACATTCACATCATCAATGGAAAAGGGGATATACTGCTCGGCCTCCCATTTGATGGACTCCGTCAGCTCTTCATCGGTCATATCGGCGACGGAAACGCGCTTGATAATGACCGAACTGCCGGAGACCGAGATCACAACCTCCTTGGTCTTTATCTTCTGGGAGGAGAGAAGTTCCTTGATCGCCTCAACCACCCGGCCGGCATCCATCACCGCACCCTCCACAATTACCTCGGGCGGCAACGGTACCATGCCGAATTTTATCAACTGATAGTTTTTATTCGAGCCCTTCAGCTGGACAAGTTTAATAAAGGTTGACCCTATGTCCAATGCAATCGGCTCAATTTTTTTGGAAAAAAGCATTATCGCTCCACCAATAGACAATACGCAGTTTCAACCGGCGATTTTACCCTTCATGATCTTTTCGATAGCCCGCAGGTTGGTTTCATTATAGACCCTCCAGCCCCTCCAGTCACGATCTACCCCCGGCAGGAGTCCATCGCTCTCCCATCGGAAAAGAGTAGCACGAGAAATATCGAACCTGCTACAGATCTCACTTGTTTTATACTTTTTTAAGCTTTTGCGTGCGACCATGATATCCTCGCTGGATAGTTCACTACTAATAGTTATAGTAAGTATAGTTACGATGATACTAGAAAAAAGGTAATTGTCAAGTTTTTTTTATACTTTTTTTAAGCGGGCAAAGGACATACGAGATATTGTATTGGGATGTTGAGGTAGACACTAGCGGTTGGACACTCAGCAGATGCGTTCTCTTACGCCACGTACAAGAGAATGGTAAAATAGTGGCACACGCTGCCGGCCAGCACGAAGAGATGCCAGATCCCGTGGCTGTATTCAAATTTTTTGTCCAGCGCGTAAAAGACAATCCCAACGGTATAGAACAGTCCCCCGGAAATAAGCAAGGTCATGCCTGCACCCGGCAGCGCGAGAGAGAGCGGGCGGACAGCGACCATCGCGATCCAGCCCATCATCAGGTAAATTACCACGGAGAGAATGTGCTTGCGCTTTGCGAACAGGACGTCTTGAAGAATACCGATTACGGCAAGCCCCCAGACCACACCGAAGAGGGACCAGCCCCAGGCACCGCGCAGGGTTACGAGGGTAAACGGGGTATAGCTTCCTGCGATAAGCAGATAAATTGCACTGTGATCAATTTTTTGGAAAAGCTTCTTTGATGCCCCCCGGATACTGTGATAGAGCGCGGAAGAGGTATACAGCACCACAAGCGTCATGCCGAATATACTGAAACTGACGATCTTCCAGGGGTCGCCGGCAAGCGCTGCCCGAATCACCAGAACAATGAGGCCAATAAGCGCAAACACGGATCCCAGCAGGTGGGTGATACTGTTCAGTCGCTCGCCGCGATACATGCGTTATCCTCGTATGCTGCATTTGCATTTCTTGCACCGGCAGAAAAATAAAAAAGGAGAGGCCTCGCGGCCTCTCCTTAAGAGCGTTCTAATGGTAGACCTTATATATCCACACCGTGCGGCGTAGCGAACGTAGCACGCCGTGCCGCCATATCCATAAGCACGCGCTCGGTGCCGAACCTGCCGGACTCATACTTGCGGATTTTGAGCTTTTCTCTGGCTGTATCGATGAGCTTCAGCGCCAGTTCGAGCATCTTGCCCGGATCTTCTTCAAAGTAGAACCCGGCAGTCACCATGTCCCACCACTTGTTCTCCATTAGGTCCTTGAGCGACTTGCTCGCGCTGACCGGTGATCCGGCGCCGAAAATGATCGGCACACCCGAAGCGACGAAGTACGTGCCGATTGCGATGGCTTTCTCGCTCATCCACTCGGGTCCGATCCCGACCGCCGGCAGGCCGCCGATGTCATCGCCGAGACCTCCCTCTTCTGCGATCTTCGATGCAATGGTCAAAATACGGGAGTTGTCCACGCAGGAGCCCAAATGCAGCACGGGGGGGATACCAATGGCCTCGCAAACCTCTCGAAGACCAAGGCCTGCATTCTCAAGCGCCATCTCCGGTGTCATGTAGCCTGCCTTGGCCGAGGCATGGGCCGAACACCCCGTCTGAACAACGAGCACGTCGTTCTTGATCAATTCACGGGTGAGGAAATTATGGATGCTGTCCTGGCAAATCCTCGGATTATTACATCCCGCAAGGCCGACGATACCGCGGATGCGGCCGGAAATAATGGCGTCGTTCAGAGGCCGGTACGAGCCACGGTACAATCCGCCCTGCATGTACTCAATGTACTCGTCGGAGAACCCTGCGATCATGTCGGCTGATTTGACATTGGCCGGTGAAACGTCTTCCTTTTTGCGGTTCTGAAAGTTATCGATCGCGAGTCGGGCAACCTTCTTCGCAAGATCCAGGGCGTGATGCTCATCGTATTCAATATGAATGGCATCCTTCATTTTACCTTTCTTCGTTGTGGTGACGATCTTGGTATGGAACTTCTTTGAAAGTTCTCCGATGGCCGGCATGATGCACTGCACATCCACGACCATGGCCTCAACCATGCCTGTCAGGAGACCAAGTTCCTGCTGAAGGAATCCGCCGGCAGTCGAGATGCCGTGACGGACCAGTATCTCGTTCGCGGTACAGCACATGCCCACGAGGTTCACGCCCTGAGCGCCCTTGGACTTGGCATAAGCCAAGATCTCGGGATCGTCTGCGGCGACAACCAGCATCTCGGCAAATGACGGCTCGTGACCGTGAACCACGAGATTCACAAAGTCTTCCCTGAACACGTCAAGACCCGCCGTGGCCTTGACCGGATGTGGAGTACCGAACAGGATGTCGGAGATATCCGTACCCATCATGGAACCGCCCCAGCCGTCCGCGAGCGCCGTGCGCATAGCGCCAAGCATGATATTGTTCATTTCCTGATCAACGCCCATGGTCGTACGATGCATCATTTCGACGACCTCGCGGTCGATCGCGCGGGGAGCGATACCGAGTTTTTTCCAGATCTCCTGCCGCTTCTTGGGAGCACGGGACAAATAGGTGATTTCTCCCCGCTGCTGGCCGAACTGATCCAGGAACTTGAGCGCAACCTTCTCGGCCACTTCGTTCACGGACTTGCCTTCCACGTTGATCCCGAGATAACCGGCAACGCGGTTCAGTTTGCGAGCGTCCTTGATCTGAAAATCCTTTGCCTCGCCCCGCCCAACCGCCAACAGGGTGTTAGCCAGATCTCTCGCATGGTCCGAATGAGCCGCAGTGCCTCCTGCCACCATGCGCGCAAAGTTTCTCGCCGTTACTACCGGCAGGGACGCCCCGCAAATGCCCATGGCCTCATCTTCCTTGCCGACCAAACGGCATGGCCCCATATGACACATCTTGCAGCAGGCGCCCTGGTGCCCAATGGGGCACGGCTTGAGCTTTTCCGCGCGCTCGAACGAGGTTTCAAATTTTTTCAATCCCGCGACCTTCAGCAGGACTTGGGCAGCCGGATCAACTGATTTCTGGTCTTCTCTCATGATATTTCAGAACTCCCTTCCTAAAGGAGACTAAGCATCCCCTGTTTTAAGCCTGTGTATTATACATAACAATGAATAAAAAAACTATAGCAAGTTACAACTCGTAAAATTGTGGATGAAGGTCGTCTTAGTACCCAAACCGCTGACTAACTCCGGAGTACCGGCTGTTTGACCACCAACACCTTGGACACACCGGAACCTGCCAGCAAACCCTGGTTCATGGCCATGATAAGCACAGAGGCGTAAATGGCATTCGGTTTAGAGGCCTTTGCAGTCACCGGACTGAAGGACCCGGCCGCTATCTTCCCTGCTTTCACTTTCTTGACTGCGGCATTGATATCTTTTGCCTTGAAAGCCTTTGTCTTGCCCACTGCTGCCGAGATATCGGCAGCGATCTCTACGCCATCCTTTGCCTCGCCCGCAGGTTGCATCACCGGGGCAACGGTCTTGATCATTCCGTAGGTATTCCTGACGGTCCCCTGCCTCTCATAGAGAGCAGCCATGGGAAGTACCAGGTCCGCCTTTTCCGCAAACGGCGTCATATGGCTTGCCTGCACGATAATCATATCGGATTTGAATTCAGCATCGCCCACATTTCCGGCAACGTACAGCGCTTTCATGCCGGACCTCATATCGTTATAACCCTTGCCAGCCTTCTTCACCTTGACAGCGCCCGGGCCCATGTCAGGCAGGCAACCCATCTGCATCACTCCCAGGGCGTTCGCCTCGAGCATAAGCGGCAAGACCCCTGCATTTTTCATGACCGCGAGGTTCAAGGCCTGGATCGAAGCCTCTTCGTTGGGCGAGATGCCGGTACCGATAATAACCACCGCGGTTTTTGCCGCAGCAAGCGCCTTGCCGGCACTCGTGAGCTGTTCAGCAGAAACGCCCGATGTGGATGCCGCGCTGTCGATGCTGACGAGCGATTTTTTCAGGGCTTCAAACCCTTTTGCCGAGGAAGTTGCTCCCTCAGCAATCGCGGCGCTCATGAGCCCCGCGAGAAGGACCGTGTCAGTCCCTTCCTTGAGCTGAAGATGAATAGCGTTCTGATGACCGGCGAGCTCGATCTTCTCCGGGTTCACGACAATGACCTTTGCCCCTGCCTGGGCCCTTCTCCGGATCATGACCTCCACTTCCTGGAGGGATTGTTTCTTCTGTGACGGGTCGGCGCCGATCACCACAACCACATCTGCGGTTTTGAGATCGGCCTGCGACGCGATGGCGATGCCAGCATCGCCGTAGACTGCACGGAGAGCCGAGATCAGGCCGCCTGCATATACAGACGCCGGGGTATCGATATTCGGGCTTCCCGCCACATCGCGGGCAAGCTCCTGAACAGCGTATGCCTCTTCATTGGTAAGCGAACCGGCAGCGATGAACCCGGCATTGACCCCGGCCTTTTTAAGAGCGTCAGCCGCGATCTTGGCTGCATCTTCCCAGGTGGTGGGGACCAGTTTTCCACCGTGCTTCTTCATCGGTGTCATGATACGATTTGCCGCTTTTAAGGAATCGAACCCGAAACGGCCGATGACGCAGATGTAGCCGTTGTCCTCTTTCGCATTCACCTTCACGATCTTGCCATCCTTGCTGCTCGTGATCACGCTGCAACCCGAGCCGCAGGCGGTGCAGACCGTTTCCTGTTTTTTAAGGTCCCATTCCCTGCCGTGCTGCCAGCGGTCGCGCTCCATGAGCGCATTCACCGGGCAGGCGTCCACGCAGGACCCGCAGAAAGTGCAACCCGAATCCTGGAGCGGTTTGTCCATCGCCGTAGTAACTTTGGTGGTAATGCCGCGACCCATGAAGTCGAGAACATTCGTATTCTGCTCCTTGCAAACCCGTACACACCGGCCGCAGAGGATGCAGTAGTTGTTGTCAATGGTGATGAAGGGGCTCCGGTCGTTGAGCTCATAGTTGAAGCTCTTCCTGCCGAAGGACGATTCCTGAATTTTCAGGTCCGCGGCATACCTCTGCAGGTCGCAGGCGCCGGCCTTGGGACAGGTCATGCAGTCCAGGGGGTGAAAGGACAGGACAAGGTCGGTCACGAATTTCCTGATCTCCTCGACCTTCGCGGTCTTGGTCTGGACCTTCATGCCTTCCTTGGTCCGGGTGGTGCAGCCGGTGACCGGCGTCTTCATGCCCTCGATCTCCACCATGCACATACGGCATGCACCCACGCCTCTGAGTTCCTTGATATGGCAAAGGTTCGGGATGTGGACCCCCACGGTCGCAGCCGCGTCCACGAGGGTCATGCCCTCAGGAACTGATACGGCCTTGCCGTCAAATTCCATGTTCACCATCTTGGTCGTCATAGCATCCTCCGAGTGTCGCTTCGTAAAATTTTCAGAAAAAATCCAGAATGGGGAGATTGAACTATGTTCGCCTCTCCATTAATATCTATGCGATTCCTCGATCAAACGCTGGCAGTCTAACGATGCTCACCAGACGTAATCTCCCAATCCTTATTTCCTGCCCGCAAAGGACTCTTCGGCAGGCATGGTCTCGTGGATCACGCAGGCCGGCTCGCCGCCAAGCGCGTTTGCACGGACGTCGCAGGTGCAGGCCAGCGTCCGCACGGGCTCCTTTTTAGTGACCGAAGTGATTGCCTCGCGATCCTGTTCGATGATCACGACCGCCTTCTCAGGACAGACCTTGATGCATTCGCCGCAGTGGGTGCACCTCTGCTGCCGGATGCGGAAAGGAGTGAACCCGCCTTTATATGGTTGCAGTTTCTGGCCCTCGATTGCATTGTCCTTGCAGACCTCACGGCATTTGTCGCACATGATGCACAACGCGGCATTAATCTCGTACCGGGTGAGCTGCTTGCACTCGTGATAGGTACAGACACCCTTGATATGGCTGTCGAGGTCACTGGCGCTGCTGGCGAGAAACGTGGCCAGGATATCGGCATGGTCCTTGCCTTTCTTGCACATGCCGCCGTCCTTCACCTCAACGGCAATGCGTTTGAGTTGGGCAGCATGCTTGGCCAGGCCCTTCCCGGACTGGATCGCCTCGAGGATCTTGATAGCGTCAAAGATACCCAGTTTGCAGGGATGGCACTTGGAGCACATGCCATCCTTGGAATCGTCATTATAGAAAAAAGTCAGTTTCCGCCGCGTGGCGTTAACCGGGCATTTATTTTCTTGTTGCGACATGATCCCTCCTCTTCTCGATCTTGATGGCCTGAGTGGGACAGACACTGTAACATGCCTTGCACCGGGTGCAGTAGTCCTGGTCGATAAAGAATTTGTCTCGAAGCTCCACCACAGCGTCAAAGGCGCACGCCTGCTTGCAGAGACCACAGAGAATGCAATGCTCGGGCAATATCCTGTATGACCCCATTCCCTGGCAACGCTTGGCCCGGCAGTACTTGTCGTTCACATGCTCTTCGTATTCTTCGCGGAAGTACTTGATAGTCGAGAGTACCGGGTTCGGTGCGCTGTTCCCGAGACCGCAGAGCGATCCGGAAACGACCATTTTGCCCATCTTCTCAAGCCGCTCGATGTCGCCCTGCTCCCCGTTTCCGGTGGTGATTTTGTCCAGGAGTTCGTACATCTGCCAGGTGCCGATACGGCAGGGTGGGCATTTTCCGCAAGACTCACTCTTGGTAAAAGAGAGGAAGAACTTGGCAACATCCACCATGCAGTCATCCTCGTCAAGAACCACCATGCCGCCGGACCCCATGATGGAGCCCACTGTCGCCAGGGTGTCAAAATCCACCTGCATGTCGAGGAACTGGGCCGGGATGCATCCGCCCGAGGGGCCTCCGGTCTGGACCGCTTTGAAACCTCGCTCCGGGTTCAGCATGCCACCGCCAATGTCGAAGATGATTTCCCGGAGCGTAATACCCATGGGAACTTCAATAAGACCTGTGTTCTTGATCTTTCCAGTAAGGGCGAACACTTTGGTGCCTTTGGATTTCTCTGTGCCTATCTTGGTATAGTAATCCAGACCCTTGGTGATGATCGTGGGGACGTTGGCAAAGGTCTCGACATTGTTCAGGTTCGTCGGCATGTTCCACAGACCGCCCGCCGATTCGGAGAGCCGCGGAGGTCGAGGCCGCGGCATGCCGCGCTCACCCTCGAGGGAGGCAACCAGTGCCGTGGATTCACCGCACACGAACGCGCCCGCGCCTTCCTTGATCTCGATGTCGAATTCGAGTTCGCTCCCCAGGATGTTCTTTCCCAGGAGACCCATTGCACGCGCCTGGTTGATGGCAATACCGAGGTTTTTCACGGCCAGAGGATATTCATGACGTACATAAATATACCCGTGCTGGGCACCGATAGCATAGGCGTTGATCAGCATGCCTTCGAGAACCGAGTGCGGATCGCCCTCCATGACAGAGCGGTCCATGAACGCGCCCGGGTCACCCTCGTCGCCGTTGCACACTACTGCCTTGATCTTGGCATTCGATTTCTTTGTATGCTCCCACTTGAGGCCTGCAGGGAAACCAGCGCCGCCGCGGCCCCGAAGTCCGGACTTTTTAACAATATCGATGACCTCATCGGGTTTCATCTCGGTCAGCACTTTCGCAAGACCTGCGTACCCGTCCTCGCGGATGGCGTCGTTGATATTGCAGGGATCAATAAAACCATTCCGATGGAGCGCAACGCGTTTCTGCTTCTTGTAAAAAGGGATGTCCTGTACTTTCTCGTTCGGATCGGACAAGGGGAATTCGCGATAGAGCTTCTTGCGGTAGGGTACGCCGTGGAGCACGGAATCAGAGAAGAGAGTCGGGACATCATCCACTTTTACCTTCTGGTAAAAGATCTCCTGCGGGTCCTGGATCACCACAGGACCGCGCTGGCAGAACCCCTGGCATCCTGTCTTCACGATCTCGAGCTCCACCTGTTTCTGGGACGCTTCCTTCTCGAATTGGTCGATAAGTTTTAAAGATCCCGTGGCCTGACAAGCGGTACCGCAACAGACGCGCACCCGGTGAGCATCGCTCTCCGCGTGCTCCTTTTTGAGCTTCACGCGCAAGGCATCGAGGTCTTTGACATTTTCTAGCCGCTTAAACGTGAGTTCCATGTTCGCTCCTCACTGTAATGATTATATCGTCCACCATCTTTGGCGTCAGTTCGCCGAACAGGTCCTTGTCGTTGATCGTGGTAACGGGCGCCAATGCGCAGCACCCCACGCACCCGACGGTCTCAAGGGTAACGGAAAGGTCCTTGGTCGTTTCACCTTCCTTAATACCGAGCTGATGCTCCATCTCCGTGAGCACAGCCCTCGCGCCTCGCACGTGGCAGGCAGTACCCATGCAGACCTTGACGATGTTCTTGCCGCGGGGCTTGAAATGGAAATGTTTGTAGAACGAAGCAACGCCGTAAACATTGTTCAGCGACAGGGACATACGCTCGGCGATCATGGTCATTGCCTCTTCAGGCAGGTAACCGATCTTTTCCTGGACCCGCTGGAGCACGGCGATAAGCATGCCCCGCTGACCTGCGGAATCATCAAGGACCGAATCAACCTTCTTTACGTCTTCTTGCTGGAGCACGATAAGGACCTCCCTGCTGAAAGTGCGGACCAAACAATCCGCAAACTAAGATTGGCAGATTGATTTTCCAAGGTGATTTTAGAATGATATTAAGAACAAGTAAGATTGCAACATTCAGCAACCGTTATGCAGCTTGGAAGAAAATTTACTTATTTGATGTTACTAAAAGTTATACATAATAACAACCACTGAAAAATAAATCAAGTAAAATATTACGAAAAAAAATCATGCGCAACTCATTAATATCTATTAATAAAAGTGAAGTCAGGTTACCGAACTTCACTGAAGGGGACCTGGTTCAAGTACGTCGCAAAAGAGAACAGGGACGCTTTTCGGCATCGATCGGGGGAGCACGCAAAGCTCGCAGTCATGAGGAGTCTTTGGGATCGGTTTGACAGGCACTGGAACGCCTGCTATTATCTTCACATACCCGTAAGGAGAGAAATCCTGCATGAGCATTCTGGCAATGATCCTTGCCGGCGGCAAGGGAGAACGGCTCCATCCCCTCACCATCCATCGAGCAAAGCCCGCGGTCCCCTTTGGCGGAATATACCGGATCATCGACTTCTCTCTCTCGAACTGCATCAATTCCGGAATCAGAAAGATCGCCGTTCTGCCCCAATACAAGTCCCTGTCTTTGGACAAACACTTGCGGCTTGCCTGGAACCTCTTTTCCGGAGAATTGGACGAATACATCATTTCCGTGCCACCGCAGCAACGGGTAGGAAACAAGTGGTACCAGGGAACGGCCGATGCCATCTACCAGAACATCTATATGATAGAAAAAGACGCGCCGGACCATGTTCTCGTGCTTGCCGGAGACCACATCTACAAAATGGACTACGCCGAAATGTTCCGGTTCCATCAAGAGAACAAGGCCGATGCCACCGTGGCTGCTATCGAGATCCCGAAAAAGAGCGCAGCGGCCTTCGGCATTATCGAGGTGGATGATGACTGCCGCATCCTCGATTTCGAGGAAAAACCTAAGGTACCCAAAAGCATACCGGGCCGTCCGGAACTGGCCTTCGCGTCGATGGGCATCTATTTGTTCAACACCAAGACGTTGCTGGAATATCTGAAGTCCGACGCGCTCCAGGAAACGTCCCACGACTTCGGCAAGAACATCATCCCCCAGATGATGAAGACCGCACGGGTCTGTGCCTACAATTTTCGGGATGAGAACAAGAAAGAGGCAAAGTATTGGCGCGATGTCGGTACCATTGACGCCTACTGGGAAGCCAACATGGACCTGGTAAGTGTTGACCCGCTCTTGAACCTCTATGACAAGGCCTGGCCTATCCGCACCTATCAGTCGCAGAATCCTCCGGCCAAGTTCGTGTTTGCACAGGAGAAAAAAGGCGGCAGGCTCGGCATCGCACTTGACTCGATCGTTGCACATGGCTGCATTGTGAGCGGCGGCCGGGTGCAGAATTCCGTGCTGTCGCCCAACGTCCGGGTGAACAGTTACAGCGAAGTGCACGATTCAATACTCATGGAGAACGTGGATATCGGCAGGCACAGCCGTATTCGCCGAGCTATCATCGACAAGGACGTCGTGATCCCGCCGGAGACCGAGCTCGGGTATAATCTTGAGAAAGACAAGCAGCGCTATCACGTAACGCCATCGGGCATCATAGTGATCGCGAAAGGAACGGAAATTTCGGGGAAATAAGAGCGTCTGATATTACGGCAGAGAGGACTAAATCACACCGTACCGATTCACTGAGGATCGTCACTCCTTCGAAGGCAGGCATTCGGAATTTTCAACAAGCTCCTGATCCCGGATCACGTCCGGCGTGTCAAACACAAGGGCATTTCAAGCCAATCTCTATTTATCATCCCACTTCGTCGACATGAAAATATTTCGCAGTTTGAGCCACCGACGCTCCCGATCCGTCAACAGCTCCGGTCCGAAGATTTTCTTCATTTTAATGAGTGACAAGCGGTCAGCAAGCCCGAAGAGCCCGGTGAAGAATCGGCCGATCAGAGGAATGCGTCCCGTATGGAGTGCCGAGGCCAGGTCCACGATGAATATCTTGCCGTCAACAAACAGAATATTTGTCCGTCGGTGCAGATCGAGATGCACCCAGCCGCGCTTATGCAGCTCATCAACGATCCGTTCGAATTGTCGTATGACCTCAGGCCCGAACTCGCCCCGCTGAAAACAACCAAGATCCTTACCCTCAAGATACTCGATGGCAAGGGAATAGGGCGAGAGCCGCTTGAACTTCGGCGGCAGCCCCTCGACCCCGCTCAACGCCTCGTATGCCCTGGCCTCCCTTCCGATCACGATGAGACCGACTAAATTCCTTTCCCAGAAGCCTTTTTGCGAATAGTCTTTCACCACGAAGCGGTGCTCACCGAACCGCGTGATGAAAACATCCGCCTTGGTGAACCGGCCCTTGATCATGACCTTCTTGAGATTCATGATCGCGTTGTCGTATGTCAGAGTGGGATGCATCATTTGAGGGTTGTTTGCTTCGTGACAAGTCTCATCATTTTAAAAGCACCCCGGGAAAGAGTCAAGGCATTTATAGCCAAGGTAAAGAAAAAGCCTCCTGTCCAGCCTGACAGTAGGCTTTGCGTCAATGCTTTTTTAAACACCCGGCCGGTTTGCACCACACTCGACCCTGCACATACGGGAACACCGCTTGCGTTGCGCAGTTTCAAGACATCGCTCCCCTCTTTTGCCTCGGCTGCAATGACGATGTATTCTTCCCGGTGGAATGCCTTCGATCCGAAGTAATAAATACGGCTGAAGATTCCGGAACAGCTTCTCAACTTACTGCCGTCCCGACTTTTCAGCTTCATTTCTCCGCGTAATCTCTCAGGAACTGCGTCAGGAGCCGAACGCCGATACCCGTCGCACCTTTGGGCGTGTAGGGCCGTTCCGTTTCGGTCCAGGCCGTCGTGGCAATGTCAAGGTGTACCCAGGGATATTTCTGCACGAACTTCGAGAGAAGCGCTGCAGCCGTAATGACGCCGCCCCTCCTTCCGCCGGTGTTTTTCATGTCCGCGATGTCGCTCTTGATCTGCTCGTAATACTCTTCCCACAGCGGCATCTCCCACACACGTTCGCCGGCCTTTTCACCTGCAATGCGTATCATCTGCTTGAATCGGTCATTAGTGCCGAGCATGGCCGTGGCCTCGGTGCCAAGAGCGATACCGCACGCACCGGTAAGCGTAGCGATGTCCACGATAACCGCGGGTTTGTAGGTGCAGGCATAGGTGAGCGCATCGGAAAGGATGAGCCTGCCCTCCGCGTCGGTACTCAATATCTCAATGGTCTGACCGGACATGGTGCGGAGCACATCGCCTGGTTTGTACGCGCTGCCGCTTGGCATGTTCTCCGTTACCGGCAGGAGAGCGACGATATTGAGCGGTAACTTGAGCGCTGCAGCGGTCCGGATCGCTCCGAGCACCGCTGCGCCTCCGGACATGTCGTCCTTCATCCTGTCCATGTTCTCGGAGGGCTTGATCGAGATGCCGCCTGAATCGAAGGTGATCGTTTTACCGACAAGTGCTACGAATGGCTTCTTCCCGCCCTTCCGGTACTCAACGATGAGGAACTTCGGCGGCTGCACGCTTCCCGCGGCAACGCCGAGCAGGCCGCCCATGCCGAGCTTTCGCATCCTGTCCTTTTCAAGGACCCGGAGTTTGAGTCCGAACTGTCGCGCGATCTCTTTCGCCTTGGCAGCGATGATCGGCGGCGTTTTGTCGGCAGGCGGCGAACTCACCAGGTCACGCGCCATGACGGTGGACGCGGCAATCGCCTCACCCGCCTTCACACCTTTTTGTATGGCCTTGATCCCGCCGTTGGATTCCCTCAACAATGTGATCGTCCGCACGTCTCTTGCAAGGCCGTTTTCCTCTCCGGTTTTATACTTCAAGAAACGGTAGAGTCCGAGTGTGGTCCCTTCTGCCAGCGCCTGCCCAAGCTCTTCGGCATCAAGAACGACCCCGTCAGTAATAAAGGTGATGTCCCGCGCCCCGGCGCTTCTCAGCGAACTTGCCGCCTTGCCCGCAGCCTGCCGCAAGCGATTAGGTGTGAACTCACTCCGATTACCCAGTCCCACGAGGAGCAGCCGTTCAGCACGGATCCGGCCCTCGGGGTAGAGAAGATGAACCGTGCCCGTTTTGAGCTTTACATCGCCCTTCTTAATAAGGCGTGAAATTATTCCACCGAGCGCCTTATCCACCCGTTCTGCAACCCTGCCCGGTTTCTCTTTTTCGAAAAGCAGGATGATTGCTGCATCCGTCTTATGCTTCTCTATTTTCCCGGCACGAACATTGATCTTCATAGGCCCCTACCTGGTAGTACGTTTTTCTGCAAAATACGTGGTGAACGATAAGACAGGGATGCTGTAATGATAAACATAATAATGCAATTCCCGCTGTAAACCGTGTTTAATTAATCCTTTTTCGAGTCTCTCCGCGTCACCGGTAAGCGTCCGAAATTTTACAGGTGTCAAGCGCTCTTAATCTTTTCTCACCACGATCGGCTCCAAACCTTCGAGCATCAGTTTGCCCGCCACGTGCTCGGCACGATCCTCGGACGCATAGGCGCCCACCCACACGCGATAGAACCTGGCACTATTCGTTTCAAAGGGAACGATCGAGACCATCTCGAATTTAGTATCCAGTCGCTCCTTCAACGCCCGCGCGTTCTCTTCCTCGGCGAAGACGGCCGCCTGAACCGTGTATTGCACCGGGCCGCGCACCGCATCAAGGGTCTCGATCCTTACCCGTGCAGTCCCCTGGGCCACAAAACCCAGCGCTTTGGCTGCTCCATAGGACAGGTCGAGAAACCTGCCCTTAAAGAACGGTCCCCGGTCATTTATTTTTACCTGTATGGTCTTGAAATTATCGAGGTTGGTAACGTGGATGACCGTGCCGAGCGGCAGGGTCCGGTGCGCTGCCGAGAGCCCATACATATCGAAGACTTCGCCGCTTGCCGTCTTTTTACCGTGGAGATCCTTACCGTACCATGCAGCCATCCCAGTCTCACGGTATATCTCTTTCGGTTTCGTTACGGGTACAGGTACCGAAACCGGGACTGCAGCTGGAGCTGCAACAGGAGCCGGCGCAGTGGAGGCAGGTGCGGCCAACGGCACCTCCCTGCCGGCGCAGGCATAGATCAATGCAAACGCCGGTAGGAGTCCCGTAACGAACAGTCGAATACACGCTAAAGGAGAACAGAACCGCATGCTGCGATCCGGTTTATGCAGAAGCGGCCGGTGTTGCTTCGCCGGCTTTCTTGCCTGTTGACTTGTATGCTTTAGCAGTGCGGAGCTTCCGCTGGGCCCTCTTTACCTTCTTGCGCGCCGTGCGCAGTTCAGGGTCGGACTTGATTGCGGCTTTCGTTTTCTTCTCCACAGCCTTTTGTTTCAATTTTTTGATCTTCTCCTGCAACTTTTCCTGATTAACCTTGATCACGTATGCTCCTCCTTAAAAAATTGGATACTCCTGAACCGAGATAGAGCACTAATAATAGACAAAAGTCCTCACGAAATCAAGTTATTTTGTCGATATTGTTTTGTCCGTTTTCAACGGATGGATATCTTCGGGAAAAGATGAAGGGCTGGACTGCGCCATGCTTAAACAATAAAAAAGGGAGTCGCCCTTTTTCAAGGTGACTCCCTGTGGTTGGTTCTTCGGTTAACAACCCACTGCTGCTTTTGGCTTTGCCGACGCCTTCACGCTCGTTAGCGTGTCCTTGTCGACGGTGATCATTACCTTGTCGCCAGCCTTCACTTTGCTGAGGTCGACGGCCTTGTCGGCCTTCAGGGTCACATCGGCGGTGGTGCCTTCAGCACAGAATACGGCCGTGCCTGCCTTTGCGTCCACACTTTTGATTGTGCCCTTCATCGGCTCTGCTGCAAACGCCAGTGAAAACAGAGAAACAACCAGAATCGCTGCTGCAAGAATTGCTGCTGCTTTTTTCATTCGTTCTACCCCTCCTTTAGTGGATTATAAAAAAACGTGATGGGTATATTACCACAAGTTTAAGAATTATTCAATTGAAATTTTAAATGATCTTATTTGATAATTGTGTGATTATAAGGCCGAATTCTAATGCGCATAACGATTCTCTTGTATTTCCATACCATTTCCCAGAAAAAAAATTATACTCTGCGGCAATGTGGAGTCATCTATTCAACAGCCTGCTGGTCGCAAACGGGAATGCACCCGGGCTTCTGGCGGGAACAAAATAAACGACAATGCCACCGAGAAGGTTTTCGGCATACCAGGAGGCGAAATAATGTCTCCACACGTATGTTGCCATGGACC
>CAVWIL010000022.1:0-80162 GCA_963755045.1 Nitrospirota bacterium | reverse complement strand
AGTCCTTCATGAAAATAATGTCACGGAACGCTGAGTTCAGACAGAAACGGCCTTTTTGCAGAATGAAACCAAGCGCGAGACCCATCAAGATCGCGGTCCCGAAAGAAACAACACTGCTGTGAAGCATGATGTCCCCCCTAATTTTAAATATTTTTTCAACCCGCTGTCTTTACGACAAGTCGGGTACTGCCGCAGTTATGAATCCGCTTTTTGTGTTCCCCCTCCTTTACGATATTTTGTGCCCTCCTATTTTTAGCCCCGCCATCGGGGCAGCGACATCCTTTCCAGTTTCGCGCTTATAGTACACTACCTCATAAAAAAAGTGAAGGGTCCCGCGATAAAAAAGCGGGATCCTTCACAGGGGGAATTCGCACAGACGGTATGGCATCAAAATGGTTTCTGCACGCTGATTAAATATTTCCTTTCAGGTTCACGGCAGCGGCCGTATTCCAGGCATATCTCTCGGCCTCTGTAGGATTCTTCGCCACGAGGACCGGCACCGGTGCATTCTTCTCCACGTCCTTGCTTACAGAACCGCTGATAAGCCTCTGCATGAGGGTCTTACCGTTGTATCCCGTAATGATGAGGTCAGCGCCCTCCTCCTGGGAGACCTTCATGATCTCCTCCGACGGGACGCCGTCCCGGACCACGGTCTTCACGTTGACCAACCCGCCGTTGTCCAGCTCTTTCCGGTAAAAGTTCAGGATTTTTTCCGACTTGCGGTCGAGCGCATCCTTGTATTCCGTTCCCTTCAGGGACTCCCGGAGCGTTGACATCTCGGCATCGCCGAGCATATCGATCATCATGGACTTCCCCTCGAACTGCTGCACATGAACCAGTACCACGCTCTCCGGCGGGCGGACCATGTTGCGGAATACCGATAATACTGCTTTTGAACCTTCTGTCTCGTCTACTGCGATTAGAACCTTTTTCATATGAACCTCCTTAGTAAATTGCACGAATACGATTCGATGCGTTAATGGATCAGCGAACCTTTCTGGAGAATAAAACCCAGAAAGAATAGTGCTAGCATGACCGCCGTGGTGACGTATACGGCGGCATAGGCGTCACGCTTGGTATAGGTATCCTCGCACATGAGCGGCCTCTTTGCCACGAGCACCGGTACTTTTGCATTGTTCTCCACGTCCCGGGCGACCTTTCCGGTGATAAACCGATCGAACCCCAGTCTGCCGCTCTGCCCGAGGATGATCATATCGGCGCCTTCTTCTCGTGCGACCTTGAGGATCTCATCAGAAGGAATGCCGTCCCGTGTCACGGTCTTGAGCGTAGACATGCCGTCTACAGCCAGCTCTTTCGAGTAGAAGTCCAGGATTTTTCGTGACCGCCTGTCCAAGGCGTCCTTATGCTCCGTGCCCTTGAGCATTTCCTTCAGGGTAGACATTTCCGCATCGCCGAGCATATCGACCATCATGGAACGGCCTTGCAGCCTCTCTACATGGAGAAGAACGACCTCCGCGGGCTGTTGGACAAAATTTTGAAATACGGACAATACATTTTTCGAGCCTTTTGTGTCATCCACTGCTATCAGGATCTTTTTCATGTCTCCTCCGGGAAGGTCCTTGCTTGTAAATTTCTATATTATCTATAGCAAGTGCCATGCCATTATGTTATAAATATTATTATTATATTTTTCAATATGTTACTAATCATTATAATTTCATGTTGACAAATTTATGTTAAAATGATAATTAACGTTTACTGCATATTGCTTAACAATTAACAGTTTGTTAATTAACATAGTTACATTTTGCTACACATAGGAGCGATCCATGAGCGACAAAATCGAAGAATTTTGCAAAGAGCCCGGCTTTCTGATGAATGTCTTCGAGACCGTGAGGGACGGACTTATGATCGTGGACAAGGAAGGCATTATTCTGCTTTTCAACCGCGCCGCGGAGGAGATCACTGGGTATCGCAAAGACGAAGTAATCGGGCAGCAGTGCTCGATCCTCGACAGCGATACCTGCGTTGTTTTGACCGAGAAGGGGAAACAGAGAAGCTGCAGTCTGTTCAAAACCGGCACGGTTGAAAACAAGAGATGCCGGATACGATCCCATGACGGGAGATCCGTGCACCTCTTAAAAAACGCCACTGTCCTGACTAACGCGAACGGCGAGATGATCGGGGCTGTGGAGTCCATGACGGACCTTACGTCCCTCTACCTGAAGGAGGTGGAGCTGGAAGAGCTCAGGCACGAATTACGCCAGGAATACTGGTTCATGGGCCTGCTCGGAAAGAGCGCTCCGATGCAAAAACTGTTCGATCAGATTCGGAACGCTTCTACGAGCGAAGCGCCAGTTTTGATCAGCGGCGAGAGCGGCACAGGCAAGAACCTCGTGGGCCGGGCCATCCATGCGCTGTCACGGCGTAAGGAGGGGCCCTTTGTAGCCGTGAACTGCGGGGCCTTCAACAACTATCTGCTCGAAAGCGAGCTGTTCGGCCATAAAAAAGGCTCCTTCACCGGCGCCATCAGCGACAGGACGGGGCGGTTCGAGGCGGCCCACGACGGGAGTATCTTCCTCGACGAAATCGGCGACATGCCGATGGTCATGCAGGTGAAAGTGCTGCGGGTCCTTGAGGAGAAGGTGGTGGAGCGCGTCGGGGATAACACTCCGGTCCCCGTCAACATCCGCCTGATCTCGGCGACCAACAGGGACCTGAACGCACTGCTCAGTTCCGACCTGTTCCGGGAAGACCTCCTGTACCGCATAAACTCGATTTTGATCAACGTGCCGCCGCTGCGCGACCGGGCCGAGGACATCCCAGTCATCGCCTTCCATTACCTCAAAAAGATATCACACGCCAACGGTAAAGACATCCGGCGCATGAGCCCGGAGGCAATGCACATCTTCGAAAACTACCATTGGCCGGGAAATGTCCGTCAGCTCATCAACGCGCTGGAGCACAGCGCGATAATCTGCAGGGGGGACACCATCGAGATCACGGACCTGCCCGAATATGTATTTTCCGAGAAAGAGGAGAAGGTTCCTGATCGGGGTGCAGGCCGGCACAAGCTGCAGGCGGCGCTGGCCCTTTATAAGGGCAATCGCACCCTTACGGCAAAACACCTCGGCATCAGCAGGGTTACCCTGTGGAAAAAGCTGAAAGAATTCGGAATAGAATAGTAACGGAACCTTTCATTTTGGCCGGAGGAGCAGATATTCCTTCATCAGGGAAGGATACAGGCGGGGATTAAACAGGATATTGGTCATGAAATAGCATTCGTGGGTGCAATGACACCGGCCGTTCATGATCGAATCATTCACGCCCCGGGCCCTGTCCGAGCCGCAGACCTTCAGGATGTCGTATCCATGGTCCCGGACGTTGCCGAACGAGTCCGCACGCAGTTCACAGGGGAAGACCTCCCCGGTTTCCGAAAGCACGAGATTCAGCCTTCCGGCATAACAGGGAACGATCCTTGTGTTGTCTTTCATCGTTCGATGGATGAGGCGGCGCTGCAGGATGTCCTGGGCTGCCTTGATGCGGCCGCCCCTGAAGCGATACATGGCCGACCTCCCCTCCCGCAGGTTCTTTTCGAGCCTCTGAACCGCGTCATGGTATTTATTGATGTCCACAACTGCATAATGCTTGTCGGAAAGGTTGCCGCGGACCAGGGAGATGGTGTGAGTCTTGATGTATTTCAATCCCCCCACGTAGTCGATGATCTCATCCATGGCGTCCTGATTTTCCGAGCAAAAGACCGTATTTATTCCGAGTTCGAAATTCGGGTAGCGGTCGATCATGCCGCGGACGGCCTGGTATGTCTGCATTGTCTTCGTAAAACTTCCCGGCGTTCTGCGAAGGGCGTCATGTGCCTCGCCCAGTCCGTCGAGGGACAGCTTGAGCGCCACGATGCTTCGAGGGCAGGAACGTACGATCTCCTCAATCCTTTCACGGATCACCCCGGGAAGAAGACCGTTCGTGGGGAACAGCATGATCGCCGGCTTGTTGTTCCGGTAAAAGGTCTGCGCGATCTCTACAAGATCGTCCCTCAGAAAGATCTCGCCGCCGGAAAACGCCAGCCACAGAAGACTGCCGAGGGAAGAGGAAATTTTTTCGATCTCGGATAGTGTCAGCTCGGGCTGTACGCCGGAGGTGACATCGTTCGACTTGAGGTAGAAGCAGAAGGGGCATCGGGAATTGCACCGCCTGGTGACGAAGAACGTAAGGTGAATCGGCCTTCGCTTCCAGAATATGTCTCTTAAATGTCTGAACGGCGAGTACATTTTTTTAGTCCTTCGCGGGTCCGGACGACTTCGCCTGTGAAATGCCGCCAAAATCGTCATGCCTCGCGGTCCCCGTCATGTATTGCACAAGCCCTCTGATCACCCCTGCCCAGAGAGCAGCGGGATAGAGCGCTGTATAATACGCCGCCGCCATTACGGCAAAGACCGCGCCGCCTGCCCGGGCGAACGTCCTGAACAAATGTCTGTTCACGTACATGCCGGCACCCCACAGCAAGGGCACGGGCACCAGCAACCCTCGCTGTCCGGACAAAAGGAAAACGAGCGCAAGAATTGCGTTCGCCAGCCATATCACGCCGTTTATCTTGATTTCTCTCGACGCCGTGCCGGAATCCGCAAACAGGTCTTTGCGCGTCAATGAATATTCGATCCAGTATCGGGTTTTTCTGACGGCGTTTTGCAGAGATCGAAGCAGCGATAAATTGAAAACGTGCTGGACCTGGAGGTCGGGATTCATGATGAGCCTGTAACCGGTGCTGCGCAGCCGGTGACTGAAGTCAACGTCCTCGAGAATCGGCAGGAAGTCTTCCCTGAATCCACCCATCTTCTTGAAGGTTTCGACGCGGATGACAAGGGCATGAGTCGCTAGGTAGTCAGGAGCGTCATTGCTCTTGGTCTCAAAGTGATGAATAAAAGCGGATTGAAACGTGTTGAAGAATCCTGAAACGGGAGGGGTCGGTGTATAGGTGCCGCCCATAACTACTTCTGCTGAATGTTCGTGAAGATATTTCCTGATAATTGACGAGGCATTTTCCTGCAGGAGACAATCAGCATCGATAAAAAACAGAACATCACCCTTACTGTTGAGCGCTCCGGCATTCCGCGCGGCTGAAGCACCGGCATGCTTCTCCATCTGAATAAGCCTGCAAGGATACCTCCTGATAATATCGAGCGAACCGTCTTCAGAACAATCATCAACGACGATGACCTCTCGGTCTTCATCGTTGATCGCAAAGACGGACTCCAGGCACTTTCCGATGGTTTGGCTGCCGTTGTAATTGGGGATGATGACTGACATGAGCTGTTTCATCGATCACCGTGCCATCTTCCGCGCTTCGGAGGTTGCCATACCCCCTCCTCATCGCACCAAGGGATTCTCCCGTTTCCTCACAGCAAAGATACAATCGTCAGAACAACCACTGTTGCCAGCAGGCCAAAGCCCGCGGCTGCGGCCGCCTTCCTCTGCCGGAGCACCGTCTCTTTGCCGCTATCCAGGAACGGCGCCAGCAGAAGCGCGCTGAACGCAAGGCCCGGCAGCAGCACGGCGCCGACGAATGTCCATCCGCCGTAAAAGTATTTGGTGAGCTGATACAGAAAAAGAAAATACCATTCAGGCCGCGGACTGAACTGGGCGGAGAAGTCTATTTCCCTGCCGATCGTCGGCGGGAACAGGACCGCGAGGACCAGCACCACTTCGATCGTGAACATCACCACGAGCATGATCTCGAAGAAATAGTAGGGAAAGAATTTATTATCCTTTTTACTGTCTATCATAGGGCAGCCCATAGCCGCAACCAAAGAAAAATCTTTGACACGGAAAAATCTGATAAATCAAGACATCATCAAAATTCTCTGAGAGGAGAGTTCTCCTGACTCCTGACTCCTGACTCCTGACTCCTGACTCCTGCGATTCGCTACATCCTCCCCGATATCCCCAGTCTCCGTATAATATGGAAATGGACCCAGAGGAAGAGCGCCGACAAGACCGGGAACCAGAGCATGTGCATGCTGTAAAAACGGAGGAGCGTCTGGCCCGTCACTTCCGTACCGCCGCGTACCAAGGCGGTAAGCTGCGGCCCGAAGAACGGCACCGAACCAAGCATGTTGGTCCCCACCACCGTTGCCCAGTACGCCTTCTGGTCCCAGGGCAGGAGGTAGCCGGTGAAACCGAACGCCAGCGTCATCATGAACAGCAGGGAACCGGCGACCCACGTCAGTTCCCTGGGATTTTTGTAGGAACCGGTGATGAAAACCCTGATCATGTGGAGCAGCACCATCACGACCATGAGGTTCGCGGCCCATTTGTGTACCGAACGGAGCAGGCCACCCAGCGGCACGGTCCGGTCCAGGCGCTGAATGCTTGCATACGCCTCCGCCTCCGACGGGTTGTAGTGCATTGACAGGAGCAGTCCGGTCAGGAGCTGCACGATGAACAGCGTGAACGTTATCCCGCCGAAGCAATAAAAGTAATTAATCCACGCCGGCGCCGGCCTGTCCATTACTCTCCGGTGCCTGCTTGTGAGTCCCATGCGGGTATTTAGGTAATCAATAAGATTCATAATTTGTCGCTCTGTACAGGGTAATCCGTACTTACACCTTGACCCCGACGAACAGCTTGCCGTCCTGAATCTTCAGGGGAAAGCGCGTAAGCGGCGCGGGAGGCGGGCCAAAAATGTTCCTGCCGGTCAGATCATACTTCCCGCCGTGGCAAGGGCAGACAAATTCCTGCTTTTCTTTATGATAACTGACCAGACATCCAAGATGTGAGCAAATGGCGGAAAAAACCACCGGCCCCCCGGAAGAAGACACAATAAAGACCCTGGCTTTCCTTTCTTTGCCCATGACGGCAAACGTAAGTTCCGCTTTTTTAACGCCGACCCTCGGGATCTCCTCCTCGGCAAGGAGCGGGAAATAGGCCAACTCCTTATCACGGCTTCTGACGGGAGCAACGAGCTTGATGGCGGGGACCAGAAATCCGAGGCCAAGCAGAGCGAGCACACCGAAGAGCGCCTTTTTGATAAATTCCCGTCTGCCGGTTTCCATGGATTTTTATACTACGATAGGGAGAAGGTGTCAACTCCGAAAGAGAGTAAGTGTGTATTCAGTGCAATCTCACCATCACATGGCGACGGATTACGGTTGCCGGGGACAACCGGGATTAGTGCAATGAGGCAGTACGCCCATCTTAATAAATACGAGATTTCTATTTTTTGGATTTCACACCATAAAATAAAAACATTGACAAATCCGGCATTCTGAGGTATGTTCTTTTTAGTCATCGAGTAAACCTGACCAAAAACCCCGTGTTATTGCAAAACCCAGCACAATAATAACCAGGCAAAAACAAGCATGTTGTTTACACAGAAAGGCCCTTGTATCACGTAAGCAAACCGCCGACAGATAGTCTGACGGAACCAGCCTCCTTGCAAAAACCAATATAACGCCATACACAACGCTCATATATAACAACCACAGGAGCAGTATAACCCGCCTCTCACCAGGTACAGACCGCACACGCCCCGTCAAACCGCGGGCCAAGGAGTAAAACCATGAATTTAGTAGAGCTCAAGGGAAAGAACATCGCCGAATTGACCGATATGGCGAACGACCTCAAGGTCGAGGGCGTCAGCGGTCTGCGAAAACAGGAGTTGATCTTCGCCATCCTGCAGGCGCAGACGGAAAAGAACGGCATGATTTTCGGGGAAGGCGTGCTTGAGATCCTGCCCGACGGCTTCGGCTTTCTTCGAGCGCCTGATTACAACTATCTCCCCGGCCCCGACGACATCTACGTATCCCCCTCCCAGATAAGAAGGTTCAACATCCGCACCGGGGACACGGTCTCCGGACAGATCCGGCCGCCGAAAGAGGGCGAACGCTACTTCGCCCTCCTCAAGGTCGATGCCATCAACTACGAAGACCCCGAAATATCCCGGAGCAAGATCCTGTTCGACAACCTCACACCCTACTATCCCGAAAAGAAGATAAAGCTTGAAATGACCCCGACGGAATATACCACGCGTGCCATAGACCTTGTCACGCCCATCGGCATGGGCCAGCGCGGCATGATCGTGGCCCCTCCCCGGACCGGCAAGACCATGCTGCTCCAGGCCATTGCCAAAGCCATACTGAAGAACCATAAGGACATCAAACTCATCGTGCTGCTCATCGACGAACGGCCTGAGGAAGTAACGGACTGGCAGCGCCAGGTCAAGGCCGAGATCATCAGCTCCACCTTTGATGAACCGCCCCAGAGGCATGTGCAGGTCGCGGATATGGTCATCGAGCGGGCCAAGCGGCTTGTTGAGCACAAGAAAGATGTCGTGATCCTGCTTGACAGCGTCACCCGTCTCGCACGGGCGCACAACGCGATCATCCCGGCATCGGGCAAGGTGCTCTCCGGCGGTCTGGACGCCAATGCGCTCCAGCGGCCCAAGCGTTTCTTCGGCGCGGCCCGCAGCATCGAAGGGGGCGGCGGCAGCCTCACCATCCTGGCAACGGCGCTCGTGGACACGGGAAGCCGCATGGACGATGTGATCTTCGAGGAGTTCAAGGGCACAGGCAACATGGAGCTCCATCTCGACCGCAAACTGGTCGAAAAACGCGTGTTCCCGGCAATCGACATCAACGCGTCCGGCACCCGCAAGGAAGAACTGCTGGTGGACAAGGACGATCTGAACCGCATGTGGATCCTCAGGAAGGTGCTGAACCCGCTCTCCACCGTAGAGAGCATGGAGTTCCTGCTCGAAAAACTCAAACAGAACAAGACGAACAGGGACTTCCTTGACTCGATGAACAAGTGATATTTTCCTCGACAGAGGAAAATATCACCCTGAACGAAGTGAAGGGTCTTTCAACATATTTTAAAAACCAGGATTCCTCGCTGGCTCGGAATGACAATTGTCATTTTTTTCTTGTATTTTTACGTATTTTGGTTTATTATTCCGACCTTACCGTGGGCTTGGATGACGCGGTAAGTCCTTGAAACCAAATCTCTGACACAGTTGTTGCGTCATTAACAATCAGGAGGAGTAGAACCATGAAACAGGGAATTCACCCGGACTACAAGCTGTCGCAGGTCCACTGCGCCTGCGGAGAAGCATACGAGACCCGGTCCACCAAACCGAGTATCAGGCTCGACATCTGCTCTGTCTGCCACCCCTTCTTCACCGGTAAACAGAAGCTCATCGACACCGAAGGCCGTATCGACAAGTTCCGTAAAAAATACACCAAGGCATAAAACCGATTGCGGAATTCGAAGCGCTGGGTATCCAGAGGGGCAGCCTTGTGTGGTTGTCCTGATGAGGGCGGCCACAAGGGCCGCCCCTACGTTTTTGATTGATGTCATACTGCGTTATAGGTATTGGCAGCGAGGTTCCTGACTTGTCCGAGAAAATAAACATAGGCGGCCAGGCGGTGCTTGAGGGCGTGATGATGCGCTCGCCGCGCGCCTTTACCGTGGCCGTACGCAAAGGCGGAAAGCCAGACGCCGAGATCGTAATCTTCAAGCAGGAGCTGAAGCCGCTCGGCGAACGATTCCCGATCTTGAAGAAAAAGATCATCCGGGGTTCGGCGGCACTGTTTGAAGCGCTGTGGCTCGGTATCCGGGCGCTCAATTTCTCGGCGAACGAGGCTCTCGAAAGCGAAGACGGTAAAAAAGAGGAGATAAGCCCCCTTGCCATGGCCGGTACCATGATCGTGGCGCTTGCCTTTTCTCTCGCGATATTCCTGGCGCTTCCCCTCCTGCTGACCAACCTGCTCGGCTCGTACTACGATACGGTAAACAAGAACAGCCTCCTGTTCAACCTCACGGACGGTGTTCTCCGGGTAGGTCTGTTTCTGGGATATGTCTCCGGTATCTCGTTCATGAAGGATATCCGGCGGGTCTTCGAGTACCACGGCGCGGAGCACAAGTCCATCGCCGCCTATGAATCAGGGGGAGAGATCACGGTCGAGAACGCACGGCAGTATTCCCGCATCCACCCGCGCTGCGGCACGAGCTTCCTGATCGCGGTCATGGTGCTTTCCATTCTCCTGTTTTCGCTTATTCCGGGCACTTGGCCCCTCTGGGCAAAAGCTCTTTCGCGGATCGTCCTGTTGCCGTTGATCGCGGGGCTGGGATATGAATTCATCAAGTACAGCGCAAAGCAGTGCGGGAACCGCCTCATCAAAATCCTGATGATCCCCGGACTCTGGCTTCAGCGGCTCACCACGCGTGAACCGTCGGACGACCAGATAGAGGTCGCCATCAGGGCGCTGAACGAGGCCCTCGCGATGGAACCCCGCTGAAGCGGGGTTTTTTTTTGTTGGAGAAAATCGAACCTTTTAACCACACCCTGCACTCGCGGTTCCACTCGTAAACGCTGGGCGCAGGCAGGGAACACAGAGAAAAACTTTGCATTGCTGCGCCTTGCCCTCTGTCACCTCGGTGGTTAAGCTATTATTTTATGTTCAAAAAACTAGAAGCAGTCGCGGAAAAATATGACGAGCTGACCAGGCTCTTGTCCGATCCTGTCGTCGCAGCCGACCACCAGCAGTACCAGAAGTACTCCAAGGAGAGGTCGGACATCGAAGATGTGGTGAACCACTACCGTGCCTACCGGGACTTAGTGAAGCAGATCCACGAGGCAGAGGAGATCACCAACGACAAGCAGTCAGACCCCGAGCTGCGCGCAATGGCCGAGGCCGAGCTCAAGGAGCTTACGCCAAAAAGCGCGCAGATGGAACAGGAGCTCCGGCTCATGCTCGTGCCCAGGGACCCGCGGGACGACAGGAATGTCTTCCTCGAGATCCGCGCGGGCGCGGGCGGCGACGAGGCAGGGCTTTTCGCGGCCGAACTTTTCCGCATGTATTCACGCTATGCGGAGAAGAAACGCTGGCAGGTCACTCTCCTGGACATGAGCACCACCGGCGTCGGCGGCGCAAAGGAAGTCATTGCCCAGATCCAGGGCAAGGGCGTATACAGCAGACTTAAATACGAGAGCGGCGTACACCGGGTCCAGCGCGTGCCTGCCACTGAGGCGAGCGGCAGGATCCACACATCCACGGTGACCGTGGCCGTACTGCCCGAGGTCGACGACGTTGAGGTGAATATCGAACAGAAGGACCTGCGCATCGACACCTACTGTTCATCAGGTCCCGGCGGCCAGAGCGTTAACACCACCTACTCCGCCGTCAGGATCACCCACATCCCCACCGGCGAGGTGGTCGCGTGCCAGGACGAGCGCTCACAGCTCAAGAACCGGATGAAGGCCATGAAGATCCTGAAGGCACGATTGCTGGAAAGGGAGCGGGAGAAGCAGGATGCCGAGACCGCCCAGGACCGCAGGTCGCAGGTCGGTTCCGGAGAACGCAGCGAAAAGATCCGTACCTATAACTTTCCGCAAACCCGCGTAACGGACCACCGCATCGGGATGTCGCTGTATCGACTCGATTCCGTTATGGACGGCGACATCGACGAGTTCATCGATGGCCTGGCCGCAGCGGCGAACGCGGAGCGTCTGAAAAATCTATAGAATGCGCCTTTTTCGTGTCATTCCGAACGAAGTGAGGAATCTTTCACGGTAATAGAAAAAAAGATTTCTCCCGTTGGTCGAAATGACAGGTTGGTGTTTTTAAATCTTTTACAAGAACCTTGAAGATAAGAACGTGGGAAGACAAACAATGAGTGAATGCAATTCTAGTCTTAACTTTCTATTCTCTTACCTTCCTGTTCGCGGTCTTTACCGTGACTCTCGCTGAAACTCTAAACGGTGCAGCAATTACATTATCGACAGCGGGCATCACCAATGCGCGGCTCGATGCGGAAGTGCTTCTTGCACATATCATTCAGAGAGACCGCGTCTGGCACATCACGCATAGCAGATGATGTGCTCGATGATAAAAATCGGCGGGATTTTGACGAGGCGATCCGGCGCAGGTCAAAACGCGAACCCCTTCAGTATATCATCGGCAACCAGGAGTTCTGGGGCCTAGAATTCAAAGTCACGCCCGATGTGCTCATCCCCAGACCCGAAACCGAGTTGATCATTGAAGCCGCAATCGCGATCGTGCAGAACCGGAACCAACGGGTCAGGATCATCGATCTTTGTACTGGCTCAGGCTGCATTGCGGTAAGCCTGGCGAAAGAGCTGGCCTTTGCTCACGTTATCGCAACCGATGCGTCTGAGAAAGCCCTTGCAGTGGCAAGAGAAAATACCCGTGATCATGGCGTAGCAGATCGCATCCGATATCTCGAGGGCGATCTGTTCGAACCGCTGAAAGAACTGGACATTCGCGGGCAGATTGATATTATTGTATCGAATCCACCGTATGTACGGGAAAGCGATCTGCCCGCTCTCCAGTCCGAGGTGAAAGATTACGAACCTCTGATGGCGCTTATTGCAGGCCCCGAGGGCACGGAGATGGCGCAGAGGATCATCAAGCACGCGACTGAATATCTGAAGAAAAATGGCGCTCTCATTATAGAAATGGGACTGGGTCAGGCAGGGGCGCTCACCCGGATGACCGAAGCAACCGGCGCATACAGCAAACCCGAGGTCCTGAAGGACCTGGCGGGAATTGAAAGAGTGTTAGTTGCAAGAAAGGTATAGGAGTCAGAAGCCAGTACCCAGGAGCCAGAATCACGCTGCAGCGTGACTGACTCCTGACCCCTGACTACTGACTTCTGGCTACTGGATTCATCATGAAATCAATCTACATCAATGGCGGCAAAAAACTACACGGCGAGGTCGTCGTCAGCGGGGCCAAGAACGCGGCTCTGCCGATCCTTGCGGCAGCACTTCTCAGCGAGGGGAAACACCGGATAACAAATGTCCCGCGCCTGGCCGATGTAACAACGTTCGGTAGGATCCTCCAGAACATGGGGGTGTCTTTCGAGCGGCAGAACAATGATGTTCTGATCGACTCCACCGCGCTCACGAATCCTGAGGCACCCTATGATCTCGTGCGGACCATGCGGGCATCGGTGCTCGTACTCGGCCCGCTCGTGGCGCGCATGGGCAAGGCACGCGTGTCGCTGCCCGGCGGCTGCGCCATCGGAGCAAGGCCGATCAACCTGCACCTTATGGGCCTGAGGAAACTCGGCGCGACCGTCGAAATCGAGCACGGCTATGTCGTGGCCGGCGCAAAGAAACTTCGTGGCGCGCATATCTATTTCGACACGGTGACCGTGACCGGCACCGAGAACATCATGATGGCCGCCTCGCTCGCTGAGGGTGAAACGATCCTCGAGAACGCCGCGCGGGAGCCCGAGATCGTGGACCTCGCAAATGCCCTCATCCGGATGGGCGCAAAGATCGAGGGAGCTGGCACGGACATCATCAGGATTGCAGGCGTTGAGAAACTCCGTGCCCTTGATTACTCCGTAATGCCGGACCGGATCGAGACCGGGACCTTCGTTATTGCCGCGGCCATAACCAACGGCTCGGTCGCGATCAAAAACTGTGTACCCGGCCATCTCGAAGCCGTGCTCGCTAAAGTGACCGAGGCAGGGGCACGGGTAACGACCGATGAGAGTACGATTCACGTGGCGGGCCATCGCACGATCAAACCCGTGAACGTCACGACCCTGGAGTATCCCGGCTTTCCCACGGACATGCAGGCGCAGATCATGAGCCTTGTGTCCCTCGCGGAAGGCACGAGCGTAATCAATGAAACCATCTTCGAGAACCGCTTTACGCATGTGGCGGAACTCAGAAGAATGGGGGCCGACATCCGGACCGATGGACGCACGGCGATCATCAAAGGCGTGCGGAAGCTTTCAGCGGCGCCGGTGATGGCAACGGACCTCCGCGCCAGCGCCTCGCTCATCCTCGCCGGCCTTGCGGCCGAAGGCCAGACCGTGATCTCGCGCATTTACCATTTGGATCGGGGATATGATAATATTGAGCAAAAGCTCTCGGTGCTGGGAGCAGACATAAAGAGAGTGTAAAGAATGAACAGCGAGTGACGACCGTTCGCTTTGCTCACTAGGAAGAGAGACGCACTTATTCGGACTTTTTTCATCCCTCGTCCATCGTCCCTCGTCCATCACAGCTTTTGTTAAAGGAATTATTTATGAAGATCATCGACTCACAGCAAAAAGACATCGTCGCCGAGCTCAAACGCATCGTCAACCGCGGCGAAACCGCAACCGAAGAAGTCGCCATTGTCGTGAAAGAGGTCGTTGAGCGCGTTCGCAAGCATGGCGACCCCGCAGTGCTCGAATACACCCAGAAGTTCGACCGGGTGACGCTCGCGCTCAAGGACCTGAAGATTTCTCCTGAGGAGATCAGGAACGCCTATACCAAAGTCGAGACAAAGAAGGTGGACGCACTTAAGTGTGCGGCACAGAACATCCGCGCCTTCCATGAAAAACAGAAGATCAACTCCTGGGTCAGCCAGGAGGCCGACGGTGTTATCCTCGGTCAGCTCGCGCGGCCGATCCAGAGCGCCGGCGTCTATGTGCCCGGCGGCAAGGCGTGTTATCCCTCGACCGTTCTTATGAATGTAATCCCCGCCAAGGTCGCCGGCGTCGAGCAGCTCATCATGTGCTCTCCCGTCCCGGGCGGTACCATGAACCCGTACATCCTCGTTGCCGCTGACATCGCAGGGGTCTCCGAGATCTACAAGATCGGCGGCGCGCAGGCGATCGCTGCGATGGCATACGGCACGGCATCGATCCCTAAGGTTGATAAGATCGTTGGACCGGGCAATATTTATGTTGCCACCGCAAAACGGTATGTTTTCGGTCAAGTGGACATCGATATGATCGCCGGGCCGAGTGAGATACTGGTCATTGCCGACCACTCGGCGAACCCGACCTTTGTGGCGTCCGATCTGCTTTCGCAGGCAGAGCACGACGAGCTTGCATCGTCCATGCTCGTAACGACGTCGCGTGAACTTGCCGAAAAAGTGTCTGCCGAGATCGAGCGTCAGCTGGCAAACCTGAACAGGAAAGAGATCGCCCGCAAGGCCATTGATCGATTCGGCGTGATCGTGATCGTGGGCGATCTGCAGGAGGCTGCCGGGGTTTCCAACGCCATCGCGCCGGAACATCTGGAGCTTGCTGTTGAGAAACCATTTGAGCTCCTTGCGCTGATCAAGAATGCCGGCGCCATCTTCCTCGGCCACTACACGCCGGAGTCGGTGGGCGATTATATCGCCGGCCCGAACCACGTGCTCCCCACGGGCGGCACGGCCCGGTTCTTTTCGCCCTTGTCCACGGACAGCTTCATGAAAAAATCCAGCCTCATCTTCTATACCAAAGAGGGCCTGGACAAAGTGGGCGAAGCCGTGATGCAGATCGCGGAAGTGGAAGGGCTTGAGGCGCATGGGAACACTATCCGGGTGAGGATGACAAAGAAATAGTAAAACAGGAGTCGGAAGTCAGAATTCAGGAGTCAGGAGAAGGCCTTGTTCTAATGCTTTTATTCCGGCTACCTGACTTCTTTTAATCGCATAAGGAGAACCTATGAAGAAAAAAGTAAAAACAGCGCATCGGAAATTGCGATCACTGGGCAAAAACTAAAGCTCGGCCTGCCCAAGGGGAGTCTGCAGGAAGCAACCTTCAAGCTCTTCGACAAGGCCGGTTACCGCATACAGGTCGGTTCGCGCAGTTACTACCCGACCATCGATGACCGGAACATCGACTGCACCCTGGTCCGGGCCCAGGAGATGGCGCGCTATGTCGATATCGGCGTCTTCGATGTCGGTCTTACCGGCAAGGACTGGATCCTCGAGCAAAACGCCGATGTGGTCGAGGTCGCCGAGCTCCGCTATGCCAAGGGAGGCCTTAATCCGGTGCGCTGGGTCGTGGCCGTGCCTGAGGACTCGAAGATCAAAACGCTGAAGGGCCTGAAGGGAAAGCGCATCGCCACCGAGCTCGTGGGCTATACAAAACGGTATCTCAGATCCAAGGGAATAACCGCCGACATCGAATTCTCCTGGGGCGCCACGGAAGTGAAGCCGCCGAAGCTTGCCGATGCGATCGTGGAGCTCACCGAGACCGGCAGCTCGCTCCGCGCGAACAATCTTCGTATCGTTGAAGTGATGCTTGAGTCCACCACCCGGCTCATCGCGAACAAGAAAGCGTGGAGTGACCCGTGGAAACGGAAAAAAATAGAGAACATGGCAATGCTGCTCCAGGGTGCGCTTTCTGCCGAGGAAAAGGTCGGGCTTAAGATGAACGCCCCCAAGGCGAACCTGAAGGAGATTTGCGGCCTTCTGCCCTCCATGCATGCGCCGACGATCTCGCATCAGACCGACCCTGAGTGGGTAAGCCTGGAAGTGATCCTGGACGAAAAGCAGGCGCGCGACCTGATCCCCCGGCTCAAACGTCGCGGCGCATCGGGGATCGTTGAGTATCCGTTGAACAAGGTCATTCCGTAAATGCCAAACCCGGGACAAGCTGGAACCAGGAGAAACCAGGTCAATGTCTTTGACACAGATAACGGCGGATGAAACCCATGAAGGATCATGATCCTTCATAATTCAATCAGCCTGCGCCCAGCGTTTACGAGTGGTAACGTAACCTGCTCTTGCGAAGACGCGGCCATAAACGAGTGCAGGGTGTATAAATCAGTGACCAAGAAGTTGACTTTATTCTACCCGCATTGGGTAGAATATGATTCGTAAGTCACTCAATAAAAAAGGCGGCCATTTGGCCGCTTTTTTTCTTTGAATACCGCGCAACAGCGTCTTTCTAATCCTTACCCGGCTTTGCAATAAAGTCTTTGAGACCGGCTTTCAGACCCTCTGCCGATGTGATCGGCGCTGAACACCGCTTCCCGACACAGAGGTAGACTGCTTCCAGTAAGGGATATTTGAGCTTCTTGATCTCCTTCACGTCCTCTGAAAGCGAAAGCACACGCACGACCTTCTCCGGAACAGAGAGCCGGTTGATCGTTGATAGATAGTTCCGGATCCCTTCCCCATCCCCGAGTATGGTGATCTGAACAGGCTCCCCCACCATCCAAAGCATCACCGTACCGTATGTCCCTGCAAGCGGAGCGAATTTTTCGTACTCACCGGAGGTGCTCACTGCAACAGCATCACGGACTTCCTTCAGCTTCTCATATTCTCCGGTAAAGGCGAGCCTGCTCAGAAAACGGACTGCCCGGTAGTTGGCAAGATTTTCATTCATGTCCGACAACACACCGGCGGTGACCGGTTTATTGATCGGCGTATCGAGCGAGGAGCGGAACCGCTTCGTGGCCCCGTCATAGTAGCGGCCGATCACAAGCCTGCCGATCTCCTGTGCTGTCCGCAGGTAACGCCTGTCTCCCCCTGTATTGTACAGATCGAGCATGGCTGATCCGAAGAGCGCGTTGTCTGAAAGAATTCCCTTGAGAGACGGCGCTCCGTTGTGGAAGGCATGGAAGACCCCTTCGCTCCCGGCTGTCATCTTCCGGAGCAGGAACTCCGCGCTCTTGACGGCCATGTCAAGATACCGTGTCTCTCCGGTCGCGTTGTAAGCAGCAACGAGAGCGCTGATCATAAGAGAGGAGGAATCGGCATAGGTCGTCGTATCTACAAAAGGCGGACTCAGGCCTTTCCGGTCCTGCTTTTTGTAGTAACTCTCATCAGCGTCCTGGCTTCCATACAATGCGCCGCTTGCGGGATCATACAGCCTGGCCTGCACGAACCCTATGCTCTCGCGGACAAGGGCGAGATACTCTTTGCTGTTAAGCACCAGCGAAGCATCCGCATAGTTCCTGATCATGCCGGCGTTCACCTCAAGCATTTTTTCGTAATGCGGCTCGGACCAGTCTGGTTTTGTGGCATAGCGGAAAAAGCCTCCCTCGACCTTGTCGTGGAGCCCGCCTTTTGCCATCCCATCAAGAGTTTTCGTGAGAATATTTTTTATACCCTCGTCCGTGTTCCGCGCATACCGGGAAAAAAGGAAGTCGATTGCGTCGGGATTCGGGAATTTCTGATTGCGTCCGAATCCTCCATGGATATTGTCAAAAGAATGTTTCAGGACCTCCACGATCTTGTCGAGATCTCTCTTGTCCGGCAGACCCATAAGCCCGGTGTCCCGAATACGGCCGAGCTCCTTCATCGCCTTGATCTCTTCGAGTCGATCAATGATCGTTGTTGGATCAGTGCTGAACAGCGCTGCAGAACGCTTCAACCGTGCGAGCAGTTCCTCCGGCGGAATATAATTCCCGCCGCTGATCACCTCTCCCTGAGGCGTAAGAATGGCAGTGCTTGGCCAACCGCCCTGGTTATACAGTGCGTCGATATCAGGACGCAGATCGGCATCGACCCTGATGGGGATGAAATGCCCATTGATGTAGGAAATAATCTCGTCGTTCGAGTAGGTGGTCTCGTCCATCACATGACACCAGTGGCACCACACCGCGCTGAGCGAGAGCAGGACCAGCCTGTTCTTTTTTCGCGCCTCCTCAAGCGCCTCGGGCCCCCAGCTCCTCCACTGGACCATGTGCGCCTTGTTCGGCCGGGGCGAAAAGCGAAAGTCCGACGCCATCGCAGGATGCGAAATGAGAACGATACTGCAAACAATAATTGTGAAGAACCTTTTCACCGGAACACGCCTTTCTTTTTGTACACTCCCTCTTGAAAGAGGAGCATACATGGACGGGGGTAGTGGTCGTTTTTCAATGATACCCCATTGCCTGCGAGAAATGAAGCGTCATCTATGCGTCTTTATTATTGATCGCAGCGCAATAATGCCAAATCTCCTTTCCATGCAAAGTGATTGAAATTACTATTTGAAAGATTATTTTATGATATAGTGTGATTCACAAATGGTTCTTTCTGAATCAAACACATGCTCTAGACTAAAAAGAAATGCAGAATACATTCTGTAATTGATAGCGTTATCCATAGAATGTCCGCTTTCCTTAGTTGACATCGCTCTAAATCAGGGATATATTCGTTTCAGTTGATCTCGTTTTGACTGCATCACCTTACCGCTGAGATCGAGCTAATGGGAGGACAAAAAGATGAAAAGGTTGCTTGCAATAATGGTGGCTATAATTTGCATCGTTATTCCGCTCGGCTCTGCCGCACAGAAAGTGGGTGGCGGGGATCTCAACTTTTCGCCTAAAAACGCGTCGCCAGTTGTATTTAGCCATGAAAAACATGTAAATGCAAAGGGGCTTAAGTGCAGCGGTTGCCATTATCATACATTCCAAATGGCAAAAGGGGCGTACAAAATGGACATGACGAAAATGACTAAGGGAGCCTTCTGCGGTAGGTGCCATAATGGGGAGATAGCCTTCGATGTGAAGGATCAGAAGAGCTGTTCCCTCTGTCATCATAAACCGTAAGAATCGCCGAGCCGATCCGCGCGATCTCGTTCCCGAACTCATCGCCAAAGGATCGATGCTACTTAGCTCTTTACTCATGGTTGATGCAGGATACAACCGGGATTCTGCATCAACTGTGTTTGACCACCGGCACAAGTTAGTAGGTGATCTGCGGAGAACTAGGCTTTAAGTGAATTGAATAATACAGGTTGAAGCATCAATAACTAATTCTTCCTGAAGTTCTAGTGGTTATCTTTTTTTGCAACACATAATATTTCAATCTATAATTACCATGGAGAATTAGATGAAAACAAGAATGTTTGCCGCAGTAAGGCGTTATGAAGGTGTTGCTGACCCAGCAGCTGCAGCCGTGCAAGTAAATGAGAAATTCGTTCCGCTTATCTCCTTGCTACCCGGTTTCATCGAATACTATTGGATAGACCTGAATGGTGGTGCGATGTTGTCCCTTACGGTTTTTAAAACTCTAGCAGATGCCATAGCGGCAAACGAAAAGGCGAGCGTTTGGGTGAAGGATCATTTGAGTTCGGTCCTTCCTCCAGCATCCCGAATGGAGGTCGGGGCAATAGTCGCACATAAAGAAGAAATCGAGGATGCGGTCGGCGCCCATGGAGTATGGAAAAGGAAGCTAAAAAGAGCCATTACCACGGGGAAAATAGATGTGGATATCGCCACCATAAAAGCGGATAAACAATGCGATTTTGGAAAATGGCTTTATGGGCCGGCAATCACAAAGAGGCAAAAGAATTCCGAACATTATCGTGTAGTGCAAGAGTTGCATGCCGTTTTCCATGAAACGGCCGCGAAGGTCGCTCAGCTTGCCATCTCGGGCGAGAAAGCCCATGCCATGAAAATGCTGGAGGCGAATGGCGAATTTACGGTAGCATCGGCTGAACTTACCACGTCAATGATAGCGTGGCTAAAAGATGGCTGTCAGTAGAGGGCCAAAGGCAGCATAGTATCCAAAGTGGACTTACGCACCCGACGACTAAATGGGAACTTCGATAGCACGATTCAACCGTTACTTGACAATTATTTCGCTTTAGTCAAAGTGAACAGTAGTAGATACTAAACAATCCCCAGTTTCTCAATGAATGCACGATGCAAGATGAAATCTGCAGTACGATAGATTTTTTCTTACCTGGAAGCACAATGCATGACATTGCAGGATGGATCAAAGATCGCAATTCCTCTGTCCAGCGCAAATCTCTTCTCATTACACCTGTTATAACAACTTTCCGCTTGTACATCGCACGTGATTCTTGTATATTCCCCCTATCATGAGTACGAAATCACCGAAAACAAAAGACATCTCAGCACGTATCAGGCCCCAGGTGCGCAAGCTTGCTGCGTATCATGTCGACGAAACGCCTGTCCGCATCAAGCTGGACGCCATGGAGAACCCCTTCCCCCTGCCCGATGCAATGCGTCGCGAGATCGCTGCGGTCGTTAGGAATACGAAGATCAACCTCTATCCTGATCCGTCGGCCAAAAAGCTCAAGAAGGCCATGGCTTCGATGTGGCGGATGAAACCCGAACAGATGATCCTGGGTAACGGTTCGGATGAGCTGATCCAGACGATCATCCTCGCCTTCGGCGGCCCCGTGCTGGTCCCGGTGCCGACCTTTGCCATGTACGAGATCACCTCCCGTGCGCTCGCACAGAACGTTGTCACCGTGCCGCTCAATGATGACTTCGATCTTGACGCTGACCTGGTGCTCAAGAAGGCGAAAGCGAGCAAGGCCAGGGTCATCTTCCTCGCCTGCCCGAACAACCCCACGGGAAACCGTTTCTCGGACAAAGAGCTCAGAAAAGTCCTGGATCATGCCGATGCCGCGGTCGTGATCGATGAAGCCTATTTCAGTTTTTCAAATAAGACCTGGCTGCCGCTTCTGAAGAAGTATCCCAACATGATCTTACTCAGAACGCTTTCGAAGATCGGTTTTGCCGGTCTCAGAATCGGCGTGCTTACTGCCTCGCCGAACGTCATCGATGAACTGAATAAGATCAGGCTTCCCTACAATATCAACAGCCTGTCCCAGGCTGTCGGCGAAGCAGCGCTCAAACATAAAGATGTTATCAGCCGTCAGATTTCCCTGTTGATTTCAGAACGGGAACGACTATATAATGCGTTGTCAAAGCTTCCGGGCGTCACTGCGTATCCGTCAGAGACCAATTTCATCATGATCAGGACTGCCGTGGATGCATCGGGGATCCATAAAAAACTCAAGCGGGCCGGCATCCTTATCAAGAATTTGAATAAACCGGGCCCGCTCAAAAACTGTCTGCGGGTGACCATCGGGACACCGAAAGAGAATAAGGAATTCATTACAGTATTGAAAAAGATTCTAAACACTGATAAACACCGATAGGAGCTATGATAAGAGCCGATACGACTTGATCATACTGTTTCAGTGAAAATCAGTGTCAACGGTTTATTAGGAGAACCGAATGCGACGCAAAGCATCCATTGAACGCAAGACCAAAGAAACGGACATCAGGATATCGCTGGACCTTGACGGGACCGGCAAGTACAGCATCAAGACCTCGGTGCCGTTCATGGACCATATGTTCTCGCACATCGCCAAGCACGGCTTTTTCGACCTTACGATCAAGGCAAAGGGCGACATTGAGATCGATGACCACCACACGGTGGAAGACCTCGGCATTGCGTTCGGCCAGGCGCTCAAAAAGGCGCTCGGGGACAGCAGGGGAATTCGCCGGTATGGCGAGGCAACCGTGCCTATGGATGAGACGCTCGCGCAGGTGGTCTTAGACCTCTCGGGCAGGCCCTACCTCGTGTACCAGCTGGACCTGCCGAAGAAGTACAAGCTTAAGGACTTCGATCCAGGACTTGCCGAGGATTTCTTTCGCTCTGTTGCCAATCACGCAGGCATGAACCTCCATATCCGCATTTTATATGGCCGCGATGTCCATCACATGCTCGAAGGTATCTTCAAGGCCTTCGGCCGCGCCCTGGATCAGGCCACGGGCCTCGATCCGAGGATCAAGGGCGTGCTCTCGACAAAAGGGAAAATCTGATTAAAGTGCACGCACAGAGGACACGGAGTTAGAATCCAGAGTTAAACACCAGACAGGCGATCCGCATTTTGCCTGTTTTCTTCGTCTCCTGACTACTGGCTCCTGACTGCTTCTTTAGGTCTTTTATGATCGCCATCATCGATTATGGAATGGGAAATCTCAGGAGCGTCCAGAAGGGCTTTGAACACGCCGGCCATGAGGCCGTGGTCACGAGCGACGCAAAGACCATCCTGAATGCGGACAAGGTCGTGCTGCCCGGCGTGGGTGCGTTCCCTGATTGCATGCGAAACCTTGAGGAGTACGGCCTTATCGACGCGGTGAAGAAAAGCATCCAAACAGGCAAGCCCTTTCTCGGGATCTGCCTCGGCCTCCAGCTCCTGTTCACCGAAAGCGAAGAGTTCGGAATATCAAAAGGTCTGGACATCATCAAAGGCAGGGTCATCCGGTTCAAAGGTCCCGAGTTCGCGGACCTTAAGATCCCCCACATGGGCTGGAATTCGCTTTCATTCAAGAGGCGGCCGCCTGCCCTCGCAGACGTGCCGGACAACAGCCATGTCTACTTCGTGCATTCATTCCATGTCGTACCGGAGGACAAGGCCGTGATCGCGACCACCACCCCGTACGGCATCGAGTTTGTCTCGAGCATCTGGAAGGACAACATCCTCGCGATGCAGTTCCACCCTGAGAAAAGCCAGGTGCTGGGGTTGTCGATCCTGAAAAGGTTCGGAGAGATTAAAACATAGAATTTCTACAAGCACGAAGTCACGAAGAAAGCCTTCAAGTTTTTAACTTTGTGTCTTCGTGCCTTGGTGGTGAAAGTATTAAGGGTTAATCATGCTCATCATTCCAGCCATCGATCTCAAAGAAGGCAAGTGCGTCCGGCTTGAACAGGGGCTCATGGACAAGGCCACAGTCTATTCCGACGACCCTGCGACCACGGCAAGGCACTGGGAGTCGCAAGGTGCGGAGTTCCTCCATGTCGTGGACCTGGACGGCGCTTTTGCAGGCAAGCCGAAAAACCTCGACGCAATCAAAGCGATCCGCGCTGCAATCAAGATCCCCATCGAGGTCGGCGGCGGCATCCGTGACATGGCCACGATAAGGACACTCGTCTCGATCGGAATAAACCGCATCATCCTCGGCACTGCTGCGATCGAAAATCCGTCCTTTGTGCAGGAAGCCTGCGGGGAGTTTCCCGGCAGGATCATCGTGGGCATCGATGCAAAGGAAGGCCTGGTGGCGATCAAGGGCTGGGCAGAGGTCACGAAGGTGCAGGCGATCGACCTTGCAAAACAGATGCAGGAGCATGGTGTCATCGCCATCATCTATACGGACATCAAACGCGACGGTATGCTGTCGGGTCCAAACGTCGAGGCCACGCAGGCGCTTGCACGGGCGCTCCATATTCCGGTCATTGCCTCCGGCGGCGTCCATACGATGAAGGACATTGAACGCCTTCTTGCGGTGCGGCACGCCGGGGTAAGCGGTGTTATCACCGGAAAGGCCATTTACAGCGGATCGTTGAATCTGAAAGAAGCGATAACGTTTGTGAAGATGAACGATAACCAGTGTTCACAGGTAAGTACAAATCAGCAATCAAGCATTACACAACAAATCGGCTCCAAATTCCCACGAAAGCAGGAATACTGGTTTTAAATTTAAGAATCATTATCCCCGATGAATCTATTCGGAATTTGATGACTTGTAATATTGGATTTTCAGTAATCAAGTTCATGTTAACAAAACGAATCATACCCTGCCTTGACGTGAAAGCGGGACGGGTCGTAAAGGGCGTCAGCTTCGTGAACCTGCGCGACGCCGGAGACCCGGTCGAGATCGCAAAAGTGTACGATGAACAGGGCGCTGACGAACTGACCTTCCTGGACATCACCGCATCGCACGAGGAGCGCGGCATCATCCTCGACATCGTGCGCCGCACGGCGGAGCAGGTCTTCATGCCGCTTACTGTGGGAGGCGGTATCAGGAACCTCGATGACATCAGGAATCTTTTGCTTGCCGGATGCGACAAGGTCTCGATCAACACAACCGCGGTCCACGACCCGGAGTTCATCAAGGCCGCGTCCATGCGCTTCGGCAGCCAGTGCATCGTGGTTGCCATCGACGCGAAACAAGTGGTCATGCATGACAAGGATTTCAAGCCGCCGCTCAGATGGGCCGATGATCCGAAATATAAATCCCTTTTCCTTTCGAACTCCGAACTCCACAACTCCGAACTCTGAACTGAAGTGGGAGGTCTACACCCACGGCGGCAGAAAACCCATGGGCATCGACGCAGTTGCATGGGCAAGAAAGATGGAAGAGTACGGCGCGGGCGAAATCCTGCTCACGAGCATGGACCAGGATGGTCAAAAAAATGGATACGACTTGGCGCTCACGCGCGCCGTTGCCGAAGCAGTCACGGTCCCGGTCATTGCCTCCGGCGGCGTGGGAAATTTGGAGCACATCTATGACGGATTTACGAAAGGCAAAGCCGATGCCGCCCTCGCTGCTTCGATCTTTCATTTCAGGGAATACACCATCAGGCAGGCAAAGGAATATTTAAAGGAACGGGGCGTGCCGGTGAGGTTGTAGATCACTTCACCGCGCAACAGATTACCGTCTCTTTCCCGTCCCTCCGAAAATCGATCCCAGCACACCGCGAATAATCTGCCGTCCGATCTGGCTGCCGATGGCATGGGCGGCGCTTTGGGCCATGGCCCCGATGAGCTTGGCTGTGTCGGATTTCGGCTCGGCCTTTCCCCGCCCCGCTTGTGCGGTTCCCTCCGCTGCTTTTGTCTCTTCCGCCCGCTGCTTCAATCGTTCGAACGCGGACTCGCGGTCCAGGACCTTTTCGTAGTGGCCGAAGAGAACCGACGACTTCATGACACGGATGCACGTTCATCCGGTGAAAGGGGTGCAAGCCGGCTCCGCGGAGGCAGGATCTGGGCGCGCTCAACCTCGGTGGGGGCCCCTTTCGCGTCGAGCACCGACACCAGCGCCTCACCTACCTCAAGCTGGGTGATCGCCTTCCCGACATCGAGGCCGGGGCTTGCGCGGAACGTATCAGCCGCAGCCTTGACCGCTTTCTGGTCTTTCGGCGTAAAGGCACGCAGCGCATGCTGCACTCGGTTGCCGAGCTGGCCAAGGACCGTCTCCGGAACATCAAGCGGATTCTGGGTCACGAAATAGACGCCGACACCCTTGGAGCGGATGAGCCGTACGACCTGCACGATCTTGTCCAGAAGCATCTTCGGCAGATCGTCGAACAGCAGATGCGCCTCGTCAAAAAAGAAAACCAGCTTCGGTTTGTCCGGGTCTCCGACCTCCGGCAGGGTCTCGAACAGCTCCGACAGCATCCAGAGCAGAAAGGTCGCGTACAGTTTCGGGGCCTGCATGAGTTTGTCCGCAGCGAGAATGTTGATCACGCCCTTGCCGCCCGCGCCTGTCTGCATGAAGTCCTGACAGGTTCAGCGCCGGCTCGCCGAAGAACGCCCCTCCGCCCTGCTCCTCGAGCGTGAGAAGTCCGCGCTGGATCGCGCCGATGCTTGCCGCTGAAATGTTGCCGTAGGAGGTCTTGGAACTGACCCGCGTTGTCGCCGACATACTGCGCCATGGCCTTGATGTCCTTGAGGTCGAGCAGCAGGAGTCCGTTGTCATCGGCGATCTTGAAGATAAGGGTGAGAACGCCGCTCTGGATGTCATTCAGGTCCAGCACGCGCGAGAGCAGGAGCGGCCCCATCTCCGAGATGGTGGTGCGTATTGGATGGCCCTGCTGGCCGAAGACGTCCCAGAACACTGTGGGGCAGCCTTCAAATGAGAAGTCCGCGACGCCGAGCTGTTTTGCCCTCTCGGCGAATTGCGGCCGGTCACCGCCAGGCATCGCGATGCCGGATAGATCGCCTTTCACGTCCGCCATGAAGACCGGCACGCCGATCCTGCTGAACTGTTCCGACATCACCCGCAGCGTCACGGTCTTGCCCGTTCCGGTCGCGCCGGCAACCAGGCCGTGCCGGTTCGCCATAGGCGGCAGGATCCCCACCTCGTCCTTGCCCTTTGCAATAACTAACAATCCAGATTTTTGTGCCATAGATCCTCCCTTGGACAAGCTTGCATGAGTTGACCAGGCGATCCGATCACGACAAACAAAGGCGGGATGATCATTCATCCCGCCTTTGTGCTTTCAGTTGTCATTCTGAACGTTGCGAAGAATCTATTCCCCGGATCCTTCGCCATGCTCATGATGGCGGCTTTGCCGTTACTTCTTCGCCGCGATCCCCTTCTTGATGGCATTGACCACTCCGTCGCTGCTCGTCTCGCTGATCTTGAGCAGCATGCCCTTCTTCTCATAGTAGCCGATGAGCGGTGCAGTCTTCTCATTGTACACGTCAAGCCGCTTGCTGATGGCCTCTACGGTCTCGTCTGCTCGCTGGATCGTGGGACTGCCGCACTTCTTGCACTTGTCGCCGGGGGCCGGCGGGTTACTCTTGATGTTGTAGATCTCCTGGCAGGATGGGTTGGAGCAGGTCCTGCGCGTCGTCAATCGGTCGAGGATAACATCACGCGGGACCTCGATGCTTGCTACGAGGTCAAGCTTGATGTTGAGCTTCTTCAGCACCACATCAAGGGCGTCCGCCTGGGGTATGGTCCTCGGGAAACCGTCGAGAAGAAAACCCTTCTCGCAGTCCTTATCCTTGAGCCGCTGTTCCATGATACCCATGATGAGTGAATCGGGCACCAGGTCGCCCCGGTCCATGTAGCCCTGTGCCTCTTTACCGAGCGCAGTACCGGCCTTCACTGCGCCGCGCAGAATATCGCCTGTCGATATCTGGACCGAGCCGTCCAGTGCCGTCAACAGTTTCGCCACCGTGCCCTTGCCCGCACCCGGTGCACCTAAAAGAATGATTCTCATTGTTGCTTACCTCCCAGAGTGAAAAAGAATGTGTGCTTAACGGCGGGCATTATCGTATGAACGGATGAAAAAATCAAGAAAAATATCATGCAAGGCAGTTTCAGTCATACCTGACGACGCCATAAAGAGTCGTTGGTTCCGCATGAGCCGCCCCACACCGTCATTCCGGGCTTGACCCGGAATCCAGTGTTTTGTTTTTTCTGGATTCCCGATAGAAGTATTCGGGAATGACGTAAAATAACTGGCAGCTCTGACGAAGCCTGTCGTGGAAAACTACGGTTCCATGAACAGCAGGCAAGTGGAATCACACCATCACCACTTCGTATTGCTCCTGGTGAAGGTTGGGGTCGGCCTTGATCACGATCTTCTTCTGAAATTCCTTTTCCAGTTCCTCCACGCCCTGCCGCTCCTCATCGTACAGCATGTCGGCGACCACGGAGTTCACGGTCACGAGCGCCTTCTTTTCCTCGGCTCCGTTAAAGGCCCTGCGGAGTTCGCGGAAGACCTCATAGCAGATGGTGCGGCTCGACTTGACGTATCCGCGTCCCTCGCAGTAGGGGCACGTGTCGCACAGCGTCCGTCCCAGGCTTTCGCGAATGCGTTTGCGTGTCATCTCGATCAGCCCGATGGGCGAGATGTGCGAAATGGTGGTCTTGGCCTTGTCGTTCGCGAGCGCCTCCTGGAGGGCCGCGTACACCTTGCGCCGGTTGTCCTCGCGTTCCATGTCGATGAAATCGAGGATGAGGATGCCGCCGATGTTCCGGAGACGGAGCTGGTAGGCAATCTCTCTCACCGCCTCGAGGTTGGTCTTGAGAATCGTATCTTCGAGCGAACGCTTGCCCACATACCTGCCGGTGTTCACGTCGATGGTGGTAAGCGCCTCGGTCTGGTCAAGGATGATGTACCCGCCTGACTTGAGCCAGACCTTTCTGCCGAGGGCCCGCGAGATCTCGATCTCCACGCCGTAGTGCTCGAAGATGGGGTCGTCGCCCTCATAGGGTTTCACGCGCCTGCCGAGCTGGGGGATATAGGAGTCCACGAACTCTTTCACCCGATCGTATTCCTCGGGGGCATCGATGACCAGCTTGTCGACATCGCGGGTGAAAACATCGCGGATCACCCGGAAGACGAGGTCGAGTTCGTTGTGCATCAGCGATGGGGCCGAGGCCTTCTCCTTTTTCCTCTGGATGGTCTCCCACAGCCGCGAGAGGAACTCGACATCGGTATTGAAATCATCCTCGCTCCTGCCCTGGCTGGCAGTCCGGATGATGTAGCCCGTGTTCGGCTTCCGGAGCCTGCTCACGATCTCCCGCAGCCGGCGCCGCTCCTCGCTTTCCTCGATCCGGCGCGAGACGCCGATGTGGTTGACGCCCGGCATCATGACCAAATAGCGGCCGGGGATGCTGATGTACGTCGTCACGCGCGCGCCCTTGGTGCTGATCGGCTCCTTCGAGACCTGGACCAGGATGTCCTGGCCTTCCTGCAAAAGGTCCTCGATCTGTGTGGCGTGAGAGCGCTTCCGCTTGGGCTCGACCTCGAGTTCAAGCCCCTCGTCCTCCATCAGGGGGGTGTATTCGGACGTGCTGTCGAACACGTCGCCCACGTAGAGGAAGGCGGCCTTCTCGAGCCCGATGTCCACAAAAGCAGCCTGCATCCCCGGGAGGACCTTCATCACGCGCCCTTTGTACACATTTCCTGCCACGCCGCGGTCTTTCTTGCGGTCGATATATATTTCCGTGACCAGGCCGTTCTCCAGAAGCGCCACGCGCGTCTCCTCCCGGCCCGCGTTTACGATGATCTCAGATGACATGGTGTCTCCTTCATGATGTTTCCGTTTGTCTCAAAAATCTATTTTAGTATACCACGGGATTGAACACAAGAAGGAAAATCGAGAGAGTTGAAAAAAGTATGTATCTTTTTTCATTCAATTGTGATGGGTCCATAATACATTCGTCATACCCGCGAACGCGGGTACCCAGGGGTCATATATCGGCATGACAAAACTGGATTCCCGTTTGCACGGGAATGACGGAATAAGCAAGATTTCGATTCATCATGAATCATCAGGCTCTACCTGAACCGGTCCTTAAAACGACATCGGGCTGACCCAAGCGTCCTTTTCCTTACAGTACATTCCGACACGGGTTACCCTGAAGAGCACAGACTGATCTTTCCCGATGTTGAACAGGTGCTCGATCACGTCCTGTATGCGCGGCTTGATCTCGTCATGATCAACCAGCGTGCAGACAAGGCCTTCAAGACCCGCGACAATCGACTCGATGCACGGGCGGATGTCCTTCTGCTTCCCCTCTTTTGAAACGATCACCGATGTCCGCGATAAGAAATCCTTCACCCGCTCTTTAACCCCGACTTGATACTGCGCTGCGACGGCGACCTCATACGTGTATCTGCTGATGCTGCCGGACAGGGACCCCGCTTTCTTCGGAACAACCTTTGCTTCAAGTATCCTCACGCCCTCGGGCAGCGTGTTGTTCAGACCCTTGGTGATCTGGAGCAGGTCCGCGAACGGGTCGGTTTCCAGGTCCAGATATTCCGTCACGCTCTCCATACCCACCGGAAGCGCCGGACCAAAAGCTATCTTCTGATGGGGATTAAAGCCCTGGGAAAATGCGATGGGCACCGCTGCGCGAACCACGGCACGTTGGAACAGGGTCATGAAATCGAGATGGGAAAGAAAGCGGATGCGTCCGGACTTGGTGAATTTCATCCTGATGCGGGTGGACATGTCCGGCAGCCCTGCGGTTTGTTGCCGACCAGCCAAGGCCGGCTGCATTGCCTGCGTTGTTGCTGTCGACAGCGACGGCTTTCCGAGCGAGGGTGTTCCGCCGTTCGTGCATCCGAGACCGCAATGCACGCATTCTACCCGGCAGTTTTCCGTGATCTTCTCTTCCACCGCGCGTTGATACTCGCTCTTCAGAAATTCCCTGGTCACTCCGCTCCTGATCGCATCCCAGGGAAGTTCTTCCTCCATCCCGAACGTCCTTGCTGCATAGGACGAGACGTCGAGTTCGCATTTCTGAAAAGCCGCGGTCCATTTTTTAAAGTCAAAACATTCGGTCCAACCATCGAAGCGGCAACCGAGGCGTACAGCCTCTTCGATGACCCTGCCGAGTTGCCGGTCGCCTCGTGCGAATGCCCCTTCCAGCAGGCTCGTCTCGGGGTTGTGGGCCTTCAGTGCGATGCCGCGCCTCTTCAACCCCCTGTCGAGATACGCCTGCTTTCGCCGTATCTCTTCGATGGGCGCCTGACCATGCCACTGGAACGGCGTATGCGGCTTGGGAACGAAGGTCGAGACGCTGACATTGATCTGCACAGGCCGCTTTGAAGCGCGCTTGCCGAGGCTCGCGAGTTCGTTCGTGAGCCTGATAATGCCGTCGAGGTCAAGGTCGGTCTCGGTCGGGAGGCCGATCATGAAATAAAGTTTGATCGTGTTCCATCCGCTCCGGAAGATGGTCTCCGCCGCGTCCATGAGGTCCAGGTCGCTCACCGGCTTGTTAATGACCCTGCGCAGGCGCTCGGTGCCCGCCTCCGGCGCAAGCGTGAATCCGGTCTTGCGCGTCCCGGCAATGGCCCTGATCATCTCCGGCGTGAGCGTGCCCACGCGGAGCGACGGGAGCGAGACTGAAATGCGGCTGTCTCGGTACTTATCCATCAGCTCGATGATGAGCGGCTGGATCTCCGAGTAGTCGCCTGAGCTCAGCGAGGCGAGCGAAAGTTCATCATACCCGGTGCAGGAGAGCGACCCGTCGAGCAGCCCTTTCACCGTTTCCGGGCTCCGCTCCCGGTAGGGCCGATAGATGATCCCGGCCTGGCAGAACCGGCAGCCGCGGATGCAGCCGCGCGCGACCTCGACGGTCACGCGGTCATGGATCGGTTTCATGAGCGGCACGAGGGGTTTGTCGGGATAGGGCGCTGTTTCGATGTCTTTCAGATATCGCCTGCGTACCGTGGCCTTTCCGAGCGAGGGAACGTAAAAACCTCCTAGTTTCGAGACGGCATTGAGAAATTCCCGTTTGCCCCGATGTTCCTGCCGGAGCAGTACGATCTCGTGAATAGCCTCCTCTGCCTCGCCGATGAAAAAGACATCGATAAAATCGGATAGCGGCTCCGGGTTCACGGAGCAGGGGCCGCCGGCGATAATGAGCGGGTGGCTGTCAGTGCGGTCCTCGGAGCGTAGGGGGATCTTTGCAAGCTCCAGACCCGTCAAAATGTTGGAGTATGAGAGTTCGTACTGGAGGGTGATCCCGATGATGTCGAATTCCGCAAGCGGCAGATTGGATTCCAGGCTCGTGAGCGGCCTTCCCGATGCGCGGAGCCTGTCCTCGTAGTCCGGCCAGGGAGAAAAGACCCGTTCGCATGCCGTGTCCGGCCTGCTGTTCAGGATGTGATAGAGGATCCGGATGCCGAGGTGCGACATGCCGACCTCGTAGGTGTCGGGAAAGAAGAGACAGACCCTTGTCTTGACCTGTGCCAGGTCTTTGTGGACCGCATTGATCTCGGTGTTGATGTACCGTGCGGGCTTGGCGACCAGCGGGAGAAAGTCTTCGAGCACAATAATACCTCGGAAATACAGTATCGCATGGGGCATGGAGCATAGCGCATAGGGATAGGCGGCATGACGCATATTTTCACGCTATGCCCTATGCCCTCTGCGCTCTGCGGTGTTCTAGTAGAACAACATAAACCGCCGTGACTGTATATTCAAGAGAATTCCGAGCGAGAGGAAGGTCGCGATAATGGAGGTCCCGCCGTAGCTCACGAGGGGAAGCGGCACACCCACGACGGGCACGATGCCTACGGACATGCCGATGTTGATGAACACATAGAGCGAGAGCATGGAGACGATGCCGCCGGCCATGAGCACGCCGAGCCGGTCTTTGGCATTCTTGGCCGTGTCCACGCCAATGAGCAGCAGGATCAAATAGAGGAATAACAGGACACTGCTGCCGACCAATCCGGTCTCCTCCGCGATTACGGCAAAGATGAAGTCCGTATGGCGCTCCGGCAGGAACGCCATCTGGCTCTGCGTGCCCTTCCGGTAACCCCTGCCCGTGATCTGGCCCGAACCCACGGAGATCTTGGACTGGTTCGCGTGATAACCGCTCCCGAGCGGGTCCGAGCCCGGGTCGATGAACGCCTTGATCCGGTTCTGCTGGTAAGGCTTGAGCGAACTCCAGATCTTGTGGCGCACCGGCGACACCAGGAAAACCAGGGATGCGATCGTCGCCCCGATGAGAAACACGGTCATGACTGACCGTAGACGGATGCCGGCGAGCATAACGATGATGGACGACGTCAGGAACAGCATGATCGCGGTCCCCAGGTCCGGCTGCTTGAGCACGAGCATGAGCGGGACCAGGACCATGACCGCCGGAACGGCCAGGTCCTTGAGCTCATAGTTGCCCTGTTTCGGGTCCTCGGCAAAGTACCGTGCAAGGGCGAGCGTAAGCGAGAGCTTGGCGAGCTCCGAGGGCTGGAACGCGAAGGGGCCTATGGCGAGCCAGCGCTGCGCTCCCATGCCGGTCTTGCCCATGACCATGACGAGGAACAGGAGCACAAGTGAGAGCGCATAGAGCACGTAGGCATATCGACCCACCGTGTGATAGTCGGGGATCAGTGCAAGGAACATGACGATCAAGCCGATGGAGACCCATACGAGTTGTTTGGTGAACAGGGATGATGGGCCCCTCGACGTGTATGTCGCGCTGTACACCGCCGCGATGCCAATAAGTGAAATGGTAAACACAAGGAACACCATTCCCCACGGCAGATTATCGAACCGTCTTTGGCTCAACATTTTTCAGGTACTCCTCAATGACTTTTTTTGCTACAGGAGCTGCGGCGCTTCCACCATGCCCGCCGTGCTCCACGAGCACGGCAACGGCTATCTTCGGGTGATCGACCGGCGCGTAGGCAACGAACCACGCGTGGTCATTCGTCTCTTCCGAAAGTTTTCGTCCGGCCACTTTCTGCGCAATTACCTGGGCCGTGCCTGTCTTGCCGGCGACCATGGCGAGCGGGGTAGCAGCCCCGTGGGCGGTGCCGCCCGGTTCGTTGACCACGCCGACCAGCGCATTCCGCACTTCCTCGAGCGCCCTGGAATCAAGCGTGATCGATCTCGTGTGTTCAGGGGAAAACATGCGCACTTCCCCGGTCTCCCGGTTCCTGGTCTGCTTAAGCAACAGGGGGGGGTGAAAATGTCCGCCGTTCGCAACCACACTGATCATCTGACAGGCCTGGATCGGGCTGACGAGGACGAAGCCCTGGCCGATGGAGTTAATATACGTGTCTCCCGGATACCAGGTTTCTCCGGTCCGTTTCTTCTTCCACGCTGTCGTTGGAATAAGCCCCGGTTTCTCGTCAGGCAGGAGGATGCCGGTCAGACTCCCATATCCGAGTTTCCGCGCGTACTCGGCTACGCGGTCCCAGCCGATGCGATCTCCCATGGTATAGAAGTAGACATCGCATGACTCGACGAGGGCCTGGTGAAACGAAACCGGACCATGACCGCCTTTTTTCCAGCACCGGTAGGAGTGCCTGCCGCTCGTCAGGAACCCCTTGCAATTTACGGTATCATCAAGCTTGATCACGCCGGAATCCAGACCGGCCAGCGCCACGATGATCTTGAACGTGGAACCGGGCGGATACACGCTCTGGATCGCACGGTTGTACATCGGGTGCTTCGGGTCTTTCATGAGCTGCACCCAGTCCTTTGGCGAAATCCCCCGGGGAAAGATGTTCGGATCGTACGCAGGGTGGCTTGCGAGCGCAAGGATCTCCCCGGTGTCCGGGTCCATCGCCACGACGGCCCCTGCCCGGCTGCCGAGCCCTTCTTCGGCCGCTTTCTGCGCATCGAGGTCGATGGTGAGGTAAATGTCCGTGCCGGGTCTTGGCTCCTCGATACCGAGGTCCTTCACCTTCCTGCCCGCGGCGTTCACCTGGATCATGCGCTTGCCCGCAACTCCGCGCAGCAGCTTATCATAGACCTTTTCCAGCCCCCCCTGGCCCGTCAAAATACCGAGATCTGTCTGATCTTTCTTGTGCTGGGACTGCGATACCTTGCCGATATAGCCGAACTGGTGAGCAGCCAATCCTGCATAAGGATAATGCCTGCGATGCTCGGGCTCGATGATCGCCCCGGGCAGGTCATCCAGATGGGCCTCGACCCTGGCCACCTCGTCCCAGGGCGCCTCTTCCTGGATCTTCACGGGATCATACGTTGTCCTTACATCGGTCGCGTCTTCAAGCGCTTTGCGGATGGAATCCGGAGAGATCTTGACGATTGCGGACAACTTCTCGATCGTGGCGTTAAGGTCCGGGGCGTCTTCCGGGATCAGCGACACGTCGAACACGAGCTCGTTCTCGACAAGCGGCCTGCCGCTGCGGTCGTAGATGATGCCCCGCGGCGGCCTGAGTTTCACGGGTCGTATGCGGTTGTTCTCCGCCTGTTCATGGTAATACTCTCCCTTGATCGCCTGAAGATACCAGAGGCGGATAAAGAGGAGCACGGCAAGAAGGATGATGAAGGCCGCCAGGAGCGGAAGCCTCCGCAGGATGCCGGATATGCTTTCCTGCTGTTGATCCATCTATAACTCCTTTTGAACGTCCCGTCTCACCAGAACAGACATGACGTCCTTTCTGACGATGAGCTTCAGCAACATCGCGCCCAGCACGCCCGTGTAGAGCGCCTGGGGCAGGATGCGACCTGCTGTCAGGCTGAGGAACGGGACCGATCCGTAGAACATCTGCAGAAAGAACGCGATGACGATCCCTTCCAGCAGGCTGAAAGCCGCCAGGAAGATGCTGTTCGACCGGCTGGTAAGATCGAGCACTCTTCTGCCGAGCAATCCCGCGGAAAAACCGATCAGTCCCCGGGTCAAGCCGGAAAAACCGATGAAGCTTGCTGAACCGATATCCTGTACCAGCCCGATAGCCATGCCCGCAAGGGCGGCCTCCACGGGGCCGGTCAGCAACCCGATGACATAGAGCAGTGCCAGGGCAAGGTCAGGCTTTATCCCGCCGAGCGACAGGGGGGCGAGCAGGCTTGCCTGAACAGGAATGATCAGAAGAAGGATGGTGAAATACACGAAGGATTTCATTTTACGAGAACCAGTGCCTCTTCCAGGCGGGAGAAGCGGACCACGGGCTCCGCCAACACGGTCTGAAATGCCCGAGCCTCATGTTTCGATACGTTGACAACCCGTGCCACAGCGAGACCTTTCGGATAGATGCCGTCGAGGCCCGATGTGACAAGCAGATCGCCTACCTGGATATCGGCGTAGTAGGAGACGTATTTGAGGGCGCAATTAACGAGCTTACCCTCGAGCAGCCCTTCCTCGCGGTTCCGCATGACGCGAACCGCAAGCGTGCAACCGGGGTCGGTGAGGAGAAGGGTCTTCGACGTGCCGGGAAGCACGGCATTTACCTTCCCAACCACCCCCTGCGAGGTGATCACGGCCATGTCTTTCCGGATGCCCTGGTCCGCACCCTTGTTAAGTGTAATGGTGCTGGAAGCCGGTGAAGATTCCTTGCCGATCACCTGGGCCATGACTTCCTCAGGTGGATAGAACCGTTTAAAATCCAGCGCATCCCGCAGCCGTTCATTTTCGAGCTGCAGCTCGTTCATGACCGCGTTCTCGAGCAGCAGCTTTTCATTCTCGGTTCGGAGCCGCTGGTTCTCCTTCTCGGTATTGACGAGAAGAACGTACCCCTTTCCGATGGACACCACGGTGTTAAAGGGCCAGCTTATAACACGTTCGAAAAAACCCGAGATGGCCAGTACCGGCTTTTCCATGAACGTGAACCGCCCGTTCTTTACCTGGATAGTGACCAGCCAGAAGAGAAGGATAAAGAGGGAAAAAATGGACAGAAATTTTTTGTGTTTCGCAATAAACCCGGGCATCCGCTTCAGCCGCTTTCCGTTTACCCCGTGAGAGCCCGTCCCGAGCGTTCCCATGGGCACCATGGCAATAATTTCCATTACATTAATGAATGAGGATGAATCAACATTGTCGTCGAGCTCTAACGAGTTTACCTCATGTTCGTCCGGCATGCTCGTGCAGAAACGACAGGGCTGCGCGCCGCCACGTCGTTTCCACTTCGGTCTCTCACCGGGGATTACATAATAACCTTTTTCAGGATTTCCTCATCATCGAGGACCATGCCGGCCCCAAGCGCAACGCAGGTAAGCGGGTTTTCGGCGATGATAATGGGAAGCGAGGTCTCCTCGCGCAGGAACACGTCAAGCCCTTTCAGCAGCGCCCCTCCGCCTGCCAGCACGATGCCCTTGTCCACGATATCTGCCGAGAGCTCCGGCGGCGTGTTCTCGAGCGCCAGCTTGATGCCGTTCAGGATTTGGCTGACCGTTTCCGCAAGCGACTCGCGCACTTCATCGTCGTCGAGGACGAGCGTCTTGGGGATGCCGGAGACCAGGTCGCGGCCCTTGATCTCCATCGTATGCCGTTCGTTGTCCGTCTTGTACGCCGAACCGAGTTCGAGCTTGATCATCTCGGCCATCATCTCGCCTATCAGCAGGTTGTACTTGCGCTTGATATAGTTGATGATCGCCTCGTCCATCTTGTCGCCACCCACGCGGATGGCCTTGCTGTAGACCACGCCATCCATGGAGATGACGGCGATGTCGGTGGTTCCGCCGCCAATGTCGACGATCATGTTGCCCGAGGGCTCCGAGATGGGCAGCCCCGTCCCGATGGCCGCGGCCACGGGCTCTTCGATGAGGAAGACATCCCGTCCGCCTGAGGTGATGGCGGCGTCCTTGACCGCTCGCTGTTCCACCTGCGTGATCCCCGAGGGAACGCCGATGACGATGCGGGGCCGCATGAACGATTTGCGGTTGTGCACCTTGCGGATGAAGTACTTCAGCATCTCGCCGGTGATGTCGAAATCGGAAATAACGCCGTCCTTGATCGGCCGGATCGTCTTGATATCGCCCGGTGTGCGGCCGAGCATCCGCTTGGCCTCCGCACCCACGGCGAGTACCTTGCCGGATTTTACGGAAATGGCAACGACAGACGGCTCGTTGCAGATGATCCCCTTCCCCTTCACGTAGACCAGGGTGTTGGCCGTGCCCAGATCGATCGCCATGTCGTTCGAGAACCAGCCCATGATAGTGTTGATAAACATTGTTTTCAGAAACTCCTTTCGATGAGAGAAAACCCGACTGGACAAACGACATCAACCGAAAAACAGTCACGGGTCACGCCGTGGACAGACCCTACAAGATTTCGTGCCTTATCCCTTACCCGAACGTGAATACTTATTGCTGCGTGTCGAGAGGACCGTCCGTTCCTGTTGGTGCGACATCGGGCTGCTGATCCTGCGCGGGCTTTTTCTCTTCCTTGACCGGCGCATCCAGAACGACCTGCGTCCTCGCCAGCAGGTCTCCGGTCCGCATCCCCGCCCTGTCACCGAGGGCGGTAAGGCCTTCCATGCCGAGGACGAGCGGGCAAAGTATCCAGCCCGCGTAGGGTATCAAAAAGAGAAAATAAGCCAGGACGATCGGGACATTCCTGATGATCGAGTCCCGGTAGGTCGCCGACGGCACGGACTCTTCCAATGAGATCACCCGAAGCCCGATGAGCTTTTTCCCTATGCTGCGGCGATCAAACAGCCCATCGCGAATGAGGATATATCCTGCCGCGGATAAAAAACCAATGACATCCGGCAGTCTTGCCAATCCGATGACAAGCAGAAGATCGACAAGTCCTGCGACTGCTCTGGTTGTAAGGTCTGCCCTTTGCAAAGAACCTCCTGAACGTGTTCATACTATCAGAATAAAAAACGTATTTCAAGACTAAAAAATTCTGGTCGTGGCGCGAGAACAAAAACGTCCCTGCGTCCACCCATCCAATGAACATGCTAAGCCAGTGCAACGGATGAGGGTTTCAATCTTGTCCGGGTTCGGAAAACCGACGAAGCTCCTCTATCTCAAAATGAGATGGCGCTTTTTATGACGAAAAGGTGTATACTGTTTATCTGTTGAGAAGACGTCTGGTTCAGACGTGTCCTCCGGATCAACCCCTTCTCGACAAACAATCCGCAGTTTGCTGCAGGTACATCATTCCAATCAATGAAAAGGAGAACACTATGCTCGAAAAATTTAAGGCGGGTGAGAATATTGCTTCGTACTGCACCAAGTGCAAGTTGAACCTTGACCATGCGATCGTGGCCGTGACCGATGAGACCATCGTCAAGGTAAAATGCAAGACCTGCAGCAGTGTGCACAAGTTCAGGGACCCCGCAGACGTCAAAAAGCCCCGTATTGCAAAAAAGAAGGTAGATGCGGTGAAAACAGCCGAAACCTTGTGGGAGACCAGCCTGTCCGAGACAAAAGGGAAGGAACGCGCATACGACATGTCCGGGAAATATCGGATAGGTGATATCGTACTCCATAGTACCTTTGGCAAGGGCATCGTGCGGAAACTTTATCTGAACAAGTGCGATATGCTCTTTAAGGACAAAGAGCGCCTGATGGCGTCGGCAAACCAGTAATAAATATTTATCATTCAGCACGGAAGTGCTGAAACGCGGAGATGGTAAAACGAAGGATGAGGGTGGATATATGCTTTAAGCGCATTCTCATCCCTCATCCTTCGATTTAACATTTTTTGTCAGTGCCTTCGCGACGATGATTTCCCCCCTCGAAATGCTCAAATCCAAGATCCTCATCACCTGCCCCAAAGGCATACCCCCCTTTCTGAAGCAGGAACTGATCAATAAGAACTTCCCGGTGTTGTCCGAGAACATAGCAGGTGTTGAGACCGAGGGCAGCCTCGATGATGCCATGCTTTTGAATCTTCATCTTCGCACGGGCCACCGCGTGCTGTTCACCCTCAAGGAATTCGCGGCCAGAGACGCCGACGGGCTCTATCATGCCGTGCATGACATCGCCTGGGAGCAGCACATCCCCGAGGACGGATATCTCTGTATCACCTCGAGTGTTGAGAACCCTACGATCAAGGACTCCCGCTTCGCGAGCTTGAAATGCAAGGATGCCATTGTCGACCGCATAAAAGAAAAACGCGGGAAACGGCCCGACTCCGGCCCTGAACGCGACCATTCCGTGGTGCATCTCTACTGGAAGGACGACCACGGCGCGGTGTATCTCGACACCTCGGGAGAGCCGCTCTCGCGTCGCGGCTACCGCAAGATCCCGTTGGGCGCGCCCATGCAGGAAACGCTTGCCGCCGCTGTCGTGCTTGCCACTGGTTGGAACAATGCGGGCAACTTTATCAACCCCATGTGCGGCAGCGGCACGCTCGCCATTGAGGCGGCGCTCATCGGCCTGGACCGCGCGCCGGGGCTCCTCAGGAACAACTTCGGGTTCATGCACCTTAAGGGCTTCAACGAAGAGCTCTGGAGCGAATTGCGGGAGAAGGCGCGGCAGTGTGCCAAAAAAGACCTGTCCGGGAAGATCATCGCAACGGACATCAGCCCCCATGCCGTTGAAGCAGCGCGGAAGAATGCGACCACCGCGGGCGTCGAGCGCCATATCGACTTCAGCGTCTGCAATTTCTCCGACACTCCCCTGCCCGGGAACAGCGGTATTATAGTAATGAATCCCGAGTACGGCGAGCGGATGGGCGAGATCCAAAAGCTCGAAGCCACGTACAAGGACATCGGCGACTATCTCAAACAGAAATGCAGAGGATTTTCCGGTTACGTGTTCACGGGAAGCCCACATCTCGCCAGGAAGGTGAGCCTGAAGCCGAAGAGGACCTTTCAATTTTTTAACAGCGGGATCGAGTGCCGGCTGCTTGAGTACGAGCTGTACGAGGGGACACGGAAGATAAAAAAACCGAAACCTGATGATCGCCCCTTCGGCGACCATGCGCCGGTCGATGCGTCGATACCGGGAGATGGCAATGTATAATGTAGAGAAAATACCCGAGACCGAACTTCGTCAAAAGCTGTGAGAGTACCTCAGCATATTGGATAATACTGCTCGATGTCACCGAGCGCAAGCGCGCCGAGGAGGAACGGGAACGGCTTATTTTTGATCATTTGGACGCGCTTTCCAGGATCAAAACACTGAGCGGGATGCTGCCCATTTGCTCTTATTGCAAGAACATACCCGATGACACGGGATACTGAACCAGATCGTACATCAGCACCCACTCCGAGGCGGTATTCACCCATGGATTATGTAAAGAAACCTTGTAGCATGCCTCCAAAACCTTACCCGCGTCTCCTGTGGCTGCCCTTTTTTGTTGACCGGCGCCGGAGAGGATAACCGAGTAAGCCTTGCCCCGGGTGGCCTGACAGGTTCGTTTATTTAATCCCGCAAATCTCATAAATATCTTGAAGAAACATCTTCATTCCGTTACAATCGAAAAAATCATCGCTACCCTGTTCTGTGTATGGAGAAAAGTACATGATCAAGACATTAGACCACATCAACATCGTCGTCAGCGATCTTCAGAAGGCGAAAACCTTTTTTGTGCAACTTGGTTTCACGGAAGTGATCTCCTCGCGTCTTTCAGGAGAGCAATTCACGCTTGTTACCGGTCTTCCCAATATCAACGCGGAATTCGTTGGTCTTTCCCTGCCCGGGTCCACTACCAATATCGAACTGATCCAGTATTTTTCTCCAACTGGAGGAAGGGACCCGGAATTGAGCAAGGCCAATCAGCTCGGGTTCCGTCATATCGCGTTTGCAGTCGATGATATTGAAGCAGAGGTTGATCGCCTTAAGGCAAAAGGGGTCGAATTCAGGAGCAACATCCAGGTGTGGGAAAAAACCGGCAAGAAGCTGGTGTATTTTTATGGTCCCGACGGAATACTTCTGGAATTTGCCCAATATCCGAAACCGTAACCCATGCAAAAGCGGAAAGCTCATACAGAGAATAGCATGCTTGAAAAAAAGAACTCCCGCCTGAAGAGACCTCGCCACAAAATGCCCCGATTTATCAGGACCGCGCTTCTCGAGAACAACGTCATGGAAGCCTATCGCAATCGTCCACCGTACCAGCGAAATGATTATCTTGGCTGGATCACCCGTGCAAAGCTCGAACAGACGCGCCAAAAACGGCTTGCTCAAATGCTCCGGGAGCTTGCCGGGGGTGATCGATACATGAACATGACCTATCATCCCAAAACAACGTCTTAAGACCGGACGGAAGACCGCACAACATAATTCGTGCTATAATGTTACTTATACTTCCGGCTAATACGTTAGTTATTGGCAGGTGAACCGGTCTGGAGCTCTTGGAATATTCCTTTCAAATCCGTGGCACGGATGAGGAGAATATCATGAAGAAGGGATCCAGCTTTGCAATACTTATCTTCTTGTTCATAACTCTTCTTGCATCATGCAAGGTAAATGACGAAATATCACCCCCGCCTGCTACTCTGACATCGATAGCCGTTACTCCGGCCGATCCGGCATCGCCCCCAGGACGACCACACAGCTCACGGCAATCGGGACTTATTCGAACAACAGCAGCCGGAATATCACAACATCGGTGACCTGGGCCTCATCTGATACAGCGATAGCTGACATCAGCAATATTTCTGGTTCACAGGGGCTTGTAACTGCAACTTCGACCACGGGCTCTACCGTCATTACTGCGACTTCGAGTGGCATAACGGGATCAACGACACTTACCACGCTGCATGTTGCATCAATGAACGTGGCGCCCCCTGCCCCGCCGAGCATCGCTCCCACTACGAGCTTGCAGTTTATAGCCACCGGAACCCTTACGGACAACAGCACCCAGCAAAACTTGACCGCGTTTGCGACCTGGACCTCATCGGACCCGACAGTGGCTGACTGTGAGCGATATCGCGGGCTTCAAAGGGACTTACCACTGCGGTCATGCCGGGACAGCTACAATCACTGACAGCTGCTTATGACGGCAACTCTGGGTCTACTGCATTCAAGTCTCTCCTCTGACATCAATTGCTGTATCACCGCCCAGTGCGAGTATCGCCAAGGGCACGACCCAGCAGTTCACGGCAACGGGTACATTTGCAGACACGACTACTACAAATCTTGACAACAGTTGCAACATGGATCCTCATCAACCACAGGAATAGCCACGATCAGTAATGCAGCAGGATCTCAAGGATTGGCCACAGCCGTTAGCGAAGGCACAACAACGATCCTGGCGTACATTTTCGAGCATTACGTCAAGCCCACCGGCAACACTTACGGTAACCCCGGCAGTCATCACTTCGATCACCGTGACTCCGGTAAATCCCAGCATCGTACTCGGAACAACCCTGCAGTTCATCGCTATGGCAACGTTATCGGACAACACTACCCAGGATATCTCTTCCTTAGTGACCTGGAACTCTTCGAATGCCAGTGTCGCTACCATCAGCAATACATCGGGCTCGAAGGGACTGGCCACGTCTGTCGCTCGCCGGCTCGACCACATCACAGCTACTTCGGGACGGATTTCAGGTATCAACAACGCTCACCGTAACAGCCGGCCGTACTTGACATCGATCGCAGTAACGTCCAGCCACTGCCAGTATATTCCACTTATTCAGGAATTTTAATCAGCAGTTCACAGCAATCGGACACTTTTCGGACAGCAGCACACAGAACCTGACAACATCAGTGACCTGGATTCTTCGGATCCGAATGTTGCAACTATCAGCAATGCACCGGGTTTTCAAGGCCAGCTACATTCTTTTATCAATACTGGTACGACCAATATTACTGCAACTTTTTCGGGGATCACGTCTAATACAGCAACATTGACGGTGCATTTTTAAATTAACCAAGGTTGAGCTTGAACAAGCGATTTCACACCTGCCCAAAACAAGGGAGCAAACAAATGATCTTCCGGTATGCCGTGAACTTCTCCCGTGTTCCGTACCACGCCGTGCCTTTTGGTCATCGCCAAAGGTGCTGGATACCATGACATGATCTGCTTCGTAACCCCCCATCCTGCCACGTTCATCTTTCGGAAACCTGAAAAAATCATTTGCCATCTCTTCCCTCCCGCGTTATTATGCCAAGTTGTTTTAGCAGCCTCATTATTCATCAATCAATAAGGAAAACGAATGCTTCAGGTCACGAACATAGAAAAATCCTACGGCAAACAGCTGCTCTTCGACGGCGTCAGCTTCACGGTCAACCCGCGCGAGCGCGTCGGGCTCGTGGGCAGGAACGGCCACGGAAAGTCCACGCTCTTCCGCATGATCCTCGGCGAAGAGCACCAGGACTCCGGCACGATCACCACGCCGTCGGGATATACCATCGGCCATTTGTCCCAGCACATCCATTTCACTGAAGACACGGTGCTCAAGGAAGCCTGCCTGGCCCTTCCGAAGAACGAAGACCACATCGATGAATCGTACAAGGCCGAGGCCATCCTCCATGGACTCGGCTTCTCCAACGATGACTTCGAACGTCCGCCCTCCTCCCTGTCGGGCGGTTACCAGGTGCGTTTGAACCTCTCCAAGGTGCTCGTTTCGGAGCCCAACCTCCTGCTCCTCGATGAGCCCACGAATTATCTCGACATCGTCTCGGTCCGCTGGATCACGCAGTTTCTTCGCGCATGGAGAAACGAGCTCATTATCATCACCCATGACCGCGATTTCATGGACAGCGTCACCACCCACACCATGATCATCCACCGCTGCAAGATGCGGAAGGTCTCCGGAGGCACGCAGAAGCTCTATGACCAGATCCTGCTGGAGGAGGAGATCTACGAGAAGACGCGCCAGAACGACGAAAAGAAACGCAAAGAGGTTGAGCAGTTCATTAACCGGTTCCGCGCGCAGGCAACCAAGGCCAGCGCGGTCCAGTCGCGCATCAAGGCGCTTGCACGGCACGAGACGCTCGGCAAGCTCGAAGAGATCAAAAACCTCGACTTCAAGTTCCGGTCCGCGCCTTTTGAAGCGAAATGGCTGATGACCGTGGATGACCTGTCCTTTGGATTCGACAAGGACGGCCCGATGCTGATCGACGGGCTCTCATTCGCCGTGGGCAAGAAGGACCGCATTGCCGTGATCGGAAAGAACGGCAAGGGCAAGACCACGCTGCTGAACCTGCTGGCGCGGGAAATGTCTCCCACGGGCGGAGATATCAAGCTGCACCCCAATACAAAGATCGCCTACTTCGGACAGACCAATATCAACCGCCTGCGCCCCGACAAGACCGCGCTCCAGGAGATCATGGACGCGCACCCGGACTACAGCCAGGGCGAATCCCGCGCGATCTGCGGGCTCATGATGTTCGAGGGAGACAACGCGCTCAAGAAGGTGAGCGTTCTTTCCGGCGGGGAGAAGAGCCGGGTGCTGCTCGGCAAACTGCTCGTCTCGCCGGCCAACCTGCTGCTCCTCGACGAGCCCACGAACCACCTGGACATGGAATCCATCGACTCGCTGATCGAGGCCATCGATGCCTTTGACGGGGCGGTCATCATCGTGACCCACAGCGAGCTGATCCTGGAGGCAGTGGCCACCAAACTGATCGTCTACGATAACGATACCGTCTCGGTCTTCGAAGGAACGTACTTCGACTTCCTCGAGCGTGTGGGATGGAGCGACGAGGGCGGGGTGCGCATCAAGAAGGGCAAGAAGCAGGACGTTGATAAGAACGTCAACAGAAAAGACTCAAAAAAGATCCGCGCCGCCATACTCTCTGATAAATCACGGAGCCTGAGCGCGCTCAAAAAGAAGATCGCCGACCTCGAAGAAGAGATCACGAAGCTCGAATTCGACGTGGAGCAGGACACGCAAAGACTCCTTGAAGTATCGGTCAAGGGCGAGGCGCTGTCCATCAAGCGTTTGTCCCAGTCCCTCCGCGACAACAAGGCGCGGATCGACGCGCGCTTCGCAGAGCTCCAGACCGTCACCACCGAACACGACGAAAAAGCGAAAGAGTTCGACCAGCAGCTGAACGAGCTGGCGCAGATATCGTAAAATCAGGATATACCATTTTCTACCGCAAAGGATGATCGCGTAACGATTCGTCATACCCGCGAAAGCGGGTATCCAGGGTCAGGCATATGTCAGAAAATCTGGATTCCCGTTTGCACGGGAATGACGACACATACAAAATTTCTTCTTTTAATCAGTGCCTCAATCCTGTTAATCTGTGATCCTGTCGAAGATCGAGTAACGTGATGGTGATGCCGTAATGAAAGGCTTCAACCGCTTTCTCCTCAATTTTAGGCAAGACGTAAAGCAGTGGCTTTTCTTCATGCTTTACCTGTCCTTCTTTCGCATCTCTTTCATCCTCTTTTTCCGGAGCAAGATAGAACCGGCCACCGGCCTCGCTGACGTGCTCATGACCGCCCTGAACGGGCTGCGCTACGACTCCATGGTCTCCACCTGGTGGACCCTGGTCCCGTTCCTGGCAAGCATCGCAGCAGGCTTCGCGAACATCGACCGCGTCGCTGACCGCATCCGCACAGCATTTGGTTTCCTTTTCGTACTCCTGACCTCCATCGCCTGGGTCTTCACCTTCGTCTACTTCAAGGAATACAACGAGCAGTTCAACTACGTTATCTTTAACCTGTACTATGACGATACAAAGGCGATCATGCAGACGATCTGGGCGGATTACCACCCCATCCCTGTTCTGGTGATTATCGGCTGTATATCGGCCCTTGCGCTCCTGGTACGAACGTACATCCTCAAGAGACGCTTCATTTCTCCGGACGTGCTTGCAACCCGGCGTTTTACCCTGCTATCCCGGGCCGCGATCGCCCTGTTTGTCCTTTCGCTGCTCGTCGTCGCAGCGCGCGGTTCGCTCGGCCGCAGGCCCGCGCAGCGCAAGGACGCAGGCATCACGCAGGATTCCTTCCTGAACAAATCGGTTGTGAACCCTTATTTTTCCCTGCTCTTTGCATTTCAGGACCATGTTCTTCAGACTGGCCTCGCGGGATTGGAGTCATATATACCCGACCGCAACGTGAGGAAGGCGGCGCAGGAACTGTTCAATAATCATGAGGTCTATGACAATCTTGATGCATATCTGGTAAAGCACGCGAAGGGGCCGAAGACCGTGCCTCCGCGCCATATTTTTCTGGTCGTCATGGAGAGTTACGATGCCTGGCCGTTCCTCAGGAAATACGCGTCCCTCGGTTTGACCGAAAATCTCTCCCGTCTCGCGAAGAACGGCATTTATTTCGAGAATTTTTTGCCTGCCTCGGACGGCACCATGCAGTCGCTCACCGCGATCATGACGAGCATCCCTTATTCTCATGTTGAGATCAATTATCAGTTCACGGCGCGCAAACCCTATCCTTCGTCGCTGTTCGAAACGTTCAAGCGCCTCGGGTATCGCACGAGGCTGTTCTATGGAGGATATTTGAGCTGGCAACGGTTCGGGGATTTCGCCAAAGACCAGGGTGTTGAAGAGATATACGGAGCGCCGCATATGAGCGCAAGCGCGGCAACCCACGAGTGGGGCGTGGATGATGAATATCTGCTCGACTTTGTCATGAATACCGTGGATGACAGCCGACCGAGCTTCAACATCATTATGACGACAAGCTACCACCCGCCTTATAACGTGGATGTGTGGGGCAAGGGCTTTCCGTTGAAGCAGGTGCCGCCCGATATAGCTCCCCTCTTCGACAACACGACGAGTCTCAAAATGCTCGGCCACTTGTGGTACTCGGACAAATGTCTCGGCGACTTTGTGAAAAAAGCCGAAGGCAAACTTCACCGCCCGCTCTTCGCCTTCACCGGCGACCATTTCGGCCGCAAGTTCATCAATGCCAATCCGGATTTTTTTGAACGGTCAGGAGTCCCCCTGATCCTGTATGGAAAAGACGTGCTCAAGGGGATCGCACTTCCGCACGGCGCTGCGGGCACCCATATCGACATCGGACCGACGCTCGTCGAGCTCACGGCCCCAAAAGGGTTCACCTACTATTCAGTCGGACAAGACCTGCTCGCGCCGAGGAAGCGGTTTCTGGCCGTCGGCTGGGGGAGGGTCATTGGAACGGACTTCCTCTTCGATGAAGGTCAGCGTAAGTTCCATCCCCTTCCCGACAAGCCGCTCCCGGGGACCCTGCCTGACATCAATGAATTGACGACACTCTATGACCAGACCTACGGGATCGGGTGGTGGAGGGTGCGAAAAGGAGCAGCGTTGTAAGGGTTGTGCCGACACGTTCGTGCGCCCTCACCATCAGGACGATGTTCTCCCGCTCGCAATCGGTTAGAAGAACAATAATGATCTTTGTGGTTCACGTGGCGTCACCAACCGGCACGATCGAAGAACAGAGCGCTCGGGAAAGCCTTTGAAACTGATTATCACGAATGAAAATAATGGGTGATGGTTCCTTATTGCTGTTTTCGAATCCCGGTCTACGCAGTGGCAGGCCGGTCTTCTTCGGCCCGGTCTTTCCTGTCCGCGAAGAACGTCACGAGCAGGTACACCGCAAAGCAGACCGCCATGAACGGGCTCAACCAGCTGGTCCCGGCACGCGGCGTCAACATGTGTTCAATTGAGCGGCTGCCCAAAATGGCAAGCGCTATGCAACTGAGCACAATGCCCTCCTTCGGCCGCTGTTCAATGAGAAACGCACCGGCGAGGAACGCGGCAATTGCCGGGCCGAGCATGGCGTAGGTATTACCCTCGGTCCGCGGGCTGAACAGCATCAGGTATATAACGGTGAGAGAAAACACAAACACCGCTGAGCGGGCCGCATCATAGCGCAGCCGCGACCAGTAGCAGAGCGCGAGCGTCCCAAAGGCCGCGATGACCCTCAGGAGGGTCTGGACCTTTTCCGGCACGACAATGCCTGCGACCTGCAAAGCGTTGAACGGCGTGGTCCACCTCAGGTCAACGGATCCCACGTGAACTGACTTAGTGAGGTTGCTCCAAAACACAGCGTACTGCTCCATGACATACGCCGGATGCTGCGTCACGAAGGGGACCAGGGCGGTCACCAGCATGCCCGCCGGCACGCGCCATGACAGGGGACGATGGATTGCCATGGCCAGCAGGACCAGCACGATAGCAAGCGGCTTGATGGCCACAGCCAGCGAAAGCCAGAGCGTCGCCCGCCACCAGCGCGATCGGGCGATATCCACGACCGCCAGGAGCATGAGCCCTGTCATGATAAGCGTAGCCTGGCCGTTGCGGGCGCAGTTCCATGCCAAGGGAAGGCATACCAGCGTCATGAGCGGGAACAGTTTTTTCTCCGAATGGCCAGACGTAAGTCCCGCGAAATGAAAGATGCCCAGTGCGAACACCCCGATATTGACAAAGCGCCAGAGGACCTCTTCGGCAACGACAGGGAGCAGCGCAAACGGGATAAACAGGATCGCCGACTGCGGCAGGTAGACGAACCCACCCACACCCGGGTCAACATAGATAGTCCTGCCGGCCATCCAGTACACCGCACCCTCCCGGTAGGCGGGTACGGACGTCCGGCTGCTCCCGGAGGCAATGATGACCGCCGCTGCACGGCCAGCAGGGCCCAGCCGATCCATGCCGCCTTCACCGCGCTTTTTTCGTTGAACAACAAACCGCACCTCCGTGCTCATGCCTCTGCAGGCCCCTATCAACATCAGGCCCACTCCCATCGAGCCCACGGCTCCACAAAGGTTCACGTACTATTCAATAGGACAGGACCTTATCGCCCTGGGGAAAGGATTTTCAGGCATCGGGTGGTACCCGGTGATCAGCAAGGACTTCATTCTCTCCAAGTCCGGGCCCGCAGCTCTATCCGCTCCCGGGAACCTTGCCTGACATCAATGAATTGAAGACGCTTTCCGACCGGACCTGCGGGGGATGGTGGAGAATCCGGCGGGACGCAGCCATCGCCCGGGGTTACGAACTGCACCATCGAATGTCCGTCCTATTTTCCTGCTGTCTTTCCTGCCGTTAGTTCCCGGACCGTGTGCCTGACCGCTTCGATGTCAGGCGCATTCGGCGCAAGCTCAATGTATTTATTGAACTCCTTTATGCCCGCCGCCGTGTCATGAAGGTCAAACGACAATACGACAGCGAGGTTACGGTGCGCATTCGGGAAATTAGGATCTATCTTGAGCGCCTTCCGGTATTCGTCAACTGCCTTATCGAACTTTCCAATACCCCGATAGGAGGTCCCCATGTCGACCCGTGCATTCACGTTCTTGGGATCTAGTTCAAGCCCCTTCTGATAGGCCTCAACGGCTTCACCGAAACGCCTCGAATCCATCAGTGCGTCACCCAGGGAGATCCAGGCCTGCGCACTCTTCGGCGACATCCTTGTCGCTGCCTGCAGTTGCTCGATCTGCAGTGGCGAAATCCCCGGCGTGGCCAGGGGGGTCGTCTGCTGCTTCTGCTCCTTCTGCTGCTGGCACCCATAGGTCATGAACATGAATAGCACGGCAACAATACTCAGAATCTTTTTCATAGGTCCTCCTTGTCCGATTTTGTCGACACCCTTCTGATGGAGCGGAAAGAGCCGGCCCTCGAACGTTTCTTCGTCGATGGCGATGATGACCTGGCCGCTCACGCTCCCCTGCACCCTTCCGTCACGGGAGGGGAATGAATGGGGTATTGTCCGATGTTTCCCGGCTTATCTCTTCACGAACGAACAACAGTAATCGCTCAGCCTTTTTACCTTCATCGTGAACTTGGAGTTGGCGGTCACCGCAAAGGACCCGCCATCCTTGACCGGCATCCAGGTCTTCACCCCCGGCAGCAGCACCTCAAGCTCACCGGAAATGATCTCCATGATCTCCTTGTCAGTTGTGCTGAACTCGTACACGCCGGGAAGCATAATGCCGAGAGTCTTCTTGGAGCCGTCGGGAAAGACCACGGTCCTGCTGGTCACCTTGCCGTCGAAATAGATGTTCGCTTTTTTGATCACGGTTACATTCTTGAATTCTGACATAAGACACCTCCTTTAAATTCTTTGGGGTTACCTTGCATCACGTATCAATGCCGTGTCTGATTTCATTCCGCTTCTGTGCTGAAATTCGTTCGTTCATCTTGTCAAATGCCGGTACTTGATCCGGTGCGGCTGGTCCGCCGCCGCACCCAGTCTGGCCTTCCGGTCCGCCTCATACTCCGAGTAGTTCCCGTCATAGAAGACCACCTTGCTGTCTCCCTCGAAGGCAAGGATGTGCGTCGCGATCCTGTCGAGGAACCAGCGGTCATGGCTGATGATCACGGCGCAGCCGGCGAAGTTCTCAAGCCCTTCTTCGAGCGCCCGCATGGTGTTCACGTCAATATCATTCGTGGGCTCGTCGAGCAGCAGCACGTTCGCCTCTTCCTTCAGGATCCGCGCAAGATGGACACGGTTCCGCTCGCCGCCCGAGAGCACGCCGACCTTCTTCTGCTGGTCCGTGCCGCCGAAATTGAAACGCGACACGTAGGCGCGCGAGTTCATCAGGTGCTTGCCGAGCTGGACCTGTTCCTGGCCGCCGGTGATCACCTGCCATATAGTCTTGTCCGGGTCGAGCACATCCCGGCTCTGGTCCACATACCCGAGCTTCACGGTCTCACCGATCCTGATCGTGCCTTTGTCGGGCTTTTCCTGGCCCGTGATCATGCGGAAGAGCGTGGTCTTGCCCGCGCCGTTCGGCCCGATCACCCCCACGATGCCGCCCGGCGGCAGCATGAAGGACATGTTCTCGACGAGGATATTGTCGCCGTAGGCCTTGGTCACGTTCTCGGCCTCGATCACCACCTTACCGAGCCGCGGTCCCGGCGGGATATAGATCTCCAGGTCCTTTGCGCGCGCCTCTCCCTGCTTGCCGAGCAGTTCCTCGTAAGAGCTGATGCGCGCCTTCGATTTTGCGTGCCTGCCCTTTGGTGACATCCGTATCCACTCGAGTTCGCGCGCAAGCGTCTTCTGGCGCTCACTCTCGGACTTTTCCTCGAGCTTCAGCCGCTCGCCCTTCTGCTCGAGCCATGAGGAATAGTTGCCCTTCCACGGAATGCCCTGGCCGCGGTCCAGCTCGAGGATCCAGCCGGCGACGTTATCGAGAAAGTAGCGGTCATGGGTCACGGCAATGACCGTGCCCTCGTATTTCTGGAGATGATGCTCGAGCCAGGCAACTGATTCGGCATCGAGATGGTTCGTGGGCTCGTCGAGAAGAAGGATGTCCGGCTTCTGGAGCAGCAGCCTGCAGAGCGCCACCCGCCGCTTCTCGCCCCCGGAGAGCACCTTCACCTCCGTATCGCCGGACGGGCAGCGCAGGGCGTCCATGGCCATATCAAGCCTGCTGTCCAGCTCCCAGGCGTTCAGATGGTCGAGCTTTTCCTGCACCTCTCCCTGGCGTGCGATGAGCTTGCTCATCTCATCATCGGACATGGGATTGGCGAATTGTTCATTGATCCTGTTATACTCGTTCAGCAGGTTTACCGTTTCCTGCACGCCCTCCTCAACGGACTGACGTACGGTCTTCGCGGGGTCGAGCTTCGGTTCCTGCTCGAGAAAACCGACGGTGTAGCCCGGCGAGAGCACTGCCTCACCTACGTGCTCCTTGTCAACACCTGCCATGATCCGAAGAAGCGAGCTCTTGCCCGAGCCGTTCAGACCCAGCACGCCGATCTTGGCGCCGTAGAAGTAGGAAAGGTAGATATCCTTCAGCACCGGCTTCTTGTCGTAGAATTTGCCCACCCCTACCATGGAGTAGATGATCTTGTTCGGTTCAGCTGCCATAGGTGTTTTCGTTCCCTCCGTGCAAATAGTAGGCTCTTTTTTACACTTTCTTATGGGTGTGTGTCAATATAAAAAAAGGAAGGGTGGCTACAGACGGGGGTATGCGGGGATGGTTTTTTGCATAATCATCTTATTGCTGAATTCACCTACTATCATACAATGGAGCTTGATGAATAAGAATTGCAGAAAACTGGTTGAATCTTACGTATGAACACGCGCATGGGAGGCGCGCAGCTGAGCGCCTATCTCGATACGTTGGTTGGATAATTTTGTCGGGTTTCGCTCTGCTCTACCCGACCTACGAAACTGCGATTGCGCGATTAATTCACTGTAATTGGGACATAATTACAACCGCCGATCCCCAGAATTGAGTTAGCCGCGGAGTTGGGTATAGAGGCGTTCATCGCAGGGCAAACGATTATGAGACGACTCCCGGATACTTATGCTGCTCGCGGGGATAGGATATGAGGTCGTACTTATCGGGACTGCCATAAGGTTGTTGGCCTATCCGGTCGGCCATATCAATTGGCCATTCGGATCAGCAGAAGCGTGGGCACCTTAACTGCGCGCAACAAAAGTTGTCCTAACGCCCTGTGCTGTATACGTCTAAAAACGGTTGGTCGTACTCGGCAATCACGATGAAGGTGGGAACCTCGATCCCGTGCCGAGCGTGACGGGTGAGCATGCCGGGTAAAGACTCGGATCGGTGCCGAAATAGGCTTCGATGTTCTTCCCGTTCGGGTCATCGGTCCGGTTGTCCTGTCCGCGCGCAGCCGACCGGATATCTTGGGTGTCGTCGTCATGTGATTACTTTTTTTGAGACGATTTATCATACCAGCAGTCGTCCTGTTAAAACTGGGTGAAAATGACCGTTGTCGCAAACGCGGATATTTATAATCAGCAATATAAATGATTAAATACAGGCTCTAATTAATGCCCTGCTGGTGATCAATTTCGTTGTAAATAAATTGTGAAAGATCGGCGACGGCCTTGTCAAGATATTCAGGAAGGGGCCCCGAAGTCATAATACACAACAAGTAAGGATGGTTGGGATAATAAACAATCCCGCAATCATGTAGCTGCTTCATTCCGTCTTGTGTTTTCCGTAATCCGAACTTGTGCGCAACCTTCGTATGCGGAGGTACTCCGGCCACGATACCGCTGTTGTACGATGTTTTCGAGAGATACTCCAGCGCTTTTTCGGACATATCTCTCCTGAGATAGGACGCGTTATAGAGTATGCGGAAAAAAGAGGAGTATACTTCAGCCGACATCATGTATGTGCCTGGATCGTTCAGAGAATCAGGTTCAAGAATACCTAGATCGTCATACACTTTTTTCAGGACAAGAGGAGTGATTGCTTCTTCGAGAAGCAGCGCGGATGCATTATCGGAATACTCGATCATTCTTCTCATTAATTCTTCAACGGTATATGATTTGCCAAACACTAATTTGTCAATCACATCGGTATTCTGTTCTGATTGTATCTCGAGATTGTTATAGACGATTTTTTGAGACAGCAACCCAGGCTTTGCACTTGCCGTCTTCAGGATCGCAATCATCTCCGGCACCTTCAACAGGCTTGCCGGGTAAAAGTACTCGGTTTTGCCTATGGTAAATGCAAGCCCGTCATTGAGTTCTCGAAAATATACAGAGACCTCGTCTCCCCATTTTTTATTCAAGTCATCGGTTACGAAATTCCTTACCTTCTGTTTAAACGGTTTCAGCTCATTATCTTCAATTTCGTTTTGGGCCTGCTCGCATTCAAGCAGGGGATTTATATAGACCCCCCCTCCTTGCCTGATCTCGTGGTATTGAGGTCTCGCTTCTTTCCCGATGAAACCTCTAAACAGGACTCCTAAAGAAAATCCGAAAACAATGGTTAATATTGGTATAAGCAATTTACGAATCTTGCTATTAGGCATATTAAAACCTCTATTCTCCCAGCTTGAACATGATCGCTTCCCGCAAACCTGGCTTTATTAAACACCATAATAGGAATCCACTATGATCGATGGGTCTCAATCGCCACAGCACGAGCATACAGAGATATTCGTCACAGGATGCACCAATAAAGACGGAATTATGCTGTGCGTATTTCTCAAGAAGTTTATGCAGATAGTACCTGGGAAGAGAAGTTATGCCGGGGGACCGCGAGTGCTACAAGAATCGACAAAGTGATTTTCGGTAAGAGCGGGGGCGGAAATAACAACTGTAGTTTCAGTTAAACACGGGAGGATGTCAAAGGCAGCTGTTGAGAGGCCGCTTGCAAATGGATGATTGCTTGCAATACAGATGGGACAGTCGTGATCGTGAGCAGTATTTTCACGGTGATGCGAAACGGCCACCACCGTGGAAAGAAGGAGGTGCAGTATGAGAAAAAAAGTAAAGCGTTTGTAGCGGCTCATGGTTCCTCTTTGAAACATAGGCACAGATTACCCTTTGCTGACCTAATTGTCAATATGCTGTTTAAATTCTCATAATGGATATTTTAGGGTGGAACGTAAGCAACGCGGCATGATTGGCTGCGCATTGACGAAGGATCAGCGCACCTGCAATGACGAGTCCGATCACTGCAGTGATGATGAACGACGCCGCCTTCGGCAGCAGGTGAAAGAATGCAACGCTGCCGTTAAGCGGAACGAGGAGAAGGACGATTACCGGAAAAATTCTGCGGATCGCATAGGGAGCGTTCGTTGCCACGTTGTCCCTCCACAGAGAGAAGAGTAATTCTTTGTATCGAAGGTCTTGAAAACGAATGAACCGAGCGGATGAGAACGTTCGTTCACGTTAACGCGACTGTTTGTCCCCCGGCACGTACTTGCTCCTGTCGTTTAAAAAACTTTTATACAATTTATAGTGTGTCGTCTCTTCATACGTAGTCTTCATTATCCGGTCACCGTCAAAACTATACAGAACCGCACCCGGACATGCCAAAAGGATCGGAGAATGCGTGGCAATGATGAATTGAGCCTGACCGGTCCTTCCGGCGGTGATCAGCAGGTCCAGCAATTCGATTTGACTGCGCGGAGAAAGCGCTGTTTCCGGCTCATCCAGCAGATAGATCCCTTTACGCTGATACCGGCTCTTGAAGAACGACATCAGTGACTGGCCATGCGACTGGGCGACCAGCGATTTGCCGCCGAAGTAATCAAGCTGGCCGGGATCGTTCGCGGCCCACTCATCGAGCAGCTGCGCAAAGTGATGAAAGATATTCGAACCGAAAAACGCCCCCGGTACGCGGTCCGCTGTCCATTCTATCGAACAGTACTGGTGGAATGTTTCCTCGCACGGGTTGTATTGATACCGTCTTCGGTCGCTGTCCCGCCAGATGTAAATGTCGCACAGGCGGGCAAGCGCTTCAAGGAGGGTCGATTTTCCGGTACCGTTTTCACCGACAAACAGGGTGATCGGCGTGCTGAAACTGACGGAATGTTTGTGAAGAAAAATCGGGAGATTGAAAGGATAGCAATCCCTCGTGGGATAGGTGTCCGGATGAAGTGTTACACGCTTGAGATGCACGAATGGACCTCTTACATTTTCAGGGGAGGGTGTTTTCGGCCCGGCCCTCAACCGGGAACAATAACAAATTCATTGACGCCGATGCCTGTTTAATCCTTCAGCATCTCTTCTATGGTTATCTTCACCGAGTCGCAGAGCGAGGGAAGATCGTACCCTCCCTCGAGCACGAATATCACCGGACAGGAGGCGCAGGAATAGGATTGCAGGATGCTCCGGACGATCGCGCGGATGCCTTCATGCGTGACACGGATGTTCGCGTGCGGGTCATTCACATGGATGTCGTAGCCGGCGGACACGAGGATCATGTCCGGATTGACCTGTCGAATAATGCTGGGAAGGATATTTTGATAAACATAGATATAATCTTTATCGCCCGACCCCGCCAGTATCGGCATATTGTAGGTGAAACCCGTACCCTTGCCGATGCCCCGCTCCATGTCCTTGCCCGACTCGGGATAGTAGGGGTACTGGTGCGTGCTGAAATAGAAGACCGTGTTGTCCTCTTCGAAGATGTGCTGCGTTCCGTTGCCGTGGTGGGCGTCGAAGTCAATGATGAACACGCGCTCATAACCCTGGGTCAGCGCATACCGGGCGCCGATTGCAACGTTGTTAAAGATACAGAACCCCATGCCCTGGTTCGCCTCGGCGTGGTGTCCGGGAGGCCGTACTGCGCAGAATGCGCGCTCGATGGTTCCCTTCAGACACTGGTCCACCGCCTCCATGACCGCGCCCGCTGCATGAAGCGCCGCTTCACAGCTGCCCTCTGACAAGAACGTATCCGGGTCCAGTTCTCCTGCTCCGAAATTCTGGATCTTGTCGATGTACTCGCGCGTATGCACACGGGCGATGTCATCATAACCCGCCCTGCGAGGTTTCAGGTGAATCAGGTCCGGCCAGAGGCTGGAGCTCATGAGAACAGCGTGAATGGCCGCGAGCCGGTCTTTGGAGTCGGGATGCCATACCGGCGGCTCGTGGCGCAGAAAGACTTCATCATAGATGAACCCGACTTTTTTCATAAGAGCATTATACCCTCACCCTTCAGGACATTTGCAGCAGGAATGACTAACACCATGATCAGTTGTCATCTTCCTCCCTTACTCTCTGTCTTTAACAGCTTGTTGAAAAAGTCATCTATTGAAGCATAATTCGTCATCCCCGTGAAAACGGGGATCCAGTAGCATCTTGAAAAGCCTGGATTCCCGCCTGCGCGGGAATGACGGAAACGGGGTCGAAAATAGTTTTTCAACAGCCTGTTAATCAACCACGATTAATACCGTCGTGTCTTCAAGGAAACTATTTTGAACTGATCGTCCGGTTTTTTGGGCGTTTGTTCGCCCGCCCATACTTAGACCCTGTCTCCGTTTTTATAGTCGTAATTCATATTTATCATTATTGACTTTGATAAAATGGAGATGGGTCGTCGTCGTCTCGTCCCACCCTATCCACGAGCTGGTCTGTTCGCCTTTTTTTAACTCAAATTCATAAGCTAGGTTCTGGGCTTCAGGATTATAACTTCCGGCAATTCCTTATCCACCTCGTCATCACCGAGATATTTTCGGGTGAATTTTTTATGTTCATTGGCCACTACTTCAAAATCCGCCCTTCTTGCCCATTTTTTGGCCTCATCCAGGTGGAACTGGCCGAGAGCTTGTTTATTTTCCTGAAATGATTTTTTAACGATCTCGATGCGCACGGACGGATTCAGGAGAGCGGCCTCGTGGTAAAAATAGTCGGCCTCTTTTTGTACAGATCGGATATATTGACGACATATTTGCTCCGTACCGACTTGATGTTGAATTGTTTCTTTTGCGCAGGACAGGTTGCCCTAACTGAGGCAACATTCACCCTTAAGCAAATGCAGCTTGGGATCCGCCGGGTCTGCTATCATCAGTTTATTGAGGCATTCGAAGGCCATATCCTGCTGATGGGCCTTCCAATACCGTTCAACATCAAGAGAAGAATTGCAGGGTTTATCGTCAGCCGTAACAACGGTGACGATAAGCGTTACGAACATGATAGACGCTGTTATTGTTTTAAGCATCGGGCATCTCCGATTACAAAGCCATGACCGCTCAGCGTTTTTTATCGGGGAGCGCCGCTCCCCGTCTCGGTCTCGACCGGTTGTGTGTGGCAACGTTCACAATCCTGTATGGGAAATGCGACCTTGTCATGGCAAACGCCGCAGTATTGACCGTTGACTATCTGAAACATGGTATACTTCGTTGCGCCCTTCTTCACGTTGGGAAAGATCTCCGGGTGGCAGACCTCGCATCCGTTCCAGACAGCGTGTTTCTTATGCGAAAAAAGCACCTTGTCCATCCAGGATACTCGTACTTCTATCGAAAAGTCCTTTTGCGCTTTCATGGATGGCCGTTTCAACGACACGCCTTCGAGGAAATCAACGGGCTTAATGAGTCCTTTTTCTTCGGCCTGCTCCCAGTCGATCCCGTTTCCGAGGATGGCCTTCGGCAACTTTTCTATGAAAGCGGTGAACTCATTTTCCTTTTTGACCTTCTTGCCTTGCGAATGACACCGCTCGCATCGTAAAGATTCTTCCTTTGTAACACCCTCAGAACACGCCGCGAAGATCTTTTTATCGCCAAAGGACTTTTTGCCGTCATGGCAGGTGCCGCAGTAGAGCCCCTGTCTGTTCAACGCTGCGGTGATATGCGTTTCACCCGCATTCATGGCAAAACCGATATCGACGTGACAAAACCTGCAGGTGAATCTGGACCGGTGGACCCAGTGGTCGAATACCACAGGGGCAAGTCCGGCACTCCTCGAATAGTTCCCGATTATGACCCTCCCGTACTCTGATGGCGCCGCCCTGTTCCAGGCATCCGCCGTGCCGGCAGAGACGAGGATCGCCGAAACGATAAGAAGAGTCATAACGGCAGAGAGCATCGTAATCCTCCGGACGCGCGCTTTCCCAGGCTCCCGCACCAAAACCTCTACGTTAGCTATATCCTTCACCAAGACCCGCAAGGAACAACCGGAGCAGGCCCCACCCGGCAAATGCAGCGCCGAGTAAAGCGATCACCCGCGAGTTAACCGAGAGAAGCGCGCGGTAATTTTTCTGCGTTGTTATGCCCATGGCACCCCTTCTCTTTTACTATTGGTTGGACTTTTTCTCTGTAACATTAACAAAAGATTATCGATAGTACAAGACAAAAATATATCACGAGCGCAGGGGTGTAAAATGTAACGCACGATCGTCCTGCTGAAAGAACAGTGGCCACCAGAGACCCGTAGGACCTGTTGCCCTCACTACAGTTCTCACGAAAACATTAAAGAGATATGACCTGGTTTTAGTATTCCTGCCGGTCGATCTTTTGCCGTTTCGCCGGACCGAGAGGAAAAAAGGAAAGGCACTGATTAAGGGCTGAAAACGGCCGCGAAGAAAATTCACTGGTATGTCGGTGCCGATGTTGCCCGAGGGTTGGCGCTCCGAATGGACAATGGCACCCAGTATCTCTCGGATCATTTTCAGAATCAGATCAAGTACTGGGGTATTGCGCCGAGCTTCGCATTTGTGGCGGAACCGGAGACCAACGGCGTTGTGGAGCGATTCAATCGAACTCTCAAAGAACAGGTTATCTATGGCCGCCAGTACCAAAACATCGAAGAGCTCAGAATCGCAATTTCGGACTTCATGGATCGATACAATACGTACTGGCATGTTGAGAAACTTGGGTTTAAAAGCCCACGGCAGGCCTTCGACGAGTTTCAACTGAAGGCAGCTGCGTAAGTATTATCTTGTGTCCAGGGTACCGGGTGCGCTACAATATTTAGGAAGAGTGATCCGTGGCGCTAATTATGCGAGGCCACCATCTTGACATCCTAGCGATGGAGAGAGGACATGAAATACTTAAAAAAAGGCACGCTGCCCCGCTTATCTTTATTATTTATCTTCGTCGTCGCGTGTTTCTTAACCATGACGAGAAGCTTTGATACACCGGTTATTTTATCGGAAAAAGGTGCTACTTGGATATATATTAATCGGCCCTTTAATGTATCTGCACAATTCACGGGTGAGCGCATATCATACAGGACGCATTTCTTAGTGGATCATGTGCCTTCACCGGCAATAATGACCATTCGTGCCTTACGGATCTCGGAAGTATATATCGATGGTCAGCCAATCCCACCAATCAAATCCGATCTTTTGCGATGGAAGGGTACTCAGGTAGTAAATCTGAGCGGATTTCTCTCCCCAGGTATACATGAAGTTATGATCAGAGTTTTTAATGAGAATGGGCCGGCAGCTCTTCTCGCCTCATGTGAGGCTCTCAATCTCTTAAGCGGTCCGTCATGGGAAGTAAGCAAGAATGAGATCTTGTGGACTCAAGCCGTGCCTGCTGACAAGAAAAAAGATTCTTCACTAGCAGAACATTTTTCAAGTACGGACGAGGCTCTTGTTGCCCTCTTCCCGATTTACCTTCCTCTCTTTCTTATTGTCTTTTCTTTAACATTATTAACCATAACGCCATCGTACATGAAACAAACTCTGATTAGGAGATTCGTACCTACCGCATCCGGTTTTCGATGGATGGTTCTCGTAGCGTGGGCGATCCTTGCGATTAACAATATCCTTAAAGTCCCTCCTTATATTGGCATGGATGTTGTTTATCATATTGAATACATTGACTATATTTTCACTAAACATCAGTTTCCTTTCTCAAATGAGGGCTTGCAAATGTTTCAGTCTCCATTGTATTACATAATCTCTGCATTCTTGTATGTTCCTTTATCACATCTTTTCGACTCATCAACATCCAACCTACTATTACGGATAATTCCTTTGCTTTGCGGAATCCTGCAGGTTGAACTTGGCTACCGTTCTGCACGATACGTCTTTCCGCAAAGACAAGACTTGCAGGTATGGGGGACAATCATCGCAGGGCTACTCCCAATGAACCTATACATATCACAGGTGGTCGGGAATGAGCCGTTAGCCGGTCTTCTTTCGGCAAGTGCGGTCGTAATAGGATTTCACATACTTACTGCCGAAAGTGGAGTCATACCGGAAAAATATTTTATTTTGTTGGGTACAGCATTGGGTCTTGCTCTCTTAACGAAAGTGACAGCCATATTGCTAATCCCTTTATCTATCATACTGATGATATATGCCATGCATAAAAGGCAAAGTTCACATAAATATATAATTACCAGGATAATACTCGTCAGTGGGATTATTGTTGCTATTGCTGGCTGGTATTTCATACGGAATTGGATAGAACTTGGCAGACCTTTTGTCGGGAGCTGGGAGTATACTACGTGGTGGCAGGATCCGGGATTCAGGACGATCTCCGATTTTTTCTCCTTTGGTCGCTCGTTGTCTGCTCCTATATACTCGGCGGTGCATGGTTTTTGGGACTCTCTATATTCCACATTCTGGCTGGACGGAAGCCTTAGCGGCATCGTGGTATATGGACGGCAGCCCCCGTGGAATTATGATTTCATGATCTCCGGAGCGCTGCTCTCTCTTGTGCCGACAGCCGGATTTCTCATTGGCATGCTGGTAACGATTGTCAGCCTTGTCAGTCAGCCGAAGCGACCTCAGATCTTTGCTGTCTGCTGTATAGGAGTTTATATTGCCGCTCTTCTTTATATGTACATCACTTTACCAATATATAGTACAGCAAAAGCGACATACACCCTTGGTCTCATACCCTGCTTTATGATATTGTCAGTGACTGGCCTAGACTTTCTATCAAGAAATAATCTGAGCCGGGCGATTATCAATGCATGTCTTGCTTGCTGGGCCGTGGCAGCCTACTGTTCATATTTCGTTCTATGAGATTTCCTGCTATAGAAAAATCAGGGTAGAAGAAGTCAGTCATGAACACCATGTTTAGGATTAGTTGGGACTTCGAAGAAATAGGGGAATAGCTAACCTCAGCAGAATAACTGATTGATAGCAACAAAAATGCGTTACCTTGTTTAACCGTATTCTTTCTGGTTTTGGCCTGTGATTCATTCAGCCGATAGTGGAAAAGAACCTTGAGCACGTTCTCAACGCCTCTTTCACTCCATCGGACGCCCACATCAGCTCGACGGTTGAGTTCACGCATCTCCCGTTCGATCGGTGTGGTTGTTGAATAAGTATAGTTCCTATCGGTCCGGTACGTAAACGTCTCGGATCGTGCATTCCGGAGATGTTCTGCTGACGTTGTGCAGCCGACAGCCTCCAGATCTTTGATAAAGGTTCCCAACATCCTCGGGGCAGTGCTCCTCTCCCCGAAAAGGATGTCTTTCAGGCGATCTCTGGTAGATGCCCCGATCCTCATGCAGGACATCATCCTGCCAGAGATAATGCTTGAGCTGATGTACCAAGTGCCAGCGGCAGCACTGGATGCTGTCGGCGCATTCGGAGAAATCAGTATCGCCGTCATGAACGATGCGCTGGGGCCGAATGGCTCCCAAATGGTCCCGGAGCGGCTCAACATCCCCGACGTGAAGGTGAACCAGCTTTTTTCTGATCGTCGGACGTCCGGCAACCCTCGGCCCTGGTTCGGCGGTAATGGCCATCTGAACTGAGGCCCCGCGTTCCTTGAAGCCGGCCTTGACCTTTGTGGAGTCCGTCAAGACGGTTTTGCCGGACACCTCATGGAGCTCTTCCGTTATCCGAGGACCTCCATAGACCCTTCTGTTCTTCTGGTGGATCTCTTGAATGCGACCCAGGAGCAGCTTGTTCTCATTCCAGCGCTTGCCCGGCTTTCGCTTCCTCCACGCATAATAACCACTTCGAGAGACTCCCAATACCTGCACATCCGTGTAAGACGATAAACTCCCCAGTGCTTTTCAATGAACAGGTGCTTTACCAGCTCCATTTGGAAAAGACACCAAGGCTTTTTTTAAAATGTCCCGCTCTTCCTTGACCTCCTCCAATTCCTTCTGGAGGCGCTTCAACTCTGCGTCCTCAGGCTTTAAATTTCCCGTCCCCATAAAGGCACTGTCACCTACTGTCATATACATCCTCCTCCATTGATGCACCAGATTCGGATGAATATCAAGATCACATGTCAGTACCTCGGTGATTCTCGTTTCTGTTATTTGAAAGTGATTTTCAGTGAAACCGATGTTCGTCACCATTTTTGCTTTTCCATTTCAACAACTAAGGAATTATCCAGGGACACGGCCCTTTTGAGGAGTGATTGTGCCCGTGCAGTGTCCCCTGCCCTGTATCGGAGTCGGCTATCGGCGTACCACAGGTAAGCGCTGGAATCGTTATAAGTAAGGGCGCTTTCAATATCGTCAAGCGCTTCGGCATTGTTGATATCGTTTTGGTACCGAAGCGTTAGGTAGCCAAGATAATCAGCAAGAACCTTGTTGCTGTAGAATCTGATGCAGGAGGAAATCTCACGGGCCAAGGTAACTGCAATGGTGGGATTTGACTCGTACGCATCTAGCAGGGAGTGTTCGGCATTGTAACTGTTCAGGGCGTCAAGCACGCTCGGCGTGAAATATCTGAGGCCGTACTTAGCGATAAGGGGCCCGTTTATCCCGTTGTTTCTGACAAATACAATAGATAAGTTATCCCAGAAAACCAGGCTCCATTGGTCGGGTGTGAAGAGGTTGATTCTGGTGCTTTTGTCCCAGACCCTATCAAGTACGACATACTCAACCCCATACTGATCAAGGAGGGAACGATTGGAGATGATAGATGGAAAATCACCAAAAACGGCATGGTGGTTGTAAAGTGATATCTTCCGTTCGGGGTAGAGGTAATAGGCCAGGTAACCGCCAAAGTGGCCCGGGTTGGCCATATTCCCCTGCAGTCCTGACCGGGTGATGAAGCGGGTTGACCCTACCGGCAGTAATACGTCGTTTACCTTATATCCGAACGAATAAGGATTATCCTGAGCGAAGAATTTGATAAAAACGGTATATCCGATAAACAGTGCAGCAAATGCATACGCCAATCCCTTGAGCGATTTTGCCGCAGAAAAATTATCGGCTATTGCTGCAATGTATGTCGAAAGTGATGGAATGGCCACTATCCCGAAAAATGGAGTGGCCCTATTGTATTTCAAGGCCAATGCGGCAAATGGAATCATGACGAAGATGTGGGTTATATCGGTTTTCTTCGAGAAGATTACTGACAAGAGTAAAACCAATGCCAGCAATACCCAAAACGCCGGGAAAAACTTGAAATTGGGAGGGGTAAACTCATTGGTATTCATAACCATCGGGTTTTTTCGGAGGAATTCAACAAAAATGTCATATGACCTGAGACCATAAGGGTTGATCAGCATCGCAGCGAGGCTGATGCCGGTAATGGTCCAAAGCGTCACGACGCTGCTGCCACCATTGATGGTTGGTGCAGCTTGTCGCTTTAGCAATGAATTGCGGAGAAAATGCTTAATTGATTCTCCCGTTACATAAGACCCAAGGAAAACGATGCCGTACACCGCACCATGGAGAAAATCCCACAAGACCAAAATGCACGGAATTAGGTAGAGGAATTGTTTCTTGAGCTTGCCAGCCACGTAGCCGGAGAGGAGGAAGCTCAACAGGCCTATGAACAGGAGGGAAAATATTTCCGGACGTTCCCGGTAGCGTATTAGCCCTTCAAAAATCACGAAGGCCGCCAGCAACCCGGCCCAGAGGCGATCAGTTCCATAAAAGCGAGCCGTTTTAAAGAGTAGCAACGTTAGCAACATCACGAGCAGGGTTTTGAACGTTACGATTCCCAATGGCCCGGTAAAGTTGAAAATTATGAAAAAGATGACCTGGGCGAGCCATTCATGGTTTGAAAATAATGTTCCAGGTTTCGTGTAAGAAAAAATCTCTTCGTTGATAATCCTCCCCTGCTGGACCATTGCCTTGCCATTTGCGATGTGCCAAAAGAAGTCGTAGTCCTGAATGCGATAAAAAACCAGCACGGCAACAGTTGCAAATAAGAAAGTTAGAAGGATCCAATCACGCCTAGATGATGTTAGGATATTTTTTAAAGATTGCTTCGACATAATAGTCCTCAATTTCAGACTGTCTTGTGTCTATAACGGCAATGCTTCTAGCCATAAAAGTAACCCTAACAGCCACTCCCCTCCACTCCAATACCCACCTGCAAATTTAAATGTTCACAGAGCGCATTTCAAGGAACAATATTATACTTCAGCATGAAGATTCTGATATGTTATCTGGATTAGCTAACGTTTTTCAGTTGAATATATGCCTGATACCGAGTTATGTCAATAATGTCTTATGGGTAAAAAATTGTGCAGAGACGCTGAGGAATTCTAACCCCCGTTATCGCCGTGAAAGATAGAACTACTTATATAATCTAAATCATTGTGGGTGTTCGGTTTTCTTCAACTCATTGATTACTATCAGCTTCGATTGTTTCCGATGTTTCTATAGATTCCACTGTTTCTGGCAATTCATCCCTTCAGAAGGACACAAAAAAGGGCACAGTGTTAATTAAGGCCGGGTACCGCGCGTACGTCCCGGATGTCCCCGAGGACATCCCTTGACCAAAGGTTAATACCTACCTTGCAACCCCAGGGCATACACCCCTATGCAATATTAAGGTATCATGCTTGGGAATTTCTACCGCATATTTCAACCTACAGTTTAGACATCAAAGGATAGCTGGCTTTTATCACCTTCATCTACAAGTGTCTACTGGCAGCCCGCCCAAAATGGTGTAGATTACTGGGTTGAAAAATGTAGTGTAACTTTCACACCACACGGCTCTCTGGGTTACTAGGCCCCCGAGACGACGAGGTCTACTCCTTCCTTACCCCAATCTCAATAACAGCGATATCGCTCGAACGTTCTTTGCTGATCCTGATCCCCATGCTGTTCACCTCCACGTTAAACAGCGCTTCGTCCTTATTGTCACCCTTCCTCTTCGTGTTTATCAGTATACCGAGACTTCCATTTGTGGATGCGCCCTGCACTAGTGAGCCCCCGTAAAAATAGTTGTCTCCTGCGTCATCCTCCAGGAACCCGACGCCAAAATCGTGACCCATGCCCTGGCCTGCACCAACCGAGGAATAGTAGAAGTCATTTCCCGCACGGTCGATGAGGATGCCGATCGAAGAATGGATTCCCGCGCCTTGAGAATACCGGCCGGAAATGTATTGGTCATTTCCCGCCTGATCGTCCAGAATGCCAAGTCCGTAGTAATGGGCTGCACCCTGGGCAAAATAATCAGCGATATAGACATCGTCCCCTTTTTTATCGATGAGCATGCCGATCCCTCCCGGCACGCCGAGCTTATCCCTGTCAGCCCTGATGCCCAGACCGAACCCCTGACCAAGGCTTTGCGTCGCTTTTGTGGGGTCGCGGAAATCCGGTTCTAGGCCGCCCAATTGATATAGATCATTGCCGGCCTCGTCGATTAGTATGCCTGCTCCGCCGAACAGTCCCAGCCCTTGTCCCGCATAGGAGCAGAGATATTTGTCGTCCCCATTTCTGTTTATCAAAAGACCGATGCCCATCTGTCCTGTGCCCTGGCATAACTTCCTTGCACTGAACACGCTGTTACCATCGCCATGATACAGAAGTCCTATGCCCCAGAAGCCAACTCCTTGGCTCCCATCCAGTGAGATGAATGTATCGTTCCCACCAAGATCGATAAGAAAACCGCCACCAAGGATCCCCGCACCCTGAGAGAAGTTCTCTCTGCTTAGGTACCGGTCATTTCCACCCCAGTCGATCACCAGGGCTATTGGCATCCCGGGCCGCGTCCCTCCTGCATTATTTAGGTAAAGGTCGTCACCTCCGAGATCGAGGATCAATGCGGCGTCCTCAGTATACACATTCGGTCCTACTCCGCCTACGATCACCTTGCCGATCGGCGTCTGCGCTTCAAATAGGATGGGGCCCTTGCTGCCTTTGAACCTGGTGACGAGGTCTTGTCTCAGGAGCTCGAGATTGTCACGGGTCAAAAAGGCGAGAAAAGGAGAAAAGGCATTGAAGAGCTTTGTGCGGTCGATCTTCATGGAGATGTCGAGAACAGTGTTCCATTGTTTGTCGTCATCCAAATTTAGTGCGGCATTCTGCATGAGCATCTTTTCTTCTGGTGTCAAGTTGCTTAGCGCTTCGTCGATCCTGTTCTTTGTTTCCTCCATGGTTCGGAGCAAGGCAGGGAATGTCACTTCGATTGGAGAGACGGAAGAAAATGGCCCGACATCAAGGAGAGAAGCAATTTTATTGAAAATGTTTTTAATCTGCCAGTTCATTTCTTCAAGGGGCGCACTTGTCCGCCGTGAAAGTTCCTTGGCAACGGCTCCTGCTGCCAAAGGATGCCTCATCAGGTAAGTCACCTCGTTCAATTGAAAGGGATAGAACTCTTTTTCGTAGATTATCGAGCCTGGATTATGTACAACATTGGATTTCCTATAAAGCTCATTCACAAGGGTGTTATAGAAAGGCAAGACATTTTGAGCCTGCAGGGTGTTCTCGATCAGCGAGGTCTGTTGCGGACATCGATCGATCTCAGGGTGTTCCGCTTCCCGCTGAACATGAGTCGGTTGTTCATCCAGCGTGACCGTGAGGACAAGCTTTTTGTCATTGCGGAGAATCTCAAGAGGGAGGGGAACGCCTATCTCCTGCCGTTCGATCGTTTTGTTAAAGGACGATATGATGTGCTCGGCATTATTACACGTAGGTACATTGTTCAGTGACAATACGACGTCGCCGTCCCTGAGCCCAGCTTTTTCCGCAGGTGTTCCCTTGACGATTCCCGCAGCCTGAATAAAAAGGCCCTCTTTGCAGTTTGGAATGGCTTGCTCTACTTTGTTGGTGGCTAGGTAGGTACCGAGGTACGCTCTTGGTTCAATGGCCGGGTAAGGCCGAGTCGGCATATTGAGCAATCTGCAATAGGGAAAGGGTTCGGAAAGATTTTGCAATGGCACAATATGGCTGGTGCATGAAGTGAGAATAATAGTCAATATAAAAACACGAAGAAACATTACGAGAGATCCCTTACATGGAAATACAAAGCACATATAATCGTACTTTACAAGTCTTGGATCTCATGCAAACCTCCATCAAACGGATTAATTTGGTTTAAGGAGTAACCCGCCATACCAAGGTCGTATCCCCCCTGTGAGCAGATAGGGTATCAAGGTTGCAAATATCAGGACTGCCGGAAAGAAAAGCCAACTTTAAGCTTGTTCCCATAATTGGGGAGAAACTACCTTCCTCTAAAAAAGCCTGTGTTGAGACATCATATTTACGAGATCTTTAGTATAGGATTGTATTTGGTCAGTGTAGGGTTTCCCTTTTTGTAACCGCTTTTCCGCTGAAACGCTCATAATCAATTTATACGACTTCATGTCGTAGACATCTGTTCGCGTATTAATATATGTCTTCCATATTGGACTACCGGTGGAAATATTAATGTCCTTCCGTGTCGTTTCAAGAGGTTTGTTAATCAGCACGGTATCCGCGCCAACTGCTTTTGCTTGTATCACAATAGCAACCTTTTCGTCCAAGACTGGATCAGACATATCAGGCGTAACGGTGTAACTCACGACGGCATCTATCCTGAGGTCCTTTAATGCCGTCTCGAACCCATCTTCGAAGAACTTTCTGCTCGCGGGATTTTTATATGCGTTGATCACAAGGACCTTTTTGGGCTGAACTTGATATGTCTCATCCTTCCATATAGTGGAGAAAATCGTAGTTGGTTTGGTGCATGCCACGAAGAGAAACAACATCATGAACGTAGCGAATTGTAAAGATATTCTTAAGTTTCTCATTTCTTCGATGCTCTTTTCCACATATATTACATGCTCTCTCAATTTTTCTTTAGGAATACCAACAAACCGATAAATCTAAATCTTCTAACAATAATCGGGGGCGGATCATTCTTCCTTCATTTAATTGACTCGTATCTATTGGACTTAAATCATCCAATCATTACGGACTGTCCACGCACGCATCGGACATAGTACGTGTTCAAGTTAAGGTAGTAGTTCGTGCCGCTGTAGCTCAAGAGCACGTTCCACGCGGAGGTTGTATCGAAAGCGTACGTAGTGGACGACCAGATGAACTGATGTAAGAACTTTACACTTTGCAGGTATTAGCGACATAGATAGCAGACATTCTATATCTTGTCAAGCAATATATATAGATATTTTATCTTACTGAGACTGGAGTTCCATCCCACCTTAGAACGAACGTCTTTATCAGCAAAGAAGTAAGTAAGCATATGATATGCAGGACTCGCATCACTCCACCCTCGCCCTTTAAAAAAGGGCTCGGCCGTGTCTGCTTTATCTTGTTCTCGTAACTATGATCTGTGCAGCATTGCTACGCGTGTCTCTCGCGTCAGAGCTACCCGGCGCAGGGGTAAGGCAAAATCAAAAAAGCCTACCCCACTCAGTGGAGAATTAGTCTCAACGGGGTTCGGGGAGAGACTCATATCTTTGCCTTTCCAGAAGCCCCGGCATCCCATGAATCCCGCCTTGGCGGGACGCGGAGCTGTGAACCGGGGTGCAGAAAAAAAACAGGATCGTGACATGTGCTGAATTAGAAACAGATAAAAGCGACCCACACAAAACCCGGAAGACCCATTTTTATTAACATAATGTAAATAATGCATTACCGGAGACTTTTGCGTCAAAGACAGGGAAGCGTAAAATTATATAATATCTGTCATAACCAAAGCACTTTCTTTTAGTGAGTAATGGTGGCAGGCTTACGGAAGGGATTTAATATCAGCTCTGCCCCTGCGATTTCCAATCATAATCACAGTAGTTTTTACAAATTTCAGCAGTGCGGGATTCAGAAAGAGCTCCTGTGTATCACACTATAGAATAAAGGCCACATTTCAAGCAAATGTCTACGCATATGGAGCAGGTGAAAACGTTCTCCGGAATCAACACCTGAATGAGCAGCGATGATTTTAGTCAATACGCTGGGGCGGGAACGAGGTACGATGAGAACGCCGTAAAAAAAAGATTCTCCTGTGGGGGTCCCGATCCCGTTCGAAATCCGGTTTTCCACCTCTGCCTATTTGTCCCCCGGTTGCCGCCTGCTCGTTATAAGGATTGCAAAGAGGGCCACGTCATTATCAATAGGTCCCTTCGCCTTACGAACAATACAACCATCCTCTAAAAGAGCCCCACATGTGACAGCTTATTTACGAGGTCTTGAACGAAGGATTGCATAAGGTCAGTGTAAGGCACACCCTCTCGTATCCATGTTTCTGCTGAAGCGCTCAAGACCAATCTGTTCGATTTCATATCGTAGACATCTGTTTTTGTATTAACGTACATGTCAATGTAGGTACCAAAGACGCCGTTCGTTTCTCCTTGAGATGTGCCAAGAGGTTTGTTGATGAGTACAGTGTCCGCGCCGACTTCCTTTGCTTTTGCCGCAATAGTATCCATATCAGACACGGCTGGATCAGGCATAACGGTGTAGCTCACGACGGCATCTATCCTTCGATCCTTCATTGCCTTCACAAATTCGTCTTCGAAAACTCTTCTGTTTGCGGGATCTTTAAATGAGTTGATCACCAGGATCTTTTCGGGACGGCCTTGATATGTGTCATCTTTCCATATAGCGGTGAATTTTGTTGACGTGCACGCCATGAAGAGAATAAACATCACAAGCGCAACGAATTGTAAGAATTTTTTTAAGACTCTCATTATCTCCGATGATCCTTTCCACTTCATAGCAATGTCAGGGGCGCAGGTTGCCATCGGCCTGCGCCCCGTTTGTTTTCAAAACCGCTCCTGCGATGTTCAATAAGAGGTAGGACGTCGCTATCCAACCGTTGGGATTAATATGATTATTCACAATACGATATTACAGCTACCTCTTGAAATACCTTGATTCTCTTCTGCCTTCATTTGACCCATTGAACCCGATTCCGAGAAAGCATTCCTCCCCTTCTGGCCTCACTCCGACTGACGCGCGATCCTTTTTGCTTGTTCAAGATTTCTTCGGACATGTTCATTGTGCGGATTGAGTTGCAACGCCCGGTCGAACTCCCTGATCGCTTCAGTGATACGTCCGCTCTCCTGATAGGCAAGCCCCAGGTTATTGTGGACCTCATCGTAGTCGGGGATCCAACGAATGGCGGTCTCGTATTCACGTATAGCCTCCTGAACCCTTCCCAGTGCCAGGTACACATTCCCGAGATTGTACCTTGCCATGACGTCATCGGGGGCGAGCTTCAACACAGTAGTGTATTCATAGATGGCAAGTTCGTATGCTCCCAGCTTCTTGTAAACGATTCCCAGGTTGTTGTGCAGTTGCGCGTTGTCGGGCGCCAGAGCCAGCGCCGCCACCAACTCTTGCCTCGCATCCTCCAGGCGCCCCTGCATGCTGTAATAGAATGCTACGTTCTGGTGGGGCCGAACCCGCGCCGGACTCTTTTGGGCCGCATCTTCCCAGAGTGAGATCTCGCTGGCCCAGACCGTATTCCTCATAACGGTTGCGACCGAGAGCGCAATAACGGCCACCGCGCACAGGCTGGAGAGGAGTGCGGGACGCAGTGAGAACGTTTTCGCCGCATAGAGGCCGAGTGACACCACGGCCATGCTGATTCCGATTGACGGAAGATAGAGCCGGTATTCAGCCGCCAGCTCGCCCAGCGGGATGATGCTCGATTCTACCGACAGGGCGATGAAGAACCAGAGGATGCCGAAGCACGCCAACCTGAGCTCCTGAAGCTCCCTGTTCCTGCGGGAAACGACCGAGAGCCAGACCGCGCCAAAGAACAGGGTAATTAGCAGCAGGAAGGAGAGCAGCACCGGCGGATCGAACAGGGAGGTAAACACGGGGACGTCATGGTCGATGTTCTGACCTACAGGAACAAAGAGCAGCCGCAGATAGAGTACAACCACCCGGAACTGGGTCAGCAGATAATGGCTCCGGGGGATGTTGCTCACGTCAGCGGCGGTAATGGTTCGCATGGTGCTGTCCAGTGCATTCACGCTCCCCTGCGGGAAGAACACGAGAATAGGTATGATCGCCAGTGCAGCGGCAAAGGGCGCCAGCCTCCTAGTCCTCTCCCCAGTGCTACCCGGCAGGAAGGTGATATCGTACAGCACGATCAGGACCGGCAAGGTGAAGGTAAACTCCTTGGTTAGCATTGCAGCGACCACCGACAAGAGCGAGGCACCATAGACCGCTCTTCGCTGAAGGCCGGATGGCGATAGCACGGAGCGTGCGTACAGAAAGAGCGCCAGCAGGGAAAAGCACGCCGCCAGCGATGCAAAGCGTTGGGAAAGATAGGTCACTGCCTGGGTCTGGATCGGATGACTCACGAAGAGCAAGGCAACGGCACCGGCGATGAGCTCGTCGCGGAATGCTTCGCGGTCTCCGGCCCTATCTTTGAAATGGCCGCTCCGCAAGGTGGTCATTGTAATCAGATACACGAGTAGAGCGCTCAGCAAATGGATGGCAAGGTTAATAACATGATACCCGATGACGTTCAGCCCGTGCAGATGATAATTGACAGCGAAGGAGAGATACGCCACGATGCGGGTCCTGTACGCATAGCGGAGCGCGGGAGGGACTGCCGTCGGAGTTCCTTCTGTGAGATTGGCGACATCCCCCGGTGCAAGAAAATAATGAAACGACCGGATGATGGGATTATTGACGATGTAGCCGTCGTCATCGAACTGGAACGGCACCGTGAAGGTATTGGCATATGCCAAGACCCCCACCAGAACGATCAGGATTGGCATAACGTAGGATCTGCGAAATAGGCTGGTCATGAATCAGGATATGGATATGCTCGTAATGAACTACTGCCGATGCTTTCTTTGCACGCATTCTCTCTTTTCTAATAATTCCTATTCACTCATGACATCGAAATCACATTTTACTTGATCTAAGCTTAAATGTCAAATTTCAAAAGGTTTTTCCTTCAACGGAATAGGTTGTATTTAATAATGCAATAAAAAGCCCGGAAACCATCTTTCCAGCCGATTTTTTTGCCCTCTTCATAAGTCCTTCCGTAATAAGAAATTCCCACCTCATAGATTCTGCATCTCAGTTTGGCAATTTTCGCGGTTATCTCAGGCTCAAAACCAAACCTGTTCTCTTCGATATTGATGGACTGTATGATTTCTCTTTTGAATGCCTTATAACAGGTTTCCATGTCGGATAGGTTCAGATTGGTGAACATATTTGAGAGGAATGTTAAGATGCCATTTCCCACGCTGTGCCAGAAATACAACACTCTATGCGGTCTATTGCTGATAAATCGTGAACCAAATACTACATCTGCTTTATTTTCCAGAATCGGGCCGATCACTATTGGATACTCATTGGGGTCATACTCGAGATCGGCATCTTGTATGATGACAATATCTCCAATTGCTTCTTTGATGCCATGCCTTATCGCAGCTCCTTTACCCTGATTACTCTCATGGTAAATTACTTTATCGACTTTTCCCTCTAATCCATTTTTTATTTTTTCTCTTGTTCCATCAGTCGAACAATCATCAACGATTATGATCTCCTTGTTGTCATAAGGCGAATTTCTGACAGCATCAACAACGGTCTCTATGGTGTTCAGTTCATTAAAACACGGTATGATCACGGAAAGTTTCATCGCTAAGTTTAAATAATCTCCTCGAAATATATTATGGTCCGTTTCAGCAACACGGGGGCTTGGAAATACACTCTTGGCGATAATCTTATATTTACAGAGAAATTATATACAATATTTTTTAATTAGCAAATAATATTTAAAACTGCTCGCAGTTGAAATCAAAGTAGAGGGTAACAGGGTTTGTGTCAGAAACAAGAACTGAGCTTTTTAAAGAGTTGACATACTGATTCTACTGATACAACGAAACCAGAAGCATTCGTCACTTGACAAGGGGACACCGATTGAGGCTTATTTCCCGCGGCTTGAAAAATTGAAGCTGGCAACCTGAAGCCAGACCTGTTATAATATTGAGGCATTGTTCATTTTACCACTCAGTTTATCTCACAAGCCAGAAGCACCCATTCTGGTTTTGGTTGGTCTCCCTATCGAAGTAACAAATTGAGCTAATTTTAATATTTTAGAAAATGGCAAGATGCCATTAAGGGGAATTCTTTAGCATGAATAATGTAAGCTGCCCTAGTGACAAAGTAGAGAAATATAAATATTTGCCAATCCTAGGGTGGGCAATGATATACCTGATATTAGTAGGTGTCCTCCAATCGCAAATCCCCTATCCTTTTGACAGCGATACCGCTTATCATGCGGTAGTTGGTCAACTTATTCAAAAATACGGAATTCTGCATTCATTTCCATGGACTCCTTTCAGTCTGCTCTCCGATCGATACGGGGATAAAGAACTACTCTTTCATCTCCTCTTTGTCCCCTTAGCTAGCTTAAATTGGATCACTGCCTCTCAAATAGTTGGGACAATAGCGGGTTCAGCCATCTTATTGACATTTTATCTTATTTTACGTGCTGAAAGAGTGCAAAATGCTGGTTGGTGGCCAGTCATTGCGTTAACAAGCTCTGTTATTTTTTTATTTCGCTTTGTTCTTGTGCGGCCACATGTACTGTCCATTACACTGGCACTTATTATTTTGTGGGCAGCAACGCGACAAAAACTGATACTTTTAGCAATTGCTTCAGCTATCTTCCCATGGGCTTATGTTGCTTTCTGGCAAATCCCTCTTTTACTTCTTCTAGCTGTTGAGACTTCCCGATTTTTGTCAGGTAATCGTATTTTATGGAAACCTGCTACAATGGTTTTTTTAGGTATATTGATTGGCCTAGTTTGTCATCCAAACACTATAAATATTCTTGCAGTCAACTGGATGCATATGGCTGATGTGCTTTTCAAAAGCAGTTGGAGTGGGCGGCCGGGTTTTGACCTTGGAGGGGAATTTGCGCCATACCCGTTAGCTGGGTGGGTTCAAGGACTCATGTTTAATGTAATAATGCTTATTGTAGCCATTATATATGCCTGGCGTAATAGGAAAGAAGATTACACTCCTCTCGTTTTCACTCTAACTGCACTGGGATTTTGCATTCTGACAATTAAAACGGCTCGGTTTGCCGAATATTTTGTACCGTTTTCAGTCGCTGCGATTGCTCTCTCCATACAGTTCATTAATAAGCGTGGCTTTCTTCGTCTTCTTCCAATATGTATAATTTGCCTCACGACAACTTGGATGGCATGGGTACAGCCTAATATGCTTAAAAGCTGGAGGGAATGGCCGAATGATATGCCCCCGACCATTGCCGCTTATCTGCAATCAAAAATCCCACAAGGCGCACAGGTATTCACGCCTGATTGGGATAGGACTGGTTTGCTGATGTTGACTTTGCCTGACCGTCGCTTCATGGTGCAGCTTGATCCTACTTTCTTCTATCTCAAATACCCTGAACTTTACCAGCTCTGGTATCAAATTTGTCATGAGGCTCCTATTGGTTCTGCAGATATAATCAGGCACCGTTTTGGTGCTCGCTATGTGCTTGGATACAACTTACCAAATTGGAAGAAACTATTTGACGAATTGAGCAAAGAACCAGGTGTACGGGAATTATTACTCTCTGATACCTGGGTATTATTTGACTTAGGTTCATAACTTTATCTACAATAGGGTCATTAAATTAATAGATTTATTAGAAAGAGTTTCTATCTCTCCCCCCACCCTCGATTCAAAGGTACGAAAGGCATTGGGGCATCCTCCTCTCCGATTATACAACTACTCGAGATGTTCATCAAATCGGGGGAGGCTTAGGCTAAAATCTGCACATTAAAACAGTACCAAAGCTAGTCGGTGTGGGTCCCGAATTATCAATGATGGTGGACAATGATGATCAAATAGCGTGATTAACAAATTGCACTACATTTTTGCTTGGTCTACCTTTAATTCAACATGACGTTTAATCTCTGGAAACAAGGTTGTTTCTTCCGGCATACGATTCCCAAGGGCAATAGCTTGTTGCTGTTGCTGGGTATAGATAACCTCTATTTCTTTCATCAGTTCCTCAACAAAGCTAGCAATAAAAGAGTCTTTGTTTTCCCCTTTTACTCTTAATTTGCCAAAAACAAAATGAGATGTATTGTCAACAAAAAATACTCGTGCCTTTTCACTGTTGCGCCGTAATAACACTGCCGAAAATTGAACCTTAACAGGCTCTCCCTTCCTACTGATTACTTCGAAGATTAATTGTTTGAGAAGTCTTGGTTCCCCTATAATTTTTTCCGCATTATTTTTTTCTTCGTTACGGAGAAATCTCCATGGCGCGTAACTGGGGAAGTGAGCCTCAAGTTCTGAAATAAAGCCAGTATACTCAGGAGTTTCGAGGTAATCCTTGAGATACAAGACGTGAGCCTTGTCATAAATTACAGCTGCTTTATAGTTTTGCTCCCACTTATTTATCTGCCGCATCCGTTCAGAATCATTATCTGGAGTGAGAAGATACGGAAGAATGCTTTCACGGTGATTCAACAAGTCCAACATATTCGTTGCTAACAAGCGTCCCTTCCCGAGACTGCGGGGTGCTGAAAATTCCAGGTAGAGGTTATTGTCAGTATTGATGATTCCTCTTTCACTGTATGCTTTTGTCCCTTCGGTTCCCATTACGAAATAACTCAGGAAATCTTCTGCTGACCCCATCTTTACCTGTTCCAGGTCCCTTATGACTTCCGGTTCTCTAATGCGTTTCTCAATTTCCTTTTCGTTAATAATGATTGGATAGTTACTCCCGACAAGCTCTGCATCATCATGGGTGACCCATATCATTGTATATGTGAAGTTTTGCCGAAAGGTCTTGACCACAGATTGCAAATTCTCTTCTGACAATTCGTAAAGCGGTAGCCATTGGCATATAATTCCACCGGGATTAAGATGGTCAGCCGCAATTTTGAAATATTCGGTGGTATATAAGTATCCTGCTCCACTAAACCACGGATGGATTGGATCTGCAGTGATGACGTCGAACTTTTCCTTTGTGGTCATCAGATAGTTGCGTCCGTCGTTAAAAACAATCTTAATCTTTGGGTTTGGTTTGTCCAGGACATAATGGTTGTAAACGCCAAATGTCTTTGCCACGCCGAGTACTTTAGGCTCTATCTCCGCAAGAGTTATTTGTTCAACACTCGGGTGAACTGAGGTCGCCCCAAGGGTCATGCCACTGCCTGCGCCAAGTACAAAGACTTTCTTAGGATTTTTGTGAAGAAGAATTGGCAGATGACCCAACGTGTACTGGCATTGCTTGTCCTGGTTAGCGTTCGATGCCTCGACCCTGCCGTTGGTAATGAAAAACAGCGCATCACTCGATTGAACCGAACTTATGATTGAATTGGTTCCCTCAGCATAATATCTTATATCGTTGTTAGCCAAGACTTCTTTCGTCTTCTCGGGAGTGCTGAACATGTCAGGAGTGTTTGCTTGATAAATCGCATATATCCTGGAATCCCAAATTTCCCAGAAGGTCGGCTGTATGATCGGTACCAGGATGGCCATCGCTGCCGCACTTAGCACCACCGCGTTCAGTATCTTACTGCCCTTGACACTCACTATCACGAGTAATCCAAACCCGATATTAGTCAGGATGATTAGCTGCAATGACCGCTGTATCCCAAAAAGATAGACCAAGATAAAACCACTAAATGCTGAACCGAGTATTGCCCCAACAGTGTTGAATGACAAAGTTTCGCCGACTGCTTTTCCCACCATTCTTTTATATTGACCATGAATCTTACCCGCCAACGGGAAAGCAACTCCCATAAAAAAGGCAGGCACAAACATAAATGAAAATACAGTGATGAAATTTGCCAACTGACGGATTTTAAATGGTTGAATATTGAACATTATACTGCGCAAGAAATCATGAATGAATGATGAGTGGATTGGCAAATCCCTGATATGCATGGAAACGAGTAAGGCTGAAAAACCGATAATGACCTGCACGAGACCAAAAATGACAACGGATGTTCTTATATGATTTTGGGGTTCCTTGATCAGCGTTCCATACACTTTAACCACTATTCCGTAAGCTGCGCTTCCAAGACCAATGCCGGCAAGGAAAGCCATCAACAGAATGGTGAAGCCATACGTTGTTGCGCCGATGACGATACTGAGGATTCGGGTCCAGAGAACCTCATAACCCAAGGCGCAGAACCCACTTACCCCAATGCCCCATAATACCAACTTGAGCGGGAAGGTGTTCTCGGTTTTATCTGCAATTTTTTTAATGGCAGCTTCTGGAATAACTGAATCAGCGGTCGATTCATCTTTGGTTTCAAGAACAGCCTGGACCTTATCCTGCAATACGATTGCAAGAGCACCAACCAGAATGTTTATAAATATTGCTATCATCAGCGTGGTGATAACTGAATAATTGCCTAAAAAGAAGAAACCGGTTAAGGCAGCCCCAACAACTGCGCCAATGGTATTAAACCCATATAAGAAAGAGAGCCGACTGCCAAGACTTTTAAGGCGATGTGAAACAAAGCTTGACAATACAGGCAGTGTCCCACCCATCAGTGTGGTTGGGATTATCAAAATAATTGTTGCAAGGACCACGCGGATAATAGAGAGGTAGAGCGGTGAGGTTTCTTGTATCTGGGCTAATGGTATGTATATGTTGGGATAAAAACGCATCAACCCCACAAACAAAATGGCTGATAGAGCGATTCCGATTTCGAGAAACCCATACAAGCGCAGCAGTTTCTTAATACTGTCAATCCTATTGCCAATTATGAAGCTGCCTAAAGCTAAGCCACCCATGAAAACTGCCAATACAGTGGTGACAGCCAGGTGAGACCCTCCAAAAACGAGACTCAGATAGCGTACCCACAACACCTCATAGATGAGTGCGGCGGCACCAGATAAGAAAAAAATAAAGTAAATTAATATAAAAATGCGAAAGCACCTCCTTCAAACTTTTGGTAATAGTCTCTTCGCGAGTTCTGATAATTATAGTTTTAATATACAGCGCAGGTCATCAATGAATGAGCTAAAACAAGGATTGCCTTCAAGCTCAAGCTTAGTACGAGATAATACTCAGCTTTGTGTGCTGAACTCCTTCGTTTGTACACTCTGTTAGACTATTAAACACGATCTTTAGCCTGGACAAGCAGAAAGAATATTATCATGAGAAAATAGCGGTGGGAGCATTGACGCAAGTGGCAATGGCCAGTGTTCCGTCTCATAATAGACTCACCCCTTGATTGCCCGTTTGAGTATCTCCCAATCCACCATGTGCTCTATGGGGGCAAGGTCGTCAGTGAGGGTCTTGTACCTGTTGTCGTACATACTCTCTCTGAAGTTCATCTGGCTGTACTGGGCAATGTCCCGAAGTTTTGTTCCGTCCGCCCCTGCGAGCAACGCGAAGTCTACGCTCCTGTCGGAGGCAAGCACGACGTTATCAACAGAACCCGGGATCCTGAGCCGGTATACGTGACCGAACACGAGGCGGAGCGTGTTACTGATGCTCTGAATGAGCGGCGAGTCCTCTCTTGCCGAGGATACGTTCATTGCGACAATGCCGTCATCGGAAAGCCCCTTCTTCACCTGGCTGAAGAACTCCTTCGTCGTCAGGTGAAACGGGATGTAGACCTGCTGCGTGTAGGCGTCGATGATGACGATGTCGTGTTTTCTTTTTCCCTGTTCTACGAAGATGCGCCCGTCCTGATTGTATGTCCTCACAGCGTCGCTTAGTGCGAAGTAGGTCCGGGCAAGCTGTATCACCTTCGGGTCTATTTCCACGCCGTCAATGCCTATCTCCGGGTGAAAGTAGTGGAGTTGGTTCGCTATGATTCCCCCGCCGAGGCCGATAATCAGCGCACTTTTGGGGGCATCACGAAAGAGGAACGGAAGAAGCGAATAGTAGTCATAGTAGTAGTTGAGTCCCGTGAGGACGCTTTTCTTATTGGCAACCGTTTGGAAACCTATCGCATCGTTGTACACAAGGTAGCGGAAAGATCCTTTGTCAAGGACCTCGATATACTGATAGGCTGACTCCGTCGAGTAAATCGTTCCCGGGGTCTCCCGCATGGACGGTATCGGGAAGAGGAACGGCACGGCCGCTACGACGGAAAGAAGCGCGTTTCTCCTGCTGGTGAAGCCCAGTGCGGTGACGACGAAGAGTACTGCCGCAAAAAACAGTATCGTCTTGCCCGTGCCCACGGTCGGGATGAAGACCAAGATAGGCAGAAATGTGCCCACGACGCTCCCGATGGTGGAGATCCCAAAGATGCGCCCGGCAGAGTCACCCTCGTGGCCGCTCTGAGCAATGATCCGTATGAGGAACGGGCTCGTCATGCCCATGATCACGATAGGCGGGGAGAACAGAAGCGTTATGGCAGAGAGCGAACCGAAAAATATGAACGAAAAGGACGAATTGAGGTTCGCCATGAGCGACGCAAGCCACCTGACAATAGGTGACGCCACAAAAGGGAGCACGAGGAGAAAGGCGCAGGCGGCCAGGAGGAGCTTCAGGAGGATGTCGAGCCGAGGCTTCCGGTCGGCGAGCTTTCCCCCGATAATATAACCGGCCGACAGGGCGATCATGATAATGCCGATGATATTTGTCCAGACAAAGGTGGAGGTCCCGAAGAACGGCGCCATGAGCCGAGATGCGCAAAGTTCAATGGCCATGATGCACATGCCGGAGAAAAAGGCGAGCACGTAAATGTAGAGTGAAGTAATATTCATTTCACGCGGCGCGGGACCTTTGCTGCGGTGCATGTCATTGTGCTGCACCTTTCACCTTGTTTTTCCCGAAGCTTTTCGTACTCCTTCATCTGTTCCTCTGTCAGAATCTTGTCTGGTGATTATCGGTGGGCTACTGAGGCTCACGCAATTGGAGTCCCATCGGTTCCTGTCCTGCTCAGTATTATAAAATATCGCGGCGTCTCCGAATGCT
>CAVWIL010000021.1:0-81444 GCA_963755045.1 Nitrospirota bacterium | reverse complement strand
ATACGGGGCGGTGCGCGTCAGACGTTGAATTACGAGATACGATAATCAGCAAAGGACAGACGCGGTGACGGAGTGATACGGTGACGGGGAGAAACAATGAGTGATGATCATTTTCTCCGCGTTCCCGCTTTCCTGCTGTCTCCGCGTCGTTGCTATTTTACACGGAGGCAACGAGTGAAGAAATTAGCGGCCCTGCTGTTGGTGATGATAGGGCTTGTGAGCGCAATTGCATCATACGCCCAGAGCCGCCCGGGTTCATCACCCGGTGCGGCCAAACCCGCTCCGGCCGCGACCGCACCTGCGCCCGCTGCATCCGCCGCTCCCGCCAATCAGGCTGATCTCAAGACAATCAAGTCCAACGACAATTACGTTACCCTGAACTTCACGAATATCGACATTAACGCACTCATCAAGGTGATGAGCGAGCTCACCCACAGGAACTTTATCCTCGACGAGAAGGTGACGGGAAAGATCACGATCATGACGCCGACGAAGATGTCTCCGGACGAGGCGTACCAGGTGTTCCTTTCTGCGCTCGAGATCAAAGGTTTTACGGCCGTGGAAGACGGCACGGTCACCCGCATCATTTCATCGGCCGCGGCCCGGCAGAGCGGGATCAAGGTGTTTCAGGACGGAAATTTCCGCGGTGAAGGGTTTGTGACCCAGCTCATCAGGTTGAAATTTGTCAGTCCCCAGGATATGGTACGAACCATCACCCCGCTGATCACCAAGGACGGCAACCTGATCGCCTATCCCAACACGAATTCAATCATTATCACCGACTCGGTGTATAACATTAAAAAGATCGAAAGCCCTGGTCCGTGCCATTGACGTTCCGGCGCCCGAAGGGAAAGGGAAGATCAACGTTTATAACCTCAGGAACGCCAACGCCGAGGACCTCTCCAAGCTCATGACCGCGCTCGTCTCCCGGCTGCCCGCGCCGCCTCCGGGCGGGGGAGCTGCCCAGCCGGCTCAGCCCTTCCACGATCCTGGAAGGGGCCGTCAATATCTCGGCGGACAAATCCACCAATTCGCTGATCATCGTCGCCTCGCCGGGCGATTACGAGACCGTGAAGGACGTGATCCAGAAGCTTGATATCCGTCGCCGCCAGGTATATGTCGAGGTCTCCATAATCGAGCTGAGCCTGTCAAAGATGCGTGATATCGGGTTCGAGTTCCTGTTGGTGCCCCAGGAGATCCAAGCCGGACCCGGCGCCCCGATAACGCCCATTGGAGGAACGAACTTTAACAGGATCGGAACCCTCGCCACTGGTCCGGCAGCCCTGGCCCAGATGAGCGGCCTCGCCGTTGGAGCGATAAAGGGCACCTTCACCTATAACAATCAGACTTTCCTGAATGTGACCGCACTTCTTCACGCGCTCCAGACTGACGGCGACGTAAACGTGCTCTCGACGCCGAACATTCTCACCATGGACAACCAGAAGGCCGAGATCATGGTAGGCCAGAACGTCCCTTTTATTACGGGCCAGACGCAGAACGCGGTAACAGGCAGCGGAACACTTTTTAATACCAGTTACCCGGCAGGACGTCGGCATTAAGTTGACGATAACGCCGCAGATCGCCTCCTCTGATAATGTCCGCCTTGAGGTCAATCAGGAAATTTCCGACGTGATTACAGCCACCCTGAATAATCAGGCCGGACCAACGACCAGCAAACGTTCCGCGAGCACCACGGTTGTGGTGAAAGACCGCCAGACCATGGTGATCGGCGGCCTGATCCGCGACAACGTTACCTCATCGACCTCAAAGGTGCCGTTCCTGGGCGACATCCCTATCCTCGGTTGGCTCTTCAAGTCCACGACAACCAGCATCGATAAGGCGAACCTCATGATCTTCATTACTCCCTATATCATCAACAATGAAGACGATGCCGGCGATCTGGTAAAGCAGAAGAATGAAGAAATGGACAGGTGGCGTGAGGAATACCGCATGGAGAAAAAAAGCAGTACCATGAAACCGCAACCGATACTGAATCCGCAGGACAGAGCCGGAAGAATGGAACCGTCAATGAAGTCCGGGAACACCGGCACAAGTTGGGAAGACGAGAGCTACCCTAATACCCGTTGCACCGGCTGCGGGTGCAGTGGAGAGCGTTCCGACAACAACCGTATATCCCCCGCCGGCTGCGGGTGCAGTGGAGAGCGTTCCGACAACAACCGTATATCCCCGCACCGGCTGCAGGTGCAGTGGAGAGCGTTCCGACAACAACCGTATATCCCGCACCGGCTGCAGGTGCAGTGGAGAGCGTTCCGACAACAACCGTATCTCCCGCACCGGCTGCGGGTGCAGTGGAGAGCGCTCCGACAACATCCATATTGTCCGCGCCGGCAGCTGAAAAGCCGCAGCGCCCGCGGAGGTCGGCCGGTGAGACGCCTGCTCGGCGAGATACTCGTTGAGTCCGGGCTTTCCGCCGAACGGCTCAAAAAGACTCTCGACCTTCAGAAGAAGCGGGGAGGCCGGATCGGGACACTGCTCGTTCGGCTCAACTTCGTGACCGAGGCCGAGGTGCTCACGGCGCTCGGCGAGCAGCTTGGCCTGCCGTTCCAGACAGACCTGGGCGAGATCGACCGTGAGCTCGCACTCAAGCTGCCGATCACCTATGCGAAAAAAGCGATCGCAATCCCGCTCAGGCGCGAGAACGGCAACGTTCTCATAGCCACGTCCGAACCGCTTGCGCTTTCCACGAGCGATGACCTCCGGCTGCTGTTCAACGCGGATATTTCCCTTTGTCTTTCCCCCTCCGAAATGATCCTTGATACGGTCAATCGTCTGTACAGTGAGGACATGAACCGCGCCGAGGAAACCGTGCAGGAGATGGAGGAAGAGGACCTGACCTTCCTCGCGGCTGAACTTGACGAGCCCACGGACCTGCTCGAGGCCACCGATGACGCGCCGATCATCCGCCTCGTCAATTCGCTGCTGTCCCAGGCGATCCGCGAACGCGCGAGCGACATCCATATCGAGCCTTTTGAGAAGGAGTTGGTCGCCCGGTTCCGCATTGACGGCATCCTCTACAACATTCTGACGATCCAGAAGCGTTTTCAGGCCAGCATCGCATCGCGCGTCAAGATCATGGCGGACCTGAACATCGCCGAGCGGCGGCTGCCGCAGGACGGCGGCATGCGGATCAAGATCGGCGGCAAGGACGTGGATATCCGCGTCTCGATCGTGCCCACGTCCTTCGGCGAGCGCATTGTGCTGCGGCTCCTGTACCGTGAGAGCGCGCATGCTGCCGCTCGATCAGATCGGGTTCTCCGGCGATACGCTCAGGCGATTCAATGAACACATCACCCGGCCCCACGGGATCATTCTCGTGACCGGCCCCACGGGCAGCGGCAAGACCACGACCCTTTACGCCGCGCTCTCGAAGATCAACTCCCCCGACAAGAACATCATCACCATCGAGGACCCGGTCGAATACCAGCTCAAGGGAATCGGCCAGATACAAGTGAACGCGAAGATCCATCTAAGCTTTGCCGCCGGGCTCCGCTCCGTTCTCCGGCAGGACCCGGACGTTATCCTGGTGGGTGAGATACGGGATTCGGAAACCGCTGAAATCGCGATCCAGGCAGCGCTCACCGGCCACCTCGTGTTCTCCACGCTCCACACCAACGACTCGGCCGGCGCCGTGACCCGTCTGATCGACATGAAGGTCGAACCGTTCCTCATTTCATCATCGGTCATGGCCATCCTGGCCCAGCGGCTCGTGCGGGTGCTCTGCACGGAATGCAGGGAACCCTATCCGATCACGCAAGCCGAGATAGCGGAACTTGAGATCAAGACCGCTGTTGCCGGTGCGACCGTGTACCGCGCGAAAGGATGCCCGGCCTGCTTCCAGACCGGCTATCTCGGCAGGAGCGCGATCTACGAGCTTCTGAGCGTGGACGACGAGGTCCGGCAGAACATTATGAAGAATGCCGACGCGGCCATGCTGAAAGCGCTGGCCGTGAGCAAAGGCATGCACACGCTCCGGCAGGACGGCGCAGACAAGGTGCTCGCGGGGATAACCACCGTTGATGAGGTGGTGAGGGTGACGCAGAAAGAAACGCAGTGATAGTTTTGAGTTCATAGTTAGTAGTTCGGAGTTAAGAAAAAGGACGATCTTAGAAAAACGTCGTTCCGCACTCCGAACTCCCAACTCCGTACTCCGAACTGAATTCAACCTATGCCTGTCTACGAATATAAAGGTGTTAACAGCGCCGGAAGAAATGTCTCGGGTGTCCAGGACGGCGAAGGCCTCAAGGCTGTCAAGTCCAAACTCAAGAGAGAAGGGATCATCGTCCTTGAGATCAGCGAGGGAGCTTCCACTTTTGCGGCTCGTCGTGAGACCCTGTCGTTCACCTTTGGGAGCAGGGTACGGCTCGGCGATGTCGCGAATGCCACGCGTCAGCTTGCGACGCTCCTCTCGTCCGGTCTTCCCCTCATGGATTCGCTGTCCATACTCGTGGAGCAGGAGGAAAACGTCAGCCTGAGAGGGGCGCTTTCTGCTGTGCGCGATTCCGTGCGCGAGGGCGCATCGCTGGCCGATGCCCTCAAGGAAAACCCGAAGGTCTTCTCCCAGCTCTACATCAACATGGTCTCCGCGGGCGAGGCGAGCGGGACCCTCGAGATCACGCTGGACAGGCTTGCGGACTTTCTTGACGAACAGGTCAGGTTTCGCGGCCGGATCGCCGCGGCCCTTGCGTACCCTGCGTTCATGACCATCATCGGTCTTGGCATGCTGCTCTTCATTTTCAGCTTCGTCATGCCCCGCATCATCGGCATGTTCCAGGACATGAAGCAGCAGCTTCCCTTCATCACGCTCATGCTCCTTGCCCTGGTACGGTTCCTGTCGTCGTTCTGGTGGGTGCTTCTGCTTGCCCTGGCTGGCGGCGCGTATTATTTCAGGCGTTATGCGCGAACGCCGGCCGGGAAGGAAAATATCGATGCGCGGCTGCTCCGGCTGCCGGTCTTTGGATCGCTCATTCGCATGATCGCCGTATCACGGTTCACGCGCACGCTCGGCACGCTGCTCCAGAGCGGTGTTCCCACGCTGGCGGCCCTTGATATTGTCAGGAACGTGATCGGGAACTCGGTGCTCGCGAACGCGGTGCAGAAGGCGCGCGAGAATGTGCGCGAAGGCGAGCCCATCGCCGATCCGCTCCGCAGGAGCGGCCTGTTCCCGCCGGTGGTGGTGCAGATGGTCGCCGTGGGAGAAAAGAGCGGCGAACTCGAGAAGATGCTGCTCAAGATATCGGATTCCTTCGACCGGACCGTCGAGACGCGGCTTACCGGACTGATGGCGCTCCTGGAGCCGGTGATCATCCTTGCCATGGGCCTGATCATCGGGTTCGTGGTGATCGCCATCATGCTGCCGATGCTAGAAATGAGCTCGGGAGTGAAGTGAGGCTGATTAGGAGTCAGGATGAACATCTTAAACCGGGCACTGAAAAATTAGTATAAAGGAGTTGCTATGAAGAAAAATAATTCCAAAGGTTTCACTCTCATCGAGATCATGGTCGTTATCATCATCCTCGGCTTGCTTGCCGGCCTCGTACTGCCGAAGTTTCTGGGGCAGGAGGAAAAGGCGAAGGTCGAGGTTGCGAAAACGCAGATCCGGGCACTGGAAAGCGCGCTCGATGCGTTCAAGCTCGATAATGGGTTCTACCCGGGGACCGAGCAGGGGCTTGATGCGCTGATCACGATGCCCACGGTCGGACGTATTCCAACGAAGTGGCGGGAAGGCGGCTATCTCAAGCCTGCACGCATCCCGAAAGACCCCTGGGGCAAGGATTATGTCTACATCTCTCCTGGAAGCGAGAGCAGGGAGTACGAGATAATTTCTTATGGAGCTGATGGAGAACCCGGCGGCGAGGGCAACAACGCGGACATCGAGAGCTGGAAGATACAGTAACATGCGGAATCAATTTCGGATTGCTGATTTCCGATTTCGGATTCGAGGAAAGCACCAAAATCCGCAATCCGCAATCCACTTTCCGCAATCGAAAGGTTTCACGCTCATCGAGCTGACGATCGTGATCGTGATTCTGGGAGTCATGCTCTCACTCATCATTCCCCGGCTTGGAGAACTCGGCGAGGCGAACCTGAAGCGCAGCGCCAGACATCTTACCAGCACGATCCGGTTTCTGAAAGATGAAGCCCAAGCTCGGAAGGAGGTATATCGCTTACGCTTTGATGTAACAGAAGGTCGCTACTGGGTTGAGGTAATGACCTTACTGAGCGATAAAACAGTAGAGTTCAAGCGGTTTTCTTCGGAGATGGCCACTGAGGGCACTCTTGCAGGCCAGACAACATTTCGTGATATCAAAGTGGCGAGCCACCCTGATGATCCGTATATCCAGTTCTCACCCAACGGCTGGGTGGAACATGCCGTGATCCATCTTCGCAACAGCGAAGGCCTTGATTTCACACTCGTGGTCAATCCGCTTACCGGCAATGCCGAACTCCGCGAGGGATATGCGGAGGAGAAATGATGACTATTGCGGAATGCGAACGACAAACGCATCCCCACCCCTGCCCCTCCCCTTCAAGGGGAGGGAAAAAGGGAGGGGATGGGTCTTGGCGGAATGCGGAGTGGAAGAAGATAAATCCGAAATCCGAAGTCCGCAATCCACAATCGAACGGTTTTACCCTCCTTGAGGTAATGGTCGCTGTGACGATCATGGCCATGGTGCTGGTGGCCCTTTTAGGGCTCAAAAACAGATCCATGCAGGACGTAGCGCTGGCCGAACATATCACCATGGCGACGATGCTGGCTAATGGGAAAATGCTGGATACAATTAAATCGCGGAAATTTGATCCAGTCGAGGAGGAGGGTGAATATCCTGCCAGGGAAAATCTTACGGAGTACACCTGGAAGAGGACAATAACTAAAATACCGCTTCCCAATGGTTCGTTCCTCACTGAGATCCACGTCGCTACCTTGTGGAAAGAAGGTACTCGTCCGGAGACGGTTGAGCTGGTGGACTATGAGTAACAGTTTGGAAGGCGGAAGGCGGAAGGCGGAAGGGGGCGCGAGGATCGGAGCAGCATGCCGAAAAGTTAATCTTCACTCATCACCCCTCACACGTCAAGGTTTCAAAGGTTTTACGCTCCTCGAAGTTCTCATTGCCGTGGCGATCATGGCGGGAATCGTTACTATTATCTACTCGAGCTTTTTTACAGCAAGCAGGAACGTTGAACAGGCAGAAGCGATACGGGACTCGTCGGACATGGCGCGCACACTTATGATGAAAATCGCCGACGATATATCCGATGCGTATTATAATCCGGCAATGAACACGCCTGAGGTCATCACGATTTTTAACGGCAAGAAGGAACAGACTGATCCGACAGACGAGAGAAGCAGGCATGACAGCATTACCCTGACCACGCTTACGAACTGGAGGAGGCCGAATACGCAAGAAACCGACCTCTGGGAAGTTGGTTATTTTTTCAAGCAAAAGCCGGATGGCTCGGGTTCTGTCATGATGCGCAGGGAAAAACGCGAACTCAGTAAGGATTCGCCGGCGGGCGAGGGCGGCATCGAGTATGAGATAACGGACCGCGTGAAGTTTTTTCAGTTGCGATATAATGAAGTCGGAGACACCTGGTACGACGAATGGAATAGCACGACCCGGAACCGGCTTCCAAAGTTGGTGGAAATAGCATTAACACTCGAGAGCGGTATGACCTACTCAACATACGTTGAAGTCCAATATTAGGATCGTCAGGGTGGGTGAATGAAGAAGTACCGGTATAAACTTCGCAACAATCGTGGGGTGGCGCTTATTATCGTATTATTGGTTACAGCGCTTTTGATCATGTTGATTTTTGAATTTGCTTTTGGAACGAGAGTGAGCCTCCGCGCTGCGGCAAATTTCCGCGATAGCCAGAGGGCGTATTTTATTGCACACTCGGGGTTCGGTGTATTTGCGAAATATCCACAATTACGGGACTATATTCGTCAAGGGGAATTGGGAGAAGTCCCCTATGTAACAGAAGGCGACAAAGTGCTGCAAATGGGATGGGAAGACGAGAGTGGTAAGATCAATGTGACAAAAATAATCAATGGGAACGCTGCTTACAACCGTCTCACGATACTATTTGATGTCCTCCAGATCGACCAGAACAAACTTGTACAGATGACTTCGTGGATGATTTCTCAGCGACAGGACCTCCATTTACTTACCGAGCTCCACCGATTCCTGAGTGACGATGAATACAGGAAAGTCGCGCCTTTTCTTACGGTGAACACGAGCGGCAATACTAACATAAACATAAACACCGCATCGCCCCAAGTTCTCCAAAGCCTCGGCTTAACCGCCACGGATGCGGACAGAATTGTGGAATCGGCAAAACAGGATCCCTACGATCCAATCAAGAAGCCGATCAATACCACAACCGCACCCGGTATGACTCCAACAATTGCCGGTCAACTGGTCACATCAAGCAACGTGTTCAAAGTCACCTCAGTCGCTACGGTGGGTGGCTACACTAAACAGATTGATGCCATCATGACGGTGGGCGGTCCTGGAGTGGTAAACTACTGGAGAGCGCTGTGAAGATCGTTGGGTTGAACATAGATAAAGGACGGGTTGCCGCGTCGGTCATCGTGACCGGCATGCGTCAGACAGAGTTCAATGACTCTTTCAACCGCGCCTTCGCCACCGACGCGGAGCTGGTGGATATCCTGAAAGAGAAGTCCTCCGAATGGGCAGGAGCCCGGATCATCTCTTCGATACCCGGCCGTCATTTCAGCCAGCGTATCGTCCACTTCCCCTTTGTCGACCGCAAACGCATTGAAAAGGCACTCCCCTTCGAGATCGAGGACAGTTTGCCGTTTTCTCTCGACGATATGGTGATCGACCACTTTCCCCTGGACAAGGAGGAAAAGAGCGGCGGGAAGAAGAAAGAGACTTCGGTGCTCGGCATCCTGTTGCCCAAGACGGTTCTGCGACAGCACCTCGACCTTCTTGCCTCGGCCGGCATTGACCCGCAGGTTATCGTACCTTCTTATATTGGCCTCTATTTTATATCGAAGATGATTGCTGTCGAGGGGAATGCTGTTCTGATAGACGGCGGCGATCTTTGCACAAAGTCAGGGAATTTTATTACCGCTTGCAGGAGCTTTTCCGATTCCGGTGCGACTTCAACAGGGATCAATCATACGCTGAAAGCGCTTGAAATAGAGAGCGGTGAGCGCGTTGAGAAGGCATACCTGTTATCTGCAAATGAACGATTGAGCGCAGAACTTACAGATGGCGGGATCGCCGTGGTCCCTGTCACACCTGAGTTCAAGGGACAGAAAGCCGCTGATCCCGTGAGTCTGGGCCTTGCGTTATCTGATCAGATCAACTTCCGTAAAGGCGAGTTCTCCTACCGTCAGGCCGACGCCGGCATTCGGAAACGGACACGTACGCTTGTCGTTGCCGGTGCCGTGGTAGCGCTTCTGGCAGCAGCAAACATCGGGGTTAAGTTCTACCTCGTCGAGTCAAACTACGGGAAACTCGACCGGCAGATCAGGGAGTTGTACCTTCAGATATTCCCCGGCGCAAAGTCCGTGGTCGATCCGGTGCGGCAGCTTCGCACCAGTCTTGACGAGGCCAAGAAGAAGTACGGCGTGATCGGATCCGGGACCTCGGCGCTCGATGTGATGAAGGCGGTGACCGAGGGGATTCCCAAGGAAGTCCGAGTGAGCTTTCAGGAGTTCAACCTGGAAGGGGACCGGTTGAAGCTCCAGGGTGAGGCAGCATCATTCGAGTCCGTTGACAAGATGAAGGCTGAACTCCAGAAGGTCTCGCAATTCAGCGATGTTGCCGTGCTGGATACGCGCATGGGAGTGGACAATAAGGTGAAATTCCGGTTTGAGATCAAATTGAAACAGATGCTGTGACGATTGCGGAATGCGGATTGCGGAGTGTGGAATAAAAAAACAGGGAGTAAATTTGTGGGTACCATAGAGGTGTTTTTTGAAGCTTGAATCGCGAGACAAAAAGGCCCTTATGTTCGGCGGAGCAGGGGCGGCGATCATCCTGATCATCGTCTTCGTAGTTATGCCGCTGACATCCGAACTGAGCCGCAAGAAGGAACTGATCCCAAAGAAGGAGCGGGACCTCGCGGAGATGCGCGTGCTGAAGGACCAGTATCTTGAGATGCAGAAGCGCCTGCAGCAGGCACAGGCCGCTGCCGCGAAGCGGGGCCCGCTCCTGACCGAGATCGAGAATCTATCCAAACGAGCAAACCTGAGCAGCAAGATAGTGTCGCTCAAGCCGCAGGCGGGCGTTCAGACACAGACCTTCAAGGAGAGTATTGTCGAGATAAAATTCGACAATGTCACACTCTATGACATTGTGAATTACGTGTATCAGCTCGAACAGGAGGGGCTTCGGATCAAGAAGCTGAATTTCAAGCCCCGGTTTGACAATCCCAAAGTGCTGAACTCGACGATCCTGGTCTCAAGCGCTGAATAGGACAGTCCGCATATTCCAAATCATGCCTGATAAGAAAACACTCATCCGATGGATATCGTTTACCGCATATTTTGTCGCGGTATTTCTGGTCTTTCTTTTTCTGCTCTTTCCCTTTGACCGGGCCAGGACAAAGTTGGAAGGCGAGGTTCGCCAGCGCACGCCGTTTGAGCTGTCCGTAGCGCGCATTTCGCCCCGGTTCTTTAACCGCTTTGTGCTTACCGACGTGATCGTATCGGACAAGAACGGCAGGGTCTTGTTCGAGAGCCCATCCGTCAGGACCACAATCTCTCTTTTCAGCCTGCTTCGCGGGCGGCCCTCGCTTGACATGAAGGCGCAGGCCTACGGCGGGGAGCTTCTGGTGAAGTCGCAGCAGCAGGGGCCGGGCAAGCAGTATCTTGTGGTTGACGGCAACGGGCTGGATATCGGGTCATACACATTGTTGAAGGCTGTTGGTCTCAAGCTGTCAGGCAAGTGGGGCGGGAACTTCGAGATGACCGGAGATTCCGGTAAAGGGAGATTGTGGTTCAAAGGGTTGGCCTCCCGCGAACTGAAAATCAAGGGGTTTTCCCTGCCTGACCTCGACTTTGACCAGTGCTGGCTTGAAGCGGATCTCAAAGGGGACCGGTTGACGATCAAAAAGCTGGAGCTTGAGGGCAAGGAGCTGAAGGTCCGATGTCTGGGGGACCTGGTTCTGCGCGAGCGCGGCACGCTTAATCTGACGATCAAGCTCAAACCATCGGAGCGGCTGGCGAGGGAACAGGCGGCGATCCTTACACTTTTAAAGAACAAGGATGCCGAGGGATTCTATCAGTTCAGTCTCGGCGGCACGCTGTCCGATCCACTGCCGAGGTTGTAGTTTATTGCTCCTTAAAATTTGAACAACAACTCCGCGTACGCACCGTGGCGGGTGACCGTTACCCAATCGAGGGTTGATTCCACAGTGGCACCATTTGCGAAATAGATCGTATCGGTCCCGTTGCCCGCATAGAGATACATATACCGATACCCCGCCAGCAGCTCTACATTCTCCGAGAGCACATAGATCAGCCCCAGTGATGCTTCGTATCCATACCCCTTGTTTGACTTCTGAATAAAGTTCGGCGACTGCTGCCGGAAGTCCGACGGGTTCGTGCCGGCGCGCAGGTTCCAGTATCCTTCCCCCTTATAGTCCACATAGGGATAGACCGAGAGCGCAGCGGTATACGAAAATCCTTTTCCCAGCTCTGCCTGGCTCGTTACCCCCACCTTTGCTAGTTCCCATGAAAAGTCATACGTAGAATTGAGCACCATATTCGCCGGGAATGGCCCCAGTGGGGGAAAGGTGGTCCCGTCGAAGGGCACGGAAACGGTTTGAACGCCGTTTGTCATCTTAAGGTTGTCTCCATAGTGAAGGTACCCCAGAACAAAACCCCAGGGACCCGCCTGTTTATCAGCGAACCTTCTGGTGTTGTAGTAGAAATTGATACCCCAGAGCCGTACGTCGCCGTTCAGGTTGTTCGTCGACTGCGAGAATTCAAGACCTCCGCCCGATGACGGAAGAAAACGGTCCGTATCTGTTCCACGGCCGCCGGTGATCGACCCGTAGCCATACGCGACATCGAATGCAAATTGCGGGGCTATATTCCCGCCTGCCGTTGCGATGACCATGGGACTGTCGATTTTCCTGTAATCAAGCCTTGACTCTATCTTGCCGGGCGTTCCGGCGCTTATCCCGGGATTTGCTAATTGCGTGGTATAGGGAAAGGAAATTTGCCACTTTGCGTCTGCCTGGGTGAACCATCCCTGGACCCCCAGGGCCATATTGATCTCTCCATCGAAATTATCGTGGTCATCGATATACCCTGCGAAGACAATATGCGGAAACAGGACAAATATCAGGAAGAGAAGCAATGTTGTTTTTCTTGTTGTCACGGTACCTCGTTTTATGAATAAGTAAAAGAAGCGCATAGAGCTCTGATTTTAGGCCAGTTCGGAATAATAACGATTAGCTATACCTTTGTCAAGAATTGAATGGACCCGCCTGCCTTCGCTTCCGTATAACCCTGCCGGCCATTCCTGTCGCTTCTCGTGCCTATTTTCTTTGCCGATGATTAAAAGCACGTCGTTTTGCCGGCTTCAATTCTTTCACGCGGCAAAGCGTTGCATAACAAAGTCAATACAAAATCAACGCGTTGAAAATAACGAGTTGGGATGAGGGGTGATGGCACATACCTTGCAAAATAGCATCACAAGGAAATTAAAAGACGACTTTGAGAAAGCACCGGAGGCTTTCATAAAAGCATCCCCATTGTATTGAGTCGACACATAATCGTAATCACAGGAGGAGCAAAATGAGACAGATAGCGGTTTACGGAAAAGGCGGCATCGGCAAATCAACAACAACGCAGAATACGGTTGCCGGTCTTTCTCAGGCAGGATATAAATGCATGATCGTAGGTTGTGATCCCAAAGCCGACGCAACAAGGCTCATACTGCATGCAAAGGCGCAGACGACGGTGATGGACCTTGCACGGGAACGCGGCACCGTGGAAGACCTTGAGGTGAGTGAAGTGCTTCTGACCGGATTTAACGGCATCAGGTGTGCCGAGTCGGGCGGTCCCGAACCGGGCGTCGGCTGCGCGGGCCGCGGCGTCATCACTGCCATAAACTTTCTTGAAGAAAACGGGGCGTATGATGCGGACACTGATTTTGTCTTTTACGATGTTCTCGATGCAAGCATTCTGGGTATCGGGGAGCGGGCAGGTGTTCTTGCGCTCGAGGACCTTCTTGCTTGGTCAAAAAATGGAGAGGCACGGACGGACCAATATGCAGAGCCGCTGAAGCTGGCCCGGGATCTGATCTCTGATTCGATCAATCACCGCCATTTTGAACAGCGCGCATTCGCACACAAGTCGGGGCTTCACATTCACGGCATCCTGCAGGATCCGGTCCACTATGAACCCGTGGACCCGGCGTTGTCCGGACGTCATCGATTGATCGTCCTAAGCAAGCTCATGGGGCGGGCCGCACTGCATAATGTGCTGTCCCGTTTCGGTATTGAGGAACAAGATGGAAATCTCACGATGATCCTTGAGCGGATCAAGTCTGATGAATTTCTCGAGTTGGCCGATGCGCAGGAAATAGGCGACTATCTAGAACAGTTCCGATAGCAATATTGCCAGCCGGATGCATGCTAGCAGTTGGTTTCACGCACTCGGTCCTCATATCAGCAAAAGGCCTGCCTTGCGACGATCTGCACGCTGTCTAAAATATCATCATATGCTCAACGAATGAACGGAACAATCTTGATCTTCCAGCTGCGTGTTGGCAGTCCTGCGGTGAAAAAACGTTTGATATCAGTATAATGAGGATAAAGGCGCGCTCTCTTTTTTGTGGCATGTGCCTTGCAAAATAGCAGGTCAGTGAGGGAATAGAACAGGAACTTTCTAGAGCTCAGGAGCGTTCATATTATTCAGTACCTGCCCCTAGGGGAACAGGAATAAAAAAAACAAGAAACAAGGAGGAGAATGAAATGAAGAAGATTGGTACTATTCTTGGATTGAAGTTTGGGTTGATGATGTTCTGCGCCATGATAGCAATGACCGCAACGGTCTTTGCGGAAGACGCGAAGCCGGCCGGCCCGGTAGTGAGCGCAGACGACCTCAAGAAGGCGCTGGGTCTCAGCATCTATGTCCAGGGCGGATACACTTACAACGGAAATGCAAGCAGTCTCACCGGCGTTCCCGGCGATCCGGGCGAGGAAAATAATCTGCGGGTATTCGACCACAAGGCGAACAGCTTCGGGCTGGATCTTGCACAGATCGTCTTCGCGAAAGACCCGACCACGGGCGTTATCGGCTACAAGGTCAAGATTTCCGCAGGCGAAACAGCTAAATTCATTCATTCGGCTGGACTGGGTTCGAGCACAATAGACGATCCCTTCGACATAACAGAAGGCTACGTCAGCTATCTTGCCCCGCTTGGCAAGGGACTGAGGTTCGATTTCGGCAAGATGGTGACCTATTTCGGCGCGGAAGTTATCGAGGCAATAGACAATCCGAACTATTCACGGTCCTTTCTGTTCAACTATGCCATTCCGTTCACGCAAACCGGCTTGAAAATGAGTTACGGCTTTACCGATGCCCTAAGCGCGAGTTTGCATGTTGTGAATGGCTGGGACAACAGCACGGACAATAATTCGGGCAAGAGTATCGGCGTGAGCATCGGCTTCGCCCCGGCAGAGATCTTTTCGGGATATGTGAACTACATGACCGGCCCCGAAAAAGCCGACAATAACGGGGACAATAGGACCCTCGTAGACATTGTTGCAACTATTAAACCGATCAAACCGCTTTCGATTATCCTGAACTATGATGATGCCCAGGAAGACCATTCGGCAGCAGGAGGAGGCACCGCGAAGTGGTCCGGTTTTGCGGGCATCGTCAAGTATGACTTTAACGAGACTTACAGCATCGCGGTCAGGGGCGAATCGTTTGACGACAAGGACGGTGTCAGGACCGGAACCGTTCAGAAACTGACCGAATGGACGTTGACTCCGGAAATCCGGCTTGCCAACGGTATTATCCTGAGGCCGGAGTACAGGCACGATTCATCAAACAAAGAGTCATTCGATAACGGCACAAAGAAGTCGCAGGACACCCTTGCACTCGCTGCAATGTATAGATGGTAGGGATTTTTAAAAGGGAAAGAGGAGGTTTATCATGAAGTTTATTGCGAGCAAAAAACGCTTTATTGTTGCGATGATGTTGTCACTTATGGTGGCGATTGTGGGAGGTCTCCTATTCGCCGAAGACCAGGCCGCTCCACCGGCCCCCGCAGCAGCAGCGGCTGTGCCGGCAGCGCCCGCACTCCAACCCGACCCCTCCGGCGCAAATACCGGCGGCGTTGCGGACATTGTCGGCGCATCGGCAGGCGCGCCTACCGCGGATGACCTGAAGAATCTGGGTCCCAAGGAGCCGCTCGCGGCGAAAGTGGCGGATGTCGTGGGGCACAACCGTATTTCGATCAACATTGTCTGGACCCTTTTCTGCGGTTTTCTGGTTATGTTCATGCAAGCCGGGTTCGCCATGGTTGAGACGGGCTTCACCCAGGCAAAGAATGCTGGACACACCATGGCCATGAACTTCATGGTCTATCCCCTCGGCATGCTCGGCTACTGGATCTGCGGCTTCGGGCTCCAGATGGGCGGTGTCGGCGGTGTGGCGACCCTCAGCGGCGGGACAAGTCTTCTGTCGAATGAGTTCGTCATACATCTTTTTGGAAAGGACTTCGGTCTCTGGGGCACAACGGGATTTTTCCTCTCTGGTGTAAGTTATGATGCCTCGATCTTCGCGCTTTTCCTATTCCAGATGGTGTTCATGGACACGACGGCGACCATCCCGACGGGTTCCATGGCCGAACGGTGGAATTTCAAGTCCTTCGTTATTTATGCCTTTATCATCGGCGGCCTCATTTACCCGCTCTATGCAAACTGGGTATGGGGCGGCGGATGGCTGTCACAGCTCGGCAAGAACTTCGGCCTCGGGCACGGTCATGTCGACTATGCAGGTTCATCGGTTGTTCATATGGTCGGCGGTGTTTGTGCCCTGGCGGGGGCGATGGTCATCGGGCCGAGACTCGGAAAATATAAGGATGGGAAAATTAACGCGATTCCCGGTCATCACATCCCCATGGCGATCGTGGGTACCTTTATCCTGGCCTTTGGATGGTTTGGGTTCAATGCCGGTTCCTCTCTGGCAGGCACGGACCTCCGCATCGGCGTGGTCGCCGTCAATACGATGTTGGCATCTGCCGGCGGCGCATTCTCCGCCATGATATATATGTGGTCCAGGTACGGCAAGCCCGACATCAGCATGATAGCGAACGGTATGCTCGCGGGACTGGTCGCCATCACGGCGCCGTGCGCCTTCGTCACCGCACCGGTCGCAGTACTGATCGGCGCAATTGCAGGCATTCTGGTTTGCATCTCCGTGTTCTTCATAGACCGTACACTCAAGATCGATGACCCGGTTGGGGCCATCTCGGTCCATGGCGTGAACGGCGCTTGGGGCGTGATCTCCCTTGGTCTCTTTGCTGACGGCACGTATGGCGATGGATACAACGGTATTGCCGGCGGGGTCAAAGGCCTGTTCTACGGCGGCGGCTCACAGTTCGCAGCGCAGTTGATCGGTACGGCGACAAATATTATTTTCGTCTTCATTGCGTCCTACATCATGTTCAAGGTGCTGGATATGGTTGTGGGCCTCAGGGTTTCGCCGGAAGTGGAAATTGAAGGGCTTGATCAGGCCGAGGTGGCAGTCACTGCCTATCCCGAGTTCCATATTCGCCAGACACATCGTTAGATTGGAGAAAATCATGAAAAAAATTGAAGCCATCATAAAACCGTTCAAGCTGGATGAGGTGAAGGACGCCTTGAATGCCATCGGTATCCAGGGTTTGACCGTGACCGAGGTCAAGGGTTTCGGCAGGCAAAAGGGCCATGTGGAGCTTTACCGCGGCGCGGAGTACGAAGTATCCTTTATCCCGAAGGTGAAGATCGAGACGATCGTTGCTGACGCTATAGCGGAAAAGGTCGTCTCAACGATCATGGAAAAGGCAAAAACCGGCAAGATCGGCGACGGCAAGATCTTCATCTCGAAGGTCGAGGACGTTGTCAGGATCCGCACCGGAGAGAAGGGTGAAGTAGCAATCTAGGCGTTTACCTCCCCCATTATCCTCCCAGATCGTAGGGGAAACACAGGGCCGGTATGAGAATTCATGCCGGCCCGCTTTTTGTGATACTATTGAGAAGTTCTGGAATGGTAAATTTATCATGATTACTTTCGTTCTTGTAGGCATATTTTTTATAATTCTGCTCCTTCCGATCCTTGTGAAGAAGGTGGAGCACAATCTCGAACTGTTCCTTCTCGTCACTGGTGGCGCGACGCTTGTTCTTTCCCATTTCCTGGGGCCTGAGCCGCTCTTGACCGTTCAACTGATCGAGTCCGCCTTTCTGGAGCCGATCAATCTCACGATCGCGACCCTGGTCTTCGGCCTGGTATTCCGGGCCATCAGGAGGGGGCTGAAAAAAAGGGTCGTCATCATCGAGGAACGCATGGGGCCGCGGATATTTGCGTTCCTGCTCATACTTGTTCTCGGTCTCATTTCAAGCGTTATTACGGCAATCATTGCTGCACTGATCCTGTGCGAGGTTGTGAGCGCCATCAATCTTGACAAGAAATATGAAACGCGGCTTGTCGTGTTCGCCTGCTTTTCCATCGGCATGGGCGCGGCCCTCACTCCCATCGGCGAGCCCCTGTCCACCATTGCCGTGGCCAAACTGCGGGGTGGAGCGCTTGATGGTGATTTTCTGATGCTGATGCGCGTATTCGGTCTGTACATTATCCCGGGCCTCATGCTGATATCGTTTGTGGGCGGGTTCACTCGCGGGACACAGGTCACCCGCGCCGAGAGCCTGACCGAGGATTTTGAAGAACCGTTCACCCACATTGCACTCAGGGCATTTAAGGTCTACATCTTTGTCATGGCGCTGGTCCTGCTCGGCACCGGGTTCAAGCCGCTGATCGACATGCATATCTCGAAGATGCCCGCATCGCTCCTGTACTGGGTGAATATGACTTCCGCAATCCTGGATAATGCCACGCTTGCCGCCGCGGAGCTGGGTCCGCACATGACCGCAGCACAGGTGAAGGGCATCATCTTGGGAATCATTATCTCCGGCGGGATGCTTATCCCGGGCAACATCCCGAACATCATCGCCGCATCCAAGCTCAGGATATCGAGCAAGGCTTGGGCTGTCGCAGGCATGCCTTTTGGATTGATCCTGATGGCGCTCTATTTCGGAATCCTCTATCTGTAGTCTCGGCGCCAGGCGTAAAGACACGGTAGGGTTTTTTTAAAACGCGAAAACAGCAATGGCTAGTAATCTGAACGCCCATGCCGATGACGACGCAGTTGCGCGATATCAAATAGCCTCGGGTATGAAAAGCAGAGTTTGACGACCTATCTGCTGTGCAACCTACCAGCAGGTGCGACCAGCTTCAGCAGTCGACGACTGGAAAGAGCGAGTGGAAAAAAGCTTTCTTGCTTGTGCTTGGCATCTCGATCTTCCTCATTGTTTTCGGCCTCGTAATCTGGCTGATCATACACCGTGGTCCCGCGCGCACTGACGCCATACAGAAGCACGACGGATTGGGGGATGTACGCAGTTTTTTTGCTGAAACCAGCTTCGTTATTCGATTATGTTCCATCCCATCCAGCCTGGATCCCGCCCGGTAATATACCCGCATCGAATATTCTGTAACTGAAATAATGAAGGGAAGAATGCTATTTCCGCAAGGAATGATGCGTCTAAGATTTCCCTATTTTAGCTTTAAAATCAGGCTATTATTAGGCTATGCGAAGAGAGTGCTTATTGCCTCGATGTTGCCTTTTTACGAGAAAGACGGGCATATCTTTACAAGAAAATATCTGTATTAATTCGAGTGGCAGAATTTATGCATACAGCAGATGACGAACGGCAACGGATAAATAAAAAAATTATTGACTTTGAAAAAAAGATCCAACTTTGTGCTATAATAACATCAAGGACGATAAAGGTCCTGTATTAAAATGATGGTGAAGAAAAGAGGTAGACAAATGAAAAAAATATTCCTATATGCGATCACAATGGTATTTGCCGTGGCGATCAGCTCGGCCTATGCACTTGAGGAAGGGAAGGTAATGAACAATGGTATCACGGACTTCGCCGGGAAAACTATTGATAGTCTGTATGATCTCGCCCCGGTAGGCCCCGGCGCAATTGCGGAGGTTGAGGGTGCAAAAGAGCCGGTCGTAGCATGGCATAACGGTGTCACGGTCTTCAGTGGGAAAGGTATTAGCACACGGACGGATCTTGATGAATACTTTGCTGCTGCATTCCGCGTTGACGAAATGAAGGATGCAATGGTGGAGAGTTCAAATGCTGGCGGCATTCGTGCGGAAGAACCCGCACTGCCATTAATGAACGGCATTACTGATTTCTCCGGTAACACGTATGATTCTTTGTAGGACGATCCGGCGAAGCAGGTAGAGAAGCCTTCGAAGGCGTATCTATCAATAAAAAAGCAGGCTTTTAACTAAAGCCTGCTTTTTTTTGGCATCAGAACGTTTTTCGATACTGTCAGGGAAACTCCGCCCCCTGCAAGACGCCATGACAGGTATCGGTATCATATTTTTTTTGATCTTCAATCAGTTTATCCAGACGCGTCCTGCACAGGGTATTGACCACGCGGTCGAGCTCGGCGCATGTGCGAGCAGGAGGCAGCTCCGCAATCATGCGAGTCAGTTCCTCAGCCGCTGCTACGGCTCTATCGCGATGCCCCTTTTCATGCATCATCAGGTTCTCCATATATCGGTCCCATTTTTCCACGAGCGTCTGGGATACCTCACCTGTTCGCACCCATTTGGGCAATCGGTAAACTATATCGACAGTCACAACAAAGGATTCAGCCGTACACGTCTCGGGAGCTGCTTGACTATGGCTATAATCCCACTTCACCTTCCAGTTAGTCACTGAATCGTATTTTTTCCCATCGTTCCACTTGATGCATTTTTCCCGTAATTCGGACTGAACATCTTTTTCGCAGCCCCCGCAGACTTCATAATATTCGGTTTTTTCCTTGACCACGGGTGGAACAAGATGGTTTTTATTATAATTTGTAGACTCGGCTTCGACTGCCCCCGAGGCGACGGCTACAGTCATGAGTAAAAAGAAAAGGTATGTTCCTCTGATCATTCCTGAACTCCTCATTTTGTCTGATTCACGATCGAAACGCGCACACATTTTATATATTACTTCTATCAGACTTGTAATTCAAGATGGAAATAGGAGGATAACTGGAGGAACTTAAGAGTACTTCCATACATGGGGCTCTGTGTATATATAGTTGCCACTCTTAGTGAATCCATCAACAAGACTGGATTATCCTCGCCCTGAACCATCAGATTGATCATTGTAACGCGACCCCTCTTATCTAGTGATTCTAAGATTCTTCATCACCTACTTATGCTCATTTATTGATCAATCGCCTAAAATATCATCTTAAATTTAGTAAGTGAATGGAATTTATCCTATTGACAGCATGCGTTTGAACCATGATATCAATCGGTTCATATTTTTGTGATTCGTGGCAAGAATGGCATGGGCTTTGCTTTAGAAATATACTGAATAGAAGGTCGAATTAAAGGAAGGAGATTAATATGAAGAGGATCGAAGCGATCATACGTCCGGCCAAGGTTTCAGAGGTTTGCGCTGCTTTGGACAAAGTGGGCCATCCCGGTGTAACGGTCTCTGAGATTAAAGGGCATGGACGCCAAAAAGGGATCATAACGAAGTACCACGGGGTATCGTATAAAGTGAGCCTGGTGGCCAAAGCGAGAGTGGAAGTGATCGTACAAGACGAAGATACGGACAAGATCGTCAAGGCCGTCCGTGAAGCTGCGTTGACCGGAGAGGTGGGAGACGGAAAGATATTCGTCCACGACATGGCCAATGCGATAAGAATACGGACCAACGAAACAGGTTTGGCAGCACTATAAACGCGATTCGTCGTGTGGGTACCCCCTGGTACGATGAATCGATATTTTGAAACGGATATCAATTACAGAAGAAAGGGTTCCAATTTAAGGAAATTCACAGATGACTTATCTTGCCTGGCTCATTTTTATCGCTGCAGCAGTTTTAGAAGTCGGCGGCGATGCCGTGGTTCGCAAGGGGCTTCGAGGAAGCGGCCTCATCATCATTCTGATCGGTTTTGCCATGCTGGGATGCTATGGAGTGGTGGTCAACATGGTGAAGTGGGATTTTTCGAAATTGCTCGGGGTGTACGTCGCGATCTTTGCAATTATCAGCATATTGTTCGGACGCTTTGTGTTCAAGGAAACTATCCCGGTTGCAACGTGGATAGGATTGATGGTCATTATCAGCGGCGGAATGATCATTCAGTTCGGTGGTTAGTATGTTAAGAATAAAATGTTTCGCAAGAAGAATGGAAAAACACAAACCATTTTGACATGATTGCAGGATTGACAGGATTTTCGGGATTAGATACTTGTTGTCGTATTTTATCCTGTTATCCTGTCGGAGATTTAATTATTGTTGTTGTCCGGTCAGGTGTAATTACGATGAGGACTCATGACAAAGATCGAAGCGATCATAAAACCATTCAAGCTCGATGCGGTCAGGGAAGCCCTGAGCGCGGCCGGCATCAGTGGGTTGACCATCACTCCCGAAACGAGGGGATTCGGCAGGCAGAAGGGGCAGGTAGAACTCTATCATGGAGCGGAGATCGTTTGCGCCTTCCTGCCCAAGGTAAAGATCGAGGTAATTGTGCCGGATGCCATGACTGACAGAATAATTTCTGCGATCCAGGACAATGCCCGGACCGGGAACATTGGAGACGGCAAAATTTTCATATCAAGACTGACAGAGGTGGTTCGCGTTAGAACAGGGGAGCACGGCAACGCGGCTATCTGAGGTTTGAAACCCCTTCTCACACACCCTCCCGGGTGAGAGGTAAAGAACGGTGAAACGGCGATTTATGAGATCGTCGTCTATCCTCCCTGGGCCGGCATGCTCATCACATGCCGGCCTTTTTTTCAGAACAAATAAAGAGTAGTTCCAGGATACGGTGTCATAAGAATTTCTAAGTTTTACGCAACCGTTATGGCGTGGTCCTGATTGGAACAGGCACATCCCTCTATCCTGTATGCAAAGTCATTTTCCAAGTGCATCATGCTTAACATTTGCTCACCTGCCTAAAATAGTATCTCAAAATCGGCACTCATGAATGCTCGTTCAACCGCCTGTTCCGTATCTAAATTATAATCCATCAATAAAATCAATATGATTTTTTTCAAGCAGGAGAGTTCATTTTTTTGGCATATGCCTTGCTTATTATCATATGTAGAATTATTAAACAGGTATCAAAAGGGAGGATATAAGATGAAATCAGCAATCATGAAACAGGTAGTTCTTGCAGTTTTGTTCGTGGCCCTGGCGGCATTTCTCTCACCGCCGTTGATCATGGCCGAGGAGGCAGCAGCGCCTGCAACTGCGCCGTCTGTTGCCGCGGCAATGCCGGCGGTCGCTTCCCCAGCACCAAAGATCGACACCGGAGACACCGCCTGGATGATCGTGGCCACGGCGCTTGTCATGCTCATGTCGATCCCCGGCCTGGCCCTATTCTACGGTGGACTTGCCAAAAGGAAGGACTCACTGAATACCATGGCGATGACCTTTGTCACATTCTGCGTGGTGAGTGTGCTCTGGGTTATCTACGGATACACATTTACATTTGACACGGACATCAGGGGCATCATCGGCGGGGCATCGAAGCTGTTCCTCAAAGGCGTGGGTTCGAACAGCATCTCGGATCTTGCCAAGACAATCCCTGAGTACATCTTCATAGCGTACCAGCTCACTTTTGCTGCAATCACCGTGGCCCTGGCCTCCGGAGCATATATAGAGCGTATGAAGTTTTCGGCCTGGATCATCTTCTCCGTAATCTGGATGACCGTTGTGTATCTACCCGTGGCACACTGGGTCTGGGGCGGAGGATTCCTGGCAAAGCTCGGTGCGCTGGACTTCGCGGGCGGGACCGTGGTGCATGTTAACGCGGGCATTGCGGCGCTGGTCGGGGCGCTTGTGCTCGGCAGGCGCAAGGACAAGGCCATTATTCCGCACAACCTGACGCTGGTCGTGACCGGTGCCGGGCTGTTGTGGTTCGGATGGTTCGGGTTCAACGCCGGTTCTGCGTTGGCGGCAAACGGGCTTGCAGGCGCGGCCTTCATCAATACCAACACGGCAGCAGCGGTTGCCGCGCTTGCCTGGTTATTTGTTGAATGGATGCATTCCGGCAAGCCAACCGTGCTCGGTCTTGCGTCAGGCGCTGTAGGCGGCCTGGTGGCCATCACCCCGGCAGCGGGATTCGTGAATATCGGCGGCGCCATCTTTATCGGTATTGCGGCAGGGGTGATCCCCTTCTTTGCCGTGGCAAAATTAAAACCACTATTCAGGTACGATGACACGCTCGACGCTTTCGGCATCCACGGCATCGGCGGGACCATCGGTGCGCTCCTGACAGGAGTGTTCGCGGACCCGGCCATCAACGAGGCGGGTAAAGGCCTGCTGTACGGCAATCCGGGCCAGCTCTGGACACAGCTCATTGCAGTGCTTGTGACCCTGGTATACAGCGGCGTGATGACCTTCGTCATCTTTATGATCATCAAGGCGATCGTCGGCCTGAGGGTCGGCGCTGAGGAAGAGACCATTGGGCTCGATGAGAGCGAACACGGTGAGCGGGCGTATAATTCGTAAGTGCGTAGATGCGTAGATGTGTAAATGCGTCGATGCGTAGATGTGTATAAGCGTAAATGTGTGTATGAGCGGAGAAAAACATTGCTTTCGAGGTGCGAGGGTTTATCTTTACTGCATCCACGCTTCCACGCATCAACACATCATCATTCCCTAAGGAGGTACCATGAAAAAGATCGAAGCTATAATCAAGCCGTTTAAACTCGATGATGTAAAAGATGCGCTGAACGCCCTCGGTATCCAGGGCATGACCGTGACCGAGGTGAAGGGGTTCGGCAGGCAAAAAGGGCACGTGGAACTCTACCGCGGCGCGGAGTATGATGTCGCCTTCATTCCGAAGGTGAAGATCGAGGTTGTAGTGGGTGACGGCATTGCGGAGAAGGTCGTGAGTACGATTCTGGAAAAGGCAAAGACCGGCAAGATCGGAGATGGTAAGATATTCATCACAAAGATAGAGGAGATCATCAGGATCAGGACAGGCGAACGCGGCGAAACGGCGATTTAGCGGCGTCGGTTATCGTCCCGGGGTCGGCATGTACCATTGCATGCCGGCCCTATTTACTCTCCCAGCCTTTTTCCCGCTTCACTGGCATCCTTGAGTGCCGTGGGGTGTTTCAAGATCTCTCCTCTCGCATCGATCCCGGGAAAACGCAGTGTCTCATGAATGGGAACGCTTACGGTTCTGAAGAACGCCTTCGCCGTGCCTTCGGCGCAATTCATGCCTTCTTCTTTATTCATGCCGCCCACAAGAAGCAGGAGCCCTTTTCTGCCGTGTGGGCCTTCAGGAATGGTCTTCTTGAGCAGATACTTTTCACACCAGAACGCCTGGCATCGGTCGATCATGGCTTTTGCCTGGGCGCTCACGCCAAAGAAAAAAATAGGAGAGGCAAGGATGATCCTGTCGGCCTCCCGGATACCGTCGAAGACCGTCTGCATGATGTCCTTCTGAATGCAGATGCCTGTTGTGGCGCAGCCGCCGCAATCCTGACACGGCTTGATGTCCATATTGTTTAGCTTAAAAACTGTAATTGCGTGACCCGACTCCTGGAGGGGTTTCAACGCCTCCGTAAGGAGGATCTCGGTGTTCCCGCCGGGACGCGGGCTGCCGTTGAATGCGATGATCTTCAATCGTTATTCCACCTTGTGAAAGGCCTGCTTCTTTGCTTTACAAACCGGGCATTCATCGGGCGCCTCGCCCTCGGCGGTATAGCCGCAGACGGAACAGATATAATAGTCCGTTTCCTTGTTCCTGCCAAGGCTGTCGAGTGCTTTTTGATAGAGCGCTGCATGCACCTTCTCAACCGCATTCGCATAGTTAAAGCTCTGCAGCGCCCCGGTATTGCCCTCTGCCTGTGCATCTTCGATCATCCTTGGATACATTTTCTGGAACTCGTAGGACTCCCCATTGATGGCCTCCATCAAGTTGTCCTTGGTCGATTTTACGATGCCGAGCACTCTCAGGTGATTATGGGCATGGATGGTTTCTGCCGCGGCCGCTGCGCGGAACAGCTTTGCAACCTGTTTTTGGCCTTCCTGTTCCGCTTTCTTCGCGAAGGCAAGGTACTTTCTGTTTGCCTGGGATTCCCCGGCAAATGCGTCCTGCAGGTTCTTTTCCGAGTTTGACATTGCTGTATTGCTCCTTTCGATAACATGCACTGCTCATTGAATGGTAATGACCGGCTGATCTCCGCTGCTTGAGGAGGTGAGGCGGAGATGCATCTGCTGCACATCCCCGCCTGAAGGGAGAAAACAATCTTACTTAACCCGTGCGTCAACCGCGGACCAGTTGATGTTCTTGAAAAAAGCTTCGATATAGTCAGCCCGTTTCAGCCCATAATCAAGCATGAAGGCATGCTCGAACACGTCCATAATCAACAGGGGATTGCACCCCGCGGGATGAGCGGTATCATGCTCATTGATCCAGAAATTGATAAGTTTGTTGGAGCTCGTGTCCTGGTACAAAACTGCCCAGCCGATGCCGCGCATGGCGCCGGTGGCTCTGAAATCCTTTTCCCAGGCTTCTACGCTCCCAAAACTTGCCGCGATTGCCTTGGCGGCCTTACCATCCTTGTTGATACCGCTTTTGCTGCCCAGGTTTTCGAAGTAATATTCATGAAGCCGCATGCCATTGAATTCCCAGCCAAGCCGTCGTTTCAATTCGGCAAACTCGGGTAGTGCGGTCTTGCCATCCTTGCTCATCTGATCCAGGGTATCAAGCACCTTGTTCGTATTGGTTACATAACCCTGATAGAGTGTAAAATGGTTCTTTAATAATGTTTCACTGAACCCGTCCATCCCGATAAGCTTCGCGTAATCCTTTGGTGAGTATGGCATGGTCATCTCCTCCGTTGGTATAAGATAACATCACAAGTCGAATATTCCTTAGTATAGCAAAAAATTGCAGGAGGGGATTATCAGGGTCTCTATTTAGCCGACTTGTTCAAAGACGTCTTTCCCTGTCTTGCAGACCGGGCATTTCCAGTCGTCAGGCAGTTGCTTGAATCTGACCTTCTGGTCCTTTTCCTTGTAGAGCCATTTGCAGGCCGAGCAGCGCCACAAACCGAAGTCCTCCCGTTCACCTTCCTTCTTAATGACCTCCCAGCCTTTTGCAGTCCACTCCTCGACGGTCGGGGGATAGTAGCCCGAAAATATGGTTTTGTCCCGCGCGTCCTCGATGCTGACCTCCACCGTGACGTCGCCTTTTTTTACGGAATAGCTCCAGGCAAACACATCTTGTGAGTCAGGTCCGGACAGCTTTGCATTAAATTGGAAAGAATTTCCGCGTTGCTTAACCTTGGACCAGCTGTAGCAGCACGGGAGCACGGAAGTGCATCCGCATTTGCCGTTCTTGAGCGCCAGCCCGTCCACGCTGAATCCGCCGGGAATTTTATTTATTGCAATGTCCATAGGACCCTCAATGTTAGTGGATGGTATTTTCCTTGTCAAAGACCTTGTGATCGCAAAAAATGCACAGGGTCTCATTATTCTCCGACCAGATGCCCAACTCACCGCCGCATTTGGGGCACGTTGTAATAATATCCGGCACTACGATGATCTTCGAGCCGCCGGTTTTGCCGGTTTTATGTTTTGACGGGTTCTCTTTCATGTGCCTTCCTCCATCCTTCTCGCGCGAGACGCTCCATCCGGCCGTTGCTCCAGTTCTTGATCTCCTCGAAGTAGCGTTTGCGGTCAGTCTGGGCCAGCTTGAGCAGTTCATTCCGCTCCCTGACTGAATCAATATGGTCAGAAGGAGTTACACCCCTCCAGGTGCAGTAGCCTTCATCGAAGATAAACTCAGGCGTGACCCAGCTGGCCGGAATATCCTTCGCGAGCAGGAATCTTGCGATTTCCATGTCGAATTCAATGATCCAGCCGTTGTCCGCAAGCATGGTTGCGGAATTGTACGTGGTGCCTGATGAGCACACGGGACAGTTCAGTTTTATAATGACCTCAAAGGGCAAGACCTCATCTCGAAAATTAAAGCTTGCAGTACTCTTACCGCATAAACAATTAACGCTATGATCTACGCACATGCCCGGTCTCCTTTTGTAGTCGTTTGTAAAATACTTAAACAAGAATGATTATAATCTGATAATAATTATCTGTCAATAAGTATTTTGGATACGCCCTGGTTCAGATGAACCATTTCCACGCGAATGATGGCCAAAGGCGCCCCCTCGTCTCAATATCTCCTCCTACAATATATCTTAATTAAACAAGAAAAGCATATGATGGAAATCATGTTCTGCCGTAGAATTTTCACACGCATCATGCCCATAAATTAATCACGTGCCTAAATTATCATCGTTGTTTATGGTCTTTTCAAGAAGGTTCTTAGAAAAGCATTAATATTAAAACAATGAAATCAATGGCCTTAAGATCATATCCGTCGATCAAAGAGTGGCACGTCACTTGCTATTAAATAAGGCAGATCAATGCTTATGTGATGGGCAATCATATCGAGAGGGGGTTGTGCCAAAATTTAATAAAAAAAGGGAGGATTCACTGATGAGAAGCAGGTTTAGGTTCATTATGGCTATACTGGTCTGCATGCTGGTGCTTGTACCACTTGCTGCGTTGGCACAGGATGCTTCGCCGGCTGCGACTGCGCCTGCCGGGACCGGGGTTTTAAAAATAGATTCTGGCGATACCGCCTGGATATTGATATCCACGGCGCTCGTTATGCTGATGACGCCCGGTCTCGCCCTGTTCTACGGCGGCATGGTGAGGAGCAAAAACGTTCTCGGTACCATCATGCACAGTTTCATCGCGATCGCTCTCGTGAGCGTCCAGTGGATACTGCTCGGGTACTCGCTTTCCTTCGGCCCTGATGTGAAGGGCATTATCGGCAACCTGAGCTGGGCGGGGCTCGGCAATGTCGGCCTGACACCGAATGCGGATTATGCGCCCACCGTGCCGCATCTCGCATTCATGATCTACCAGATGATGTTCGCCGTCATCACACCGGCCCTTATCAGCGGTGCTTTTGCGGAACGGATAAAATTTTCCTCATTTCTGATCTTTACGCTGGTCTGGACCACGATCGTGTATGATCCGGTTGCTCACTGGGTATGGGGCACAGGCGGATGGATGAAGAACCTTGGTGTGCTCGACTTTGCCGGCGGCATTGTGGTTCATGCGACATCTGGTTTTTCCGCACTTGCCGCCGCACTCTATATAGGAAAGAGAAAGGGCTTTCTGCAGGAGCATATGCCGCCGCACGATCTTCCCATGACCGTGCTCGGCGCCGGTCTTCTCTGGTTCGGGTGGTTCGGATTCAATGCCGGCAGCGCACTGTCAGCGGGCTCGCTTGCGACCATGGCCTTTGTTACGACACACACGGCTGCAGTTTCCGCAACGCTTACCTGGACATTCGTCGAGTGGTTCCACCGCGGAAAGCCGACCATGTTCGGCGCAGCAACTGGCGCTATCGCCGGCCTGGCGACGATCACGCCGGCAGCAGGTTTTGTGGGGCCGATCCCGGCTCTTTTCATCGGGATGGCGGCGGGTGTTCTCTGTTATGTCGCGCTGAACGCCAAGACCAGGTTCAAATATGATGATTCTCTCGATGCCTTTGGTGTGCATGGCGTCGGGGGAGCACTCGGGACGATCATGGCAGGGGTCTTTGCATCAGTTGCCATCAACGCAGCAGGCGCAAACGGACTACTCTCCGGCAATCCGAAACAACTGGCTGTGCAGGCAGGATCCGTTGCGCTGGTCGCTGTCTATTCATTTGTGGTCAGCACGGGCCTTTTCATGATCATCGACAAGGTGATGGGGCTGAGAGTTGATGCGGAGCAGGAGACCGAAGGTCTCGATATCAGCCAGCACGGAGAGGCGGGGTATACACATTAAAGAACGAGGGACGAGGGATGAGGGGACGAGAGATGAAAGTAAGAATCCCTGTAGTCTCCTGGATTATAAAGCCTTAGGCTGATTGTTCGTTGACTGGACGAGGTAGACGCCCGCGAGGATGGATATGCCGCCGGTGAGTTGGAGGATGGTGATCTCGTTCTCCAAGAAACAAGGCCGCGAACACCACTGCCACAAAGGGCACGATGTAATGATACACGACCGTGCGGGTGACGCCGATCGTCTTCACTCCGTGATACCAGAGGGTAAAGGCTATCGCGCCGGAGACGAAGGTGGAGAATGAGAAGGCGGCCCATGATCGGAGCGGCACAGAACTCCAGGATTGATGCAGGAGTTCGTAGCTGCTGACCGGCAGAAGCAGCACGGTTCCCGCCGCCATGCTGTATGCTGTTACCTTGACAGCGGAATATTTTTCAAGCAGCGGCTTGGCCTTTATGGTGTAGAGCGCCCAGAACGCTGCAGCGGTGATGGTGAGCAGGTCACCGGCGAGGTCGCGGCGGGAAAAGCTGAGGCCTCCGGGCCTGCTCTGGATGATAAGAAAGACCCCGCTTGTTGACAACAAAAGACCCGCGAGGATCCGCGCGCTGATGCGCTTTCTGTTTTTTAGGGCTAGAATGAGCGCGGCGAAGAGCGGTGAGGAGGAAATGAACAGGGCCGAGTTCGATGCTGTTGTATAGTTGAGACCCTCTATGAAGAGAATATTGTAAAGCGTAATTCCGATGAAGCCGAGCCTGAAAACCGCGCCGATATCGCGGCGCTCCATGGCAAGCGACTCCCGGTTTACGAGCATGACCGAGATGAGAAACAGTGAGGCGAGGAAAAACCGCAGGGTCGTAAAGCTCAAAGGGGAAAAGTCGGCGAGCGCGTACTTTACGAAGGCGAAGTTTACGCCCCAGACAATTGCGACCAGGATAAGACGGGGGTCCATTGAAGTTCGCATAGAGCAGAGCGCAAAGAGCAGAGCGCAACGAGCAAAGAGCAGAGCATCTCAAGACGCTATGCACTCTTCACCATGCGCCATGCGTTGTCCACTTTACCATGAATTCGCTTGAATACTCAAATATATTATGCTATCAATAAGCATGGAGTCGCCCTCGCCACGAATACAGGAACTGACTGCCGATATCCTGACCGGTATTGTTGACGGCGTGATTGTAACGGATGCCTCCAACAAGGTCATCATCTGGAACCGGGCTGCGGAGGAGATGACCGGGATAGCCGGCACGGAAACCATCGGGAAGCAGGTGAATACAGTGCTCTCCGACAATCCGTCAATGGTGAGTCTGATCGAGAAGACACTCGCATCGGGCAGGTCCTATTCGGATTACGAGGCGGAGATCATGGTAAAGCACGGGCCTCTGCACCCCGTGGGCTTGGTAACGAGCGTGCTCATGGACAACGAAGGCCTCCCCCTGGGTGTGATCTTGACGGTGCGGGACCAGGCCGGTGTCCGGGATCTCAAGGAGCGGATGCGGAGGTCGGACCGGCTGGCCACGCTCGGGATGATCGCGGCGGGCATCGCCCACGAGGTCAAGAACCCGCTCGTCGGCATTCGAGGTGCGGCGCAGCTCATGAGGTCGGAGCTCCGTTCCGGTTCCGGCAAGAGCCTGGACGAATATCTTGATGTGATCCTGAAGGAAGCGGACCGGCTGAACAGCGTGCTTGAAGGGATCCTTGATTTCACAAGGCTCAAACCCCGCGATATGAAAGGCTATAATGTCCACAGCATCCTTGACCGGGTGCTGCTTCTGAACGAGGAGAACGTGAGGCAGAACGGTGTGGTCCTCTCCCGGATGTACGACCCGAGCCTGCCGGATATCACCGGGAACCAGGACCAGCTGGTCCAGGTATTTTTAAATATCATCAAGAACGCAGTGGAGGCCATGCCGAAGGGCGGGAAGCTCACCATCATGACAAGGATGTCGGACCTGTTCACGACTGTGCAGGCCGACGGGAGGAAATACCAGCTCATGGTCGTGAAAGTGAGCGACACCGGGCCCGGCATCAAACAGCAGCACTTGCAGAATATCTTCACACCTTTTTTTACGACCAAGGACCGGGGCGTGGGGCTGGGCCTGGCGCTCTCCTATCAGATCGTGCAGGAACATCTGGGAACGATCCGCGTCGAGAGCCAGGAGAACGAAGGCACGACGTTCAGCGTGTACCTGCCGCTGGCGGGGTAGCGGCAGAGAGCAGAGAGCAGAGAGCAGAGAGCAGAGAGCAGAAGAGAGCAACACCATGCCCTATGCGCTCTGCGCCATGCGGGTTTAATCTTATGACCAACGAAAAAGTACTCATAGTCGACGACGACGAGAGTGTCCGCTGGGTGCTCAAGAAAGCCCTCGAAAAAGAGGGCATCGAGACGATCCTGGCAAAAAATGGGACCGAGGGACTCGATCGTCTTAAAGAGGGCGATATCGCGATCGTGCTAATGGACATCCGCATGCCCGGGATGAACGGACTCGAGGCGCTTGACAGGATCCACGCCGACGGGCTCGGGACCTCGGTCATCATCATGACCGCCCAAGCGACCATGCAGAACGCGATCGAGGCCATGCGGCGCGGCGCCTTCGATTATATCACCAAGCCCTTCGACCTCGACGAGGTGAATATCCTCGTGAAGAAGGCCCTCGAGGTCAGGCGGCTCTCGCAGGAAGTGACCGCGCTCCGCGCCGAGGTCCGGGAAAAGTATGAGGGCGGGCTTGTCGGCAATACGGCATCCATGCAAGAGATCTACAAGACGATCGGCCGCGTGGCGGAAAGCGATGCCACGGTCCTGATCCACGGGGAAAGCGGAACGGGCAAAGAGCTTGTTGCGCGTGCGATCCATTATCACAGCAAGCGCGCTGGCCGTCCTTTCGTGGCCGTGAATTCCGCCGCCATTCCGTCTGAACTGCTCGAGAGCGAACTATTCGGGCACGAGAAGGGCGCGTTTACCGGCGCGATCGGCCGCAAGATCGGCAAGTTCGAGGCAGCGGCAGGCGGCACCCTGTTCCTTGACGAGATCGGCGATATGGACCTGCCGCTCCAGGGAAAGCTGCTGCGCGTTCTCCAGGAAAAGGAGATCGAGCGCGTCGGCGGTACGGAGCCGATCAAGACCGATGTGCGCGTGCTCGCGGCCACCCACCATAACCTCGAGAGGGCGGTGCGCGACAAGCGGTTCCGGGAAGACCTGTTCTATCGCCTCAATGTGATCCAGATCAACATCCCGCCGCTCAGAAAACGCAAAGATGACATCCTTCTGCTTGCTGAATATTTCATGGAGAAATATCAGACGAGCGGGGCGACAAAAAAGGTTTTGACGCCGGAGACGATCAAGATCCTCCGTGCGTACGACTGGCCGGGCAACGTGCGCGAGCTTGAGAACGCGATCCAACGGGCCATCACCCTGTCCCAGGGTGACAAGATATTCCCCGACGCCCTGCCGCCTCAGATCTTCAAGCCGGGACAGGGCGCACACATCTCCTTCGAGAACTTTCTTGAAGAGAAGCTCGCCGATCTCGTGGAACGCATGGGCGGGCTCGAGCGGGGAGACATCTACTCCATGGTGCTGCAGCGCGTGGAGAAGCCGCTCATCACCCTGGTGCTCAAGAAGACCGAAGGGAACCAGGTACGGGCCGCGAGCCTCCTGGGTATTAACCGGAACACCCTCAGGAAGAAGATCAAGGAACTGGGGATCAAAGGGCATCTCGACGAGTACGAGCACGAAGAAGACCGCTAAGATAAACCGCTGTCCGACGCTACCCATCATATTGAGAGGATGGACCCGTTGTCCCGTCCGCCTTCTTTTCTCCGGCGCCCGATCGAATTTCGAGAAATATCACTTGACGTGACCCATGCTTTTTGCAATACTCGCGTGTAGTTTTCCGTTGCTCAATATTTTTTTGACCCTTACACGGACGAGCCGGAAAAGTTCTTAGCCACAAAAGTCACAGAAAGCACAAAGAAAAGCATTTTTTAATTAAATCAAATTTTTTCTATGTGTCTTGTGTGCATTGTGTGGCAAAATATTCTTGCCATCTTGACTAAAGGTGCGCACCCGCGCAATGAATACACTGATCAAAACAGTCGAGGTCCTCGGCATCATCGCATTCGCTCTTACGGGCATCTCTGCAGCCCGGAAAAAAGGGATGGACATTGTCGGCGTCTATTCTGTGGCCATGATCACGGCCTTCGGCGGCGGGTCCCTGCGCGACCTTATACTGAATCGTCACCCGCTGTTCTGGATCGAGCATTATGAATATGCGGTTCTGCTGCTGGTCATGTGCCTCCTGGCATCGGGGGTTATCGCCGGGCAGTTTAAGAACAGTAAGATGATCATGGTCGTACTCGTTCTTGACGCGCTTGGCCTCGGATTTTTCAGCGCCTCGGGCGCGTCAGTTGCCGATAGACTCGGTTGCGCCGCATTCGTCTCGTCCCTGCTCGGTGTGACCACCGCGGTCTTCGGCGGCGTGATGCGTGATATTATTTGCAACGAGGTCCCCTATGTGTTTCAGCGAACAGAGCTGTACGCCACATGCTCGTTCATCGGGGCCTGGTGTTACCTTGCGGTTGCGCGCGGAGCGGGAAACGAGATCCTGGCGGTCACGGCCTGCATCGTGGTAACATTCACCTTGCGGATGTTCGCGATCCGGTATAAAATCAGGCTGCCGATTTAGTCAGTTACGAATCAAATTCTTGCCAAAATGAGAAAGAAAATCTAAAAAGCTTATTTACCACGGATGGACACTGATGGGCACGGATAAATAAAAATCAAATTCTTGCGTCTTGTTTTAAATCCGTGTCAGTCCGTGGACATCCGTGGTGAAAAGAATTTGTCTTTGGTTCCGGCTTGTCCGGGTCAGGGATTGCGAGTGGTTGGGTGTACGAGGTAAGAAGACGGGGCCGCGAGGGCATGCAGCCGAATGAAGAATCACGGGAGGTTTCAATGCCGTACGTCAACGTCAAGATAACCAGAGAAGGCGCCACAACGGACCAGAAGGCGAGTCTTATCCAGGGCATTACCAAAATGCTGAAGGATGTGCTGGGCAAGGATCCGCAAACCACGGTCGTGGTCATTGAGGAAGTCGATACCGACAACTGGGGGATCGGCGGTGAAAGCATAACCGTGCGCAGGAAGCGGGAACGAACATCAAAAGGGGAAAAGTAACATGCTCATCGTCCTTCATCATTCGGCGACTGCCAGGGATGTCGAACAGATAACAAAGACCATCACGAAGATGGGGCTCAGACCTGTTGCCATTCCCGGGGCCGAGCGTACGGCCATCGGTGTGATAGGGAACCAGGGGTGGGTTGACGATTCACCGCTGCGGGGCATCAAGGCGATCCAGGAGATCATTCATGTAACCAAGCCGTACAAGCTCGTGAGCCGCGACTTCCATCCGAAGGATTCGGTTGTGTCCCTTGGCGGAACAATCACGGTCGGCGGGAAGGCGCCCTTTCTCATGATCGCAGGTCCATGCGCGGTCGAGAGCAGAGAGCAGATCATAAAGACGGCGAAGTTCCTCAAAAAGTTAGGAGTTGCTGTACTGCGCGGTGGGGCATACAAGCCGAGGACGAGCCCGCACAGCTTCCAGGGACTCCGTGAAGGGGGACTTGAGCTGCTCGATGAGGTGAGGAAGGAGACGGGCATTCTTGTCGTCACCGAGATCGTGAGTCCCGAGCATGTGGAGCGTGTCGCGAAAAAGGTCGACATTCTCCAGATCGGGGCGCGGAACATGCAGAATTTTGATCTTCTGACCGAGGTCGGCAAGACCAGGAAACCGGTCATTCTGAAGCGCGGTCTCTCGGCAACGGTCGAGGAGTGGTTTGGTTCGGCCGAGTATATACTGCTCCATGGCAATCCCAACGTGGTCCTGTGCGAGCGCGGTATACGGACATTCGAAACCGCAACAAGGAACACGGCGGACCTTGCCATCATTCCCCTGGTGAAAAAAATGACCCATCTTCCGGTCATCTTTGATCCGAGCCATGCAACCGGCAAGCGAGAGCTGGTGCTTCCCACTGCGCTTGCTTCTGTTGTGGTGGGCGCCCATGGGGCCATGGTCGAGGTCCATCCTGATCCAGAGCATGCGCTTTCAGACGGGTCCCAGTCGCTTCACTTCAAGGAATTCGAGAGCCTGCTCGCGCAGGTCAAGGCCCTCGCCACGTTCAAGAAGCGGAAGCTTTCGGGCGTGTGATCATAGCTCGGCCAAGGCCACAACCAAAGAATAAAAATTTGATACGGAAAAACCTGATAAAGGCAATGATAACAGCGGATCAATCAGGACATTATCATGGCTCTTCATAATCCAATTTGTTCAGCCGCTTTTATCATACGTTAAATCCGATTCTTCCGCCTGCGCCCAGCGCTTACGAGCGTGGATGCGTAGCCTGCTCTTGCGAAGACGCGGCCATAAACGAGTGCAGGGTGTGTCTACTGCTCTTTTTAAGATGAATAACATGCACGATCGTGAACAATTTCTCTGCCGGATCGGGTGCGGCGCCTGCTGTATTGCGCCGTCGCTCTCGTCGCTGATCCCCGGCATGCCTGATGGAAAGCCCGCAGGGGTCCGGTGCGTTCAGCTTACACAAGACAACCGCTGCGGGATCTACGGGCAACCCGGCCGGCCCGCGGTTTGCCATTCGTACCAGGCATCGGAATCATGCGGAACGAACCGGGAGCATGCACTGCAGTTTCTGGAAGAGCTTGAGTTGCTGACAAGACCTTTGTAACAGCAGGATTTTTTAATGAACCGAAATAGAGCAGTTAGCCACAAAAATCACAAAAATTAATCAAATGCTACTGTTTGTGTAATCGCAAGTTGGTGATTCTGTTTTTCCCTTCACCTAGTTGTTTCATGATTTCTACCTGCGCCCGGCGCTTATGAGTGCGCATGCGTAGCCTGCTCTTGCGAAGACGCGGCCATAAACGAATGCAGGCTGTGCTTTATGCGGCAAGCTACCTCTTTTTAAGGCGAAAAAAGTGGATGGGAAGGCCTATCGCCGAGACGGCGGACCACAATTGAAAAGCCACCGGCTTCCGACGGTGGCTTGTATTGTTGACGGACTTCTTGATGACGCTTATGGTTTCGGCTGCTCCGGCGTCGGAGGTTGCTGCGCAGCAGGCTGCGGCGCGACAGGCACAGCTGCCGGAGACGGTGCGGTCTGCGGCGGTGCAGGTTCGGGCGGCTGATATCGGGCTGGAGTGAAGTTCGGGTCTATTTCGTATGCCTTTTCAAAACTGTCGCGGGACATTCTTCTGCTTTCGCCGCCCATTTTTCTGCTTTTCATATAGTATGCATACCCAAGGTAATAGTAGGCTTCCGCTTCGGGAGCGATCGTGGCAGATTCATCGAATTCTTTTATGGCCGCATCAAAATCTTTTGCCTTCAAAAAGGAAATGCCCCGTTCAATGTGTTTTGACGCTGTTGCGGTGTCGAAGAGCTCGTCCGCCGGAAATGCGGGTGCAGCGACCATGCTCATCAGGATCATAAGAACAACTATCAGTAATCGGTTATATGCCATTGCCGCCTCCTCTCTGTGTGACCGTACCATAGCATAATCGTTGTCGTGCTGTCAACTCATCATGCTTTAAAAAAAATACGCGCACCACCCGTCGCGGGACCGACGGTACTCTGTCAGTGCGGGTTGATCCTTATGTTCGCCTTGCTGCGAAGCTCCGCTACGTACTGGCGTAACTGGTTCTCGATTTTTCGATCGGTCAAAAGCGCAGAGATAGTTTTCTGGTAATCCTGAAATTGCTTTCCCTTGTACTCATCGGCATGCTCTTCAAAATAACGCTGCGCTTCGTCCCTGCTTACCCGTGCGAAGAGCCCGACCTTCCTTTCCACGAACCGCTCGACCAGGAGCCGTTCGCCGAGCATACGGTCAAGTTCCTGCTCGGTCATGTCCTGTTCTGCCAGGAAGTCTGCATATGCCTGGTCGGAACCGAACCGCTTCTTGAGTTTGTCTCTCTCGGCGCCGATCTCCTCATCGGAGATCTCAACGAATCGGAGCCGGCGCGCCTCCTGGACGAGCAATCGTCTGGTGATGAGACCTTCGAGGGTGTCCGATTCAAGCGTCTTCCGATCTTCGAGTGTACTGCCGAGCCGTGTATTCAGCGCGATTGCATGGGCAAGGTCGCTCGCGGTGATCACTTCATTGTTGACCGCTGCAACGATGCGGTCCACCGGCTCTGCCTGGATGACGGAAGAGAATACGAGGAGGCAGAGGGACAGGCTTATTCCCGCAAACGCGCGGCGAAAACAACCCGCGGGGTTTACTGGCCAGTGGATAGCGGTGGCGATGAATGCTAATTTCATGGTTTCCGATTTTCTCTGTTCTTCAGTCCGTCGTTTTAACGTTGGTGCGACGGTCATTTTCCCTTTTGATCTCCTGCAGCCGCCTGGTGATCTCGGCTATCCTGAGCGAGCTGTTCAGGACCACCTCCAGCCGCGCAGTGAGGTCCTTGTCCTTATGTTCGTAGCGGTCCATCAGCAGTTCCACATTGCCGATGATGTTCGTGAGGGGATTGTTGATCTCATGCCGGATGGCGATCTCCGTCCGCCTGGCGGCGGCCAGTGCGTTCGTGCTTTCGGACAGCTTATCCTCGAGCACCCTGAGTGAGAGCTTGAGTGAGTCGGCCATGCCGTTCATCTGCCCGGCAATCAGGGCAATTTCATCCGTTCCCTGCACGGGCAGCCGGTAGTCAAGATTCCCCCTGCTGAATTCACGTGTCCCTTCCCGCAGGTTGTTCAGGGGAATGGAAATGACGAGACGAGTGAAGTGCGCGAATCCGAGCAGAAGGACCATTGCTATAAGGAGGGTCATGACAACAAAAAGGACGATGTTTGTTTGCAGGGCGCGGGTGCGGTCTGCTATTTGGCTGACGCGCGCGTCGATCTTGCCCTTTCGAAAGGCGCCGATGTCTGCATTCATGAATGCGACGAGCCTGACGGTTTCGAGCAGCAGTCTTCGGGCCGATTCGCGGTCCCTGCCGGCAGGGTCCTTCAGGGACAAAAGCTTGTCCAGAGTGGCTTCCACCGAGCCAAACGAACCATGGAGAAGAGCGGGGAAATTCCGGTCAGCGGGGTCAGAATCCTGCGCAAGCATGTTGTCAATGATGTTGTGAACGGCGGTCCGTGAAACCTGGCACGCCGCGCGGAATTTATTGTCCTTACTCGAGATAAGCTCGTGAATATTCGTGGACAGAATAGCGAGCTCTTGCGCCATTGCCTCGACCTGTCGAATCTCCATGGAGGCCTGCGCTGACTCGGCAGCGAGGGCGGCATTTGCCCGCATCACGTTACGCAGGAAGAATCCCGCGATGATCATGATCAAGAGCAGGCTGAAACCTGCCAGGGCTATTATCTTTATGTGTGTTTTCATGGATTGTCCACGTTTCACTTGTTCGTAGAGCAACGCCGCTCCGCTCCGTTTTACGGGGGAATAATACCACACCAGACGACACGAAGTACAGTGTACAGATGCTGTGTGCAGACAACACATCTCAGAGGGGTTTTGCTGCATACTCTGAACGATGCACCGTGTCCTGATTCATCAGAACGTATTGCCTATGCTGAAATGAAGTTCGCCCGGACTTTCCCCGGGAAGCTTGTGTATCTTTTGCCCGTAGTCGATCCTGAGGGGACCGACCGGTGTGCCGTACCGGATCCCGGCGCCGAACGAGGACCGGAGGTCGCTGATGCGGATCTCCTGGTCCGGCCACACATTACCGCCGTCCGAAAACAGTACGACGCCGAACCCCTCACCGGGGTTCAACCGGAGCTCGATATTCAACACGACCGTGCTCTGGCCTCCCTGCGGGATGGGATCGCCGTTTACATCCAGGACGCTTGGACCGATGGCATCCTGTTGATATCCCCGCACCGTGGTGCCGCCGCCTGTATAGAAACGCTCATGGATCGGAACTTCGGTCGTGTCGCGAAAGGGCCATGCCATTCCCGCCCGCACTGATAACGCGAGCACTGCGGTATTGACCGGCAGGAACCAGCTGCTCTGGACGGTAAGCTTTGAAAAGGTTGCCTGCGATCCCAATATCCAGAGCGCCTCTTTCAGGACGATGCCGTAAAGCGCCCCCTTCCTCGGATTGAACACGTCATCGCGAAGATCGACGATGAGCGCAGGGCTCAAACTACTCAGGATCACCCGGCCGCTGTCATCGGGGGTGAGCTGGGCTTCAGGCTTCACATCGTAGTTCACCACATTTTCAAACTGGTACGTGAGCGACGGCTTCAGGTGCTCGTATTCCTTCTCGATGCCGAAGGATGCCGTTGTTCTGCGCGTCTTGTAGTAGATCTCACGCGTATCGGAGTTCAGCCTCTCTGAATCCGACCACACGAGGCTGAATTTGTTATCGAGTTTATGGCCCAGGATCCAGGGCTGCTGAAAATTGTAGATAACGCGCTTGAGAATGTCGCTTTGCTCATAGCGAAGGCTTGTATATCTCGCTGTGCCCCAGAGGTTCCGATAGGAAAGCTGGACAGAAGCACGGAGCCGGTCCAGGTCGCCGTAACCCACGCTGAACTCCATGGCGCCCGCAGGCCTTTCTTCGACCGTGAACAGCATGTCGGTAATGTATTCCTTCTCTCCGGGGTGAACGGGGTCGAACCTGGCCACCCGGAAATAGCCGAAGCGATAGATTCGCTGCTGGCTTTTGAGGATGGCGCCGTAGTCGTAGGGGCCTCCCGGTTTCACGAGCAGCTCTCGCATGATCACCTCATCCTTCGTCCGGATGTTCCCCCGCAGAATGATCTTGCCGATCGAGACCGGCAGGTCTTCGGTGATCCGGAATCGTACGTCCACGGTCCCTTCATAATGGCTTTTTTCCACTTCCACCCTGGCATAGAGGTAGGCCTTGTTGGAGTACATCATCAGTATCCGGTATTTGTCCTCATCCAGGAGCCGTTCGTTGAATGGAGCGCCCGGTTTCAGGGATATCTTGTTCTGAATCTCCGCCGCGGTGAAAGCGGCGTTCCCGTCGAAGGATACACTGCCCGTCCTTGTCTGCGGTCCTTCAACGATCTCGATGCTCACCGATGCCTCGCTTTTGTCGCCGCTTCTGACGGTGTTCTGATTCACCGTTGCTGACAAATAGCCGGAATCAAGATACCGATCGCGCAGGTTTTCGACATCCTTGTCCAGGAGGTATTGCTGAAAGGGCTGTGATGTGAACCAGCCGGGCTCCTGCACGGCCATTTGTTTTTTGATCTCTTTGGACGTAAACACGGTGTTTCCGTGGATGGTGATTTCCTTCACCTTCACCTGCGGTCCTTCATGGACGGTGAATTCCAGGTTGAGCCGGCCCGGCTGCTCGGATTTTTTTACTTCCATAGTCACATCGGCATATCCCTTCTCCCGGTACAGGGCTTTTATCTTATCCATGCTGCTGTCGACCATGGAGTCCGAGATGTCATGTTCCGACCAGATCAGGAGGGTTTTCTTCAATTTTTTGAATCCGAACTCATGGTTGCCGGTAATCGTGACCGTGACGAGAGGGCCCTCGTTCACCTGGACATGCACAAAGGCCTGGTGGTCCCTGAAACTTATATCAACGGGACCGGCCTTTGCCGCAGGATATCGCTCGTCGGTATATTTATTGAGGATCGCTTCCATGTCAGAGTCCAGGAGGATATCTCGCCGCAGGCGTGATCCTTTTTTGCTTTTCATGACCTTGAGGAGTTGTTTATCCTTTAACGCGATATTGCCGGTAAAGGTGATATCTGCGATCAGGGTCGGGGTTGACTCCCGGATATCGACATGGAGGGCAACGCGATGCGGTTCTTTGAGTGGCGTGCTGCGGAAATCCACGGTTGCTTCATAAAATCCCTCTGCCTGGTATTGGGCGAGGAGGTCTGACCTGAGCGAGAAAAGCCTCTCATCGCGCAGTTCTTTCCCTTCGATACCGGATGAGCATATCCAGGATCGTGCCGGTGGGGACCGCGCTGTTGCCGTGGATAACGATCTTATCCACGATCGTTATCGGCGTTACGATATATTCGAGCCGCACGCCGCCGTTGTCGGCGAAGGCCTCGACCCGGATATCCTTGAAGAGCCCTTTCAGATAGAGCGTCGCGATCCCGTCGTGGATTGCAGGGCCGGTGAAACGGTCCCCGGGCTTCACCATGATGAGCGGCAACACCTGGTCGGGATTGGGCCAGGGTTCGCCATGGTCATCCTTGATATCGATCCGGGTTATCGTCAACCCTGAAAAGGAAACGGGTGATGGATAGGCAGGGGAAGTGAGCAGCAGTACGATGGCGCATCCTGCCAGCCAGTGCAATGATTTCATGAAGGATTTTTAACACAACAGGGCAAGAATGTAAAGAAAGAACCGATGAGTGCGAAACAACGAATAACCAAGGATAAACCCGGCGCTGTACCTCCCTCCCCATTGATTATATTTTATAGCTCTTCTGACTTTAATGTGGGTCACGTAATTGCAAGTATCGCTATGTATTCTTCATTAACAATCTCTTTTTGAAGGTCATCTGATTCGGTATTTGTCCCACGTGTGCATTGTTTTTTTGGGCAGCTCATCACTCGGCTACGCAGCATGCCGGGAAGATGTACAGTACCTCCACCCTGATATGCAGGACTCGCATCACTCCACCCTCGCCCTTTAAAAAGGGCGAGGCCGTGTCTGCCTTATCTTGTTCTCGTAACTATGATCTGTGCAGCATTGCTACGCGTGTCTCTCGCGTCAGAGCTACCCGGCGCAGGGGAACGGCAGAACTTAAAAGGCCTAGTCCACTCAGTGGCGAATTAACCTCTACGGGTTTGGTGAGAACTCGTATCTCTGCCTTCCAGAAGCCCCTGCATCCCATGAATCCCGCCTTGGCGGGACGCGGAGCTGTGAACTGGGGTGCAGAAAAAAAATAGGATCGTGATATGTGCTGAGTTAGGAACAGAGAAAAGCGACCCACACAAAATCCGAAAGCCCCTATTTTATGATGTATAAAGTAGTATCTTCGAGGCGAGGATATTATTTTCAAATGAAAGGAGCAAGCGGAAAAGGTGAAGGCCGCGATGCGAGGCGGGTTCGCATGACCGGGGATGTGGACGCCGCGTGCAGCCGTATGTTAAACTAAGGTCAGAGGAAAGCCGCGGAGTCATCTGAGAGACGCTCTTTATTCTCCCGAAATGTCCAAGATCATCGAACTAACAAGCGACATCCTGCCCCGGCTCGACCGTCTTCCCTGGTCGCGGTGGCATCTCCGCGTCGTGTCCGCTTTGGGATTCGGCTGGCTACTGGACTCGCTCGAGGCGAACATCATCGGCAGCGTGCTCGGCATCCTGAAGGGCCTCTGGAAGTTCACCCCCCTGCAGGGTTCCCTCACCGTAAGCGTCTGGCTCATCGGGATCATGGTCGGCGCGGTCGTGTTCGGGTATCTTGCCGACCGCTCCGGCCGGAAGAAGATATTTATAATCACCCTTATCTGGTACGGGCTCTTCACCCTGGCCTGCGCTTTTTCCACGAACATCTGGCTCTTCATCTTCCTGCGGTTCATGGCTGCGATAGGCATCGGCGGCGAGTATGCAGCCATCAGTTCCGCCGTTGTCGAGTTCGTTCCGAAGAACGTGCGGGGGCGGACGGATGCCTTCATCATGTCGCTCTGGCCGGTCGGAGCGGTCTGTTCAGCTGCCCTCGTAATGTTCGCAGTGACCCTGTTCCCGCTTGAGATCGCATGGCGGGCCGGTTTCCTACTGGCCCTCGTCCTGGCCCTGTTCGCGCTCTTTGTCCGGCGGCGCCTCCCCGAATCCCCCCGTTGGTTGCTGGATCGGTCCCGGTTCGAAGAAGCGGAGGCGGTCGTTGCCGCTGCCGAGAAGGCGGTCATGGCGAGCAAGAGGATCACGGAACTGCCGGCGACGACTCCTATCACGCTTCGGCTGGGTGAGCATGGCGTATGGCATGAAACCCGGGTGCTTTACAGCACCTACCTCGCGCGGCTGGCGCTCGGCGCAGCCTTAAACTTTGCTCAGGTAGCGTTGGGATATGGCTCCATCGCTTTCGCCTCCCTGGTCCTTTTCCCGATGACCAATGCTCCGCCGGACAGGGTCCCCTTCTATATGATGATAGCGTTCATGTCCGCCTTCCTGGGCGGCCTCGCCTCCGTGTTCATGGTCGATACCGTGGGGAGAAAGGCGACCGGCGTCATTTCGTATGGTTCCTACCTTATCGCGGGCTTCAGCATGCTCTTCGTGAGCACGCCCGTTTCTGCGCTGGTCTCCCTCTGCATAATGCAGTTCTGCTACACCTGGGGATGGGTCACCGAGTATGTAATCAAATCCGAGATCTTTCCAACCCATGTCCGGGCCGCAGGAATCGGATGGGCCACCTTCTTTGGAAGGATCGGCGGAGTCATTGCCGCGCCGGTCCTGACGAGCGTGTATCAGTCCACCGGATCGATCACCACCGTCGCATTCGTGTTCGCAGCCATCGTCTCTCCGGGGTTCGTCGCGGCCCTCTTCTGGGCCGTGAAAGGGGTCGAGGGGAAACGGAAGGCTTTGGAGGAACTGAGCAAAGACTGATGTCCGGTTGGTCATCGGGAAGGAAACAGGTGAAGGACAGGCAGGGGATAGGAGCAGCAGTACGATGGCGCACCTTGCCAGCCAGTGCAATGATTTTTTATGGCCTTGCAACGATTAACTTGAGTGGCACGACTTGGTCGTATACACCAAAGGTTCTGGTCAGCCGTTCTGGTCAGCCTTTCGCTCCTGCTTCCTCAATAATTCGTTCGCAGACTTGCTCCTGCGTCATTCCATCACATTTGATCGCGATGTCTGCATGCTTAGTGTAGAGTTTGAAGCGCTCGTCAAATAATTCAGCAAAGCTTTGTTCTGGCCGTCTTGCAAGACCACGCGTGCTGAAATCACGAACGCGCGACTTCAGCGTGGCCAATTCCACATCGAGAAAAATGATGACGCCATTTGACCTGAGGTGGGCCATGGCCCGATCACTGTAAACCGCGCTGCCACCTGTGGCAATGACGTGGTTTTGGACAGAAAGACGAGCAGGATGTCTTCTTCAATCGTTCGAAGGAGCAGCGTATCCGTCCATATCAACAATGTCCTGCAATGTACGTCCTTCTGACGTCTGAATGAGCACATCCGTATCCACGAAATCACGTGTTGTCTTCTTGGCGAGGATCACGCCGACAGTACTCTTGCCTGCGCCAGGCATTCCGATCAACACAAGGTTCGAATGTGTTTGTATCATGATTCCCCGGAGCTAAGCAGGAGTTGAGAGAGGGCGTTCTTTGCGACCCGCTCGTACGTTACGGGGCGCGTCTCCCATTGACCCTTTCGAGGGCGTTGTGGGATCACTTCTGCGACCTGTTTTACCGGACATGTGGGCGTCGTCCTGAACCCTTCACTTTGTCACGCTGAAGGAGTAAAGCTACTGAAGAATCTGTCGTTCAGGGTAAACTCCGTGAAGGATCACAAGTGCTGGAAGAAAAAGATTCTTCGCGGGGCTCAGAATGACCATTTGGGACGCAATTGACTTTTCAGCAGCCTTCTACTGGTGCAGGCCCTTACATGTTCGGGTTCTGCACTGATGCTTTCCGCAGAGCCAGAATTTCCTCTTCGATCATGCCGCGGAAAAGCGGTATCTTATAGTCATTCTGCGCTAACGGTTGTGCGCTCATCATCGCTGCCTCGGCCGCCTTTGCCGCGATCGACTCGTCCAGGCGATGGCCGACGATCGCATTTTCTATTTCCCGCGAGCGCCAGGGTATGGGCGCAGCGCCGCTCAACACGGCTCGCGCACCGGCGACAACGTCGTTGTTGAATTTTATGGCGAGCGCGAGTCCCGCGAGGGCAAAGTCCCAGGAAGCGCGTGCACGCACCTTGCGATACGAGCTTTTCATTCCCTGCGACGGCGGAAGCAGGATCTCGGTGACGATCTCACCGGTTTCGAGCACGGTCTCCCGGTGCACGTCCACGCCCGGAAGGACGTGGAACTTCCCGGCTGCCACTGTCCGGGTGCCTTTTGGCCCGGCGATACGGACAGAAGCCTCGAACGCCACGAGCGCAGGTGCCGTATCCGAGGGGTGGACAATGAAGCATGGTCCGCCTCCGAGAATGCAGTGATACTGGTTCTCGCCGGAAACGGCAAAACATTTTTCCCCGCCCTTGCGGAGACAGTGGAAATCTCCACGGTAATACCAGCATCGCGGTTTCTGGCAGATATTTCCGCCGATCGTACCCTGATTCCGAAGCTGCGGACTCGCGACTTCGCGAGCTGCCTGCGCCAGCGCCCGGTATTGTGAAATCACGACCGGGTCCTCCGAGACCTCGGAAATGGTCGTGAGTGCCCCGATCCGGATGCCGCCGTCAGCTGTCTTTTTGATCCCTTTGAGTTCCTTGAGCCCGTTGATGCTGACCATCTTATTGATCTCGAAGACATGGTCCCTGAGGCAGCCGAGCAGGTCCGTGCCTCCGGCGTGAAGCCGCGCGCCTTTTGCCGCAAGCTGTTTTGAGGCCTCTTTCAAGGTTTTCGGTCGTATGTAAGAGAAATTGGAAAGCATGGCGAGCACCTCCGCAGGATAATATTAATAACCTGATATCCGCAGATTTCGCAGATGACACAGATGAATTCAAATTCAGGAAAAAGAAGCTGAGTCTTTTGTTTTGTTAGCTTTAAAACCCAGAAGCCTTTTGGGTTTTTCTGCGACATCTGCGTCATCTGCGGACAGATCGATTTTCAGCGTCTTCTCAATGACAAGGGGTCTTACTTCTTTGCTTCAGCAAACATCTTCACAAGCCGCGACCGGGTTCATGGGTGTTTCATTCACGCGAACGCCTGTTGCGTGATAGACGGCATTCGCGATGGCCGCCGCCGTGGGTATCGTGACGGGTTCGCCCAGGCCTTTTGCGCCCGTGATATTGGCCTCGTTGTCCGGCAACTCGACGCGGCTGCGACGTCATGTCCGCGGGAACATCGAGGATGGTCGGCAGCTTGTAGTCGTGCCAGTTCCTGTTCACCATCTTGCCGGTCTGGCTCCTGTCCATGATCCGCGCCTCGGTCATGGCGAATCCGATCCCCATGGTGATGCCGCCGAAGACCTGGTTGTCGAAGGTCAGCCGGTCCATCACCCTGCCGCTGTCGTGAGCAGCCAGAAACCGGAGGATCCTGGCTTCGCCGGTCCTCATGTTCACCTCGACTTCGCAGAACTGGGCTGCAAAGGGATTCACCACCTTGCCCTCGGGATTCGGGCCGCGGTATCCGACGCCCACGATCAACCCCGCGCTTCTTGAGGCCGGTAACACTCGATGATCTTGATCTTCTTCGACGGGTCCTGCGTGGACACGATCTCGTCCCCGATCAGCTCCAGGGCAGCGGCATCGACCTTCAGGTCCTGGGCCGCCATCTCGAGGAGCTGCTGCTTCACGCTGAGCGCGGCAGCGCGTACGGCCGGCGCTTCCGTGGGCACGGTCTTGCTGCCGCCGCTCGGCGTTGCGTACTGGGTCGTTCCCGTGTCGGCATTCTCGATCTGGATCGCTTCGGGCTTCACGCCAAGTTCCTCGGCTACGACCATTGCCATGACGGTCTTCGTGCCGGTACCGATGTCGCTCGCTCCCATGTTCAGGTTGGCGCTGCCGTCGGAGAAGAGCTTCACGATCACCGTGGAAGGGGGATTGCCCCCGCCGGCAAACCAGAGGCGCGCCTGCCATGCCCACCCCTCTTCGGATATGGCCTGACCGGCGTGCGCGGCAGATTTTTTCTCGCCTCGTTCCATCCGAAGGCCGCGGCGCCCTTTTTCGAGGCACTCCCGAAGCCGGTCGTGGTATAGGGAGGATTGCCCGGCCGCGCCTGGCTGAAGGAGGGGATGTTCTTAAGCCGGAGCTCGACCGGATCCATCCTGATTGCCTCCGCCAGGCCATCCATCATCTGCTCCAGCGCCCAGGCGCCCTGCGGGTGCCCCGGGGCGCGGAAGGGCCGGGCCGGGCCCGGCGTTGATGTACACATCGGTGGTCTCGGTGCGCACGTTCGGGCAGAGGTAGAGATCGCGCACCAGCCAGTCCAGAAGCGATGTTCCGCCCGCCGGATAAGCGCCGCCGCTGCCGATGCCGGTGAACTCGAGCGCGGTCAGCGTCCCGTCCTTCTTCACGCCTGCTTTCAGTTTCATCGTGGTCGGAGGCCGGTTGCCCACGGCAAGAAAGGTCTCCTCCCGCGAAAGGAACATCTTGACCGGACGGGCGGTCTTCTTCGCGAGCAGGGCCGCGATGATGGTGGATTTGTCGGCCTGCAGCTTGCTGCCGAAGCCGCCTCCCATGTAATGCCCGATCACGCGCACCTTCGACAGCGGCAGACGCAGGACTTCGGCGACCCGGGCCTGGACCGCGAATACCCCCTGGGTGGACTCCCAGATCGTGAGGCTGTCGCCGTCCCACTTTGCCACGCAGCCGTGCAGCTCCAGGGGCGTATGGATCTCGCACTCGGTCCGGTAGGTCTGCTCCAGCACCACGTCCGCCTCGGCAAACCCCTTTGCCACGTCGCCGCGTTCGTACGTGTCCGTCTTGACCTTGTTCCCCGTGGTGTGGACCTTCGGTGCTCCGGCATCGAGCGCTCTTCTCTCATCGGACACGAACGGCAGGACCTCATACTTTACCTTTGATTGCACGGACCGCATCCCATGCCTGGTACAGGGTCTCTGCGGCAACCGCGGCGACAACCTCGCCTTCGAAGCGGCACTCCGGATCAAAGAGCCGGGTCTTCACATCAGGAGACCATGGCCACTGGACGTCGGCTTCCTTGTTCGCATTGCTCAGCACAGCCCGGACACCGGTCATCTTCTCCGCCGCTTTCGTGTCCACGTTCTTCACAACCGCACTGGGATGCGGGCAGCGAAGAATGGCGGCATAGAGCATGTCGGACAGGACCACGTCGGAGGGATAGACCGCATTCCCGCTCACGCGCTCATATGCATCCACGCGCGGCAGCGGTTTGCCCACGACCTTCGTTTGTTGCCAGGGTTTCACGCCTCCCGCAGGCAAAGGTGTTTCCGGCATGGGTATGTTCTGCGCGAAATAGAGTTCCTTGTCGTCCTTTTTCATGGTTCACCTCATGGCAGGCTATTTCTACGAGTACGGAGTCGAGCTGGGTACTATATATTTTCTCTGATCCTTCAGTTCTGCAGCCTTCTTTGCCGCTTTGATGATGTGTTTGTACGCACCGCACCGGCACAGGTTGCCGCTCATGCCATGCCGTATCTCTTCCGTCGACGGGTCGTGGTTCTTTCGCAAAAGCCCCTCAACGGCCATGATCTGGCCCGGCGTGCAGTAGCCGCACTGGAAAGCGTCATGCTCCACAAAGGCCTGCTGCACAGGCCCGAGCTCCTCGCCTTTCATGAGCCCTTCGAGCGTCGTGATCTTCGTTCCCTCCGCCTCCACGGCAAGGGTCATGCAGGCATACCGCGGGACATTGTCGATGAGCACGGTGCAGGAACCGCACTCGCCGCGTTCGCACCCGACCTTCGTGCCGGTCAGGCCCAGCTGTTCGCGCAGCACGTACAGGAGCGACCACCGAGGCTCCACGAGCAGACGGTAGTCGCGGTTGTTGATGTTCAGCACTACTTTCGTCATCTCTCCCCGCGCGATCATCTCCGCATCCGCAGCAGGCGTCGCGTGAAGTTTGTCCGCGACAACGAGGGTCACGGCCCCGGCCCCCAGGGTCGTCAGAAAACCGCGGCGGGTGATCCCGTGCGGGGAACTATCGGGCTTGGTCTCGTCTTTTTTGTCCTCATTATCTTTTTCGTTCTTCATGCCGTTCTCCTTGTCGAGATAATGAAATTGAAATGTTGAGCGAAAAATATTGGACGCTTCAGGATGAACCTTTGAAATTATTCATTTGATTGTGACATTTTGCCTCAGGACGAAAGCAGAGACGGGAATTATAAAATTAAGGATAGCGCTGGATTACAACTAAGTCAAGGTAGGACAAAAGTGTGAGATGACGAGGATGTGTGTTCCCTGTGATTAACGCACGCGTCACTCGCCCTTTTTTTGGCGAGTCGATGTGGACGCGATGGTTGGAAACTTCATATAGAAGTTTTCCTGCCCTAGGACTGCGTTTGTCCTTGGGGTCAAACCAAGCTAACCTACGATAAACTACAGCCATGCCCTGCATGCCGGCAAGCCCGCCAGCCATGCAGGTTGTGCATTCCCTGAACTCGAGTCCCATGTGCCAAGTTCTGTGATGCTGCCATCTAATGTAACGCGATAGCCCCAGTAGATATGCTGAATACAGCCTGCGGGGCAATCACCAGAGCCGGCATCAAAGATAAAGAAATGGTTCCCTCCGTCGATAGACAAGCAAACGTCATTGCCATCACCTAGAATGCCGTCAGGAGATGCATACCGTACATCAGGAAGCTTTGCATATTCACCGGACAGGAGGGGAATATTATATCGGCCGGCAAATGTGAGTACAGCAGCGCCGATTAGATCAAGAGAGCTTGTGTCAATCTCGGTCACACCGTATGTTTTGTTTAATGCATCCCAAGCCGTATAGGTGCCCGCTTTCACTGCATTCCATCCTGTCGCATCAAAACCGATGCTCAATTTCTGCAAAACCCATGAAGGCATCGCCCCGATGTTTGCCGCAGGAGGATAGGCTGCGCGGATGGCTTTGAGCTCGGTGTCGACACGATTGTATACGTCCTGAGGAGCTACAAGGGCGCCTGTCGCCTCAATGGATAATTGTTCGGCCTCGGCATTGGACTTGGGAGTTTGATTTTTAATAACAATCAACTTTGCTGTGTATTCCGATTGAGGGATTGTTGAACCCAGTGTCGGATTGGGTTGAAGGTCGGTAACCCGAATCGTATAGTTCAGGTAATTGGCCGTATCGGGACCGGCAGTGTTTAGCTGGACTGTAAACGGCGAGTTACCGGTTTTGGTGAGCTCCACGTTGACCTCGGCATTGCCGGCTGAAACGCATTGTGCCCCGGCAGGACATCTCGAGTCATTTGAAACAGATTTAAATTCGACAATAAGATTCTCTCCGCTTATTGATATATGCTGTCCAGGCTTGGAAGAAAACTCGGTTTCAAGGGGCACTGATGGAGTTGAGTCCGAACTGCTCTTGCTGCTACATGCAAGCAAGCTCAAGGCAAACATCACACAGAGGATGGCGCATGTAATGCCTTTCTTCATGTGAAGCTACCTCCTTTTCTGGTCGTCACATAGCAATAATATTTCGGAGATAACGCGCGGGTGAGACGAGCGGCTTTATGTGCGTCGGACTCGACCCGCATGTTATTATTTGCCTCGGCTTCGTCCGGTTAAAGTTAGCAGCAGTTGTGATGCTCGCTCTTACTGCAAGGAAGGAGACCGCTATGAGAAATCCCGTTTTGCCATAACAAGAATGTAAAACGTGATGGGGCTGTTTCTCTTTCGCTTCAGCATTTCATTCCAGGGATCAAACATCTACATTTTTTCGATCAGGCCCTCGCTAAACGCATGGATGAATACTAAAATGCTTGAATGACGTCAGTAGATGCCCACGAGCGTGAGCCCGTGCGCATCAATTAAATCAGAACATGCTTTATTCGACTGCATGAGCAGCGAGAAAGAGTGATTTCTCCAGTGAAGCAAAAAAATCCTGATACTGCTTTGGGTCATCAATTGGGTCTACATTAAATTGGGCATTTGCACGCACCACCATGCGGTCATTACCCTTCGGTCTAACGGATACGGTTATTTTAATTCGGTACCCTTCTAATTTCGTTCCACTTACCATACCAAGCGTTAAATCTGCCCGGTCAATTACAAAGCCAAGGTCTTGTAGTGTCGAAATCGCTGCTCGAAGGACCTTTTCCTTGTCCGATGTGTCGAAGATGCGGGATTCATAACTCCGTTTTTGTAATTGAGTCTCATCACCGGTGTCAAGTACTCGATCAGTTGTCGTAGCACAGCTCGATGAGAAGCAGAGCAGCCATCAGCGTTATTGCAAGCATTGGTCTCATATCTTCTTGGGCCTCAAGGAATACGGATTTCGACACCCGCTCAAAGAAAACTTGATACAAAAAAGGTTCACGCAGCGTTTGAACGTAAACGCTATTGTCCGATTTGCGGACCAGACGCTGGAATGTAACCCGGACATAATGGCTGTCAGACAATGCGTTGCCATTGCTGTCATTCACAGGACGAACAACGAGTGATACTCGAATCGTTTGGTCTTTGCTAATAGGCATTGCACCGCCACCTAACACGGCTACGAAGATCGATAATATTACTTCTCCTGCATTGGTGGCACCTCGTTGCTTGCTAGCAGTCAGCACACCAAGTTTTGTTTCGGAGTTTTCCAAGTTAAAGCCCAGATCTTGAAGCACATTTGCACAAGCTGAAAGCAGGTCTGCTTCCTTAATCCCGTCGAATCGCCGGGTTTCGAACTGCCTTTGCGCCAGCATTTCCGGGGTTGCGAGAAAGGCATGGGGAGGCACGGATTGACAACCAGCGACAAGAATCACCACCAACAGTATCGAAAATCTTTTCATCTTTTTCTAGAACCTCGATGTGTGATAGGCGAAATCACGCACCTTGCCCTCTTTGTCAAATTTTATAATTACAGTAAGGGTTCGCTGACTTGTAGAAGATGCTCCGGCCGATGAACTCACATTGCCACTAGCAGCGGCTGCAGCACTACCCCCCCAGCCAAGAATAAGTGCGCTGACGCCGCCTCTGCTTTCTGAATAAGCGTGGTCAGTGGCAATCTTGTCGTAAATCCACACCTCTCGACGTTCCTCGTCGGTTGAAACTATGTTGGGTGAGCCAAGGACTTCTGCGACTTGAGCACCGCTCATGCCAACTCGGATCTCCTTTTGCACTTTGCCGACGGTTACGCGATCACCGGTTTCATCTTGAACCTGCTGCTTATGAGAGGACGCCGTTTGGCACCCCGCGACCAGTGAGATCAGCAATAAACCTAAAAAAACATACCTTCTGGGATTTACTGCGCATTTTCATGTCCCCTTCCATTCAATAAATTTATAATAAAATTATATCATACAATCGGCTCTTTGATATTGAATAAGTTTTGAAAACTATTCCGTGTTCTGAAATAGTAATAAAGATGTTTATCGAAAAAAAGCTCAACTGGGGTTCTGTTTCAGCTGCACGTGAAAAGTTCGCATTCAGGCTCGGATCCTTTCTCTGCTTACTTCACACCTCCATGCCTTTCCCGGCAGTACCCCGAAGGGTGCTTTGCATAGTAGTCCTCAAGTTTCCGGCCGGCCTCTTGATTCTCCTGCTCAGTTAGCGGGGCATAGCTCTTTCCGATTTCCATCCATACCCCCAGCGATACCAGGTGGGAAATGCGGGATGTCCTCCCGCGCGGACGCCGTCGTACATCAATTTTGCCAGCGCCTTGTTGCCAGTGCGCTCGAATACGCAATCACGCAGCTTTTCGTCTGCACGCTTGCGATCATCCTTTGTGCCCCCGCGCCAGTAGGAGATGTCGTGGGCCAGGCAGCAATCGCACCACTTCGCTCGTTCTTTGAAGTCGCCATCCGGGAACAGGCTGCAGCCGTCGCTCATAAAATCATCGAGATCAGCGGCAGAGGCGGAAGCCGTGGTGAAAAGGGAAATAGCGATGATCAGAATTATTGATCCGGACAGAGACTTTCTCATCATTGTTCCGCTTTATGAAAATCGGGGGTCATGGGGCCACTTCTTTTGTCATGGTATTCGAAGGAGGTCGTTACCGTTGAGACGCGAGATTCAGATGTTTGGCAATCTCGCTCTGTTGATATGCATACCGATCAACTGCCTTTGCCGTCTTGTTGTCGCACTTTCGTTTGTCTCTGAGTATACTCTCTTGAAATATTTTTTCAAGTGTCGGTCTGTTTGCGTACCACTGACTTCGCGGTATCTCCCTCTCAGCGCTTCTCTAATTTTGTCGGAATATTTTGCATATAATTCCATAGTATGTTTTCATTAGCAGATAAAACTTAATAATTTATTGATATTTAATCTGTAATAATAAAAATATGAATTTGGATGATTTTACAGTTTTTTTTCTGAAAATAAATAACCACAGATTTACAGTAGGTTATGGTGAGGCACACTAGTTGCATCAAAAAAATCGGTATACTTTAGAATGATTATTTTCATTGTGATGGGAACCTTCTAGTTACAAAATGAACCATAAACTCAAATTGGCCTACTCAATGTGGACTCTATTGTTATTATTCTACAGCGATAGGTTTTATGTACTTGAAATACAATGTAATTTAAAGTTAGTAAATCTTGGTATATTATTTGCTCCTTTTTGTTTACCTTGTCTTTTTTTACAAGGTCAAATATAAGAATACAGGCAGATCGATAAAAAAATGGGACGCTATCATCGTTTTTAAATTTTGTTATGAATGGAGGATGACATCCATGAGTAAAAAAATCAGTAGAAGAAAGTTTATAAAAATGGCCGCAGGCGCCAGTGTTGCTGCTGCGGCAAGCGGCATACTGCCCTGGAAATTCGCAATGCGCGAGGCATGGGCCGAGTACGGAGTCGACAGCCCGCACCTCCGGAAGTTCATCCAGCCGCTCCGCAGCGTGGGGGGGCTTGCCGGTGTATTTAATCCAAATCTGCAGCAGGCGATCCCGCTTGCCGGGTAGTGACGGCACCGGGATCTGGGGCAAGCCAACCACTTACACGATAGAAATCAACCAGTTTACAGACAATCTACATCCGAACCTCTCCGGGCCACGACACTTTGGGGGTATAATCCAGTCGGCAACGTGACGTTCAAAGACATCTTGGCGGTATTATCGTAGCGTCGAAGAATGTGCCGACCCAGATAACCTTCAGGAACAATCTTCCGCCGACCAGTATCGTCCCCGTCGACACATCGATCCCTGGTGCAAACCAGGCGCAGAACAGAACGGCAGTGCACCTTCACGGTGGATTTGTGCCGTGGATCAGCGACGGCGGGCCGCATGACTGGTGGGCGCCGGATGGCACCCACGGTCTCAGCTTCATGAACAACCAGGTGCTCAATCCCGGCGCAGCACTGAACGAGGCCGAATACTACTATCCCAACGATCAAAGCGCCCGGCTCGAATGGTATCATGACCATGCCTATGGCATCACGCGCACCAATGCCTATTCCGGTGTTGCATCAGGCTACGTCATAGCGGGCGGCCCTGAAGAGTCATTCGTTGTCGGGCAGGGCGTGCCCGGCCCCGCTGACCCGAATACCTTCTATCTGGTATTCCAGGACAAGATCTTCAAACCTGATGGGAGCCTCTTCTACGCCAGTGTGTACGACTTTGCCCTCTTTGGGCCTGCGGGCGTGCCTTCTTTCGGCCAGACCCTTATTTCACCGCCGCCCACGCCTTCGTGCGTGCCCGAGTTCTTCGGCGACACGATCCTGGTGAACGGCACGGTGTATCCGTACATGGAGGTCGAGCAGGGAACGTATCGGTTCCGCATGCTGAACGCGTGTAATGCAAGGTTCCTGAATCCGAGGCTCGTCTACGCCAAGAGCAACGTCATCGGGTCAGTTAACAGCACCGAACCAAACCCGAATGCAGTCGCGACGAGCTTCCTCCAGATCGGCACCGAGGGTGGCTTCCTGCCCGCGCCGGTTCTGCTTTCGACGAAACCGAATGGTCCTCACATGTTAATGGCGCCAGCGGAGCGCGCTGATCTGATCGTTGATTTCTCGGCCGTCCCGGCGGGGTCGGTGCTTATCCTCTACGCCGATGCACCTGCCCCGTTCCCTGGCGGCGGAGCGGTCTTCGATCACTATCCGCAGAACCCGAAGACCCCGACCTCCATTCCGGGGTTCGGGCCGAACACGCGTACGCTGCTGCAGGTCAGAGTGAAGGAAGCTTCTTCCAACAGGGTCAAGCCTCCGGTTACGCTTACGCTTCCGCCATTGTATCCGGCTCCGCTCGTGGCCCAGACGGCAGGCGTGCCGATCGTACCGGTCATCAACCGGACCGCAGGGACTGCGACTGCCGGAGATCAGGCCGGTGTGTTCAGATCTCTCACCCTGAACGAAGGCTTCGATGAGTACGGCCGACTCGCCCAGTTCATCGGCACCGACGTGCAGGTACCCGGAACGACGCCTGGTTTCTTCGGGAGGAAGTACGATGACACCCCGACGGAGAACATTACGGCGGGCAGCATCGAGATATGGGAGATCGCGAACCTCACCGCCGATACGCACCCGCTCCACTTCCACCTCGTGAACGTCCAGGTTCTTGCGCGTCAGCCCTTCCACGCGAAGAGCTATGCCGGCATACCGAAACTGATGGACCAGCCGTTGCCACCGGACCCGAACGAACTTGGTTGGAAGGAGACGGTGAGGATGAACCCGGGAGAAGTGATCTGGGTCATCGCGAAGTATGATCTTCCCACCGTGCCGTTTACGGTGCCTCCGAGCCCGAGGACGGGCGGCAATGAATATGTCTGGCATTGCCATATCCTCGAGCACGAAGAGCATGACATGATGAGGCCGGTGGTGGTCACGTAGCTGCTTTGAACCTGCGGGAGCCTTAAGGCTCCTGCAGAGAACTTTGAACGGCACGCTTCTAAGACGCCCTGCAAGCAGTCGCAGGGCGTTTTTTTTGCAATCAGGCACGCTTGATGATATTGAATGAAATATTTGTGTTATACTTCTCGCATAGTTTATCCACAGGCTGAAAGCAGCGAGAGAGTGCCAAAAAAGGAGGACGAAGGCCATGACAGGAAGAGGGATCCACGTGAAGAGGGCAATGCTGACTGTGCTCATATCAGGGTGCCTGACTGTTCTTGTTTCGAGCGCAGCCGCAGCGGGGAAAGCGGAAAAAGGTCCGTCCGCAGGCGGATCTCTTACGAAGGAAAACTGGCAGCAAGACTCCCGGATCAAGGCCATCGAGGCGATAGTCCAGGGCGTGGATACAGGAATCGGCAGCGGCGCAATCGCGACGGCAAAACGCGTATTCGAGTACTGCCAACCATACGGCATCACAGAGCGCGACATTGCCAAAGATAAATCAGGCAAAGTCCGTTTGTATGAAGAGCGCGGCGGCTCCGATAATTCCGACCGCAGGATAAAGCGTTATTACGGCGAGGAAGGAAGGCTCCGGTTTGTCCTGATAACTGATGCGGTTCGGGGCGGAGGCGATTTGGCGCAAAAGGTCTATTATGATGAGGCCGGCAAGCGCCTCTGGGTGGACAGCAAGGTCACGGGGGGCCCGGAGAACTCGATACCATCAAACTATCCGGACGATGTATTGGTGATAGAGAACCCTGCCAAGGCGTTTGCAGCACCGTCTCCATGCAAGGAGATTGCACCCTGACGGGGAACATTGCTTTTCAATAGCAGTTTCTTATGTTAAAATGTACAATACTGTCACCCACATTCCTTTCCACGCTTCCTGGGAGTTCCTGCAACCTGGTATGAAAGAGGTGATTTCCGCGTGAAAAAGCCGGCAGTCATATTCCTGGGCGCTTTAATCATCATCATTTCCTTCCTGGCGGGCATCTGGAGCCAGAAGCTCCAGATGTTTTCAAACAAAGACCGCAATGGCCGCACGGTCCTTTACTATGTGGACCCCATGCACCCTTCTTATAAGTCGGATAAGCCGGGAATTGCCCCTGACTGCGGGATGAGACTGGAACCGGTGTATGCTGACGGAAGCGCGCCGGAAACGGGCCCGGCAAATGAGTCCTCATCCGTCACGCCGGGCACGGTCAAGATCAGCTCCGGTCAGCAACAGCTTATCGGCGTCCAGGTGGGCACCGTCGAGAAAAAACCTGTTTTGCACAAGATCCGCGTCAGCGGCAGGGTCTCTGTTGATGAGACCAGAGTGTACCGGACCAATTCCACCAATGACGGCTGGATCCAGGAAGTTTTTCCTGTTACCGTCGGGTCCTTTGTTACTAAAAACCAGCCCCTTGCCTCCTTTTACAGTCCTGAGTTCCTGTCAGCAGAACAAGCGTACTTCTATGCCTTGAATGCGCTCGATAGATATACTCAACAGGAACCCCCCAATGAGGCGCAGATCAAACTCACGAAGGCAAATATTCAACAGAACCGCGACACGCTGAAAAACCTCGGCATGGGAGACCCCCAGCTCGACGAACTTGCCAAAACCAGGGAGTTCACCAAGACAATCCTTATCTCTGCCCCGGTGACCGGATTTGTTCTTGTACGGAATGTTACCCCCGGCGAGCGCTATGAAAGAGGAAAAGAACTCTTCAGCTTTGCGGACATGAGCCATGTCTGGATCATCGCGGACGTCTTTGAGAATGAGGCCCAGTATCTAAAGTCCGGCGTCACCGCACTGGTCGCAATCCCGAACTTTAACAGGACCTTTTATGCAAAAGTGAGTGATATTCTTCCCCAGTTCGATCCGGTCTCGAGAACCTTGAAGGTCCGCCTTGAGGCGGACAATCCTGGGTATGTACTGAGACCGGACATGTTCGTCGATGTGGAACTTCCCGTCAATCTGCCTTCGACCATATCGGTCCCCGTTGATGCGGTCCTCGATTCAGGGCTCAAAAAAACCATCTTTGTCGAACGAGGGAACGGCTTTTTCGAACCCCGGAAGGTGGAGACCGGGTGGCGTTTCGGCGATCGGGTAGAGATCGTCAAGGGGCTCGCGGCCGGTGAGCGAATTGCCGTCTCCGGGAATTTCCTGATCGACTCCGAAAGCAGGATGAAGGCAGCTTCAACAGGAATGCGCGCGATGAGCATCGATCCTGCCTGCGGCCACGCTATAGACGCCAACGAGGCCCGGGCCGCGGGCAAAACGAGCGAGTACCGCGGTACAACATACTATTTCTGCTCCAACGAATGCAAACAGGCATTCGACAAGGATCCGGAGCGCGCCCTCTCAAAGACGGTCCGGAACATGGATCAACCCGCCCCAGGCGGTTCTCGCCATGATTAACAGGATCATAGATTTCTCTATTAAGAACAGGTTTTTTGTAATCGCGTTTGTGGCCGCAGCCGTGTTCGGGGGCTGGTGGTCCATGAAACATGTGCCGCTTGATGCCATACCGGACATGAGCGACACCCAGGTGATTGTTTATTCCCGCTGGGACCGGAGCCCGGACATTATCGAGGACCAGGTTACCTATCCCATCGTGACTGCCATGCTCGGCGCACCGGGCGTCAAGGCCGTGCGCGGTTTCTCCGACTTCGGCTATTCCTATGTGTACATTATCTTCGAGGATGGAACGGACATCTACTGGGCTCGGTCCAGAACCCTTGAATACCTCTCAGGGGTTTTGCCGCGCCTGCCTGCCGGCGTGACGACCGAACTGGGACCCGATGCCACGGGTCTCGGATGGATCTACCAGTATGTGCTTGTTGACGAGTCGGGGCGTAACAGCCTTGCAGACTTGCGCTCATATCAGAACTGGAACCTTCGCTACTACCTCAGGTCCGTTCCCGGGGTTGCCGAGGTTGCTTCCCTCGGGGGGTTCAGCAAACAATATCAGGTGAATCTCGACCCGAACCGGCTTCAGGCCTTCGGCATTACCATCAAGCGCGTGGTCGATGCCGTGCGAGAGGGAAACGACGAGGTGGGAGGACGGCTGCTCGAGTTCGGCGGTACGGAATACATGGTACGCGGACGAGGCTACGCCCGCTCGATCAGGGATTTTGAAAATATCACGCTCACGGCAAGTGAAACAGGCACGCCGATCCGCATCAAGGACGTGGGGCAGGTGGTCATGGGACCCGACATCCGGCGTGGCGTCTGTGACCTTGACGGGACCGGCGAGACCGTGTCCGGCATCGTCGTCATGCGGCAGGGCCAGAATGCCATGGAGGTGATCCAGCGCGTCAAACAGAAGCTCAAGGAGATCGAGCCCGGCCTGCCCACCGGCGTCAAGGTCGTCCCCGTCTATGACCGCTCCGATCTGATCCAGCGCGCCATCAATAACTTGAAGTTCACACTTACGGAAGTGATCTTTACCGTAGTCTTGATCATCTTTCTTTTTCTCTGGCATGTCCCGAGCGCACTGATCCCGGTCATAACGATCCCTGTTGCCGTCCTTATTTCATTCATTCCCTTCAGAATGATGGGCATATCCGCCAATATCATGTCCCTTGGCGGAATCGCCATCGCGGTGGGCGCTCTTGTCGACGCTGCCATTGTCGTGGTCGAGCAAACGCACAAGAAACTCGAAGCATGGCAGCAGACGGACCGAAAGGAAGATTACCATAACGTTGTCGTGAGCGCCATCAAACAAGTCGCGGGCCCGAGCTTCTACACGCTTCTCGTGATCGGTGTATCTTTCCTTCCCATTCTTACGCTGGAGGCGCAGGAAGGCCGCTTGTTCAAACCATTGGCCTATACCAAAACACTTGCCATGCTCATCGCCGCCGCATTGGCCATTACCCTTGACCCTGCCCTGCGGGTCATGTTCACGCGCCTTAAAAAGTTCGACTTCCGGCCAACGTGGCTGTGCAAAGCAGCGAATGCCGGGTTGGTCGGCACCATCCGTTCTGAAGACAAGCATCCTGTCAGCCGGATGCTGATGCGGATCTACGAGCCTGCGGCCGCATGGGCCCTCCGATCAAAGAAGTATGTCGTTATAGGCGCAATCGTCCTCATTCTCATCACCATTCCCGTATTCATGAAGCTGGGTTCCGAGTTCATGCCCCCGCTCGATGAAGGGTCGCTCCTGTACATGCCATCCACCATGCCCGGCATCTCGATCACGGAGGCGCAGAAACTGCTCCAGGTCACGGACCGGGTGATCAAGCAGTTCCCCGAGGTGGACCACGTGCTCGGCAAGGCAGGCCGTGCCGAAACGTCCACTGACCCGGCGCCGCTCTCAATGCTTGAGACGGTGATTACCCTCAAACCGAGGACCGAATGGCGACGGATCAAGACATGGTATTCCTGGATGCCGGAATGGATTAAACCCCTGCTCCGACCTTTTGCGTCTGATCGCATTTCCGAGGAAGAGCTTATCAGCCAGATGAACGACGCGCTCAAGATCCCCGGCGTCTCCAACGCATGGACCATGCCGATCAAGGGCCGTATTGATATGCTGACAACCGGTTTGCGCACGCCCATAGGGCTCAAGATATCGGGTTCCAATCTGAATGCCATTGAGCAGATCGGAACCCAGATCGAATCGGTCCTCACGAGTGTCAAGGGAACCCGGAGCGTGTTCGCCGAGCGGACCGGCGGCGGCTATTTCCTCGATTTTGCGTGGAACCGGGAGGCGCTTGGCCGGTATGGGCTCAGTATCGGCGAGGCCCAGGGGACCATCCAGACCGCCATTGGCGGGGAGAATGTCACCACCACGGTCGAGGGACGGGAGCGCTATCCCGTGAATATCCGGTATTTACGTGATTTTCGTTCCGACTTCGGGGCCCTCAACCGGGTGCTGGTACCTACTGAAGATGGAAAACGACAACTGCCGCTGTCGCAGCTTGCCACGATCGAGGCGGTCAGCGGACCCTCCATGATTCGCGATGAAGATGGAATGCTCACGGGTTACGTCTACGTGGATATTGCCGGCCGCGACCCCGACGGTTACGTCGAAGAGGCGGGACGACTCCTGAGGGACCGTATCGAACTTCCTCCGGGTTATGCAGTCTCCTGGAGCGGCCAGTACGAGGCCATGAAGCGAGTCAGAGAGCGCCTTGTCGTCGTGGTACCGTTGACACTGTTCATCATTTTTGTGCTCATGTACCTGAACACCCGCTCAATGATCAAGACTGCGATCATTCTTCTGGCAGTGCCTTTTTCCGCCATCGGCGCTGTCTGGTTCCTGTACCTGCTGGGTTACAACATGAGCATCGGAGTATGGGTGGGGCTCATCGCGCTCCTCGGCGTGGATGCAGAGACCGGCGTCTTCATGCTGCTCTATCTGGACCTGTCCTATGAAGAGGCAAAACGGGAAGGGAGGATGCGGACGCTGTCCGACCTGCGCCAGGCGATCATGAATGGCGCGGTCAAGCGGCTGCGGCCAAAGTTCATGACCGTTGCCGCGATGGCCATCGGGCTCGTCCCCATCATGTGGTCGACGGGTACCGGCGCGGATGTCATGAAGCGGATCGCGGCTCCCCTCATCGGAGGCATCTTCACCTCATTTCTGCTTGAACTCCTCGTGTATCCAGTCATCTATGAGATTTGGAAGTGGCATTCCGAAGTCAAACCGAGACTTGCCACCAACGCGGCAGAGGGTGCGGAGGCTGCCGAATGAAGAAGAACGCAGCGATCATGATAATCCTGACTCTTGACCTGCTCCTTGCATCGGCCGTCTTTGCCGCGGACATACCACCGCTGCGGGTCGGCGATCCGCTGCCCTCACGCATGTTTCCCACTCTAGCGGGACAGGCCATGACCATTCCTGATGATGTGAAGGGGAAAGTGGTTGTTCTCCATTTCTGGACGGACTGGTGCGGGTCCTGCAACGTTGTGATGCCCGGTTATGATAAGCTCTATGGCTTGTACCGGCAAAAGGGCCTCCTCATCGTTGCGGTGAATGTAGGTCAGACGAAAAAACAGGTAAAGAAGTTCGTTGATAAGATCAAAATTACCTATCCTGTTCTGCTGGATGAAGAAAAGGAATCCGCCAAGGTCTACAGCGTTATCGGGCTGCCCCGGACGTACATCGTTGACCGGAAGGGAATCGTCCGGTATAAACTTATTGGCGAGGTGCCGGAGGAGACCATCCAGAAGTTTTTGCTTGATCTGCTCTGATCCCGGACCAGGCGGTGAACGGGCGTCTATCTTGGCGCTGCGCAGGAACGACACTCCACATCACCATCTTCATTAACTTTCAAAATGAGCGTCAATCTTTGAGGCGAGGTGATTGCACGTAAAAGATTGTAAGGATTTTTTCAACCATTGCCCGCAATGGAGTGCTTCATGATTTTCCCCGCTTTAGCAGGTCATCTTCCCCCATGTCCTTGGGTCGGTCGAACGGCTTCTTTGTCGTGAATTTTCCCGCGAACTGATCCATCTATCAAATACTGTTGGGAGGACAGGCGTCTGGTGTTTGTTTCGCTTATGGAATTTGACGATATTTTGTGTTAGTATACCTTTCACCGATCAGGGGAAAGGAACGTGAATTTATGAAACGTGATATCTGGGTCTTTTTGTTCGGTCTTGGCGTTTTGCTCTTCGGCGGGCCCTTTCTCTATATCTTCCGTGACAGCCTGACCTATTACCTTTTTTTTAGCTGGTTCGTTTTTATCGGGCTCATTTTTCTGGCATCGCGTTATTCAAAACGAGAGGATGGAGGAAGGTAAGTGTTCTCGCCCTGGATCCTGCTCACGATCATTCTCGGCTACCTCCTGCTCCTCTTTTCCGCAGCCTATTTTGCGGAGAGGAGGGAACAGTTGGGGAAGAGCATTGTTTCAAATCCCTACATCTATTCGCTCTCCCTTGCCGTGTACTGCACTTCCTGGACCTTTTACGGCAGCGTCGGCAGGGCGGCAAATTCGGGTTTGAGCTTTCTCACGACCTATATCGGTCCCACACTCATGGCCGCGCTCTGGTGGATCGTACTCAGGAAGATCGTATACCTTTCCAAGGAAAATCGGATCACCACGATCTCCGACTTCATTTCATCGCGCTACGGCAAGTCCGTGGGCCTCTCGGTCCTGGTCACTATCGTGGCGGTCGTCGGTATAACCCCCTACCTCGGGCTCCAGCTCAAGGCCGTCATGACGACCTTCTCCCTGCTCTCGGGCAGGCCCGAAGGCAACCACTTTGCAGGCTGGTTCATCTCACTGCTTCTCGGCGTGTTCGCCGTGATCTTCGGTGCCCGAAGGCTCGATGCAAGTGAGCGCCACGGCGGCCTGGTCTTTGCCATAGCTTTCGAATCGGCGATCAAGCTCGTGGCATTCATGAGCGTCGGAATTTTTGTGACGTACGGGATATTTAACGGTTTTAGTAATATTTTTGAAGCGATAAAAAACACGCAGTATGCTTCACTGATGAAGATCGGTGAGGGATCGCCGGTCGGCTTCCTTGAATGGACCTCCCTCACCTTCCTGTCCATGATGGCCATCATGTTCCTGCCGCGGCAGTTCCACGTTGCCGTTGTGGAAAATTTCTCGGCGGACCACATCAAGAAGGCCATGTGGCTCTTTCCCCTGTACCTGTTCCTGATAAACATTTTTGTGCTGCCCATCGCCTACGGCGGGTTGCTGCTCGGGGACATCCCATCCACAGCGGACTATTTCGTGCTGAGCATTCCCCTGCACTACGGCCAGCCGTTTCTGGCGCTCTTTGTGTTCATCGGCGGGTTCTCGGCTGCCACGGCCATGATCATTGTTGAATCGGTGGCGCTGTCCACGATGGTCATGAACAGTTTTGTCATGCCCACGTTCTGGAATTTGCGGGCCTTCAAGAACTTCTCCGCGGTGATGCTGAACATCAAGCGGGTTGTCATCCTGGGATGCGTGTTACTCGGGTATATCTTTGCCGTCTCTATCGGTGAATATTACAGCCTCGTGGACATCGGGCTCAAGTCCTTCGAGGCGGTCACGATCTTTGCACCGTCGATCCTGCTCGGCCTCTACTGGAAGGGCGGCAACAAGAAGGGCGCCATCGCCGGGATCATTGCGGGCTTCAGCGTCTGGATCTACACGCTCCTCATCCCTGCGCTCATGCGCGCAGGGATCATCGAACCGGGCGGCGTCATGGGGGCGATCTTCAGCTCTAAGCTCCTGAACCCCACAGCGCTCTTCGGCCTCGAAGGTCTCGACCGCTGGAGCCACTCCCTGTTCTGGGGTCTGCTGCTGAACGTCCTTTCCTTCGTGGGGGTATCGATCTTCACCCGGCAGTCCGATGCCGAGACCCGCCAGGCCATCATCTTCGTGGATTCCTATTCCCCGCTTCAGTTCTCGCAGCCCCACCGGCCCGCGGATATTGCAAAGATCGAGGACATCCTGGGACAGTACATCGGCAAGCACGAGGCGCGCGAGGCCGTGGAGGGATTTTTAAAAAAGAACGGCATAACCCGTGCATCGATATCAAACGAGTGGCTCCGGAAACTCAGGGAAGAGGCCGAACGCATCCTGTCAGGCGCCCTCGGGCCGTCCATCAGCACCCTGGTGTTCCAGGACCAGATGGTCCTGACCCATGATGACGCGCTCCGCGTCTCGGACTCCATCCAGCAGATATCCCGGAGCCTTCGGCTGTCGCGGCAGGAACTCGCCGAGGCGAACCGGCAGCTTGCCATGCTGAAGGAGTTCAGCGAGAACATCATTGAAAGCCTGCCGCTCGGCGTGGCGACACTCGACGAGGCGCTGCGCGTGACCTACTGGAACAGCGGTATGGAAATGATAACGGGGGTGGAGAAGTCAGACGCATTGAACGCACACGCAAAGGACCTGATGAAGTGTCTGGAACCGGGGCTTTTCAACCCTGACATGCACGAGGGCGAAATTACGTGCAGACGGAACTTCGATCCCCAGATCATCCTGAAGGGCTACCTCAGCAGGCTTACGGGAGCGCAGAAGGGATACGTTCTCGTGCTTGAGGACATTACTGAGAAGAAGAAGATCGAAGAGGAACTGTTCCGAGCGACCAAGCATGCAAGTGTGGGCAGGCTCGCCGCGGGTGTGGCCCACGAGGTCGGCAACCCGCTTGCGTCCATCTCGTCCCTGGTGCAGGAGCTGTTGACCGAGGACCTGTCTCCCTTTGAGAAGGACTCTCTCGGCACCATCAATCAGCACGTGCACCGGATCGCGCGGATCGTGCGGAACCTCGGCGATTTTGCCCGGATTTACCCGCGCGAGAAAACGCCAACGAGCCTTCGGGACATCCTTGAGAACACGCTGAACCTTGTTCGCTACGACAAAAACTTCCGGAAGGTCGTGATCCACACCGAGGTGCAGGACACCCCGTTGCTGAAGATCGACCCCGACCAGATCCAGCAGGTGTTCCTTAACCTGATCCTGAACGCGCGTGACGCCATGCCCGACGGCGGGGACCTCGGTATCTCGATCAAGCAGTCGGACGGCCTGGTTGAGGTGCGCTTTGCCGACACGGGACACGGTATCGACGCGGACGTGAGGGACACGGTCTTTGATCCCTTCTTCAGCACCAAGGGACCGACCAAGGGCACGGGTCTGGGACTCAGTATCTGTTACAGCATCATCAAGGACCACGGCGGTACGATCGAGATCGATTCGGAAAAGGGCAAGGGGACGCAGTTCATCATCAAAATACCGATTGAAAAATGTAGATCCTTGTGCAGATTACGAATTTACCGCTGAGACAGAGGGCCTTCAAGAGAAAACGACCACTTAAAAGACGCTAGAAAACCGATATGTTTAGAAGCATGTCTTCTACCTTGGACGGCTTCCTTGAATCCGGATTTTGCATTTACATTTTGAACTGCATATCTCGTCGATAACGAGGATTCGATGTCCAAGAACATTCTGATCGTAGAGGACGAAGAGACGCTGCGGGAGTCCATCAAGCGCATCTTTGTCAAGGAAGGGTACACGGTGGACGGCGCCGAGTCGGCGGAAAAGGGCCTTGCCCTGCTCGAGGCCGGCATGTACGACGTCATCCTGACGGACATCATCCTGCCGGGCATGGACGGGATCGAGATGCTCACCCGTGTCCGGGAACAGGTCCCTGACCAGATCATCATCGTCGTCACCGCCTATGCCTCGCTCGACACATCCATCAAGGCGCTCCGGGCCGGCGCGTACGACTACATCATGAAGCCGGTCATCCACGAGGAGATCAAGCAGGTCGTCCGGAACGCCCTCCGGCAGAAGAGCCTCCAGGCCGAGAACGTGCTGCTCAAGCGCGAGATCGGGAAGGATTACGATTTCAGCAGCATCATCGGCGAGAGCCCTGCGCTCAAGGCCATCCTCGACGAGGTCCGGAAGGTCACCGACACCAGGAGCAGCGTCCTGCTGCTCGGCGAGACCGGGACGGGCAAGGAGCTCTTTGCGCGGGTGATCCACCACAACAGCTCCCGCCGCGACATGCCCTTTGTGCCGATCAACTGCTCCGCGATCCCCGAGAACCTGCTTGAGACCGAGCTTTTCGGTCACGTGCGGGGCGCATTCACCGGCGCGGTCGCCACCAAGAAAGGCATCCTCGAGGAAGCCGAGGGCGGCACCGTGTTCCTCGACGAGATCGGCGACATGAGCATGTCGCTCCAGGCCAAACTGCTCCGGGTCATCGAGGACCAGGTGATCCGTCCCGTGGGCAGCACCAAGGGCAGCAAGGTGGACATCCGGTTCATCACGGCCACGAACAAGGACCTGAAGGCCGCGGTAAAGCAGAACGCGTTCCGCGAAGACCTCTATTACCGGATCAATGTCATTTCGCTCCAGATCCCGCCGCTGCGGGAACGGAAAGAAGACATCAAAGCGCTCGTACAGCACTATCTCGAAAAGTACTCACACGAGATGGGGAGAACAATAAAAGAGATTCTCCCGAGTCCCTGGAGCTCATGATGAACTACGAGTGGGCGGGGAACGTCCGTGAGCTCCAGAACGTGATCGAGCGCGCCATCCTTGTTTCCGACGGCAACGTCATTGCCCCCGAACACCTGCCCGTGGGGCTTGCGGCAGCGTCATCGTTCGAGACGCAGGTCTTTGATAAAAAGCTTTCCATCGAGGAATACACCAAGGCATTCATCCAGAAATACCAGGGCCAGTTCAACGAACAGCAGCTTGCGGACATGCTCTGGATCACCCGGAAATCGCTCTGGGAGAAGAGAAAGAAGTGGGGGATTCCGAGGGAGCGGTAGGGGCGGTGGAACGAAATTCAAAATGCAGAGTGCAAAATGCAAAAGTCAAAATAAGGGGGAAAGACACCATGGCCTGCGGTCATCCATCAATGTTGCAATTTGAAATTTTCAATTTGCATTTTGCATTGGCTGCGGCCAGGGGCCGCGCGATGCAGGGGAGGATGCGATGAGTCTTGAACGTCTGATCACTGATTTGAAGAACGGTCTCGGGATGGTCCGGGTGAACGCTGCTGCCGAACTCGGGAAGTTGAAGGATAAGGGGGCCGAAAAGGCATTGATAGAGGCGCTCGGAGACGGAAACATGGCGGTCCGGAACAACGCCGCGTTTTCCCTCGGGGAGCTGCGTTCGCAAGATGCTGTGCCGCGGCTCATCACCATGTTCAGCGACCCGGAAGAGCGGGTGCGGAAGAGCGCGGTCAAAGCGCTGGGCATGATCGGCACGCGCGACGCGATCGAACCCCTCATACAGTTGCTTGCCAGTGATCCATCGGCCATTGTGAAGAGGAGCGCGATCCGCAGCCTGGGACAGGTCGGAGGACCGAAAGCCGTGCAGGCAGTCGAGTCTTTTATATCCGGCCCGGATGTGATGCTCGCGGCAATGGCGAAGCAGGTGCTTGAGAAGTATAACAATCGATGACAAGGTCGCCCTGACCAATGCGCGAAACGGGCAAGAGGAGGATGCACATGGAGTCCATCAGCAAACTGCTGAACCAGATCTTGGGGCATTATGAAAAAAAGGAATATGAAGCTGCGGAGCGCGGGGTGGATCTGCTCCTTGTCTCTCATCCGGATTTTCATAGGGGGCAGTTCATGAAGGCGGTGATCCTCGAAGAGACGGGGAGGGCCGTTGATGCGGAACGGCATTACGAGAAGGCGGGGAACCGGTACACCCTCTGGAGTCGTCTTGCCATGCAGCTTCAGGATATTGATCCTGACCGGGCAATCATGTATTACGAACGGGCGACCAAGATGGATCCGCAGAACAACCTTCTGTGGTTCAACCTGGGAGCGCTTTATGAGAAGAAGGGCAGGACCGACGACGCGCGGGGATGTTACCGGAACCTGTCTCCACTGAAAGATGTCCTTTCAAAAATATTTATTCCTCTTGGTTTCATGATCTTTTTGATCAGCGGGGGAGCGATGATGATCCAGCGCGGAGAAAGAGGGCTCGCTGCAGTCGTGATCGCATCAGCGGTTTTCTGCGTTTTCTGGCTGAAGCGGGATGCGGGGAAAGCGATTCAAATGATTGTGAAAAAGAACCGGGCAGGGCGATAATCATTGAGAAAACTGCCCTCTTTAAACTCCCCTCCAAAGGTAGTAGTATTTATTAAGCAGCGGCACCGGGAGGAGAATCCCGGCAACAACGGTAATATGATGTTGTTCACTTCCTGCAGTCGATGAGTACCCCGTGCCTGGTTTTCATTCCCTTGTTCGGCCGCATTCATCCGATGCCATCCCTCCAGGATGAGGGAACCGAATGATTGCGGCGGGTATACATGAGCGTGATCTATGAAATTCAATATTATCTATGAAACGATCCTGAACAGCATGAGCGAAACGGTCTATGTGGTCGACCGGGAGATGCGGATCCAGTATGTGAACCGGGCAGCCGGGAAACTCACAGGCTATTCGCCGGACGAATCCGTCGGGAAGTTTTGTCACGACATCTTCTGTGAGGAGTCTTATCGCTGCAAGGACCTGTGCCCGCCAAAGCAGGCCATGGAGAAAATGAGCCCGATCCTCCATCGCGAAGCGGAGACCAAGACCAAGAACGGAGACGTGCGCCAGACTCAGATATCAATTTCGCCGCTCTGCGACGAAGACGTGTGCACAGGAGCGGTCATCGTTGTTCAGGATATTACAGAGCTGAAAAAGGCCGATGAGAGGATTCGCAGGCAGACACGCGGCGTGGCGGGAGTTGCTGGCGTCCCACAACCGCCTGCTGCGCGGCGAGCTGAATGCCTTCCGAGGACGTGAGATCGCCACGACCGGCGATGGGTTCCTCGCTGTGTTCGATGGCGCGACACGAGCCGTTCGTTGTGGCGCCGCCATGCGTCGATCCGCTGAGGGGATCGGCCTGGGGATCCGCGTCGGGATCCATACCGGCGAGGTCGAATTCGTGGGGCCGGACGCGCGCGGTGTCGCCGTGCACGCGGCCGCGCGCGTGATGTCCTTCGCCGGCCCGGGCGAGGTCGTCATCTCGTCGACGACGAAGGACCTGCTGGAAGGGTCCGGCCTGCTCCTCGAGGACGCGGGCGTCCATCGACTGAAGGGCTTGCCCGGCGAGCGTCACCTGTTCAGGCTCGCCGCGCCGGACGGGGCACCTGCTCACCCCCGATAGGCCTTGAGCGCCTGCGCATATCGATCTCGAAGCGCCTCGAACGCCTCCATGAGCTGCGCTGCCTCCGGCGACGTCGCGTCCACGACCGCGAGGCGACGTTCGACGGCGCGCCACTCCGCAGGATGTCGGCCAGACGCTCCGGTGGCGGGGTCGCCTCGATGGTCGGCAGCGTCGCCACGTGACGAGCGGCGATCGCGTCGGCCTCCGTTTCCTCGACGCGCGCGAGCTCCAGCACCGCCTTCGCAGCGATGGTCACCGCCCGGGCCAGCGCCGGAAACCCGGGATCCGTCGGCGAGACGCCGCGCTTCAGCGTTCCCGGTGCTCGACTTCCTGGATCGCGACCATCAGCCCGTCGGACGCGCCGCGGAGCCCGTCCCGGGTGGCGTCGATCTCGTCGCTCACGCCTGTTCCTCCGAACCACGTCGTGCCATGTCGTCAGGGTACCCGGCGGGGCCAGTGATGACGACATCGCCGATCGCGGCCGGCCTCGCGTGGTGGGGCTGACATCCAGGCGTACGATGGGCCCGCGAGCATCAACGGCGCTCGATCGCGTCTCCTGCGATCGCACCGCTCCTCGCTGGGAGGCACCGTGGGAATCCTTGCCTGGATCGTCCTTGGGGCGATCGCCGGATTCATCACCAACATGATCATGGGGGGCGGGGAAGGGGTGATCGAGACGATCATCCTCGGGATCGTCGGGGCTGTCGTCGGCGGCTGGGTCGCTGGGACCGTGCTCAACGTGGCCGACGTCACCGGCATCAACATCTCGAGCATCGTCGTGGCCGTGATCGGTGCCGTCATCGTCGTCGTCATCTATCGCGCGGTGATGGGCAGACGAACCGCCACCTGACCGCCGATCCGAGGACCGGGCGCCGTCAGCGGCACCCGGGTACGCGATCGGATACGAGGGTAGAAGCCACCGGTCCGACCTGCTAGAGTCCGGACAGGTTCGCGCCGTCGGGTGAGCGCGCGACATCGCCAACGTCCGGTCGCCCCGTCCCCAGTGCGACAGCCGGACCTATCGGATGGCGATCCCGACGGCATGGATCCGTGCCCTCATCAGCGTGCCGAGCGGAGCAGGCTTGCACCCACTCGCCCGACCTGGCGTACGCGTGGCCCTGACCCTCGTTGCCAACGCCCTCGGGCGGCTGGCTGAGCGGCCGTCACGCGTCCCGTGGTTGCGACTCGGCCTGGGCCTCCTCTTGAGCGTCGGCGCCTTCGCTCTGGTCGCCCCGCCGAGCGTCCTCGGCGAGGGCAGCGCGGACCTCGAGGCCAACGGCGGCAAGCGTGCGCTGACCGAGTGGCGCACGAGCCTGTACGGGAACCTGCTGCCCCGGCGGACGCTGTTCAAGGTCTTCGCGCAGGCGGGCGAGGAGATCGCCCTGGGCTCGAGCGGCGTGGGGTCGGAACCGGGGACATCGTCGTGTGGACACCCGGGCAGATCAGCGCACCCCTGACCGTCGCGTTGCCGGCCCCCGACTTCTCGTGTTCGGCAGCGCAGCCCGGCCTCGGCGCGATGACGACCCCGGCACAGGAGGTGGCCGGACCGGCGCCGGCCGCGGGCGGCTACACGCCCTGCATCTACACGGCGGCCACCACCGGGGTCTACAACGTCGCCCTCTACGGTCCGTCGGGCGGCACAAGCGATGCCGACGGGACCGCCGGCACCGTCGCCGCGCCCACCATCGATGCGACCCAGGCCAGCGGCGTCTCGATGTGGGACATCACGGTCCGCAACATCGCGAGCCCGGGGACGCCGATCCCCGGCCGGGTCTACACGGACTACCTCGCGCAGATCACCGGCGGCAATGGCGCGGCGAACCGCGTCCAGTCGACCGTGTGGGCCGTCACCAACGACGGCTTCCAGTACCGGATCGACCTCCGCGGACTGGATCCCAACGGGTTCATCCTGTACGGCAACACGGTCGGGTTCCTGGACCCGGACGGCGTGACGCCGCTGTACCACGACCTCGTGGCGGACATCAACCCGCTCTCGTCGGTCGAGGGCGGCGTCCTCCTCTCCAAGCCGACGGGACTGCTCTTCTTCGCCCCGCCCGCGGCCGACCTGCCGGCGTCCATCGTTCCGACGCCGGTCGAACCCACCGTGAACTCCATCACGTTCCAGGGCACCGCAGGGATCGTGAGCGGCGTGCCGGGCAGCGTGGTCGGCACCGGCGGCAACATCGTGTTCGACGGGAACATCGGCGGCGTCGCGCACGTGGTCATCGCGCCGAACCCCGGGGCCGGCGGGTGCGCCGCCGCGGACTTCGATCCGTCCCTCCCGACGAACCGATCGCTCGTCCGCGTCGTGGAGGCGGGTGTCCAGAACCTCCCATGGGACGGCACGGACAACAGCGGCACGCCGATGCCGGCGTCGTGGGCGGGGAACGGCGGGCCGGGCTATTGCTTGGTGCCACCCTCCACGCCGGCGAGTACCACTTCCCGCTGCTCGACGCGGAGAACAGCCGCCTCGGCGGTCCCACGATCACGCTGCTGAACCCGCCCGGCGGCACCTGCCCGTTCGCGAACTGCAGCACCGCGTTCTTCGACGACCGTGGCTACCAGACGAGCAGCGGGGCCACGGTCGGGACGGTCGGCGCGGTCCTGCCCGGCAACAACCCGCCGCCCGCGCCGGAATTCAGCGACACCGGCTTCGACACGGCGTCGACGACGATCCGAGCGTACGGCGACGACTCGAGCGGCGGCTTCGGCAACCAGAAGGGCCTGGACCTCTGGACGTACTTCCCGAGCGAAGACCTCACCGGGCCGCTGGTCATCGTTCCCCAGGGCGCGTCGGACCTGTCGATCACCAAGACCCACGTCGGCGACTTCACGGTGGGCGTCGACGGCGCCTACACGCTGGCCGTCCGCAACGTGGGGAGCGGGAGCATCGGAGGCGTGATCACCGTGACCGACACGGTGCCGGCCGGACTCGACCTCGTGTCCGCCGCGGGCTCCGGCTGGGCGTGCGGGACCTCGGGCTCGACCGTGACCTGCACGGTCACCCCCGCCGGGGGCCTGGCGTCCGGGGCGAGCCTCCCCGACATCACCGTGACGGTCGACCCGACGCCGGCCGCGGTCCCGAGCGTCACCAATACCGCGACGGTCAGCAACACCAACGACGTCAACCCGGACAACGACACCTCGAGCAGCGTGACCGGGATCGAGGCCGCGGCCGTTGTCGCCGACCTCGCCATCGCGAAGACCGACGGGACCGCCTCGGTCGCCGCCGGTGGAACGACCACGTACACGATCACCGTCACGAACGACGGCCCGAGCCCGGTCACCGGCGCGATCCTGGCCGACCCCGCGGTGGCCGGCCTGGCAAAGACCGCGGTCGCCTGCGCCGCGACGCCCGGCCAGTGCACCGGCGGGACCACGCCGAGCGTGGCCGAGCTCGAGGGCGGCGCGTTCGCCCTGCCCGCCCTCGGGTCGGGCCAGACCTATGCGATCGACGTGACCGCGGACGTGACCGCCGCCTCGGGCAGCGTCGCCAACACCGCCACGGTCGCCGCCCCGAACGGGGCCAGCGACCCGGACGGCACGAACGACAGCGCGACGGACACCGATACGGTCAGGCGGCACCGTCACCGCCGCCACCGCCGCCGCCGCCCACCCACCCCGACCCCGACGCCGCTCCCGGGGCCAGCGGTCCCCTGGCGACACCGCCCCCGACGGACGTGCCGCCGACCGCGGAGGCCGGCGTTCCGGGGATCAGCCTGGTGATCGTCCTCGGGATCGCGGCCGGGATCCTCGCCGCGATCGCCCTGTTCGCCTCGGGGCGGATGCGCCGCCGCTCAGGGTCGACGACCTCGACTGAGCTACTGCGGGCAGATCCTGCGCGTTACGGTGCCAAGTCTCCGTAGATATCCTGATCGAGTCCCCCGCTTCGTGGACACGTGTCGCCCGAGATCACGCCACCGCCCGTGTCGACGCGGCACTGCAGGACGTCCGCGCCGGTCTCGTCTTGCACGGTCTCACGCAGGTCGGTGCCGGGCAGCGTGTTCCGCCAGTCCGTCCACGTCCCGAAGGTCGTGCCGTTCTTCGAGTCGATCCAGAGGTAGTCGCCACCGAACGGGACGGTCCGGCCGCCGAACTGTTCCCACTGGCCGTTGACGTGACGTCCGTGAGTCGGACGTCGGATGACCACTGGCCCCCGTTGACCGGGCGGGTCGCTGCGTACACATCGAACGAGGGCCCGACGTTGCCGTTCGCATCGTTCCCGGGCGGTCGCACCAGCATCGATGTCGGGTCGTTGTTCACGTCATTTCGGGTGTCCCACCAGAGTGCGTGGACGGTGCCTGCGTCGACGGCGAGATCCGGGTAGATCTGCTGACCATCCGGATCGGCGCGATGCGCTCGGGCGCGGTGTGCGTCCTCGCGGCCCGTCATACCGGAGGTAGTAGACCGACGATTGGCCGCCGGCCCCCTGCGCATCGGCCCAGCCGAAGGTCGTGCCTGTGCTGACTTCCGTGCCCGGCACGATGGCCTCGTAGGCGACGTAGACCCACTCGTGGGCCGTGTCGGACTGGTCCGCCGTAGCGCGCGGGCCGGTGTCAGCGCGGAAGAACGTGAAGCCGCTCGCGCATCCGGTGCCGATCCCGTCCCCGCAGTCGCGGGCGGAGCCGCCGCCGAGTTGCGCATCGGTCAGCCCCATCGCCTCGACATTCGAGATCGTGGCCGGCTTCGAGAAGCTCCGGCCGCAGTCGGTCGACTTCACGACACCGATGCCGTCGACTTGCTGGCCGCTGTCCTCGAACTGGCCATAGGTCACGTAGACGTGGCCGTTGCCGGTGATCGAGATCTCGGGCACTGGACGTCGTGCACGCCGGCGGTCAGCTTCATCGGCTGCGAGAAGGTGGCACCGTGATCGGTCGAGCGGACCAGGTAGATGGCGACGCCGCCGTTCCCTGTGAAGCGCGACCAGGCGAAGTAGACGGTGCCGCTGCACGAGCTGTTCGTGCGGTCTGCCTCGATCGCCGTCTTGTCATGGAACTTCCCGAGAAGGTTGGGGGCGGAGGCGCCCTTGGCGACCACGACCGAGCCGGCGAATCGACTGCCGTCGTTGAGGGTGTTGCCGCCGGGCCCGCCGGGATTGACGTATCGGGCGACCCACTCGTCACCGAACGTCTTCTTGGAACCCGCCGGATCATCGCTCGACTCGGAGCCCATGAAGACGCGGCCCTGGGCATCCCACGCGATCACGGGATCACCCGCCGTAGCCGTTCGGATGTTGGCGAGCGCGCCGAGCGTCGACGTGTCACCCGGATAGCCCGGGACGAGTGAGCTGACGAAGCTCGCGCCCGTGTTCTGTGTTCGGTAGTAGCCGAGCCAGATGGGGCCGGACGCGATGGGCGCCCCGTTGCCGTCCACGCCGTCGTTGTAGACCCCGCAGTAGTCGTTGGCCGACCCGATCATGACCCGGCTGTCGCGCGGATTGATCGCGAGGGCGGGCTCGTTCTGACGTCCGCGCGCGCGAGAACACTCGTTGAGCGTGGCGTCGGTGTAGTGAGGAAGCCCGGCGAGGTCGTCGGCACTCACATACCCGCCAGCTGGCAACGTCGTTCGACAGGCGGACGTCGGTTCCGGGTGAGGACGCCAACACCGTCGACGCACCCAGAAGGAACGTGGCACCACAGGCCGCCAAGACGCCGAGGCGACTTGCGCGGTCACGAAGGCTGGACATGACATCCTCCAGCTTCTGCGCGATTGCGTCCTCGTGAAGCAACGGATGCTACTCCGTCGTCGCGGAGGGTGCACCTGGAGCTGCTGCCGGGCCCGGGAATCGAGAAACGGACGGTGGTCGGGACCACCGTCCGTCCTCGCGGGAAGTGGGGATCAGATGCTGAGCACCGCCCGGCAAACCTCGCCCGACGTGGCATTGACGGCCCGGGCGACGATCCGGTCCGTGCCTGCGCGGTTCGGGATCAGGCGCGAGACGGTGAACGAGCCGCTGGGCGCGAGGGTCCGGCGCGTGCCGGAGAAGACGCGGATGCCGTTGTCCGAGATGGTCACCGTCCACAGGCGGCCGTTTCGGTTCTGATCGACCTCGAACTCGACCTCGATGCGCCCGTCGTCGTGCTTGGCCTTGAGCTTCGAGGTGCTGTGGGCGGTGCACGTGCCCGTGGCGCGGATGACGGTGCCGCCGCCCGAGGCGAGGGTGGCAGCCGGGGCGGCGAGCGTCCCGAGCAGGATGGCGGACGCGAGGCCGGTCGTGGCGAGGAGACGGGAGGCGTAGCTGGTGCTGAGGCGGGACATCGGTGGCTCCTTGGCTGCTTCGCGGACCGGACGGGCCGCCGGGTGGTTCCCGTGGCGCCGTCCCCTTCGGTGTGATGCACAGCCTCGGCCAGCCGCGGCAGATTCGGAACGGGCTCGAGTCGCGAACGGGAGCGGACCTTGGTCTGAATGGTCTCGGACCCTGGGTCCGTGGGCTGTGCCCGTCGCGCCCGCGCGGCGCCTCCGGCTGGCGCAGGAAGCAGTCCCTCGTGGGCGCTCAGCCGCGGCTGGATCCGCCCTCGTCAGGGCGCACACCGGCCTTGTAGGCGAGCAAGGCCGCCTCGACGCGACTGCCGACCTGGAGCTTGCCGAGGATCGCGGTCATGTAGTGCTTCACGGTCTTCTCGGCGAGTCCGAGCCGGCCGCCGATCTCGGCATTCGAGAGGCCGGCGGCAACGAGCTCCAGGACCTCGCGCTCTCGGGCGGTCAGCTCCTCGAACGGATCGACGGAACGCGGCCTGGTCAGGCCCTTGATCATCACGTAGGCCAGCCCCGGGGCGACGTAGACCTCGCCGCGATGGACCGACTTGAGGATCGTCCGGAGCTCGCGCCCGGCCACGCCCTTGAGCACGTAGCCCTTGACGCCCGCATCCATGGCCGCCCGCAGGTCGTCCTCGTTCTCGGAGCTCGTGAGGATGACCACCCGGGTCGCAGGGGAGGCCGACCCGATGAGCCGCGCGGCTTCGATGCCGCCGCCCGGCATCCCGATGTCGAGCAGGGCGAGATCGGGCAGCAGGCGTCGGGCGGCCGCGACCGCGGACGACGCGTCGCCGCCCGTCGCCACGACCTCCAGCTCCTCGTCGGCCGAGAGGGTCGCGACGAGCCCGTCCAGGAGGAGCGGGTGGTCGTCCATCACGATGATGCGGATCGGCTCGGTCATGCGTCCTCCTCGCCCGACGGTCCGACGAGCGGCAGCGAAGCCCTGACCCGCGTGCCGGCACCGGGGGCGGACTCGAGCTCGAACCGACCCCCGAGCAGCTCCGCCCGCTCGCGCATGCCCGCGAGGCCGAGGTGCCCCTCGTCCGGGCTTCCGAGCGGGATCGAAGCCGGGCCCCTTGTCGCTGACCTCGAGGATCAGGTCGCCGTCGTCTCCCTCGGTCACCCGCACCTCGACCGCGGCGCCGCGTCCGTGCCGTGCCGCGTTCGACAGGGCCTCGGACAGGATCCGGATAGAGGGCGATCTTGGTCGCGAGCGGGGCGCTGGCCGGGATGCCGTCGAGCGACCACCACGACCGGCGTCTCGGCCAGGCGCTCGTGCTCGGCGACGGCGCGCCGGACGATCTCGCCCGGGCTGGCCCGCTCGAGCTCCGGCGTTCGAAGCCCGGCGGCGATGCCGCGCATGTCCGTCAGTGCCGCCTCCATCGCGCCCCGGACCTCCTGAAGATCAGCGTCGCCGGTCTGGCCCGCGGCATCGAGTCGCCCCTCCACGGCGTCGAGGCGGAGCATCGCGAAGGCGAGCGTCTGGCTCGGCCCGTCGTGGAGGTCGGAGCCGATCCGACGGCGCTCCAGCTCGGTGAGGGCCGTGGTCCGCGCCGCGGCCTGACGGATCCGGTCGCTGAGCCGCGCGTTCTGGTCGAGCAGCGTCGAGAGCTCGTGCACCTGCCGCCGGAGCTCGCCCTCCTGGCGGACGATCGTCTCGCTGCCCTGGCGAACGACGCGGACCAGGGCCAGGTAGGCGAGGAAGGTGGCTCCAGCCACCAGTCCCCACGTGATCAGGCGGTCCTTGTTCACCTCGGCCTCGAGCTCGTCGGGGAGCTGATAGAACTCGGCCACCGCGATGATCCGGGACGAGCCGATCGCGCGAACCGGCAGGTAGATCTCGATGAGGTGGCTCCAGCGCTGCTCGCTCGTACGCGTTCTCCGGGTCGCTCAGGTCGCTGAGGTCCCCGATCACCGCGCCCTGGGCCGCCGCGCCCCGGTCACCGCTCATGTCGAACTGGCGGCCGATCAGCTCCGGGACCGGGCTGTACAGGATCCGACCATCGGTCGACCAGATCCGGAAGGAGACGATCTTCTGGGCGAGCGGCGAGTCGCTGAGGAGGCGCTGGAGGGATGCGATCTCGGACTGCGCTCAGGTCCGGGCTGGTTGCCAGCGACTGCAGCTCTGGCGCCGAGGAAGCTGTCGGCGTACAGCGCGGTCACCGAGGTCGTGCGGTTGATCGCGCTGCTTTCGATGAGCTGGCCCAGCGCGATAGGCCACGACCCCACCCGCCGATGACGACGAAGACGAGGCTGAGCAGCAGGTAGCGGCGGGCCAGCGGCATGCCTGCCAGGCCGAGCCCGGGCAGGTGCCAGGCCGGCAGGCGGACACCCGGTCGACCGGGCCGTCCGCGCGTCTGCGCTCCTGAGCCCAGCGACTCGCTGTCGGAGCACCATGACCTCCCGTGCTCCTGACGCTTGATTGTAGGAGCGCGCTGGCCGGCGGAGACCGGACCCCGGTCCGAGCCGGCGTCAGACCAAGGTCCGATCCGTTTCGGAACCTGGGCCGGTGGTGCCGGCCGTGGACCGACCCCATCGTTCGGTGCAGCGAACCCGCCCACTGACGGCGGAACCATCAGCACCGAGACACGAGGATCTGAATGAACCGACGAAACCTCACCACCACTGGCATCCTGGCCGCCTCCGCCCTGCTCCTGGTTGGCGGCGTGACCCTGGCGCGAGAGGCCGAGAACAGCTGACGACCATCGCGCCCCGGTCGTCGCCGCAGCCGCCCGCGGTCACCGACGACAACGGCGGACTGATCGAGACGCCGACGGCTTCGCCCGACGACCACGGCGGCAACGGCGGCGGCAGCGACGACTCGACCCAGCCGACGGCCTCGCCCGACGACCAGGCGGCAGCGGCGGAGCGACGACTCGGCCCGCGACGGCCTCGCCCGACGACCACGGCGGCACGAGCGGCGGCAGCGACGACTCGGCCAAGCCCACGGCCAAGCCCACGGCCTCGCCCGACGACCACGGCGGCAACGGCGGCGGCAGCGACGACTCGGCCGCGGCCGACGGCCTCGCCCGACGACCACGGCGGCAGGCTGGCGGCAGCGACGACGGCAACTGATGACCTGGTCGTGGGCGTGGACGCCACCGACATCCGGAGACCGCGGGCGCCTGCCCTCCGGTCTCCGGCTCCTTGTCATCGGATCACGGCGAGGACCAGGGGCTCGGTCGCCCGTGGTTTTCGCACGTCTCGGCCGGATGGCCGCCCCGACTCGGACCAAGAATTCGAAGAGCCCGCCGATGCCGGCGGGCCTTTGATCCGAGATCGGCGGTCCCTAGATGGACTTGCCGACCTGGCTCAGGATCTTGCTGACCTGGCCCCCGAGGAAGATGAGGGCCACGATGGCGACGATGGCGATGAGGGCGAGGATGAGTGCGTATTCGGCGAGACCCTGGCCGTCCTCGTCGCGCTCGACGAGGGCCATGGCCCTGAGGTACAGGTCCGTCATGACGCCCCTTTCACGGTTCTCGCTGGGCTGAGGAGTGCCCGCCGCGAGCGGACATGGTATCCACGCGGCGAGCCGTCAGTGGACTCGTCCCGCGCTGCGGTCGTCCATGGCGTTCCGATCCGGTCCGCATCGTGGCATCCCGGATCGGCCTCCCGCAAGACAGCGATGGTCCGCGTCACGCCCCGGACCGACCTGCCGAGAACGCCCGCATGCCGCGACGACCAAGCCCGCCGCCGCGGCCGCTTCCATACTGCCGGAGCCACCGCACCGCGCCGCTCCGGCCTTCCGCGGGGCACATCCCGGGAGGGACGACCTTGAGACGACTCATCCTTGTCGCGCTCACGATGGGACTCGCGACGATGCTCGTCGCGTGCGGCAGCAGCAGCGGCAGCAGCGGGCTGACCGGCAAGACCTGGCACCTTACGGCGATCACGGAGAAAGTGCCGGCCTTCCAGGGCGTCATCCCGGCCGCCGACCAGAGCAAGTACGCCATCACGTTCAAGGACGACGGGACGTTCAGCGCGACCGCCGACTGCAACCAGGTCTCCGGCACGTACAAGACGTCGGGCTCGAACGGGCTCACCATCACGCCCGGAGCGTCGACGATGGCGTTCTGCGGCGAGGCCTCGTTCGGAACGCAGTTCGTCGAGGGCCTGAGCAAGGCGGCGAGCTACACGGCTTCCGGCAGCGACCTGACGATCACGCTCGCGGATGGCGGCACGATGACCTTCGTCGCGGCCTAGCGCCGGGACACCCGGACATCGAAACGGCCGGTCGGGCGTCACGCCCGGCCGGCCGTTCATTCGTTCGTGACGTTCGCGCTCCCGGGGGCCCAGGAGCCCGTGAGGATCTACTGGTCGAGCTCTCCGAAGGCGTCCTTGACCTCGGCTGTCGTGAGGTACCAGAGGATCAGGGCCGGCATGATCGCCATCGCGAAGCCGATGCCCGAGCCCGGGAACTGGAAGAACGCCAGCACGGCCTCGAAGAGGCTGAACCCGGCGATGATCACGGCGAACAGCCGCGCCCACGGCTGGAGCGCCCACAGGCCGATGGCGGCGAGGATCCAGATGATCCCGACGCCGATCGCCAGCCAGCCCCAGAGGCCCGCGGATTCGTACTTCGGCAGGTCGCCGAAGATCCCGAACCAATCGAACCCCAGCACTCGCAGGCCGAAGAAGAAAAAGCCGAACCCGGCAAGCATCGCGAAGAATCCGAGCACCGAGATCAGGATCGGCGGGTTGCGCATCGAGTCTCTTCCCTGGTGGCCCCCATCGGCGCAGAGCGTACCCCGCTCGTCAATCGCTCACACGGTGCATTCGTGCGGGCGCGCCGGGGATCCGGCCGCGACCGGCCGCTACGGCGCCGGCGGCGTGATGGTCGACTTGGAGGCCATCACGTCGACCACCAGGCTGTCGCTGACGAACGCCGGATCCCCGGCCGTCCCGACCGTGGCGATCCAGAGCGGTTTGCCGCCCGCATCGATCAGGTAGCCGTAGCGCGTGGATCCCACCGGGACATCGGGGGTCCCGGCCGTCGACGTGGCCTGGAGTCGGACCGCCGGAAGCCCCGAGATCGTCACGGGCACGTTCGTCAGCACGTTCCAGGCCGTCGGATTGGTCGCCGCGGCGAGCGCGTCATCGTAGGTGACGGTCGGGTCGCTGGCGATCTCGACCGCCGTGTCGAGCGTCGTGGGATCGGCCGGCACGGTGATCGGGTTCGGGTCGAAGAACCGGCACGCGAGGTTCGGCGGCGCAGCCAGCGTGTGCCACGCCGACGGGTAGGAGATCGTGGCCAGCGCCGGCCCCCTGTGGCGCCCGGGATCGTGCACTGCGCGAGCGGCGGCACGGACGGCGGCGGTTCGATGGTCGGCGCGGGCGAGGCACTGGCCGTCGGGGTCGGCGACGCCGTCGGCTTGGGGGTCGGGGTCGGCGTCGGTGACGGGCTGGCCGTGGGCGACGGGGACGGGGAGGCGGACGGCGACGCTGATGCCGACGCGCTGGCCGTGGCCGTCGGGGCCGCGCTCGGGCTGGGCGACGCCTCCACCGTGGACGGCCGCACGAGGGCGACGACCAGCCGGCCGTTGCGGTCCTGGAGCTGGAGGGTCTGGCCGCGCGATTCGACGCGGGCGACGCCCTGCATCGCGGCAAGGAAGGCGGTCTCCTGCGCCATGACGTCCTCCGGGCAGGCGAGCCGGGTGGTCGCCAGCGGCCCGATGGCCACGACGCTCGAGGTGATCGAATACGGGCCCTGGTACGTGTTGCAGCCGGCCGAGCCGCCGACGTTCGTGAAGCGGAAGACGGCCGTCATCTCGGTGCCGGGTAGCACGGCGGACACGGTGTTCGGCGCGCTCTCGTACCAGTCGACCACCCATGACCCGAGCAGCGGGTTGATCGGCGGCGCGTCGAACAGCAGCAGGACGTTCCGGTCCGGGCCGCGGATGGTCAGCGTGTTGTTGCGGATGTCGTACCAGCGACTCGCCTGGAGCGC
>CAVWIL010000020.1:0-29153 GCA_963755045.1 Nitrospirota bacterium | reverse complement strand
CTGCAGCATATCCTGAAGGAGATTCGAACACTGCTGTCCGAATATGCCGGCGTGGAGCCTGATACGCACCGTACTCGCTTTGTTCGGTTTGGTGATTCCTCGCTCGATATTGAGGTTCTCGCGTATGTGTTGAAGCCGGATTGGGCCGGCTTCCTGGAGGTGCAGGAAGACCTCCTTATCCGTCTGATGGGCGTAATTGAATCCGGTGGGACAAGTTTCGCCTTCCCTTTCCAGACCATGTATATTACAAAGGATCAAGGAAGTGCTTCGGCAAAAGCGCAAGACGATACATCAGCACAAAGTGCGGATGGCTAACCGGATTCTTCCAGTAGGTGTGACAGCGACTGATTGATCCAGAAGTGCAATTTGCAAGCTGGAGCTGTAAACCAGGAGATCAATTGAAAAAAATAGATGTTATTATTTTTCACTCCATGATCATCCAAAATAGGATGTTAGTCCCTGATCATAATTTGCTCGGCCACTAGAAAAATAGTGCCAACATGCTGAAACGGATTTATTAGCAGGCCTGGCGATTACCGCGGTGAGGAGAGTGATCGATGTCGAAGTGCAGAGCGGGGCATTGATGTTTTTAGTGCATTCCGTTTTACTGTTTACTCTCGCGTCACAAAGCGCGACCCAACCTCAACCTGCAACCTAAACGCCTTCTTTCAACAGTGAGGTCATTTCCGCATAGATCGCATTTCCGATCGTAATACCCTGGTCAATGATTTCCGGGCCATAGCGTTTTCCTGTTTCGGTCCGGAATGTCTCTTTTATTTTCTCGATACCCTTCATCTTCTCCTGGAACGTCCGATGCAATGCATCGAGCGGCGTGTTGTTCGCAGCAACCATGAGCCAGAGCGTGGTGCAAAAGTTCTCAGGACCCCACCGGAACTTGTCCGCGTCATAGAGCGCATCGCTCACCATACAGCCCGCTTTGTCATCCAGATCGCAAGTGGTCTTGAACGCTTCATGGTTCCTTATCGCATAGGTTATGTAAGAGCGGCTGCGCCCGTCCACTTCCAACGCCTTAAGGATATGGTCAGCCTCGATGCTTCCGCGTAACGCATGGTCCTGCTCCCGCCGCTTGATATCATGGAGAAGGCCGGCGATGATCGCAGTGGTCACGAGCGACTCGATGGCGGACCGGTCGAGGTCCTGTCTCTTTCCTTCGACCAGGATAATTGCCCCTGCATCCCGGGCAACGGCCTCACAATGGCAGAGTCCGTGGGCGCATTCAAGCTGCGACTCGTCCAGGTAGGTTCGGCATTGTCTGATAAGTTCATGCCGCGTGAGCATTGCCTCCGACCGTTGTACGAATGATGCATGGTCACTATAGAACGAAGGCACGGGCAGGGTTCGGGCTATGGTGTTTGCGGTGTCGCGGAGCTTTTGATAAGCAACTTGACTCATGTTTTCATAATAAACAATGCGGGAGCGTATTGTCAAGACGAGTTTTCCCGGGGGAAATCTTCAGATTGACACGCCTTTGCAACATAGGGTAATATGCCGTCATTTCCCGGAGTTGAAAGGAGTTACCTGTGTCAGACATTCATAGTGAGCGAATATTGATCCTTGACTTCGGGTCCCAGTACACCCAGCTCATCGCGCGCAGGGTGCGCGAGGCCAGGGTCTACTGCGAGATCTTCCCCTTTAATGCCGGCCTTGATAAGATCAGGGCCTTCCGGCCGAAGGGCCTGATCCTGTCCGGCGGACCGTCAAGCGTGTACGACAGCGGGGCGCCGCTGATCGACAGGGCGCACCTTGAACTCGGTGTTCCCGTGCTCGGCATCTGCTACGGCATGCAGCTCCTGACCCACGTGCTCGGCGGACAGGTAGCAAAGTCCACGAAGCGTGAATATGGAAGGGCGGAGCTGATCATAGACAATGCGGCCGGCCTTTTTACGGGTATCGGATCGAAACCCGAAACTCAAAACTCAAAACCCGAAACTGTCGTCTGGATGAGCCACGGCGACCGGATCGAGAAAATGCCGGCGGGATTCTCAACCATTGCGCACACGGACAATTCACCGACCGCTGCCATGGCGGATGAAAAGAAAAAATTCTACGGGGTCCAGTTCCATCCGGAAGTGGCGCATACCCCGCAGGGTGTGCAGATCCTCAGGAACTTCGTGTACACGATCTGCTCATGCGAGCCAACCTGGACAATGGCCTCCTTTGTCGACTATTCCGTGGGCGAGATACGGAAGGCCGTAGGGGACCAGCAGGCCTTGTGCGGACTTTCCGGCGGCGTGGACTCCTCCGTTGCAGCGGTGCTCGTCCACCAGGCGATCGGCAAACAGCTTACCTGCATCTTTGTGAACAACGGCGTTCTGCGCAAGGACGAGGCGGAAAAGGTGCAGCACACCTTTAAAGATATGGGGCTGAATCTCAAGTATGTTGATGCTTCGGAACAGTTCCTTGCCAGGCTCAAGGGTGTCGAGGACCCTGAGAAGAAGCGGAAGATCATCGGAAATACCTTCATCGAGGTCTTCGAAAAAGAGGCGCAGGTGGCCGGTGGCGCGGCTTTTCTTGTCCAGGGAACGCTGTATCCCGATGTGATCGAGAGCGTTTCGTTCAAGGGCCCCTCGGCGATCATCAAGTCCCACCACAATGTAGGCGGGCTGCCGGAAAAAATGAAGCTCAAGCTTATCGAACCACTCAGAGAATTGTTCAAGGACGAGGTGCGGGCCATCGGCCGCGAGCTCAGGATGCCGGACGATATAATCGGGCGCCAGCCGTTCCCCGGGCCGGGGCTTGCAATACGCATTCTCGGCGAAGTGACCGGCCCGCGGCTCGCGATCCTGCGGGAGGCCGACGCGATCGTGATCGAGGAAATCAAGAAAGCTGGACTGTACAATGAAATCTGGCAGTCATTCGCCGTTCTTCTGCCGGTCAAGACCGTGGGCGTGATGGGCGATGAGCGCACCTATGAGAACGTGGTCGCGATCCGTGCGGTGACAAGCCAGGACGGCATGACCGCTGATTGGGCGAAGATCCCCTATGAGATTCTGGGCATCATGTCGAATCGGATCATCAACGAAGTGAAGGGAGTGAACCGCGTGGTCTATGACATCTCGTCCAAGCCGCCGAGCACGATCGAGTGGGAATAATGGGGCGCAGCCTGTTTGCTGACCCCATGACAGCACACAGCGCTACGGAGTGAATGAACGCGGCCCTGCAGTTGCCTGACCATAAATGTTTTCCGCGACAACTCGCCAATGATACATAGTTCCTACCACAAGGTTATCGGTCAGCAGAACGGTATAGCTATAGGTCGTCGCGCCTACCAATACATTAATGACAAGCGCGCCCGTGAATGTACCGGTCGTATCCACCTGCACCCTATAGTCAGTTGCATTTGTAGAGGGTGTCCATATAAACGTAGGGGTCGTCGTACCCACGTTCACCATGTCAGCCGGGCTGGTTAAGGTAAAAGCTCCAGGTGCTACGGCTCCACCACCGCCACCCCCGCCACCGTACCCGCCACCCCCACCGCAACTAAACAGGACAATTGCCAGGACAACAAGCAGCCCTGCCATCAGAAATCGAATTTTCATTGTCTGCTTCATATGTATCGCCACCTTTCTTTTCAGCCATACTTGAATCATAGCACTAAAACATAAAAAGTCAAATTGTAATTTTATTTATTTGACAAATTAAAAAAAATAGGTATAATCGAACATAGAAAAGGAAGAGGAGGGTATTTCTCTTGATCGCTTCATCATTCGATGCCGAAAAACGCGCCGGAACCCGGGAACGCATTATCGAACTTCTGCTGAAAGGCCAGCGAACTGTCGAAGAACTCGCAGGAACGCTGGGTTTAACAAGGAACGCTGTGCGTTCACAGCTCGCGCTGCTTCAGCGGGAAGGAATCGTTGAGGTCAAAGGAGAAATGAAAGGCAGCCGTAGGCCGGCAGCGGTCTTCGGGATACACACCAAGGCCGATGTTGGGTCTTCCCAGGCCTATGCGGTGGTACTGTCCCAACTCGTAAAGGCACTGTCGGATGGAATGCCGGCAAGGCAGATGGAATCTCTTATGAAGAGAGTGGGGCAGGGCCTGGCGGCTACGGTTCCACTACCCATAGGGAACGCCCGGGAGCGCATTGCGGGTGCCGTGAATGTCCTGAAATCCCTCGGTTCGCGCGCTGACGTGAGCGAGGAGGACGGCAAGTTCGTGGTCACAGGGAACGGTTGTCCCATCAGCAAGGCGGTGACCGTCGATGTACGGTCATGCCTTGTCATGGAATCGCTCCTGGGCACGCTAACGGGATTGCCGGTGACCGAGCGTTGCAACCATGGCTATCGCCCGAATTGCCGGTTTGAGATAACTCTGCCCGCGGGAGAGAGACGGAAGCCTTGATGGGTTCATGGCTCGATTATCGGCATACGATCCAGCCTGCGAGTTTTCCTAAACTATCTTACGCCCGGCTCTGGTTTCACGGTTCTGAGATACCGTACCCCGGTCCAGATCAGCACAGCCGCAAACACGAGCCGCAGCGTCCCGTCCGATAGGAAGTGGGCCAGTGTCCCGCCGAGGTAGGTCCCGATCAGAATCCCCGGGATCAGGCCCATCAAAAGATTCGTCCGCACGTTCCCGAGCTTCCAATGCGTGTACGCGCCGACACCACCGGCTGGAACCATTGCCAATAGTGAGGTTCCCTGTGCGGTGTGCTGGGGAAAGCCTGCAAGCAGTACCATGGCAGGAACCATGATCGTTCCACCACCCACGCCCATCATCCCTGACAGAAAGCCAGTTAAAATTCCTGTTATCAGCAGCACTATAATCTTGGGCCAACCCGCCTCCATTCCTGGAATGTGAGGCAGGTACGGCTTGACCAGCATCAGGAGCGAGACGAAAACAAGAAAAGCGCCGAAGGAGCGTTTGAGTTTCCACTCCGGAAGCGAATGGGCGAAGCGAGCGCCTGCGCGGGCGGTTACCATGGCCGTGACGGCAATGAGCATGGACGCAGCGATATCAATGGTACCCTGCAGCCCATACGCGATCGCGCCGGCAATACCCGTGAATACAAGCGCTACAAGGCTTGTGCCATGGGCCTGGTGCTGGGAAAGTTTCAGGATTCCGACCATGAGGGGGATCATGATGACGCCGCCGCCGAGACCGACAAGGCCGCCGAAGATGCCTGCGAGGAAACCGATAAGAAAGTTCATAACGGGGAGGATGAAAAGCTTGTGCTGTCACGCATGCAAACCTGCCGTCCCTTCGGCTGTGAGCTCAGGCCGAACTGCTGACAAGTGGCTAGGTACACTAATCGTTCGCCTTCGGTATGGCATCGCCGAGCTCACGGCCGAACTGGGTGGCTGCCGTGACTCCAACTTCCTGGAGCATTCGCTTGTGGGTGTCCTTGACAAGATCAAGAGATACGGCGAGGGCCTTCGCCACCTCATCAAGGCTTTGGCGCTGCTCAAAGTGCCGTTCGGCGATCATGATCTTCAGAAAATCCGCCTGAATCAGCGCCTCCAGCTCCTTGTCGGCTATTGAATAGCCTTCGTATGCCTGGCGCAGGGTTTTTCCCGCTTCGATGGCCTCACGGTATTTGCTCACTGCTTCCACGTACAGTTTGTCTTCTTCAGGAGTGAATTCCTTGAAATGGAATTCCGGCATGTCTTGTATTTTCTTGTCCTTGGTCTTTTTTTTCATAAATTCCATCCTTCATTATACAGTAGTGCTCGCAAGCACCTATTGTAATAAACGCAAAGTTCAAAATCCAAATTTCAATCAAGCTCTGATGAAGCAATGCCAAATATTGTTCTTTTAGTTTTTATGATGGGTGTTTGATTTGATTGTGAACTTTGACATTCGCCCTGCAGTCTCTTTACATCATCCGCTTTTCTTTTGGCCTTCGTTCCGGGACCTGTCGGTGTTCCATCTTGCCCTCGTTCCACGCTACCGAGACATAGAGCGCGCAGAAGCAGCTCCCAAACTCCTTGATATCCGGATCGCGGTACACACAGGGACAGACGATGTCCGCGTCCCTTTCCTTCACTGCCCAGGCAAGACGGCAGGGACAGGAACGGTAGCCGTACCGGGCTTCGTTCGTGAGCAGGCCCTGCAGGATGTCCATGACGAAAGGCTTGTCCTTGTTCAGGCGGATGCCCTGCGACTCGGCAAATTTGGACAGGATATCGTACAGTTTTTCCGCTGTCATATGATGCCCAATGCCTTTCGCAGTTTTTCCTCGTTGAAACCAACGATCACATCCTCATCGATGCAGATGGTTGGAAAGCTGCAGTCGGGGTTATGCTTCCGAACTTCGCTCATAACGCGCTCCCGCTCCGCCCCGGTCAGGAGGTCCACATCAATGATCTCCGTCTCGATTCCCTGTTCCCTGAAGAAACGCTTGGTGCGCAGGCAGTGCGAGCAGGTGCTGAGCGTGTAAAGCGTTATCTTAGATTTCCTCGATGGCATAGGACCTCCCCTTCAGTTATCGATGTAAGTATACCATGGACAAGTGTGGGGATGCAATTGGTAATACAGGGCGAGGCTTGACATCTCCGCATAGTGAGAGGGATAATATAATTATGAAAAGGATATTTCTCATAAGCGCTGTTCTTCTTGTTCTTGCGGCGTGCTCGCCCGTGCTGACCCGCGAGGTCATGAAGCAGGGTATGCGCGATGTGTCCTTCAACCAGCTCAGACAGGATCCCGCTGTGTATAAGGGCAAACTCTTCATCCTGGGCGGCATCATCGCGGAGACGCGTTTTTCCGAGAAGGGTTCGCAGATCGAAGCGCTGAGCGTGCCCGTCGATTCTCTCGGCTACCTCCAAAGCTCAGGTCAGACACAAGGCAGGTTCCTTGCTGTGTATCCGAAATCAAAAGGACTTCTCGACCCGATAGTGTTTAAAAGGGGAAGGGAGATCACGCTGGCAGGAGAGTTTGTAGAGGCGCGCAAGGGCAAGATCGACGAGATGGAGTACGTGTATCCGGTTTTTGAGATCAGGGAGATCTATCTCTGGGATGAGCACAGGGATTATTACTACTCTGATTATTATTACCCTTATTCTGGGGCTGGCCCTACGGCTATCCCTACGGATACGGCTATCCCTACTACGGCTATCCTTACGGTTATCCCTATGGCTATCCCTACTATCGGGGATGGTAAGCCGGGCATAGTTTCATAGACGAAAACTTTCGTTGCATCAGCGTTTCCCTTCTCTATCGCTGAATCTTTTTCACCTTTCTATTTCCTGCGGATTATAAAGAATAAGGGGCTCGACATTTTTGAAGACGTAGCATTGCCGCGTGGCAGTAACGTGAGGGATTGGATAATTGGTGTGAGAGTTGTATATTGACGGGGCGGAAATTCAGATGGTGGAAGGAAACAAATAAGGGAAATCGAGGGTCGCCATGACAGATGAATTGCAAAAAAACATTGCTGCTCCAACGTGAGTGCCGTCAGACGGCGCTGGAAGTTGCCGATTGGAGTTCACGAAGCTCACACCCGGATCATCCCCTGATGTAAACGAGATCAGAAATGCAATTCGCAATAAATACGCAGCGGTGTCCGTTTCAGCGGCGGGAAAGTTCCCGTATCCCACGGGCAAGGACGGCTTAAAAGCATTGGGCTATGATCCCGTTGTTTTGGAAAGTGCGTACGCGCGGTTTTTTGAATCCTTCTGCGGGGTCGGCAATCCATTCTCCCTGGGCGATATCCGGCCGGGCGAATCAATATTGGATATCGGATGCGGAGCGGGTTTCGACCTGTTTGTCGCAAGCCGGCTGGTCGGTGAAAAGGGCCGAGTCTACGGTATAGACTTGACGGAAGATATGGCAACGCGGGCCAGGGAGAATCTCAACCGTGCAGGGATCACAAACTTCGAAATCAAGAAAGTCGATTTGGAAACCATCCCCTATGATGACCATTCTTTTGATGTCGTGATATCAAACGGCGTCATCAATCTCTCGCCCCGCAAACAAACGACCTTTAACGAAATATACCGCGTACTGAAACGGGGCGGGAGGCTGCAGTTTGCCGATGTGGTTGTGGAAAACGAGCTGCCCGCAAATTTTGCAGGAAGCGCAGAAGCATGGTCGCAATGAATCGGCGGAGCGGTCCCGGTCCGGGACCAGATCGGGTTGATGGAAAGGGCTGGTTTTGAAAAAGTCGAGTTCGCCGGCATGACCGGTTTTCGTACTTCGCAATATACGGTCGGCGCCTTATTCAGGGCCGCAAAAAGAGGGACCCATTAGTCTCGAGAAGGACTGACTCCGGGACGTTGATGTTTATGATGTAGTGTGATTTTATAGTAACAGGAGGCGTCATTGAAATCATATTGGAAAAAGGAAAAACCGTGACGTTGATGCTTATGTGTATTGTGATTTTATAAAGACTATTATTAATGCTTCAATGTTCACTTTCCTTTTTCTGAACATCTTAAATAAGGAAGCCTCTTCAGCCGACAGCAAGCCGGACGAGATCATCGCGAGCCTTGGAATTGGCGAAGGGGATGTCATTGCCGACATCGGTTCCGGGGGCGGATATTTTACGATCGCCTTTGCCGGAAAGGTCGGAAAGGCCGGCAGGGTCTATGCAGTTGATGTGAAGCCGAAGTATCTGGAATTTATTCGACGCAAGGCGGCGCGGGAAGGATTGGATAATGTCAGCTGTGTCCTGGGAACGAGCAGCGGATGGATCTGCCGGAAGCCGGTCTCGACCTTGTGTTCGCACGGAATGTGTTTCATCATTTTCCGGATCCGTCGGGCTATTTCCGCACAATGATACGATATTTAAAGCCGGAGGCGAAAGTCGCGATCATCGATCATAAGCCGAAGCGCGGCTTCAGTTTTGTCTCACTCTTCAAGCATCATACGCCGGGAGAGACCATCGTGCGGGAGATGGAGCGGGCGGGTTATTCCCTGACGAAGTCATTCGACTTCCTGCAGGACCAGACCTTCAACCTTTTCCGGAGGACGATCCGGATTCATGGCCAATGATGTATCGCCGCGTTACTTCTTTAACAGCGTCCTCTTCCTCCAGTTCTTCCCCTTTGTTGGAAAGTCACTTCGAAAATGTGCCCCCACGCTGCCTTCCCGGTGCAGCGCCGAGCGGGTGATGAGCAGGGCCGTTGTGATCATGTTCCTGATTTCGAAGACGTTCCGGTAAAGGGCACGGCCTTTCATTATCCTGTCCCATTCCTTGAGCTGTTTGAGCGCCCGGGTCAACCCCTTTTTTTCGCGTACGATGCCGACCTGCTCCCACATGAGTTTTCTGAGAGAAGCGCGCAGCCTGGCGATATCCGGCATCGCCTCCGAACAAGGACGCGCATCGGGCGCCATCTTAACCGTATCTTGCTGCCCTCTGGCAAGACTGTTGAAGTGCTTCCGCGCATACGATGCGGCCCCGAGTCCTGCCCGTTCCCCGTAGACCAAACCCTCCAACAATGAGTTGCTCGCGAGCCGGTTTGCGCCGTGAACACCGGTACAGGCGGTTTCGCCGGCGGCATAGAGACCATGAATGGACGTGGCGCCCCATGAGTCCGTCTTCACCCCGCCCATGATATAATGGGCCGCTGGCGATACCGGGATCTGCTCCTTCGTGATGTCTATGCCGAGGTTCTTGCAGGTCCGGTATATGCGCGGAAAACGCTGCATAACATAATCGGCATTTAAATGCGTCATGTCGAGAAATACATTGTCGGCCCCTGTGGCTGCCATTTCGGAGTGAATAGCGCGGGTGACCACATCGCGCGGCGCGAGTTCGCGCGCAGAACTGTAGCGGTCCATAAAGCGCAGGCCGTGGATGTTCTTCAGCATGCCGCCTTCGCCGCGCATGGCCTCGGAAAGCAGGAACTGGGGCGCTCCCTCGCGAAAGAGCGCGGTGGGGTGAAATTGAATGAACTCCATATCCATGAGCACGGCGCCTGCCCGGTAGGCCATTGCCATGCCGTCACCGGTTGCTACGGCGGGATTCGTGGTGCGTTCATACAACCGGCCTGCTCCGCCCGTGGCGAGAAGCACCGCGCGCGCGGAAATGATGAGGACCTTGTGCAATGCCTGCTGACAGACCACGGCCCCGACGCAGCGATTGTTCTTGATAATCAGGTCCCGGGTGAATGCGAAGTCGATCTTGGACACCGTTGTGGTGGAGCGGACCTTGTCGGTCAGTACGCGCATGATCTCTTTGCCGGTCGAGTCCCCCTGGGCATGGAGGATGCGGCGTTTGGTGTGGGCCGCTTCCTGTGTGAAGGCGAGCCTCGTCCCTTCTTTGTCGAATTCCGCGCCCCAGAGAATGAGTTCGCGTATCCGCGTTGGGCCCTCTTCAACGAGCGTGCCCACGGCCTTGCGCAGGCAAAGTCCGTCGCCCGCCCTGATGGTGTCCTCGAAGTGGATCGAGATCTCGTCCTCGTCCGAGAGCGCCACGGCCACGCCGCCCTGCGCGTATTCGCTGCTGCTCTCGGTTGGCGCATCCTTGGTCACCACGAGGACCTCGCCGTTCCGCGCCAGCTCGATGGCCGCCCGGAGACCGGCAACACCCCCGCCGATAATGAGGAAGTCGGTTTTTATGTGTTCTTCAGTGAAGGGCATATGGTTTTTTTTAGCATGACGCATGGCGCAGAGAGCGAAGTGCATAGAGCAAAGGGCAAAGAGCAGAAGGTATAAGCAAGTCAGAACCCTATGCACTATGCACCATGCTAAAAGCTCTATTCGCTCTGCACTATGCGCGGTTACTGCTTCCCCGGCGTTTCCACCGGCTGCGGAACGAAGGGGTTCTTCCCGTCAATGGACATGAGCTTGAAGCTTCCGGGATCAAAGACCAGCGTGACCCGTCCGCCGTTCTTCTGGGTCGTCCCTCCAACGGCCAGCCACTCTCCGTCCCAGTTGAATGTTGTCTTGATCGTGCCCTTTTCCTCGACCATGATGAGCATCTTGGTGTACTGAATGTTGAAGTGGATGGTTTCGTTTTTCAAAAACACGGCTGCAAGGGACCGGGAAAGCGCTTCCCTGTCTTGATAGCCGGGGGCAACATTGTCCATGAATGAGGAGAGGTCCTTTTTCTCGTATGCCGACCGCATGTCCCTGAGCGCGGAGAGGACGTTCCTACCCTTGATGGCCGCCGGCTGGGGCGGTTTTTTCTCACTGCAGGCAGACGTGGTGAAAAGAAGTGCTGCTATGAAGAGAAGGGCGAACAGCCGTTTCATGGGACCTCCCTGTAATAAAACTCCAAATCACAAATATCACCCTGCACTCGCGGCAGCGCTCGTACCGCTGCGTGCAGGCAAATCACAATGAATCACCACGCCAAATCTCAATCATCAACGTTTGGAATTTGGCCATTGGAAGTTATTTGCACATTGTTGCCTGGTAACCGGGATTTCCCTGTCCTGTGGGGCTTATTGTGACAGCTTTTGACTAGGTTGTCAAAATTCTTTTGAGGAACTGCCCTGTATACGATTCCTTCACCGTTACGATGTCCTCGGGCGTTCCCTGGGCCACGATCCGGCCGCCCCGGTCGCCGCCCTCGGGGCCGAGGTCGATGATCCAGTCCGCGGTCTTGATCACGTCGAGGTTATGCTCGATCACGACCACGGTATTGCCCGAGTCCACGAGCTGGTTCAGCATATCGAGCAGCTTTTGCGTGTCAGCGAAGTGCAGGCCGGTCGTCGGCTCGTCAAGGATGTACAATGTTCGTCCTGTTGCGCGGCGGGAGAGTTCCTTCGAGAGCTTGACGCGCTGCGATTCGCCGCCCGAGAGCGTGGTGGCCGATTGTCCCAGGGTGATATAGCCGAGGCCGACATCCACCAGGGACTGGAGCTTGGACCGGACCGGCGTCACGTTCTGGAAGAAGTCAAAGGCCTGCTCCACGGTCATGCCGAGCACCTCGGCAATGTTCTTGCCCTTGTACCGGATGTCCAGCGTTTCACGATTGTACCGGCTGCCGTGGCACACGTCGCAGGTCACGTACACGTCGGGCAGGAAGTGCATCTCGATCTTGATCAGGCCGTCGCCCTCGCAGGCCTCGCACCTGCCGCCTTTCACATTGAAGCTGTAGCGGCCGGGCTTGTACCCGCGCATGCGCGACTCCGGCAACTGGGCAAACAGATCACGGACCGGTCCGAACACGCCGGTATAGGTTGCGGGGTTCGAGCGCGGTGTCCTGCCGATGGGCGACTGGTCGATGTCGATCACCTTGTCGACATGTTCGAGACCTTTGATGTCCTTGTGCTTTCCCGCCCGCTCCGTGGACCGGTACAGGCGCTGGGCAAGCGCGCGGTACAGGATGTCCACCACGAGCGTGCTCTTGCCCGATCCTGAGACCCCGGTCACGCAGGTGAAGACGCCGAGGGGGAACTGCACTGTTATGTTCCCGAGGTTGTTCTCCTCTGCGTTGATAACGCTGATCGCTTTTGTGGATTTTCTGCGGGAAGTCGGCACTTTGATAAAGACCCTGCCGGAAAGGTACTGGCCGGTGAGCGAAGCCTCGACCTTCTCGATCTCTTCTGGCGTTCCCTGGGCCACGATCTCGCCGCCGTGCACACCGGCGCCTGGGCCCATGTCGATCACGTGGTTCGCGGCACGGATGGTCTCCTCGTCGTGCTCAACGACAAGCACGGTGTTGCCGAGGTCGCGAAGCCGGAACAGGGTATCAAGAAGCCTGCGGTTGTCCCGCTGGTGCAGGCCGATGCTCGGTTCATCCAGAATATAGAGCACGCCCACGAGGGACGAGCCGATCTGCGTGGCAAGCCGGATGCGCTGTCCCTCGCCGCCCGACAGCGTGGCCGCGCCGCGGCTGAGAGAGAGATAATCGAGCCCCACGTGGATCATGAAGCCGAGGCGCTCGCGGATCTCCTTCAGTATGCGCTGGGCGATCGCAGTCTCTTTTTCCGTGAGCGAAAGCCCCTCAAAGAACGTCAGCGCCTGTTTGATGCTCATGCGCGTGATGTCGTGGATGTTCAATCCGGCGACCTTGATCGCCAGCGATTCCTTGCGCAGCCTGCTGCCCCCGCAGTCCGGGCAGGTCTGGTAGTTCATGTACTGTTCCATTTCCCACTGGATGGCGTAGGAATCGGTCTCATCATAGCGGCGCTTCAGCGTCTCGATGATGCCTTCGAAGGATTTGCACGCCGCGCCTTTGCGCGTTGAGAGGGCTTTCGCCTCGCTCTCGCTGTAGCCGTACAGCAGCATCTTTTGCTGCGCCGGTTTCAGGTTCTTGAACGGTGTGTTGATGTCGAAACCGCAGGCTTCCGCAAGGGCATGGAGCATTTCAAAGTGGTAGACCGAGGTGCGCTTTGCCCAGGGTTTGACCGCGCCTTCTCTGAGTGAAAGGTTGGGATTCGGGATGATGAGCCCCGGGTCGAACTCCAGAAGGCCGCCCAGGCCGTCGCAGGTGGGGCAGGCGCCCTGGGGGCTGTTAAAAGAAAAGGTATTGGGGGCGATCTCGGGATAGCTGATGTTGTCGAAGATGCAGGCGAGCTTCTCGCTGTAGAGCAGGTCCTTTTTCTGGTCCACGAGATTGACGAGCACGAGGCCTTCGGCCTGGCGGAGTGCGGTCTCGATACTTTCCGCGAGCCTGCGCTCGATGCCGGGTTTCACCACAAGCCGGTCGATCACGATCTCGATGTCGTGCTTCTTTTTTTTGTCCATCGGGATGGGCTCGGAAAGCTCTTTGATCGCCCCGTCAACCCGGGCGCGCACATAGCCCGATGCGCCCGCAGCCATCAGCTCTTTCCGATACTCGCCTTTGCGTCCGCGAACGATCGGCGCCAGGACCTGGATGCGCGTGCCCTCGGACAGGGCCATGACCGCATCGGTGATCTGCTGCACGGTCTGGGCAGCGATCTCCCTGCCGCACTTATAGCAATAGGGTTTGCCGATGCGCGCGAAGAGCAGGCGCAGGTAGTCGTATACCTCGGTCACGGTGCCCACAGTGGAACGGGGGTTCTTGCTCGTGGTCTTCTGTTCAATGGCGATGGCCGGAGAGAGGCCGTCGATGGAGTCCACGTCGGGCTTGTCCATCTGGCCCAGGAACTGGCGCGCGTAGGCCGAGAGGCTCTCGACGTAACGGCGCTGCCCCTCGGCGTAGATGGTGTCGAAGGCGAGTGACGACTTGCCCGAGCCCGACAGGCCCGTTATCACCACGAGCTTGTCGCGCGGGATCTCGACATCGATGTTCTTTAAATTATGCTGTCGGCAACCTTTTATAATGATCTTGTCCATAGGGTCCTAACGCTGAAACAGAAACTTAATCTTACCACTGCGGAAAAAGGGAGTAAAGAACTTTATGATTATCCGCATGTAATTACCCTGTACAGACCCGGATTTCGCCCCCGGTAACCGGTAGGCCGGCCATCAGGCTGTCCGAGATTCTCGGGGTGTTTCCGGATTGAACCGAGACACTGCTTCCCCATGCATCTCTTTCTATAACCAAAAACCCGTCCCTCATTTATATTATTTATGGCAAATAATCTTGACAATGTCAGGGGGTTGTGATAATTTTTTCACACTTCAAAAAGGTCCGCATCTCCGTTCACAGCACAGAAGAGGCGCTCGCACTTATGATAGATATTGACATCACACTCCTTTGGCAGATCGCCAACTTCATCGTGCTGCTTCTCGCGCTCAATTTTATTCTTTTCAAGCCAATTCGTCAGATCATGCAGGAGCGCGAGCAGGGCATCAGCTCCTCGCTCGGCGATGCCAAGTCCGCGCAGGAGCGCATGCAAAAAATTCTGGAGCAGTATAATGCCTCTCTGGCCGAGGCCAAGCAAAAGGCCCTGACTACGTACAATGCCATGTACCAGCAGGGCCTCGATGCCCAGCGTGACATGATCTCCGCGGAGCGCGCCAAAGCGGGCGAAATGCTGGACAAGGCGCGCGGCGAGATCGTGGTGTTGTCCACGGCGGCCCGGGCCGACCTTAAGAAAGAGGCGGATCGGCTGTCGCAGGACATTACCTTCAAGCTGCTCGGAAGGGCGGTTTAGTGCCAGTTCGGAGTTAAGAGTTCGGAGTAATAAAAAAACAAATCATGAAAAGCTTAAAAAAGACCATAGCCTTTATATACTTCATATCGACAACCATGATGCTCGCCGCCAGTGTATTTGCCGAGGAGGCGGCCCATGGCGGTCATGAAGAAATAACCTTCATGGGCGACTGGTTGCCGCGGCTGGTCAACTTTGCCATCATCGCCGCGGTTGTCGTCTATTTCGGACGGAAGCCGGTCCGTGATTTCTTTGCAAACCGGTCCGCCGAGATCGCAAAGTCCATACAGGACTCACGCGAGGCGCGGGAACGCGCCGTGGCCGCCCTCGCGGACCTTGAGCAAAAGATCAAAGAGATGGAGGCGGAGACGGGCAGGATGGTCGCCGATGCCCAGGCCCGCGGTGAGAAGGACAAGAAGGAACTCGTTGAGGAAGGCAGGAAGGTCGTGCAGGATGTTCAGGCCCAGGTCAAACAGGGCATTGACAGCGAGCTCCACAAGGCAAAGGCCGAGCTCGCGGCCGAGGCATCGCTCCTTGCCCTTGATCTTGCGGAAGGCAGGATCAAACAGAAGATCAACAGTCAGGACCATGAGCGCATCGTGAAGGAATACATCACCAAAGTGGGAGGCCAGGCTTGATTCGGATCATCGCGAAGAGATATGCCAAGGCCCTCGTGCAGCTTGCCGAGAAAATGAATACCGTTGACAAGACCAAGGCCGATCTTGCCGGATTCACGAGTGCCGTGGATGCCCTGCCGGCGCTGCAGAAGCTTTTTGCCAGCCCTGTTTTCACTCCCGAGAACAAGAAGGCGGTCATCCAGGAACTGGCGGCCAAGCTCGGCATGCAGCCGACCACCCAGCGGTTCGTGGAGCACCTGGCGGAAACGGGCAGGCTCAGATATGTCAGGGACATTTACGAGGCGTTTTTGGAGATTCTGGCCGAGCACACGAATCGCGCCATGGCGCGTCTGACCACGGCGGCCGCGATAAGTCCGGCCGATCTGGCGGAGATCAAGAAAAAACTCGAGGCACTCACCGGCAAACAGGTGGACATCGACGCGCACGTTGATGCCACGCTCATCGGCGGAGCCAAGGCGCAGATCGGAAGCACGGTCTACGACGGGACCATCAAGAATCAGCTTGGCAAGATGCGCAATCAACTGATGAATCAATAAACTGGAAGTCAGAAGTCAGTCACGCTGTAGCGTGATCATGGCTCCTGGCTCCTGAATTTCACGAGGTGTAAACAATGCAGATCAAAGCACAGGAAATCAGCGAGATCATAAAAAAGAAGATATCCGATTTCGAGAAGACCGTTGAGGTCGCCGAAGTCGGCACCGTCATCACGGTCGGCGACGGTATCGCCAAGGTCTTCGGGCTGGACAATGTCATGTCGGGTGAGCTCCTGGAATTCCCGGGCGGCGTCATGGGCATGGCGCTCAACCTCGAAGAGGAGAGCGTGGGCGCGGTGCTCATGGGGGACGACTCCAGGATCCGCGAAGGGGACATCGTAAAGCGGACCAAGAGGATCGCCGAAGTTCCTGTTGGTGACGCCATCGTGGGCCGCGTGGTGGACGGCATCGGCCAACCCATCGACGGCAAGGGCCCCATCGCCTCCAAGGAATTCCGCCATATCGAAGTCATCGCCCCGGGCATCGTGAAGCGCCAGTCGGTGCGCGAATCGCTCCAGACCGGCATCAAGGCCATTGACGCCATGATCCCGATCGGCCGGGGACAGCGCGAGCTTATCATCGGCGACCGCCAGACCGGCAAGACCGCTGTTGCCATCGACACCATCATCAACCAGAAGGGGCAGAACGTCATCTGCATCTACGTGGCCATCGGTCAGAAACGCTCCACGGTCGCGCAGGTGGTCAAGACCCTGACGGAACACGGCGCGATGGGCTACACCATCATCGTGTCGGCCACGGCCTCCGACCCGGCGCCGCTCCAGTTCATCGCCCCCTACACGGGCGCCACCATCGGCGAATACTTCCGCGATAAGGGCGGCCATGCCCTGATCGTGTATGATGATCTGTCGAAGCAGGCCACGGCCTATCGCCAGCTCTCACTGCTGCTCCGCAGACCCCCGGGACGCGAGGCGTATCCCGGCGACGTGTTCTATCTCCACTCCCGTCTCCTTGAGCGCGCGGCAAAGCTGTCGGACAAGATGGGCGGCGGATCGCTCACGGCGCTCCCGATCATCGAGACCCAGGCCGGCGACGTGTCCGCCTATATCCCGACGAACGTGATCTCCATTACCGACGGGCAGATGTTCCTTGAGGCCGATCTGTTCTATTCGGGCGTGCGGCCGGCCATCAACGTGGGTATCTCCGTGTCGCGCGTGGGCGGCAGCGCCCAGATCAAGGCCATGAAGCAGGTGGCGGGCACGCTCCGTCTCGACCTGGCGCAGTACCGCGAGCTCGCGGCCTTTGCCCAGTTCGGCAGCGACCTCGATAAGGCCACGCTGGCGCAGCTGAACCGCGGTCAGCGCATGGTGGAGCTTTTGAAGCAGGACCAGTACTCACCGCTCCCCGTCGAGCAGCAGATCCTCGTGATCTTCGCGGGAACCAACGGTTTTGTGGATGAAGTGCCGGTGACCGCAGTGAAAAAGTTTGAGCAGGAACTCCTGCGATTCGCGGTGAGCAAGCACCAGGCCCTGCTGGACGACATCAAGAGCAAGAAGCAGATCGACGACGACCTCAAGGCGCGTATCAAGAGCGCCATCGAGGAGTTTAAGAAGACGTTCACGGCGTAACTTCAGTTCATAGTTTTGAGTTATAAGTTTTGAGTTAACTACAAACTAAAAACTTGAGAACTAAGGAACTAAGGTTATAAATGCCCAGTTTACGAGACATTAAGAGAAAGATCACGAGCGTCAAGAAGACCCAGCAGATCACCAAGGCCATGAAGATGGTTGCGGCGGCAAAGCTTCGTCGCGCTCAGGAACGCGTGATCGCTGCGAGGCCGTACGCGCGAAAGATGTTTGCCGTGATCACGAACCTGGCGGTCCGTGTGGAGCGGGCGCAGCATCCGCTTCTGGCAAAGCGCGAGCCCAAGCAGGTGAAGCTGCTCGTACTGACCTCGGACCGGGGGCTGTGCGGCGCGTACAATACCAATATCCTGCGCAAGGCCGTCGAGGCGGTCAAGCAGTTCAAGGCCGAGGGCAAGGAAGTGAAGGTAAATGTCGTCGGCCGCAAGGGACGCGACTTTTTCCGCAAACGTTCCGGGTATACTCTGGGCAAAGTGTGGTCGGAGCTCGGCATGATCGACTATGAGAAAGCCGCCGATGTCGGCAAGAATATTGTTGAACGTTTTGCCGCGGGCGAGACCGATGAGGTATATCTGCTCTACAACGAGTTCAAGACCGTGATGCAGCAGAAGGTCACTCTCGAGAAGCTCCTGCCCGTGGAGCCGCCGTCCGAGGCGGACCCGTTCATGGCCGCTGTTGATTATCTCTATGAGCCGTCGGCAGATGCGATCCTGGGCTCCATTCTGCCGAAGCACATCGAGGTGCAGGTTTACCGCTCGATGCTCGAGAGCCAGGCGAGCGAGATGGGATCGAGGATGACGGCCATGGATTCCGCCACGCGGAATGCCAAGGACATGATCGAGCGGCTCACGCTCAAGTTCAATAAGCAGCGCCAGGCCGCGATCACCAAGGAAATCTCCGAGATCGTCGGCGGGGCGGAAGCGCAGAAGTAGAAATTATTGGAAATTGAAGATTGGAAACTGGAAATTTTAAAATGAAAATCTCCAACCTCCTTCTCAACTTTCAATCTTCAATTTAAAATTTACAATTTTCAATCGGCATGGTTTTCATGCCGCACAGGGGGTTACAATGAGCACAGGCAAAATAGTACAGGTGATGGGCGCGGTGGTGGACTGTGAGTTCCCCGTCGGAAACCTTCCCCATCTGATGAACGCGCTCAGGATCGATCAGGCCGCGGACAAGAACCTCGGGACGCCGGAGACCCATCTGACGCTCGAGGTTGCGCTGCACCTTGGCGAGAACCGGGTGCGCACGGTGGCCATGTCGTCCACTGACGGTCTCATGCGCGGCATGAAGGTCAACGACACCGGCAAGCCCATCTCCATGCCTGTCGGCAAGGAAGTGCTCGGTCGCATCATGAACGTGATCGGCGAGCCTGTGGACGAGATGGGACCGATCACGACCAAGGACACGCTGCCCATCCATCGTCCGGCGCCCATGCTTGAAGAACTCGATCCCACGAAGCAGCTTTTTGAAACCGGCATCAAGGTCATTGATCTTCTGGCCCCCTACACCAAGGGCGGCAAGACGGGCCTTTTCGGAGGCGCGGGCGTTGGCAAGACCGTGATCATCATGGAGTTGATCAACAACGTGGCGAAGCAGCACGGAGGCTATTCGGTGTTCGCCGGCGTGGGCGAGCGTACCCGTGAGGGGAACGATCTCTGGGCCGAGATGAAGGAATCGGGCACGATCAGCAAGACAGCCCTGGTTTACGGCCAGATGAACGAGCCGCCGGGAGCAAGGCTCCGCGTCGGTCTCTCGGCCCTGACCGTGGCCGAATATTTCCGCGATACCATGGGACAGGACGTGCTCCTGTTCGTTGACAATATCTTCCGGTTCACCCAGGCAGGGTCCGAGGTGTCTGCGCTCCTCGGCCGTATGCCGTCGGCCGTGGGTTACCAGCCGACACTCGGCACTGAAATGGGCGCCCTCCAGGAGCGTATTACCTCCACGAAAAAAGGCTCCATCACCTCGGTGCAGGCCATCTACGTTCCTGCCGACGATCTGACCGACCCGGCGCCGGCAACGGCGTTCGCGCACCTCGATGCAACCACCGTGTTGTCGCGTCAGATCGCGGAGCTCGGCATCTACCCGGCCGTGGACCCGCTTGATTCAACGTCCCGCATCATGGATCCCCACGTGGTCGGAGAGGAGCATTACTCCGTCGCTCAACGGGTGCAGCTCGTTCTGCAGCGGTACAAGGAGCTTCAGGACATCATCGCGATCCTTGGCATGGACGAACTTTCCGACGAGGACAAGCTCTCCGTGTCCAGGGCCAGAAAGATCCAGCGCTTCCTGTCGCAGCCCTTCCAGGTGGCAGAGGCCTTTACGGGCACACCGGGCAAATACGTGCCGCTCAAGGAGACTATCAAGGGCTTCAAGGAGATCGTTGACGGCAAGATGGATGATATACCTGAGCAGGCATTCTACATGGTCGGTCCCATCGAGGAAGTGTTCGAGAAGGCTGAGAAGCTTGGTTACAAGCGGTAAGTTCGTCAGGGCACAGGGCTCGTATCGTAGATGCACGGCGGTAACGTGGTAAACAAACGCCCCATAACCGAATGACGAAACGGGCTTCGCAGCCTTTACCGTCACCTAAAAAATAGTGAGTGCCGAGGATTGGAAAAAGAAAATGGTCGCTGAGAAAGGGAAAATGCTCCTTGAGATCGTCGCGCCGAGCCGCCAGGTGGTCCGTTCGGAACGCGTGGATGAAGTGATAGCTCCGGGCAGTGAAGGCGAGTTCGGTGTACTGCCGGGCCACACGCCCTTCCTGTCCACGCTCAAGGTCGGCATGCTTTCGTACCGTGAAGGCACAGAGTGGCACCGTCTGGCAGTTGACTGGGGATATGCCGAGGTAGGAGCAGACCGGGTCATCATTCTGGCAGAGGGCGCTGACCGGGCGTCAGATATCGACCTTACTGAAGAACGGGCTGTAAAAGAGCGTGCAGAGAAGGCGCTGAGCGAAAAGCTCGATCAGAAGGATTATGATAAGGCACGCATCGAACTCATGCGGGCGATGATTCGGATACAGGTAGCGGAACAGCACGGACAGAAGTAACGCGAACCTGATTTCGCGGCAGACATCAACAGGCAGCCTTCGGGTTGCCTTTTTATTTTTTTTGGATGAGAGGGGAGGGACCGCCAAGTGCGACAGACAGGCCGGGTAACTGCACAGCGACGAGGGCTGGAAAATATCTTGACAGCACTCCCCTGTTAATTTATAATAATTCTAAATAATATGAATACAAAACAGTTACAAAAAAGGGAGCCGGTGCCTCAGTTCAAGCGCACCCCGCAACGGCTCGCGATCCTGGACTATCTCAACGGGAACACCTCTCACCCCTCGGCGGAGGACATCTACCGGGCCGTATCGAAAATGCACCGGTCCATGTCGTTCGCAACAGTCTATAATACGCTCAATACGCTCGCGAAGACAGGCACACTGCGCGAACTCACCATTGATCCCAAAAGAAAGCGATACGACCCGGACACGAGCCGCCATCACCATCTCATTTGTGTCCTCTGCGGTACGATCGTGGACGTTCCCGAGGGGATCGTCGTCGATCTGCCGGCAAAACTGGCGCAGGATTTTACTCTTCTCGGAAATCATGTCGAGTTTTATGGACATTGTTCCACCTGTAAAAGGAAGAGGAAGACTTCTTGAGCCCCTGCCGAGAACGATTTACTACCAACCTGCATGATGTTCTATATCTGAGGAGGTCCGTATGGGAGCAGTAGAGATAAAACCCGGCATCCACTGGGTGGGGGCGATAGACTGGGCAGTGCGGGATTTTCACGGCTATATTACACCCCATGGCACGTCCTACAATAACTATCTTATCCTCGACAAGCACATAACGCTTGTGGACACGGTGAAGCACGATTTCTGGGAGTATACGATTGACAGTATCCGGGGTTTGGTGGACCCGGCTAAGATCGAGAACGTGGTGATCAATCATATTGAGAACGATCACATGACGAGCATTGACCGGATCATGGAGCTCGCGCCAAAGGCCACGATCTACATCACCGAGCGCGGGAAAAAGGGGCTCGACCGGTTCTATGATACGTCGGCGTGGACCTTCAAGATCGTGAAGACCGGCCATACCCTCAACACCGGCACGAAGACGATCACCTTCCTCGAGACCCCGATGCTCCACTGGCCCGATTCCATGATGAGCTACGTGCAGGAGGACAAGCTCCTGATCAGCCAGGACGCCTTCGGCCAGCACCTGGCCTCATCAGCGCGGTTTGATGACGATTATTGCGACCAGTATTCGGTCACGGCCCTTGAGCACGCTGTGCGTGATTATTACGCGAACATCCTGATGCCGTTTGGAACGCTTATCAAGAACAAGATCGCCGAGGTGCAGAAGCTCGGTCTCGCGATCGACATGATCGCTCCGGATCACGGCATTATCTGGCGGAAGGACCCGAACAAGATCCTTCAGATGTATCTCGACATGGCGAATGATAAGGCGGACCTCCGCGTCGTGATCGTCTACGATACCATGTGGCACAGTACGGAACACATGACCATCCCCCTCATGGAGGGCATCAAGGCAGCGGGTGTTGATGTCGATGTGATCAAGCTCCGTTCAACGCCGATGAGCGTTGCGATCAAGAGGGTCTGGGAGTCACGGGCAATGCTGGTCGGCACGCCGACACTCAATAATATCATGTTCCCGAGCGTCGCAGAGTTTCTCACCCACCTCCGTGGGCTCCGCCCCAAGAACAGGCTTGCCGCAGCGTTCGGCAGCTTTGGCTGGGGCGGCGGGGCGGTCAAGGAGGCTTACGAGGCCTTCAAGAAGATCGGGCTTGAAGTTTTTGAGCCGGGCGTTGAGGTCCTCTATCGGCCCAGTCAGGACGATGATAAAAAATGCTTTGACTTCGGGAAACAGTTCGCAGAAAAGACGAAAGAGTACCACGCAAAATTTAGCGGCTATCCGCCGGTTCAGTGCAGGCCATAACGAGCAGAGCAAGCGCCTCGCAAAAGGGAAAATATACGTTAAGGAGGTTATTATGTGGAGATGCACGGTTTGCGGTTACATTTATGATGATGCGAAAGAGGGCAAAAAGTTTGAAGACCTTCCGGATGACTGGGCTTGCCCGGTTTGCAACGCACCTAAGGATGCATTTGTCAGGATGTAACTCCGGCATTGTTTTCTGAGAAAAAAGGCGGCCACGGTTTAAACAGTGGCCGCCTTTTTCATTTGACAGTTATTAGCGTCCATTCTATAATTCAGCGCGCAGAGGGTATTTTCACGATCTGTCCGCAGGAGAGGATGCAGAGTAAGGAATATATCCGGTGAAAAAGAAGGTACCCATGCCCGAGATAAATAACCGGAGCGTCAAGCATTGGCCCGAGGACGAGCGGCCCCGCGAGCGGCTTATCGCCCACGGCCCTGCTTCGCTCTCCGACGCTCAGCTCCTCGCCATCATCATCAAGAACGGCAGAGCGGGAAGGACCGCCCTCGACCTTGCCATGGAGCTGCTTCTCAAGTTTGAAAATCTCACGGGCATCGAGCAGGCCGGCATCAACGAGATCTGCGAGGTCCCCGGGATCGGGAAGGCCAAGGCAGCCGAGATCAAGGCTGCCATCGAGATCGGGAGACGGTATCAGAAACCGAGCCTCGCGGGCGCGTCCTTCTGCTCCAGTCACGATGTGGCAGCTTACTATCAACCGCGCATGAAGGGCTTGAAAAAAGAGATTTTCCAATGTGTGGTGCTTGACACGAAAAACAAGCTCAGCAAGATCATCAGGGACGAAGAAATCTCAGTGGGCAGCCTTTCCGCCTCCCTTGTTCATCCCCGTGAGACCTTCAAGGCCGCTATCCGCGAATCCGCAGCCGCGGTCATCTTCATCCACAACCACCCGAGCGGCGATATCAAGCCAAGCCAGGAGGACATCCTGCTCACCAGGCGGCTGGTCCAGGCAGGCGAGGTGATCGGCATTCAGGTGCTCGATCATATCATCATCGGCGACAATGACCACTTCAGTTTCAGAGACAACGGGATGATTGCGCCTGCGCTGAAATGATTTTTTCTCAGGCGCAGGGTGTCAATACCCGATTTTCCACGCACCGGATGCAATGTGAGAAATGCAAAATAAGGTCATATTTTCAATCATCATCAGTGACGATAGCAGCTCTGCTGCTGTTGATCGTTGCACTGTTTCTTTCGAGCGTCATCCGGCGGGTATACAAAGAGCGAAAATACCGGAGGCTCGACCATTTAAAAAAGATCTTCGATAAAAAAATCCGCGAGTCGCTTGAATCCGGAACCATGATGAGAACGCAGGGTGAGCTCCTCGCTCCCCCGAATTCAGACACATGGCAGGCGATCGAGGATGTTCTTCTGACCATGACCAACGAAGAACAATATCGGGATGAGGTAATAAAACTAGTATCCACGCTCGGCTACATTTCATTTTACGAAAAGCAGCTCAAGAACAGAAATGTTCAGGTGCGCGCGCTGAGCATCGATAGGCTCGGCAGGATGAACAGCGAGGCATCAGTTCCGAAACTCGTTGCCCTGCTGGATGAAAAGAATCCGGAGATCGTTTCCGTTGTCGTTCGGTCGCTGAGTAGAATAGGAGGACAAACGGCATTGAAGGCCATCGTCGAGCGATTGCCTGTCATCCTGGACCGATCGATCGTGACCCGCAAGGCAATGGGCATGGCTCTGCAGGCATTTGGCGCCGATGCGATCCCCCTGCTGGTCGAGCAAAAGGCGGGACGGGATAATCTCTGGGTAATGTCGTGCATACTGGATATACTCTCCCGACTACCGGCCGACCCGCGATCGGTCCGTCTGGCCATCGAGCATCTTTCGAGCACGAATGTCGAGGTGAGGAGCAAGGCGCTCAAGGTTCTGGGCAGGGCAGAAAATATCCATATGGCCCACAATCTGCCGGAGTTGATCCTTGCCCTGCTCCGGGATCCGGTATGGTTTGTCAGGCTTCAGGCAATACGGTCGATCAGGGCGTTGGGGAATGAAGCGGCCATGGCCCCGGTCGGAAAGCTTATTTTCGACGAGAACTGGCGGGTTCGAAATGAAGCAGTGCAGGCGTTCACTGCCCTCGGTGAACGGTCCCTCGACATTTTTCTTGAGGTACTTGCGGGTACCGATCGGTATGCGAAAGACAGCATATGCGAGGAGATAGAGAGGACGAATTTCTCGGGCCAACTCATCAAAAACCTCACAGCAAGCGACGGGGGGCTCCAAAAAAAATCACGCCAGGTGCTTGAGATCATGCATTCCCTCGGATTTTCAACACCGCTCTCTGAATTTCTGGCACAGGATGGCGACGAAACGGAAAAAGATCTCATCCGCAGTATGATAAAAACGGGATCTATCGCATGAAAAAATTACTCATCATAACGGTTATCGGATTCAATTACTGCGTCGGGTTTTACTTTGGAGTCTTGAATACGGTTTATTCGGTACTTCTGGCCCTTGCCCTTTTTGTGGTTTTCAGGCACCTTCGCCGCATTAAATATTCCCCCTACAAAGAATTTACCCTCTCTTCGGAGACCCCGCCCGTCACGATCCTGATTGCCATGCATAATGAGGAAAAGGTCGTCCTCCGGAGCATCCGATCCGCACTTGCCACTGAATACCCTTTTTTCGAAGTGATCATTATCAACGACGGGTCGACAGATGGGACGTTGCAAAAAGTGATCGACGAGCTTGGTCTTAAAAAGGTCGATCGCGTCTACCGGACGTTTCTCAAGACGAAACCCGTCAAGGGTTTTTACTATAGTCTGGAAACACCGAATCTTCTCGTGATCGACAAGGAGCAAGGCGGCAAGGCCGATGCGCTGAATTGCGGGATAAATGTTTCACGGTCGCCTTATTTTTGCTCACTCGATGCGGATTCGCTGCTGGAAAAAGACGCGCTCATACGGGTCATGACCCCCCTCATTGACAGCAACGTTCCGGTGATCGCGAGCGGCGGGGTCGTGCGCATTATCAACGGTCTCCGGCTTACCGACGGGATAACCATTGAGGAAATCGATCTCCCTGACAATACGCTCCTCCTGTTTCAGATCGTTGAGTACATCCGGGGGTTTCTCTTCGGGAGGGTGGGATGGGACAGTCTGCGCTCGCTGCTTATTCTTTCCGGGACATTTTCGCTCTTTCAAAAAGCCAGTGTGGTGGAGGCGGGAGGATTCATGGTGGGAAACTTGGCGGAAGACATGGACATGATCGTCCGGCTTCACCGCCATATGCTGAAAAAGAAAAAACCATACCGGATATGCTTTGTATCCGATCCTATCTGCTGGACCGAGGCGCCGGATAATTTAAAGATGCTCGGCAGACAACGGAGGAGATGGCACCTGGGCCTTATCCAGACCATTTTCCAAAACAGAGAGATGACACTCAATCCCCGATTCGGCAAAATAGGCATGCTTGTTCTGCCCTATTATATTCTTTTCGAGATCATGGGCCCGGTGATCGAAGTCCTTGGATATCCTTTTGTCATTATGTCCTATTTTCTCGGGGTCCTGAGCCTTGACTTTCTCCTGCTTTTTCTGTCGCTGGCGATCTTCTACGGAGTGTTTCTTTCGACAGCCAGCATCTTTCTCGAAGAATTGACATTTAAGCGGTATCCGAAGTGGAGCCACTTGTTCAAGCTTCTCATCTACGGAGTGCTTGAAAATTTCGGCTATCGACAGATCAATTCGTTTTGGAGGTTCGAAGCTCTGATCCAGTACCTGATGGGGAAGAGAAAGTGGGAGTTAGTCCATAAAAAGGGGCATGAAGAACAAATATCGACTGTTCCAGATGGACTCAAGGAAGGACATAGAGCACGATTTTCCACGCCACCGCGTCGGAAATAGGGTTACGAAAAACCAGTTGTAATATAAAGGGAAGGGTTACCGGAATGATGATTCTTCTTGCATTGAGTCTTGTCGCCGCGATGGTGGATGGCGACATGGCGATGTCAAGGGGCGATTATGACGCTGCCGCACAGTACTATCGTGCGGAGGTGAAAACGCATCCCCAGTCGTATGATGCCCAGTTCAAGCTCGCGAGGGCGCTCTCTTTCTCGAAGCATCGAGAGGAAGCGATCCAGATCTACACGAAACTGCTCGCAACGCGACCGAATAATTCCGACCTGCTTCTCGCGCGAGGGCGGACGTATGCGTGGGAGGACCGCTGGAAGGAGGCCGAAGCAGACCTCACCTCGGTAACGAGGCGGTCGCCGGGCTATGGTGATGCCTGGTCGGCCCTCGGGGATATGTATCTCTGGAGCGACCGTCCCGGAGAGGCCGTGAACGCCTACGGAAAATGGATAGCTGCGGATCCCGCTAACCCCCAGGCATATATCGCGCGGGCAAAAGCCTACCGGTCAGCGGGCGAACTCGAGGAAGCCAATATTGACTTCGAAGCGGCCCGCGAACATGGCGCGCCGAACACCGAGATTAATGAGTATCTTGCTTCTCTTCAGCCGCGCCGGCTGGCGCAGGAGTCAGTGGCGCCCGAGGCGGTCACGTGGCAGGCGAGCCTGGCATACGATGTCAGCAAATTTTCTACGGACCGCAGCGATTGGCAGTTTTACACAGCTGCCCTTCGACGCTACTGGGAGCGCAGCTCGCTCGCTTTCGAATATCTCCGTTCCAAGCGGTTCGATTCCAACGATTATGCCCTTGCACTTGATGCATATGTGGATCTCTGGCAGCGGGCGTATGCCAATCTGCGATATCAGTATTCCCCGGATGCAACGCTCTACTCCCGAGATTACTATCGTGCAGAAATTTTTCAGGGGGTCGGGAAGGGATGGGAGGTTTCCGGCAGCTATGACCATATGGACTTCACATCAAGTACGGTCGATATGTACGGCATCGGTCTCGGAAAATACATAGGCAACTGGTATTTCCGATGGCGGACCCTCTTTGTTCCATCGCCCGCCAAACTGGGCATTTCAAATCGCATCATCGGCCGCTATTACTTTTCCGGAACCGCGGACGATTACGTTGAAGTCAACGGCGGATTCAGCCAGGGCGGCGAATACCCGCTGGGGTCCACGAGCGTTGAGACAACGCGGGGCCAGTGGTTTGGCGTTGCTCTCCAAAAGTATTTTTATGCCAAGTGGGGCATTGTAGTTACAGCCGGTTATGACGACGAAAAGAACGTTGTCGAACAAAGCTTCACTGCGAAAAATTTCGGGATCAAGGGTTTGATGCGCTGGTAATGGGGCGCGATGGTCAGTCGCTGACCGGCGGATATCATGTGAGATATGAAAAAAGACGGCTAGAAATCCGGCGAACGATACTAAGAGAACATCGCAGATACCATCTACCCTTGGGTGAGAAAGAGCTCAGAGCATGAAGAGTGCAATTCAGTCGGAACCGGAACATTCCCTTCCTAATACCTTAAAAAACTGCGCTGTTCTGTTTCTAAACCTTTCCCTGGCGTTGTTGCCCGCATTCATTGCAATGAGGATCATGGAAGTCCTCGCTGTATCCCGGGCCAGTAATATTCCGCCGGATATCCGGACCGCCATGGTAAGGGCGTTCCTGTACGACTGCCTGTCTTTTCTCAAGATATTTCCGTTCTTTTTTGTTCCTTTTCTCCTCGTCTGCCTCGGCACACGAACACTGAAATCCCGCTATCGGATCTATGGTATCGGGGGGTCGTTTTTCATCCTCCTTTACGCGGCGCTGGTTAAATATTTTGCCACGGCCCTGGTACCCCTGGGTGCGGACCTCTTCGGATATTCCCTAAAAGAAATTAATGAGACGATCAGAGGCAGCGTCACTCTTGACGTAATCTCGATCGCCCTCTTCGTCATACCCCTGGCCGTATTCTGGGCCTCGCTCACGGTTTTATCCTCCCGCAAATCGATGCCCCCGGCCTTTGCATTGACGATGTTGGTCGCGGGCACCATACTGGCCTTCACGGTGTCCGGGCTGCCCCCGAGGGCATCATTTGCATCGGAATTATCGTATCATCTGGCCTTGAACAAAGTGATGTATTTTGCGGAAGATTCCCGCGCCTATTTCTCCCGCAAGGCGCCCGGGAGCGTTGGCACCGCAGCCGCCGACGGACCCAAGAAGCGATCCGATAACGCGACGGGATTCAAATACGTCAACCCTGAATATCCTTTTTTGAGGGCGGATGAAACCCGCGACGTGCTGGGCGACTTCTTTAACGTTGATTCCACCAGGCCGCCCAACCTGGTGTTTATTCTGGTGGAGGGTTTGGGCAAGGCCTTCAGCGGACCCAATGCCTATCTGGGAAGCTTTACACCATTTCTTGATGAATTGTCCGGGAAAAGCCTGTACTGGGAGAACTTCCTTGCATCACAGGGGCGCACCTTTGCGGCCCTTCCGTCCATTTTGGCTTCGTTGCCCTTCGCAGAGCAGGGTTTTAATGAACTGGGTAAACGGATGCCCAGGCATCTTTCTTTAATGAGCATCCTGAAACACGGCGGA
>CAVWIL010000019.1:0-80202 GCA_963755045.1 Nitrospirota bacterium | reverse complement strand
AGACCCACACCCACATCGAGCTGGTGAAGTCCGACGTTCCACCTCAAGGCCTGGGACGGCGACCGCCTCGTGGCCGAGACCGACGTCGTGATCGGCAAGGACTCGACCTTCACGCCGGTCGGCACCTTCTACATCGCCGAGAAGATCGCGAAGAGCGCCGGCGGCGCTACGGGCCGTGGATCCTGGCGCTGAACGGGTACTCGGAGTCGCTCGATTCGTTCGACGGCGGGATGCCGCAGCTGGCGTTCCACGGGACGAACAAGCCCGAGCTCATCGGGACCCAGGCGTCGAACGGGTGCGTCCGCATGTCCGACGAGATCGACCAGCTCCTCGCCGATCAGATGCCGCCGGGCACCCCCATCACGATCTCGGCCTGACTCCACCGAATCGACGGCGCCGCGGCGATTCGCTCGCCTGCCCGGCCCACCGAATTCGTCGCGCCCTTCCGATCGACGCTGACGCCGACCCCGAGCTCGCACCGACCCGCTCTCGACGCTGCCCTTCAGCGACGATTCGGTACCGATTCGTCGCTGAAGGGCCGCCGCAGGGAAGGGTGGGGACAGTTGGCGCGCGGGGATGGCGGCCGCTCCCACGGAGGGAGGTGGGACAGCTACGCCGTGGCGAGATGCTCGAGCAGCAGCGCGTTGACCGCATCCGGCGCGTGCTCCCCGATCCAGTGGTCGACGCCGTCGAGCACCTCGAACCGGTACGGCCCGTCGACGAATCGCGCGGTCGCCTCCGCCGCCTCCCGCCCCAGCGCCACGTCGTCCGTGCTCCAGATGTAGAGCGTCGGCGACACGATCGGCCCGAGCCCGTCCACCAGCGCGATGTCCGCCGCCCGGTACCAGTTCAACGCAGCCCGCAGGGCGTCGGGCGTCGACAGCGCCGCCAGGTACGGAGCCGCCTCCTCCTCGGTCAGCCCGCTGCCGAGGTACACCAGCTTCAGCAGACCGGCGTCGTCGGCCAGCATGCACGTCCTCGCTGCCCTCGGCCCGGAAGAACTCCATGTAGCCCGACCGCTGGCCTGGTCCGAGCCGCCGTCGCCCGCCAACGCCAGCCGAACGCCGCGGGATGCGGCGTCGACAGCACCGCCAGCGTGCGCAGCCGATCGGCATGACGGCCCGGCCACCTGCCACGCCACCGCCCCACCCCAGTCGTGACCGACCAGGTGGAACCGGTCGGCCCCGAGCGCGTCGGCCAGGCCGAGCACGTCGGCGACCAGGCACGACGACGCGATAGGCCGACTGCGTCCGCGGGCCGGGCGCCCGGCGAGTACCCCCGCTGGTCCGGCGCGACGACCCGGTACCCGGCCTCGACCAGCGCCGGCACCTGGTTCCACCACGACCGGACGTCTGCGGGAAGCCGTGCAGCAGCAGCACCGCCTCGCCGTCGCGATCGGCCCTCCACGACCGTGTCGAAGACCAGCCGGCCGAACTCGGCATCGTCCACCTCGACCGTGGTGCGGTCCACGTCAGCCGTCGCGGCGGCGAGCCGGGGACGGCCGGCGCCGTGGGCCGGCGTCCCGCCGCCGGCTGGCCGCGCGCCGCTTGAAGAACGCCCGCCAGTCCTGCGCCGCCACCTTGGATCTCCTGCGTGGGACAGCTGCAGCACCGCCTGGGGCACGAGATCGGCGATCTTGCGCCGCTCCATGTAGTGGTGGACGTTCGCCACCTCTTCGAACAGCGGGCGGCGCAGGCGCACCAGCTCGGCGTCGGCCTCGGCCAGGAAGCCCCAGATGGTGAAGGCGGCGGTGAGGTCGTGGATGATCGGCGCCCGACCGAACAGCGAGGCCCGCTTGAGCGCCACCGCCGTGCACCCGGCCATGACGTCGGCCGCGTGCTCGCCCGGCGGTCAGCACCAGCCGATCGTCGAAGCCGTTGGCCAGCTTGATGGCGAAGCCCTGGTCGGGTCCCGGGTAGCCGAGCCGGGGCCCGAGCGGCTGGCGGCCGGCCAGCTCACCGGGCCGGTCGGCCAGCCACGCCTCGCCGTCCCACGGCGGCGACTCGTAGACGCGGGGCTTGTCGGTCGGCGGATGGGGGACGTACTCGGGTGCAGCCATCGTCGCTCAGCCTACGACTGGTGTGCAGCAGGCCGTAGACGAACGAGTCGATCAGGGCCCGCCACGCCGCCTCGATCACGTTGGTGTCGACGCCGACGGTGGTCCACACGTTCGTCGCCGTCGGTCGAGTCGATGAGCACCCGCACGACGGCACCGGTGGCCGCGCCACCGTCGAGCACCCGCACCTTGAAGTCGGTGAGGTGGATGCGCTCCAGCGCCGGGTACCGCCCGTTGAGCGCGGCGCCGCACGGCCACGTCGAGGGCGTTGATCGGGCCGTTGCCCTCCCCCACCGCCGCGATGCGCTGGCCGTCGATCCACAGCTTCACCGTGGCCTCGACCGTGACCTCGACCTCGTCGACCGGCATGACCGGCCCCTCGCGGTGGTAGCTCGGTCACCCGGTAGGCCTCGACCTCGAAGAAGTCCTGGGTCCATCCGGCGGCCTGGCGCATCAGCAGCTCGAGCGACGCGTCGGCCGCCTCGAACAGCCAGCCCCGCGACTCGAGCTCCTTGAGCTCCTCGCTCAGCACCCCGGCGGCCCGGTCGTCGAGCTCGACCCCAGCTCACTGGCCTTCATGGACATGCCGGCCCGCCCGCCGAGGTCGCGCACCAGCACCCGGGTGTGGTTGCCCACCGCGGCCGGGTCGATGTGCTCGTAGGTGGCGCCGCCGGCCCGGCCGAGCGCCGAGGTGTGCAGCCCGCCCTTGTGGGCGAACGCCGAGGTGCCCGACGAAGGGGTCGGCCGGGTGCGGCGGCAGGTTCACCAGCTCGGCGACGTGGCGGCTCACCGCGGTCGAGCCGCTCGAGCCGACCCTCGGGCAGCGTCTCGATGCCGAGCTTCAGCGTGAGGTCGGGGATCACCGTCATCAGGTTGGCGTTGCCGGTGCGCTCGCCGTAGCCGTTGATCGTGCCCTGCACGTGCGTGGCCCCGCCCAGCACGGCGGCGATCGAGTTGGCCACCGCGCAGCCCGAGTCGTTCTGGGTGTGGATGCCGATCGGCCACGCCCCGCAGGTAGGCGACGACCTCGGCGGTGATCCGCTGCACCTCGTGGGGCAGCGAGCCGCCGTTCGTGTCGCACAGCACGACGCAGTCGGCGCCGTTGGTCGCCGCCGCCTCGAGCACCCGCAGCGCGTACTCGGGGTTGGCCTTGTAGCCGTCGAAGAAGTGCTCGGCGTCGAAGAACACCCGCCGGCCGGCGCGCCTTCAGGAACTCGACCGACTCGCCGACCATGGCCACGCCCTCGTCGAGCGTGGTCTGCAGCGCCTCGATGACGTGGAAGTCCCAGCTCTTGCCCGACGATGCACACCGTCGAGGTCTCGGCGCCGATGAGGGCCTCGAGCGTCGGGTCGACGTCGACCTTGCCCGCCGGGCGCCGGGTCGAGCCGAAGGCCACCAGCTCGGCGGTCGACAGCTTCAGCTCCTTCGGCGCCCGGCGGAAGAACTCGGCGTCCTTGGGGTTGGCCTGCGGGTAGCCGCCCTCGATCCAGCGCACGCCGAGCCAGTCGAGCTGCTCGGCCACCCGCAGCTTGTCCTCGACGGTGAGCGAGATGCCCTCGAACTGCGCGCCGTCGCGCAGCGTCGTGTCGAAGATCTCGACCGACGCGGGCACCGCGGTCCGCGACCGGCGGCACGTCCGGTCAGTCGACATAGTCGAGCCAGTCCTTGTAGCGGTCGACCTGGCCGCGCACGGCCTTGCGCGTACTCCGCGGCGATGGCCGTCGTCATCGGGCCGGGGCACGGGATCGGCCGGTCGTCGACCGAGTTCACCGCGCTGACCTCGGCCGCGGTGCCGCACACGAACATCTCCTCGCAGACGTACAGGTCGCTGCGGGTGAGGTAGTCGAAGCGGGTCTCGAAGCCGAGGTCGCGGGCGATGGTCATGACCGAGTCCTGGGTGATCCCCTCGAGCGCGCCGGCGGCGATCGGCGGGGTGATGAGCACGCCGTCGCGGGCCGACGAAGATGTTCTCGCCGGTGCACTCGCTGACGAAGCCCTGCGGGCTGAGCATGATCGCCTCGTCGTAGCCGGCCTTGAGCGCCTCGACCTTGGCCAGCGAGGAGTTCACGTAGTTGCCGGTGGTCTTGGACGCCGGCGGCATGGTGTTGTGGTCGTGGCGCATCCACGACGAGATCTTCATGCGCACGCCCTTGCTGACACGGCGTCCTCACCCGAGGTAGGCGCCCCACGGCCAGCAGGCGATGGCCACGTCGACCGTGCACGGGCAGCGTGTTGAGCCCCATCTCGCCGTAGCCGTAGTAGGCGATCGGCCGGATGTAGCACGACGGCAGGCCCGACGCCCGCACGACGTCCTTGGTGGCCTGCACCAGCTCGTCGACCGTGTAGGGCAGGTCCATCATCATGATCTTGGCCGAGTTGTGCAGCCGCTCCATGTGCTCGGTGAGGCGGAACACCGCGGGGCCGTCCGTCGTCTCGTAGGCGCGGATGCCCTCGAAGACGCCCATGCCGTAGTGCAGCGTGTGGGTGAGGATGTGGATCTGGGCCGCGTCCCAGTCGACGAGCTCGCCGTTCATCCAGATCTTGTCGGTGGGGGTGATGGGCATGGGGTTCCCCTCGGGGCGTCGAGAGCGACTAGAGCTCGACGACGAGGTCGCCGATCTCGGACGTGGAGCCGGTGAGCGTCGCGGTGTCGGCGCACGCCTTGCGGATGCGGGCGGCGGCGTCGGCCTCGCCCAGGAACTCGAGCATCATGGCCGCCGACAGGATGGCGGCGACGGGATTGGCCTTCTGCTGGCCGGCGATGTCGGGCGCCGAGCCGTGGACCGGCTCGAACATCGACGGGCCGGTGCGGGCCGGGTTGAGGTTGCCCGACGACGCCAGGCCGATGCCGCCGGACACGGCGCCGCCGAGGTCGGTGAGGATGTCGCCGAACAGGTTGTCGGTGACGATCACGTCGTACTGCTCGGGCGACTGGACGAAGTAGATGCAGGCGGCGTCGACGTGGTTGTAGGCGGTGGTCACGTCGGGGTACTCGGCCGCCACCTCGTCGAAGGTCCGCTCCCACAGGTCGCCGGCGAAGGTCAGCACGTTGGTCTTGTGCACGAGCGTCAGGTGCTGGCGGGGCCGGCTGCGGGCCAGGTCGAAGGCGTAGCGGACGCACCGCTCGACGCCCATGCGGGTGTTGACCGAGCCCTGGGTCGCCACCTCGTGCGGGGTGCCCTTGCGCAGGAACCCGCCCTCGCCGGCGTAGGTGCCCTCGGTGTTCTCGCGGATGACGATGAAGTCGTGGCGAGCCGTCGGGGGCCAGGAACGGGCGCTGGTTGATGTAGAGGTCGAGGTCGAAGCGCATCTTGAGCAGCAGGCCCCGCTCGATCAGCCCGGGCGGCACGTCGGGCGTGCCGACCGCGCCCAGCAGCAGGGCGTCGAGGCCCCGCCACTCCTCGACGGTCTCGTCGGTGAGCACCACGCCGTCGCGGAGGTAGCGGGCGCCGCCGAGGTCGTAGTCGACGGTGTCGAGCTCGACGCCGGCCGCGGCGACGACCTTGAGCGCCTCGGCGATGACCTCGGGGCCGATGCCGTCGCCGCCGACGACACCGACGCGGTGGGCCCGGCTGGGCCGGGCGGGGACCTGGCTGCTGGACTGGTCGCTCACGGAGATCTGCTCCCTAGAACGAGAAAACCGCCCACCGGAGTGGACGGTCAGGAGCGCACACCACGAGCGTGGTGTGCGCTAGTCGATGATGATGACGGAGGCGGTTGCGTGGCAGAACACTCCGACCAGTGTGGTGTCGGTCGCCGCCCGTTCGTCAACCTGCGGCGACGCTGACCGGCCACCCCGGTCGGCCGGCGGAGGAGCCTCGCTACCATGTGCGGCGTGGCCGAAACCCATCACCTCTCCCAAGCGGCCTACGACCGGCTCGCGGCCGAGCACGAAGACCTCGTCGACCCACGGCCGCACCGACATCGCCCGCAAGATCCAGGCCGCCCGCGAGCTCGGCGACCTCAAGGAGAACGGCGACTACCACGCCGCCAAGGAGGAGCAGGGCAAGATGGAGGGCCGGATCAACCACCTGGCCGCCCTGCTGCTCGACTGCGAGATCGTCGAGGTCGACGGCACGCGACACGGTGCAGGCCGGGTCGATCGTGACCATCACCTACGAGGGCGACGACACGCCCGAGCGCTACCTGATCGGCTCGATCGAGGAGCGCCACGACGACCTCGAGGTCATGTCGCCGGGCTCGCCGCTGGGCGCCGCGCTGCTGGGCCACTCGGTCGGCGACGTGGTCGACTTCGACGCCCCGGGCGGCGTGCTCAAGGTCGAGATCGTCGACATCGGGGCCTGACCGGACCCGCCGAGACCCGTGCCCGCCGACGAGGTGCCCGATCCGCCGGGCCTGGCCGCCGGGCCGCGCGGTCGAGCTGCCCGGCCGCGGCACGACGTTCGTGCGCCGGGCGGCCGGCCCACCGGGGCGCCGACGCTGCTGCTGCTGCACGGCTGGACGGCCAACGCCGCGCTGAACTGGTTCGCCGTCCTATCGAGCCGCTGGCCGAGCACTTCAACGTCGTGGCCATCGACCACCGGGGCCACGGGCGGGGCATCCGCACCTGGCGCCGGTTCCGCCTCGAGGACTGCGCCGACGACGCCGTCGCCCTGGCCGACCAGCTCGGCATCGAGCGGGTCATCCCGGTCGGCTACTCGATGGGCGGGCCGATCGCCCAGCTCGTGTGGCGGCGCCACCCCGATCGGGTCGACGGCCTGGTGCTGTGCGCCACGAGCCGGAGCTTCGCGCCGAGCCGCGCCGGTGGGCGGGCCGCCGGCGTCGATGATCGGGCTGGCGTCGCTGGTGGCCCGGGCGACGCCCCGCCGGGTCCACCGCTCGATCGAGCGAGCGGCTGCTCAACGCCCGCTACGACCAGTCCGACCTCGGGCGCTTGGCCCGCCAGCAGGTGCTGCAGAACGACACCCGGATGGTCGTCGAGGCCGGGCAGGCGCTGGCCGGCTTCTCCTCGCGGGACTGGATCGGGTCGGTCGACGTGCCCGACGGCGGTCGTGGTCACCGAGCTCGACTCGGTCGTGCCGCCGCACCGCCAGCGGCGGCTGGCCGAGGCCATCCCGGGCGCGACCGTGCACCCGGTGGCCGGCGACCACGGCGTGTGCGCCACGGACCCCGAGCTGTTCGTGCCGACGCTGGTGGACGCCTGCCTGCGAGGTCGACCGACGGGCGCGACGCGTCGCCGATCAGGTCGGCTGACGCGGCTGACCGCGACTGCCGCGGGCTCGGCCTCGATGCGCACGGGACAGCCCAGCACCTCCTCGAGCAGGCCCCGCCGCTCGGTCGGCGGTGTAGAGCTCGAGGCGACAGGTCGGTGCCGGGCGCGGCGCACGGCCTCGACGACGAGCTCCTTGCCCTCGCCGGCGGGCCCGGACGGCGGTGACGAGCCCGGCGTGGGTGCGGTCGAGGCCGATGGCCACCCGCAGGATGCCGGCGAGGACGCGCACCGTCGCCTGGTCGCCGGGGCCGGAGCGCGGCGAACTCGGCGTGCTTGGCCGAGGGCGCGCTCTTGCGGTGGTAGCGGGCGACCAGGGCGACCATCTCGATCTCGTGGTCGGTGAAGCCCGAGAGCTGATCGGAGTTCCGGATCACGTAGTAGCTGTGCTTGTGGTGCTTGCTGTGGGAGACGAAGAGCCCCACGTTGGCCAGCAGGGCCGCGGCTTCGAGCAGCTCGCGGGCGTCGTCGCCGAGCCCGTGGAGCGCGGTCGGTCTCGTCGAACAGCTCGAGCGCGAGCTCGGCGACGTGGGCCGAGTGCTCGGGCTCCTCGTCCATCATCTCGGCCAGCCGGACGACGCTGCGGCGGCGCAGGTCGTGGAGGTGGTGCAGGGCGGCGCCGTGGCGGCGCTGGAACGCGTCGAGCAGCGCGCCCTCGCGCAGGGCGTAGTCGGAGACGACCAGCTCGTCGATGCCGAACACGGCCATGGCCTGCTCGAGGATGATGGCGCCGCCGAGGATGATGTCGGCCCGGCCGGGCTCGAGCCCGGGGAGGTCGCGGCGCTTGGCGACGGTCGGCGCCGCGGCCAGCCGCTTCACGACGGCCTCGATCTCCTTGCGGGTGATGGTGGCGTTGGTGAGCGTGCGGGGTTGGGGCTCGCTCGCGGCGAGCGGCGTGGCCATCGCGGCGACGGCCTCGATGGTGCCCGAGCTGCCGACGGCCACGCTCGAAGCCGAGGCGGTCGATCTCCCGGGCCATCGGGCGTGAGCATGGACCGGACGAAGCGGCGGCAGGCGTCGACCGCGCCGGGGTGGAGGCGATCGGTCTTGAAGAACCGGCGGGTGAGGCGGATGGCGCCGAGCTTGAAGCTGCGGACGGCGAGGGTGTCGCCGCGCTCGCCGAGCAGGACCTCGGTGCTCCCGCCGCCGATGTCGATGAGCAGCAGGCGGCGGTCGAACGCCGGGACGGCCTGCAGGATGCCGAGGTAGATGAGTCGGGCCTCCTCGACGCCGGAGATCACCTCGACCTCGACGCCGGCCTCGTCCCGGGCCCGGCGGATGAAGTCGTCGGCGTTCTCGGCTTCGCGGACCGCGCTGGTGGCGACGGCGGTGACCGGGGCGTCGGAGATGTCGGCCACCTGGCGGAAGCGGGTGAGCGCGGCGATGCCCCGGTCGATGGCGTCGGGCGTCAGCTCCTTCATGTCGCCGCCGCTCGAGCCGAGGCGGACGGCCTCCTTCTCGTCGGCGATGACCTCGAAGTGGCCCTCGTCGTCGAAGCGGGCCACGACCAGGTGGATCGAGTTCGTGCCGATGTCGATGGCCGCCAGGTTCTCACCCATGCGGGCGCGAGCCTAGGCGGGTGCCGACGGGAGCGGCGCACGGCCGAGGCGAGTCGGCCCGGGTCGTCGTCGGACGGATCGCCCGCCCGACCGTTCGCGACGCCCGCCCTTCGGCACCGAATCGGACCGATTCGGTGCCGAAGGGCTCACGCCGGACGGAGCCCTGCCGCCTGCTCGATGCGACGGGCCGCCGCCACGACCGCCTCGCCGTAGCGCTCGCCGGGTCGGCGGGTCGTCCGCTCGATCGGCCCCGACACGCTCACCGCGGCCACCGGCTCGCCTTCGGCGTCGAGCACGCCGGCGCTCACCGACGCCACCCCGGCCTCCCGCTCCCCCACGCTCTCGGCCCATGGCCGCCGATTCGGTGCCGATTCGTCGCCTCGACTCGGGCGCCGCCCGGGCCGGCCCGCTCGGCGCGGCAGGATGCGCCCGGCCGATCCCGACGTCGAGCGGCAGCGACGCCCCCATGGGCACGATCGTCCGCAGGCCGTGGGGCGACTCGAGCGCGGCGATGCAGACCCGCCGATCGCCCTCCCGCACGTAGAGCTGCACCGATTCGCCGGTCTCGTCGCGCAGGGCGGCCAGCGCCGGCAGCGCGGCCTCGGCCAGCGGGATGGCCTCGGCCGCCGCCCGGCCGAGGGCGATGAGCCGCACCCCGAGGGCGAAGCGGCCCTCGTCGTCGCGCCGCACCAGCCCGTGCACCTCGAGCGCGACGGCCAGCCGGTGGGCCGTCGCCCGGGAGAACCCGGTGGCGGCGACCAGCTCGCCCAGCGACCGCGGCGACTCCTCGAGGGCGTCCAGGACCGCCATCGCCTTGTCGATCACGCCCACCCCGCTTACACTCGATCCCATACGGCAAGACTATCGTCTTGAATATTGAGACACAAGAACCCGAGCCAGGACCCGGCAGGATCGACCCCATGGCCGACGCCAAGACGCTCAGCGAGAAGATCTGGGACCAGCACCTCGTCCGCGCCGCCGACGGCGAGCCCGACCTGCTCTACATCGACCTCCACCTCGTCCACGAGGTCACCTCGCCGCAGGCCTTCGACGGGCTGCGCCTGGCCGGCCGCACGGTGCGCCGGCCCGACCTCACCGTCGCCACCGAGGACCACAACGTCCCCACCGCCGACATCGACCAGCCGATCGCCGACCCGATCTCGCCGCAAGCAGGTCGAGGTCCTGCGGGCCAACTGCGCCGAGTTCGGCATCACCGAGTACCCGATGGGCAACCCCGACCAGGGCATCGTCCACGTGATCGGCCCCGAGCAGGGCCTCACCCAGCCGGGCATGACCATCGTGTGCGGCGACAGCCACACCTCCACCCACGGCGCGTTCGGCGCCCTGGCCTTCGGCATCGGCACCAGCGAGGTCGAGCACGTGCTCGCCACCCAGACCCTGCCCCAGACCCGGCCCGGGCACCATGGCGCATCACCGTCGACGGCGACCTGCCCGCCGGGCGTCACCGCCAAGGACCTCATCCTCGCCATCATCGGCACGCATCGGCACCGGCGGCGGCATCGGCTCGATCATCGAGTACCGGGGCTCGGCCATCCGGGGCCTCTCGATGGAGGGGCGCATGACGGTCTGCAACATGTCGATCGAGGCGGGGGCCAAGGCCGGCCTGATCGCCCCCGACGACGTCGACCTTCGCCTACCTCGAGGGTCGCCGCCACGCGCCCGACCGGCGACGGCCTGGGAGCAGGCGCTCGACGCCTGGCGCGCGCTCCCCACCGACGACGGTGCGACCTTCGACAAGGAGGTCGTGCTCGACGCCGGCCGCGCTCGAGCCGTTCGTGTCGTGGGGCACCAACCCGGCCCAGGTCGTCGAGCTCAGCGGCGCGGTGCCCGACCCCGACGCCTTCGACGACCCCAGCGCCCGCGAGTCCGCCGCCCGGGCCCTCGAGTACATGGGCCTCACCGCCGGCACCCCGCTGCGCGAGGTCCCGGTCGACACCGTGTTCATCGGCTCCTGCACCAACGGCCGCATCGAGGACCTGCGGGCCGCGGCCGCCGTGGCCGAGGGCCGCCGGGTCCGCGACGGCATGCGGGCCATGGTCGTGCCCGGCTCGTTCCGGGTGAAGGACCAGGCCGAGGCCGAGGGCCTGCACGCACATCTTCACCGCGGCCGGCTTCGACTGGCGGGAGCCCGGCTGCTCGATGTGCCTGGCCATGAACCCCGACAAGCTCCAGCCGGGCGAGCGGGCCGCCTCCACCAGCAACCGCAACTTCGAGGGCCGCCAGGGCCGAGGTGGCCGCACCCACCTCGTGTCGCCCGCCGTCGCCGCGGCCACCGCCATCGCCGGCACCTTCGCCACCCCCGCCGACCTGGCCTGACCTGACCGCCGACCGAGCCTCGAGTCACCGCCGAGAGGACCTCCCATGGAACCCGTCATCGTCGTCACCGGCACCGCCGTGCCCGCTCGACCGCTCCGACGTCGACACCGACCAGATCATCCCGAGCGACTGGCTCAAGCGGGTCGAGCGCACCGGCTTCGGCGCCGGGCTGTTCTCCGAGTGGCGCGACGACCGCGACTTCGTGCTCAACCACGAGCACTACACCGGCGCCACCATCCTCGTGGCCGGGCCCAACTTCGGCACCGGCTCGTCCCGGGAGCACGCCGTCTGGGCGATCATGGACTACGGCTTCCAGGCCGTCGTCTCGCCCCGGTTCGCCGACATCTTCCGCAACAACTGCACGAAGAACGGGCTCGTGCCGGTGCAGGTCGACGCCGAGGTCGGGCGAGGCGCTGCTGCGGGCGGTCGAGGCCGACCCGGCGCTCGAGATCACCATCGACGTCGCGGCCCGCACGCTGGCCGCGCCGGCCATCGGCATCGAGGTCGAGTTCCCGCTCGACGACGCCACCCGCGAGCGGTTCCTGCAGGGCCTCGACGACATCGGCATCACCCTGGCCCACGACGACGCGATCGGCGACTACGAGGCCGCGCCGCCCGGCCTGGAAGCCCACGCACCTCGGCCTGACCTGACCTGCCGGCGCCGGACCTGACGGATCGCGCGGGCTACGACGGCCCGTCGGTGAGGATCCGGTAGCGGTTCCCGCCGGTCGCCTTGGCCCGGTACATGGCCTGATCGGCGACGATCAGCAGCCGGTCGCCGTCGACGCTCGGCCGTGCGGGCCACGGCCACCCCGATCGAGATCCCGACCTGCACCGTCGCGTCGCCGGCCTCGATCGGGCGGTCGATCGAGTCGATGATCCGCTCGGCCAGCGTGGCCAGCGACGTCCGAGTCGGTCACGCCCTCGCAGAGGATCACGAACTCGTCGCCGCCCACCCGCGCCGCCATGTCGCCCTCCCGGGTGATCTCCTGCAGCCGGTCGGCGATCGTGACCAGCACGGCGTCGCCGACGGCGTGCCCGTGGCGGTCGTTGACCTCCTTGAACCGGTCGAGATCGCAGAACAGCACGGCCACCGGCCGGCCCGGTCGCCGCGCTGCGAGCGACGCCTGCGTCGAGCTGCTCGGTGAACAGCGCCCGGTTGGCCAGCCCGGTGAGGTGGTCGAGGGTGGCCATCCGCCGCAGGCCCGTCCTCGGCCTCCTTCTGCGCGGTGATGTCGCGGGCCACCATGGCGATCCAGTCGATCTCGCCCTCCTCGTCCCGCCGCACCACGGCGAGCGCCGACACCGGGCATCGTCCGCCCGCCGCCCACGCTGGATCTCGCAGCTCGCCCTGCCAGCTGTCGCGCCTCGGCCACCGCCGCCGGCCTCGGCCAGGAACCGGTCCCGGCTCTCGGCGCCCAGCAGGTCGCACGAGCCGACCCGGCCGCCCTCGGCTGGCGAGCCGGTCGAGCACCTGCTGGAGCGCGGCGTTGGTGTGCTGGCGTCATGTACGTTTCATAGAACAGTTTAGTGAGGACCGCTCCGAGGGTCGCTGGTTCTTCTCAAGCGATTCCTGCAAACATTGTAATGACGCGGGATGTCTGAATGCCTGCCCCGTGAAGGCCATTGTCAGGACCGACATGGGCAACGTCTTCGTTCAGCAGGACGTCTGCATCGGCTGCAAGTATTGCATCCCGGCCTGCCCCTATGGCGTGATCTCCTTCAGCGAAAAATCGGGCACGGTGCACAAATGCACGCTCTGCAACGACCGCATCCACAACGGTCTCGGAACGGCATGCGCAAAGGCCTGCCCCACGGGCTCCATAACCTTCGGCGAGGTCGAGGAACTGAAGAAAAAGGCGGACACACGGCTTGCCCAGCTGAAGTCACTGGGATTTGCAAAGGCGAACATCTATGGATACAGCGAGGCCGGCGGTCTGAATGTCTTTTACCTTTTCATGGACAACCCGCCGGTGTACGGACAGCCCGAACATCCGGTTGTGCCTCAGCGTAGGCTGTTTCGCTCCGCGGCCGTCACCGTGCTGGCCGCCATCGCCGTTGCCGTGGCAGCGTTGATCAGTTTTCGAGAACGGGGTATGAACAAGGAAAAAGAATAGCAGCTATTTAACCACATAGTCACGGAGGAAATTGGTTCACCTGAGGGACGAAGGACGAGAGACGGAACAACAGGGAAGGACTCATCAACTCATGCATCGTCTTAGTGAGCGAAGCAAGCGGTTGTCCATCGTCCCTCGGATTTCAAGCTCGGTGCCTCCGTGGCAAAACAAGGTGGAGGTGTTACCATGATGGCTCTTGAATCTCATGTTCCGCACTGGGAATGGATCTATATCGCCATGTATTTTTACATCGGCGGTGTATCGGCGGGCGCATACTTTATCGGCTCGCTGGTGGAACTCTTTGGTGGAGAAAAACACGGGGAGATCAGCCGGCTCGCCTATTACATTGCCTTTCCGCTGATCTGTATTACGCCTATTCTGCTCATCGCCGACCTCGGACGGCCCGAACGCTTCTGGCACCTGTTTTTTTATACGAAAAGCGGGATACCCTACATTAATCTGCAATCGCCATTGTCCGTGGGGTCGTGGGCCCTGATGGTTTTTGCCGCCTTTTCGTTGCTGTCCTTTCTCGACAATCTGGTTGCCGAGGGGCGCCTCAAGTCTGCGCCCTTCGCAAACCTCTATAACCGTGTCCCGCGCAAGGTATATGCGGTGATAGGCTCGGCCGCAGGCTTTTTCGTCGCGGGTTACACAGGCGTGCTTTTGAACATCACGGCCCGGCCGCTGTGGGCGGCGACCGATCCGCTGCTTGGGCCCGTCTTTATCGCGTCGGGTGCCTCGACCGGAGCAGCAGCCATCGTCCTGGCCATGGCTCGGGGGAAAATGTCGACAGGCAGAGCATTCGAGCGCCTGCAGTCTTTCGACCGCATGGCTATGATTTTCGAGCTGGCCCTCATCGTGCTCATGCTCGTCGTCGCCGGACGATACGCTGCTCCGCTCTTCCTGAGTTGGTATGGTTTCCTGTTCTGGGCCGGGACCGTTCTGCTCGGCATCCTCGTCCCCTTGTGGCTCCACCGGAATGGCCGCCTCCCCGGTGTGACGGTGTCCGACCCGGTAATGCTGAGCGCCGTACTCGTCCTCTTCGGCGGCGCGCTGCTTCGCATCGCCCTTGTGCAGGCGGGGCAGATGTAAGGAACTCTAAGGACGCGGATCCAGACCCGCCTTTTTCACGGCGATTCGTGAGGACCAATGCAATTTTATTCTACCGACACTGTTGATCCACTCGTCCAAAGTCTTCGCACGCTGGCAAATGAGTTGCCGGAACTGAAAGATGCAGCGAAGGTCTATGAAGCCATTCTGCCGCTTCTGCGCGACGCTGATCTTCACCCCGGGACCATATCCCTCACGACCGACCAAGTGCGGGAGAAGATGACGTCAGGGGTACCCCTCCTCTCCGGCCTGGACCTCGACTTCGACGTCGAGGCAGCGCGAACACTGATGATCAAGCTTGTTGCAGCAGTTGAGAAGACCGTCAGTGTAGATCAGCCGCCTAAGCTTAAGCTGCGCCTTCCGTGGTTTTCGTCAAGGACTGAACCTGATACAGCGGCGCGCCGTATCAGGACTGCCCTTGAAGAGAACACCTTGGAGGCAGGCGCACTGCTATCATATGTCGCTTCCGGGGATAATGATGCGGTTGAGTCTGTGTCAAAGGAGCTCGGGCTTGATCCCGGCCTTACCGTAGCGATCGCGCAGAACGCTCTCAAGCCGGCCTTGCGCGAATGGTGCAGGCAGTTGACGCCACTGGTCAATGGAATACCTTGGCGCAAAAATACCTGTTTCATGTGCGGAGCTGTTGCGACACTTGCTGAATTGCAGGAGAACGATCAGGTCAAGCACCTGCGCTGCGGCCAATGCGGCGCCGACTGGCAATTTCCCCGATTGCAGTGCATGTATTGTGGAAACGAGGATCACCGCACCCTCAAATACCTTTATCCTGAAAGCCATCTCGAAACAGTGCGGGTGGAGGTCTGCGATAAATGCCGCGGTTACCTCAAAGTCATTACATCCTTTGCTCCCACATCCCCTGAGATGCTGACAGTCATGGACCTGTCAACGCTCCGGCTGGACTCGATCGCAGAAACGCGCGGCTATAAGTATGGCGTGGTTTTATGATTTCCATATGGATCGGCTTCCATGGGAAATTGATAAAAAACTCTGTCTGTTTTCCCCTTATTTGCCAAAGGGACAGACCGGGTAACGACAGTGGTCGCACTTCATGCATAAGCCACCATGACCGAGTTCTGACAGTTCTCGCCTCCCGATCTTCTCACCTCCTAGAACGCGGGGAAGGACCACATCCAATACCGTCGTCTTCGCATACATGCCGCATGCGGGAATGCCCAGAATGGGGACATCTTCGAGATATGCCACGAGAAACACAGCCCCCGGCAGTACCGCGGAGCCATAGGTTATGTCCGTAGCGCCTAGTTTCCTGATGGCAAACCGTGTAACATCATCGGGATCGACGGACATGCCACCGGTTGTGATGAGAAGGTCTGCGCCTGCACGCAGCAGCTCCTGCAACCGGGACTCTATTTCCGCTTCATCATCAGGCGCAAAGTATAATCCGACGATTTCACCGCCAAGTGCTTTTATCTTCTCGCTGATTATGGGCGCAAAAGCGTCCTGTATCCTGCCGTAATAAATTTCGTTCCCGGTTATGACCACACCCGCTTTCGGTCGTCTCATGTTCCTGATGCTGATTATTTGTCCGGCTTTCCTGCCGATTGCGGTCGCCGCCTGTACAATATCTTTCTTGACAACCAGGGGAATGGCCCTCGTGCCGGCCACAATCTGGCCCTTTTTGACAACCGTATTGTTATGAAGCGTGGCGCACATGGCATCACCAAGCAGGTTGAATTCCAGGAGGGCGTCCTTCTGTATCTTAAGGAGTCCATCCGCTTCGGCAATGATATTTATCTTTCCCTCTTTCGGCTCCCCTTCAATGGCAACACCGGATCCCATGAGGGCCTTCGCAAATGCGAATGCCGCATCGTCTTCATGTATTTCGTCTTCAGCCAAATTCAAGACAAAAAGGTGATCCTTGCCGAGCCTCTTCAGGTGGCATATATCTTCCTTCCTGACAACGTGACCTCTTTTAAAAGCGCGTCCCTTGAATTCTCCGGGACGTATCTCGGTGATGTCATGGGCTAGCACCGTTCCGATCGCCTCCTGAACAGGAATGGTCTTTGTCCCGGGTCTGTTGTTTGCCGTCTCCGCGTCACACATGCCGTCCTCCGGTAGAGAGAAATATCATCTAATTTCCTGTGCCGTACATTGCAGAAAGATAGGAAATGATCGTTCCCGCATCTTCCGGCGGAATAGGAGCGCCGAATGCCTTTATCATTTTATTCACGGTTGCAGTCCATTGTGTCCGCGGGAATTTGGGCTGCATGGTAATATAGTCCACACTGTGGCAGATATTGCAGTACGTTTCCGTCTTTACCCGGCCTTCTCCTTCCTTCAGTTCAATGCGTATGGAGGGAATGGTTATGGAACGTATCGCTCCCTCGCTTGGCGAAGCTTTAGACGCAGCATCTTGCGCATATGCAGTTCCATAAAGAAGCGCCACCAACATTATTATGACTGCTATCATCGCACGTTTCATGGTTACCCCCTATTGTACCCTTACGTCGACCGGTTCAACCTTGTTCCACAGATATCCCGACGGGTTCCACAATCCCTCGAATGGCTGGGATTCGCCAACACTGTTCGTTGCTTTCGCCATCAGTGTATAATTTCCCGGCTTCGACGGTTTCCATGTGTATGACCACTGGATCCAGGAATATTTACCGAGTTCTTTTCCGAGTTCAGCCTTGTTCCAGGTTTTGCCGTTGTCTACTGAAACGATCACGTCCTTGATGGTATACCCTCCTGAAAACGCGATTCCCGACACGGTTATGGGACTGCCAGGTCTGAACTTCGCCCCCGCCGGAGGGTCTATAATAAGCGAACGCGTGGTCATCCTGTTGATGGGTATTGTCTTGTTCGGTTTCGATCCGGGTTCTATGCATCCGCACGGCGTATCAGGGATCCGGTATGCAGGGTTCATCCAGAACTCATTAAATTGCTTCGTGAGAACGGTGATCTCGGCCAAAGCCTTGACCCAGTACGTTGCATACCATCCGGGTACGACGAGGCGTGTCGGGAATCCGTTTAGCATAAGAAGCGGCCGGCCATTCATCTCATATGCCACCATGATATCGTCTTCCAGCGCCTTATCGATCGGCAGGCTCTTGACAAAATCGGGTACCGAGGGAAGCGCCGGCATGTCAAGACCGTTAAAGGAAACTTCTATGGACCCTGGTTTGAGCCCCGCGGCATTCAGAATGTCCTTGAGTCGAACACCCGTCCAGGTAGTATTCCCCATAGCCCCGTTCTTCCACTGGCCGCCAATGACTCTCGGCTCAAAGAAACTCCTGCCGTTGCCTGAACATTGACTGACTGCCGTGTAGCTAATTTTCTCGAACTTCGCCTTGAGGTCATTGAGTGAGAATTGCAGTTCCTTTTCCGTATTGCCCCAAACCTTAAGCCTCCATTGTTCCGTGTCCACGGACGTGGGAATGTTGGCATTGTGCCACCGCACATACAGAGCTTCGTTCGGGGTAATCAGCTCCCGGAAATAGCTGAGCGGCGTCTCGAGTTGGGGCGGACGCGCGGTGAGCAGGATCATGTCAGTCTTTTCAGGATATTTGACAAGCCTCTGCCCATCAACCGCCGCCAGCAGTTCGGCGGGAAATTCACCCGCGATGCTCAGCACGGTGAATGCGCCCACGGTTTTTAAAAAAAACCTTCTGCTCACGTGATAGTCACTCATAGATTCCTCCTTAATACACCAATAAAAAATGATCCGATGAAAAGTGATTATAATAACTGACGTGGAGATAGGATATTAAAAATTGCTCATAGTTCTTTCATGGTGATAATTCACTCATTAGGATTCGGGAGTAGCAATAGTTATATGCCTGATAAATATTAGTATAGCAAAGAAATTTAACGTGCAGAATGGCAATAAAACTTAAGTAATAGAATGCTGATGCGTATCGTCTTTCAGGGTTTTGCTTATGTGAGAGCAAGTCGTGCGATGGGTGATAGTGAATGGCATTACTGCAGTCTGGTGCGGAGTCTAGTTGTGCTATTCGTTTAAACCGATATTATATCGAAGTTTTCACCGGTTAAGCATTTTCCTCCCGACGGTGTAACCTCAAAAGTATTTTCGACTCCCACCATTCCGAATCCGGGAATGCCAATTTTAGGTTCAAGAGCAATTGTCATCCCTGCTTCGAGGGGGTAATCGAATCCAGTTGTCAGTACGGGATATTCATCAATCGCAAGTCCGATGCCATGGCCCACAAAAGATACTTTATTCGTCCCCAATCCCATAAATCCATTCTTCCACTGAGAGCGCTCAACTTCAGCAAGGCAATGGTTCCAGAGCGCACTAGGCAGTATTCCCGGCCTCAGAGATTCTGCAATTTCATTTTGCAGACCGATACAAAAGTTATGAGCTTCGATGGCATTCGCCGGCATATTTTCGATTTTGCCAAGCCAGTAAACCTGGGTCTTATCTGTTATGTAACCACCAAGGGTAAACCCATTGTCAATGATAAGGGGCTTCCCCGCCGTCCATTTGACCTCTGCTGACCCCATATACGGTGTCGCCGGATGAACACCGCGAAGACCAACAGGGCCGTTAAAGGCACTTGGATAATTAGCACTGTCTCCGACTGAGATATGTCCAAGAAATACTTCCTCTCCGTAATTTTCCATTCGTAAGATTCCAAGATGGCCTTCGGAAAAGAAGAGTTCTGAGATTTTATGACATATCTCAAGTTCACTGATTCCCTCATGAAGAAATTGTGGTAGCAAACTGGTCAGGCATCTTGCATGTTTGGAGCCTGCTTCCCGCAGGATATTGAGTTCCCAGTCTGACTTTTTAGCTCGGCTCATACCTATTATTTTATCTGCGGGAATAAATTGGTGGGAAGAAAAGTATTTTGTGAGACTGTTTGAGAGAGCCCACGACAACCCATTCATCTCAGCGGCGACCTGTTCAGGTAAAGAAAAACCCAAACCGTTAAGGATTGATCCAATATCACCATAAGACGTAAATGAGCAAATATGATTTAGAGGCGACTCAATCTTGGATCGTTCAACTCCACGCCTGCAAAACAAGACCGGTTCACCATGTAAAGGCAACCAGAAAACTCCATTCGCAAATGAACCAGTGAAATAATAAATATTTAAACGAGAGAATATTAATATCCCCTGCGCTTGAGGGATAAATTGACGAAGGAGATTTTTGCACCTATCCCGCCGTGAAACCAATTCTTGTATTGGAATAATGTTATTCAAAAATTATATCTCCAAAAACATTTATTACAGAAAAAGGATCCGGCAGGGCAACGTTTTGCGGATTGAGTTTTGGCGAGCTTTATTACTCGCTTCCTTGTCTTTTCGATTCAAATCCGAAAGAAAAGCATTCCCCGCAGTTGATTAAAAACTTTACTACATATGGCCGAAAATGTCCAGCGTAGAAGTTCAAGGTTCAGGATACAGGAGCGGATGCACATACCTGTAAATAGGCCGACGAGTGACAATGCAGAAGCGAGGGGCGGTTGAGGGCTGCTCCGCAGGGGCAATCGTTCGATCTTCATTGATAGCGCGTCATTGTTCTGCGTAATGTATAATTGTTTAAAAAAACTGAGAGGGGCAGGCGAATCGCCTGCCCCGCTCAAAATTTTAAACACTATTTGCTATGGCTCATCCGTGTCAAGCCACAGCCAATCGACTTTCTACCTCATATCATGCGGGACGAGCACTGTTGTCGTTCCTGTTGACTGGTTTCCCGCTTTATCAGTTGTGACGGCAGTAATGGTGTACAGCCTGCCGTCCATATCCGTGCCTTCACGCCAGGACTCGAGCGGGATCGCGCTTCCGAAACCGGGAACAGTCATATTGTAGATTCCATATTCGTCGGTTACGGTAATTATTGTTGAAGCGATTCCCGATCCGCCATCGGCAACCGAGCCTCCAATCAAAACGTTCACCATTTTATGATTAGGCGGCCAGAGGATCGCCGAGTTAGCACTCAGAGCAAGGATCGACGGAGATGTTTTATCGATATTGATGCTCATCTCCTGGGCAGGCGTCTCCACATTCCCCGCATTGTCAATTGCATACCAGGTTACTGCATGAGTCCCATCGCCCACGATTGAAAACGAGGCCGAACTTCCCTGCACGATGGTCTCTGTGCCGTCAACGGTGTAATGTATCTCCTTCACGCCCGAGCCGCCGTCATTGTCTGTTGCGGTCAACGTCATCTGCACGTCAGACACATACCACCCGTTATTGCCCAGTGTCCCGGTCAGCATGGCTGTCGTAATTGGCGGAGTGACATCCTGATTTGCAGCGGATGCAGTATCGCATATAGGCATGATATTCGTCCACGAGGAGACATTCAACTGGCCATAGCCATTATTTCCGACAGCCACGACGGTCCCGTCCTCTTTAAGCCCGATCGTATAAGACGTGCCTGCTGCAATGGCCTTTATGTTCGTCCATGAGGAGACATTCAACTGGCCATAGCCATTATCTCCGACAGCCACAACGGTCCCGTCCTCTTTAAGCCCGACCGTATGATACATGCCTGCTGCAATGGCCTTTATGTTCGTCCACGAGGAGACATCCAACTGGCCATAGCCATTATTTCCGACAGCCACGACGGTCCCGTCCTCTTTAAGCCCGACCGTATAATACGTGCCTGCTGCAATGGCCTTTATGTTCGTCCATGAGGAGACATTCAACTGGCCATAGCCATTATCTCCGACAGCCACGACGGTCCCGTCCTCTTTAAGCCCGACCGTATTATACATGCCTGCTGCAATGGCTTTTATGTTCGTCCACGAGGAGACATCCAACTGGCCATAGGCATTTCTTCCGACAGCCACGACGGTCCCGTCCTCTTTAAGCCCGACCGTATAAGACGTGCCTGCTGCAATGGCTTTTATGTTCGTCCAAGAGGAGACATTCAACTGACCATAGCCATTATCTCCGACAGCCACGACAGTCCCGTCCTCTTTAAGCCCGACCGTCTGATACATGCCTGCTGCAATGGCCTTTATGTTCGTCCACGAGGAGACATTCAACTGGCCATAGCCATTTCTTCCGACAGCCACGACGGTCCCGTCCTCTTTAAGCCCGACCGTATGATACGTGCCTGCTGCAATGGTAGCTACACCAGAGCATTTAACGGCCGGGGACAGGGACACGGAAAGGGAAAGGGACTTGGAAACCGTTGCATGGTCCGCGGACGTGGGTTCAAACGTCCCACCCCCGCCCCCACAGGAAAAAAGCAGGGCCGCCGATATAACCAGAACTAATTGCATAACATGCTTGATCATAAGAAGCCTCCTTCTTGCCAAAGATAGTTTCACAGCTTGCCTCCCTCAACAGAAACAACCAGTAAAACCAGTAATGCATAGAGATTTCCAATAAACAATATTATCATGAGCTTAATTGACTGATTAACGTAATACATGACAAAATATTAGCATCTATACACATTAATAGGTGTGATATAAGTCACATATTTATTTTTTATTTACAATTTTATTTGTTTTCTGCTGTAACATGTCGTTCTATCTTTAGGTAGAGAAGGCAAAGGTGAGCAAGTGCAGATTCCACAATCTGCGGCACACCTTCGCTACAAGATTAGTTCAGGCGGGAGTCGATCTTTACAAGGTTCAAAAGCTGATGCGTCACAAGTCGCCTATCGTGACCCAGCGGTACGACCACCACTACCCCGAGAGTTTGCGTGATGGTGTGGAGATATTGGATCGGGTTAGCACATTTTTAGCACAATCCAATAAAAAAGAGGCTACAGCATTTGCTGTAACCTCTTGATTAGTTTGGTAGCGGGGGCCGGATCTGAACCGACGACCTTCGGGTTATGAGCCGAATTTCAGCATAAAGTAATGACTAACACGAAGTAACAAGAATAAAAATATCAAGGGGTAGTCATCGATACGGCTTTGATGCTCTTGCCATCTTATTCTACGCAAAATCAATAAACGTCATCAATCAAGCGGCTCAGGATGTATCAAAAGCGATTCTTACGGTTAAAGATGACAGAGGAGACAGCTCTTCTGATCCTTCACATCGAAGGCTAGCTCACCATTATGGCACCTACCGCAGAAGGCTCCCTTAGTCATTTTCGTCATATCCATTTTGTCTGCCCCTTTCACCATTTGGAATGCAAGATAATGGCAACCGCTGCACTTAATCCCCTTTGCATTTACATGTTTTTCATGGCTAAATGCAACTGGCGACGCGTTTATAGGCGAAAAGTTGAGATCCCCGCCACCCACTTTATGTGCGGCAAAGCCGAGCGAAATAACGATGCAAATTATAACCACCATTATTGCAAGCAACCCTTTCATATTTTTGTCCTCTGACATCGCTTCGTCCCTCACGGGTTATATGGCCACAATTGGACTCTGTCAGATCCAGATTATTATGGCACCAATTTTCAGTTAACCTATGCCTGCGATAGGCGTTTTTTCATGTGATGTTTGGGGTCTGATGTTGCATTTATTTTCAACAAACTCCCGAAACTTTTGGTCATCCACCTTCACAAAAAATACATTGCCTAGCCGTCCACCAATCCTTCTGATTTCCCTCGGTCGGTCCTTTCTTGATACCAACCCCTCGCCTTTGTACTTATCTCCCATCATTGCCACGGAAAAGTTAACTTTTTCTCCAATATTCAGATTGAGACCAATGCCTGCAACCCGTAATCCTCCACACGAAATATCAATAGAGAATACTTTTCCTATTCTTCGGTCCGGGATATGTATCTCCACATCAATCTCTCTTTTCTGATGGATACCGTTCTTTCTCTTATCTTCTCCGAATATTCCAATCAAGTTATCTCCTCCTTGAACGATTCACAGATTATAATTATTTTATTGGTAAAAACCATAATTACTAGATTAATAGTAACCTAAAATATTTGATATGTCAATTTAAATAGTTATGGCTATAAGGGTCTGAAATATATTGAATTAATGTATTATTGAAAACTAAAGAAAGAGCGGGGGAAGTTCCCTCGCTTTTATGGCGAGGGCGAACGGCTGGATGCAAGCAACCTCAGGCGTTCGTTCTATCTGAATGTAGAAAAAGCAGAGGTGAGAAAGTGCCGGTTCCACGATCTGCGACACACCTTCGCGACAAGGCTAGTTTCAGGCGGGGGTCGATCTTTACAAGGTACAAAAGCTGATGCGCCACAAGTCGCCTATCATGACCCAGCGGTATGCCCACCACTATCCGGAGAGTTTGCGGGACGGAGTAGAGGTCCTGGATAAAAATTATCACATTTTTATCACAGGCAATAAAAAAGAGGCTACAGCATGTGCTGTAACCTCTTGATTAGTTTGGTAGCGGGGGCCGGATTTGAACCGACGACCTTCGGGTTATGAGCCCGACGAGCTACCGGACTGCTCCACCCCGCGATGAGAAGTGCATATTAAAGCACACCAGTGCTCTTGTCAAGAAAATTATAGTATCTTCGGCAGTTTGGGGACAACATTTAAGACACGTGTATTTCTTTTGAACCGCATTGTTAGACTTTGATAAAGGTAGGAGAGAAAATAAGAATCACGGATGCCTATATTCTATTGATAAAAACAGTCTTTTGCGTTATAATAATGGCATGGGCGTCAGGGAGTGGTTAAAAACATCTTTTTATCAACCTCTTGTAAATGAGGTCATTGTGGAGTGGAAAGCCTCCGTCATACTGACAAGTATTGCGCTGTTGTTGTCCCTTTGCCAGCCGCGTGTCGGCATGGCCGATATTTATCAGTACACCGACGATAACGGGGTGATCCATTTCAGCAATGTCGGCGTCGGTAATAGTAAAAAATATAAAAGATTGAAGTCAACGGTTAAGGCAGAACGACAGAATAGAGCAGCTCCGCAGCATTCATCTGCTTCTTCCCGGACACCGCTATCATCATCGAACTATCCAAGCGCCTATGTCGATATCATTAATACCGCCTGTGGCCGCCACGGTGTCGATCCCGCGCTCGTGCATGCGATCGTGAAAGTGGAATCTGATTTCAATCCTTATGCGCTGTCACGAAAAGGAGCCATGGGTCTGATGCAGCTCATGCCACAGACCGCTGTGGTGATGAACGTCGGAAACTCGTTCAACCCTAATGAGAACATCGACGGCGGCGTGAAATACCTCCGGTATCTGATAGACCGCTATGAAGGGAACCTGCCGCTCGCGCTTGCTGCATACAACTCCGGTGAAACGGCCGTTAAGAAATGGGGGACCATCCCGCCCTATCCGGAGACTCAGAATTACGTACAAAGGATCATGAAGATCTACAATGGCAATGAACTGGTGATCAGACCGCGCTGCACTATCTACATGGGCTACGGCGAGGACGGCGTGCTCATGCTTACCGACGACGCATCAAAACATAAAAATTTCAAGCTGAAGACCACGAAGAACCTGTAAACCCGCACACTCACTATAATTATCATCTGCGATGTCATCTTCCATATCTCCCAGAATAATAGGTACATCTCACCATAGCATCAACGTTTTCGTCCAACGCCCGTGAATTTTAATTTTTAACGCTTTTGCAACAACATGCTTTTGCTGGATAGCGTGCTATATTTATTAATATTATTGAAAGATCGGGTATTTTCTTCCAATTCCATGGGACCTCAAATTATAACTAGCCTTTGACTAATTCTAATCTAGGAGTTAACATGTTGGACGATTTTTATATCACACGCAACATCGACGGCAAGATCAACCCAGCATCATGCTTCCCTATCACGGCCGTCACAATAATGAGAGGTGTATGATATGTCATCGATAATCATGAGAACAGGGGTTGTCCTGGCCGGCGCACTGCTTCTTCTATCCGTGGGTTGCAGCCAGGGGTCCGGAGCCCTCATCAATCCGGACACGGGAAAACACGCCCCTCAATGGGGAACACCTGCTGTACACGGCGCAGCCGCAAAGGGGGCCGCTTCTTCGACAACGGGCTTTTCCGCGTGTAAGGAATGTCATAATACTGATTTCAGCGGAGGCATCTCCAACACTACCTGTTTGAACACGACAGGCTGCCACGGGGCCGGTATCAATGCGCCTCACGCTCCTGCTCCCTGGAGAGGCGGGACATGGACCCATGTGAACACTGATCAAAGCAATGCGCCGGTCTGCGCACAGTGCCATACGAACGGCGCGAACTCCTCTATTAAGCCTTCACCGTTTGACCAAGGGGCAGCTCCCGGCTGCTTCAACAACACGCTGTGCCACGCCCAGCTTCATCTGGACACCCGGCCGGATGGGCCCTTCCAACCGCGCATGGCGCGACCGCGAAATCTGCGCCGTCTTCCTCTGCCGGCTTCAGTCTCTGTCAAACCTGTCACGGGAATGATTTTACCGGCGGAAATGCCCTGACATCCTGTCTGAACACAGCCGGCTGCCATGGAGCAGGTATCAACGCCCCGCACTCGCCGAAACCATGGAGAGGCGGCACCTATACCCATACGACAACGAATCAGGGAAATGCTTCCGTCTGTGCGCTGTGCCATACGAATGGCGCGAACTCTTCGTTACAGCCTTCACCGCCGGCTCCGGCGGGAACAGCCCCTGGCTGCTTCAATAACACTCTCTGCCACGCGACGCCGACCTGCGGAACCTGTCATGGGATCCCGCCCAACGGCACTGTTTCCCCGAACGTTGCCGGACAGCACGCGCCTCATATCGCTGTATCGACAATCATTGTCTGCGCCACGTGCCATACAGGGGCGGGCTCTGGAACCGCGCTACACCAAAACGGCGTAGTCGATGTGATCATCGATCCGACGTATAATGCAAAATCCGGGACCGCTGCGTACAACCCTGCAAGCGTTACCTGTTCTAATGTCAGCTGCCATGGCGGCCAGGCAACGCCAAACTGGCTTACCGGCACGATCAACGTCAACACGCAATGCGCATCATGCCATATCTCCGGCACAGCACAGTACAACAGCTATTTCTCGGGCCAACACTCCCTCCATGTGGGTTTAGCTGCCTGTACGGAGTGCCATGATACGACGAAACTTGCCGGTGTTCATTTCAGCGATCTGAACACAACGGCGATGATCAATTCGTACCAGACAATATTAAGCGGTTTGAATTACACCGGAACCGCGACTGCTCTGGGGACCTGCACCCTCACCTGTCATGGCGAGACTCATACGCAAAGGCAGTGGTAAACCGGCTGGAGATACTATCGAAGGAATAAACAAAAGCCGTTCCTCATATGAGGAGCGGCCTTTTTATTCAATACTTCACTTCTCTTTTTCATCGTCCTCATCACACTGGACACCCCTCGGAATTTCGGCTATACTCTCCGCATGATTACAGCGCCGGCATCCGCGCGGTTCGGAGACATCCTTTCATGGAAGCGCTAAATCCTTTTTTGATAAGCATCATCCCCATCCTGGTGGCTCTTGACGCGCCGGGAACGCTCCCGATATTCGTGGCCATGACCGAGGGACTCGAGAAACATGAGCGCCAGCGAATCGTTCGCCAGTCCATCCTGACGGCCTTTCTTGTCACGATAGCGTTCATCTTTCTGGGAAGGGCCGTCTTTAAGGCCCTCGCCATCACGGTGGAGGACTTCATGATCGCGGGCGGGATCGTGCTGCTCATCATCGCGGTTCTCGACATCGTTCGCGCCGGGGAAAAGAAATACCCGGTCAGCCCCAGCTTCGGCGTTGTCCCCTTCGGTACGCCGCTCATCGCCGGCCCCGCCACGCTTACGACCGCCCTCGTTCTGGTCGGCAGTTATGGCTACGGCCCCGTCATCGTGTCGCTTGTTGTTAACATTCTGCTCGCGTGGGTTATTTTTTCCCAGGCAGACCGCATAATAAAACTCATCGGCATCAACGGCTCGCGCGCCTTCGCCAAGGTCGCGGCCCTGCTTCTGGCGGCCATTGCCGTGAAGATGATCAGGAGCGGGATATTCAAGATTATCGAAGGGTGAACCTAATTCCGCCTCTCCCCCTGAGGGAGAGGGCCAGGGTGAGGGGTAGAGGGTAGGCGAAGTGAAGGAATAAGAACAAGGCATGCAGGAAACTCTTGACAACCTAACGCCATCAAAAATCCGAAACCGCCGCGTCCACATGGCGAACGAACGGACGTTCCTTGCCTGGGTCCGGACGAGCGTCGCGATCATGGCCTTCGGGTTTGTTGTGGAGAAATTCTCGCTCTTCGTAAAGCAGATGGCGTATTACCTGGGGAAAGAGGCCGCTCCGCCGCCTCAGGGATATTCTTCCCTCATCGGGATCGTCCTGGTAGGACTCGGTGTGGCGATGGGCGTGCTGGCATTCATCCGTTACAAAAAAGTCGAGCATCAGATCGACGACGACACGTATCGACCATCCCCGATCTTGAGCGTGATGCTTTTCCTGTCAGTGCTCGCCATCGGCATTTTCCTGGTCTTGTACCTGATCCATAGCATGTAGGCGCTATCCTGTTTGCCTGATATATCCCTCGATCATAAGGTCCCTGCCGACAAACCGCGAAGTTACCTCATGGAGCATAACAGCACGACTGAGTTTAATGGGGGCCTTCCCGCCGATGGAGCACAGTGAATCCGTTCCTGTCATGAGCCTCGGTGCGATGAACATAACGACCTTATCGACAATACCCGACTTCAGCGCTGATGCGTTCACCTCAGCCCCGCCTTCAATAAGCACGGACGTGATTCCGAAGCTGCCGAGCATTTTCATAAGGTCTTTCAGGTCAACCCGCCCTTCCCTGCCCCTGGCTAAAAGTATTTCCGCGCCAGCGTCCAGAAGCTTGACGAGTTTGCCTTTTGGCATGGTGTCGAGCGTGGCGATACAGGTTTTTGCTGATGATCTCTGAGTAATGACCTTTGCGTTCAGCGGAGTACGAAGTCGAGAATCAACAATAACGCGGATGGGATCGCGGCCTCCGGGGATCCTTGTCGTTAAAGAAGGATTATCATTCAAGACCGTGTTGATGCCGACGAGGATGGCATCGTTGCTGTTGCGCAGCCGGTAACCCTCTGCTCGCGCCTGCTCTCCGGTTATCCATTTCGACTCTCCTGAAGCCGTCGCGATCTTGCCATCAAGGGTCTGGGCGATCTTGAGCGTAACGAAAGGCATGCCGGTGGTGATGTATTTGACGTATGCTTCGTTAAGCTTTTTCGCTTCTGCTTCGAGAACGCCGGTAACCACCTCGATGCCCGCCTTCCGAAGGGTCTTGATGCCATCACCGGAAACATGCGGGTTAGGATCAACCATGGAGATCACGACCCGCTTCACCTTGCTCTGCAGAACGAGCGGAGTGCAGGGCGGCGTCCGTTTGTTCGTGTGTGAGCATGGTTCGAGCGTCACATAGAGAGTAGCGCCCTTGGCTTTCTTTCCAGCCTTTTTGAGCGCAATCGCCTCGGCGTGTGGCTCCCCCGCCATACGGTGATAGCCCCGGCTGATGACCTTGCCATTCTTCACCACCACAGCACCGACCATGGGGTTCGGGCTTGTGCGGCCCTTGGCCTTTTCGGCAAGCCGGAGCGCCATGCGCATAGATTTTTCATCATTACTTTTCATAATGCATCAGTATACCATAGGAAAGTTCTGCTGCAAACTATATCTGTCTTGATTTGAATCATCTCTTTCATGCTGAGTAGTGACTAAATAAAAAAGGCGGCTTTCGCCGCCCTTCTCGATGCAATATTCAATTTACTTCGTCCCGGACCCGCCCACGCCCTTCTCCTTGAGTTTTGCATGCGCCGCGGCAAGCCGCGCGATCGGCACGCGATAAGGGGAACAGCTCACGTAGTTGAGCCCGGTCTTGAAACAGAACTCCACGCTCGCCGGATCGCCGCCGTGCTCGCCGCAAATGCCGACCTTGAGGTTTGGCCGGGTCTTGCGGCCTTTCACAACGCCCATCTTCACAAGCTGGCCCACGCCTTCCTGGTCCAGGGTCTGGAAGGGGTCTTTCTCGAGAATGCCGTTCTCGGTGTAGTAGCCGATGAACTTGCCTGCATCGTCGCGGCTGAATCCGTAGGTGGTCTGCGTCAGGTCGTTCGTGCCGAAGGAGAAGAACTCAGCCTCTTTCGCGATCTCATCGGCAATGAGGGATGCGCGCGGCAGTTCGATCATCGTCCCGATCAGGTAGTCGATCTTGACGCCTTTCTTTTTCATCACCTCTTCCGCCGTGGCCTTGATCAGTTCCTTCTGGTTCTGGAGCTCTTTCTTGATGCCCACGAGCGGCACCATGATCTCGGGCACGATCTTCTTGCCCTTCTTCGCCAGCTCGCAGGCGGCCTCAATGATGGCCCTGGTCTGCATGCGGGTGATCTCGGGATACACGATGCCGAGACGGCAGCCGCGATGGCCGAGCATGGGGTTGAACTCGTGCAGGTCTTCGACCCGATGGAGCAGCTTCTCCTTCTTCGTGATGGACGCCTTGGGCGCCTTCTTTGCATGCATCACGGCGATCTCGACCATGAGTTCCTCGCGCTTGGGCAGAAACTCGTGAAGCGGCGGGTCCAGGAGTCGGATGGTGACCGGGAAGCCTGCCATGGTCTCGAAGAGCCCCTTGAAATCGGAACGCTGCATCGGCAGGAGCTTGCATGAGCGCCTTCTCGCGCGTACTCGGTGTCGTTCGCGAGGATCATCTGCTGGACGAACGGCAGCCGGTCCGCGGCAAAGAACATGTGCTCGGTGCGGCAAAGTCCGATGCCCTCGGCGCCGAACTGGCGTGCCATCTTTGCATCGCGCGGGATATCCGCATTCGCGCGCACACCCATGGTGCGCACTTCATCGGCCCACGTCATGAGCGTGCCGAAATCGCCGCTCACCGTGGGTTCCACGGTCGGGACCTTGCCGAGGATAACGCGGCCGGTGCCGCCGTCGATGGTGATGTCGTCTCCCAGTTTTACGGTCACGCCGTTGACCGTGAACTTCTCGGTCTTCAGGTCGACCTTGATGGTTTCGCAGCCGGCAACGCAGGGTTTTCCCATGCCGCGGGCAACCACTGCCGCGTGGGACGTCATGCCGCCGCGCGCCGTGAGAATGCCCTTGGCCGCGTCCATGCCGTGAATATCGTCGGGCGTGGTCTCGGGTCTGACGAGAATGACCGGTGCTTCTTCGCCTGCTTCACGGCTTCGTCCGCGGTGAAGACGACCTTGCCCGAAGCGGCGCCCGGCGACGCGGGAAGGCCCTTGGCGATCACCTGGATCTTCGCCTTGGGATCGATGATGGGATGGAGAAGCTGGTCCAGGGACGCGGGCTCAACGCGGAGCACCGCCTCTTCCCTGGAGATCAGCTTCTCGCCGACCATGTCCACGGCGATCTTGACCGCTGCATGGGCCGTGCGCTTGCCCGTCCGGGTCTGGAGCATGTAAGAGCGTGCCGTCCTGCACCGTGAACTCGAAGTCCTGGATGTCCCGGTAATGCTGCTCAAGCTTGTTCGTGATATCGCGAAGCTGGCGGTACACCGGCGGCATTTCTTTTTGAAGGTCTGCAATGGGATGCGGCGTCCGCGTTCCGGCCACCACGTCCTCGCCCTGGGCATTCGTCAGATACTCGCCGTAGAACTCCTTCGCGCCCGTCGAGGGGTTCCTCGTGAAGCCGACGCCTGTGGCCGAGGTGTCTCCCATGTTGCCGAACACCATGGCCTGGACGTTCACGGCCGTTCCGAGGTTGCCGGGGATATCGTTCAGCCTGCGGTAGGTGATCGCGCGGGGATTGTTCCAGGAACCGAAGACCGCGTCGCGCGCCATCAAGAGCTGCTCCCAGGGGTCCTGCGGGAATTCGCGCTTCATGACCTGCTTCACCTTGGCCTTGAACTTGTCCACGAGCCCCTTCAGGTCCTCCGCCGTAAGATCGATATCGAGGTGGACTTTCCTCTTTTTCTTCGCTTCATGGATGATCTGCTCGAACACGTCCTTCTCGATGCCCATCACCACGTTGCCGAACATCTGGATAAAGCGGCGATACGCGTCCCAGGCAAAGCGCTCGTTGCCGGACATGCGGATAAGACCCTGGATCGTCTGGTCGTTCAGGCCGAGGTTCAGGACCGTGTCCATCATGCCGGGCATGGAGAACTTGGAGCCGGACCGTACGGACACGAGCAGCGGCCTGTCCACGTCGCCGAACTTGAACCTGCCGACGCGCGTCCTCCATCTTCTTCATGTACTCGCGCATCTCCGCATCGAGACCGTCCGGAACGCGCTTCCCGAGCTCATAGAACAGGTTGCAGACCTCGGTGGTGATGGTGAACCCCGGCGGGACCGGCACGCCCGCGTTCGTCATCTCAGCGAGGCCCGCGCCCTTGCCTCCGAGCAGGTCCTTCATCGTCCCTGTCCCGTCAGCCTTGCCTTTGCCGAAAAAATAAATATACTTTTTTCCCTGTGCCATAGAACAATCCTCCCTGGAAAATATGAGTCATCATGAATTCAGAAGCCAGGAAGTCAGGAGTCACGATTACAAATCTTCTGACTCCTGGCTCCTGACCACTGTTATCTGCTTCTTCCGTCGCCCAGCACCAATCGCGAGAAATCCGCGATCCGGGCAAAAAGCCCTGTCATGCCGGCGAGAAGCGCCAGGCGGTTCGTCCTTCACCTCGGCGTCCTTGTCCATGACCATGACCGTATCGAAAAAGGCGTCAACCGGCTTCCTGAGCGATGCGATGTCGGCGAGCGCGCCCCGGAAATCGAGCTTCGCGGTCTTCTCCTTCACCCGGTCCTTGATCTCCATGAACGCCGCGTGGAGGGTCTTCTCCGCATCCAGTTTGAGGAGCTCTTGTTGACCGTGCCGGTAAAATCCTTCGGCAGGATATTGCCTGCCCGCTTGAGCGCCGTGACCAGCGGCTGATAATCCTCCGACGTCCTGAGGCCGTCAAGCGCCCGCACCTTCTCCCGCGCGATAAGCGGATCGTCGAATCCGACCGACAGCGCCGCATCCACCACATCGGAGCGGATGCCCTCGGAAGCAAGCATGCCTGCCAGCCTCTGACGGAAGAAATCCAGCGTGTCCGACCGCTAGCTTCGTTTCTGTGAGTCTGAATCCCTTGCATGCCTCGGCGATCAAGATCGACAAGCGACAGCCGCAGGCCCCGTTCGAGCAGCATGTTCAGGATGGCCACGGACTGCCTGCGAAGGCCATAGGGGTCTTCGGAACCGCTCGGAATAAGACCGACTGAGAAACAGCCCGTGATCGTGTCGATCCGGTCCGCGATCCCGACACAGACGCCTTCGAGCGATCCCGGGCAGCTTGTCGCCCGCAAAACGGGGCAGATAGTGTTCCAGGATCGCGTCAGCGACCCTCGGGTCCTCTCCCGAGATGAGCGCATACTGCCTGCCCATCACGCCCTGGAGCTTGGGGAACTCGCCTACCACGCCGGTAAGCAGATCGGCCTTGCACAGACTCGGCGGCCCGCTCGGCCACCCGCTTGTCCGCCTTTAAGAGCCCGGCAAGGTACGCCGAAAGGGCCTTCACGCGCTCGGTCTTATCGATAGATCGTGCCGAGCTTTTCCTGATACGTGACCTTCTTGAGCCCTTCGACGCGGTCGGCAAGCGGCTGTTTCACGTCATGATCGAAGAAATAGGCCGCATCCGAAAGCCGCGCCGCGAGCACGCGCTCGTTCCCGGCACGGATGATCTCCATGTCCTCGGCCCGTGTGTTGCTGATCGTGATGAAGTACGGGAGCAGGTTGCCGTCGGGGTCCGACACGCTGAAATACCGCTGGTGCTCGCGCATGGCCGTGATCAGGACCTCTTTCGGCACCCGGAGATAATCCTTGTTGAAGGAACCCATGACCGCGACGGGATACTCCACGAGATTCGCCACCTCATCCACCAGGCCCGGGTCATCGAGCACCGTGCCGCCCTTGCTCTGCGCCAGTTCCTGTATCTGCTGTTATGATCCGCTGTTTCCGCACCTCGGGATCGATCACGACGAAGTTCGGTTCAGTCTGCGCAGCATAGGACTTGAAATCCTTGACCAGGAACGCGCCGGGGCTCATGAACCGATGGCCGCGGGACAGGCTGCCGCTCTTGATGCCGCCCAGCTCAAAATCGACGACAGACCCGCCCCAGAGGGCAAGCATCCAGTGAATGGGCCGGGCAAACCGGATGTCCTTGTCCATCCAGCGCATGGTCTTCGGGAACGGGATGGAAAGGATGAAGCCCGGCAGCGCCTGTTTGAGCCAGTCCGCTGTGTCGCCGCCCTTTTCATCGATGCGCGCGACAACGTACTCGCCTTTGTCCGTGGTCTTGATCGCGAGCGCGTCTCACAGGAACGCCGTTCTTTTGCGGCGAACACGGTCGCCGCTTTTGTGGGATTGCCTGTCCGCGTCAAACGCGATCTTTCTCGGAGGACCGGTCACTTCCTTCGATATATCCGCCTGCCGCTCGTCCATCTCGGGGACGTATAAGACAAGCCGCCGCGGCGAACCATAGACCTTCACGTCGCCGCGCGATGCAACGCGGCCCGAGGCAAGAAGCGCCATGAACAGCTCCTTCATCTTCTCAAGCGCCGGATTGATGAACCGCGACGGGATCTCTTCGGTGCCGATCTCTAATAAGAATTCTTTTGCCAAAGATACTCCAAGATTATTTTCTCGTAAAGCGCGAAGCTCGCAAAGAAAATCTTTGACTCGAATGAGCTTCTGCGCTCATCTGCTCTTGGCGCTTCTCTGCGCACTCTGCGAGAGATCTGACCGCCCTTGCCTGACGCTATTTCTTCAGCATCGGGAACCCCTTCGCCTCCCGGTCCGCCAGGTATGCATGAGCGCACAAGCGCGCAAGCTTCCGCACACGTCCGATGATAGCCCGTTCGTTCGGTCACGCTGATCGCGCCGGCGGCATCCAGCAGGTTGAAGGTGTGAGAGCACTTGAGACAATAATCATAGGCAGGAAACACGACCCCTGCTTTGATAAGCTTCTCGCTTTCCCGCTCGTACGATTCGAACTGCCGGAAAAGCATCTCCCGGTCCGAAAGCTCAAAATTATATTTTGAAAACTGAACTTCCGTTTCATGGTGGATATCGCCGTACTTCACGCCCTTGGTCCACTCGAGGTCATACACATTGTTCACGCCCTGAAGGTACATGGCAAGACGTTCCACACCATAGGTAAGTTCGGCAGAAACGGGTTTGAGATCGATGCCGCCCACCTGCTGGAAATAGGTGAACTGGGTCACCTCCATGCCGTCAAGCCAGACTTCCCACCCCAGGCCCCAGGCGCCGAGCGTGGGCGATTCCCAGTCGTCCTCGACAAAACGGATGTCGTGCTTCAGGGGATTAATGCCGAGTTGAACCAGGCTCTCGAGATAGAGATCCTGGACATTTTCCGGATGGGGCTTCAGGATCACCTGAAACTGGTAGTAGTGCTGCAGGCGGTTGGGATTCTCGCCATAGCGCCCGTCTGTGGGCCTGCGTGAGGGCTGAACATAAGCCGCTTTCCACGGCTCAGGACCGAGAACGCGAAGGAAGGTAGCGGGATGGAATGTCCCCGCGCCGACCTCGGTATCATACGGCTGATGTATGACGCAGCCCTTCGAGGCCCAGTAGTTCTGTAACGTAAGAATAAGATCCTGAAATGTCAATGATTGCCCCTGCCCGGATTAACACGGAAAGATAGGAAAATAGAGTGCTATTATACAAAAACCCCTTATGTTGTCAAGAAAATATCCCCCCGTTGTTGAAAAATATCCGCCTATGCTCCATAAACGCATGCACACAACAATGATGTTCTCAAAGCCTGAGAATGAATCATGACGGTTTCGTGCTTCTTCAACGACGAGACCAATGAATCAACATAAATGTCGCTTAGCGGCCGGCTGAGGTGAAGAGACTGAGGAGAATTGAAACAAAACGCTCACCACCGGTGAAGTTCATGGTTGCTATACAATAATGAGGCAAAATGCAGCATCATATTTAAAGAAGCACACGATACAATTTTGACTAACGGTCGCAGAACTTATTTTGTCTTACGACATAATTCCGTGTAAGCGGTAATCCCGGATTCATAACGTGACGGATGCCCTCTTGGACGGCAGTGACTAATAAATTCGTTATCGCATATATTTTAGCCAAACTTGTTCATTATAGATCAGCTATTTTGAGAGGTAGATTATTTCAATTATGACGTTCATAATTTGTTGTTCATTTCAACCAACCAAATAAAAATTAATATTTTTAGATTACAGCGATATATATGTTTAATCAGACTATGGTATCAATTCACGAAACAACTATATTTATATTGCATTGATTATTAATACTTTTTTTAAATCACCATTTTTTATTATTATCTATTGTAACCTTTCCCGACTATTTTCACCGGTCACTCAATGTTTTTTTTTGAAACAGCATAAATAAATAGTTTAAATTTCAATGTAATATACAATATTATTTACTGTAAGATTTCCAGACAAGTAATATTATGACACATGTTTTATCTGGACATTGGATCATTCCTAACGGATATGTTTCATAACTTTATCTCCGAATATAAAACAATAACATTTTGATAATATTAATAAAAAGTATATAAAACTAAGTGTTTATTCAGACATTAAAACCCTTAGACGTTCTGGCATTATTATTGCTACATAAGTAGTATATTACAACAAATTTATTTTCCCTATCTCGCACACCTTTTTTATCATCCATGACGCACCAGGACAGCTTTTATGAAAGGAGGAGCCTTATGAAGATCTTGATACGAATAATGTTAGCGATCGCTTTGCTTATAGTGGGATTTGCGGCAGGCTTCCCGGCTGGAAAGAGCGCAGGATTTGCATCGGGGAGCGAGTGGGCTCTCGTGCAGGCCACCATCATCGCACGTGAGGCGGGGGTATTCATGCCCGTTTCGTTGAACGATGGACAATTCCGAGTAGTGCTCAAACAACCGAGGAAGCTTTATAAACGGGCATGGGAACTTGCCGACAGGGATGAAGAAGATATGCGCTGGGTAAATAGCAGTGATAAATCCTTGAGCGAGACTGTTCTATTGGCGCGAAATATGTCCATTACGCACTAACAGAATTACCTTCTGCAGTAAACGTGTGTTGAAAGGCCGCATCCCGGAGGTCATGAATATCGAGCCGTCAGCTTGTTGGTCGCGTCACAATAATCGGGGGAATGTCAACGGCAAAGACTTTAACCCTGATCATCGGAAACCAAATAAGACATTTCTCTCAAAAAAGGGCAACCACTCGTGGTTGCCCTTAACTTTCTTTTTTTCTCTCTGCACCCTCGGGACGTCTGCGGGAATTTTTCTTGCCATTACATACAGCTCATTGTTCTGCCTATTCAGGTGACCGTTGAAAAAATCTTACTGGATGTCCTTCCTTAAATGGCCTTACCGCCGGCAGGGTGATCTTATCTCCTCTTGTACCGTCCGATCAGTTCGCTTTGAGCCACGATGTGTCTTTTCATTGCCTGTTCAAGCAATGCCTTGGTCGTGTTCGGGCCGAGGTTCAGCATGGTATCGAGCGCATACAGCTTGAAAAAATAGCGGTGAGTACCCCCCGGCGGGCAGGGGCCTCCGTAACCGCGTTTCCGAAAATCACTCATTCCCTCCTGCGCACCCAGTGGCAGCGAATGCTCCTTGATCTCTTTCGTGGCCGGATCGATATTCCATACAACCCAATGCACCCACGTGCCTGCCGGAGCGTCGGGATCGTCAACGATCAGCGCAAGTGCCTTTGCCTCCGGAGGAACGTTCTCGATCATGAGAGGTGGGCTCACATCAGACCCGTCGCAGGTATACTTTTCCGGAATTGAGCCGTTCTGCGTGAATGCCGCGCTGGAAATCTTGATTGCGTCCATGGCGAATGCCTCCGCATAAAGAATATAACCAGTGATGATAGGAATGAACAGATACACTACCCTGAAAAAACATCCCTGCTTCACCCATCCTCCTCGTCTGCCTGATAATGTATGAGAATTATAGCACAAAGCGGAATTGCTATACTGTGAACTCTATCTTGTATTCAGGGCCTGCTTCCCGCCCGGATCCTGAACGCCAGGACCGGTGAGAAGGAACGTCGTAGCCAAAACCAGGAGCCAGAGCCTGCCCCGGAACAGGTTGTAGTCCTCGAACAGCACATCCATGGGATGGCCCATGACCATAATGAAAAAGGTGAACTCGAACATCACCGTCAGGACCAGCCAGAACCCGCCGACGATAAAAAGTCCGGATGGCGTATCGACGCCCAACTTCTTGACAAACAGCATCGTCAAACCGAAGATCAGTAAAGACAGCGTAAGGGAGCTGATCACGCGTCCGAGCGTGTCACCCAGCTCCGGTGTGAGCAGCAGGTCGCGGAGCGCCCCATTCAGGACCGCGAGCGGGATGAAGAGCAACCAGATGAGGAAACTTCTGATAAGAAAATGCATGGCCATACCTCGGTAGTCTGCGCTCCCGGCGGATAGCCGGCAGCAGGGTAAATTCCTGCCACTCCTTCCCTCTCGCCAGGTTGCTGATGGTTGTTAAACGGGCGGCTATACACGCTAAGTATACTCGCATTTCAGTATAGCATCAACGATTTTTGTGTTGAGTTTGAACGGGTCTGCGATAATCATTCCCGCGAATATCTCTTATAGAGGTCCGGCCTGTTCACATACAGCAAAATGTTGTTAAGATTGCCATGACCCTATTAGTCAACCCGGCATGAATCAGTGCGATTCATTGCCGTGCTTCTGATTCTGGTACGATGGTTCGACAGTCGCTCACCACCGTGAGCCCTGTCGAATCGCTTCTGATTCCTGACAACGGGTTTACCAGTATTTCTTCTTGACAAAACCGGAGCTTCCCCTTATAATCCGTTGCTTACAGTGCCTTTAGCCTCCAGAGCAATCAAAATGGCCATGAAGATCAACGATATACCGCCAGAGGGGCTTACGCTGGAATTGAATCAGAAGCTTGACCTGTTCGACAGGGGAACTGCATCAACGGCCTTTACTGCGATCCTCACGATCAGGCCGACGGGTGCCAAAGTCCTCCACGTAAAAGGCCGTGTTCAGGCAGACCCGGAACTCGAGTGCAGCCGTTGCCTGAAAGTGTTTCCGTTTCACATCGATACGGAACTGGATATAACGCTCGCACCGGAGAAGGTCCTTGGGACGGCCCCGGAACATGAGCTTGGCCGGTCAGAGCTCGACATGGAGTTCTACCAGGGCGAGGAGATCGATCCTCTCGATCTTGTAAAAGAGCAGTTGTTGATCAGCGTCCCCATGGTTCCGCTCCACCTTCCCGACTGCAAGGGTCTCTGCCCGGTCTGCGGAACGGACCTGAATGAAATGGACTGTGGCTGCGCGAAGGACAGCCCGGGAGAATTCGGAGCATTTTCCGCTTTAAAAGATTTATTGAAAAAATGACAGTTTCGTAACATTAGAAACGTCACCCTGAGCGAAGCGAAGGGTCTTTATAATCCTTTGAAAGACATAAGTCACAAAAACATCGTAAAGGAGTTTACACGAACATGGCGAATCCAAAACACAAAACATCCAAGTCCCGCAGGGACAAGAGGCGCACGCACAAGCACCTCAAGGCCCCGAATCTCTCGGCCTGTCCGCAATGCCAGGAAGTGAAGCAGCCTCATCATGCCTGCATGTCCTGCGGCACCTACAACGGCCGCGAGATCGCAACTGTTCAGCAGATATAATCGGCGCTTGCTCAAAGGCAAAGGGATGATACTGTGTTTTCCGGTATGACTCTTTGCCTTTTATATTGCGGAGAGCTTGAATGAAGATCGCTGTTGATGCTATGGGGGGAGACAATGCGCCTCATGCCATCGTCGCCGGGGCCGTACAGGCGGCGAAGGAGTACGGTGTCGGCATCATCCTGGTGGGCATTGAACAGAGTATTCAAGCGGAACTCAAGAAGCACACCCATGCACAATCGCTCCCGATAGAGATACGGAACGCGACCGAGGTCGTGGACATGCTCGACTCTCCGGTCACGGTCTTCCGGAGAAAGAAAGACTCTTCGATCCGTGTGGCCAATGAGCTTGTCAAGAGCGGGGAAGCAGTGGCCGTCATCAGCGCGGGTCATTCCGGCGCGGCCATGGCCACATCGCTCTTCGTGCTGGGCTCGCTCGAAGGTGTGGAACGACCGGCCATCGCCACGTTCATGCCCACGATGAAAGGCACCTCCATCATCCTGGATGTGGGAGCGAACGTCGATTGCAAACCGAACCATCTTTTGCAATTCGCCATCATGGGCGAGGTCTACGCCAAGTATGTGCTCAAGAACCCCAACCCCCGCGTTGGTTTGCTCTCCATCGGCGAAGAGGCCACCAAAGGGAATGAGCTCACCAAGGAGGCGTTCAAGCTCCTGACCGAGACATCGCTTAATTTTATCGGCAATGTTGAGGGACGTGACGTAATGTCCGGCAATGCGGACGTGGTTGTCTGTGACGGTTTTATCGGCAATGTGGTGCTCAAGCTCTCCGAAGCCGTAGCGGAAGCCATCGGGCTCATGATCCGGGAGAACATCGGCGACAACTTGATCAAGAAACTCGGCTATTTCATGATGCGGCCGGTCTTCCGGGCCCTCAAACGCCGTGTCGATTACGCAGAGTACGGCGGGATGCCCCTCATCGGCATCAACGGTATCAGTATCATCAGCCACGGCAGATCGTCGGCCCAGGCAATAAAGAACGCCATCCGCGTCGCCGCCGAACTGGCGAAGAGCGAGGCAATCAGGCACATCCACGAGGATATCGAAAAGAATATGGAGCTGACCAGAGCCAAATGATCCATGCGCGCATAACAGGGACCGGGTCGTACGCACCGAAGAAGATCGTCACCAACCATGACCTCGAGAAGCTTGTGGACACGAGTGACGCTTGGATCCTCGAACGCACCGGCATCAAGGAACGCAGGATCGCGGAAAAAGGCCAGACCACGTCCGATCTTGCGTACGAAGCAAGCCGGAAGGCGCTAAAAGCCGCCGGGCTCGGCGCTGATGATGTGGACCTGATATTGGTTGCTACCATGACGCCGGACACGATCCTTCCGTGCATGGGATGCGTGCTTCAGGAGAAGCTCGGCGCCAGGAAAGCGGCGGCATTCGATATCTCCGCGGCCTGCTCCGGATTTATCTACGGAATGTCCATCGCCGACGCCTTTATCAAGTCAGGGGCCTATAAAAACATTCTCCTGGTGGGGGCGGAGATCCTTTCGCGGTTTACCGACTGGGAAGACCGCGCGACCTGTATCCTTTTCGGCGACGGGGCCGGAGCAGTCGTGATCCAGCGGCACACGGGCAAGCGCGGTATTCTCTCGAGTCACCTTCATTCAGACGGAACACTCGGGGATTTGATCAATGTTCCTGCGGGCGGCGCCTCGCACCCGGCATCGCACGAAACCATCCGCAAGCGAATGCACTTCATCAAAATGAAGGGCAATGAAACCTTCAAGGCCGCGGTTCGTGCGCTGGAGGGAGTGGTTCAGGAAGCCTTGGAGTACAATAAGATAAAACCCGAGGAGATCGACTTTCTCGTTCCGCACCAGGCCAATTTGAGGATCATCCAGGCCATGGCACAACGCCTGAACATGCCGATGGAAAAGGTCGTGCTCACGCTTCCGAAATACGGCAACACCTCTGCAGCCTCTATCCCCATGGCGCTTGACGAGGCGGTCCGCAGCGGCAGGATCAGGGAAAACCATCTCCTCTTGTTCGAAGCCTTCGGCGGCGGACTGACCTGGGCATCTGCCCTGGTACGGTGGTAAAGACTCATTGGAAATTGCAAATTGGAAATTGGAAAGTGTTTGTTCTCATGCTTTGCTTCTTCCGGGATTGCAATTTAAAATTTCCAATTTTCAATCTTAAATTTCCAATTAATTTTTTTTGGAGGATTCAATGGATTACCTGCTGACAGAGGAACAAATCATGATACGCGATCTCGCACGGCAGATCGCCGTGGAAAAGATCGTGCCCGTGCGCGCCGAGCTCGATGAGCACAACAGGTTCCCCACTGATATCATGAAGGCCATGGCCCAGGCGGACCTCTTCGGCATCTACATCCCCGAGGAATACGGCGGCCTCGGGAAAAAGAGCCTCGATCTCTACATCGCCATCGAAGAAATCTCCAAGGCATGTCTTGGCGTGTCCACGTGCTATGCCGCAAATGCCCTCGGCTCCTATCCGATCCTCCTCTACGGCAGCGAAGCGCAAAAGAAAAAATACATTCCCGACATCGCATCGGGCAAGGATTTCGTGGCGTTCGGTCTTACCGAGGCAAACGCCGGCAGCGATGCCAGCGGTATCCAGACGACGGCAAAACTCGAAGGCAACGAATATGTGCTGAACGGCACCAAGCAGTGGATCACGAACGGCGGCGAGGCCCGGATATACACCGTCATCGCCATCACGGACAAGTCCAAGGGCGCCCGCGGCGCTTCGGCCTTCATCGTGGAGAAGGGCACGCCGGGATTCACCTTCGGCAAAAAAGAGAACAAGATGGGCATCCGCGCTTCATCCACCACCGAGCTTATCTTCAACAACTGCCGCATCCCCAAGGAAAACCTCATAGCCAGGGAAGGCATGGGTTTCATAGTCGCCATGAAAACCCTCGACATCTCGCGCGCCGGTGTGGGCGCCCAGGGTGTGGGTGTGGCACAGGGGGCGATAGACGAGTGCATCAGGTTCGCCAAGGGCAGGATCCAGTTTGGCCAGCCCATCACCTCCTTCCAGGCAATCCAGCACATGCTTGCGGACATGCAGACCCAGACCGAGGCTGCCCGCGCCCTCGTATACGCTGCAGCCCGCATGATGGATAGCGGTGCAAAGGACTTTTCCCGGGAATCAGCCATGGCGAAGGTCTTTGCCACCGACGTTGCCATGAAAGTCACCACCGACGCGGTACAGGTCATGGGCGGATCGGGCTACATGAAGGAATACCCTGTCGAGAAGATGATGCGCGACGCCAAGATCCTCCAGATCTACGAGGGAACCAACCAGGTCCAGCGGAACGTCATTGCCCTCGATATGATCAGAGAAGCGACGAAAAAGAAATAACCGGAAAACCGAAGACAAAAAACGCATCAAACCACTCAGACACGAAGGCACAAAGAACTGCTTCGTGTTTTAGTGTCTTTGTGGTAAACCGGGTTAGAGAACGGGTTCTCTCTCGATCGAAGATGTTGGCTGTATGCCGCAATCGCCATGGTAGATAATAACCACGACAGGAATTGGCAGCTTTCTCTAACGGGATAAAAGGATTGGATATATGAACATCATAGTTCTAATCAAGCAGGTCCCCGACACATCGGAAGTCAAGATCAACCGGGAGACCAATACGCTCATTCGTGACGGCGTACCGAGTATCATCAACCCCTATGACATGTATGCCCTTGAAGAGGCTCTTCGCCTGCGTGAGCAGCACGGCGGCAAAGTGACCGCGGTGACCATGGGGCCGCCCCAGGCCGCCGATTCCCTGAAAGAAGCCGTTGCCATGGGCGTTGACGACGTTGTGCTCCTGTCGGACCGGGCCTTTGCCGGGGCAGATACCTGGGCGACATCCTATACGCTCGCGATGGGCATAAAAAAGATCGGCAATTTCGATCTCGTGATCGCGGGCAAGCAGGCCATCGATGGCGACACGGCCCAGGTCGGTCCCGAAACCGCGGATATGCTCGGGATCCCCTTCGTGGCGTATGTCCGAAAGATCGAAAAAGTGGAAAATGCATCGCTGGTAGCCGAGCGCATGATGGATGAGGGGTTCGATGTGGTCGAGACCTCGCTCCCCGCGCTCATCACCGTCGTGAAAGAGATCAACCAGCCCCGCCTGCCGTCGCTCAAGGGCAAGATGAAAGCCAAGAGTCTCAAGGTCGCTTCCTGGACCGCTGCGGACATGGGCGCGAACCAGGATCTGTGCGGATTGAAGGGTTCTCCCACCAAGGTCGTCCGGATATTCCCGCCTGCACCGCGCGGACAGCGGGAGATCCTTTCGGGCACGATCGAAGAACAAGCCGATACGGTAGTGAAGAAACTGAAAGAACAATCGTTGATATAAATACAGGAGACAGAAGTCAGAATTCAGGAATCAGATCAATAACGCAGTCTTCTGGCTCCCGGCTACTGGTTTCTGACTTCTGACTTCTACTTATAAGGGGCTCCTCATGGCTGTAAAGGTTATATCGGATAAATGCACGGCATGCGAGACCTGCGTATCAGCGTGTCCTTTCGGCGCTATTGAGATGCGGGAAGGCAAGGCTTTTATCACGGATGCCTGCACCATGTGCGGCGCCTGTGTCGAGGCCTGCGAATTCAAGGCCATCGAAAAAACGGAAGAAGCCGCCGGTCCCGTTGCCGACCTCTCGGTCTACAAGGGAGTATGGGTCTTTGCCGAACAGCACAAAGGCGGCATTGCCAGTGTTGCACTGGAGCTTCTCGGAGCAGGCAGGATCCTTGCCGATAAAAGGAAGACCGGGCTCTCCGCCGTCTTCATCGGCCACGGCATCAGGGCCTCAGCGCAGGAGCTTGTCGCGTTCGGTGCGGACACCGTATATGTTGCCGATGACCCCGCGCTCAAGGATTTCAATGATGATACCTATGCTGCAATCCTGACCACGCTTGCAACGCAGCATAAACCCGAGATCATCCTTGCCGGTGCAACGGCGATCGGACGTTCATTCTTTCCCAAGGTGGCATCGTCGCTCCATACCGGTCTTACCGCAGACTGTACCGTGCTCGATATCGACGCTGAAACCGGCCACCTCCACCAGACCCGTCCCGCCTTCGGCGGGAACATCATGGCCACGATCGTCACCCCGAACCACCGTCCTCAGATGGCGACCGTGAGGCATAAAGTGATGAAACCTGCTCCTCGCGACGGCACGCGGACCGGAGAAATCGTCGACGTGAAGTTGACTCAAACGGGCGCTCTTCGCACGAAGGTCATCAAGACCGTGGAAGAACTGGGCGAGACCGTCAACATTTGTGAAGCAGACATCATTGTCGCGGGCGGCCGCGGTCTCGGCAGCGCCAAGAACTTCCAGCTGCTGGAGGAACTGGCGAAAGTGCTTGGCGGTGCCGTTGCGGCAACAAGGGGAGCTGTTGATGAAGGATGGATCCCCTACTCCCACCAGGTGGGCCAGACGGGTAAGACGGTCTGCCCCAAGCTCTACATCGCCTGCGGCATCTCCGGCGCGATCCAGCATATTGCCGGGATGCAGTCATCAGACGTCATTGTGGCCATCAACAAGGACCCCGATGCGCCTATCTTCAGCGTCGCGACCTATGGCATCGTCGGCGATGTGCATGAGGTTCTTCCGATCATGATAAAGAAGATCAGGGAAATAAGAGGCTAAAGGACCCGATGAGTTTTAGATAATTTCTCGCAGCGGCGCAGAGTCGCAGAGAGAGACTTAAAAATAATCCGGGTTAAAAGCAATTTTGTTGATGAAACTCTGCGTCCTCCGCGCGCTCCGCGAGAGACGCCTTCGGTTTTGACTTATAATTTTTTGAGGTTTATGCGTATATGAAAATCGCGTTCATCTTTCCCGGTCAGGGTTCACAGTACCTTGGGATGGCAAAGGACTTCTGTGAACATTTTGACGAATCAAAGGAAGTGTTTGAGACTGCAAGCTCGGTGCTCGGCTACGATCTTCTCCAACTCTGTCTGAACGGCCCGGTCGAGAAGCTGAACCTTACCGAGTATACCCAGCCCGCAATATTGAGCGCGAGCATCGCACTGCTGCAGCCGCTCGTGAGGAGAGGATTGGAGGCCTCCGCCGCAGCCGGCCATAGTCTCGGCGAATACACCGCCATAACCGCAGCCGGCGGGTTCGAATTCAAGGATGCGGTCGCGCTGGTGCGCAAGCGCGGACAATTCATGCAGGAGGCCGTACCTGAAGGAACCGGGCTCATGGCGGCGATCCTCGGCATGGAGCGGCAGGACGTAGAAAAAACTTGCCTTGAAGCCGCCAAAAATGGTATAGTTGCCCCTGCAAATTACAACTCCCCGGGCCAGATCGTTATCGCCGGCGAGAAACAGGCCGTGGAAAAGGCCATGGAACTAGCCAGAACTGCCGGGGCGAAAAGAGTGATCCCTCTTCCGGTAAGCGTGCCTTCACACTGTGCCATGATGAAGCAGGCCGGAGAGCGGCTTGCGCGGGAGCTCGATAGAATCACGATCAGCGATCTGCACATCCCGATCGTGAATAACGCGAATGCAAAGTTTATCCGGACCGCTGCAGAGTTGAGACCGTCGCTCGTCGGACAGATCAGTTCCCCGCTCTACTGGGAAGATTCTATCAAACACCTGGCGGCTGAGGGGTACGACACCTTTATCGAGATCGGTCCCGGCAAGGTGCTCTCCGGTCTCGTGAAGCGCATTTCGAAGGACGTTAAGGTGCTGAACGTCGAAGACCAGAAAAGCATGGCCGACACGCTCAGCGCGTTGGGAATATAAAAATAGGGTTCAGGTCAGGGGCATGGGGAAACACCAACCGGACCCTGGACCCATTCATGGAGCATTTTGATGAGTTTGAACAGTAAGATCGCGCTCGTCACCGGCGCGGCACAGGGAATCGGCAGGGATATCGCACTCGCGCTCGCGGCCGATGGCGCTGATGTGGCCATCTGCGACGTGAACCTCGATGCCGCGCAGAAGACCGCCGCAGACATTGAAGCACTGGGTTGTAAATCGCTTGCCATCAAGGCCAACGTTGCCGCATCCGCCGAAGTCATGGCCATGATCGACCAGGTCGTCGGGACGCTCGGCAGGATCGACATCCTGGTGAACAACGCCGGCATCACCCGCGACGGACTCATTCTCCGGATGAAGGACGAGGACTGGGACCTGGTGCTCAGCATCAATCTGAAAGGCTCGTTCCTGTGCGCCAAAGCAGCGCTCAAGTACATGAGCAAACAGCGGGGCGGGACCATCATCAACATCGCCTCGATCGTCGGCGCCATGGGCAATGCGGGGCAGGCAAACTACGTTGCATCCAAGGCAGGCCTCATCGGCCTGACGAAGACCATCGCACGGGAATATGCGAACCGCGGTATCACGGCAAACGCCGTGGCCCCGGGTTTTATCGATACCGCCATGACACAGGCCCTTTCGGAGAACGTCAGGGCCGAACTCGCGAAGCAGATCCCCATGGGCAAGCTCGGCACCCCCGAGGATGTGGCAAACGCGGTCCGTTTCCTTGCTTCACCATGGGCGTCATACATTACCGGCCAGGTGATCCATGTAAACGGCGGAATGTATATGTAGCGTTACACGCAGAAGATTCAGCATTCACGGCTCATTGAAGATGTACAATGCAGGGTATTAAGAACATACTTAGAGGAGGATGACAATGGCAGATGTCGTGGCAAAAGTAAAAAAGATCATTTCCGAGCAGCTCGGCGTACCAGAAGCGGATGTAAAACCCGAGGCGTCGTTCGTGAACGACCTTGGCGCTGATTCACTCGACACCGTGGAGCTCGTTATGGCGCTCGAAGAGGAATTCGGCGTGGAGATCCCTGATGAAGATGCCGAGAAGATAGCGACCGTCCAGAACGCGATCGACTATATCAAGGCGAAGGCAAAGTAACAGCAAGACAGCTGGAATACGGACTAACAGAGGACAGAGAACAGATACACGATGAATGGCGTAGGCTTCTGAGCCACTCATTCTTCTGTGCTCTGCCTTCTGTTCTGTCTGGTGTCCTGTCATCTGTATTCCAAAATACTTCTGAAAGCCAGAAGACCTCTCACGCAGGCACACGAGTCGGTTTTTTGGCTTTTCGGATTTTTTGCTCCGTTGGCGGCAGCCTCTTCTCTTTTCCGCGGCTGACATCATGCATATTGGTTTATGAAATTATATGTCACTATCCTCCGCTGGAGAATGTTCTCTCATGGAGGCTATGCAGGAGGTATCATCGTTTGAAAAAAAGAGTCGTCATCACCGGCGTCGGGATGGTCACTCCGGTCGGACTTGATACGGAAACGAGCTGGGAAGGCCTGATCAACGGCAAATCGGGCATCGGCCCAATCACCCAGTTCACGGCAAAGGACATCCCCACGCAGATCGCGGGCGAGATCCACGGCTTCGAGCCGGAGAAATACATCGAGCTTAAAGAGATCAAGAAGATGGACCGCTTTATCCATCTCGCGATAGCGGCAAGCCAGATGGCCATGGACATGTCGGGTCTCAAGATCACGCCGGAGAACGCCGAGCGCGTCGGTGTCATGGTAAGCGCGGGCATGGGCGGACTCCCGGCCATAGAGAAGTACCACAAGATCTATCTCGAGCGCGGTTTTCGCAAGATCACCCCGTTCTACATCCCCATGCTGATCATCAATGAAGTAGCGGGGAATATTTCCATACGTTTTGGCGCCAAAGGTCCGAACATCAGCGTGGTCACGGCCTGTGCAACGGGCACCCATTCCATAGGCGATGCCTTCAAGTGGATCCAGCGCGGCGATGCCGAAGCCATGATCGCCGGAGGTACGGAATCGTGCATCTGCGTGACCGGTATGGGAGGGTTCTGCGCCATGAAGGCCCTCTCGACCAGGAACGACGAACCGCAGCGGGCAAGCCGTCCCTTCGACGCCGAGCGCGACGGATTCATCATGGGTGAAGGCGCCGGGATCGTGGTCCTCGAAGAAATGGAATCAGCGCTCAAACGCGGCGCCCGCATCTACGCGGAGGTGATCGGCTACGGCGCCTCGGGCGATGCCTATCATATAACCTCACCCGCGCCGAACGGCGAGGGAGCCGCGCGGTGCATGAATATGGCGATCAAGGACGCGGGGATCGCACCTTACGGACATGGGCTATATCAACGCCCACGGCACCTCCACCAAGTACGGCGACGAGCTTGAAAGCATCGCCATCAAGACCGTGTTCGGCGATACTGCCTATAAAATACCGGTAAGTTCCACGAAATCGATGACCGGCCATCTGCTTGGCGCTGCCGGAGGTGTTGAAGCCGTCATTTCCGTTCTTGCGCTGGATCGTGGCGTCCTTCCGCCAACGATCAACCTTGATAACCCTGATCCGGAGTGCGATCTGGACTATATCCCGCACACGGCCAGAAAGGTTCAGGTGGACGTTGCCATGTCCAACTCGTTCGGCTTCGGCGGCACGAACGCCTGTCTGATCTTCCGCAAATTCCGGAAATAAGATGCCTCCCCTCTCGGACATCCAGCAGCGAATCGGGTATACCTTCAACGACGCGGAGCTCCTCGAACGCGCGCTCACTCACAAGTCCTACGCGAACGAGAACAGGGTCCCCTATCATAATGAACGGATGGAGTTCCTCGGCGATGCCGTCCTCAGTCTCGTCATCAGCGAATATCTGATGAAGACCTGCCCTGACTCAACCGAAGGCGACCTCTCGAGGCTCAGGGCGGCAGTCGTGAGCGAGCCCGCCCTCGCCGCCGTTTCCCGCGCGATCAGGCTCGGCGATTTTCTTCTGCTCGGCAAAGGGGAAGATCAGACCGGCGGAAGGAACAAGGATTCGCTCCTTGCCGACTGTCTTGAGGCCCTCATTGCAGCCGTTTATCAGGATGCCGGCAAAGATGCCGCAGAGTCGCTCGTTATCCGTCTTTTTGAGGAGGCCATAAAGAAGACCAGCACATCCGGCGGATCGCTTGATTATAAGACCGAGCTCCAGGAGTTCTGCCAGGAGCGCCTCAAACAGCTTCCTGAATACCGCATTGTATCCGAGACAGGCCCCGATCATCAGAAACAGTTCGAGATGGAAGTATGGATCAAGGGACAGCTTTCCGGCCGCGGCATAGGAAAGAACAAGAAGGAAGCCGAACAACGAGCTGCCAAGGAAGCGCTGGCGATGCTCTCCGAGAAAACAAACCACTGAAAATCAGAAACACCCTCGCTATCCGGATGTTCTCGTAGAACATCTTCCCTGCCCGCAACGATACCTTTTTGGACTTGTTACGTATGTGTCAGAAATCTAGCGGGCTCTTTATTTCCTTGATCGTTTTGCTCGGGACGCAGTGGGTATAAAATGATAGCTAAATGCCAACTTTGTGACAAAAACCGAGAATTGAGAGAAAGTCATATCATCCCTAGCTTTGTATACAAATGGTTGAAAACTTCGTCTGGAACCGGACATATAAGATTTGGCGGAGCGCCAAATCTAAGATCGCAAGATGGTCACAAGTCTTATCTTCTTTGTGATACGTGTGAAGGACTCTTCAATTCTTGGGAAACAGAATTCGCAAATTCAATATTTCACCCTTTAAACAAAGGGGTAGCGAATAATTTCAATTACGGCCCTTGGATGCTTAAATTCGCAGTATCTGTTTCTTGTCGGGTTTTATCTTTTTTCATCAATGAAATGGATTTGTCACATTTTCCCCCTGCTCTTCAAGAGAAGGCGAAAATTGCGTTATCCTATTGGAAAAGTTTTTTATTGGGAGAAATCCCCCACCCATCAAGATTTGAGCAGCATATGCTACCATTTGATCGTATTGAAAGGTTCACCTACCCAGATATGCCACCTAATATCAACAGATACATTTTTCGAACTGTGGATATCGATACTGTCCATTCTGGTGATAAGGCTGCTTATGTGTATTCAAAAATGGGTCGTATTGTACTTGTAGGTTTCATTGAAATGCCTTATCCACGGGAATGGAAAGAATCCAAATTGCATGTAAAAGAAGGAGTGTTTGGATCAAAACATTATGTACTTCCTTCTGGATTTTGGGACTATTTTGTCAACAAAGCTGAACGCCTCATAACTGTTCAAAATTCAATGTCAGAAAAACAATGGGGGAAAATTGATGAAACCTATAGAAAAGATCTGGATCGTGCAGCAAATTCGGAAACTATGAAAGCAATGGATTACGATGTAATTTTATTTGGGAATAATGCATTCACCAATGAGGGATAAATAATTGATAACAACGCCTTTGAGAAGGCCGCTCATAAATTTTACGCCTCTCAAGGCGTGTGTTAATCCCGTATGAAATTTACCAAATACCATGCTTTAGGAAACGACTATCTGGTTCTCGATCCAAGAAACCAGGACGAGCCTGTCACGCTTAAGCCCGAACAGATAAAGACCATTTGCGACCGACATTTTGGCATCGGGTCAGACGGAATTTTGTTTGGACCGCAACCATCTTCAAAAGCGTCTTTCTCACTTCGAATATTTAATCCTGATGGGAGTGAGGCAGAAAAAAGCGGAAATGGCCTTCGTATTTTTTGCCGCTATCTATGGGACTATAAATTGGTCGGTGATGAGCCCTTTTCTGTCGAAACGAAGGGCGGCATTGTTCAAGCAAATATTCTGAACACCGGCACTTCTGTACGGGTAGAGATGGGCAAGGTGAGTTTCAGAAGCGAAGACATTCCCGTTGCAGGCGGACCTCGTGAGGTGTTGGGCGAACAGATCACGGCAGGCGATAGGACCTTTCTGTTCTGCGGCGCAACCATCGGCAATCCCCATTGCGTCATTCCACTTGACGACATATCTCCATCATTGGCGAAGCAATACGGTCCATTGCTGGAAAATCATGTTTTATTCCCAAATCGAACGAATGTACAATTCTTAAAGGTTTTAGACCGTAAGAACATCCAGATCGAGATATGGGAGCGAGGAGCGGGTTATACTCTGGCTTCGGGCAGCAGCAGTTGTGCGTCAGCCGCCATAGCGCGAAAACTGGGATTATGTGATTCCCAAATCACAGTCCATATGCCTGGCGGCAACATCGAGATATCCATAGATAATGAGTTTCGTATCACGATGACAGGTCCTGTCACACGCGTGGCTGATGGTACTTTGTCGCAAGAGATATTTGAAAAACGATAAGAGTTGGTAGGTCTGACAGGCAATGGGAGAATTCGGGGACGTTGTGTCCTACGTGTAATTGACGCAAAGGACACAATGTCCCCAATGTACTCCTACGATCAAATAGATACCGTGCTCGTACTGAACATTAATGTCCGTTGTAAATTTTCAATCAAAATGATAAGATTATATCAGTCGCCACAAAAGGAGACAAAAGTATGCGCGTTAAAGACCTTCCCGAAATATCAAAATTAAGTACACCTGAAAAGATTCTGCTGGTTGAAGATCTTTGGGACAATATCTCTGCTGATGAGGCTTCCATACCTGTACCAGAAAGTCACAAAGCCGAACTCGACAAACGGTATAAACGATTTCAATCTGCGCCCGGCACCCTCCTGTCTCTTGATGATCTCAAGGCGAGAGTAGAAAAAAGGAAATGACATACACCCTTCGCTTTCTGCCAGAAGTCGAAGATGATGCTACCAACGGATATTCGTGGTATGAATTGAAATCGCCGGGACTTGGTGAAGAGTTTCTTCGAATGTTTTATGCCTGTGTCGGGGATATTCCCAGAACCCCCCACATTTACCAGAAAGTTCACCACGACTTCAGACGTTGCCTGCTCCGGCGATTCCCTTACGCAATCTATTTCATAATCAACGACAATCAAATTATCGTAACCGGCCTTTTCCATGGTGCCCGTGATCCCCGTGCTATCGAATCGAAGTTGCAAACCCGGGGAAAATGAGAAATAATTAACAAATCGTTCCACGTTGTCCGCTACGCGGCGTGTGAACTCGTCGTTGAGCTCGGCAGTCTTTCGAAATTATTTTTAGGCGAAAAATCACTACGCGACAGAGGTGACGTTATGAGAAAAATATTAGTTATTGTTCTTGTACTTGCACTGGTGAGTATGCTCGTCGGCTGCACAGTGTTCAAGGTATCCATCAGCGACGAAATCCAGCCTCTTACCGAGCGGATGATCTCGGGTGAAGGCAGGGACAAGATCCTCCTCCTCGACATCAGCGGGTTCATCAGCGGTGAGGAGACTGGGTCGCTGCTCGGAGACAAAAAAGGCCCCGGGCTCCTTGCCCGGGTGCGTGAAGAACTGGACCGAGCCAGGTCGGACAAGAAGGTAAAAGCTCTCGTGCTCCGGATCAACAGCCCCGGCGGCGGGATTACTGCCTCGGATATGCTCTATCACGAGATCAAAAAATTCAAACAGGACACCGGGGTGAAGGTAATTGCGCACTTCATGGACATGGGAACCTCGGGGGCCTACTATACGGCGCTGGCAGCGGACCGGATAACGGCGCAGCCCACGAGTGTGACCGGCGGTATCGGCGTGATCATGTTCCGCATTGACGCTACCGGCTTGATGCAGAAGATCGGGGTCCAGACCGATGAGATCGCATCCGGAGATAAAAAAGGGATGGGGTCTCCATTCCGTACACTCTCGCCTGAAGAGCGGAGCATCTTCCAGGGCGTGATCGACAGCCTCCAAAAACGGTTTGTGGATACCGTTATCGAGGGGAGATCATTGTCGCCGGATGTCGTGAATAAGCTTGCCGATGGCCGCATTTACACGAGCCAGGAGGCCAAAGCCTCGGGTCTTATCGACAATATCGGCTATCTCGACGACGCCGTTGACCAGGTAAAGAAGCTGGCAGGCCTCGAGCAAGCGAAGGTCGTAACATACTTCAGGCCGGGTGAATACAGGGCAAACCTGTATTCAGTGAACCTGATATCGATAAATATGGGAGAGATGATGCAGCCCGGGGTCTCCTTCATGTATCTGTGGTGGCCCTGATCCCGCACCAGCCTCTTAGATAGAATGAATATAGGCCACGTTGATACCCAGCGTGCAATGATTGACGAGATGATTCCAGCATGCTGGTCGAGGGACGCAGACTACACGCCCCTGACCGCGCGTTAAACTGGGAGGTCTTATGAAACGAATATTTGTATTCATGCTTGTTGCTGTTTCCCTCGGATTTTGGCAGGCTGCCTTTGGTCAGTTCTCAGATCGCGTCATCGATATCCCTACCCGATCCGGTGTAACACAACGATTCCTCTTCTTAAAACCGGAAAAGCCTAAAGCCGCGGTCATACTGTTTGCCGGTGGGGATGGAGGGCTTGAAATATCACAAAATGGGAGCATACGATATTTGAGCAACAACTTCTTAGTGCGGACACGGCACATTTTCGCAGACAGGGGATTGTCTGTGGCTGTTATTGATGCGCCTTCTGATCGTCAAAGAATGGCACTCAAGGGATTCCGTCAGAAACCCGAACATGTTGCGGATATCAAGGCGGTGATTGCATGGCTTAAACAGCAAGACGATGTACCCGTCTGGCTGATCGGTACGAGTCGGGGAACTCAATCTGCAGCATTTGTCGCTACAGAACTGAGTGTCAGTCAGGGTGGTCCTGATGGTTTGGTGTTAACCTCAACAATATTGTCAGATGACAAAGGGCGTGCTGTGCCAGAAATGCCACTGGAAAGAATCTTTATTCCTGTTCTGGTAATTCACCACGAACAAGACGGATGCAAGCATTGTTCGTTCAGCGGAACTTCGGGTCTTATGAAAAAATTAGATGGCGCACAGAGGAAAGAACTCGTTACCTTTAGGGGAGGTGAAAATCGCGGCGATCCCTGCGAGGCATTAGCTTATCATGGCTTTAATGGCTTGGAAAAAGAAGTTGTCGCGAAAATTGCAGATTGGATTTATTTAAAATGATCCATGAGTACATGCAATTTCGTAGGCGAGCATGATCAAAACCCGCTAACAAGCGACTCGACTCCGACCGGGCGATAAACCTGCCCGACGGGTCAGCCGCGTGTTGTGTAGCTCTGAACATGGAGGTAACGCTTATGTGTAGAAACATCAAAACCCTGTTCAACTTCGAACCGCCCGTGACGGACGAGGAGATTCGTGCGGCCGCACTGCAATTCGTGAGAAAAGTGAGCGGCTTCAACAAACCGTCGAAAGCCAACGAAGCTGCATTCGTTACGGCCGTTGACGAGGTAGCGGCAGTTTCCAGAAAACTTCTGAGCTCGCTTGAGACTAACGCATTGCCCAGGAACCGTGAAGAAGAGGCCGCCAAGGCACGGGCACGCGCTGCTCAGAGGTTTTCCACTTAACACTGGCTGACTATTGTTTTTTTCGGTACAATGCGGGCATGATCATTCCCTTCTTTATCCCTCATTCCGGCTGCCCCCACCAGTGCGTGTTCTGCAACCAGAAGAACATTACCGGCCAAACAAAGCCGGTCGCACCCTTGGCAATCCCTCAGAAGATAACCGAGTATCTCGCCATCAGCAGCTCGGACAACCCCGCACACGTGGCATTTTACGGCGGCAGCTTTACGGCCCTTCCGTTTGAAACGCAGAGGGCATATCTCAACGCTGTCCAACCCTTCATTCACACAGGTCAAATTGCGGGCATCCGTCTCTCCACCAGGCCCGATTGCATCACCAACGAGATCCTTGCACTGCTCAAGGAATATCGCGTCACCACCATTGAGCTCGGCGTCCAGTCCATGGATGATGTGGTACTTGCACGCTCCGGCCGTGGTCACACCGCAACCGATACGGTGAACGCGGTAAGCCTGATAAAATCCGATGGCTTTCGGATCGGCCTTCAGCTGATGCCTGGATTGCCCGGTGATTCTGCTGATAGTTTCATAAGAACAATCGACACGGTCATTGCACTCAAGCCTGATTTTGTCAGGATCTATCCCGCTCTTGTGATCAAGGACACGCCTCTCGAAGACCTGTATGCGTCAGCTCGCTACATGCCGCTCTCTCTTCATGATGCTGTTGCATTGTGCCGTGAAGCTCTCGAAAGATTCGAGTTGGCGGGAATCGACGTGATACGGATCGGGCTGCAACCGACCGAGGAACTGGAAAAACCCGGCACGATCATAACCGGGCCCTATCATCCGGCATTCAGACAACTGGTGGAATCTTCGATCCTATTGGATAAGATGCGGTGCGCGGTGCGCAATTGCACGGGGAAAACAGGCAGGGTGACTTTTCAGGTAAACCCAAAAGACCTTTCTGCCGCGATCGGTCAGAAACGGTCCAATATTAAAAAGCTTGAAGAGGAGTTCGGATTTCACAAAATACAGATTGTGGCGGGTCAAAATGCTCTGAGGAGGCGTGAACTTACTCTCATTTCATCAGGTTAAGGATGCCGTTGATACACTCCCTCAAACCTGCTCTAGTATAACGCGGTTCTTGACCAGAGAAACTTCACGCACCTGGCCGCGCACCTTCTTTTCTTCGCCAAACAGGTTCCGCACTACCACTTCGCCGTTCTCAACACGCACATGGTTCACCGATTCCAGCAGCAATTCTTCTTTCCCCTGTTTTAATACATACGCATTTAAGTCGCACATTATTGAGAAACCTCTTTTCTGTTGAATTGCCCAAAAACAGAAAACCCGCCACGATCATTTGTCGGCGGGTTACGTTCTTACGAGCCTGTTATTTTCGTCGGGAGGCGCTGCCCAGCGCATCGACGCGTCCTTCTGCTGCGTACCCCTGCATTCTGCTATGTATGACAGAGTGCCGCACGCGGTCTTTGCTGTACTTGTATTCGTTAATAGCCGCTGCTTTTTGCCCTTGCCTTTTCGCTGCTTCATAAACGAGTACCGAAAGACATCTCTCTTTGATCAATCTATATCACAATCAGGCGGTAAAGGCAAGTAGATATTAAAAAACCATCCCGCATGTTATAACTCGTGCGCCTAACAGGAAGGAGTGCGCGAACAAAATCATTTCGCGAGCTGAAAATTCCTGACGGTTTGCAATTAACCCCCGGGCAAAAAAAAATAGCCGCGCGCCAATATCCGCAGAGAAACAAAAAAGACGCTATAATGTAATTACAAAAGAAAGCAACCCCTAATTCTAAAGGCTTACTTTCGCTAAAATCTGTTAATTTAAAGGAGGAAGAAAGATGCCGTACTATGTGATCTTGAGCAACTTGACCGACGAAGGCCGCAGGACCATCAAACAGAAGCCGGGACGCATCATCGAAGTGAACAAGGAGATCGAGGCCATGGGTGTAAAGATCCACAAACAATATGCACTGCTTGGTTCCTACGACTTTTTGAACATCGTCGAGGCGCCGGATAATGAGACGGTCATGAAGATGTCCGTCGAGATAGGCGCACGGGGGTCGGTCCAAATGACTACCCTCCCCGCCCTGCCCGTGGAGGAGTTCATCAAGAAGATCAAGTAGCGGGATGCAATCAGTCCAAGGCATGGTGATCATATATCGAGAGAACAGCCGTCATGTGAACTACATGACGGCTGTTCTGTTTTCAGCAATAATACGAAGGCTTTGATATACTCAAATCATATGTGTCATCACCGGATGTCATAATTTCAGGCGAGGTTAATATGTCGATCAAGAATCTCGATGCCTTTTTTAATCCCCGCAGGATAGCTGTTCTCGGCGCAAGTGAAGACAAGAAGGTATTGGGATACCATGTCTTCAGAAATCTCATCGGCAAGGGATTCAAAGGGTGGTTTTCCCCGTAAACTCCGACAGTGAGGCGATACAGGGGATCGAGGCTTATCGAAATATCAACCTCATACCGCATTCGATCGACCTGGCGATCATAACGCTCCCCCCTGGCAATGAATGACTATACTATAAGGCTTCCACCCCTCAATCAGACACTCGCGAGACGCATGATGGAGGATACAAAGATATATCAGTATCTTCACGGATGCCCGACTTTCAGCAGGTCCTGGGTCATCTCCGAGGAGATGCCGGCAAGGTTCTCCCAGCTCATTATTGACTTCCATCAAATAAAGGAGATCGACATCACTTTTCAGGCCACGGTGGGATCTTCGAAGCAGCCGCCTTATCAATAAACCAGGACAGTTCGCCATCGGTTGGCTGTACACGTCCTGCGGGGTATTGCTTCCGATTCCCGTTTGCGAGGACCTCATACACGATGTCGGCCTTGTCGATGCCTGAGACCAGAAAGAGAATGTTAGCCGCCCTGTTCAAAACCGGCAGCGTAAGGGACACACGGTTAATCTCGGGTTTCTCACGATAAACGGGGACAACAGCTCTTGTCCTCTCCTGCAGCAATGACGATCCCGGGAAAAGAGATGCCGTATGTCCGTCGACGCCTGCCCCCAGGATCACGAGATCAAAGACCGGATTGCGGGAAGGGGCGAAGAAGCTGTGCAGTTCCTCTTCATATCCTGCAGCTGCAGGTCCGGGCTCCTCTTCGCCGAGAATGCGATGAATGTTCTCCTCCGGGATCGCGGCTTTTAACAGCAGCTCATCTGCGACAAGCTTATAATTGCTGTCCCTGTGCGAGGGGGCGACACAGCGCTCGTCTACCCAGAAAATGTGTACCCTCTTCCAATCGATGTTCTCACCATAAGGCGAAGATCCAAGGAAAGAATAGAGACGGCGCGGAGTGGAGCCACCCGAAAGGGCTGCTGCAAACCTCCCGCGCGAACGAACAGCGGCTTTCGAGAGGGAAACAAAGCGTTCTGCTGCTGCGCGGCTCAGCGCTTCGATATCCGGAAATATCGAGACCTTCTGATGTGGATCACTGTTCACAAAGGTCTCCAGGTGCGGCTGTCTTTTTCAATCAACCGCAATGCCTCGATTGGTCCGGATGATCCCGCCGTATAGTGAGGAATGTCCCCTGATGATCCGGTTTCGAGCTGTTCGATCACCGGTGTAAGCAAAGACCACGCCTGTTCCACTCCATCCTGTCTGGTAAACAACATGTGGTCGCCAAGCATGCAATCGAGCAGGACCCATTCGTACGCATCCAGTTCCACTCCTGTCGGATAGGTATAGTCCATCACCACGGGATCGAGGCATATCTTTGAACCGGGTGATTTGATCTGATACGTCAGGCTCATACCCTCGTCCGGCTGTACCCGCAGCACGAGGGTATCGGGATCGATGGGGCCGCCCACGGTCCCGGGAAACAGGGAGTGCGGGACAGGCTTAAAATAAATGGCGATCTCCGTCTTTCTCTCCGCGAGCCTCTTGCCGGACCTTAGATAGAAGGGCACATCATTCCACCGCCAGTTGTCGATGAAAACCTTCAATGCGGCAAATGTAGGAGTAATCGACCTTCCGGACACCCCTTGTTCCTCCCGGTAGCCGATGACCGGCGCTCCCCTGATCATTCCTTTATCGTATTGCCCGACAACAATCTGCTCATTCAGGCGATCGAGCGGGAATGGGCGAATGGATCGGAATACTTTTATCTTTTCGTCCCGCACGAGGTCTGCTTCGAACGCAGGCGGCGCCTCCATGGCTATAACGGCGAGCAGTTGGAACATATGATTCTGGAACATGTCTCTGAGTACGCCCGACTGTTCATAGTATCCTGCCCGGTGCTCCACACCAAGCGTCTCGGCAGCGGTGATCTGTACATGGTCGATGTACCGCCGGTTCCAGAGCGGCTCGAAGATTGAATTGGCGAACCGGAACATGAGGATATTCTGGACCGTTTCCTTTGCCAGGTAGTGGTCGATGCGAAAGACCTGGCGTTCCTGAAAATGCGCGAGAAGGACCATACTCAGCTTGTGAGCTGACTCGAGATCGCGTCCAAATGGCTTCTCGATCACGATCCTGCTGCTTCCCGTTTCTTCCCGCGCAAGTCCCGCTGTACCAAGATTCCGAATGACATCCTCGTACACGGTCGGGGGAACGGAGAGATAAAATATGCGCGATCCGACGGTCTGGTGCTTGAGTTCCAACGCCGGGAGGATATCGCGCAGTTTCGGGCCGTAGGCCGCAATATCACTGTAGTCGAAGGCCGAGTGATAGAGCATCGCGGAAAACGCATTCCAGGCCTTCTGGTCGAACGTCCCTGGCATAGCTTCCTTGACTGCATCGAGCATGATTTCGCGAAGACGTTCCGTACCGATATCTGTCCTGCTCGTCCCGAGAATGAAAAACCTTTCCGGCAACATCCCGCTGGCATAAAGACGGTATAGAGAAGGCAGCAGTTTGCGCCTTGCGAGATCGCCGGAGACTCCGAATATGACCAGGCAACAGGGCTTCGGGACTTCGATCTCGCAGTTATTCACGGTCTTATAGAGCGGTTTCGTTTTTTCCATATCATTTTATCCCAAGAAAGACACTTGACACGTATTTACACTGATGCGATTCGGATAACAACGGATTTTATAAATGATTCCCCTATCCGGTGACGGGTCAACAGAAAAATAATTCTTTTAGTATCCAATTTTATGGATGTTAATCCGCCTCTTCAGTGTCTAAGCGCTTTTCATGTTTATGAGCGCGTTCCAGTCCGCGGAGAACTTCTCCATTCCTTTGTCCGTAAGGTCATGATGGATATCAAAGGATTCCCATGATTTGGAAAGGTCGAGTTCGCTGAACGGGATCGGCTTCAGTCCTTTCGTGTCATAGTGGTACTCGTTGCCGGGGATGGGCAGCCCCTTCTCCCCCCACACCTTGATCATTTCAAATGGCGCGGTAATAATGTCGGAGCCGAGCTTGAGCGCATACAGAAAATGATCAATGCTCCTGACGCTCGCGGTCAGCACTTCCACATGACCGTCGCCCTTTCGGTACATCCTGATGACATTGGCGATCAGGTCCATGCCGTTCTCTCCCCGGTCATCAAGCCGGCCGATGAAGGGCGAGAGAAAGACCTGCCCTTTTTTCGCGCCCTGTGTTGCCGCATACACCGCAGCGGCCTGTTCCTGGGAGAATACCAGCGTCATATTCACCCGAAGGCCTGCCTTGACAGCCTGCTGCGCCGCCTTCAGTCCTTCCCGCGACGTGGGGAACTTTATGTGCGCGTTCGGGATCCAGGTGAACATCTCCTTGCCCTGCTTAAGCATTTCTTCGGCCGATGTTTTGGCATCTGCATAGACCTCGATGGAGATCGAACCCTTCGGCATGAGACCCGAAAGAGTATTGACGACACCGCGATAAAAGGTGAATATCTCCGTCCTGCTGAATTTGTTCCCCTGCTCCAGCCGCTTCCGGGCCTCCGGGTTCTTCGAGATGAGCGTGGGGTTCGTGGTCTGTCCGTCAAGGAACCCGATCTGTTTGAGCACTGCCTTCGTTTCTTCCTGGTTCCCGCCGTCCAGAAAAAGCCTTGCATTCATGTTTTTCGGTCTCATAGAACCTCCTTTACTTTTTTTATGATAGCATTTTCTCGATATCTCTTCATACTCAAGAAGTTCCCTCGGCTGCCCGCTCTTCGGCATGTTTCGCACTGCCAGGGAATGTATAGCGACGGGAACGCCGGCCAGTGCACTCCTGACCGCCTCGTTGATCCCTCCTTCGGCGAAATGGTCTTCCACGGTAATGATCATCCCCGTGTCGAGCGCGGCCTTGGTGAGCGTCTGGACATCGATCGGCTTGATGCTGTACAGGTCTATCACGACCGATAAAGATGTCGTCCTTTTTCAATTCTTCATATGCGGCAAGGGCCTCGTGGAGCGTGATCCCCGCCGCGACCACGGTCGCAACATCCTTCGGGTTCCTCTTCAGCACCTTGCTGCCGCCGATGCGGAACACCTCGTCATTCCGGTAAATGATCGGCGTGTCCTCGCGCGTGGTACGAAGATACACGATCCCTTTATGCTTTGCCGCCTCTTCGACCAGTTTCTCGGCGGACACCGCATCCGATGGATAGAGGACCACGCTGTTCTGGATGGTCCTGAACATGGCGATGTCCTCAAGACCCATCTGCGAAGAGCCGTCCACCCCGATCGATACGCCGGCATGGGACCCGCAGAACTTGATGTTCGAATCAGAGTACTGGCTCATCCGTATCTGGTCGAACGCGCGCGTAAGGAACGCGGCAAACGTCGAGACAAAGGCGACCTTTCCCCGGAGAGAGAGGCCGAGGCCGGCGCCCACCATATTCTGCTCGGCAATATACATCTCGAAGAACCGGTCAGGGCCAGGTCTTCTTGAATATCTCGGCAAAGGTCGAGTTGCTGACCTCTGCATCAAGCACGACAATATCAGGGTACTGTGGGTACAGCCTCTCAAGCGCCGTGCCATAGGCATGCCTCGTGGACACTGGTTTGTCTCCGGCGTACGAGAGCGGTTTGGCCTTCTCAGTTTTCCGGTTCTCCGGCTTGAGGTCTTCGGGCCTCTGCATCTCGCCGCGGACCGTTATGTCGAGCGGGCCAAGCTCTTCGAGCGCTCGAAGGAGCTCGTCCTTTTTGAGCGCCTTGCCGTGCCAGCCGTTCTTGCCCTCGATGAACGATACGCCTTTCCCCTTTTCGGTCTTTGCGATGATCATGACCGGCTTGTCGCTTACCCGCCCGGCCTGTTCATAGGCAGTAAGGATCTGCGGCAAATGATGTCCGTCGATCACGATCGGCTCCCATCCGAAGGCAGAGACTTTTTTCTTATATACATCCAGGTCGTGGCCGTACATGGTCTCCCCGCGCTGTCCAAGCGCGTTCACGTCGAGGACACCGACAAGGTTGTCAAGCTTGTAATACGCGGCGATCTCCATGGCCTCCCACTGCGAGCCCTCGGCCATCTCGCTGTCGCCCAGAAGCACATAGGTGCGATAGGGAAGTTTGTCGAGATACTTTGCGTTCAGCGCCATACCCACGCCGATCGAAAGCCCCTGACCGAGCGAGCCTGTTGCCGCTTCGGTATAGGTGAACGCCGGTGTCGGATGGCCTTCCAGGGGACTGCCGAATTTTCGCAGGGTCATCATCTCCTGCCCGGTCACCTTCCCGGCCGCGAGCCAGAGAGCGTAAAAGAGAGGCGATGCATGACCCTTGGAAAAAATAAGCCGGTCATTGTTCGGGTGCTTCGGATTATCCGCATCGAAGCGAAACGCGCCGCCGAACAGAAGACCGGTCATCAGGTCGGCAGCAGAGAGGGATGAGGTAGGATGTCCTGAGCCTGCTTCCGTTGTCGAGACCAGGCTCCAGTAGCGGATCAATTTTGCGATCTTTTCCAATTTATGAATATCTGCCATTGATGTTCTCCCGATGTTCATGATCTCTCAAAGAATCAAGATGTAACCGCAGAGACGCGGATGCGCAGAGAAAATCCATTAATAGTCTATATGTATTTCTCCGTGTCTCTCGCGTCTCCGTGGTGAAAAGATGCCTTGTTACGATTGCATCAAAGCTTGAATCCAATCATTTTTTCACTTTCACTTCGTGACCACCGAACTGGTTCCGCATCGCCGAGATAAGTTTGCCTGTATAGCTCGGATTGTTCTGGGACCGTGAGCGAAACTCGAGGGCACCCTGAATGACCGGCGTAGGAACACCGAGTTCCTTCCCTGCTTCGACAGTCCACATCCCTTCTCCGCTCTGGGCAGCCGACCCCGAGATATCGGCAAGGTCTTCTCCATACTGTTGAAAGGCGCTCTGCAGCCAGCCAACGAGACGCGATTCGATCACGCTCTTGTGATTGTAAACATCGGTGATCCTGGTGAGCTCAAGCCCGAAATCGGATGCCTTCATGATTGCAAACCCCTCTGCCAAGGCCTGCATCATGCCATATTCGATACCATTATGGACCATTTTCACAAAATGGCCCGCGCCGGTCTTGCCCATGTATCCATAGCCATCGGGTACTGAGAGGTCGCGGAACAATGCTTCGAACTTCTGAAAGACCCCTTTCCCGCCGCCCACCATGATACAGGCGCCGTTCCGTGCACCCGCCGGGCCACCGCTCACGCCCACGTCGAGAAAGTCAATGCCCCTGGCCTCCAGTTCCTTCGAACGACGGATCGATTCCTTGTACGGTGAGTTGCCTCCATCGACCACGACATCGCCCTTGTCAAGAAGCGGGGAAAGCTCCTCTAATACCGCGTTAACCGCCTGATATGGCACCATGATCCAGAGCAGGCGAGGCGACGATACGGCAGCTACGAGCTCGGCCAAAGTATCAGCGGTCTGCGCACCTTTTTTCTTAGCCGCTGTCATTGCATCGGCATTCCGGTCGAATACCACGACCCTGTGGCGTTTTTCCAGAAGCCGTTCCACCATGTTGGCCCCCATTTTCCCCAGGCCGATGTATCCGAGTTTCATGATGATCTCCTCTTCATTAAATAAATCAGGCTCTTCTGACTTTAATGTGGGTCACTTAATTGCAAGTCTCGCTATTTATTCTTCATTAACAATCTGTTTTCTGATGTGTATCTTAGTCGGCACTTGTCCCACATGTGCATTATTTTTTTTGGGTAGCTCATCACTCGGCCGCGCAGCATGCCGGGCATATATGCAATACGCACCCTGATTTCCAGGACTCGCATCACTCCACCCTCGCCCTTTAAAAAGGGCTCGGCCGTGTCTGCCTTGTCTTGTACTCGCAACTACGATCTGTGCAGCATTGCTATGCGCGTCTTTCGCGTCAGAGCTGCCCGACGCAGGGGGAAGGCAATATCAAGCCTTACCCCACCAAGTGGAGAATTAACCTCTATTGGGTTTGGGAAAGACTTATATCCTTGCCTTTCCAGAAGCCCCTGCATCCCATGAACAGGTTCGCGCACAAGCATGGTTAGGTAGAATAGACCGATGCTGTAACAAAGCCAGGCAGACACGGCCGAGGCCGTTCCCCGGACGAGGGGAAGTGCTGCGATGCTCGAAAAGGCTTGTTATCAGTACCGGCAATCATGCCCTGCGCGGAGCTGTGAACTGGGGTGCAGAAAAAAAATCAGATCGTGACATGAGCTGACTTAAGGACAGATAAACGCCACCCACACAAAACCCGGAAGACCCATAAATCAAAATCTCATAAGAATGAGGGAAATATTTCTCGCAGAGATGCCTTTTTTGGTATTTTCATTTCAATTGTGGACCGAAGGTTCATTCATCTTTCATAAACTCGTCCTCAATTGCCGAAACCTTGCCCAATCTCCTCACGTGCCGCTCCGCGTTCGAAAACTGTGCGGCAAGGAATGTGCGGACGAGCTCGTTCGCAAGTTCCGTTCCAATCACCCGCGCCCCGAGACAGAGCACATTCATATTATCATCCTCAACACCCTGGCGGGCGGAAAAGGTGTCATGACAGATAGCCGCACGAATACCGGGGAACTTGTTCGCCGCAACGCAGGCACCCACACCGCTTCCGCAGATCAGGATACCGCGGTCAGCGTTGCGTCCGCGCACGGCCTCGGCAACTACACGGGCATAGTCCGGATAGTCCACGGCTGCGCTGCTGAAGGTTCCCAGATCGAGGAGGATGTGACCGGCTTGTGTTAAGTATATCACCAACTCCGTCTTGAGCGCGAAGCCGCCGTGATCGGCTCCAATTGCAACCTTCATCGTTTCATGCTCCTTCCCGCTTTTGTTTGAACTTCTGATAGAGCACCGGAACGAGAGCGAATAATCCCAGCAAGGCAAAGGACCCGAGCACCCGGGGCGTAGCGACCTCGTTCAAGCTGGTGATCGTGGCAAGGCTGGCGCCCGCGTTGCAGAACACGATACTTCCCGGGATGATGCCCACCAATGTGCCGAGAACGAATGTCCTCAAAGGCATGTTTGTCAGACCGGCTCCCAGGTTTATCAAAAAAAAGGGAAAGAGCGGGACCAGCCGGAGGAACAGGAGGTAGTTAAGCCCTCGCGTCTCGAGTTCCCTGTTGATTTTTTCAAGACGGGGTCCGAATTTGCTCTGGATCATATCATGGAACAGATAGCGAGCCGCCAGGAATGCCAGGGCTGCGCCGATCGTGGCGCCGATATTGACGTACAGTGTCCCCATAACAACTCCGAATATGGCGCCTGCTGCGAGGGAGAGGATCGCCGCGCCGGGAAGGGAAAGCGCCGTTTGCGCGATATAGGCGACGATAAAGATCGCGACCATCGCAATTTGATGGCTCTCGCGGAACCCGACCAGAGCATCGCGATTACTCTTCAATGAAGCGAGGGTCAGGTATTTGCCGAGATCAAAAAAGATAAAAAGTGCGACCAGAACTGCAATGATCATGACAATCCAGAATTTTTTCCTGTTCATAATATCACCTGGATTTTTAAGATGTGACGATATAGTCAGATACTATAACCCCTCTCCTTCAAGGAGAGGCTGGGTGAGGATGGGTTTTACCACTGATTTCTCGAAACCCATCCCCACCTTAATCCTCCCCTTGAAGGGGAGGAAATACGTATCAACGTGATTGCTATCTGGAATTAGAAGCCTTTTTCTTTTCTTCCTCTCAAGCACACCAGCACCACTCGATCATCTCGGCGACGAGCGCTGTCCAGCCCGTTTGATGGCTTGCCCCGAGACCCTTGCAGGTATCTCCGTGATAGTACTCATAGAAGTTGATAAGGTCCTTGAAATAGGGTCCTGCTGGTACGTGCGGTCTTCGCCATGGATGAACCGCCTGCCTTTGTCATCTTTTGCAAAGATGGCCGTCATTCGCTGGGCAAGTTTTACAGCAACCTCCATGAGGTTCATGCTGTTCCCTGAACCGGTGGGACACTCCACCTTGAGCGAATCGCCGTAATAACGGTGATATTTCCTGAGTGCTTCGATAAAGAGATAATTAAGAGGGATCCAGATCGGGCCGCGCCAGTTCGAGTTGCCTCCGAACAGGGACGTTTTCGCGTCTGCCGGTTCGTAATCGACGCGGTACTCCATGCCGTCAAGTCGGAGGATATACGGGTTGTCCTGATGATACTTGGAAATGGACCTGATGCCGCCCGGGGACAGGAATTCGTTCTCATCGAGCATCTTCTGAAGGATCCTGACCACCCGAGCTTTCGGCACGAGCGAGAGCAGGACGTCATGTCCTTCCCGGAGTTCCTCCATTGCCATGCATCGGCCCAGGTCCTTGCGGTTATTTCTGAACCATACCATTCTCTTCATGAAGCCCTTCATGTTGATCATAACGTCGCTTCGCACCACTGAAACTGCGAGCAGCGAGGTCAATCCCACCAGGGAACGGACTTTGAGCGGGATCTCGCTTCCATCGGGCAGATGCAGGGCATCGTAATAGAACCCGTCCGTTTCGTCCCAAAGCCCGTGCTCTCCCAACTGGTTCAGCGACTCCGCGATATGGACGAAATGTTCGTAGAACTTGGAAGCCACATCCTCATAGGAACCATCCTCCCGGGCGATCTCCAGCGCCATGTCCATCAAGCCGAGTGAATACATCGCCATCCAGCTTGTACCGTCGGCCTGCTCTATATGCCCGCCTCCGGGGAGCGGTTTGCTGCGGTCAAAGACGCCGATATTGTCGAGCCCCAGAAATCCTCCCTGAAAAATATTGTTCCCCTCCGAGTCCTTGCGGTTGACCCACCAGGTAAAATTGAGCAGGAGCTTGAGGAACATCCGTTTGAGAAAGTCAATGTCGCCCTTTCCGGTCCGCTCCTTGTCGATCTGGTATACCTTCAAAGCCGCCCATGCATGCATGGGCGGGTTCACGTCGCCCAGGTTCCACTCATAGGCCGGGAGCTGTCCGTTCGGGTGCATGTACCATTCCCGGGTGAAGAGGATGAGCTGTTTTTTCGCGAAATCAGGGTCGATCATGGCGAACGGGACGCAATGGAACGCGAGGTCCCAGCTTGCATACCAGGGAAATTCCCATTTGTCGGGCATGGAGATCACATCGCGATTAAAGAGATATTTCCAATCGGCGTTTCGACCTGTTTTTCTGCTCTCCGGAGGAGGAAGCTGGCCGGGGTCTCCGGAGAGCCATGTATCCAGCTCGTAGTTATAGTACTGCTTGTTCCAGAGCAATCCCGCAAAAGCCTGCCGCTGCACCGAAATGACATCGCTCACCGGACTATCAGGCACGAACTGGGAATAAAATTCGTCCGCCTCGATGATGCGCTGTTTGAACACATCATCGAACTCGTGCCCAAAGGGGTCCTTCCCGATCTTTTCATTTCTGAGGCGCAGCTTGATGATGACGGACTCTCCTCCCGCAATAGTAAGGCGATGCACGAAAGCGCTCTTCGTGCCATTTTTTCTGTTGCCGACCAAGGAAAGATCGCTGGTAATGACTGCGTCGTGAAAGGCATCCTTGACAAAGGGTGACGCGTTGGGCTGGTTGAACAGCCGCTCCCTGTTCGTTTCATTCTCCGTGAACACCACAAGGCCGCTTTTTTCGCCATAGAGATAATACGACCCCATATCTTCATGAACGCACTCCAACATGTTCCATCGTTTTTCCGTGTCATTCAGTTTGATATCAGGCCTCGTCTTTATCTTCCCGATAGGCCCAGGTATTTCTGTACCACAAGGTAGGCACAATCGTGATCGCAGCCCGGTCCTTTCCACGGTTGAAAATGCTGATCTTGACAAGTATGTCATCAGGATCGGCTTTGGCATATTCGATAAGAACATCAAAATACTTATTATCGGCAAAGACGCCCGTATCCATGAGCTCATATTCAGGGTCGAGCCGTGATCGTCTCCTGTTCGTATCCAATGAGTTCCTGATAGGGGAACTCCGCCTGGGGGTATTTATAGAGGTACTTCATGTAGGAATGGGTCGGCGTGTTGTCGAGGTAATAGTAGAGCTCTTTGACGTCTTCACCATGGTTGCCTTCTTTGGTGGTCAATCCGAAAAGCCGTTCCTTGAGGATCGGGTCTTTGCCGTTCCAGAGGGCAAGTGAGAAACACAGGTCCTGGTTGATGTCCGAGATGCCGCCCAGACCGTCCTCGCCCCAGCGGTACACCCGGGAGCGTGCGTGGTCGTGAGGAAAATACTCCCAGGGCTCGCCGTCCGCGCTGTAGTCCTCGCGCACCGTGCCCCATTGGCGCTCGCTCAGGTAGGGCCCCCATTTCTTCCAGAAGACCTTATGCGAAGCGTTGTCCGCTAATCGTTTGTTTTCAGCGGTGATTTGCTTCATCTTTTTCAGGTCCTGTTGTTTTTCATCCGTCCGATCAGACCGATCAGTCCGATCGGTCTGATACTCCTACGACCGCTGCCATTTCAGCCATGTCGTAAATAACTTCTTGATGAACGGCGTCAACCTCGTCCGGTTGTATACGTCAGCCAGCCGCTTGATCGCCTCGGCCTGGGTTGGATAGGGATGGATGGTCTTTCCAATAGCCGAAAGACCGAGCCCTGCGGTAATGGCAAGTGACAGTTCATTGATCATTTCTCCGGCATGCCGGGCGACGATGGTCGCACCCAGTATTTTATCGCTGCCCTTTTTCAGATGCACCCGTGCAAACCCATCCGTCTCGCCGTCCAGCAGCGCCCGGTCGATATCGCTAAACGGTACTGTCAGGGTAGTCACCTCGAGCCCCTTGTGATGGGCATCCTTTTCGTACATTCCCACATGGGCAACCTCCGGGTCCGTATAGGTGCACCAGGGGACGACGAGGGATGACGCCTTCTGCCTGCCCTTGAACAACGCGTTCGCGATCACGATGCGGGCCAGAGCGTCGGCCGTGTGCGTGAACTTGTAGGGAAAGCAGATGTCCCCGGCCGCGTACACGCGCGGATTTGATGTGCGAAGCATATCGTTCACCTTCACACCCGACCTCGGATCGTATACGATCCCCGCTGCTTCAAGACCCAGCCCTTCCACGTTCGGGGTCCTTCCCACGCCGACCAAGATCTCGTCTCCGGCGAGCTCCAGAGACTTTCCATTCTGCTCCAGGGTGATGACCTTGTCAGTTCCCCTTTTGACCGCCTTCATGATCTTCGTGTTCAGGGCGAGCGTTACGCCATCACGCAGCATTGACTGCTGGACGATCTCTGCGGCATCCGCATCCTCCCGCATCAGCAGGTGACCGGATCGGCTCTATGATCGTCACCTTGCTTCCCATGCGGGCAAAGGCCTGGGACAACTCGCATCCAATGGGACCGCCGCCGATAACAAGAAGTCTCTTGGGAAGTTCCGTCAGCCAGAATACGTTCTCGTTGGTGAGGTAACCCGTCTCCTCTATTCCGGGAACAGGCGGTGCAGCCGCCCGCGCACCGGTGCAGATGGCGGCTTTTTTGAAGCGAAGGCTCAGACCGTCAACCTCGATACGGTCAGGCCCGATGAATGTTCCTTTGCCGAGAAAGACATCGACGCCGAGCTCTTTGCTGAAACGCCCGACGGAATCATGCGAACTGATCCCGGTTCTGATCCGCCGCATCCGTTCCATAGCTTTGCCGAAATCGATCGAAACACTTCCGCCACAGGTTACGCCGAATTCTCCGGCAGACCTCACTTCATGTGCGGCGCGGCTTGCACGGATGAGCCCCTTGGATGGGACACAGCCGACATTAAGGCAATCGCCGCCCATAAGATGGCGTTCAATAAGCGCGACCTTTGCCCCCAAGCCTGCCGCCCCGGCGGCTGTGACCAGCCCTGCGGTGCCTGCCCCGATCACCACCAGGTTATAGCTCGGGGCAGGCTCGGGGTTTTTCCAGGACGCGGGATGGACGTTGTTGACGAGAGTTTGATTATAGACGTCTTGAGGAAAAATTAAGGGATGCTGTTCCATGCATGTGTCCTTCGTTATCAGTAACTTTTCAGGTTGTCAGGTTCACGATTCACGATTCATGGTTTTCAGCTGGTGACCATCTTCAATGACATCGCGCCTGCGCACGAAGACCCCTGCCCCGCCGTGCAACCAAAACAATGGTCGTCTACGGAAATAACACGCCGGGAGAGTAGTTCATAATCAAAATTCCGGATATGCCCGGGAACGCTGCTGTCCAAACCAAGACCGAGGGCCTGGTTGAAGTCACAGTCATACAACCTGCCGTCCCATCCCACACTGAGCAGCGAACGGCACATGATATTGTTCAGCGTTGCCGGATTGAACGCTGATGCAAGCATCTCCTGGTAGATCTCGAGATTGTCATTTCTGATCAGTGCATCCCGAAACCTGCCGACCGGCATATTCGTAAAGGCGAATAAGCGGCTGAACGTCACATTATAACGGTTCTTTAATTCCCTCCGGTAATCCGCTTCCAAGCCGCTTTGCGCGGGTGAAAGAAAAGCCCCCCGGGGATTGTAAACCAGCGTGAGCGACCGACCGTCCGGCCCGTTTCCGAAACCCATCCCGTTGAGGATGCGGAGGGCACTGATGCTCCTGTCAAAGGCGCCGCTGCCGCGCACCGCGTCTACATTTTCCGCAAGATAGCAGGGCAGCGAAGCAACGAGCTCTACGCCAAGGTTCCGGTAAAATTTCGGAAGGTCTTCATTCCCCTTTTCCAGTAATACGGAAAGATTCGTTCGAACAATGACCCGTTTCGCGGCCTGCCTCGCTTGGGTAACGAGCATCCGAAAATGAGGATTCAACTCCGGGGCCCCCCCGGTGATGTCCAGGGTAGCAAATGGGTTGTCTTGAAGGACACGGAGCACGGCCTCGACGATCTCTCGCGACATTGATTCCGAACGGGAGGCACTTGCGTTTACATGACAATGCGTGCACGCCATGTTACACCGGTATCCGAGATTCACCTGTAAAACCCTGATCCCCTGTGCCATTAATGGTTCTCGGGTAACAGACCGTACCTTGTCAATAAATTTGGTGCCATCCATTTAAGTCTCCTGATTTCTGTGAACGTTTTATGATTGCCTCAATTTTTTTTCGTCATTCCCGTGAAAACGGGAATCCAGGATATAGATCAGCCTGGGGAAACCACTGGATACCTGCTGGAGCCTGCCCCAGCACGATTTAAGCAGGGGCGGGTATGACAGGGCGGAAGTGCATTTTTCTCGTATAACGTCATTCCCCAAAAAGGTTCGCTGCAATACTGTAATTGCTGAAATTATAGCACTATCCACTGGTGGTGACAGGAACTGTTCAACAACACGGCAGTCGGACAGACGCGCCACTTAAAAATCCAGCGGGCTCTTCCGTTCTTTCGCTGTCTTGCTCGGCACGCAATGCGTATAGATCATCGTCGTTCTGACGTCGGAATGGCCGAGCATTTCCTGGATCGTGCGGATGTCGTAATTTGCCTGAAGAAGATGCGTGGCAAAGGAATGGCGGAAGGTGTGGGCCGTCACGCGCTTCGTGAGTCTTGCCTTTCGAACCGCCTCGTACAGCTGCGGCTGCACGTCCTTATCGCTCAAGTGATATCGCCGCAATTCCTTCTGCTCCTGCAGGAACGTCAAGTTCTGCTGTGGGAAGAACCATTGCCAGATAAAATCTTTCGAGGCGTTCCGGTATTTTTTATCCAGAGCGTCGTCAAGGAACACTCCCGTATATCCAGCCTTCAGGTCCTCGTCGTGAAGCCGTTTGACCGCTTCAAGCTGCGCCAGCAGTTCCTGCATGATCGACTGAGGGATCGGCACCGTACGCGCCTTCTTCCCCTTCCCGTCCATGACCGTCAACACTTCTTCGTCGAAATTGAAGTTCTGCACACGCAGCTTCAGGCACTCGAACAAGCGAAGCCCGCACCCGTACAGGAGCTTCACGACCAGATCATAAGGCGGCGCAAGCCGGCCGATCACTGCATCTACCTCCTTTCTCGTCAAGACAACGGGGATGTAACTCGATTTCTTCGCCCGCGGGGTGTCCTTGTGATCGCCGAAATCCTTCTTCAGGATATGCCGAAACAGGAATAATAATGCATTGAACGCCTGGTTCTGGGTCGATGCCGATACTTTGCAACGCACAGCGAGATAGGTAAGATAGGCCTTTACGTCTTCGGCTGACAGGCCGTCCGGCGGCTTGTCCTTCAGATAGATCTGGAACTTGCGGGACCAGTCCGCGTAGGCTTTGAGCGTCTTTCTCGAATAATGTCGCGTTTTTATCTCCCCTGCCAGTTTATCGATTACCCCGTCCCAATCAGGCGACTTCGTCTTGCTCAGGCACCACCACTCGTCGTACTTCCTACCGGGCCGGTTGGCCGGTGAAACTCTGACTGCCGAGACGGCATCCCCTCCCGCAGTTCGTTCAAGCGAGCGCTTTTCCCCCGCGCTCCGTTTCATATGACTGGTCATGGTACTGGCGGAGAGTTCCTCTCTTACGAGCTCGGCATGCGACGCAGCCTGCTTTTTGCGGGCTTGCAGAGAGAAAAAGAGCGACAACGCCTGCGCGGCGTGATATAAATCCTTTCCGGACTTGCCTTTTGAGCGCATCTTTTCGATAAACAGGCGTACCTGTTCGGACTTTATGTCAGGCGGCGGATACTTCACCCGGAAATCAAGGTAATACTTGAGCCATTTCCGATAATCCTCATGCAAAGAGGACGGCACTGCCTTCTGTGTCAAAACTGCGTTAAATTGCATCAGAATATCCGCTGGAATGGGCTGCATGCACTTCTCCTCAAATTAGTTAATACCGTTTTTGCATATTAATTCTGATAATATTATTTGCCGACATTTTGCATATTAGTCTTTTTGTACAAACATAGCGATTTCAGAAAGATACGTCAAGTTTTTTCTTAAACTCATTGACCGGTCAGACCGATCTATGCTACTGTATCCCGAAGAGCTAATAACTTGTTAGTGTGAGGAAGAATTGTGGAAATAATGATGGTGTTGCTGATATTGGCTGTAATTGCAGAGTCGATACTAAGCGGCCGTTGGGCTAGATTCTATTTCCTTATCGGGCTTACACTGTTCAAGAAGTCATTTACGTTTGCTGGCGAGCCGCACCTCTCAGCAGAAGAATTATCCCAGCACTTCGGCCACGGGATATCGACGCCAATTGTTTTTCATGAGTTAGATCAGGACGCAATTGGTTTTAGAGAAAAGATGTTCAGTTTTCGGCTCTTTCACAATACTCCCATTATGCATGGCCTGATTCGGGTTGATCGGAGTCACCGTGAGATAAGTGTTACAGGTTTTGCAAATTGGTTTCCAATTGTTTTTGCAATAGTCTTCCTTTCAACATTTCCCCGTGTGTTAATAGAAAAGGAAGGATTTGGATTTTTCATATTATTCTTCTTTGCCATGTTGGCTATCCTGTATGCCATCCAATTCTCTCGGTTCATTAAGATATTCGAGCAGGTCAAAGAGAGGTCTTTACAACATCGACCAGTGTATGGACAAATCAGAACGGTAGCAGGAGAAAACAAGAACACAAAGATAATGGGAGTAATTATAGCTGTCGCTGTAACAGTGTTCATAATCTCATCAATCGTGTGGTTTTCGTCGACTGCCAAGTCAATTAAACTTCCTCCCTCGTCCCAAGCTAACAAATTCGTATATAGTCGGAGCGGCCATATTCGCTTCTCCGCTAAGCCCGAATATCCTGTTTACGTTTCCGTGAGAGAAGTAAGGAATGGCATCACATCGACAAAACCGGAGCAGACTGCTGTGGTTACAAGTGGGGACCAATACACTATTCAGGTAGATTTGGAGCCAGGTGAATATGAAATCACGTCTTCACTAAATTCTAAAGAAGTTTGTTGTGGGGATGAAAAGTATTGGGGCGCATACGGCACCCACTTCTACATTAAGAATGACGGAAATGCAAGAATAGAAGAACATGAGATTGTGCATTATATAAAAATGACAATACTGTCACCACTAAGCAAAAGCATCGTATCGGAGAAGCGACCGACATTGCGCTGGGAGCCCGTGCCAGATGCAAATAAATATAATGTTAGCTGGTCTTGTGACAAACCACGATGCTTTGGAAGTGCTGTCGTTATGGTGCCACAATATTCTTTTGAAAAAGACGTTGAGCCTTCAACCCTTTACCGCTGGAACGTCGATGCATACGATAAGGCAGGAGATAAAATAGCCTATTACTCGGAACCAACATTTCAAACAACCAAGTAATGCAGTCAAAGTTGGACACCGCGAAATACTAACATATCGTTCGAGTCCCGCGCTCTACCGCGCGGGGCTCAACTCGACGTTGTGTCTGTAGGAAAACCCCTAAAAGGGCTCATTTTCACCCCTTGAGGGCAGCGATGATATTTCACTGATGCTAATAAGAATAGCGATGGTGCCGATTCTGAGCCCAAATGACGAGCTCTTCCTCACTTGGCCATCACTGAGCGACATCGCGGAAATTTAATCGCGCTAAACGAAGCCTGGTGCGTCGGGGCTTTACAGAGGACTTATTCTACAGACTCGTTATTTGGAGGTTTCATATGGGATACTTTGACGGCTTAACAGCTTCTTCGTTTAAGACGGATGAAAAAGGCAATACAATATTCTATCCCTGGGGGATATTCGGTAAAGGTTATATTCTTCCCGAGGATAGAAAAGATAGTTTGAGACAGACCATAAAACGCCACATGATGATTTTTGTACCGCTTGCCATTTTGTGTTCAATATTTTTCAAAATATGGATAGCCTTTTTGCTCATACCTCTGTACTTTTTCGGATACGGGATCTGGGTAAATAGACAAACCAACGGACTTGAAGTATCATCTGACAAGCTTACCCTCTCTGATGCTAGGACAAGCTCAGCTCGTTCTCACAATATGGCCACGCTCTGGCTTCTTGAAATTGCCTCTCTGTTGTTCGTTTTTTTAGGCACGTTTAATCTTATTATCTCTCCAAAAAACTGGTTCGTATCGACATGCTCGATTATTTTCTTTGGTTTTGGAGCCATCATTTTCTGGAAGATGATAAAAACGAAAAAAGAACAAGCGAAATAACAAATCGTTCGAGCCGCCAAAGGCGGCTCGACTCATCGTTAGTCTGCCATGAGACTCTTTTCGAGGGGGTTGTATGGCTCTTAGTTCAAGTACATTATTTCATTTTACCGATAGGATTGAAGTGCTCATTAGCATTTTGACACATGAGTTTCGTGCTCATTATGCGCTAGAGGACTTCACCGACATCTTCGGATAACCAGAAAATAATGATAAAATGTTTTTAGACATTAAACTTTTGAGGATGTAATTTTAACGAAGGAGGAGGGACATGAGAAAAATAATCGTCTTATCAATGATTACATTAGATGGAGTAATGCAAGCACCTGGTGCGACCTGAGGAAGATACATCAGGCGGTTTCAAATATGGCGGTTGGGTTGCACCTTATTTTGACGAAGTTTATGGTAAGGTCATGGAAAAACAGATGAAACCTGCAGATCTTCTTTTGGGCAGAAAAACATTTGAGATTTTTGCCGCCTACTGGCCTGAACATGCAGACTATTGGCCAGGTATCAATGATGTCACAAAATACGTCATGTCCAAGACCATGAAAAAGTCAGATTGGAAAAACTCAGTTTTCCTCAAAAGCCTGGCAGATATCAAAAAGCTCAAAAATTCAAAAGGTTCTGACATTCAAGTTCGGGGCAGTGGTGAGCTCATTCAGCTGCTACTTAAGAATGATTTAGTGGACGAACTCTGGCTCAAAATTCACCCGTTGACTCTTGGTAAAGGAAAAAAGTTGTTTGACAATGGCACGATTCCGGCAGCATTTACATTAATAGAGAGTTCGGTTACACCAAGTGGAGTGATTATTGCCAATTACAAGCGAGCTGGAAAAGTCAAGACAGGTACTGTTGGAGCTTAAGGCGGCTAACCTGTTAATAATTCCCCATATAAGATGAATATCTTCACCAGGTGTTGCGGATGATGACGATTTCTCAAATCGGTGGATGTTGATCAAGAGCGTATTCACGAGGACATGCCAAGCGGGCGTATACCATCCGGAGTGGGGGTTATTTGGTGTGCTAAAGTTGTCGGACGTGAATAAAAAGTTGGGCTTCATGCGAAGCGTTCAGCCCAACCTACGCCACTGGGTCGTTTTCTCAGAGTGTGAATTCTGATTCTAACCTGGCGCTCGACTGCGACGCGCTAAAGTCGGCGCGTTAGCGCCGCATTAGGTGAAATAATGAACGACAGAAACACTAAAACGATAATATTCATTTGCATATTTCTCCTTTGCTCTACCTTATCCACAAAAGGAGCAACTGGTCTTCACCACGATGAGGTAAACATAAAATCTAAAGAAGGCAAAGACCTTGTTATGATATTTGACGAGGTCGAAAGACATGACAGGTATTCCAATAGTCAAAGTTAAACACACATCAGGAGCATCTGTTCCCTCAATAATGTTCGTCGTAAAAGGTTGCTATGCGATAGCCATAATTCGAAACGAACAGTACTTTGTTAATCTAAAAGAATGGGAAGATGCTAATGGAAATTGGGTCTATAAAATCGGATTTTCATCTGATAATACAGTCGATCCGAAGACATACTTCGGGGCGGACATTGATCTAAATAAAGATCTCATGTTCATGTCAGTCAAGGACTATGATCTTCTATGGGGAACCAAGCGCTAGCACCTAACAATCGCGTCGAGTGAGTCGCGAAATGCACGCTCCTCACGCGCACGTTATTCCTTAAGGAGAACAAACTATAATGAGAAAGTATGTAGCAATTGGATTGTTGTTTTTAGCAATTATAGGATGCGATTTTAACGCCACTGACATTCAAATCATTGACATAGGATACTACCCAGAGAACAATAAAAACGTAAAGCTTGCCGAAGAACTTATTTATTACGATCCGCAGTATATCGCCTCCAAGGTACCTGCCTATAACGAAAACACATCAAAAGGAATTAAACTGGGGTATTTTGTAAGGTCTTCTGATGGGAAACCTAGTTACAGGGTAACCTACAGCCTAAAAAATCCAAGTGTTGCCTCCAATCTTGCCGAACTGAAGAAACAATTCTCAGAATTTATACCTAAACTTGTCGCTATCCATGCTTCGAAAGAACCAATTTTTGCTGAGTTGCAGCCAACAGGTAAAATATGGGTAGAATCTCTCTTCTCAGACTCGGCAAATGCACTGTTCGACAAAAGTTCAAGTGTATTTCAGAAAACAGTAAGTCGGGAACAATTGACAACAATATCGTCACAACTGTTAAAAGAATATGGTAAACCTATTGGGATTGAATTTGTCAGAGCGCAATACTATGAATCTTTTGGAGAGAACCCTGAACAAGTTTCGCTCTTCTACTCCGCACGTTTTAATAATCAAAAAAAGTTAATGATTAGAATTAGTACTCATCAGCAAAAACAGCAATGGCTAATCATGGGTTTTAATCTTGAAAAGATGTCGACATAACGAGCGGGTCGAGTCCGACGCGCAAAAGACGCGCGTCTCACCCGCGCGTTAGTCGAGATAAATAATATGAAGATAAAGTTGATGAATATGGGCAAAAAAGCATTAAGTCTAATTATGCTGTGTTTCGGCCTTTTCCTCCTTGAGTTTGGAGTTCGCGCTATGCTCGCAACCTATTTCGTATTATCGACATCTGCTGCCCAATTGCATCTATCGCCTCTTCTGTTTCAGAACAACTCTTTGATCTATACGATGACTGGAATTATCATTATTGCTCTCGCTTCTTTTGCCTGGGATTTTAGAAAGAATTTGAAGGTGCTCGGCATTTTTCTTTGCGTTGCCTCGTTTAATTTTTTAACTCAGTCAATCGACACGTTATTACATCCCCTATTTACTGATATGCGCCCCTTCAATAACATATTCCCCATGTCTGTCCTTATCGGTTTTATTATCTGCGCAGTTTGCTTCTCTGTGATCGGCATCTTGTTGATAAGACGCACGATAAGAAATGAGAAGGGTAACGCATTGTCGCGTACGTAGCGTGCTGTCGATTGCATTAACCCAAGATCAAGTTTCTAACGAGGCGGGTCCACAGCGACGCGCCCAAAGGCGGCGCGTGACCCGCGTCGTTATCTATAAAGGTTAATATGACTGAGTACAAACCTGTGAAGGATTATCCGATTGAGAAATATAAATGCGGACTTAAGGCGGGTGACAAGATCAGGCTATTGCGTGACATCTTGATCAAGGATCATAACGATAAGCCTACCGGTAAAATATATCGGAAAGGTGAGGTTTGGACCGTTCTGCCGGGTGCGAAAGAGACTCCCGTCGTTGTATGGTTCCGGCAGGCTGACGGAGAACTGCATACTTGGGATGACGACAAATCCATCTTTGAAACATTTCAGAAAATAAATGATAAATAGCGAACGCGTCTAGTCAGTTACTTTAAACGCTACAAATTATATAGGGTTTCAAAGGAGATCAGGGGATGACTGCGAAAGGAATAGCCTGCCTAGTACTGATACTAACAAGCATCCTGAGCACACAAAAGTTATTCGCGGCTGAGTATGCCGTGGCTGCTCCTACTTTCATAGATGGGAAATGTTCTGTTGTAATCTGGATTCATGAGAAGGGCGAAAAGTAAAAGAATTATCTATCCTGGAAATTACGCTAACAATCTTTGTCATATAGAAATTCCAGCAGCTCAATTTGAGAAACACTTTAGCTATTGCATGCTAGCCGGGATTAACGTCGCTGGAACCAATGATTACTTAGCGCAATTTGGCGGCGGTGCCGGAGGTGATCGCGAGATTTATTGGTTCGAATGGCGTGACCCTCAAAAAGTTATTCCGACCTTTAACTGCGTTCTGAAGCGGCAGAATAAGACGAATTAAGGATAAGAGATAACCTGTCGTTCCACGCCGACCGCTTCGCGGCGTGTGAACTCGTTGCTGAAAAAACTAAGAATCATCTGGTGTGCAGAGTGCATGGAAGAATAAGAAGGCGCAACTAAAAAAGAGGACCTATGACAAAGCAACAATCGTGGACAAAATACGAATCGGTGGCCGCTGAGATTTTAGCACGTCTTGCATCAAATCTTGGATTAGAGACTGTAGAAGGCAAGCAGGTATTGATCGGCCTTCAATCAGGGACTTCTTGGGAAATTGATGCCAAGGGGGTGGCAAAAGACAACGAGGCTTTTGTAATTATAGAGTGCAGAAGATACACGACTTCGAAGCTAAAACAGGAGCAACTTGCTGCTATCGCGTATCGCATCAAAGACACAGGTGCAGCTAGTGGAATAGTAGTTAGTCCTTGTGGGTTACAGGAAGGTGCAGAACTTGTCGCGAAGGCAGACAATATCATTTCAGTTCGTTTAGGCCCTGAGTCCACGCCGGAAAGCTTCACAATGGCGTTTCTCGGGAAAGTATTCGTTGCGGCAAAAATAAAACCGGCTGTAGCAGTTGGGACAATTAACCCACTTACAGCATTTTTCTATAGAGGAAGTTCCGGGAAGTAGGCGTAGGACAAGGTCTGCTTGGCTGGAAGGCTTCTCCAGCCTCAGCATGCAGATCGCATGGCAGAATAATAGGCGTGTGAAAGCGGCTTAAGAGGATGTAGTCATTGAAGCCGAGCTTAGCCGAGAAGAGTTGACGACGACGCCCAACAAACGGCTCGACTGGTCTAGCCGGTCAGCCTGGCGTTAATCGACAAGAGGATTGATATATGATGAGATGCGTATCTGTTATATTCCTCGCCATTACCTTCATTAATTCATCTACCTATGCCTCGGACCATAAGTCTGTATCTGAAACAGTAAGCCATTACAAGGACCAAATAGTGACAGTCAAGGATTTAGATGAAGATGCACGCCAATTCTTTAATGAGACCTATAAAGGGAAAGAACCTGGGATTATTAGAGCCGATTTTAATGGAGATGGAAAAGAAGATGTAGCTATACTGACTAAAGCAGCTCTCTTGTTTTTCGTATGTACGGAACGATGCAAGGAAATTAAAAGTCAAGACTACGGAGGGTTCGCCGGTTTTCAATATATCATTCCGATGCAAAAAGGAGAACTGGTCGAAGAGTTCGGTGGATTTGATAACCAATCGCCAACGCCATCGGTTCGGCTAAAGAATACCGCAGTGCATCTTATCTTTTTTGGTAAGGCAAGTATTGCCTATTATTGGAATTCTAAGATAAGAAATTTCAGTGACATAACCACTGGTGATTGATTAATGATAGGAGATGAACATGGGAAGTGATGCAGCTGTTTGGACAGGTTCTATAGCTACCTTATTGGCCGTTATCGTAGCTTTATTTAAAGAAGAACTTACTCGGTGCTGGCGTCGACCACGACTGGAAGCGAAGATAAGGCTTTCAGCGCCAGACTGTCACAAAACAGAGATGACCCTCTTTGAGCCAAAAACCGGAGTTGTGATAGATAAATGTGGCTGTTATTATTTTCGGCTTTGGATCGAAAATACTGGAAACCATCGAGCAGAAAAGGTGCAAGTGTTTGTGGCCAAGTTGCTTCGGCGCCATGCAAATGGTTCTTTTATGGAAGATAAATCATTTTTGCCCATGAATATCCGATGGTCTCACTCCCAACTATCACCAGGCCCTGAAATTTTCGCAGAAGGAATATCGCCGGAAATGGGAAAACATTGCGAGCAATACGTAACTGAATTAGTAAAACAAAAA
>CAVWIL010000018.1:0-17820 GCA_963755045.1 Nitrospirota bacterium | reverse complement strand
GCTATGTTTGGAGACGAACAACTGCGGAGCACGACAAGTTTGCATCAACGAGTGATCGACTCAGGATGTGAGCTACCTCCAGGACTACTAGAAACTAACGCGCGGGTGAGACACGCGTTCCTGCGCACCGTTCGCGACCCGCCGGTTAAACTACTGGTCACTTTTCTTGTGATGTTTCATTACAGTCTTGACGAACTGTCCGAACTTCCTGTCCTTTCTGCGCTTTTCGAGGTAGGACAACTCATTGTATTCAGATTCTTTCATCAGTTTCAAATAACTCTGGTATCGATCCGCCTGCAAGGTGCCATCTTCAATTGCAGCCAGAAGTGCGCAGCCAACTTCCTGAGTATGGGTGCAATTGGCAAAACGGCAGTTTTTTGAAAGACTCCAAATATCGGCGAAGCTTTCCTCAAGGCCAGAGCTGACGCCGATATTCCCCAGTTCTCTCATTCCCGGGGTGTCGATCAGCATCGCCCCTTGCTCAAGGACGATCAGTTGGCGCTGCGCTGTCGTGTGTCTGCCCTTGCCGTCGCTTGCACGGACTGTGTTTGTCTCAAATAAATCCTTGCCGATGATATGGTTCAAGAGCGTCGTTTTACCCACTCCGGAAGACCCGACCAGGCAGTATGTTTTCCCCGGCTCCAGCAACTGTCGCACTTGATCCACTCCGAAGCCGGTCACGTTGCTGAGCGGAAGGATTTTGCATTTGATGTTTGCTTGACGCACCTCTGATATTCTCTGTTCCAGTTTCTCCGGGCTGACCAGATCACTTTTAGTCAAGAGGAGTATCGGTTCAATGTGCCCCTCATTTACCATCACAAGGTAACGCTCCAGCCGGCGTAGATTGAAATCAAAATCACAGGCCTGCACAATCAAGGCGGAATCTATGTTGACTGCGATCATCTGGTAGTCGATTTTTTTACCAGAGGTTTTCCTTCGTAAAAACGATTTCCTCGGGAGAATACCATGAATGATGGCAAACGTGTCAGCGTTGTGGTACTGGACAAGCGCCCAATCACCTACCGCAGGAAGGTCGATGCTCGATTCGGCAGAGTGAACGAAATTGCCCGTCAGTTCAGCGAAAACTTCGTTGTTTTCATTTCTTACGAGGTAGCTGTCCCTGTGGACCGCCGTCACACGAGCTACGTTGCAGTCGGGTCTTTGCGCCTCCGATCTTTTGTCTTGAAACCACCGATCAAATCCGAGAGTTAGAAGTTCCATATTAAGTTAAGCAGTCATATCCACCTGGATTGCCGGGTGGAGAAAAGTCGTATTTGTCAGATTCACGACGAGTTGAGGCCGCCGTAGAGCGCGGGACTCGAACGACTGTTGGTCATATGTTATTTATATCTGTCTTTTAAAGCGGCCATATACAGTTAATCTATCGATATTCTTCTCAAAAGCCTTATTTATTTGTGCTTCTTATTGTTCAGATTCAATTCTCGTTTATTCAATTCATTGGCCTCGAACAAACAGATACCTGTTTGAGTTGGATTGTTCCAAATCTGCTCTATTTTCATCTTCCCCGTCTATTAATTATTGAATTGGGATAACCAGCAATTTTGTCAGGATATATTGCCGTCATGACCATAATTGGCCAAGTTCATCATTCCAATACGTCTTTCCCCACATTAAACTCCATCAATAAACCGCATTAAATAATGAATAATTCTGGGGCTTATATCTTAGGAAGATCACCAGTGCCTTCGTAATATTTCGAAGAAACAGCAAGTTGTCTGGAGTCAGGGTTCGTCTGGAGTCAGACTTAAAGATTGAATTATCTATTCTTTCATTCGGGCTTTTGATAGCCAGCGGATTGCACTGTTCCGCTTGATGGTGTTCTTCGTCCGGCGCGAGGGCGTCGTATATTCAGGCGAAGTTCCGGCTGTCGCAGGAGCGTCAGAACCGGAATCCCGCCTTCAGGGCAAGGGTCGAGCCGTCAAGGTCGACGGTCGTGCCAAGGACCTCGCCTTTCATCACGAAATACCTCCCTTCGAGACCGACGACAAAGGCACCGAGATTGAGGTCGACCCCCAGCCCGCCCTGGTACCCGAAGTTCGCTATGGTCGTCGAAGCCGGTCCGACCTCGATCATACTGACATAGAGACCACCCCCGAGCAGGACATACGGTTCGACTATGGCGATCGGTATGCCGAGCCTGAGGGACAGATTCAAGGGGATCGTCTGGACTTTCGCAGTGGTAAAGAATAACTTCCCTTCTGTCGACATATATCCAAGGCCTAACTCAGTTCCGATATAGGGATTGAACTTGCCGCCATAGGCGATCTCCCAATAGGTGCCGGTTTTCGCGTCCTTGATATCCTTCTCCTGCAGCGACCATCCGCCGCCCTTAAAGACGAAGTAGGAATTCCTGTCATGTTCCAGGGCCAGCGCAGGCGAAGCCGCGATCATGATACCGCCAACGAACATCCCCATTAGTGTCACTATCATTCTCTTCATCGGTGTTCTCCTCTCTTTCTCTTTGTACAATATGTTCTACCGGCCGCATCGACCCTGCCGGTCTTCTGTTTGCTGACTTTAAAAGCTGCGGCCACTGCTTCAACTTCTTTCCGAATATCCTTTACTTCAAAATAAATTACAATCAGGTGGGGTTATCTCAGGTCGTCGTTCAATTGATTTCGATCCTGTTTGGGATGCGCCGGACAATCTCTGCATCGTCGCAATGTGATTCCATAAAGGCCCTACGATACCTTTAGCGCGCAAACGTTCGCTCAATTTCTGGTAAAGGGGCGTCGGATCGCCGATGATCCAGACGGGAGACAAACGTCCGAATTCGTGCAGGTGCGCGAACACTTCATCCTCCGTCAGGGCAGGGGAAAGATAATACCGCGGCTTAAGCAGCTCTGCCCCAATCCAGGCGTTGCCCTCGTGGCGGGTCCGCTCATACAGCGGTGTTCCCGGATAGACGCGCATACCGACTACCGCCAGGATCACCGCATGATGTAATCGCTGCGAATTCTCGAAGCTCAGCTTCAACGTCTCACGCGTTTCTCCCGGCCCGCCGAAGATCAAGAAATGGCAGTAATCTACTTTTTCATGACGCGCCAGTTCGCTCGATTCAAAAATGTCATCGAACGTAAAGCTCTTGCCGTAAGCTTTCAGTACCGAATCGCAGAAACTATCCGTTCCAAATTCGATGTGGCTAAGGCCGGCGCGGGCCATCAAGCGCATTAATTCGGGCGTCAGATTTTTAGGGTGCAGAAAGCAGCCCCACTTGAGCTTCAGGTTCTTTTTCAGAATCGCTTCGCATATTCCGGCGACGTGCTCGTTGGATGAATTGAATACGGCGTCAACGATGAAGATATATTTTGCGCCCAGGTTTTGGAGCGCTTCAAATTCTTCGGCCACTGCGTCTGGCGAGCGTCGTTGATGATGCCTCCCCTCAATGACCGGATACGTGCAATAACAGCAGTGAAAGGCACAGCCGCGCTGGGTCTGGATGTTGAGCATTGCGCTGTTCCGGAGATAAAATTCAACGAGGTGGTCGGGGCGTTCCGGCATGGCCAGGCGGCCGAGGCGCACCATGTCGAGCCGGGGATTCATGATAATTCGGCCGGCATTCCGAAAGATCAGGCCGGCAGTATTCGAGTAATCTGTTTTTTGTTCCAGAGCGGAAACCAGCGAAACAACGCTTTCTTCTCCTTCTCCCTGGATCCCGAAATCAGCGCCGGATAACGCCAACAGTTCTTCCGGGAATATCGAAAAACCGCTTCCGCCCAGGATGATCGGGCAGGACGCGTGCTGCTTTATCTCCGAGCAGAGTCCGCTCAGGCCATCGAAAAAGGTCTGGCGTTTTTTGATCAGGACATCGTCAATGTTGCGCAATGAGATCCCGACAATATCCGGCTGAAATTCCGCAAGTGTTTCGGCGATCTCCGGGCGATCCATTTGCCAATCCAGCAACCTGGTTCGATGGCCGGCCCGATGCAAGGCTGTAGCAATGTAGGCCAGACCGAGTGGGAATACAGGGTAGGGCTCATTGCACTGATTGATGCTTATAAGAAGTATTTTGCTTGCCATATCGTAGAGAGTGTAAATATGAGACGATCAGATCATAGGGCGTTGTTTCGAATAAACGTCGGCGTTCCGGCTCTCTAGGATATATTACCACGGTTGACTAAAAGAACGGGGAGGAATTTTCATTCCTCCCCGGATGCACTATCTCTTCTTCGAAGTTTCTGCAACTAATGCTTGTCGGCCGTTGCCTTCTCAGCCCTGAGCTTTGCCGCCTCGTCCTTGATCTTCTGGAGCGTTTCCTTCATGGGCGCCCAGCCGTACCAATGCATGTAGTCCGGGTTCATATGGAAAGCCCCCTCGAACGCGCGCATCCGGTATTCCATAAACATGACATACAGGTCCTGCTCAACGCTGCTCTTCGCCTCGTAGAACTGCAGGAGATCGGGGGCCATGGTCCAGTCCGCGGGCTTGCTAAGAACGCCATCCTTGTAGAGTCCCTGCACCACCCTGATCGCCTCGGCCATGATCTTGTCCGCATCCTTGATAACAAGGTCTGCGGCATCGAGCTGTCCCTTGGCATATGACGCTCCGTGACACTTCGCGCAGATAGCCGTCATCTTGTCACGCTCTTTCTGAAACTCCTCTTTGGTAAGACGCGCGACCTTACCAGCCTTTACGAGATCGAGACGGGCCGTGGGTGTGCCTTTCTCATCGAGTACGCCGAGCGCCTGGAGAATCGCGACGCGGTCATTCATCCAGTCCTTGTCGTCCTCAGGCAGGCGGAGCGCCAGGAAGCCCCAGGAGGTCATCACGTTATGGTCGCCGTTGCTCATGTGGCAGGTCTGGCACGTAGGCGCGCGCTTGCCGTCCTTGCCCTCGATCTGCCAGATTGTGCCGTGCTTTGACGTGGACCACATCTCCCACTGGGGATGGTCGAAGCCCATATGGCAGGTCATGCAGGCCCGCGGATCCAGCGCCTCGGATTTTTTGAACGAATGTCGTGTGTGGCAAGAGTCGCACTGGGCATGGCCATAACGGATCTTGGATTTCTCCGCATCGGATTTGGCGCCGATCTTGTGGCAGCTCGAGCAACCCTTGTAGCCCCCGCCGGCCACGGCCGTGGGCTGGTGGCCCATCATAGGCATTGAGCTTGAGGCTACCCATGCAAGGTTGTGTTTTCCCGCCTTGAACTGGCCGGCCTGTTTTTCGTGGCAGCCGGCGCAGGTTTCAGGAGTCGGCATCTTCGCAAGGCCTGCGTCGTCCATTTTGTTGTGCTCGGAACCATGGCATGCAGAGCAGTCGATGCCCTTTTTCCCCATCTTTCCCTCAAGGTGTTGTTGTACTACGCCCGGCGTTACCTTCTTGTGACAGTCAATGCAAGTGCTTTTCTTCGCGGCTGCTTGCCATGCTGCTCATGAGAAGGACAAGTCCTAATATGAGATACTACTGATTTGAAACGCTTCATTCTGATTTCCTCCTTTTAATGTGGTTGTAAATGATTTCACGAAATTAATTATTACCTGATCCGTGGATTTCAAAACAATTCACCCTATGTATGAACGATACGACTAAAGCACTCGTTTCCCTCCTCTCGCTACAATGTCATATTATAGCAGTCTTTATACTCCCTGCAGGCGCATCGCAATTTTTGCACTTATTGCGGACACATCATCATAGCAAGGCGCAGTGTATATGAATCGGTGTGATCAATCTATGACGAGCGTCATATCCCGAAGAAAGAGGAACATTAGGGGAAAATCGGCTGAAGAAATTAGTAGTTGTCATGACGCAAATCATATGCTTTAATTGAATAGTCCGATATAGTCCCCACAAAGGAGAACGACCATGGACCTCAGCCCGAAAACCAAAGTAAATGACCTTCTTGCCGTCTATCCCTTTCTGAAGGAATTTCTGATTGCCCTGAACCCGGAGTTCAAGATGCTGGATAACGCGTTCCTGCGAAAGACCGTGGGGAAGCTTGCAACTCTGGGAAAGGCCGCAATGATCAGCGGTATGGATGTGAAAAAACTTCTTGATGGTATCGCCGGAGAGATCAAAAAGAAGACCAACGAGACCGTTTCCGTATCCTATGAAGAAGCTGGCAAGGGCGGACAGGATGCCCGGATCGACACGATGAAGGATATCATCAAAGACCTTCATGCGGGGAAGGACGTTGAATCCCAGAAACAGAAATTCGGAGAGCTGATCAAGGACGTGGCGCCGTGGGAGATCGCGCAGATGGAGCAGCGACTCATTGCCGAAGGCATGCCGGAAACCGAGATCAAGAGCCTCTGTGACGTGCACGTGAGGGTGTTCCAGGAGGCGTTGGAGCACCAGACCGTGCCCGGCCTGCCTGCCGGCCATCCGGTGCATACGCTAATGCTCGAGAACCGGGCCTGCGAGGGGATTTTAAAAGAGGCAGAGACGATAAAGGATTTTGCAAAGGAGAAGACCAGGCTGCTCGATATTCTTGACCGCCTTGGCCAGGTTGATAAGCACTACCTTCGAAAAGAGAACCAGCTCTTCCCGATCCTCGAGGCAAAAGGCATCACCGGGCCCTCCAAGGTCATGTGGGCGCTCCATGACGATATCCGCGGCTTCCTCAAGGACGTACGGAAAAGGGTGACCGAAGAGAAGATGGAGCAGGTTGCCCTCACGGTCCTGATCAAGATGGTCAACGACATGATCTACAAGGAAGAGCACATCCTTTTCCCCATGGCGCTCGAAACCCTGAGCGAGGAGGACTGGGTAAAGGCAAGAAAGGGCGAAGAAGAGATCGGGTATGCCTGGATCAAGCCCGAGACCGAGTGGAAGGCCTCTGAGGAAGCTATCCCGCAGGCTCTTCTGGCTGATAAGGTCGGCAGCCTGAATCTTGACACCGGCCAGCTCACGCCGGACCAGGTGAACCTGATGCTGACACATCTGCCGATCGACATCTCATTCGTCGATGAAAAGGATGAGGTTGCTTACTACTCGGCCTCTCCGGAGCGTATCTTCCCACGCAGCCCCGGTGTGATCGGGAGAAAGGTGCAAAATTGCCATCCGCCCAAGAGCATGGGCATGGTGCAGAAAATCCTGGACGAGTTCCGCGCCGGGAAAAAAGATACGGCCGACTTCTGGATCCAGATGCAGGGGAAGTTTCTTCTCATCAGGTATTTCGCGGTCCGCGATGCAGAAGGCAAGTACCGGGGCTGTCTTGAAGTGAGCCAGGATGTTACGGCGATAAGGAAGCTGGAAGGACAGAAACGACTGCTTGATTGGGAGTGATTCGGGCGCTTACCATGGAGGGCCTGTTATCCATCGCAACATGGGTGATGTTGAATAGGCAGGCCTGCCAGTTGCGCCCCGGATCAATGGTCCTTGTTTTGTTCTTTCCAGCGCTCGAAGCTGGCCAGCGGCTTCAAGTCCGACAGCGAATGACCATCAGTGATGTGCTCCAACATGTTTTTTGCTTTTTCCAGCAGCGGGTAGGCTTCCCTGACGTGTATTCTTTTGTCCTTGAATGCCGCGCCCTCAAAGCAGTTGATTGCCCGGTAGGCGTCCACATCCAGCGTCATGTCCACGATGCCCTGACCGTTCGGCTGCCAGGTGAGCAGGTCGGTCTTCAGTTTAACTGACTGGACCTCTCCTATTTGGCCGAATACGTCTTTCAGCCCTTGCTCGGTTATGTCGGCCGGTAAATTTTCCACGCTGATCTTCATAATGCTACATCTCCTCGTTGATTAGTATTTCTTAGTGCGCCTTTACCTGTGCTTACTATAGCAGAAATGTGCTCATAGTGGAAGCGGTAACCAAAAAATCAAACCATGATATTTTCGGGACAACCTGGTGCGAACTTTCGGGAATGCCGCTCTGAAATAAAATCCTCTTCCGTATACCGACCTGGTGCACAGTGTAATCCCCATCTTTCGGCTTGTCTAATCCGGACCGATAGGCTATTATTATTACACCCCATGAAGACCTGTCATGCCTGTAAAAAGGAACTTTTCGGAGACCTGAAGGTCGGACGAAAGGACGAATGCCCTTTCTGCGGCGCTGATCTGCGGTGCTGTCTTAATTGTGTCTTTTACGACCGTTCGGTTTCGAAACAGTGCCGGGAGACGGTAACCGAGCTGGTAAGAGAGAAAGAAAGGGCAAATTTCTGTGATTATTTTGTGTTCAAGGAAAACCGAAGTGGTGTAATGGATGCCGGGAGTGCACTGGCACGCAAGGCGCTGGATGATTTGTTCAAAAAATAACCGGTCTTAATGCCCGTATGATAAAACTTGATAAAAAAACGATTACCGGGTTTGTGGTGGTGTTTCTCGTTCTCGCCGTTTTTATTTACCTTCTCTACTCGAACGGTTTCATCGGATACTTTACAGACCGCCAGCGGCTGCTGAATTTCATCAAAGAGCATCGGGCAAACGCGGCCCTTATTTTCATCGGGCTCCAGGCGCTGCAGGTTGTTGCGGCGCCCGTTCCCGGCGAGGCGACGGGTTTCGTCGGCGGGATTTTCTTTGGCACAGGGTGGGGAATACTGTACTCAACGATCGGCCTCACCATCGGATCATGGATAGCGTTCATGCTTGCCCGTCTCGCCGGCAGGCCCTTGGTCGAGATGGTCGTGAAACCCGAGACGATCAAACGCTACGATTACGTGATGAAACACAAGGGAATGTTCCTCGCCTTTCTCATGTTCCTGATCCCCGGCTTTCCCAAGGACATTCTCTGTTATCTCCTCGGATTGGGACACATGGGGCAGCGTGATTTTCTGCTCGTGTCAACGACGGGCCGCCTGCTCGGAACGACGCTGCTCACCCTCGGAGGAACGCTCTTCCGTGACAAACGGTATGGCGCGCTGTTCACGCTTCTCGGGGCCTCCCTTTTTCTCATTCTGGTTACGATGATCTACCGCGAGACTATTGAGCGCTGGTTCCGCAGGCAGCGTGCCGCTCAGCACCTCAAGCACCGTGCAAACCGCGCGAATCTGAAAAAAAAGGACAACAACGACTAAACGCCCTTCCGGGCCTTGTCCCGCCGGTCCTTGTGGACGCCGCTCAGGCGGTCCTTATATCTCCTGTTGATGATCGCGCAGACCTCTTCCGGCTCGTCTACGATGTGCATCAGGTCGAGGTCCTCCTTGTTGATGCTGTTCGCTGCAAGCAGGGTATTCTTCATCCAGTCGATCAATCCCGACCAGTATTCCCTGCCCACGAGCACCACGGGGAATCCCCTGATCTTTTTCGTCTGGATGAGCGTGAGCGCCTCGAACAGCTCGTCCATGGTGCCGAAGCCGCCCGGGAAGATCACATACGCGACTGCATATTTCACGAACATAAGCTTGCGCACGAAGAAGTAGCGGAATTCAATGCGCACGTCCTGGAACTGGTTCTGCGTTTGCTCCATGGGAAGCGCAATGTTCAGGCCCACCGACGTGCCGTTTGCGTTCTGCGCACCCTTGTTCGCAGCCTCCATGATGCCGGGTCCGCCTCCGGAGATCACGGCAAAGCCGTCCTTTGCCAGGCTCTCGGCGACCTTGAGGCACTTGTTGTAATAGGGCGAACCCGGATCGAGCCGCGCGCTTCCGAAGACGCTCACTGCAGGGCCGATGTTGTTCAAGGCCTCAAAGCCTTCCACCAGTTCAGCCATGATGCGGAACACCCGCCAGGTATCTGATTTCGCCAGATCTTCCATGCTCTCTCTCCCCCTGTTAATGGCGATCGTGCAAGTAATTGGTACGCATAACGAACACTGCGGCGGCAGGGCCTGAATCTACATGGCTGGTCAGGCGTGCGTCCGCGATTCTGAATTCCGGAACGCCGACATTGTTGCCGCAAGCCGTATCGCTTCAAGCAGACTGGTAGGGTCGGCGCAGCCCTTGCCGGCGATATCGTAGGCGGTTCCGTGGTCAACGGAGGTGCGGATGATCGGGAGTCCTACGGTGACATTCACCGCATTTCCGAAAGCGACCATCTTAAGCGGCGCAAGGCCCTGATCGTGGTACATGGCGACAAGGATGTCGAAATAGTTGTTGCGCGCCTTGTAAAACAAGGTGTCGGCGGGGATCGGATCGCTTGCGTTGATGCCTTCGCCCCGCGCTTTGATTATTGCGGGGAGGATCGTGTCCCACTCTTCAGACCCGAAAAGTTTCCCCTCGCCGGCGTGGGGGTTCAGGGCCGCCACGCCGATTCGCGGTTTCTCGATCCCGATGTATCTCGTCGCCTGATGTGCAAGACGCAGGGTTTTAAGGATATTCGATTGCGTGATGTGGCGGGGCACGTCCTTCAGCGCTACATGGATCGTAGCCAGTATAAGACGCAGCCCGCCGCCCACGAACATCATGCCATACTCTTTTGTTTTCGTAAGGTCGGCAAGCAGTTCGGTATGACCGGCGTAATGATGTCCGGCCGCGTTCATCATTTCCTTGCTGATCGGCGCGGTTACCACGGCGTCAGCCTCGTGCTTCATGGTCAGGTCAACGGCCTTCTTTATGTATGCAACGACTGCATTGCCTGATGAAGCGTCGGGCTTGCCCCAATGGTGTGTAATAATATTGACGTTCTTGAGGTCCAGCACATCAAGTTTGCCTTTGGCCGGATCCGCCTGATCGAGAGATGCAATGCTGTTTACCGTGACCGCAAGCCGCATCTCTTCGACCACTTTATTCAGTACACCGGCGTCACCGATAACCACCGGCCTGCAGAGCGGAAGGATCTCGGCGCTGTCGATGACCTTGGCGATGATCTCCGGGCCGATCCCGGCCGGGTCGCCCATTGTTATAACGATCAGGGGTTTTTGATCCATAACAGCCTTATCTCTCGACAACGGTATTTTCTTTCTCGCCCTTCAGGGGAGAGAACTGGGGTGATGGAGGAATGGATGTCACTCTTTTTTTGAACGTCAGCTCAATAATATTTCTTTCGGCAACCGGGTCTCTGATTTTACCCGGTACAGCTCTTCCGGGGGCATCCTCCGGGAGGATGTATCGAGCACGCCAATGATCTCCAGATCAACAATGCGTGATGAAAACTTCAAGGTGATGATATCACCCCGCTTCACCTCTTTGGCGGATTTTGCCTCCTGGCCGTTCACCAGCACCCTGCCGGCGACGCACATCTCCTGCGCAATGGTCCTGCGCTTTACGAGCCGGCTAGTTTTCAGGAACAGATCAAGACGCATGATGTGATTCGAACGTAAAAGAATTACCCGTGACAATGAAACGACAAAAAAGCTACCGGATGGAGCCCACAGCCGTTTCGATCCGCTTAATGGCCTTTTCTTTTCCCATCACCTCGAGCACCTCAAAGATGCCAGGGCTGACTGTGCCGCCGGTCAAGGCCACACGCACGGGTTGGGCGAGTTTGCCCAGCTTGATGCCTTTCTCAGCTACGAGCGCATTGAAGACCTTTTCCACCTCATCGTGCGTAAAATGTTCGACCGATTTCAGCCGTTGTGTAAGCTCGGAAAGGAGCGGTGCGACGTCCGGCGTCAGGTGTTTTACCCGCGCCTTGTCGTCCATCATGATCTCCTCCACCAGAAATGGCAATGCACCTGTCTTCAATTCCACGAGTGTGTGACTGCGCTCGGTGAGCATGGTAACGAGTTTTTTGAACCAATCAACGTCCGGCTCGCTTCCCTGCTTCACGATCCCGTCCTTCTTCAGAAGGTCGAGCACCAGTCCCGCGAGCCTGTCCGCGTCGGCCTGCTGGATGTAATGATGGTTCAGCCAGAGCAGCTTTTCAGGGTTAAAGACAGACGGGGCTTTTCCCACGCTGTCGAGGGAAAATTTCTCGATCAACTCCTGGCGCGAGAATATCTCCTGGTCCCCCGACGACCAGCCGAGACGGGAGAGGTAGTTCACGAGCGCCTCGGGCAGATAGCCAAGATCGATATATTCGGTAACCGCCGTGGCGCCGTGTCGCTTTGAGAGCTTTGTTTTGTCCGGGCCGAGGATCATGGGCAGGTGGGCAAATTCCGGCGGTTCGTATCCCAGCGCCTGATAAAGCTGGATCTGGCGCGGGGTGTTGTTCAAATGGTCGTCGCCCCGGATCACGTGTGAGATCTTCATGGAAACATCGTCAACAACGACGGCGAAGTTGTACGTCGGGAGGCCGTCGGAGCGCTGGATGATGAGATCATCAAGCTGCTGGTTTTCGAATGTTACTGCACCGCGGATCATGTCGCGCACGATGGTCTGACCCTCGTCGGACGAGAGGAACCGGACCGCCGGCGTCCTGCCCGCAACCGGAGACGTGAGCGACCGGCATGTGCGGTCGTACTTGGGCGGTTTGCCCGCGGCTATGGCCGCCTTTCTTCGCGCATCGAGTTCTTCCGGGGTGCAGTAGCAGTAGTAGGCCTTGCCTGCCTTGAGCAGACGGTCGACGTGCTCTTTGTAGATGTCCATGCGCTCGGTCTGGCGAAAGGGGCCTTCGTCCCAATCAAGGCCGAGCCACGTCATGCCGTCCAGTATGATCTTGATGGACTCGTCCGTGGAGCGGGTCTGGTCTGTGTCCTCGATCCTGAGGATGAATTTTCCGTTGAAGTGGCGCGCGAAGAGCCAGTTGAAGAGTGCGGTTCGAACGCCGCCGATATGCAAGGCGCCTGTGGGGCTTGGCGCAAACCTGACCCGGACATTGCTGGCAGTGCTCATGGTGAAAGGGACTCCTTGTGCAGAGGGGATATGTTTTTTATTATGAGACGCCATTATAACAAAATACTGGCTGGATCGAAAGGAAATTCAGAGAGATGGCGGCTAATTATGTCGACAGACGGGTCTAGCAGTTTTGAAGTAACGTCCCTAAGTAAATGTATTATTTGATGAACATTACCCGAAGAAATTGTCCGGGATATTTCAGGCACAACCGGTAGACGTCATTTGACAAAGGACGAGATATTCGCTATCATACAAACAAGCATAAAATTACAATTTTAGATCATTCATTATAGAAGTTAGGGATTTTCTCCCAGATCACGGAATTGCAGGAAAAGGAATATTAAAAAATCCATTTTTTGGAGGGATTCTATGGATATCAAGGTGTTGTCAACCGAGCCGGTTGTGGAGATCGATGGAATAAAGTACCATCACCACCCCAACGGTGGTGGAATGGTTGCTGAGCATGCGCAGGTGGCGGATACTGTGTACGTTGGCCCATTTGCAAAGATCTGCGGCCACTGCAAGCTGAGCGGCGAAGCCTTCGTATTCGGGAACGCCTGGATCTTCGACAGGGCCGAGGTGTCGGGCAGGGCGGACATATTCGGGAATGCCAGGGTCTTCGGCAATGCCAAGGTCTCGGGTGACGCAAAGGTATATGGGTTCTCCGTTGTTTATGGAGATGCAGTCGTGAGCGGTATTGCAGAGGTGTCAGAGAAGGCGGAGATCGGCGGGAACGCGCGTATCACCAATGCCCGGATCGGCGGCGAGTCCAAGGTCCTGGGCGAGGCAGTCGCAGCAAAAAAAGTGGCGTAAGAATAGTGCAAGGGGAACCCGCTGCGGTTATTCTTCTGTAGGTTGATCTGCAAAAAAAATAAAAGGGACGGTTCATTGAACCGTCCCTTTTATTTTTTGAATGCCTGGTGAAATTACCGCTTAGAAGCCAAAGGGCTTTGCATAGAGCAGGATGAGTACCACAACCAGTGTGTAGATGGCCAGCGACTCGATCAGGGCCAGACCAACGATCATCGTGGTCATGATCTTGCCGGATGCCTCTGGGTTGCGTGCGATGCCTTCCACAGCCTTGCTGATGCTGACGCCCATGCCGATGCCGGTGCCGAATGCGGCGATGGCGATTGCAAGGGCTGAAAACGCAGCGACCGTGCCGAAAAACCCGAGCTTGGCCGTATCAGGGGCTGCCGCTGCCTCCGCTGCGAACGCTGCGGACGCGACCAGCATCAGACTGAACACCAGGACGATGATTGCAACAGTTCTTTTCATTGTGTTGTCTCCTTTCTTTAAAAGTGGAATTCTGGCCGGAATAGTGCCGGATTACTACCTCCCGGGGGGGTCCCTCCTTTGGAAGGAAATTCGACCCCGGGGTCAAATGCTTAGTGGTGATCGCCTCCCAGGTGCGCTGCTTCGACGGAACCTGAAAGATAGAGCATGGTCAGCAGGGCGAACACGAGCGCCTGAACAAAAGAGACCAGCAGGCCGAGTCCGAGAATGGGCACCGGCGCGATATATGGCGCCAGGAGCGCGAGCACGAGAAGAAGTTTATGCTTGGCCACCATATTGCCGAAAAGACGAAAGGTAAGAGACATCACGCGGGCGAAATGGCTGATGAGCTCGATGGGGAGCATGAGAGGAGCAAGCGCCCACATCGGCCCCATAAAATGCTTGATGTATGCGAAGCCATGTCGTTTGATCCCGATATAATGGGTCGCGGAGAAGGTCACCAGCGCAAGCGCAAGGGTGGTATTGATATTCGCCGTGGGTGAATCGAATCCCGGGATCAGTCCCTCAAGGTTGCACACCAGGATAAAAAGAAACAGGGTGCCGATCAGCGAAAGATAGTGCCTGCCTTCGGGCCCCATGATATCCACAATGAAATTCTCGAGCCCACTGACGATGGTTTCCAGAAGGTTCTGCACACCCGTGGGTGCCGTCTTTTTAAGTGAGAAGCGCGCAGCCAGCGAAAGCCCGATAAGAATGGCCATGGCAAGCCAGGCATAGGAAACTTGCACCGGCACATTGGGTGCCAGTGTTTCTAATATCATCGGTCCTTCGTTCATACGCACGCTCCTTACTTGCTGGTAAAATACACGAAAAATCTACAGGAACTGCTGTTTTTTGTCAAGAAAAAACCCGGAACAGCTTCATAAAATTTCTTAATAAACATACCTCTATTTGCTAATGAATCTCGTATGAAATGACGCCCCCAAGAAGAGATTAGGGAGGGTGTATTTTCAGATGGAAGGAGAACGGGCGGCTGCGGGAATCACGTTGACAACACAGTTTATGAAGGAACAAGAGAAGAAAATGAATGCGGCCGGCGACGGCCCTAAAGTTCTTCGATGATCGCCGCAGCGAGAAGGGGGAGCATGATCTCATGATGGCCGGTGAGCGCGAATCCTCTGCCTCCCCCCTGGGTGGGGCGGCGCACCACGTTGGTGTTCGGCCGGTAGTGCTGGACAAAATCCATGTTCACCGTAGTGAAATGATGGAGTGAATGTCCGAGGTTCCTGCAGAGGGTCACGGCCTTCAGGAAGATCTCGGGCAGCAGCACGGCGGAACCGAGATTGATGTATACGCCGCCCTCGATGTCGGACACGAGGGAACAGAACGCCAGAAAGTCCCGCTGGGCAGCCTCGCCGGTCGCCCTGCCGTCAAAGGAGGGATGCATGTGGATGATGTCGGTGCCGATCGCGACATGGACCGTCACCGGGATCTCCAGGCGGCGGCCCGCGGCGAGCAGGCTTTTCCCCTTGTAGGGAAAATCGCCGTTCTGGATCATCCTGCCGACCGCAGCGCCGATACCCTCCTCCGGCCTGCCGATTTGATCGCCTGGTTCAGCATGCTGCCGGTCTCCTCGGCCATGCCGAAGGCGCCCGTCAGGATCTCCTTATCAACGTCCTCCGACGTCCGGCCGATCAGGGCGAGTTCGAAGTCGTGTATGATGCCGGCGCCGTTAAGCGAGAGGCTCGTGATGATCCCGCGCTCCATCAGATCGATGATCACGGGATTCAGACCGACCTTGATCGCGTGGGCGCCCATGCCGAGCATGACCGGACGCTTGTCCTTTCGCGCCTGGACGATTGCGGCCACGACGTCCTTGAATTTCCTGGATGCGAGTATGTCCGGCAGGGAGGAAAAGAAATCCTTGAAGCTCGCGCCCTTCTGGTGCGGTTTGGCGAAATCGCCGGTCTGGACCTTGCTTTCGCGGCCCTTGACAGAATAGGTCTTTATGCGTGAGGTATCGATCTTTTTCATGCAGTCTATTTTCTTGGTTTCCGAACAGCTCCTCATCCACCATCTGGCAGATGACATGGCCGAGCGTGATGTGCGTTTCCTGGACGCGCGCCGTGACCTTCGATGGGACAATGAACGTATGGTCTGCCTTGTTCGCAAGCTTGCCGCCATTGCCGCCGGTCAGCATTATGGTCCTCAGGCCGTTCTTTTTCGCCACGTCGATCGCTTTGATGACGTTCGGCGAGTTGCCGCTCGTACTGATGCCGATCACCACGTCGCCCTCATTGCCGAACGCAGCGAGCTGCTTCGAAAACACCTGTGAATAGTCGTAATCGTTACTGATGCTGGTGAGCACCGCCACGTCGGTGTTCAGCGCGATCGCGGGCAGCGGCGGCCGTTCAATGAGAAAACGGTTCACGAACTCGGCGGCAATGTGCGAGGCATCGGTAGCGCTCCCACCGTTGCCGAAAGCAGGCCTTCTTGCCCTCGCGGAACGCCTGGGCGATAAGCTGGACCACTTCCACGATTTTGTCAACGTTCTCACGGGCAAATTTAACCTTGACCTGGGCGCTTTCCTCGAATGTTTTTATGATTGCGTCTTTCATGAAGTGCTCCCGAAGCGGAAAGAATGATTGAGGGTTTTATTATATGGCAAGATGGGTAAATGTCAAGGCCAAAAGGGAATCCCATAGCCGGTGTTAGCCGCAGAAGGTACAGAAACCACATAAATCTAAATGCCAATGTTTTCGTGAGAATGCCTTATCGATTTGGTAATAACCTTTTTCATTACGCCCTGCGTCTTCTGCTCGGTATTGATGTTTGTGCATGTTCTGCGGCCTATTCCGGTTGAACTTTTTATGTGGTTCATTCGAGAGTATCAGTGTTGTGAAAAATCCGCCAGCTTGCCGAACTCCTCAACGCTCAGCGTCTCTGCCCTTCGTCCGAGGTCGATGCCAATGCTCTTAAAAACCCAGTCCATCCGGTCTTTACGGCGGCCTCGAGCTGTTTGAGGGAATTTCGAAGCGTCTTCCTGCGCTGTGAGAACGCGGCTTTGATCACGCGAACAAAGAAGGCCTGGTCTTTGACCATGACCGCGGGCTGGTCGCGCAGTGTAAGGGTGATGACGGATGAGTCCACCTCGGGATTGGGTGTAAAGGCGCCTGGCGGTACCTTGAACTCCATCCGGGGAATGGTGTAGAACTGAACGAGAACCGAGAGATAGCCGTATTCTTTTCCGCCTGGCGGAGCAGCGATTCGTTCCGCGACTTCCTTTTGGAGCATGAGCGTCAGGCTGATGAATTTATCGCAGCGTACGATAAGCTTTTTGAATGATCGGCGTGGAAATATAATACGGAAGGTTCGCCACGACCTTCCATCCGCTTGGTGAGCGATCCGTAGTCATACTCGAGGGCATCTGCGTGAACGAGTTCAAAATTCCGGCACGCGCTGAATTCGCTTTGCAGATACGGGATAAGCCGGTCATCCACCTCGATGGCCAAAACCTTCTGCGCCCGCTCGTAAGAACCGTCGTGAGATGACCGAGTCCCGGCCCTATCTCCAGCACCTGGTCTTCAGGTCCGATCCGGGCAGCATCAGCGATCCTGTTGAGATAGTGCGGATCTCTCAGAAAATTCTGGCCAAGGGATTTTAACGGGCGGATGTTCGTAGTCATGAGGGATACTTTAACACGAATGAAATAATTTATAAACAGCCTGTTTTGCACAGAACCGGCGGGACTATAATAAATGGCATGCGAAACACATTGAGGAAAGGCGCAGTTTGCCCTTGGTGTCGGCTCCCTTCAATGCTGCCTCATGCTGGATGACACCCGCCTGATGCGGGTTGTGACAGGTGGAACAGGTAATGCGCTCTCTCGGCACAAAGGGAAGGATGACCAAGAGCCGTTCTTCGGACTGATGCATTTGGTTAAGGGTCTTTTCCAACGGAACCAGTACCTA
>CAVWIL010000017.1:0-136955 GCA_963755045.1 Nitrospirota bacterium | reverse complement strand
CCGAAGCGCAGTTGAACAAGATCACGGCGTCGCTCCGTGACGTCGCCGTCACCACTGAAGTGCTGTTCGGGCCACCGGCGTCTGCGATTGTCGACGCGGCAGATGCCTACAAGGCCGACATGATCGTCATGGGCACCCACGGCCATGGCGCGGTGATGCACCTGCTGCTGGGCAGTGTGGCGGAGCGGGTCGTGCGCACTGCCGGCTGCCCGGTGCTCATCATCCGCGAGCCGAAGCCGATCAAGGAACGCGACGGAGCGCAATCGACAGAGGCGCGCGTGATGTCATGAAGACGTCGATGCTGCTGATTGGGTGTGCGCTGGCTCTGCTGGCCCGTCCAGCCGGCGCGCAATCCGTTGACGGCGCTGCCGCGCTCGTTGGCGGGCGGACCGTCTACAACGTCAGGGCCGGCGACACCCTCGCCAGCATCAGCGCGCGCTTTGGCGTGGGGCGCGCCACACTGATTGAGATGAACCAGCTGACCAGTCCTGACGCGCTCGCCCTTGGTCAATCACTCGTCGTCGACAACACCCACATCGCCGTCGCCAATCCCCAGGTCAACCTCACCATCAACATCGCCCAACGTATGTTGGTGCTGTATGAAGGCGAGAGCGCGCGCGCCTTCTTAATCACGGTCGGCCGGCGAACCTGGCCGACGCCGGTCGGCGCCTTCACCATCCTGGCCAAGGAAACCGATCCCGCCTGGGATGTGCCGGTGTCAATCCAGCGCGAGATGGCGCAGCAAGGCAAGCCGGTGATCACCCGAATGGAGGCGTCGCCCCTCAACCCCCTCGGGCGGCACTGGATCGGATTGTCGCTGCCCGGACTTGGCATTCACGGCACCAACGCACCGTCAAGCATCTACTCCTTCGCGAGCCACGGCTGCATTCGCATGCACCCCGATGACGTGGCCGATCTTTTTCAGCGCGTGACGGTGGGCATGATCGGCGAATTGATTTACCAGCCCGTCATCATTGCGGTGATCGATGGCCGCATCTGGGTGGAGGCGCATCCAGATGCATATCGGCGCACCGGCGATGCTATGGGCCGCGTTCGCGACGCCGCCGAAGCAGCAGGCTTTCGTGCCGCCATCGACTGGGCGTTGGTCGAAGAAGTGATCGAGCAGCGCCGGGGACGCGCCGTGGACGTCACGATTTCCCGCTAGCGCGCTGATGAAGCTCAACCTCTGATCGCCTTTTCCCAATTGGCGGTATGCTGCCGAGCTATGAGGGCGCCCCGCTCGGTCACCAAGGTCCTCGCGGCGCTGACCTACTCCACGCTCCTCGGCTACCTGGTCGTTGGACTGTTCTATTACGTCTTCAGGCCGGCACTCTCGCCCGCCGTCGCGCTGGGTATCGGCGCCATCCTCGCCATTCGTGTGACGACACTGTTTGCGTCGATGACGTCAGCGACACTACTGAGCTGGCGCGCGATCTGGCTCGGCGGAGCGAGCGGCGTCGTTATGTTGATTGCGTGGTGGCCCTCATCAATTAATACGGCCGGCAATCCGCCGCGCATACTCCTCGCGCCGCTACTGATTGCTGCGACCATCGTCATTGTCACTGCCCGCACGCTGGCGTCGGCACCGACATCTCACCTCTATCATTCGGCGAAGTTCGCGCGCGCCCTGCATTCGGTGCAGGGATTCATCCTGTTCGGCGCGGCGCTCCCCGCATCGTTGTTCTGGCCCTGGACGCGGCCGTACGCCGTCGGCGTCACGCTGTCGGCGCTGCTGCTGTGGAGGGTGTGGGATGGTGCCTGCCCGGTCACGCTGACTGAAAATGCCGCGCGACGCCGCGAGGGGCGGCCGGAGATGCCGCCTGACAGCGGCTTCATCCCGGACGCTCTCGCCAACATCGGCGTCCACGTGCCGAGCCACGTTGTCACTCGTGTCCTCTACGTCGTCGGATTTTCACTCTGCGGATGGATCGGACTCACGTGGGTGCTCTGATGCCGGCGGTATAATTCGAGCGGACGTCTTAATCCCCCCTCAAGGACGTGGTGATTGCGTGCAGCAGTGATCCTGGCCTGGCGGCCCAAGCACTACCCTCAATGGAGCGGACGCGGATCCATCCCCGGCATCCCTGAGGCGCTAGCCAACGATCGATCCGCGGCGCCGTACGCCGGCACACACCTGGCGTCGCAGTTGCCTCGCGACTGGCAGATCGAGCTCATCCATGAAATGGCTCGCGATGTTGACCTGGACATGGATGTCGACGTCGTCTTCATCTCGACGATGGACTTCTGCGCGCCGCATGCGCGGGACCTGGCGATCCACTTTCGGCAGCGCGACATTCCGGTGATCGTCGGTGGGCTCTACCCGACGCTCAACCCTGACTACTTCAATACGGACGGCATCACGGTGGTGGTCGGTGAGGCGGAGCCGGTTTTGCCGGCGTTGCTGGACGACCTGCGCCATCGCCGACTGCAGCGGCTGTATCACGCACCGCATCCGACCAACCTGGCCGACATTCCGCCGCCACGCTACGAGCTGATCGAAACGTCGTTCACGGTGCCGATGGGCTACGAGGCGACGCGCGGGTGCCCGTTCACCTGCTCGTTTTGCGTGCTCTCCGCGATTCGCAGCCCGTTCCGCCGGCGGCCGATCCCGAACGTGATCCGCGACATTCAGATGATCCCGTCGACCTGGTCGTGGCGCCAGCGCAAGATCATCAACTTCTGGGACAACAACCTCGGCGCCGATCGACGGTATTTCCGCGATCTGTGCGAGGCACTGGTGCCGTTGAAGAAGTTCTGGTCGACCCAGACGTCCATCGACACCATCACTCCCGAATCGGCGCGTTTCATGGGACGATCCGGCTGCCGGTATCTCTACATCGGGCTGGAGAGCCTGGCCGAAGACAGCTTGAGGGCCTCGAACAAGCTGCACAACAAGGTGCGGGAATACCGCCAGCGCATCAAGCTGCTGCACGACAACGGCATCATCGTTATGAGCATCTTTCTTGTCGGTCTCGACGGCGACACGCCGGAATACCTTCGTGAGCTGCCGGACCTGGTCGACCAGATCGACGTCGACATTCCCGTCTACTCGTTCGCCGTGCCGATCGAAGGCACGACGCTGACGCGCGAGCTGCAGGAGTCGGGCCGGCTGCTACCGGGCGACATTCTGCACGGCAGCGACGGCGCCCACTTGATGTACCGGCCCCGTCGCATCAGCCCCGATGAGGCCGAGGTTGCGCTCGCTGCCTGTATGCGGCGAAGCTATCATCCGGTGAGGGCCGCCCGGCGGGCGACGCGGCGTCTGAAGAACGGTGTCGTGCCGTTCATCATGAGCGCGACCGCCAACCGGGTGTACCAGCACCATCAGCTGGCGCTGGCACGGATCGGACTGTCGCGCATTGCCGCTCGAGGCTCGTGGCCTGGCGAGATGGCGCCGGGCCTGCCCGCGCTCGAGCCGCGGCCATCTTCGTGACACACGACCCATCGGCATTCACCGGCACCGATCGCTTCGTCGTCGAACGGTGCCTGGGATCGGGCGGCTTCGGCACCGTCTACCTGACCTATGACCGGATGCGCCGATCGCAAGTGGCGCTCAAGGTCTTGCGCCACGCCGATCCGGCGAGCCTGCTCGGCTTAAAGCGGGAGTTCCGTGCCCTCGCCGATCTTTCGCATCCCAACCTCGTGTCGCTCTATGAGCTGCTGACCGATCGCGATCAGTGGTTCATCACGATGGAACACGTCAAGGGCAGCGAGTTTGTCGGCTACGTCAATGGCGCGATCGCCGCCGCCGCCGCGCCGACGCAAGACTCCACGTCGATGCCAACGGGCGTCAGCGAGGCCATCCTCCCACGTCCCCTTCGGCCGACACTCACCCCGGCCAACCTCACGCGCATCGATAGCGGGCTTCGACAACTGGCCGCGGGATTGACCTACCTGCACGGTTCGGGGCGGCTGCACCGCGACATCAAGCCGTCGAACGTGCTCGTGACCGGCGAAGGGCGCGTGGTGCTGCTCGATTTCGGACTCGTGACCGATCTCGAATATCAACCGCGCAGCACGCAACCGGACCTCAGGGGCACGCCAGCCTATATGGCGCCGCTGCGCGATTCGGGGGCGCCGTATACGCCGGCGGACGATTGGTACAGCGTCGGTGTGATGCTGTTCGAAGTGCTGACGGGGACACTGCCCTTCACCGGGACGTTGTTCGAGATTCTTCGCGCCAAGAGTTACGAGGACGCTCCGTCGCCGCGATCGCTTGTGCCGTTTGTCCCGGCGCACCTCGACGAGTTGTGCCGAGGGCTCCTCGCACGTGATCCCCAGCGACGGGTCGACGCCGCGGCAACGTTGCTCGGTGATTCCGCGCCTGGAGCCGGATCCGTCATGCCACCGGCCGCATCATCCCTGAGCGGACCGCTGGTCGGACGAGAGACGCAACTGCACGCGCTTAGCAAGGCGTATCAAGAGTCACGAAACGGGCACTCGGTGATTGCGTTCGTCCATGGCAGCTCTGGCATGGGCAAGACCGCCCTCGTCCGCACGTTCCTTCGTTCGCTGACGAACAGTCCTGCGGTGGTGCTGTCGGGCCGCTGCTTTGAGCGCGAATCCGTCCCCTACAAGGCCCTCGATAGCGTCGTCGATGCGCTGAGCGATCACTTGTGCACCCTGCCAGGCGCGCAGGTGAAGGAAATGCTGCCGCGCGACATCCTGGCGCTCGCCCGCGTGTTTCCCGTGCTGCGGCGCGTCGACGCCGTGGTCAAGGCCAAGCACCGCGTGCTCGAAATTCCCGACGCACTCGAACTGCGCCGCCGCGCATTTGCCGCATTCCGTGAGTTGATGGCGCGCCTCGCTGATCAGAGCTCGGTCGTGATCTTCATCGACGATCTGCAGTGGGGCGATGAAGACGGCGCGGCGCTGCTCGCCGAACTGCTGCGCGAGCCGGATGCGCCACCGCTGCTGCTCATCGCGACCTACCGCAGCGAGGAAGTGACCAGCAGTCCGGCGTTGCGCCGCCTCGTGCCGCTCAGCGAGCACATCGGCACTCCGTCCAACGTGTGGCAGATTGCCGTCGGCGGCCTGACGGCGGAACAGTCCAAGGAGCTCACGGCAGTCCTGCGTTCGCAGGGCGTGGCAACGGGCGTACTGGACGACACAGTGCTCCAGGAAGCCGGTGGTAACCCGTTCCTGATTAGCGAACTGGCGCGGCATGCGTACTCGCACGACATCGCCGGTGCGGCGCGCAACCTGGACGATGTGATCTACGAGCGCGCTCAAGGCGCTGCCCGAGGCGCCGCGGCGCCTGCTCGAAGTGCTGGCGGTGTTTGGCCAGCCGCTCGACAACCAGCTGGCGAACCTGGCGGCCGGCCTCGAACCCGGGGCCATCGACGCCGTCTCGATGTTGCGTGCCCAGCACTTGTCGCGGACGCGCGTGATGGACCACCGCGAGGAGTTCGAGACGTATCACGATCGCATTCGCGAAACGGTGATTGCACACCTGGCGCCTGAACAATTGCGGCTGCACCACCGGTCGCTCGCCGACACGCTCGTGACGCTTCGCAATCCGGACCCCGAAACGCTCGCGGTGCATTACCAGGGCGCCGGCGAACTCGGCCGGGCGGCAGTGTATTCGGCTGCGGCCGCGGATCGCGCCGCCGACAAGCTGGCGTTCGACCGTGCCGCGCGCCTGTATCAGATCGCGCTGGAACTGGATGCCTCGATGGCCGCCGACCAATCGGCCATGCCGGCCGATCAACGTTCCGACATCGAAATCAAACTCGGCGATGCGCTGGCGGCCGCCGGACGCGGCGGCCAGGCCGCCCAGGCGTACCTGACGGCGGCGACGCACCGCAATCCGCAGCAGCAGCTCGACCTCCGGCGACGCGCCGCTGAACAGCAGCTCCGCAGCGGCCAGATCGACGCCGGATTCGAGACCATCCGCAGCGTGCTGGCCGCGATCGGCATGTCGCTGGCGTCGACACCGCAGCGGGCGCTGCTGTCCATGGTGTGGCAACGCATCAAGATCCGCCTGCGCGGCCTGCGGTTTGTCGAGCGCCGCGCCGACGAAGTGGCGCCGGCAGATCTCATGAAGATCGACACGTGCTGGTCGGTGGCGATGGGCCTCGGCATTGTCGACAACATCCGCGGCGCCGACTTCCAGGGCCGTCACTTGCTGCTGGCGCTGAATGCCGGCGAGCCGTACCGCATCGCCCGCGCCCTCAGCATGGAGGTCGCGTATGCGATCGTGCCGGGCGGCCGGCGGGCGCGCGAGCGATCGCGTCGCGTCGCCGAAATGGCGCAGGCGCTCGCCGAGCGCGTCAATCATCCGCAGGCGCTCGGGCTCGTCAGCCTGACGCGCGGGACGGCCGCGAGCCTGCAGGGCGATCATCGGCTCGCGCTCGAGCTCTGCGAGCGCGCCGAACAGATTTTTGACGAACGCTGCACCGGTGTCGGCTGGGAACTCGCCGCGTCCCACCTCGTATTCATTGCTGTCGCTGTTCTACCTCGGCGAACTCGATCGCTCAGCCGCCGCCTGCCGCTGCTGCTGCAGGAAGCCCGCGAACGCGACGACCTCAATGCGGTCGCCAACCTTCGCACGCGGCTGTCGTATCTCGTGAGCCTGGCGGCCGACGATGTGCCGGGGGCGAAGGAGGAGGTGCGGCAAGGCATCGCCGTCTGGTCGCGGCGGGGATTCACCGCGCAGCACTTCTTCGAGTTGCAGGCCCACGCCGATATCGGCGTCTACGAAAAGGCCGGAGGCGAAGCGTGGGCCGCCGTCGAGCGCGGCTGGCAGGCGCTGGACGATTCGCTGTTGTTGCGCGTGCAGCGCATCCGGCTCGAGTCGCTGTCGTTCCGCGTGCGGGCCGCGATCGCCGCGGCCGAAGCGCTGCCCAACCGCAAGAGCGAGTTGCTGCGCGAGGCGACCCGTACCGCCAGGCACCTGCGGGCGATTGACGCGCCGCAAAGCTCGCCCCTCACCGCACTCGCGCTCGCTGGAATTGCCGCGACCGAGGGGCGGAGGGACGAAGCGGCGCATTATCTGGAAGGCGCGCTCGGAAAGCTCGAGACGTCAGACATGCGTCTGGAACTCGCGGCGGCGCGGCGGCGCCTGGGCGAACTGGGGCGAAGCGAGATGATCGCCGAGAGCGACCGCTGGTTCGCCGACCACGGCGTCCGAAACCCGGAAGCGTGGACGCGAATGCTGATCCCGGGCACCTTCTCGAGCAACTAGCGCGCGGCCGCGCGTATGCGCTCGGGCACCTCGTGCAGATCCCACACCAGGCCGAGCCACGACAGGCAGCGAAGCTCGTAATACAGGATGTCGATTTCCCACCACTGGAAGCCCGCGCGGCAGGCCGCGGGATAGTAATGATGGTTGTTGTGCCAGCCTTCGCCGAGGCTCAATACGGCCACGAGCAGGTGGTTGGTGGATCGATCCGCGGTGTCATAGGGGCGTGAGCCCGCCTTGTGACAGAAGTAGTTCACGGCCGATCCGGCGTGAATGATCATCAGGCACGCGCCGCAGTAGGCGACGGCGAAGGTGGTAATCCCACCGAGCCAGATCGTCAGTCCAGCGGTCGCGACGCCAGGCACGAAGAACCAGCGATGCAGCCACCTGAGTTCCGGCACGGCGATCAAATCCGGAACGAGTTTCCGCAAGTGCCGCTCGTCCAGCCGATAGTCGAGCAACGTGCCGAACCAGCAGTGCAACCAGCCCTGGTTCGGGCTATGCACGTCGTGTTCAGTGTCCGACTGCGCGTGGTGAATGCGGTGACGCGCGCTGAAGGCGACCGGATCGCCGAACGCAGCGCCGGCAAGTAGCGCCATCACCAGCTGAAATACCCGGCTGGTGCGAAAGGACCGGTGCGCAAAGTATCGATGCAGGCCGACGGTGCACCCGAACGACATCGCCGCGAACATCACGATCATGAGCCACCAATCGGCGGGCCGCGGTCGGTGCCACACGCCGGCAATGAAGGCGGCGTGGAGGATGATGAAATAGGTAATCGTGACCGCTTGCCAGAGCCATAGCGGCAATGTCATGGAGGCCGCCACATTCTGTCGCAACCGGTGGCCGGGCGCCAGCCCGATCAGTCGCGGGCGCCAATCGAGCGCAGGTACGCCGCAATCTCAGGCTGATCGCAATAGGCCGCCCAACCGAGGGGCGTGCCCTGATAAATCGTGTCGCGGAGGTCGAGGCGCGCACCGCGTTCGATGAGGAGCTTGACCACGCCGAGTTGTCCGGCGGCAATGGCCTGGTGCAGCGGCGGCGTGTGCGCGTGCGTGCCGCTCGGGTTGAAGCGGTTCGGATCCTCACCCGCATCGATGAGGATCCGCACCGACTCCACCTGGCCCGACTGCGCGGCGAGGGCCAGCGCGCGATGCCGATCCAGCGATGTCGCGCCCGGCAGCAAGCGGCGCAGATCGTCGATCCGCCCAAGGCCCGCGGCAGCCGCCGCCGTCAGCACCCGGGCGCCGCGTTCAACCAGCGCGTTGGCCGCATCAAGATGGTTGAACACCAACGCCGTCTCGATCGGCGAGGTCCAGTTCCCCTCGCCCAATGGTTCCACCGAGGCACCACGATCGATCAGGACGTGCAGCAGCGGCAGCTCCACGCCTGCGCGTCTCGGGATGCGCGCTCGACACCAGCAGCGACATCGTCGTGCACGCTCCCCCGTAGAGGCTGCACACCGCATTGGGATCCGCGCCGGCGTCAAGCAGCACCGTGGCGATCTCGACGGCATTGGCCGGCGAGCGCTGACGGTAGCCTTCCACGCCATTGGCGGCGAGGTAATGCAGCAATGTGGCGCGATGGACCGGCGGATCGAAGTGCATGACACGCGTCGACCTGCGCATGGACCAGGGCCGGATCGTCCGCCAGCAGTTGACGAAGCAGCGGACCATCGCCGTCAATGACGGCGTCGACGGCGCGCTCGAACCGCGCCACCGCCGCGTCAGCGTGGACGGACTGGACAAACGTCTCGAGCGCGGCCCAGTCGCGGAAGTCGTACCGGCGTGCCACCGCCATCCGCGCGTCGTCTCGATCGATGACCGTGGCGCGGACATCGGCGTCCGTCATGTGGCGCTGCAGCCAGGGAATCGCGGTGTCGAGAAATTTGGGATGTTTCTGTCGAAATACCCGGATCGCGGCTTCATCGCCGGCAAGCCAACCGGCCAGCAATTCATCAGCTTGCGTCTGGTACGCGGCGAGCGGCGCGTCGAACGGAAGCGGTTCCACGATCATCAGCTTACGCCACGGTAAGATGAACAACTGTCGAGAATGCTTTCCACCGCCGACTTGCGCCGATTTGCCGTCACGCGCAGCCTGCGCCCGACCGAATCATTGGAAGAGGCGCTCGAACGCGCCGGATTCGTCCAGGCCGATCCCATCCGGGCTCCCGCGCGCGCGCAGGACTTGACGCTCAGGCCGCGCGTCCGCGACTACCGCGCCGGGGATCTGGAACGTCACTATGCGTCGCTCCCGATCGAGGAGGACTTCTTCATCAACTACGGATTCGTGACGCGACATTTCGCAGTCGCTCATGCATCCGCGGGCCTCGATCACGCCGACGGCGTCCAATCGCCGCGCCAAGGCAATTCTCGAGTTCGTGCGGGAGCGGCGCGAAGCCCATCCGCGCGACGTCGATGCGCACTTCGCGCATGGCAGGGTGACAAATTTCTGGGGCGGCTCATCGAGTGCCACGACGCACCTCCTCGAAGCCATGCACTACAAGGGCATGGTGCGCGTGTCACGGCGGGAGAATGGCATCCGGATCTACGCGGTGCAGCAGCACGGTGAAGGTCCCCGTGATGCAGCGGGCCGCCGCGCGCACCTGGACTCGCTGGTCGACGTGCTGGTGAATCTCTACGCGCCGATTCCGGCGGCCAGCCTCACCTTCATCCTGAGCCGGTTGCGCTACGCGACGCCGCACTGGCGGAACGACATCAAAGGCGCCATCGATCGCGCAAAGAAGCGACTCGCCAGGGCGGCCATCGACGGCCACACGTGGTACTGGCCCGCCGACGAAGCGATGTTGGATGTTGAACCGTCGACCGTGCGGCTGCTGGCGCCGTTCGATCCAGTCGTGTGGGATCGGCGCCGCTTCGAGCTGCTGTGGGGCTGGGGCTATCGCTTCGAGGCCTACACGCCGGCGCCAAAGCGCAAGCATGGCTACTACGCGCTGCCGATGCTGTGGCGCGATCTGATCGTCGGCTGGGCGAATATCTCCACGGACGGCGACGGCATTGACGCCGATCTGGGTTACGTCAGCGGCCGCGCCCCCAGGGAGCGCGGTTTCAGGCAGGCACTTGATGCGGAGCTGGAAGCGATGCGTCAGTTTCTAGCGCCGCGATCTGCTTTGCAATCAGCTCGCCGAGCGACGCCGAGCCGTTGAGACACGGCACGAATCGGACGCGCAGCTCCGGCCGCGCCTCGGCGAAGATCTGTCCTTCGAGCTGGCTCTCGGCGTTGTCGGCGAGAAACCCGTAGGGGTAGTACGACGACCTCGCGATAGCCGGCGTCGCTGACACGGCTTCAGCGTCTCGTCCATCGGCGGCTCGGTCCATCGCCCGCCGCGGCGTGTGATTGAGCCATCCGTTCGACGACCATCCCGAAACGCCGCCAGACGCGCGTTGAATCGCCCTCGCACAACTGCTCGGTCGCCACGCGGCCGGTCTCGATCGGCCGTTGCGGCTCGAGCAACGTGCCATGCGCCGCCAGCACCAATGCGGCGGTGGACGGCGCACGTCAGGCTCGACCGATGTCATCACGTGACGTGCGGACAGGTCGGCCAGGCGATCGGCATCGAGCGGCGGCAACACGCGACCGGGCGCGCGTCCTACCGCCAACCAGCGACAGCGCGGTTCGCCGCGACAGTTCATGGGTGAACGCCGAATCCGCGGCGTACATCGGCGCCACGAACACCGTCTGATGCTGCGGAGAAATCGCGCGATCACTTCGGACAGCAGCGGCGCGCGGAATTCGTAGGCGACATGCATCCGTCCAATCGCGCATCGGCCGGTTGCCGGAGCGCACGCCCTGACGGACCTGGGCCGCCTGCTCGTGCGTGATTGACTCGAGCGGCGACGTATACGCGTGCCGCCGCCACATCGAGTTTCGACCGCGCCAACCCGCGACAGCGCGATCGCGGGAATCAAGGCGGACGGGATGTCGGCGCCACGCTGCGGGTCAGGCCCGAGCAGAATGCGCCACGAGTACACCAGCTGATCGACGAACGCCGCCGATGGCGGCTCGCCATAGGTCACCAGGACAATGTGCTGTCACGCCGACAAGCTCCTCGCATCACGCTGCCGCGCGGTTTTTCGCGCGGAAGCGACGGCATGCGATTGAACGATACGCCGTCGTAGGCCGTGCCACAAACCTGCAAACCGTGTGCGCCGCCGAGCGCGCGTCGAATCGCCGCGGTCACGCGCTCGAGCGTGGCCAACGGTGTATTGCGCAATCGCCGACGGCCAACGGAAGACCCATTGACTTGCACGGGCTCGCCCGAAATCCCCAGCACAGCGCACAGCTTCGCGCGCGCCAGGGCGCCACGGTCTTCCGGTCATCAAGGCTCGCGGACCTGTGGATGCCGCGCCCCGCCCAGAAACACCCGCATCAGCACCTGCTCGGCCGGCGCCCGGCCGGGGAAAATCGACGACTCCCACACGCACGCCGAGCGTGGCCATGCCCTCGGCTTTCGGTCACCAGGTAGCCGTAGCCGTCGAGCGGGCGCGGCACATCGCCGATCGCTTGATACCCGAGCGCGACGACGCTGAGGCCGGAATACGGGATGTCGCGAAGCGCGGCCGCAAGGTTCGAATCGAGACCGGACGGCAATCGGCCGCGGCCGCATGCGCGGCACCGCGCAGCACCACGCGATCGGCGTCATCGACGACCCTCGGACAGTGCGACGCCCCAGGCTCCTCGATCGCGCTTCTCGACGCGACCACGCGGCGCTGCACGCGCAGAGCGCCGTCCGAGCCGCGCGGTGAGCGCCGCCAGTCAACGTCGCCCATGCCGCCATCGAAGGCTCATCAATCGGCGCGGCCCGCGCCCCGCTTACGTCGCGCCAACATCGCCCGCACCAGGCTCCCGTGCTCTCGTTCCATCTCCACCATCGTCGGAAACTGCGCGCGCACCGACAGCAGCGCGGCTGTCACCGGCCGAAATCCCGGCCACGGCAGTGTCGACCAGCGTCTCGGCCGCTTCGGCGCCGATGCGCCGCCTCGCAAATTCGATAGACCGTCTCATCCACGCCCGCCGGCGGCCCGGCGGCGAACGGCTCGCCATCAGCCGCAACTTCGCGCGCCAGCTGAGCGCATCGCGTCGAGAGCAGCGACGGGGGCGAGTCGGGCACCCGGCACAGCCGGCCGTCGCGGACGATGAATCGCCGCTTGGCTTCGGGCCGCGCTTCGACCAGGCGCGACTCGAGGCCGCAGCTCGTCGACCAGCCCCATCGTCTCCGGCTCGCGATCGAGAAAACCGTTCGGCCCCATTCTCGACGAGCCATCCTTCGTCGGCGACGCGTGCGGGCGTGCCCGCCGGCATGCGCATGCCTCGAGCACCGACACGTCGATCGTTGCGGCCGAGCCGCGCGGCTTCCTGCTGCAGCGTGAAGCCGCACGCCAGGCCGCGTGATGCCGCCACCGATGACGGCGACACGGACCGGCGTCATACGGTGCGGCTGAAGACCGGCTTGGCGCCGCCGCGTGCGCGCGCGCAGGTAGCGATCGAACACCATGCAGACGTTGCGGACGAACAGGCGGCCCGACCGGTCACTTCGATCCACTCGCCGTCGATCGACACGAGGCCATCGGTGGCCGCCGACCCCGCAGCCGGTCAAGCTCGGCCAGTTCGGCCGCGAAATAGCTGGCGAACACGATCCCGAAAACGCCGCTCGACCTCGCGCATTGTCGCACGGAAGTTGCACATCAGTCGCGTAATCACGTGCCGGCGGACCAGGTCGTCGTCTGTCGAGCTCGTAACCGCGCTCGATCGGAAAGCGTCCTCCTCGATCGCCGCGTAATACTCCGGCAGCTTCTTGGTGTTCTGGACGAACGCGCCCTGGACGTCGCCGATCCCCGACACGCCGAGGGCCACCATGTCGGTGGTCCGACTGCACGGTGTAGCCCATGAAGTTGCGGTTCAGCGTGTGCGACGTCGACGGCCCGCGCCAGTTCGTCCTCGGGCAGCGCGAAGTGGTCCATCCCGATCTGCTCGTAGCCGGCGCCGACAAAGGCGTCGATCGTGAGGCGCGAGCAGTTCCAGCTTGAGGCGCGGCGGCGGCAGCGCCTCCTCGGCCAGGCGCTTCATGTGGGCGCGCATCCACGGCACGAACGCGAACGAATAGGCGGCCACGCGATCGGGTCGCAACGTCAACACCTGCGTCGAGCGTGCGCGCGAAGCTCTCCAGGGTCTGGAATGGCAGGCCGTAGATCAGATCGATGTTGACCGACGATAGCCCAGCGCCCGCGATTGCTCGACCAGGTCGCGTGTCTGCTCGTAACTCTGGATCCGGTTGATCGCCTCCTGGACCTCGGGCGCGAAATCCTGGACGCCCATCGACAGGCGGTTGAACCCGAGCGGCGCAGCGTCTCGAGATGCTCGACGCGTGGTCACGCGCGGATCGATCTTCACGCCGATCTCGGCGCCGGGCGTGAAGGTGAAATACCGGCCGATGCGTTCGAACACGCTCGACAGCTGCTCGCCGTCGTAATACGTCGGCGTGCCGCCGCCCCAGTGCATCTGGCAGATCGTGCGGCGATGCGGCAAGTGCTCCGCCAGCAGATCGATCTCCTGTTCGAGCGCGTCGAGATAACGCGCCGCCACGTCGCGGTGCGGCGTGATGATGACGTTGCAGCCGCAGAAGGAGCAGCGCGCCTCGCAGAACGGCAGGTGCACGTAGACCGACAGTGGTTCCGCCGGCGCCGCATCGACGCGCGCGAGCCGCCGACGATACGCCTCTTCATTGACGCCGTCGTGAAACTCGACCGCGGTCGGATACGAGGTGTAGCGCGGGCCCGGGCGATCGTAGCGCTCGAGCAATTCCGACGGTGGACGCCGCGCGTTACTTCGCGCATGCGGCCGGCGCCGCCGCGACACCCCTCCCGTATTCGTGAACCGCCCCCATGAGCGCTTCCACGCTCGCGATTGGCGTCTCCGGCAGGATGCCGTGACCGAGATTCATGATGTGGCCCGGCCGGCCCGCCATCCGCGCTCATTACGGCGGTGCCTGGGCCCGCACCACGTCCGCACGGCGAACAGCACGTGCGGATCGAGATTGCCCTGGAGCGCGACACCGGGACCCACGCGCCGCGCCACTTCGTCCAGCGGTGTCGCGCCAGCACACGCCGAGCACGTCGGCGCCGGACGTCGCGGCACGCCTCCAGAGATGCGGCGAAGCGTTGACGAAATAGATCACGGGCGCGCCGAGGTCCCGCACGCCGTCGACGATCCGCTCGCACGTACGGCAACGCGAACTGCTGATACTCGGCGACGCCCAGGATCCCGGCCCAGGAGTCGAAGATCTGAACCGCTTGCGCGCCCGACTTCGATCTGCATGCGCAGGTAATCCGTCATCGCGTCGGCGTAGCTTCTCGAGCAGTGCGTGCAGCGTGGACGGGCTCGCACATCAGCATCTTGAGCGGCGGCGAAGCCTTCCTTGCCTTCTCCCTGCACCAGGTAGGCGGCCAGCGTGAAAGGCGCGCCGCAGAACCCGATCACCGGCGTGCGTCCGTCGAGTTCGCGGCGCAGCAGCCGAATCGCCTCGGCCGACATACGGCACGACCTCTTCGGCGGGCCGCATGCAAGCGCATCGACCTGCGCGCGGCTCCGAATCGGCTCGGCAATCTTCGGGCCCGGGATAACGTCATGCGGCATGCCGAAGCGCTTCGAGCGGCACCAGGATGTCGGAGAACACGATCGCGGCATCGAGCGGAAACCGGCGCAGCGGCTGAAGGCTGGCTTCGACGGCCAGCTCCGGCGTCCGGCACAGCGTCAGGAAATCCACCCGCTTGCGCAGCTCGCGGTACTCGGGCAAATAGCGGCCGGCCTGCCGCATGATCCACAGCGGCGTGCGGTCCACGGGCTCGCGACGGCAGGCGCGCAGGAATCGATCGGTCATGCCGACCTCCGAGAACGCGGCGCGCGCCGCGGCGATCGTTTGATCGATCACCGGCTCGTCGTGGGCCAGGGAGATGAAGGCCGATTCGAATGGCGACGGCGGCAGCAGCACGCCGCGCGACAGCATCGCGCGGAAGAAGCGCGCGTAGGCCTCGCGATCCACCGCCGCCGCATCGTCCCAGACCGGATCGGGCCGATCCGAGAAGAACAGCGTCCACATCGACGCCACGCGCTGCACCGACACGGCGATGCCCTCGTCGCGGGCCATGTCGGTCAGCGCGGTCTGCAGGCGCGCGCCGCGCGCTCGAGCGTGTCGTAGAGATCGGGCGTCGCGTCGATCACGTCGAGCGTGGCAAGACCCGCGGCGATCGACAGCGGATGGGCGGCAAAGTCCCTGCCTGGTAGACCGGCCCTGAGGCGCCACCAGCTCCATCAGGTCGCGCCTCCCGCCGAACGCTGCGAGCGGCAGGCCTCCGCCGATCACCTTGCCGAGCGTCACCAGATCGGGCGTGATGCCGTAGCGGGCCGCGGCGCCACCACGCGACACGCGGAAGCCCGTCATCACCTCGTCGAAGATCAACAACGCGCCATTTTCGCGTGCAGCGATCGCGCAGCCCCTTGAGAAAGCCGCTCTCCGGCGGCACGCATCCCATGTTGCCGACGACGGGTTCGAGAATCACCGCAGCGACGCTGACCCTCGGCCTGATCGAAGCAACGGTCGACGCTGTCGAGGTCGTTGAACCGGGCGATCGCGGTGTCGCCCACGGCGCCGGGCGTCACGCCGGGAGAATCCGGCACGCCGAACGTCGCGGCACCTGAACCGGCACCGACCAGAAACATGTCGGCGTGGCCGTGATAGGCGCCGGCGAACTTGATGATGCCGGCGCGGCCGGTCGCCGCCCGCGCCACTCTCACCGCGCTCATCGTCGCTTCGGTGCCGGTGACGACGAATCGCACCATCTCGCAGCCGGGCACGCGCGCGGTGATACGCTCGGCGAGTTCCACTTCACGAGGCGAGGCCAGGCCAAATAGCACGCCGCGCGGCATGGCCTCGGCCAGGCGCGCTCCACGGCCGGGTGCGCATGGCCGATGATCGCCGGACCCCACCCACCGATCCAGTCCATCAGCCTCCGTCCCGTCGGTGTCGACGACATACGCTCCGCGCGCTCGACGATCGCGACCGGCGGCGTGCCCATGGCCTTGAATGCGCGCACCGGCGAGTGCACGCCGCCGGGAGTCACCTGGAGAGCGCGCTCGATCCACGACGCCTTAGTCGACCGCGGTGTCATCGACGCTGCTCCCGGATGCGCGGCCAGCGATCGCCGTGGCGATTTCGCGCGCGAAATAAGTGATCACCAAATCGCGCACCGGCTCTCCGAATCGCGATCGTGGTCTCCCACATGGCGCGCGTCAGATCGAACCAACCGCGATCGGCGGCGGCATGCAGCATCGCAAACTCTCCCGACACTTGATAGGCGACAACCGGCACGTCCACGCTGTCGCGCACGACGCGGATCACGTCGAGATACGGCCGGCCGGCTTCACCATCACCATGTCCGCGCCTTCGGCCACGTCGGCGGGCGCTTCGCGGATGGCTTCGCGCACGTTCGGCGAATCCATCTGATAGGCGCGGCGATCGCCGAGCTTGGCGTCGATCCGGCCGCTTCGCGAAACGGTCCGTAAAACGCCGACGCGTACTTGACCGCATACGACACGATGACGCGTCGGCGAAGCCGCGTCATCGAGCGCCGTGCGAATCGCCGCGACGCGGCCGTCCATCATGTCCGACGGCGCGATGACATCCGCGCCGGCGCGCGCGTAAGCGACCGCCGCCCGGGCGAGGAGCGGCAACGTGGCGTCGTTGTCAACACCGCGGTGCTGAGCACGCCGCAATGCCCATGGTCCGTGTATTCGCACAGGCACACATCCGCCCACACCGTCGCGCCCGGCCTTGATCGCCTTGATCGCGCGCGGCACTGGGCCGCTCGATCCCAGGCGCCGCTACCGGGCGCGTCCTTGTGTGGGAATGCCGAACAGCAGCACGGCGCCGACCCCGAGCGCCGACAAGTCCGCAGCCTCCCGCGCCGCCAGATCCGCGGTCATCCGGCAGTGCCCGGGCATCGACGAAATCGGCGTGCGCGTCGATGTCCCTTCGATCACGAACAGCGGTGCGATGAGCTGTGCCGCCGACAACTGCGTCTCGGCAACCATGCCGCGAATTGCCGCGGTGCGACGGAGCCGGCGGCTCCTGAAAAGGGTCGGGACACACTTTCGGTCTTTGCCCCCGGCATCTAGTGCTCCTCCTGGATCAAGCCGACTATCTCTGGGGATCCCGGCGAGAAACGTGTCCGCGACCCTTCGAATTCCGGAAGGATTGCGTCGGCGCCGGCGGACAGCAACGCCTCCGCGACGCGCTTTCCCACATTGAACGGATCCGACCCCGGAGTGCCTCGCCCGCGCTGCCGGTAACGCCGCAAGGCTGCAGCGCCACCGGTGAGATGCAACTGTTCGCGATCGACAACAGCCAACGCGCCGACCGGCACCGAGCAACCGCCACCGAGCGCGTGCAGCATTGCGCGTTCGGCGTCGACGGCGCGGCGAGTCGGCTCGTGATTCAAGGCCGATAGCCGAAACACCAGGTCGCGATCGGCCGCTCGACACTGGATCGCCAAGAGCGCCCTGCGCCGGCGCCGGCAGCATCTGCTCGGTCGAAAAGACTTCGGTAATCCGCCTGAGCCAGGCCCAAACCGCACCAGGCCGGCGCGCGCGAGCACGATTGCGTCGAGGTCGTTCTTGATGCGCTCGACGCGTGTCGGGACATTGCCGCGCAGCGGCACGATGTCCAGATCCCTGCGGACCATGCGCACTTGCGCGGTGCGCCGCGCGCTGCAGTACCGATGCGCGCACCCGGCGGCAGCGTGCTCAAACGTGCCGCCATTGCGTGCGCACAGCACGTCCTCGACCGGCCCGCGTTCGGGAACCGCGGCCACCTCGAGGCCGGGCGTGGACTCAACGGGCAAATCCTTGTAGCTGTGGACGGCGATATCGACCTCGTTGGCCAACAGCGCTCGTTCGATCGTGGCCGTAAAAAACCGGTCCCTTCGACGTGCGAGAGCGGCACGTCGGTGACGCAGTCGCCAAGCGACGTGATCTCCACCAGCTCGATCGGCAGGCCTGGCAGCGTCCGCGCGAGCAGCGAGGCCACGTGCCGGCTTTGCCACAACGCCAGCGCCGAGCCGCGCGTGCCAATCCGCAGGCGCTTCACGACCCGCCTTCGCTCTTCGAACTGCGGAGGGCAAGGTCGCGCGTCTCGTCGAGCGCGAACAGGCGGCGTAAATAGTCGGCCGACGGGCCATCGAATGGCAGATCGCCGCTCTTGAGCTGATCCAGCGGGACGGCGAGCAGCCGATCGAAGACGCGGCCGCGAAACGCTCGAGCACCCGCTGCGGATCGTCACTGCCCAGTTCCTGGCGGGCCCGTTCGAGTTCGTCCCGGCGGATGGCGTCCGCCTTCTGGCGGAGCGTCGACACGAACGGCCGCAGCATTTCCTGCCGGGCCCAGACGCGAAGCCATTCCAATTCGCGCGCAATGATCGTTTCGACGGCCGGAATCTCGGCCTCGCGGCGCGCCCGGTGCGCGGCCGTCGCGCGCTCGAGTCCCTGCAAGTCAATACGCGTTACGTGCTCAAGGTCGAAGGGTTCGACCACCGGCGGCATCGACAGGTCCACCACTACGAGCTGGTTTCGACGGTCCGCCACGTGTGCGCGCGTGATCAGGTGATCTGACGATGACGCCGCGCAGATCACCACGTCGGCGGCGGCAACCTCCGCGTCGAGATCGTCGAGGCTCACGCCGCGGCCGCCATACGTGCGGCCGAGTTCCTGTGCGCGATCGACCGTGCGGTTCGCGATGACCAACTCGCCGATGCCGATCTTGGCCAAGCTGACGCGCGGCCTTCGCCGCCGTCTCGCCCGCGCCGACCAGCAGCACCCGACTCTTCGACAGCGAGGTGCGCGTCGTGACTTGTTCAATGGAGCCCGATGCGACCGACATCGCGCCGATGCCGATTCCGGTCTCCGCGCGCGCGCTGCGTCCGTGACGGATCGCAGCGGTGAAGAAGCCACGCAGGGAAGGAACTGGTTCCGGCCATCTCCATCGCGTTACGGGCCTGGCCGAGAATTTCCGCCTCGCCCAGGACCATCGACTCCAGACCGCTGCAGACCCGAAACAGGTGATGGGCCGCGTCGTCGCCGCTCAACTGCAACGAGCCATCACGCACCAAGTCCATCGCCGAGAGGCAGGCCGCCCTCAATCGTCGTCGCAACGAGTTGATCGTCCATGCTGCGCACGGCGCGCCAATACACTTCGAAGCGGTTGCACGTCGACAACACCACCGTTTCCACACCGGCGTTGACCAGCGCGGCGTGCAAGCGCGCCGGCGTCCCCGTGCGAGACGATGGCGCCGAGCGCCGACAAGCTGCACGAGCGCTGGCTCAGCGATGACTGAAGCGCTGACAGCACACCGGGTTGCACGATGGGAGCTGGAGGAGACAGAAACACTGCGTCTCTCGCAGATTACGAGGCCTCGCGTCGACCCGCAATTTTGTACGAGAACGGTGCGAGCGCTTTCTGAAGATTTTCCACTGCTTTGGACGAGTCCCCTCTTGCCTTATACGCGAGGGCCAGATGATACAGAATACTCGGATTCTTCGGACTGCTCTCCGACGCTTTTTTGAGCATCCTCACTCCCTGGTCGATCTTGCCGTTCTTGACAAGCACATACCCGAGTGTGTCCCGGATGGCATCATTCTGGGGGGCGAGCATAAAGGCCCGGGTGGCATACCGAAGTGACTGGGGTAGACTCCTGTTCTCTTCTGAATAGAGATACGCGAGGTTGTTCAATGCCCTAAGCATGGTTGGGGGACAGCCGAATCACCTTCTGGTATTCGGCTTCAGCCTCCTTCTTTCTCCCCATGGCGTGCAGGAGGCTTCCTTTCTTGAAGAGGACCAGATCCAATCCCGCTTTGCTGTTCTCCGCCTTGCGATACTGTTCCAGGGCCGCAGAATAATTCTTTTTGTCGGCGTACAGGTTGCCAAGCATGAACGTGATCGCGGCATTGTTTAACTTTGATGCGCTCCTGAGCACTTCGATCGCCTTATCGACATCGTTGCTGCTTTGATAAAACATCGCGAGGGCCAGGTATCCAACGGCGGACGTGGGATCTTTCCGGATTATCTCTCGTGCGTTTTCCTCCGCCTCTGTCTTGTTGCCCATGAGGAGGTGGATCCGCGAAAGTTCCGCACGCAAGCTCAGATTCAGCGGGACTTTTCCTGATCTCTGCCCGCACCTTCTCGAGCGCTTTGGCAGGCTCTCCCATGGCGATATACGCATTCACTGCATACGCGAATCCAATCTGCGGGTTAAGACGTTCAATGGCTGCAACCACCGCCAAAACATCTTTGAACTTTTTGTTCACGAGAAGAATGCCTCCTTTTACCTCGTAGAGGCCGATATCCGCAGGGTATTGACTGATCCCTTCGTTCAAAACCTTGAGCGATTGCTCGGAATCGTTTGTTCTCTGCAAATAGCGTGCTGCTGCGATGATGCCATCTGATTTTTTGGTATCAGCCGCCCGGAGATAGGTTTTGCGGGCCTCATTTTCATCGCCATTTACTTCCGCGAGAGAAGCGAGCAGAAGTAAAGCCTGTACATTGTCCGGTGAATGCTCCAACAGGCTGCGAAGTTCCTGGACCCCTTGTTCCTGCTTATCCTGCATAAAGTAAATAGACGCAAGCTTGAGATAGGCAAGGTCATATTTCGGATCGACATCTTTCGCCTTCATAAAATATGTCGTGGCCTCATTTACGTTATTTTGCGCGAGATAGGCATCTGCCATAAGATAATACGACACTGCATCCGAAGGCCCGCCCTGAATACCTTTTTTGAGCAACTCGATCGCCTTCGCAGGTTCATTGTGGTTCAGGTAGTAAAGCGCAAGGATGCGCCGGGTGTCCTGGGCTTCAGGCTTGAGACGCATAGCAGCCGCCAGTTCCAACTCGGCCTCCTGGCCCTTTCCCTGTTTCATAGCCACGAGCCCTTTCTTGATATGGACGTCCGCTAAAGAAGGATCAAGCTCGAGGGCCCTATTCAATTCCGCAAGCCCTTCCGCATAATTGCCTTTCAGCAAATATGCGCTGCCGACAATGTTATGCGCCAAGGCGTTCTCATCTTCCTGGGCCAGAACCTTCTTCGACTTCCTGAATGGCTTCATCTACCCTTTTCTTGTTCAAAAACAGCAATGCGAGATGCACCCGTGCACGGGCAAAGTCGGGCTGAAGATCAAGGGCTTTTTGAAACTGATTTATCGCTTGTTCAACTTCGTTCCGATAATAATGAGTGAGACCGAGGATGTAATAGGTCCCCGCATTCGGTTGCTGCAGGAGTGATTTTTGGAGCGGTGCAATGGCGTCATTATATTGCTTTTTGAAGAACAGCGCGAACCCCTGGAGACGGTGTCCTTCCGGCCAAGCTGAGGATTGTTTGCTTATGCTGTTTGCGACGGCAAGAGCATTATCAAAGTCCTTGCTCTCAATGTAGAGCAGCCCTTTTCGATACTGCGCCTCAATGTCGCGCGGGTTTGCCTGAATAATGCGGTCCAGCGTCTTCAAGGCGCCCGCCCCGTCCTTCCGACGCGTTTGGATATCGGCGAGTAGGAAGAGCGCCCTTCTATTCTCCGGTTCTTTTGCCATGACCTGCGCTATCTGTGCTTCCGCCTCGGGAGTGTTCCCCATCGCGACATAGACGGTAGCAAGGGAAAGGGCTGGTGAAATGCTGTTTGTAGCGCACGTTGCGATGGCATTTTTAAGCAGCATGACGGCATGCAGGATTGTCTTCCTTCATGGCATGCGCCCATCCTGCAATCTCCAGCGCATCGCAATCAGCCGCATTATCACTGAGATACGGGGAGAGTTCTTTCAGTGCGTCATCTGGTCGATGGATATGCACCATGACCCTGGCGATCTCGATCTGAACGTCCCGGGAAGAGGGATTCTGTCTTCGTACCTTTTGGAGTTCCTTTTCCGCTGCCTCAAAATTCCCAACGGCAATATATGCTTTGGCGAGCTGGAAGCGGGCCTCGAAATAGTTTTGGTCTTTTTCCAAGGCATTCCTGAAAAGAATAATTGCACTGCGAGGATTGTTACTCTGGAGCTGTTTTATCCCATCATTTACAAGCTGTTCTTTCGTCTCATGCTTGTCCGTGCATCCACCACCAAGAAGGAGGAACAATGTCATGAACAGTATGCTTACTCTACACATATGCGATCCGTCTCTTTCTGCACTAGGATCTCTCCAACAACGCTCACTTTTACAAGGTGTAAAATATCCTGACAAGACATATTAAAGGCTTAATTTTACTCTTTTTATTAATAAAATGCAATACCCATGATGTAATATGTCAAGCCAAAATAGAAATGATCCTATTCTAACCAAAATTGTAGCGCACCCGGTACCCTGGACACAAGATAAAACTTACGCAGCTGCCTTCAGTTGAAACTCGTCGAAGGCCTGCCGTGGGCTTTTAAACCCAAGTTTCTCAACATGCCAGTACGTATTGTATCGATCCATGAAGTCCGAAATTGCGATCCTGAGTTCCTCGATGTTTTGGTACTGGCGGCCATAGATAACCTGTTCTTTGAGAGTTCGATTGAATCGCTCCACAACGCCGTTGGTCTCCGGCTCCGCCACGAACGCGAAGCTCGGCGCAATACCCCAGTACTTGATCTGATTCTGAAAGTGATCCGAGAGATACTGGGTGCCATTGTCCATTCGGAGCGCCAGCCCTCGGGCAACATCGGCGCCGACCGATGCAAACCGTGTCATCAGGGCCATGGACAGCGGCTGGAGAGCCGCAAATCGGTCGCCGGTCTTGGTCACATGCCAACCAAGGCACTCGGCGTTCCAATGTTCCACGGCGGTAAAGAGCCAGCACCAGCCGTCGTCCAGGGTGAAGATCTTCGTCCCATCCGTGCCCCACAGGACATTGGGAGCAGCCGTAATGATCTTTCCCTTGTGCTCTATGGGCTGCCCTTGGACAACCCGGTGCGGAGAGAGCAGATGATGTTCACGCATGATGCGTAAGACCCGTTTGCGGCCGATCTTATGCCCTTTGACGAACCGCAGACGATACCCAAACCTTGCGATGGCCCTCTCCGATGAACCGGGAGGTCGCCAGATCGGTACGAATAAGACGTGAGCAGTTCATCATCGGAAAGCAGGGTCTTTGGTCCACGCTTGCGTGTTATCGCGGGCTTGGCAAGTCGCTCCTTTTTTCCATAAAAGGAAGATCGGGGTTCTTCCCAGGCATCGCAGACTCGCTGGATGCCATAGAGCTTGCCGGTAGTCGCGGAGATCGTAGCGCTCATTTCTTCGATCTCTCCGGTGCCAAAGGGCGGGCTTTCCTCACTTTGTATCGGAGCAACTCGTTCTCCATGGTGATCTCGCCGAGACGGCGCATGGCAGCATCAAGTTCCGCTGCCAAAGGATCACCGTCCCGGGCCTTGAGTGCTGTTTCTATCCCTTGGAGGGCCTTTCGGTGCCATTTCTCCAAGCGGTAGACTTCGATACCCAACTCACGGGAGAGAGCATCGATTGGTTCGCCGCGCATAATCCGAAGAACGACTTCCTTCTTGCGGTTGGCGGTCCAGCGGATAACTTCAGGTGAATCGGACGGCTTAACATCTTTTCCCATTTAACGGCCTCCTTGGACATATGTTTTAACATAAAATCGTGTCCAAGAAAACCGGGGCCGCTATAGGCATATCGCCTTGTTAAGTTTATTTACACTAATAACAATACTTTAGTAGCTATATGACACAGAACTAACCGAAAGACAGGACAACAATCTATCATATATGTTAAGAACAACTGAATCCGGACAGGCTAAATTGATATTTATAAATAAAATTCCATACTGATCGTTAGTAACACATTGTTTTTTTGCATTAATATTTCTATATAATAAATTCCCATATGAAAGCCCCCACGTGCTATTTTTTTTGCGTACAACATAATTTATATTTAATACAGGATGTTATGCCCGTCTGAAAACTTTACAATAATTCATCATCATATATTTATGTTAGTTAAATCATATAGTTGTGTACTGGCATTATAATTGCTAAATCAATGGTATATTTCAAATAAACATAACGAGAGGAAATGAATATGAAAAAATTAAGCTTATTCATATGCGTAATATTTTTATTGTTAGTCTCGATGGCACAGGCTGGTGCTGTTCTCCAGCTTGGGTCACCACCCAACTCAGGCACCTATTTGTATGGTACTGAGGTAAGACCAATTAATGACACTAGCCTTGGTATTTTGGAGAACGGCAATGGAAATCCAACACTTAATGATACCCTCTTGCTGATTATCGGTGTAGCGTTTAATGAGACTAACAGCACTTCTGCTCCTGTCATCAGTAGTTTGTCAAACGGCTCTGTAAGTAGTACCGCTTCGGGCGGAAACTTCACTTCTGGCGAAATATATAGTTTTCTCGGCTTGACCGGTGGTAACAATTCAAACCAGTTCGATAAATGGGCTGCAGCAGATCTAGCTGTTAATGGAATCACGGCCACGGGCTTTGGGATCTACGAGTACGTACTGACCGGCACAGGCATTACCGGTGGAGCGCAAGTGGACGTAACCTTTTTATCGGACCTTGCCTTAGGAACATTTGCAGTGGCATATGGAACTTATGGTGATAAAGTCTTCTCTACTCCATTTACCGAATCCGGCTTGACACACAGTGTTCCCGAACCCGGCATGCTGCTGTTGTTCGGCTCCGGCCTCTTGGGCCTTGGGCTCTTTGGCAGAAAAAATTTTAGAAAATAGGATAAGGTGATGCTACGGTAATAAAAAAGGGGATAGAATTCTATCCCCTTTTTTTATTGACCTTCTTGACCATAAGAGCATAGTTAACATCATTCGAATTCCTTAACCATTTGGTGCCAATTTCCCCATCGTCCGCAGTTAATACACCACCCTACGATGATCCAGTCCTCCTATAAGGCAAGAACCGAAAGTAATCGGAATAACCCCGACCTAATAGAATCCAGAACCGCGGCAACACGGACCTGCCCCCGAAAATAGTGCCATTTCCGATTAGAGTGTGACATAATATCGCACTCGAAAAGGAGGCCCGAGATGAAGCAAGGCAAGTACACCGAGCAGATTATCGGGATCCTGAAGGAAGCCGACGCAGGGACAAAGGTCACAGATCTCTGCCGAAATATGGATTCGGCGATGCAACCTATTATAACTGAAATGCAAAATACGGCGGCATGGGCGTCAGCGATGTGAAGCGGCTGAAGGATGAGAACCATCTGCTGAAGCAGATCGTAGCGGACCGATGGCAAAGATCGGTCAAAACCTCTAATTGCAAGTGGCACTACAAAGGGCGGGAAGCATAGATACAGATAATAACTTTACTTGACTTTGGGTGCACTATACACTATATTTTCACGGACGCTTCACTATATAATTTTTGATCTCGTTATTGTGGCAACGCATCGCACCGCTTCAAATATTTTTTATTCGACGATCTATATAATATCTAATTCTAATGTTGCAGACGGATAGCGTCATCTGTAAAATAAAATTTCTAATAAGTGACGTAATGTTTTACATATTAAGAGATATTGATGCAAAGTGAAAATGCATTGTTCATCATATCAATGCATTATATAATAGCATTAAATTTGCATCACTGTATTAGCAAGCAAAATCATACATGAGGAACGCATAAGAGCTCATATGCTTAGACGGTCAGGCGAAGATCGAAGAAAGTTTAATGATCCAAGCTACAAGGGTCCTGAACGTAGAAGTAATAAAGATAGAAGATCTGGGACAGACCGCAGAAAAAATGCGCCTTCAGGCAGTCCCGGCTAATAAAACCGGTCATCGTTACCTAACCTATTTATTCCCACTTACCTGTTTTATTCCTTCGCGTGCTGCCCGGATAGCTTAAATGGCTGGCTGTCTTTCGTAGGCGATCGCGGTAATTTTTTTTAAAAATTACTTCTGATCAAATTCGGAGGCTGGATTCATCGTCCTTGAAGCTGTTTACATCAATCTGCTGCAAGTGTGGCAGTATCTGCAGTTCTTTAACCTCTCCATTATCTCTTTATGCAATAAGTTGAAGAACGTCTTTGTGATTCGTTCATCAAATTGCGTGCCGCCGCATTTCATTACTTCACGAAATGCTTCATCAAGTCCCAGTTTATCCCGATACGGCCGGTCCGTTGTCATTGCGTCAAAGGCATCAACGAGTGTGAGTATCTTTTCGCCATCGCTCAGTTCCGCGGACCTGAGCGCATCCGGATACCCCTTCCCATCCATCCGCTCATGATGATGCAGGACAAACCGTTCAATATTTCTCCACGGGAAGTTTATTTTTGAAAGGATATCGTATGATATCTGCGGATGTCTTCTGATTTCGTTTATCTCAGGGGTCGTAAGCCCTTCTCCCTTTTTGATGACTCTGGTGTCAATGATGATCTTCCCGATATCATGAAGCAGGCCGGCAACGTAGATCCCCTCCACCTCCTTCTTCTTCCATCCGAGTTCCCGTGCAATAGCGACGGCATAACATGCTACACGGTAGGAATGGTTCTTGGTATATCCATCCTTGGCGTCGATTGCTGCTGAGAATGCCTGGATGGTATCATGGTAAATGCGCCGCATGCTTTCATATAGTTTTTTGTTTTCCGCCGCCTTTTTGGTAAGTTCTAAAAATAACATCGTATTATACAAGGTTATTGCCATTTGATGCGCTACGACCCGGAGAACATCTTTCTCGCTCTGGCGGAATGCAGCCCGGCCGAGTTTCTTGCCGAGAGAAATAGCCCCGACAAACTCATCCTTTGCGAAGAGCGGGATGAAGAGCCTTGTGTGCAGTTTTAAAAATACCTTGTCGTTTCGTTCGTAAAAAGAGCTTTTGGCAATCTCGTGAATGGGATGCGGTTCGTTAGCCGTAAAATGATCAATATGCTGCGGCAGAACAGACAGTTTTATTTCCTGGCGACCATTCTTCCTGAAACCCTTTTCCGCAAGAAGTTCGAGACTTCTCTGCTGAGGGTGGTATACAAACAGGGCAGCCGTGGGCACCGAAAACGTTCCGGTAATGACGTAGAGTGCCGATTTCATTTTTGACGATAGGTCCTTAGAGGACGTTGCCTCCTGTCCCAGATCGACCAGAGATGCCATGCTGAACAACAGACGCTTGAGATGCAGTTTACTCGTAGGCATCTTACGATCTCCCGTTCAAATAATTGAGGGCGTCCTTCTCGTCTTTAAATACCTTAACATGCTTTATCAATCCCGCCATCTCGAACATCTCGCGATGGTCCTTTTTCATATTCGTGAAACAAAGCAATCCTTTGGATTCCAGCGTATTCTGCACAATGCTTAAAAATATGGATAGGCCGATGGTGTTGATAAATTGGACATCAGAAAAATTGACGACGAGCTTTTTCGATCCCTTGTCGATAAACTCTTCGCTCGTCGACGCGAGATTTTCTGCCCCGAGGTTATTGATATACCCTTTGGGCATCATGACGGTGATGTCCTGTTCTGATCTGGATGATAAAGAATAGTTAATCACGGATCGCCGTATCCTCCTGGTGTATGCTTGCAGATTTTTCGATTTTTTTAATGAGCACTATTTTCGTGCCGTACGTGGTTTTTTCAAACTTGACCTGATCCACAAAACGTTTTATTAATTTTATACCCCATCCTCGTCCCGTTGTTTTCCCAGCTTCCTGGTCCCGGTAAGGCTCTCCCGTTTCCTGAACGATGAACTCCTGTCCAGCGCTTTCGACCGAAACCTCCAGATGGTCTTCCTCAGCGGCAATGCTGATATAAACCTTATCATCCATCCCCCTGCCGTGTTCAATGGCGTTGATACAGGCCTCAATAACAGCTATTTGCAGCTGACCGATCGCATCCTGATTGATGTTCAGATTTTTGCCGATCTGTTCAAGGCTCTGTGCTACAATGAGCTCCGCATCTTTAGAATTCGGCAAGGTCATATCAAAACGTACGGCCTTTTCCTTTTGCGGTACCAGCGCTTCATGAAAGTGCTCTTCCAGGTCATGAGTGGACTTCGCCAGGATCTCCCTCATAGAGAGGCTGTCGACAATGTCACGCAATATCCGGTCGTCCATTGCCCTGAATGTCCCGAACTCTCCGCGAATAAAACCAGCGAGATATAACGCCTGCATAATATCATTCGCCTGGCTGTCCGTCAACGCAAAGATCTTGGCGATCCGTTGGCAGGAGAGGGCTTCGGATGTATGATAGATTTTAGAGGTTATTGCGAGGGCAATTCTCCTCTGCCCCAGATCAGGGAAAAAGCGCTTCAAGACCTTTGACCACGAGTGGGCGAGTGTTCCTTCCATGATCTCCTGAATGTAAGCATTCCAGAAATCATTTTCGTCCGGATTATTCTTTTCGCACGCCCGGGTAACGATGCAGCCGACATAATAAGGGTTTCCGCCGAGTTGACGAATAAGAAGAGGAGGGACGACGCCCTCGGCCTCATGTGCGTTCAGGAGAGAAAGAACCATCGAGGAGGTCGCGTCGGGTCCAAGCGGATGCACCCGGATCCGCTCAAGTCCGCTCGCCACGGGCATCTCCTGGAGCTCGGCCATGTTCCCCGAGATCATATGGGGTGTTTTTCCGTGCGCCATCGGTTCTTGAAAAAGTGACGCCAGACGGTGATCAGGGACACCACCAAGATGGAGACCCTTTATCCAGTGAAAATCATCGATCAGGACGGCAACCGGAATTCCAGTAGACAACATCGATCGGTGCGGAGCCGCAAGCGCAAGTCGAAGCGCATCTACGGGATCGCCGGAGTATTGAATAAACTGGTCAAGAATTTCCTTTGCCCAGAACGGCCTCCCGCTCCTCCACGAGGGTGGACAGACCATCAATTGATATCCCGTCATGATAAAAAAGGGATTGATCCTTTTTTGTGAAGGCGAGTCGTTGGCAAATAAACCGGACCAGATACGTTTTGGAAAAATCCGCTACAGACAACAGTGCGGGATTGACCGAATACCAGAAAGGAGCTACCCGGTCCTGCTTCCAGAACAGCCGGCCGAATAGATGTTTGAGGAGTTCTGTTTTCCCGATGCCCCGTTGACCGGAGAGAACAGCGCTTTGCGCCTGACCCCTATCCGCCTGGAGGACCCTCTTGGTGAGGCTGTCCAGTTCTTGCAGTCTGCCGAAAAAATCCTTTTCCTGGAGAGCATTAAATGGCATATTATGCAAACACCTCTATCCTGTTTTTCCCCTTGTTCTTGGCGCGGTACAGCGCCTTGTCGACATTCTCGAGCAGGAGATCGATCGTTTTCCCGTGCCCGGGATAGCACGCGATGCCGATACTGGATGTAAGTGTTTGCTGCCCCTGCCCCGATGCGTCCGGGGGAAGCACCGCATTCTTCTCTACATTGTTTCGCAATCGTTCCGCGATGTCGATTGCCAATGCTTCCCCGGTCTCGGGAAGGATCACCATGAATTCATCTCCTCCGTACCGTGCCACAATGTCCATAGACCTCACCGTGTTTAATAGTGTGTCTGCAATTTCTTTGAGTGTCTTGTCGCCGAACAGATGCCCGAACGTGTCGTTGCAATATTTGAACCCGTCAAGATCCAGCATGAGAAGACTGAGGGTATGGCCATACCGTTCGGACCGGGCCACTTCATCCTTCAACCGTTCATTAAGGTATCTGCGATTCAGGAGACCTGTCAGGGAATCGGTTATCGTCAATTTCTTGAGCTCCTCGGCCCTATTATAGAATACATTCCGCTCCATGACAATGGCGGCATGTGTTGCAAAGGACTGGATGAGTTTCAGATCTTCTTCATCAAATACTTCGCCGGATGTCTTGTCCGACAGATTGAGCACGCCGATGATTCGATCATCGATCTTGAGCGGTACGCTTACGAATGACCGCGTTTTATAATGCTGCCTGTTTTTTTTCTTAACTCTCGGATCATCTTCAAGGTTCTCGACGAGGATTGCCTCGCCGAATTCGGCCACCTTGCCGGCAATGCCTTCACCCCTATTGATCCTGAGTTTTTCCATCACTCGTTCGATGTTACCTTTTTTTGCCTCCACGAGCAGGTCGTCGGTCTCATGGTCCAGAAGCATAAGGGACCCCTGCTCCGCCTTGAGCAGATCAGCGGATTTATCAAGGATCGTCTGGAGAAGTGTTTCATAATTTCGAATGTGCGTTATTGTCTTTGTTAGTTCCGAAACTTCAGAAAACCGGTCAAATTTCTTATCGAGATCCTGATGCAGACGCTTGTTCTCTATGGAAAGTGCCGTCTGCTGGCAGTACGCGGTAATGATCTGTTTGTCACTCTCTTTGAGAACCCTGTCGGTTATTCGCAGGATGCCTTCTAATTTCTTGAAAACCATGATGGGGAAAAAATACAGGGCCCCCAAGCTGTTCGTGAAGTCCATCGCGGGATTTTTTACAGGTTCTGCCGAGAGGACAAACGGTTTTCCGCTGCTGAGGTCTTCCACGATCGTATCGCGTTCGTTGATGGTAATGGCCTCGGTCGTTCCGCTGCTTCTTGACAGACTATAAAGTTTTACGTAGCTTTTCTGCCCGCGGTCATAGACAAGGATGGAAATGCTTTGGATGTCGAGCAGCGAGACCAGCTTGTCTATCATCTCTTTATAAAGCGTTTCAGGCCGTTCGTCTGCTGAAGTGCCCAACTTCCCGATAATACTTTTCAGACTTTCGATTTTGCTCCTGAGCGTGACGGTTTCCTGTGCGTTTTTTAGAAGCCGGGCCACGGAGTCAGCCACAAACCCCATAACCTTCCAGGTTTGCTGGACGCTGGTAAAGGTGAGCGGCGTTGTTATGGAAATCGTGTCAAGACCGTTGGAGGCAAGCATGTTCATGTATTCGCGAAAATCCTCGTACGAAGAGAAGGAACCATGTCCAACGACCACCGCATGTTCATTCATGTATTCGATAGGGAAAGCAAAACACATGATTTTTGAATAACACTTGTAGACTTCTGGTTTTCCCTTAGAAATCGCATTCGCCACGATAGGATGACAATGCGATTCGCACTGCGACTTGAATGACGAGGAAGACAAGCAAAATCCCTGGCAAAAGGGAGGATTGTTCATCGGAGCGAAGATTATTGTTCCATCATGCGAGTAAATGGTCAGAGAAAATCCAAGACTATCGGAAAGTGTATTTAATTGATCCTGCCACGCCTCAGTCGAAATGAGATCTTTCAGGTGTTCTTCAGTAATCGCGTTCACCACTGTGCCTCCGACGTCTAGCTTATTCGTCGTTGAAGAACTTATGTGACCATACATTTGGAGGAGTAGACATGCAGCGAACTTCAGTATATGAACACCGTTGTTCGATGAGCGACTGTGAAAGACTGAACAGTATCCGGCGCATTGAAAACATTACACTCTCATGATCCGACGAGGAGCACACGCTGTATGTCCATGTCTACCTTCTTCCACCAATTTTTTGTCTTCGTTGAATAGTGCAACGGTGCAATATTGGTACTTGATTTTTAACATAATCCAAATAGAGCGTCAAGATAAATCCTGATCCAATATTCTCCAGTGCAATTAATCCTTAAACGCGAGTGATAACAATATGACATTAGTTCATGTTTTGCATAATAACAACGAAATAAATAATAGGATGTTGTCTTCAATAACAGCCCATTAATTTTTTTTAAATTCTTCGCCTCTCACTTAGACTCTTATTTATATTCCAATGCATCTAGATTCAGTCCAAAGAGGACATCTTTGATTGTTCAGGAACTTTTATAAGACGCTTTTCGCCACTTGCTAATGTCAGAACTACATGCCGGATATTGCGTTTCCGATATTGTTGTATGTGTTAGCAACAGTGCCGCCGAGGAACCTCAGGGTACAATCACCTAAAGCGCTACTAAATTTTTCAAGATGATCATTGCAATCAAAATAATGTTCAAAACATATAACGAAATCTATTAAATTTATAATTCCCAACAATATTTTGCAATATCAATACCATATCGTAACATGCTGATAATATGAGTTTTATTTTCTAATAAGATATCTCTGTTAGTTTTTTCGACTATTACTGACTTTGATATTTACATTTAATATCAATATATTAAATGTGTTTTAAATAAATAATTAGATACAAAGGTATTATAAATACTTATTTGTAATAATTTCCGACACTAATTTAAAATGAATTCAACGGGATAATCATTAAGGTTACGAGATGGATTCCAATAAAAAAAACCTTTCAAGTTTCTGAAAGGCTTTTATTTTGATGGTGCCCCTGGGAAGACTCGAACTTCCGGCACGCGGTTTAGGAAACCGCTGCTCTATCCACCTGAGCTACAGGGGCAGGTCGATTGCGGATTTTAGATTGAGGATTTCGGATGAAAAAAACAAATTTGCTGTTGCAATTCATTCCGCAATCCGCATTCCGAAATCCGAAATTGCTACAGCATTTCCTCCAAATCGATTTTCTTCCGCCTCGTGATCACCCGTAGTTTGTTGAGCGCCTGGGTCTCAATTTGCCGGACCCGCTCGCGCGTGATACCGAACTCTTTGCCTATGCGATCGAGTGTTTTTGGATCACCGTCACCCAGTCCAAACCGCAGTTCAACAACCTTCCGTTCACTCACCGAAAGCTGCTGAAGCCAGTCATCAATATGCTCCCGCCTTCGAAGATCCTCTGAAGCGCTTGCCGGAGATAACGAGTTGGTGTCTTGAAGAATATCCTTGAGGGTTTCTTCCTCTTGATCGCCGATGAGCATATCCAAAGAGTATGTCTCGCGAACTACCTGCGAGATGCTCCGTACCTTATCGACGGATACCTTCATTTTTTTGGCAATCTCCTCTATTTGAGGATCGCGGCCCAGTCCCTGCGTAAGCTGGCGCACGGCGCGCAGATAGGAATTGACGATCTCGGCGATATGGACGGGCAGGCGGATCGTCCTTGTCTGGTTGACGATCGCCCGTTCAATGGATTGTTTGATCCACCACGATGCGTAAGTGCTGAACTTGAAACCCCGCTGGTACTGAAACTTTTCAACGGCCCGGATCAGGCCAAGATTTCCCTCTTCGATAATATCTGAGAACTGCAAACCCCGATTGATATATTTTTTCCCGATCGCCACAACGAGCCTGAGGTTCGCCTCGATCATTTTGGCGCGAGCATCCTGGTCGCCCTTCTCGATCTTTTTGGCAAGTTCCTGTTCTTGCTCGAATGTTAAGAGGGGGGTCTTGCGGATTTCCTTGAGATAGTACTTGATGGCATCAAGGCCTTTTGATGCCGGAGTCTCGGGTGCGCTATCGGAGGAGTCGGAACTGCTTTGCTTATCGCTACTTTTATTTTCCTCGCGTTCGTCGCTGTAGGGATCTGAGCCTATCAGATCATCAACCGGCCGTTCCCTCTCACTCATGAACACCTCGCGGCAGGAAATATAGGATTCAAGGTGCTCCTTTGTACTCTATGTTGCCGCCCGCTATAATAATAAAATTGGTCGGGGCGAGAGGATTTGAACCTCCGACCCCTTGGTCCCGAACCAAGTGCGCTACCAGGCTGCGCTACGCCCCGACAAAACCGTCTAATAATATACTAACTCTATCCGTATGTCAACGGACATTCTTCTTTTGTGCAGCTGCGATAAAGTTATCGAACGCTTCTTGATAGTAGTCTTTTTTCGCTCTGATAAGGCCGGGAATGCGCCCTTCGTAGAGCTCCCTTCCTTCGTCTACATCCACCCTGAGAAGATCATAAAAGGTCCCATTCATAAGGCCTTCGATCACGGCCTCCTGATTATAGAGAGCGATATCGGATACGATGATCCGTGCGAAACGCCGCGCCTTCTCCACAGCCTCAGGATCGGCTTCATCCACCCGTGGAATGTCGCACTCCTCTTTCTGAAAGATCGAGGCTTTAAGACTGAGCGTCTCGGGGAAAAGCGCGGACCCTTCCTGTCCGTCTGTCGTTGTCGTTTTCGGAACAATGGACCGTGACGAAAATGCGTCAGGGAACTCATCAGGCAATGCGCGTTCAGTCAGTGCAGGATGCTGGTGACTGAGCAGGGACGACTCGAACTCCCGTTCCGGAGGCCTTGACATCTCCGGGAGGTCGTGGTGAGAAGGCTCTTTTGTTCTGGGCACTTCAGCTTCGAACTGCTCCGGGAAAATAAGTTTGCGCAACTTGTTGACCAGAGAATCGGGGATGTGGTGCTTTTCAATGTAATCGTCTGCGCCATATAGGTTGGTTGGCGTTCGTTTGTATCTCCTCATGTCGTACACCGATGAAAGGAGCACGATCTTGGTCGACTGTGTCGCCGGATTGCCCTTCAACCGTTCGCATAGTTCGAACCCATAGATGCCCGGCAGCCCCACATCGAGCACCATGCCTTGCGGTTTGTTCTCCGTCGCCCTTTTGAGCGCTTCAACTCCGTCAGCTGCGGTATCCACCCGGAATCCGGCATCTGACAGGATATCGGCGACCATCTTCCTGACGACATCGCTGTCATGAGCAACCAGCACCAGTGCGTCTGATAATGAGGCAGGTGCTGGCAGTGGAGCTGCTGTTTTCTGTGATGGCACTAACGGAACTGAAGACGTCTTCTGGACCGGGATCACATTGCCGCACCGCGGACAACGCACCTTCACGCCCTTGCCCGATATTTTGGCATCGTCGATCTTGAGTTTTGCGCCGCATTCACAGGAAACGATCATGGATAGTGAACTCCCCTCCCGCCGCCGAACGGCACGTCTCTGCGCTTAAACAGCCCGATCAGTAATATCCCTGCCACGAACCCGCCAACATGCGCATGCCACGCCACGCCTTCGCCCGAACCTCCTGCAATCAGGACGTTCAAAAACTGCAACACAAACCATAATCCCAAAACGATCATCGCAGGTACTTCAACGGTTCTTATATAAAAACCGAACATAACAAGCGTCACGACCCTCGCCCGCGGATACAGGAGCAGATAGGCGCCGAGCACGCCCGAAATAGCTCCGCTTGCCCCGATCATGGGCGTAAGCGAAGACTGGTGCATGAACGCGTGAATATAAGCGGCGAAAAGACCGCAGAGCACGTAGAAAATGAAGAAACGCACCCTCCCGGTGGCGTCCTCCACATTGTTCCCGAATATCCAGAGATAGAGCATGTTACCCGCGATGTGCAGCCATCCGCCGTGCAAAAACATGGACGTAAACAGGGTTGCTGCCATCGGGATCGTACCGCCCATGACGGCATCCGGGTAAAATAAACGCTTCGGGATGAACGCAAAAGACAGGAGAAACGCCTCTCCACCCGTCGCCCCCAGCGTCAATTCATAGATGAACACCACACAATTCAGGATGATCAAGGTGAAGGTGACAATGGCAAAGCGCTCAGTCGGGTTAATGTCTCGCAAAGGGATCAAACTTCAACTCCACGAAATCCAGCACAATGCCTGCTACCCACTACCGCATCGTCAACTCGACCAGACGGTCAACACGAATTTCACCCGTAAGCGAAAGACAGTCCTCAAGATACAAGAAATAGCATGTTTTGTCAATAAAATGGAATATCCCGGACCGAAAACCGAAAAACACGTCAGATTATTTATGAGGCTCAAAATCACGCCTGATCTTGAGAAATGTCGGCAGGTTCCTGATAATTCGATAGGTACTGTGGGGAGACTTGAACATCAGCGGACCGAATTTACGGGTCCAGTTCTTCCCGGTGTAAAAACGCTTGATGAACTGTTTGTATAGCTCGTCGAGCCTCTCCTTGGACTCGATGCCGTTGGGCACGAAAACAAAGTTAAGGCAGTTCATCAGTTCCCACTTTTCTTCAAACACGCCTTCGTCATGGATGGTCTGATAGATGGGAGATCCAGGAAAGGGCGTAAATTTAGTCATGTTCATGTCGTCGAGTTCAAGCTCCGTAATAAAATCGGACGTCACTTTTATCGTTTCCTCGGTTTCACCCGGAAGTCCCATCATGAAGAGTCCTTTGGCCCTCAACCCGCCCTTTTGGATCCGTTGCACCGTGGTCTTCATCTCGTTGAAATCCACCTTGGTCTTGTGCCGTGCGAGGATCTCCGGTGCACCCGACTCTATGCCGAGACTCACCATCCAGCAGCCCGACGCCTTCAACATCGCGAGCAGTTCGTCATCGATATGTCCTACGCGCACTGCGCAATTGAAGGTCATGGTGAGCGGCTTTCTCCTCAGGAGTCCGCAGAATTTTTCGATCCGCTCACGGTTGAATGTAAACAGGTCATCGTAGAAGAATACGTGCCGGATGTTGAATTCTTTTTTCAGGAACGCCATGTGATCATAGAGATATTCGGCAGAGTTGTATCGGAAGCTCCTGCGGTACACCGAGCGGTCGCAGTACGAACACTGGTAGGGACAGCCCCGGCTCGAAATGATCGTCGCTGACGGCGCTTTCGGGTAATTGAAAAGCGCGGCTTCGAACCTCTTCGGGAACCCCTCAAGCTTGTGGTATGCGGGAAACGGCAGTGAATCAAGGTCGCACAGATCTGTCCTCAGGCCGTTGTCTCTGATCTCCGTCCCCTCGCGATATACCAGTCCCTGGATCGTCCCGGGCTTTGCGCCCGAGGCAAGCTCGGCCATGGCCTTTTCTCCCTCGCCGGTGACCAGGAAGTCGATGTCAGGATAGGATTCAAGGATCTTTGCGCGCAGGGCTGAGACATGCACACCGCCGAAGACGATCGTGACGTGAGAAACTGTTTTTTTGATCTCCTCCGTCAGGCGATAGGCATTCAGAAAACCCGACGTCACTGCCGTGAAACCGACCATGTCAGGCTTGAAGGACTTTACGCGGGAGAGGACATCGTCAGCGCCGATGCGGCTTACTGCGCCCCGGCAGTCGTGAACCTCCACCTCATGCCCTCTTTCCAACAGGTAGGCGGCAATTGACAGGATGCCGATCGGCGCCATGCGAATAGCGGTCTCGGTAACGTCCTCGCTGCCTTCTATCCAATTCGAGCCAAAGGGATTGATCAGCAGGATTTTCATCGCTTTATCTTTCCGCTCGCGGTTTTAGGGAGGCTGTCCACGAATTCGAAATCCTTCGGCACCTTGTACTGGGCCAGGCGCTGATAGCAGAAGCGCCGAAGGTCATTCGCATCCAGATTGCCGCTATCATGACGTACCACGATTTTTGCTATCGGTAGTTGACCGTACTCCGCATGCGCGGCGCCGTACAACAGCGACTCTTTCACCTGCGGGTGCTGGTTCAGTACGAACTCGACTTCCTGGGCAAATATCTTCATGCCCACAAAATTAATCACGTCCTTTTCCCTGCCCACGATCGTGAGAAATCCATCGGCATCTATTTTCCCGAGATCACCGGTTTTGAACCACCCGTCGATCAGTACTTCGTCCCTGCCGCGCCAGGGTGAGTAGTATGCATCGAGCATCCCCTTGCCTCTGATCCGGATTTCCCCGACGCCTTCCGCATCCTTCTTGTCGAGCTTGATCTCGTAATCGGGCAGCGCTTTCCCTACCGAACACCGCTTGTCCTTTCCTCCGGTCAAGCGGATGAAGGGCAGGCCGACCTCGATGATCCCGTAGGCCTCGGTCAGCTCAAAACCGAACTTTTCATAAAATGCATCTGCAACCTGCTCAGGCAACTTCATGGTCGTTGAGACCGCGAGGCGGATCTGCTTCAAGGCATCGCCCGGAAGCGCATCGGTTCGTGACATGAGGCTGTAATAAAAAGGCGAAGCATAGATGAACGTCCCCTTATGCGACATGATCCCTGCTATGATCGATTTCGGATAATTGTGACCGCAGAGCACGATCGTAGCGCCGCGACGCAGGAACAGGAGGATCGTGACAACGAAATGAAAACTCATGCGACAGTACCCAGACCACGATGTCCTTTGACGTTATCCGAAGTCCCCGGTCAGCGGCATCGGTCCGTTCGATGATTGCCTCATGCGACAGCACCACCCCCTTGCTTGTGCCCGTAGTGCCGGAGCTAAACCGGATAAATGCCGGGTTGACCCTGAAATATTCGGACTTCGGACGCTCTCTGGTCGACCTTTTCACGATGGTAAATTCTTTTTTAAAAAAACCATCCGACTGCAGCGGATCGCCGTATCCCCCCTGCCACAGATCCGGTTCGGCGATCAGGAAATCAATGTCGATTCTGTCGATAACGGTCTCTGCTTCTTCCGTCGTCTGCTCGGGAGAAACCGGAACAATCACGGCCGAAAGGGACAGAACAGCAAGGCTCACGATGATGTAGTCAATGCTGTCGTCGCAGAGAAATCCGACACGGTGAAGTCGTCCGACGCCCACCTTCCGTAATGCTTCAGCAACCTTTTCAGCGGCGGCAATCAGCTGTCCGTAGGCAATGCGGTCATCATCCTCGATGACCGCGATCTTCTGCGAGAACGCTTCCGTCTCGCGCTTTATGGTATCAAATATGTTCATACCCTGTTCTTCGCAAGATAATCCTTATAAATATTCCGCATGGCGAAAATGTACCGTGTTCCAAGGTAGATGATCTTGATCGTTTCCCGAAGAGGTACTTTGACCTTGTTCACCCGCAGCGGGTTCGCCTGAAGTGCCACCCTCGACAGCTTCGCGAAGTGGGCATAGAACTTGTTCATATCGAGCTTTGTCGGCAATATCGTGTGCATGCAGTCATAGTAGAGATACGGGTCAACGATATAATCGTCCTTATGTTTGTGCCAAAGCTCGGTTCCGGGCGATGGCGAAAACACGGTGAAGGTGACCTCGGCCGGACAGACCTTCATGATCTCCTTTTCAAGATCCAGGAAGTCCTGGACCGAAAAGTCCGGGTCCACCATGAAACTCGCGTGAAGGGTGATGCCGATCTCTTTCAGGATCTCTATGGCCTTTCGGTTCGTGTCCACACTCGTCCGCTTCTTATACTTGTCGAGTCGCGATCCAACCATGGCCTCCAGGCCGACGTAGACCACGCTGAGACCGGCCCTCTTCCAGAGCTTGAACAGATCGGGATATTTTACGATCGTATCAGCGCGCGCCCAGCTGATATATCTCTTTTTGATGCCCTTCTCAAGCAGCAGGTTCGCTATCTTTGTCAACCGGTCCCTGTTCAGGAACGTTTCGTCGTCGACGAAATAAATATGGTCCTCCGCGATCTTCTCGATCTCATCCACCACGTCCTCGGGCTGCCGCTGGAGATACTTCCCGCGCATCAGGTGATGCACCACGCAGAAGGAGCATGAAAAAGCGCATCCGGTCGAGGTGCGCATGCTCGCGGTCCGGGGGAAGATGGTGTCGAGCCTCTTCTCCGTGCTCGAGGTCCAGACGCAGAAATAGCGCGATCGGTCGACGAGCTCGCGGCGCGCCAGCGGGATCCGTTCCACGGGAGGAAATTCCGGCGGCAGGGCCGCGGCCTTTTCCGCGAATCCGGGATCTTTGGGTGAGAGAACAGCGTCGCCGAACGCGAGCGGTTCGCCATTTTTAAAGCGTCTGACGATCTCGGCGAACGCGGTGCCCCCTTCGCCGCGCACGATGATATCGATGCCGTTGCCATTCACAGCGTAATCCGCGGGAATGATCGTAGCGTGCGTTCCGCCGACCACGGTCACGATCTTCGGATCTATCTCCTTCGTAAGCGCAGCCAGCCGTTTTACCAGCGCCGATTGGCTGCTATACCCGGTAAAGCCGACGATCTGCGGACCGAACATCCGCACCTTTTCCTGAAAACCCTGGATCGGGTCCTTTTCGAAGCTCAGGTCCTGGATAACGACCTCGTCCTCCAACGGCACGCCGCCAGCAACCATCTCTAGCTCCAGCGGTTCAAGGTGCAGGAACCCTTCCTGCAAACGCTTCGCCACGAGCAGTTGCGGGTTCGGTTTCACGAGTAATATTTTCACTGATACCCCCTGATACGTCAAATTCATTTTAACCACGGAGACACTGAGACACGGAGGATTCATACAGAGTGAAGCTGAAGAAATGGGACGCTATGAACGTAATTGCTGATCGTTTTCTCGCAGTCTCATCTTCCCAATGTCATATAATCGTGGTTAACTCCGTGACTCCGTGTCACCGTTGGTAAATCGACATTCTTAGATTCAATATTCTTTTACGTTCTCAGGATACTTCCCGTTCCTGACCCGATACGCCGCCGCCCTGCCCGCCTGTTCCCCGAGCGCCATGCAAGCGCCCATCACGCGCGTCGAACCGAGCGCCTCATGGCTGACCGATATGCAGCGGCCTGCGGTGAGCAGGTTCGCGATATTCCTGACCATAAGACACCGGAGCGGGATTTCATAATAATCTCCTCGAGGGACGTATTTGAAAACGGTCCCTTTCAACCTGTCCCAGAGCTCGATAGGCCAGGCATTTTTCACAATACCATCGGAGAATTTTCTAGCAAGAAGCACATCGTCTTTCGTGAGCGTATACTCTCCCCTGACCCTTCTGCCTTCGCGGTCAAGCACCTTGAGAGAAGTTCCCGCAATGGAGGAAGCCTCGAAAGCCGGGATAACCGATGCGAGATAGGCGTGCACTGCGGCGGCCTCTTTTCTCGTTTGTTCTTCCCGACCGGGTCCCTCTTGAGCATCGATGCTCAGCTTGCAATATCCCTCGCCAATCGCATCTCCGGGCGTGAAGGTCGTAAACTTTACCGCAGGCGCGAACATCCCCTGTCTCACAGCCTGAGCAAGATGATAGGGGACCTTGAACGCAAGCGTATCATCGGCGCCCTGCAGGCCCTGTATGCGAAGCGTGAAACCGGCCAGCTGGCGTTCTTCCGGAATTGACAGATCGAACTCCGCCCCGGCCTGAGCTGCGATGTCCCCGCTTCCGGAACAGTCGATAACCATCAGCGGTGAGACCGACTGTTCGCCGTCAGGACCTTTAATCGTGATGCTCTCGATCCTTGTTGAACGCTTCGTGACCGCGACTGCCTCTGCATTTTGCAGCACGGTCAGGTTCTTCTCAGCGCTGCAGAGCAACCTGAGCGCAGATTGCAGGTCTTCGCTCGAATAGGGCAGCACGTAGACCTGGCCTATTTTCTTTATTATTCTGCGCGGCGACATCGTGTTCAATAGAACAACAATTTCACGCACGATCCCCTGGTTCAATGTCTCGGTCGGTGCCGAAGCACCATTCAGATAGAGACCGCAGATAGTACTGGAACATACCCGCGGTGCCGGTGCCGCCGAGATAGCGTTCCTTCTCTATGAGCATCGTGCGTGATCCGCCCCGTGCCGCTGCTACAGCTGCCGATGCGCCGGCAACACCCGCTCCGATAACGAGAACATCACAGGCAATCATCATGATCTTTCGAAACTCCGAATCGATCCCGAATACCTTCTTCGAGCAGCCTGACCTCTTCAACACTGAGCAGCCCATCCAGATGGGAGATCACCAGGTTGAGCCGCTTGTTGTAATAATTGCTGAAAAAACCGAGCCCAGGCGGCACGGGAACGCGCGGCATGTGAAACATATTCGCGATCCTCTTTTCCATGAACTCGGGATGCTGGTATGAGCTCTTCCCAAGATGGGAGAAGACGAAGGTTGCCATCTTTCCCTTCATTGGAAGGTGCAGCAGCTTCCCCAGCACGGGCAGCGGTGCGATGCGGGTCAGCAGGCTCGCCTCAACAAGGTCCTTGGGAAAACCCGACTTCACCTGGTCGTACATCTGCTGTTTGAGCAAGGCAATCAGCCCCTTCCGATCATCGATCTTGACAATCGGGACCTGGTAAAAAAGGTATGATACATAGTTGAAAAATACCTCTTGCAGCGGGTCCAGGCCGGGCCTCAGGTCCATGGTAACAGGAACAAGGTAGCTGTCTCCGGTTACCTGTCTGCCCTTGAACAGTTCGCGCATACCTTGAATGATCACGGACAGCAGGTACGGCGATTCCATAAGATACCCCGCCTCGCGGTATGCCCGTTCATAAATGTCGGCGGTCTCCTTTTCATTAAATAAAAGGAGCTGATAATGATAGCATCGGTCTCTTCCAGACGGAAGCCGCAGGGCTTCCGGTGTGGCTGTTTTCGAAAGCGTCATGATCCTTCTATTGACGTTCCTGCCTGCCAGAAACCGCTTCGACCACCGGGTCAATGCTGATGATGAGTTAAAGGCAATGTCCCCGGACACGCCGGGTGTGCCCTTCTTCAAACTGAGCTGGAAAAGGTCCAGGAACAGCTCTGCACCGCGTGCGTCGAAGAATACGGTGATCGAAGGTCACGGCGAGCATGCTTCGTTCGTGACCGATGAAAAGATGGAACGCAAGATGATCGTTGTGGTCCCGAAACGCCGTATTCGCGCTCTGTTCCAGAAAGGGCAGGAAGGCACTGCCTGACAACCGGTCGTCCACATGCTGGACAACGAACGTTACCTCGTGCCCGCCTCGTCGTGGTATCCTCCAGTAGGGCGCGAGTTTGAGGTCACGTCCCACGCTCCCCTGCAATACCGGGAACTGGTTCACGAACCGGCTCACGTGCGTTCGGACCTTGTCCTCATCAAGGACCGAATCGAACTGGAGAACGACCTGCGATATGTTGCCTGCACAGGTCCTGGCCTTCATCATATGATCGAAGGTGTTGATCACCCAGTCGGAGCCGGAGAGGTAACGCTTGCGTTTAGATACCAACATGACCGCTCCAGGACTACACTTTTCCGTTGATGAATGAAGCCAGGGCGTGAATGGTCTCAAAGTCCTTCCTGGTCAGGTCCGATGCGATCAGGGGAAGTTTGAATGTCTTTTCAATGAACACGAGGATCTCGATGAACCCGAGCGAGTCGATCCCCAGATCATGGAACGGTACATCAGGAGAAATGGCCGATGCATCCTGGTTCGTGATTGCGGATATCCCTTGAATTAAAGTATTTTCAATTTCCTGAATGGTCATTTTCATAAACCTCAGACTGAGTTTTTACTGACACCCGCCTTCCATCTGCAAGACGCGTTCACGTTGATTCGAACAAGGCCGGACTCACGCTCTTGATAAATATATCGCCGACCTGTCCGCATAACAGTTAATCCCGGAACAGCGGATCGATTCAATACGCCCTCGTCCGGCTTCCGTGAGAAGAAGGATGCCCTGCGGATTGTCCTGCACCGGCGTGGCATAGTGCGCTTGCTGTTTTAGCATCAGCGCGCCTGCCGCGGCATTGAAAGCGCTGCCGATCATCATGCTGCCGAAGAGCGGCGAATAGGCTGCTGTCGGGATATCGGCCGACAGGGATGATCGGTACGCGGACTCGTCGGGAAGCATGCCATCGGCGTCGATGATGTTGATATCGACGGACTTCCCGCGATCCGGATCGTCGTCAATATGAACAGCGTTGACGGCGCAATACACGTTGCCCTCGTTTCCTTTGCTCAAAAGAAAGAACGCCGCGCCTTCACCAGGGACCTGACAGGTAGGGTTAAAGGTGAAGGGTTTGATCCTTCCGTCCTTCGCTGTCGTTAGTTTATGATCGGAAACATATCCCAGGACCTCTCCATACTGGTCCACTGCCCCGACAAGGACATAGTCGCAGCGACCTTGTTGCAGCCAGACCTGTGCAAGTTGCAGCGCTGCCTGGAATGAGAACCGGAATTGAGAGATCGTCAGTGTCGGGCCCTTGATATTAAGGGACATAGCGACATAGGAAGCCGCGGCATTATGGACCGAGTTCGAAAACGTGGTAGGCGACACGGCAGCGTCCCCGTGGTCAAGGATGTCGTCAAGAAAATCGAATGTGGTCACGTGGGGACCGAAGGCAGTGGATATGATGATACCGATCTTTTTTTGAGTTATATCTTCTATCCCGCTGTTAACAAGTGCGTCCGACGCCGCGACAACGGACATCTTGCTCAGGGTATCAGAGCGCCTGACCTTCTTTAACAATGCCTTAACGGACGCTGTGTTAAGATCGACCAGGTAGGCCGGCAACGTGCCGCCGGTGACCGGATGAACAGGCACTTCACCCGGTTTCCGCCATCCGTTTTGCAGGGCCTTCTCGAAACTGTCGATGCCCAGTCCCTGCGTGAAGATCATGCCTATCCCTGCGATCTTCATATGCCTGTCTCCCGGCCGATCACGATCGCGGCATTCGTGCCACCGAAGGCCAGAGATGTAGAGAGTGCGAAGCGCTGGGTGACAGGTGTCTTCTTGCTCACCGGAGCAATGGGGATGGCGTCATCCTTGTTTTGAAAACCCGCGCTGGCCGGCACCCATCCTGCCCGGAGTCCTGCTGCCGTGAACACGGCCTCGATGCCTCCTGCGGCGCCCAGGGTATGTCCCGTGTATCCTTTGGTTGATAGTATAATGAGATCCGGTCCGAAGATGTCAGCCAGCACCTTTCCTTCGACCAGATCATTTTCATGGGTTCCGGTGCCGTGGGCATTGACAAAACCGACCTCGCGCGGCCCGATGCCTGCTTCCGTCAGTGCGTCATGTACCGCTGCCCTCAAACCGACACCATCAGGACTGGGCGCAGTCAAATGATAGGCGTCGCCTGATGTACCATAACCCGAAAGAAAGATCGGTGATGCCGCGCCCCTCTTGCGTGCATTTGCCCTGCTTTCGATGACCATGACCCCCGCGCCTTCTCCGAGGTTCAGTCCCTGGCGGTCCCGGTCAAAGGGCGCGCAAAGACCGGGATTGGCGATGCCGAGGGAGCTGAAACCGCAGTAGGGCACGTGGTTCAACTCATCCGCCCCGCCTGCTATGGCTATATCGCACAGTCCTCCCTTGAGCCAGGAGAGCGCAACGCCGATCGCATCGGTGGAGGAAGAGCAGGCATTCACCACGGAAAGCTGCGGGCCCCGCGCACCGATCCTGCGCGCAATATACTCGGCGAGGTTTCCCTTCAAGAATCTGTCCACCGACGTCATCGGCGCAGTGCCGCGCTCACGGTATGTTTTATAGAACTGCAAAGCATTCAGCTGGCTCGCCACGGTCGTTCCCATGCAGACACCGACCCGGAACCCCGCAAGATCGGCAAGGTGCGCGTCCTTCAACGCTTCATCAACAGCAACCAGGGCAAGGCTCACGGTCCTCCACCCTTCCAGATGATATTCAGCCGGGAGATGCTTCACTTCAAAGACCGGCGATTTCAAAACCGTAGGGAAAAGGGTCACCGGTCCTGCATTCCTCGTCCCCTGCTCGAAGGATGAGAGCGTCTCGGCAGCATTATTTCCTGCAGCGGATATTACACCGATGCCTGTTATCAGCATTGAAGTATCGTTCATGGCTTCCAAAGTCTGTTCATTTCATGATTACTGCGCTCGTGGCGCTCGTTGCCGTCGTTTTCTCCGCCACATGCGTTTGTTGCGCGATACCCAGAATGTCCAGCCCCTGATCGATCGTTACGATCCGCATGTCCGGATAGCGCGTGCGAACATACCGTACCATTTCGCGAAGCTGGGCCCGGTCATCATACAGAATACGTTCGATACGAGCCGTGGCGCTGCTGTTCTGCCCGCTGATGCGGTCCCCTTCCAGCGGAGTTCCGGAGATCGGTACAAAATAAAGGGAACCGAAATACTGGAACCATGCCGGCGATTCACACCTTCCTACCGCTCCCGATGGGCTGAAATGCAATGTTTCGCCGGGGATAAATTTTCCTTCGCGTTCTATTAAACCTGCCTTGATGTCGATCTCATGCTGATAAAAGATGATCCATGACCTGCCTGCATAGGCGAGATCGATGGACCGCTCCATGCCGGGAAGATCATGTTTGATCGAATAGGATTTCAAATCATAAGGGTCCGTATTCGGAGTATTTACTGCATACGCGCCGCCCCTGCCGGAACGATAGTATTTACGGGCAATCGTCCTGACCAGTTCGTTGCTCATGTTTTTAGGATATACGACGTTCCGAACCGAAACCCCCATGTTATCAAGAACTGTCTTGGACCCGGAAAACTCGCCCTCGATCTGTTCCGCGTTAAGCGAGGTGAGCATCGGATGCGAAACCGTGTGGCTCATGATCTCCCAGCCCGCATCCCTGAGCCCGACGATCTGTTCAGCGGTCAGATGACCCGGTCTGTTGATCCAGTCGGTCGTGATAGCCGAACAGGCCACCGCCCCCTGCTCCGCAAAAATTGCCCTGGCAACCAGGTAATCCGTATCGTTCCCGTCGTCGAACACGAAGGTGATCAGCGGCGGCGACCCGATAAGGGCTGCGGACTCCCTGGTACTGATGCCGCCGCAGGAAACGCCGGACACCAGAATCAATACAACGATAAACAGCTGTTTCATACGTTCCTGTGATCCAGCATTATGAAGCTTTGTTCTTGTTCTCGTATACGAAATGGGCCATGGTATCGATGGACTGGAATATCTCTTTCCCCTGGTCCATGTTCTTTACTTCCATGCCGAAGTTGCGCTGCAGCAGCACGACGATCTCGACGGCATCGAGGGAATCCAGCCCCAGCCCTTCGCCGAACAAGACCTCATCGTCCTTGATATCCTCCGGCTTGATGTCTTCCAGCGAGAGGTCACGGACGATCATCTCCTTGAGATCTTTTCGTATTGCGGCCAGTTCCTGCTCTTTGTTCTTCTCCATCCTGTTCTCCTTGCTTGTAAAGTGTATATCCTGTCAATCATTGTCCCGCCACATGTCGCGAAACACGAACCATTGGTAGGGGTAGCGAACAGCGTACTCTTCCAGGATGCGGGCGAATTCCTGGACACAGGCATGGATCTCCGCGTCCTTGTTGCCTTGCCTGCCCGTGGGAGGATTGATCACATGCGAAACATCGGTAACGTGTTTTGTTGCTCCGACCTTCGCCGACAGCAGCACCGCCACGGGGCATTGTGCTGCTGCCGCAAGACTGAACCCACCGTAGGGGAACCGGACATTCCCTCCAAGCAGGGAGGCCTCGATTGAAGCGTATCCATAGGTGCGGTCTCCCATGATCGAAACAATGTCTCCCCGATTAATCGCTTTCAGGGCTTCTATGACTCCTCCCATGGCGCTGTCAGTATAAATGATCCGGATGTTTTCCTTTTCGCTGTCGATGTTCAGCGCTTCTTTGACGGCGACATTGTCCTCGGGACGCATCATGATGTAGACCGTCCGTCCGATATCCCTGAGCGCCGTCATCGCGACCTGCCAGTTGCCCACATGGGCGGTCAGCAAGATGAGCCCCTTCTGTCCGTCAGCCAGGAGTTCTTTGATCTTCTCATACCCGACGAGCTCGAGACCGATCTCATTGCCACCGGCGGCCATATAGTAGCCGGTCGATGAGGCTTTTCCCCTGGTTCACGAACAGCAGGAACACATCAAATATCTGCCGGAGTAGCGCCATGGTCCGGGAAGCGTCTCCTGACATAAGCCTTGCTCGCGGCAACTGCCGCACGATCAAAGACCAGATAGTACAGACTGACGATATAGAGCAGTCCGTAGGTTCTCCTGCAGGCCGAAGATACGCACTGCTGTCCGGAAAAACCAGAAGCCCAACCGGTTGCCCCGCTTCCGCTCAACATCCTTCTTTTGCGACATTCGCGCACCGTACCCGTTTGATCACGATCGCGGCAATATAAATAATGCCGCCGATGAGGACTGCCGCAAGCGGAGCGATGATCAGCGATCCGAGAAACCACTCGTACAAACGTGATGAGAACTGCTCGAATACCGTCTTAAACGAGAGGTCGGTCAGCCACGCACCGTGCCGAAGGTAATATCCCACCTCGATGCACAAGGCCGGGATGAAAGGCGGCATTGCCAGGTGCTGTACGTTGAGGAAACAACCTTGTTCAGGTTTAACCGCAGCGAAACATAGAGGATCACGAGCGTATGCACGAACAGGATCGGAAGAACGGCAAGGAAAATACCGATCGCCGCCGACATCGCCAGACCTTCCGGCGTCGCGTTCTCAAGCAGGAGCATTTTGAGAACCTTTCCCGGATGACGCAGGAGCGAAAGATCGAATGCGGAGGGATCCCGCACCAGTTTTTTGTGAGGTATTGGAATGAGACGCCTGCCCACGAGCATGGAATGGATGCGCGTGAGGCGAAGATTGTCGAGAAACGGCTTGAAACTCGAAACACGCTCCTCGGGCTTCGGATATATAACATTGATCGGGACCGTGATCAATTTGAGACCTGCCCAGGCCGATTTGGCAAGCACCTCAGCTTCAAAATCGTAGCGGTTTCCCTTGAACCGCAGTTTATTAAGATACCGAACAGGATAGGCGCGGAAACCGCTCTGGCAGTCATCGACGGTCCGACCGGTCTCGACTTTGAGCCAGAAATTCGCGAACGATCTGCCGAAGCGGCTCGACGCAGGGACGTTATCTGTATTAAAATCTCTGCATCCGATAATGAGTTCCGAGCCGCCTACCCTCATCAACGGGAAGAATGTTTCAATATCCCGGGGATCGTGCTGGCCGTCCGCATCGATAGTGATCATGTATTCGCCGCCCTGCCGCTCGATGTGTCGGGACGCCGTCAGAATAGCCTGCCCCTTGCCGAGATTTTTCTCATGCCTCAACACGGTCACATCCAGACCCGAAAGCAAGGCGGACACATCCACATCAGTACTGCCGTCATCGATCACAACAATATTCTCCATGATCGAGCGACATCCATCAATAACGGCCCTGACCGTGGTCGCGTTGTTGAACACGGGCACTGCGCACCATATCTGTTCTTTCGGCAGGATATTACTTTGCGGCATGCCGTACCCTCTCTTTGGGTTTCTTCCCGGGGAGCAGAAGGTCCCACATGGGGCCAGTATAACCCAGTTTGTGCAACAACTGGAGGCTGTTATCAAAAGTATCCGGCGGGAACACGCAATGACGCACGTCGGCAAAAGCCCTGGTCAATGTTTGCTCGAGCCAGTTTTTGTCCACGGCCGGAGATATATAGTAGATGGGCTTTAACATTCCCTCGTCCGGTGCAATGAGCTTTTCCTTGATCGCCAGCCTGGCCAACGGGGTGTTCGGCAGGATGCGAATGCCCATGAAAATGAAGGCCACGCATTTTTTCAGACCCAGGATGTTCCTGATCCCTTCCTGAACCGTTTCCTCGGTCTCCCCCGGTCCGCCGAACATGAAGAAATGCGATACAGCGATCTCATGACGCTCGAACAGTTCATTGCACGCAATGACGTCGTCAAACGTAAAGCTCTTTCCCATCTTCCTGAGCGTCGTATCGCAGGCCGCGTCAGCGCCGACTTCGGCTGCGGCGAACCCGGTCTTCTTCATACGCACGATGATCTCATCGGTCAGGCCTCCGGGCTTTATGAATGCCGTCCAGGGGATATTGATCTTTCGCCTCTCCATTTCGGCGAGCACATCAAGATACGCGCCCTCATCGTCATTAAACACGGAATCGACAAAGAAAATATATTTGGTCTTGAACGTGTCGCGCAGCAATTCGATGTCATCGACCACGGTGCTCGGATCCCTCCTGCGAAGCTCAGTGCCTTCGAGCAGGGGGTAGCTGCAGTACACGCATTTATGGGTACAGCCCCGCTTTGTCTGGATCGAGGCGATATTGCCGCTGTGGAGATAAAATTCGAGCAAACGCTCATCGTAGAGAGCTGAGCCGATCTCAGCGCCCAGGAGCCTGGTCACCGAGCCGATGAGGGGCTCCTTCGGATAGATCCCGTTCGCTGCATCGTTGACGAACTCAACTGCCCGAACCTCTCCTTCGCCGATAATGCCGTAATCGGCGCCGGTCTCTTTGAGGATCAGTTCAGGGATGAGAGAAAACCCCGCTCCTCCCAGAAGCACCTTCGCGTTCGAGACCTCCCGTACCGTGCTCACAATGTTCTTTACATTCTGGATGTAATACTGTTCGTGCATGAGGTTTACATTGTCGATATTGCGCACGGATATCCCGACCAGGTCGGGTCCGAACTCCCTCACCTCCCGGCCGATCGCCTCGAGCGAGTTGTTCTGCTGCAGAAAGTCCGCTTGTTGTACCGTATGACCGGCCTTCGTAAGCACGGCCGCGATAATGCTTGCCCCCAGGGGATAGATCGGGTATGGCGACACGGTCACATTGGCTGAGATAAGCAGTACCTTCATCCGACCTTCTCCGCGATTTCTTCCTTCTGCCATTTTCTGCGTCTGAGACTTGCTCCCCGGTATGTTCCGTCCGCCTGCTCCTTTTCAATCACCTTGAGAAAGAGCTTGGCCATCCTGAGGTTCTGGCTGCTTTCCTTGTAGAACGTGTCCCAGGCGTAATAGTAAAGGTCCTGCAGCTTTGTCGGCGTCATCTTTGCCGGCTGATACACGACCTGTCCGCCCGTGTATTGGTTCCAGTCGTTCGACAGGATCCTGCCTTCTTTCACGAGCGCATCACGGACCGGCGTATTCGGGAACGGTGTCAGGATCGTGAACTCGGCCAGGTCCAGCTTGATCTCGAGCAGGAAATCAACAAGCCGCTTGACATAGTCCTCATCCTGCTCATCCATCCCGAGGATGATCGTACCCTCGACCCCGATACCGCGCTCCTGCAGCCGCTTCACGCGTTTCCGGATGTGGTCCGACGTGTCGAAGATGGCCTGGTACACATACCAGCATCCGGCCTCGGCCGCGAGGTCCAGGATCTCGTCATCGTCCTTGATGGGATGGGAGACCCATTTCTTCTTGAGCGGGATCAATGCCTTGAACAGGTCCTTTTCCCACTGGTCGTTCTGGGCCAGGGAGTTGTCAACGAAGAACAGGCGGTTGTTGTCAATGGCCGCGACCTCGCGGACGACGTCATCAATGGGACGGGGCCGGAACTCGCGTCCGCCCAGGAACGGGGTGCAGCAGCAGAAACAGTTGAATTGGCAGCCGCGCGAGGCATGAATGAGATCCACCATCTGTACCCCGCGATAGTTGTAAAGATCCCGGTTGAGTATGTTTCTCCTCGCCGGCCCGACCACGCCCATGTCGGGGAATTTCCATTGATAGTCATACCCCTTTTTGAGGCTATTGTTCTTCAGGTCGTGAAGTACCTGTCCAAAACGACCTTCGGCCTCGCCGAGGAACACCGAATCGGCATGCAGACTGGTTTCCTCGGCATGCAGCATGGTGCTGATGCCGCCGAAGATGACCGGGATCCCCCTCGCGCGAAAACGATCGGCGATCTCCCATCCCCGCTTGATCTGGCATGTGAGCATGCACGAGATGGCGACAAGGTCCACCTTCTCGTCAAAATTGATCTCCTCAACATGTTCATCAGTGAAAGCAAGTTCATCGTCGCCGGGCACGGTGGCCGCAAAACAGATCGGACCGTGCGGCGGCAGATGGAATTCCGTCTGCCGTTCAAGCTTGGGCCATTTTGGATAAATGAGTCTGATCTTCACGCTAGGCCTTTCTTGCGGCTATTCTTGAGAATTTCTGTACCAATCCCGGGACATCCAAGCCCGTTTCCACGAGCGATCGGACCTCTGCCAAGTCACAAAGGACCGACGCATCCCGATCGCGTTCCCGCCGTATGAGGAAGAACAGCGCCTCATCCGCTTCCGCCTTCCCCGCAAGCATCACCGGCGCTTCACCGGCAAGAAGCATCTCATTCGCCATATCGAGCACGACTGACAGCTCGTTGTTCGCGCCTGCTGCATACAGAACGGGCCCCAGAAATCCGAAATGAATTGCTGCTTCACCGATCGGGCTTGACGGCAGCGTGTAAATGAACAGGTTCCCCCGCGACAGCGTACGCCCGCTCTCAAGATAATCTTGAAAGTATCCGATATCGGAGCGGAGCGAACCCTCTGCATTCGTTCCAACGATCCCGATGTCCTGCTTCTCTATGGGCGAGTATTCGATGCCCGCATCCTGCAGGGCGAGACTCACGCCAAAAACAGTCATCTTCGATATGGTGTCGAGCCGGCCGAAGTTTTTAAAGGGATGAGAAAAAATATCCCGGTTCGGCAGCGTGCGAGCGCCTTCGCCGATCTCGTACGCGTGCTGTAGCTCGCTCCTGATGCAGCCATATCCTTCTTTGGTGAGCCATCCTATGCCGTGAACGGAAATTGACATCACATCCTAACCCGATAAAACCTGGATCGAGAAAATTCAAATCAAAATCTTTGACACGGATAACGGCGGATAAAAGCTATGAAGAATCATGATCCTTCATAATTCAATCAGTGTAAATCAGTGTGAAAGCCGTTGTCTATAGCACGCCGCGTTCGAAAGAATGTTATTCTTTCGTTATCATCCCAGCACCAATGCCGTGTTTATACCGCTGAATCCCGCATTCGTCATCAGGGCCAGCGCCTGTCTGCGCACCGGCTGAGGCTTGTCCGAAGCCCACCCCCTCGCATCGTCATCAACCTCTTCCAGGTTCACCGTGGGTGGGACGATCCCTTCCCGGAGCGCTCGCTGCGCAACGAGCATCTCCACGAGTCCTGCCGCGCCCATGGTATGTCCGATGCCGCCCTTGATGGAATAAACAGGACGAGGACCATCGGTGAACACGGCGCGAAAAGCGCGCATCTCCATCTGGTCGTTGTACACGGTCCCGGTGCCGTGCGCGGCGATCAGGCCCACAGCGCCAGGACCGATGCCGGCGGACGCAAGCGCTTTCGTGATGGCCAGGACCAGTCCCTCGCTTTCGCGCGATGGGCCGGTCATGTGGTTCGCGTCATCGCTCAGGCCCCAGCCCGCTATCGTCCCGAGAACAGGACGGTTCTCGCGTATTGCGCGTTCTTCGCTCATAATAAGTGCATAGGCCGCTGCCTCGCCCACGTTCAGGCCTGCCCTGTTCCGGTCAAAAGGCCGTGCAGGCTGGTTGTCCAGCGCCATGAGCGAGGAAAAGCCGGAAAAGATAAATTCGGTCACGCTGTCACAGGCAACTACCAGCACGCAGTCCGCGTGTCCATTCCGGACCATGGCAGCCGCTTGTGCTGCCGCCGCTGCTGATGACGTACAGGCTGCTGAAAGCACAAGCCCGCCGCCCCTCGCAGAGGTCAGGCCGGCCACCTTATTGATCAGCCTGCTGACAATGGCATCCGCAACATCACCCTTTCCCTCAAGCATGTTCTGTTCGAGCAGGTCGATCTCCCCCTTGGTCGTTGCCAGCAGAAGTTTCGCGTCTTCGGGGACAGTTATCCCTTCAAACAAATACTTCAACATCTGCATGACGAGGGAGGTTTGTTCGTGATACCGCAGGCCGCTGATGATACCCGCAAAGTCCGAGTGGAACGCCGCGGTATTGAAACGGCTGACCCGGGATATGGCGCTCTGCCCGGCAAACAGACCCTGCCAGCATGCGTCACTTCCCTTGCCATAGGGCGTCAGCATATCAGCCGATACGACGACAGGTTTCATGGTCTGGGATGGAATTCCCCTGCCCTCCATCTCCTTCTGCAGCGTTCAAGTAATTCCGGTGATACCATAAAGGGCTCTCCCGTCTGATGGTCGGTGAACAAATGCACCATGTAAGCGCTCGACGCGGTGCTCTTGTCCTGCTTGAGCAGGAGATACTCGATATTCAGCCGCGACCCTTCGTGCCAGATCAGCGATGCCTTGATCGTAAATTCCTCATCAAGGAACAGCGGCCTGTAGTAATCGATGTGAAATTCAACAACAGGCGCGCGCAGGCCGGCTTCGAAATAGTCGGCATACGACAGACCGCATTTCCTGCCAAGTTCCTCGGACGCCTCCTCGAAATAAAGAGGATACCGCCCATGCCATGCGATCGCCATGGGGTCGGCCTCATTGAACCGGACGCGCCGTTTGACTTCAACGACAATAGGCTCGGGAACTCCCGGAACCCGCTCAAAATAGGTTGTCTTGTTCTTTGACCTCATGCTACCTCTTGGTTTTCCTTTTGTCATAGGAGACGCGCAGTTTCATTTCGGAGATCTTGTCGGTAGCCCGTGAGATGGCCGCTTTCACGACGAACTCCTCGCTCGTATCCTGCATATCGCTTATGACACAGGTCACTTCGTCGTCAGGGAACACGGGTGTAAAATACTTTGCGAGGACGACCTCTTTCAGGACCACGATCTTTCCACTCCCCTTTTCGAGCAGGGACAGAACGCACTGGATCTGGCACACGCCCGGCAGGACCTTCTTCTGGGGAAAGTGCCCCTGAAAACCGACGAAGCCGGGCGGGAACGCAAAATGAGAAGTCAGTCTCTTGCCTTCCTTTACCAGGCCGGTCATGGAGCGTTCGATCTCTGCCTTAATTATGCTCAAAATGCAACTCCTTCTGCCGAATGGTCAACCGGTACCCGTATTGATAATTCAGGAAGACGATGCCCTGCGGCCAGCGCTTGCCATCCTGATCCCGATACTCGTAGTACAATATCCGCCACACTAACCCGCTGTCTTCATAATAGTTCTTCTCGATCAGGTCTCCGCCCGTCCCGGCGAAAATATACTCCAGATAACCGGGACCGGAAGATTGTCGAAAGATCAGTTTATATTTTCTCTTCCAAATACTCGCTTCGGGTCCGGGGACCAGATCAAAATAGATGCGCCTGATGTCGTTGCCTACCGCAGTGGCGATATCGCCGTACCGGGAGAAATCCGCGATCGAATAATGACTTGTCACGCTGTGCTGATCGCCGGAGAGCTCGAACAATTTAACGCCCAGGGGATTCATACCGGCGACCTTGAAAACACCATCTGAACTGTTTATCTGCACGGTGCCGATGCCGGCAAATTTGCGTGAATTATACTCAAAAACAACGCTCGTTAGCAATTGAAAACTTGCGGGAATACCCTTCTGAAAACGTTCTACCATGCTCCGAGGGTCTTCGGAATCGAGCGCTACCAGCTTCGTTTCCTGAAACGGGACCTTCACACATGCGGCAACCAGCACGTGAAGTATGGCTATCAAAATGACGCCCCGCCTCATGGTTGCCGCCCTTCTTGTTTCGATGTCCCCAGGATGCTGCACAGGGACGGTATCACGATCACCGAAGACAGGTATCCCGAGACCATGCAGATGACCATTGCAACGCCGGTGGAATAGAGCGCCGGATGTTTGGCGAACAGCAGTGCCCCTGAGCCGATCACATTTGCCCCTGCGGACAAGGTAACGGCTACGACCGTCCCGATGCGCAGGTTGTACCGGTATTCGTAAGTGATCCCGAGGCCATAGTCCACGATAACGCCGGTCGTGACGATGGCGGCCACGATATTAACGACATTAAGCGGGATGTTAAAGAGCGACATGATGCCCACGAGCCAGATAACGCCGGTAATGACCGGCACCATTGCTATAAAGGTCTCTTTCCAGTTGCGGAAGAACATCCATGCGAGAACCACGTTGAACAGGATTGCCAGCGGGGCCAGGAACTTAATTTCCTTTGAGGTAAAATCAGATATGGATGCAGACAACACCCTGCCCGATACAATGAACGTTCCCGGATGCGTATTGGATATCCGTGTGAGCGTATCGACGTATTGCTGATCGTCGGGAAAGAATGACATGATCCGATATTCCCCGTCCTTATGCACAACAAAGCGTTCCTGAAGTCTTGCAATGAGGCCTTCCGGATTCGTTGATTCGATCTGGTGAGTGTACAGCCCGTCAAAGAACGGGGAAAAAGCCTTGTCCGAAAAACCATACGAAGATGACGTTACGCGAATCAACTTCTTAAGCTTCGCCTCACGCCCCTCCTGCCAGAACCGGTCCCAGTGGTCGATATTTTCTTCTCTCATTTTTTTCGAGGACCAGAACAGGGCGATGCTCGAAACGTTCTGCGGCCCAACGGCTTTTGCTGCTTCGCGGAAGATGAGGTCGTTCAGCTCCATGGCATGCTCATAGCTCGATCCGGTGACTACGAAGATCGCCTGGTTTGTCTTGCCGCCCCATACTTCGTGGAACCGTTGTTCCGCCTGGATAACTTCGGGGGCGCTGCCGTCAAGCTTTTTCACATCGCTGTCGAACTTCACGGAAAGGGAAAGAACCAGCGCCGCGAGCGTCAGAACCACCCAAACGCCGACCGCCACTGGAGCAGGCCAGTTGACTTTCCGCAACCGGTCGCCGATGGTCGGGTCAGCGACCAGGGTATAGTGCTTCCATGACAGCATGAGCGGCAATACAAAGAGAGAGAGAACAAGGCAGATGAACACAACGAGCGCCGAGAACAACGCGAGCTGGTGGTACCCGCGGATCATGGAAAAATACAGGACTAAAAAACTGAACATGGTCGTGACTGCGTCAATGATGACCAGCCGTGCGAGCTTCGCGGTCTGCGACGCATCAGCGCCCCGCTTCATCGCGATATACACAAGGAGACCGTAATCGATCGAAATACCCGCGATCGCCGACCCGAACCCGATAACGAGATACGATAGTCTGCCTTCCACCGCGGTGGTTACGATGATCGCCCAGACGACCGCGAGCAGGGGAATGATAAAGACGAACAGCGCCCGAAGATCGCGGAACATGACCGCAAAAAGAATGAGGAAGGCAATGGATGCCACTGCCGATGCAACCATGATATCGCGTTTGATCACGCGCTCGTTGCTGACCGTGTGGAGGTGGCCGCAAATAAGGTCCGCGGAAACGAATGCGGGCAGCTGTTTGAGCCGCTCCTGCAGGATGGCGATAAGTTCCTTGCTCCCCTGGCTGTCCATCATCGGGACCGTGGTCTGGATGATCAGCATGGCATGACGCCCGTCGCGGCTGATGAAGTGACCCTCCTCGATCGCGACATCATACCCCATGGATGCGGGGAGCGCCCGCAGCTTATCCAGCAGGAGCACCTTGATCCCGAGCGGATCCGTGCGTGACAGCGATGTCATAAAGATGCTTTCGGGTCTGAGCGACTGCCGGTAGATCGCCCTCATTTTCTTGTCTACCGTCGTTTTGTTGATCTGGCTGTCGATGGCGGCAAGGTCCTGATCTCCCAGGATCTGGGGGGCATAGCGCAGGATCGAGAACTCCTCCATGACATCCGCGACCGAGAACCCGGAAATGACCTTGGTAAAGTGAGGCGGTGTCAGCGTTGCTGCGAGTTGATCAACAGCGAGGAAGAGGTCTTTTTTGTTTTTTGCGGGATCGATCAGTTCCAGGGAGACGATGATCTTGTCCGACAGGCTCGAATCCCGCAGGAAGTTCATGCCCCGCATGACCTCCTTGTCCGGCGGAAGCATGATGTCGATATTGCCTTCGTAGCGTACGAGGAACAACCCTGCACCGGCGGCAACGGTTATCAGAAGGACTGCAGCGAGGACCCATTTTTTATGCTGGAATACGAACCGGTACAGCAGGGAGAAATACTTGTCAAACATGCCCTTTTACCTCAAAGCTGGCACTGTCGAGGGGGGCATTCAGGATCGTGTTCAGGAATGTGATCGTCGTGACATCTCCGCTCAGTTCCTGCATGCGTATCTGCTGTAAATAGGTTTCATCTTCGCGGAACGTGATCGTAATTTTCTTCAGGACCTTCCTGGCATCATTATTGGCGCGTGGCGAGAACTCAAGCACCAGGGGGGAGCGTTTCACGAGCCGCACGTCGTTGGTCTCAAGAAGCGAGCCGTAATCGCCGGAGAACCATACGGTCAGCTGCTTGATCACGTTCTGAAACAGCGGGTTTTTCGTTAACGATAGTTCCTGGACCTGGTCCGTGTCCTCGTCCCATTGACGGATAAATTTATCGGTGATCAGGATGGAATACCGGAGGGGCTTATCCACATGCCAGGCGACCTTGTTCGGCTTCTGGAGATAGATCCTGCCCTTGAGCACGAGCTTCTCCTTGAACATGGCCATCTCTTTTTCCTGGGTGAAATCCGTTTTGAGGGTCTTGAAGTCCGAGACCTTCTTCCCGATGCTGTTCAGCAATGCGGGCAGGTCGGTTTGTTCCAGCCCGGCGTCATGTTTCGCCTCCGTCGCGAAAACCGGTCCGACGTGCGTCAGGAGGTACACGAGCAGTAAGAGAGCAGCCTTCTTCCGTATAGTCCCGCCCATCATCAAGCCGCTGCCTTGCTGTTATCCTGCCAGACCTTTAATTCTCCGCTGGCGATCAGGGTGTCGCCATTCCTGACCTCTCCCCGGAGAATGCCGAAGTCTCCGTACTTCGCCACTTTGAGCACTGATATGCGAAGGGTATCGCCGACGCGTGCGCTTCCGGTGATCGCAAGGTTCTTGATGCCGAGCAGGAAGCCTTCCTTCTGAGGATTGTGGCTCCCGATCTTTCGAAAGCCCTCATGTGCGGCGAGGGCCTGGGACATGATCTCGGGATACGAGGCCTCATCGAGCTTGCCGTCGCTCCCCACGAAGAGCATGTCCGGCCGCACGATCATCTCGGACAGTGACGCCCGCTCCTGGATCTCGAGGAGACGGTCGATGAGAAGCATGGGCTGTTTGTGCGGAACAAGCTGGCTGGCGTCCACCGGCAGAAACATTATAGCATCCCGTTTATCCAGGTTCTTCCAGCACAGCGGATCAGAAGCGAGGTAGTCCCCGGTCATCTGGTATGCCGCTCCCCGGCAACCATAACATTCGCTCAACCGTTCGCATTCGCTGCACGGTCCCTTGATGGTCTCGGTATAGCTCTTGAGGTCCTGGACCACCTCACTCTCCAGCAGAATATCCTTGAGCCGCCGCTTGCGCACATTGCCGATCGGGATCGTAACCCCGACGCACGGCTGCACAAAGCCCTCTGAGTTGACTGCACAGGAAAACTGGTGACGAAGACACTCTCCACCCACAAGCGGAGGCTTGGGGTCCCAGGTGTGACCGTATTTTTTCCGGTCGATCCTGGAGATCCGGTGAAACAACTCTTCGACCTGCCGGGAATCGACTTCAAGCATGTTGTGTTCCTTGGCGCCGCCCTGCGGGGTGATCATCTCGAAATAGGGAGCAATGTTCTGGTCCCGCAGCCACTCCCACATCTTCGGAAGTTCATCGATGTTCTGCTGACAAATAACCGTGCTGACGCCCATGAAACGGTCCGTTGAGGGATAGCCGGCCAGTTTCAGGTTATTGAACGCTTCATGGATCTGGGCATATGCGCCTTTCCTTCCCGACAGCATGTCCTGGATCTTTTGCTCGAAGGTGTTCATCTTGAGGACCACGCGCACGCCGATATTAAAAAGCGTCTGAGCCATCTCACGCGTGATATTCGTCCCGTTCGTGAAAAGCTCGATGTCCATCTCGAGACCCCTGATAAACTGGATCATCTCGATGATAGGGGGATAGAGCATGGGCTCGCCGCCGAGGACGATGATCTTCCTCGCCCCCAGTTCCTTGGCCTGGTTGATGAGGTCAAGGAACTCGTGCTTGCTCAGTTCGTTCCGATGAACGGCGTTATCCGATGCATAGCAGTAGAGACACCGGAAATTACAGCTCCTATTGAACTCCATTTCCATCGAGAGCAATTTGTTTTCCCGGACGGCAACGGCGATTTCATCCTGGGAAAATTCGGCGCCGTAGATGCGACTTTGACAGGTTTTCATAAGTTTTTTCTCTTATCCACAAATCGAATTGGTTTCCGGGAATTCCCCGGATAGATATCACGCTTCACGCTTTCTTCGCTGACGATGACCACCTCGGGTCTCACCCGCAGGTGCGCCTGGAGTTTTTCCGTGATCATGGCCGCTGTGCAGGACGCATTGGTTACGGCGACCTGGACCATGATCAGATCGGAAAGGTCGTAATCGCTGGTCGCGGTCACGGAGTACTCGCTGATCTCGGGGAATGAATCGAGGACCGTATAGATCGAGTTCGGATACAACGTCGTCCCCCGAAACTTTATCATCTGTTTTTTCCGCCCGAGGATGGGGCCGAGGCGGGGCGATTGACGGCCGCAGGCGCAGGGTTCGTCAATCAAAAAACTCACATCACCGGTCCGGAACCTGAGCAGCGGCATGCCTTCGATATTCAATGGCGTTATAACGACCTCGCCTGCCTCCCCGCCTTGAAGCGGTTCGCCCCGGTCATTCACGATCTCGGCGATCGCCAGGTCTGGATGCAGGTGCCCGCCACGCTGCGCAACGCACTCGCAAAAGGACGTAATGGTCTCCGAGGAAGCATAGGTCGAATAGACCTTCGCTCCCCAGACCGTCTCCAGGTTTTCACCCACCCGCAGAAAGGCGAGTGTACTGTCCCTTACCGGCTCGCCGATACAGATCATTTTTTTTACACCGGTCGAGCGCGGGTCGATGCCCTGGGATTGCACAAACAGCCCCAGTTTGAGCAGAAACGTCGGCACGCCAACCAGGGCAGTCGGTTTGAGACGGCGGATGATCTCGAAATGGCTGTCAACGCTGCTCAGCCCGTTCCTGATGGCCGCGGCGCCCAGGCTCCGGACGCCTGAAAAGTACGCCAGCCCGGCGATGAAGCAGCGGTCCATGGTACAGGTCAGCAGGACAATATCGTCCCGCGTCAATCCGCAGCCCTTGAAGGAAATCTCCTCGTTATACGCCAGCCTCCTGAGATCGTGTTCGGTATACATCATCGTTGTCGGCGTGCCGGTGGTCCCGGATGAAAGGACGATGTCCACGATCCTGGACCGGGGAACGGCGAGGAAATCATCGTTCCAGGTGCCCAGCGCTGTCTTGTCCGTGATCGGAAGCTGATGCAGCGTGTCGAGAGTCACCCTCGCCGCGTCAATACCGCGCTCCTTGAACAGCGTGCGGTAATATGGTGAATGGGAGGCAAGGTACTGCACATGCGCATGCAGCAATTCGTCCTGCACCGTCCTGATCTCATCCGGATGGGAAAACTCCAGACTGCCTTTCCTGTCAAATTCCATCGCCTTCATGTACCGTTCTCCATGGCGGACAGTTCGGTATCGATAATATGCCACACCCTGTTCTTGAATACGAAGGCATTCAGGTCCTTATACTCCTCCCAGGTGATGGCCGGCAATCTGCGTACCCGTATCGTACCCGGATGCAGAAGCAACGACCCCTTGGGCGGGATGTTCTCGTTCCCGGTGATGCAAAGAGGGACCACGGCCGCCTTTGACTCAAGCGCCAGACGAAACGCCGCGCCATGAAAACTCCCCATGGTCCTGCTCGCCGAACGCGTTCCTTCGGGAAAGAAGATGATCGAGACACCGTCGGACAGCAACTTCGTCGCCTGCTCCATGAATTGTTCGTGCGGCATCATCTTGATATTCAGGTATCCCGAAAATCGCGCGTACAATCCAATTACGGGTATCCTGAAGGGCCAAACGTTCACGATCTGCACACACTCATGCGGAAGCACGCACATGAGAAACGCGTCAGACGCCGCGCGATGGTTGCAGACAAAGATGTACGGCTCTTTTGCGCCGTTCTTTCCAAGGTCCTCATACCGGAGCTTGATAAACGGATACGGGATGGACGTGATAAGTATCCCATACCAGCTGATGGCACGCCGAAACCGTTTCATGGTCCAGCGGCGCGACATGAATATCGCGGCAATCGAAACCGCGAGTGTCAGAGTCGGGATCGCGACCGCCGACAACAAGAAAAAGAATGCATAAAAATACAGGTTCAGAAAAAACAGTCTCACCCGATCCAGCATCGCTAAGCGCTCTTTTTGTTTTCCTCGTTTTTTATCGAGGAAATGAACTGGTAGATATCCTGAAGCGTCCGGATGTCCCTGACCTTTTCCTCGTTCCTGATCTTGACGCCAAAGGCGTTCTGGAGGGCTACCACCAGATCGACGATATCCAGGCTGTCAAGTCCCAGGTCGGTGAAGATATGCGCCTCCGGGACAAGACGCTCCTTCTCGATCTCGAAGGATTCCTCGAATACCTTGTTGATCTTGTTGATAATCTCCTGATCGATCATTATTGCCTCCGGATGAAATTTAAAATAACAGTATTACTCAGACAGATAAAATCCGCAGATTATGCAGATTTCATCACGCCTTGGCGTGACGCAATCTGCGAAATCTGTGGATGAGGTATTTCCCTGTTTGAAATCAGCCTTTGCTCCCTATATTTTCCTGCACACGAGCGCCGCGTTGATGCCGCCGAAGGCGAATCCATTCTTCAACACGGTCCTGATCTGTTTTTTTAGCGGCTGCATCACGTGATGAATCCCTTGGCATTCCGAACTGATGGTGTCGAGGTTCAGCGTGGGATAGACCACACCCCGCTCCATCATCGAGAGCGAGGCGGCCAGTTCGATGGCGCCCGAGGCGCCGAGTGTATGACCGATATACCCCTTCAGGCTGCTGACAGGAATTGACGGACCGAAGACCTGCCCGATGGCCTCTGCTTCCTCCTGGTCCCCCTGAATGGTAGCCGTGGCATGGGCATTGACATAATCGACCTCTTCTGCTTTAACACGAGCATCACTGAGCGCCTGCTGCATGCAGACGACCATGGATTCCCTGTTCGACTGGCTTACATGAAGACCGTTCGCCGTGGTGCTGTAGCCGATGATCTCGGCGTAGATCTTTGCGTTCCTCTTGATCGCCCGCTCGTAGTCCTCGATGACCAAAAGACCGCTTCCTTCCCCGCAGACCAGGCCGTCCCGGTCCCGGTCGAACGGACGTGGAGTTTTCTGCGGCGCATCGTTGTATTTCGTCGATGTCGCGAACAGGATGTCGAACGATCCGGTTACCGTCGGGTGAAGCTCCTCGGCTCCGCCGCAGAGCAGGACGTCCTGCCTCCCGAGCCTGATCAGATCGTACCCCGTGCCGATGGCATGGAGGGCCGACGCACAGGCCGCGGCCGGCGCCATGATCGTGCCGTTCAGTCCCAGGTACTGGGCCACGTTCACCGCTGCCGTATGCGACATGCACTGAAAGAACATGGTCGAGTTCAGCCGGCTCAGGTCCTTGTTGGGCAGCATGGTCTCAAAGGTATCGTTGATGCTTTTCGCGCTCCCCATGGTCGAACCGATGACGCAGCCGACCCGCCACAGGTCTTCGCCGGCAAGGGAGATTCCCGCATCCGCGATGGCCTCATCGGCGGCCTGTGCGGCAAAGATGCTCATGCGTCCCATGGACCGCCGTTTCTGTCTCGGAATTTTCTTCTCGTCCCGGATATCTACGGTTGCTCCGACGAGACTGTGCAGGCCGATGTACTGGTCCCATCCTTCCATGCGCCGTACCGCGCTCCGACCTTCCTCGATGCCCTTCATAAGGGCGGGCAGGCCGTTGCCGAACGGCGAAACCACGCCGATCCCTGTTATCACGACTCGCTTTAATGACATAATGCCCGGTTCAGCAACTTGCCGTACTGCTCTTTTCCCAGCATCGCTCGGCCCACAATCAGGGAGGACATCATCGCGCCGATGATCCCCGGCAGCAGGGAACTCTGGCCCGCTGCATAGAGATTGTGCAGCGGCAGTTTGCCGATAAGATTGAACTGGCCCATCTTCTGTTTGACGCCGTAGGCGCTCCCGTCGGGGTTGTTCAAATAATCCTTGAACGTCAGCATGGACCCGGCATCAATGATATCAAGGCTCTCCCGGTATTGCGGAATAACACTGAAGATGTGTTCTTTGATCGTTTCAACGCGCGTCTTTTTGTAATCGAGATACTCCTGGGGCCTCTTTCCTCTCCGGGAATCGCTCCAGCCGGACACCTGTTCGAAGAATGAGGGCTCGAGGATGCATATGCCCCGCTCTCCGTTGCCTTTGGTCAAATCCGACGATTTCATGATGACCAGTGCGGGCATTCCTTTGTACGAAGGGTCCAAAAGGTTGTTGACGTCCGCGTCCGGGAAGAGTGATTGAAGTGATGTTTCGGGATTCGGGTCCCTGCTCCCCGGCTTGAGCGTTGCAAAGACCGAGAAGAAGCCGGCCGATGATTCGAATGACGTGACGCGGTCCGCGAACGCCTTGCGAAGATGGTCCTTAGGCAACAGATTCAATATCTCTTTCGGGTGGATCGTGAGTACGCAGGTATCGGCCAACAATTCTTCACCGGTATTCAGGACAAAGCGGCCCACCTTACTGCCCTGGATGTCCGCCAGTTCCTCGATCGTGGTCCCGCAGCGTATATCCACGTCGTACCCTTTGAATTTTTTCTGAAACGCATTGATAAATGCATCACCGCCGTCTTTCACGCGGGAGATGGATTCATAGAAGTTCAGGACCATCCTGCTGTGGTTGGCAAAGGAGACTTCGCTTGGCTTCACACCGTAACACATGGCATAGCCGGACAACAGCCCCCGCAAGACGGCATTTGCAGTCAGATCTTTCAGAACGGCATCGAGAGAAATGAAATCCTCGTCCAGGTTCGGATGCGTGATTTGATTCTCATAGATATTGAGCGAGGGGGTCTGGCTGCAGACCGACAACACTTTTTCAAAGTACCTGCCGATGGCGACGGCTTCTCCCGGAAAGTACCCGGTGAGTTGCTCTTTAATGTTATCAATTCCACTGGCGAGCTCGAACTGTTTGCCTTCCGTCTCAAAAAAGAACTGGTTCCTAAAAGTCTCGGAAAGAAAGATCGGCTCGATGAATTCTCGTATACCGAGGAACGACAGGATATTGGCGAGAATTCCACCCTCCTGAAGCCCACCCGTGAAATGGAACCCCGTATCGAACGATATTCCTCTCTTGGAAAATCGGGCAAGAGAGCCGCCGATATGGGGACCCTTTTCGAGCAGCAGCACGCGATGCCCGCCCATCGCGAGCAGAAGCGTCATGGTCAGTCCGCTGATGCCGCTTCCGACCACAATATCGTCATATTTTTTCATAATCGCCAATCATTTGGGGGGAAACCTTCGTTGTCAATATAAAGATCAATGAGGAAACACTACATGGCCAGTCCGCCGTTGATGCCGATCACCTGACCATGAATATACATATGCTCTTCCGTGCACAGGAAGTTTACGACCGCCGCAACATCATCAGCACTGCCCAGGCGATTTAACGGGACCAAAGGCAGAATCTGTTCCTTCGGGATCTTTTGGGTCATCTCCGTTTCAATAAATCCCGGCGCCACCACATTCACCAATATGTTTTTTTTGCCGATCTCACGCGCGAGCGCCTTGGCCGCACCGATCAAGCCCGCCTTTGACGCAGAATAGTTCACCTGCCCCGCCTGACCGATCTGGCCCGATACGGACGAAACAACAACGATTCGACCCCGTTTCGCCTTCAGCATCGCGAACACGACCGCACGTGTCACATTGAAGAACCCGTTCAGGTTTGTGGAGAGGACCGAGCCCCACTCTTCCTTGGTCATCCACATCAGGAGATTGTCCCGGGAGATCCCCGAGTTGTACACGAGAACATCAGGTGACAGGTTTTCCAGGCGCGCGCCCAGGGCGGCTTCGGTCTCTTCAAAACTCGAGACATCGAACGGGATAAGTTCACAGTCTCTTCCGAGTGATTCTATCTCAGCTTTGGTTTTCTGCGCTGCCTCATGGTTGCCTTTATACGTCAGCCATATGGTGAAACCTGACGTTGCCAGCTTGAGCGCGATGGCACGGCCTATCCCCCGGCTTCCGCCGATGACCAGCGCGATCTTTTGTGTTTTATTTTGCATGCATTATGAATGAATACCGAGGCCTCGTGTTCCTTGATGACTGCTCATCAAATACCACGAAAAAAACCGCCTAACCTATCACTTTCCCGCTCAAAATAAGTCCTATAACCATGGAATATTTCAGGCGTTTTCTGACAATTTACCAAAGTCATAAATAATACATCAACATTCCAGCACTGTCAAGCCATTTCCTGATATAGAATTGACTCAAAATATATGTTACTAATCGCATTTTTACCCTAAAAAAAGGTAATTTCTGATCAGTTCACGATCCAAACAGGAGATACTGGTTGTGACCGTTAAATGGTGGGCCGCATGCTAAAAAATAATAAACAGCAATTCTGAACGAATTCTGTTCAACGGACGGGTTTCTTCCAGTGAATCCGGGATTCTCCGGCATTCACAGATGGGTTTGCAGAATTTTTATGATTGATGGTCGTAGGAGGCTGCTGGATTGCTGCTGAAGCAGGTTATTTAATAGTACCAATTCCAGCGTAGTACGATATCTGTTTTATAATAGTCAAAAGACTGTTCCCGCATCGCATCCAGGGACAGGCTGGCGTTGGTCGTTAACCTCAGGCTCTGTTGCAAGGCCGCCGTGAGTCTCTGGTGCTGGTCCCCGATTCTGTAGAAGAGCCCCTGTGTCCAGATGTTTACCTTCCAGTCCCTGAGCACATTTATCATGAGTCCCGCAGTCCCGCCGAAGCCGAGGGCATAGTTATGTTCAAGACGGGTGCTTGCGTCCAGGTCAGTCTCGGCGAGCAGATATGCTATTCCAGTTTCTCCAAGAGGAGTGCTCAGCCCGCCGCCTCCGTTCAGGCGAAGTACCAGATGGTCCGCGCCGTCAGCAAGCGTCATTTCCTCGGCGCCAATATTGACTTTCCACGATATTGGCTTGAAAATTCTGTCCCAGGGTGAAAGGGAAATAATATCGATGATGCGCAGATGGGACAGCCGCCATATCTCGTCGTCAAAATAATATCGTACTGATACATCCATGAAATTGATCTGTGCTCCGGGCACATATCCCTCATCGAAGTCAGTCAGGTCGTGGTACGCCGCGCGCCATTCCAACTCGCCGAACCATTCGTCGGCCCGATATCCTCCCCCTACCCTCACTCGCGATGACAGATGACCTTGGTCAGGCGGTGTCGGCGCTTTGATGGGGTAGGTATCTGCGGCAGACGAGCCGAGCGTGCTGCGTGCTGTGAGGATGTCGAGGAACTGCTTTCGGTATTTTTCTTCATCCAGTTTTCTGATCGAATAACGATATTGCGTAAGTTCAGTGGACAGGTCCAGGACCTCCCGCTTCTCGGTCGACGTCAGGTCCGTCGCCAGCACGCTTTCCGGGTTCTTCCCGCCTTCCACGACATCGTCGGTCATCTTCTTTAGCCCATCGTCCATACCTGAAGCGATCCTTAGGATCTTCGTAGCGCGCGAGGGCCGGTAGGTCACGCGATCGACGATCCCGAATTTTTGTACGGCACGGACGGTGTCAACAGGGATCACCCAGAATTTCACTTTGCCGTAGAACTCATCGGTCAGCCGCAGCGACGGCCGGCCGGCCTCGAGAAGGAAGAGCAGGTTGAAGGAGCAGTTTCGGTCGAAAAAATAATAATTCTCATAGAAGTCCTTCATCTCCCAGACATGAAGAAATACACGATACACTTCGTCATGAGTCAGATTAAGATGGTATTCCCAGATATCGCGGTGCTCCAGATCGTTGTACTCTTTCACTTTTTCATAATAAGGCAGGTTAGAATAACGGCCTTGGTAGAAACCAAACATCCCTTTGAGAGCGTATAAAGGTCCCGGATTCTGACTCGTCATTGCAGCATAATTGACCGCATGAGACAGAAGGTCACTCTCGTAGGCAGTATTGAATCTAAGCAGCGTGTGGCCAAACATGGATGATGGCCCGTTCAGCACCGTGCCCGGGAACACGAGCACGACTGAGCGGGGGTTCACGGCGGAAAGCGCCCTCTCGAATTTGTCGCAGCTGGCTTTGGGCAGGCGTTGTTCATCGATAGCAAGTCGTTCCCGGAGCCAGGTGTACCGGGCGACGAACTTGCAGCGGGGATGTTCCTCTTCTTTGTTGACATCGATCTGAAAAAAGCCCTCTAACGTAGCGGCAAGCTCGGCCTCCGGGTCCCGCCTGCCGTTCGGTGCGTTGAAAAACCGCGGATCGTCCACGAGGCTCTTTACGCCGGAACCCGCGGATTTGTAATGGAGCAAAACCTCCCACGTCCGTTCGCGCGCAAGCCCCCTTTCCCGTGCCAGACTCTGCAACTCACCGAGATAGCCTTTGTCTCTGCTCTCCGCCGCGACCGCTTCTCCCGGCGGGAGAACCGTGATGATCACAAGGCAAAAGAAAAGGCATGCAGACCGGATCATCATGCATGCCTTACGGTTGTTGAATGGATAAATAATCCAAATGCAAAAGGCCATTATCTCGCGGAAACAGTTGCGATATTGTCCATCACGCTCGCCATCTGCACGTTCGAGGAGGTGAAGATGCGGTCAAAACCGGACTGCAGTTGCTGGTAGAATTCGGGGCGCTGTTCCGCCGGAACCTCGATGAGTTCTGCAAAGGCATCAAGCGTCTCGCCGTGCCCCTGGGCAATATCACGGGCCAGGTTGTCCATATTGGCTACCATGAACTCATTTGCCCGCTCGTTACTCGCAAATTGCGTTGGCTTTTGGCAGTCAGCTGTACCAAAAGAAATACCAAAGGTTGGCACTGCAGATAGGGGGGGAAAATTATTAAGACATATCTGGAAGGCCTGTAACATAGATGAGTTATCAGCGCTGTTCTTGAACATCAAGGTTCCGAGACCACATCCTGTGTTCTGATGCGCCGTGCCTGCTGCAAACGCCGATCCGGTGAGAATAACAACAAGAGCTACTGCGATGACTGTCATTCTTTTCATAGTGTCCTCCTTCAAAGTTAGATATAACTGCAAGATATGTACAAATAAAGCATAACTTTCTGCCGTTGTCAACCAGAAATACAGTCCAAATGGTCTTTTCTAGAATACTACGGCATCGCTCCCCGGTCGGCCATATAGCGGAGAAGATCGTCCCGCACCGTGGCGTCCGCAAATGATGAAATGTGCCCGGGCGTCCGGGTCATCCAGAAATCCTTGGGCTGCAGCGCAGCACCAAACAACAACCTTCCGTGATGCACCGGAACGACAGCATCGTCCGATCCCTGAAGTATCAGAATAGGGATCGGGGCAATCTTCCCGATCCATCGGATTGCGCTGTAATTATCCGAGACCAGATAGGATAGCGGGTATTGGAACAGCCAGGTCAACCAGAAACTGCCCATCTTCTCCCGCGCGATCTGTCGATAGCTTGCGAACGTGCTCTCCACGATCAGCGCCCGGATGTTCTCGCGATGAGGCGTCGTCGCCGCGAGATAAATAGCTATGGAACCTCCGATGCTCTGGCCGAGTACAAAGACGCGATTTTGATCGACACCCGGCAGTGACAGGAGCGTTTCGAGAGCGGCTTCAGCGTCCTTGTGGACGCCGTCAAGGGAAGTTTTTCCCTCGGAATTTCCATACCCGCGATAGTCAAAAATAAATACATTGAAACCGGCCTGAACAAGCCACAGCACACTGTTCACGTGGGTCCCGAGATTCTCGGCGTTGCCGTGCAGAACGAGAATACTGCCCTTCGCTTCGGTTGTTCTGAAAAACCACCCGTGGAGCGTTATATTGTCGGTTGTCTTGAACCGGATGTCCTCCGGCGAGAACCGGCGCGCGACAGGATTGTCAGTGAGAGGCTTCTGGGGATAAAAAAAGAGAGAACTGCATCCGGAGATAAGCAGGGAAAACATAATAATCAGTGTACTGCTTGAGAGTGAAGCGGCCGTCTTTTTATTCATGGCAGCATGAGAGCATGATTTGTGATGGACAAGTCATGCAGGAACAGGCAGGCGTCCCGAAAAAGAAGACATGATGCATGACGCCAATGATCTTTCGGTGATGCTAGCGGCGTGGTATCCGGTCCAGGTTGATCTCGAAGGCAGCGCAGGGCATCGTGATCTGTGTGCGTTCAAGCACCTCAGGCCGTACTTCACCGATAAAGCCCAGTTCAATATCGCCCACGAGCACCCTGCCGCAGCGGCCCTGGATGAAGAGAGCATGTTCCGCGGGATCCAGTTTATATTCCTGACCGAGGTAGTAAAGGAGGATATCGAGCGTTGAATGCATCTCTGAAAAATTGGCGCCCGGGTGAGAAATGATCGCGCCAAGGTTCAGGTCTGTGCGTGAGCCCATGTTCTCCGTCTCATCGAGCACAGCGACCTCGCCCACCTCGAAGATCCGGTGCGGATAGAAGGCTTTTGAGCTTGCCGCTTCCACCGTAAGGAGTGATGGAATGACCCGGTTCCTGAGCACCGAATAAGCAAGCGACATCACGTTGTCAACCTCGACCAGTTTCTCACCCTTCTGTAAGGCGTAATCAAGTTCCTCCTGCGAGCAGAGAATATTCGACATGATCTCCTGAAAACCGGACCCGACCATATGACCGCGCACAATATCGGACAATAATTCTATCCGGGAGATCGCCCCGACCGTTGATTGACGCGGCATGATCGGTTCGAAGGATTCGTATCCCCTGCTGATGGCATAGTCTTCAACCAGGTCCATGGGGTGCATGATATCGTCGCGGTACGGCGGCGCGGTCACGGAAACTGTCCCGCTCCCTGTGCTCACGATGTGTCCATAGGAACTAAGACATTTCTTTACATCGGCTGACGAAACATTCTCGCCAAGCCCGGCCGAGAATTTGGCAAGGGGCACCGTCATCGTTCCCGAGGTATCATAGGGAAACGTAACGCGCTTGCCGAGTGCGGTTTCATACGGATAGCTCACCAGCACCGGCTCGATATCCGCGCCCCGGTCGTAAAAACTTGTTGCCAGGATATTAAGGGTAAGGACCGTCATGCGCAGGTCCGTGCCGGTCACCTCGATCAGCACATTTTTAGTATTCGTCTTCACCTCACCGATCTCCCTGCTGTTGATGATCGGAGGGAAGGAAAGCACGCGGCCCAGGCTGTCCGTCAGCACCGGGTACTGCGGGAAGGGTTTCACAATAGTGCCGTAGGCGATACCCTTGGGATGTCGTTCGAGGATCCCGGCGAGCGTAAGTTTCTCTGCCATGCCGAGCGGGATGAATGACACCCCGCGGTCGCGGGGCTCGGCGAGCCGGTAATCCACCGGGAACATGATCCGGTCGAGCTCATAGATTCCGATCGACACCGTTGCCCGCTTCCGGCCGAAGATCTCCGAGAGCTTGTCCTGGCTCTGGATCATCTGCGCCAGCACGTCGTCGTTCATATGAATGCCGATCGCGGTGCAGGCAGCGATGTACGGCCTCACGGCTTTCATGCCCTTCGCGACCCGTATCTCCCTCGTTGCCTTCCTGCCCTGTTTATAGAAGGGATAGGTCTCGGGCTTGCCGGACAATGCGATGCGAAGTTGGCGGGCGATGCCTTCGGCCGACCAGAGGTCCGGCCGGTTGCTGTCCGACAGTTCGACCTTAAGCTCGTCCGTCTCCGCGTTGTATTCCTTCAGTTCGGCCTTGGCGAGCATAAGCTTCTTCTCAAGGACGGCAACGGAGAGCTTCTTGCCGATGAGGGCGTCGAGGTCGTGTTTTTTTATGTCGATTGTAGGCATGGTTTAATCAAATCACTAAATTTTAATATCGAAATACTAAAACAATTTCAAAAAATCAAAAGTGACAAACGAAAAACTACTGAGACTTTACCAAAATAGCGCCGAAAATTTTCATTAATTCAGTTGATTCCTGCAGGAGATACGACCTTTCCTTTTCATTTTCCCGGCTGCAAGACAGCAGCTTCAACCAGAAACAGGATTCCTTCGCTTCTTTCCTGCAGATTTTAATTCTCATCAGAAAGTCTTTTTTGCCGAGTAAATCGTTTGCCTCAATATAGTTGGCCCCAACTGATCCCGAAGACCTCACCAACTGCCTACAATTCTCGACATTCGCAATGGTCTTCTCGAGGGAACCAATGAATTCGATGACTCGCTTAGCAAATATCAAGGTGCGCTCTTCTAAATCATATTTTTTGCGCGTTTGAATTTCTGATATTCGATATTATTTAGAATTTAGAAATTCGAATTTAGAGATTGCTATCCCAGCTCTATTTTCTTCGTTCTAATAAAATCAAGGTCCCTGGAGAACAGGTCCCGGATGTCCTTGATCCCGAGCGCCACCATGGCCATGCGGTCCAGGCCAAGCCCCCAGGCGATCACCGGCACATCTACCCCGAGCGGACTGGTGACCTCGGGACGGAAGATGCCCGCCCCGCCGAGTTCCATCCAGCCGAGTTCGGGGTGCTTCACATGCAGTTCCACCGACGGTTCGGTGAACGGGAAATAGGCCGGCCTGAACTGGAACTCCCCTGCCCGGGCGATCTCCTGCCCGAAGAGCTTCAAGAGCCCGAGCAGCGCCTTGAAATTGATGTCCTCGCCGAGCACAATGCCCTCGACCTGATAGAAGTCTGGTGCATGGGTTGCGTCAACCGAGTCGTACCGGAAGCAGCGCGCGATGGAAAAATATTTACCCGGCACCTTCGGCCCCGATGCAAGCGTGCGCGCCGATACTGCCGTGCCCTGGCTCCTGAGGATCAGTCGTTTCGCGCGTTCGATGTCAAACGGATAGCGCCAGCCGGTGGACCCGGTCTTTCCGCCGTTCTTGTGCGCTGCCGCGACCTTCCTGCCGAATGGCGACTCGATTTCCCTGCACGCTGCGGGCTCTTTGACAAAGTATACGTCGTGAATATTCCGCGCTGGATGGAACTGGGGCATGTATAATGCGTCCATGTCCCAGAACTCGTTCTCCACGAGCGGCCCGCGCATTTCCTCGAACCCCATGCCGACGAATTTATATTTCACAAAATCGAGGAATTCTTTATAGGGATGCTTCCTGCCGATGCTCTGGCGGGGGGGGTTGAGAGCAATATTGTATGCACGGAACTTCTTGTTCTTCCAGGTGCCCTGCTTCAGCATCTCCGGCGTGAGCAGGGACGCCTCTTCGGAAACAACACCGCGGTCCTTGATCATGCTGAGCAATTCCCGGCCGTCATTCGTGAGCGCGTAGAGACGATTTTTCTTTTCGCTGATGCGGAAGAGGCCTTTGGACTTGCCGCGTTTGTGGAAGTTTGCAGTGAGGGCCGCCTGCTGGTCTTCAGAGAACAAGGTCAGATCACGCTGCTCGTTTTCTGCCACGGTCTTGATGAGGCTGGTGAAGAACTCGTAAACCGACATATCTGCATCAGCAACCAGGACAAGGAAGCCACCCTGGGCGATTTGAACAACCTTCGCCTCCTTGAGCGCTCCAACAGCAGAGCTCACGTCGGACGGATCCATACCCCACGTCTGGATGATGTCTTTGACCGTAAACTGTTTACCTTCATGGAGGGCGTTGATGATCCTCATCTCGGGGGTGCCCTTTTCCAGAAACTCCCTTCCTGTTTCGGTAAGTGATACAAGCGAGGTGATGGATTCGTCCTTCACATCGAGCAGACCCTTGGACTGGAGCCAGCCCGATGCCATGTCAAGGCGTGATTCATCGAGACCCGATGCTTTCAGGAGTTCAAATGCAGACAGTGCTCCCTGCTGAAACGAGAGGAGTACCTTGCTTTCAAGCGGGTGGAGACTTTCAAGCAGTTTAATGAGGTCTGGTGTTGCCATAAGATGCGGATAAGATTACGTTGATTGAAAATATTTGTCAAGAAAAAATAGTTTGAAAAAACAGTTTGACACCCAACGGAGTTGTATGTTACGTTATTCGCATGGCAATGACGAAGATCAAACCCAGGTTGAATTACACGATCCTCTGCGACGACGTGCGCCAGGAGATGGGCGGCAAGTTCAGTCTCATGGGACTATTCGAAAGCATCTACGCGAACACCTTCCCGGCGATGCACCCCCGTTTTGCAATTGTGAACGAATGGACGGGGGGAAAGGGTGAGTTCCATTCCCGGATACGGCTTCTTGCCCCGGACCAGAAGCAGGTCCTCTCCGAGTCCGATTCAATACTCAACCTGTTCGATGAAAGCCAGCGTCACCGCGACATCTCGGTCCGGTTCAATTCCACCTTCAATGTCCCCGGCACGTACTGGATAGAGACGCTCCTCGATCAGGAACGGGCCGGCATCATTCCCCTCACCATCCAGATCGTATCCAATAAGAATGTGCATTGATCTAGGGAAATTGGGATTAATTTGGATAAGCGTTGGATAAAATCGGATTTTAACGAAGATTGATGATCAAGGGGGAAAATTATAATCTACCACGGAGGCGCGGAGACACGGAGAAATGCATCTGATAAATTAAAAAGGATTTTCTCAGCGCCTCAGCGTCTCAGCGGTAAATTCGACTTGTTGCGCGTCCATTAATTGATTCTTTTATTATCCGCTTTTATCCTATTTTAATCCGATTCTTCCGAGTCTAAATGCTCTTTTTTAGATAGAAGATGACGTCACTGATCCGGAACTCCTCCCAAACCGCCCGGCTCTACTCCAATACCACGATGGTCGAAAGCCCCTCTTTCTCTCGAACCGACTTTTGGAGCCTTTCAGCCGCTGGCTTGTTTGAGAAGCTGCCGAGCCTCACGCGGTGCCACACGCCTTTGCCCGGCAGTTCCGAGGAAACAACGAACGCGGCAAATCCCCGCTTTTTCAGCCGCTTCACCTCATCCTCGGCCATAACACGTTCTTGATACGACGCTGTCTGCACGGTATAGCGGAGTTTTGTACTTGAGGATGCCGCAGCCGGCTCTCTCTTTGCCGGTGGTGGCGGTTGCTTTGGCACTGAAATAGAAATCGTTCTTGGGGCCTCGGCGAGTTATTTGCTGCTTTACAGGCTTGTTCTCCTCTTTGACGGGCTTGGGTTTGAGGTCGATCGATACCGTCCTGTCGGTTTTGTCGGTCAGTGTCTTGTAGAACGTAAACTCTTCCTGTTTCTGACCAGTGCTTGACGCAATCTCGGGAAGCGGCTGCGCGATCTCTCCCGATCCCCCTGACTTACTCTGATAGCGTCCAACATAATACCCTAAGAAAAAGAAGCCCGCCATAAGGACCACTCCCGCCGGGATAATGATGATCTTGGATAGAATGCCGCCTCGTTCATTATTCATAATATTTTACCTACCTCACTCCGAACTCCCAACTCCGAACTCCAAACTAAACTATCACCATCGCATCTCCATAACTGTAAAAACGGTACTTCTCCGCGACCGCCGTGCGATATGCCAGACAGTATCCGTTCCCTGCCGGCAAAAGCCGAAACCAGCATCAGCAGTGTTGACTTCGGCAGATGAAAATTGGTGATGATGCCGTCCGTCACCGTAAATTGATAGCCGGGATAAATGAACAGCTCCGAACTCCCTTCGCCGGGCACGACCCTGTTGCCGCCGGCTGCCGCGGTCTCGATCGTTCGCACGCTCGTGGTCCCCACTGCGATCACCCGTCTGCCTTCGGCCTTCGCGCTGTTGATCCGTGCGGCAGCGTCTTCGGTTATCGAGTAGCGCTCAGGCAGCATACGATGGTCCGTGATCGTTTCCACCCGGACAGGCTGGAACGTTCCGGGCCCCACGTGGAGCGTGACCTTGGCGAGTTGGATCCCTTTTGTCTCCAGGCGTTGAAGCAGCCCCCCGGTGAAGTGCAGACCCGCGGTAGGCGCTGCAACCGCACCTTCATGCGCTGCGTACACGGTCTGGTAGCGTTCCCGGTCGGTCATATCAGCTTCTCGCTTTATGTACGGAGGAAGCGGCGTTTTCCCGATCTCCGGAAGAATTGTCCGGATGTCGTTGATGCCGTGAAATCGGACCTTTCTGATGTTGTCCGCGCCTTCGCCCGTGATCTCGGCCTCTATTCCCGCTGTTATGTTCAATGTTTTTCCTGCACTGACACCCCCCTTCACCAGTGCGTCCCAGAGGTTCACTCCCTGTTCAGACAGGAGGAATATCTCGGCCCTGCCGCCCCCCGGTTTTTTTGCCAGAAGCCTGCACGGGAAGACCTTCGTGTCGTTTAAGACCAGCAGGTCGCCGGGAACAAGATACTGTTCAATATCCGAAAAAAAGCAATGCGCAATACTGCCGCTCATGCGATTGATTGCAAGAAGGCGCGAACGATCCCGCTGCACTGATGGTTCCTGTGCAATGAGTGATTCGGGAAGGTCGAAGTCAAAATCGGAAAGTGTAAGGTTTTCAGCAACCGGCGAGGTCATGACGGGATAGTACCATATGATGGATCAAATTCCAAATATCAAAATTGCATATCTCAAATAATATCCAAATTCAAAATCGCAGTATCCAAACGTTTCGAATTTGTAACAGCTCAGGTGAAAACATTGTCCGCAGATTACGCAGATTTCACAGATTAAGTCGAACCCGACTTGTTTTTTAAATCTGCGTCCATCTGCGAAATCTGTGGATAAAAGGTTTTTTCTCAGGTGGAACATTTTTGTGGGTTCAGATGTTCTGAATAGTTACTCTAAATTCGTATTTGGTGCTTGGTTATTCTTGATTATTTATGATTTGTTTTTGGGAATTTGGTGCTTTTCTTACTCGAGCGACCTCCGCCACCCGCGCTCGAATTCCTCATAGGAAATCATGATGCCGTTGGTGATCGCTTTGCCCGTGTCCGCACCCTTGGCAAGTTCGACCAGAACGTCTTTAATGCGATAGATACCGAATGAATCGATCATGTAGCGGACCGACGAGAGACTGAGTAAATAGGCCGACTGAGCCTGGCCGCCGCCGAGCCCTATGAACGAGCCTTCCAGATTCGTGAGCGATGGTATTTTTCCGGCAAGAACAAGTTTCTTAAGCATCTCCTGCTGCTGCGAATCGATCTGGCTCCCCTCGAAGTATTGTGCCAAGCCCTCGTTCAACCAGGTCGGGCAGCGCGGTGTTATGGCGCGCACAACCGCATGAGTATATTCATGGAAGAGGATCCTCCTGAGCGCCGGTGTCTCTTGTTCGATGCCGCCGATGGGAAGGCGGATTTTCCCATCGAAGATGCCGCCGCTCCATCCCGGGGCATCGGTCACTTCCTTAAATTGCTGCCCGGAGTACAGGATCACCTGGATCTCCTGTTCAGGATAGTAGGACAGGGCGCGGCCCACCTCACCGTATGCTTCTTCGAGGATCCGGAGAACGATCCTCCCTGCCTCGACCTTTTCCCTGCCCTCATATTTGGTAAGAAAGTGGCTTGTTCCATCGTGGTTGAAATCCTTTTCCGCATTGTGTTCTTTGCGGATACGATCGAGCCTCGTGCGAAGATCGGTCGCCTTGGGATTCAACTCAACCGCTTTCTCCCAGTACGATGCCGCTGTCTCCAGGTCGTCCTTGCGGTAATAAAGCTCGCCGAGAAACTGATAGGCTGTCGAGGACTTTGGATTGAGCTCAAGTGCCTTCGACAATTCCCTTTCAGCATATTTGTCATCCCGCAGGTGAAAGTACGCTATGCCGAGGCCAAGGTGTCCTTCAGACGCAGAATCGTTGTACTCGAGCGCCCGATCAAAGGAATCGCGTGCGGCCTGATAGTCGCCCGACTTCATCTGATCGGAGCCTGTTCTCATAAAACGAGCGTAGGCATTCTGCTCAGGAGTCTGTGAGAAGGCGGCTGTGCTTGATAAAAACAGGCTGACAACCGATGCTATCAGGAATAGTTTCCGGTTTATCATCGACCCTCTTACTTCAACTTCTGCAAAGCAACGTCCAAACAGTTTGAGATAAGTTTGATATTTCGAATATATTTGGAACTTGCTGCTTGTTATTCGGTGCGTGCTGCTCTAGTCCTTCATCACCTTTACCATCACCCTGCGATCGCGCGGGCCGTCGAACTCGCAGTAGAATACCGCCTGCCATGTGCCGAGCGCGAGTCTTCCCTCCTCCACGATGATCGCTTTGGATACACCGATGATGCTCGACTTGATGTGCGCCGCCGAATTTCCTTCACTATGACCGTAATGATCGTCAAAGGGGATGACCTTGTTCAGTTCCTTCAGAATATCCCGCCCCACGTTCGGGTCGGAGTTCTCGTTGATCGTGATCCCCGAAGTCGTGTGAGGCACGTAGACGTAACATACGCCGGAACGAACACCGCTCTCCGCCACGAGCCGCTGCACGCCTTGCGTGATGTCAACAAGCTCGGTTCTGGAATTCGTCTTCACCATGAGTTGTCTGAACATTTCTACCCCCTTTTATACGACGGACGATGGACGATCGTTCGCTTCGCTCACTGTTCGTCCAACTTATTAAACATTTCATCATCAAGGTAGGCAGGTTTGAGTTTCTGCTGCCTCTTGCACGGAATCAGAAAGCTTATTTATGAATACGGCTTTATATCGCCTTTTTCTCCACCCCTCAGAAATATTTGCACACACAGAGCGTGAAGACCTTCGTATCTGATCTGTTAATGAATATTTTTCTTCAGATGGAAAACCCTTAGAAATGTTGTATATATCCATTGCAGTCTCAAAAGCTATTTTATAAACTTCCAGATCCCGTACGCTATTAATCCTCTTCACAGCCGTCCTTCGTCCCTCATCACTCGGCACTCATCCCTCCGCCTCACATCCCCTCGATCCCCACTTCCTCACGCCCCCTGCTCCGTCGTTCATCGATGATCGGATAAATGATGTGCGTGATGAGAGAATTTATGCGCGCGAGGTTTCCGATGACGTCAAGATGAATGTGGCTCGTTTCGATGGACTCACGGAACCCCTTGCGAAGCCGGTCGAGGTGCGCCTGGACCAGTTCCCGCTCCATCATGCCGAGCTCTTCCTTGTTCCGGAGCACCTGGTCTGCAAGTCCCCGGTCGTTGCTTGAGAATGCCGAGATCGCCGTATCGAAGTTTTCGATGACCCTCTTGTGAAAAAGGATGATCTCATCCAGTCCTTCCGGGGAAAACGTGATCCCTTTGTCGATCCGCTTCAGCGCCAGCGGCATGATGTTCCGGTCTATGATGTCGCCGATGTTCTCCAGGTTGCGGGAGATCTCGAGCACTGCCATCGAACGCCGGGACTGGGACTCGGTAATTGGTGACGACGACAGCCGGGTTATGTAAAGCCTTATAGACCGGTCCAGAAGATCGACCAGATTGTCCTTGTTCTTGATCGTGGTTATGGACGAAGGATCATCGCTCTTGAAAACCTTCACCGCATCGATCAGCATCTCCCGCACAATGTCAGAAACCCGGAGCGCCTCCCGGCTTGCCTGTCCCAGCGCCAGCGCCGGTGTACCGAGTACGTGATCGTCGAGATACCTGGGGCCGACTTCTTTCTCTTTCTCCTGCTCAGGCACCAGTTTCATGACCAGCTTCGAGAACGGCCCGAGTAAAGGAAGGAAGACCAGCGCCATGATGACATTGAACAGCGTATTGGCATTTGCGATCTGCCGGGCAAAGTCAGGGGCCGTGGTGGTTACCAGTTTCGCAAAGGGCGCCAGAAACGGAATGAACAGGAGAACACCGAATACTTTAAAGAGCAGATGCGCCCAGGCAACGCGCCGCGCCTCGGCAGGCGACCGAAGGCTTGCAAGGAATGCCGTTGCGCAGGTTCCGATGTTGGCGCCGAGTACGATGTAGATCGCCGCGTGAAGCGATATCAGGCTGCTCGAGGCAAGCACGAGTGCGATGCCTATGGTCGCCGCGCTGCTGTGGATGAGGGCCGTCACACCGGCCGAGAGCAGGATCCCGATGAGCGGCGTGTCGGTCAGGGCGATGATGACCTGGCGGAACAGCTCGTTGCCCTGGAGCGGTGTCATGGCCTCGATCATGATCTTGATGGAAAGGAATACGAAGCCGAAGCCGAGCACACCCTGGCCTAAGTTCCTGAAGAGCGTTCTTTTGGCAAAAAACGTAAAGGACAGGCCGATACCGACAAGCAGTACGGCATAATCGTAGATGTGGAAAGCGATAAGCTGCACGGTGAGCGTTGCGCCGATATCGGCGCCGAGGATGACAGCGAGGGTCTGGCGAAAGCTCATAAGCCCCGCGCTCACGAAACCGACGAGCATGACCGACGTGGCGCTGCTCGACTGGATGAGGCCGGTGATGAATGCCCCGCCGCCGACAGCGGCGAGCCGGCTGCTCGTGAGGGAGCGGAGAAGCGAGCGGATCTTTGAACCGGCGGCATTCTGGAGCCCGTCATTCAGGAGCTTGATTCCGTAGAGCAGGAGGAGCATTCCGCCGAACAAGCTGATGAATATCATGGAGCTACTATGCCTATTTTTTCATCATTCGTCAACGGGAAACTTCTATAGAACCGCTCAACGTAGTTGAAGAGATCATGACAGACAAGACAGGTCGAACAGGACGTTTCTCGCAAAGACGCAAAGCCCGCAAAGAAGGGCTAACCATTTGGGTCAATAATCAAGCTCTGAGGAGAGAATCGTTTTTTTGCACATCCCCTTCGCGTCCTGAACGACATTTTTGACCCGTCTAAGGCCACGTCCGCCCGCCCGCGCAAATTCCGCCTGCGGCCTCGCGAAAGATGCACGTGCTATTGCGATGGAGCGGATGCAAGCAGTGCAACACGTTCACCCTGTGGGACGCTTCCTTAGGCCAAGGCGGGTCCCCAAACATTCGAAGAGGCCGATCCGGGACGTGCGAAGTTGGGTAAGCCCGGGTTTATTCCTTTAAGCCCTGCATCCCGTGAACAGGCCCGCGCTAAAGCATGCGTATGCAGTCTCATAGACCGATTTATCAAAAGCCAGGCAGACACGGCCGAGCCCGTTTGCACGGGCGAGGGGAAGTGCTGCGATGCTAGAATGAGGATTGTTAACAGTACCAGCAATGCATGCCTGCGCGGACTGTGAACCGGCGGTGCAGAAAAAATAAAAACATCGTGCGCAACCAGCAAAGAGCAGACTTTTGCATGGAGAGAGACGATTTGATTTCGGTCTGAGTCTATGTTCGTTTTTATATCACCCTCAGGATCTTTGCGCCCCGGACCTTGCGTTCCTTCAGTTCCAGGAGGGCCGTATTTGCTTCTTCGAGTGCATACTCCTGGATCTCCGGTTTGATGGGGATCTCCGCGGCCAGCTTCAGGAAAACCTCGACATCTTTTCTCGTTATGTTCGCAACGCTCTTGATCTCTTTTTCCATCCAGAGATCACGCGGGTAATCGAGCTTAAGTAGCGCATCTTTGTCCCCTTCCTCTTTCCGGATCGCATTGATCACGAGGCGTCCGCCCTTCTCCAGATTCTGCATTGCATCGACCACGGGCTTCCAGGCAGGGGTCGTATCGATGATAGCATGCAGCTTTTCAGGTGATCGTTCTTCAGTATTCCCTGCCCACACAGCGCCGAGTTCCTGCGCGAACATCCTTTCCCCCCCGGTGCGGGAAAAAACAAACACTTTTGAATTCGGGTAAATGTGTTTGGCCATCATCAGCACCAGATGCGCCGAAGCCCCGAATCCCGTAAGACCCAGGTTGTTCCCATCGTGCAGTGTTGCGAGACGAAGCGATCGATAGCCGATGGCGCCCGCGCATAAAAGCGGCGCTGCCCCCGCATCGGACAGCGATTCCGGTATGAGATAAGCAAAATTCTCGTGAACCGTGATATATTCCGCATACCCGCCATGAGCATCCCTGCCGGTGGCATTGAAGTCGTTACAAAGATTCTCCCTGCCCGATTTGCAGAAATCGCACACGCCGCAGGCGGAATGGATCCAGGCAATGCCCACACGATCACCTGTTCTGAATCTGCCTGCTCCTGGCCCCTGTTTTACAACACGCCCGACGATCTGATGCCCCGGTATGATCGGAAATTGAGATGGCGGCGTCCTTCCTTCTATCTCGTCCAACTCGGTGTGGCATACGCCGCACACCGACACCTTCAGCAGTATTTCATGCGTGCTCGGGTCAGGGATGGGCATATCGACGAGATCGAGAGGCGCCCTATTTTCGGCGAGAGATGTAATCTGCTTCAGCACCATGGCCTTCATGTGCAATACCTCGATTCAGTGATGGCAGTGGATGTCCGACTATTTGATTGAAAGGGATATTAGCTACTGAATTTATTATAACAGAAAGTGTTCGCCACGGCGTTCCACCGGGTGGAAGGCGCCACATCTCTTCCATTGACAAGGAACTTAGATAAGAATAAACTTCCTGTAGTTGTGGTAGTTGCCATTCTTTGAAATATACTAAGATACATTCCGAATAGGTGACTCTAATAAGTCGGGGATGCTGCTGCAGAGCGATGAACCTTGCTAGCGCATTTTTTGACGGGAATTAGTTCATGATATAGTTATTTTTTGATATAGCATTGTCGTGGTCTTGCAACTTTTTTTCTCTCGCACATTCGTTCAGTGTATACTATGTTAGGCAATGAATCCTGTGTGCTAAAAAGAAATAATTGTCGGTTGGGAAAACACGCATGCACAACACACGTCTTCGTCTTTTCTTCGTGCTGTTTACCGGGTCAGGTTTTGCCGGCCTTATATATGAATCTATCTGGACGCACTATTTAAAGCTTTTCCTGGGGCATGCCGCATACGCACAGGCTCTCGTCCTCGCTGTGTTCATGGGAGGCATGGCATTAGGATCATTGATCTGTTCGAAGTATTCCGAACGGCTCCCCAATTTATTGATCGGATATGCTGTCGTAGAAGTAATCATTGGCATCTGCGCGGTTTTTTTCCATCCTCTTTATGTCCGATTCATTGATGTAACATATGCGACGTTCATTCCCGCATTTGGATCCCCGCTGGCAGTCGCTGTTTTCAAGTGGACCGCTGCCAGCCTGTTGATCCTGCCCCAATCCATTCTGCTGGGAATGACCTTCCCGCTCATGACTGCAGGACTAATACGGAGATTTCCTCAATATTCCGGCTCCATTGTGGCCATGCTTTACTTTACGAACAGCATAGGCGCCGCCGCCGGAGTGCTGGCCGCCGGGTTTTTATTCATTGGATGGGTCGGACTGCCGGGCGCGCTGGTCATTGCCGGCTGCATCAATATCATTGTCGCTACTCTGGTATGGCTTGAAGACAAGAAAAATCCATTGGTTCGGGCCACTGCACAGGTTGAACCGCAAGCCGATACAGTGGACAATTCGAAACGTTTCTTTTATCAAATCTTTCTCCTGATCGCTCTGCTCACGGGACTGTCCTCGTTCATCTATGAGATCGGCTGGATCAGGATGCTCAGCCTCGTTCTGGGCGCATCCACCCATGCCTTTGAACTCATGCTGAGCGCATTTATCACGGGCATTGCGCTCGGCGGCCTCTGGATCAAAAGACGCATTGATTCGCTCGATGACCCCCGTCGATTTCTTGCTGTCGTACAGGTCGCGATGGGGATACTTGCGCTGGCAACCCTTCCCATTTACAGCAGCACCTTCAACGTAATGGCATGGCTGATCAGGAATCTGCCGAAAACAGACATGGGATATTTCCTCTTTAATCTCACGAGCAACGGCATCGCGCTCGTCATCATGGTGCCTGCCGCATTCTGCGCGGGCATGACGCTTCCCCTCATTACCACGGGACTTCTCCGCAGCGGGACTGGGTGAACGAAGCATTGGCGCGGTCTATGGATTCAATACCATAGGATCCATCCTTGGTGTCTTCATAGCCGTCCACCTGGCCATGCCTTTGCTGGGCCTTAAAGGCATGATCATTCTTGGAGCAGGTATCGACATTGCGCTCGGACTCGGGCTGGCATGGTGGTCATTTCCCTCCTGGCGCGTCTCAACGGCATATACGGCCGTTGGGATCGGAGCTCTTTTGCTCACGATGTTCTGGCTAAAGCTCGATCCCGGCAAAATGGCTTCGGGGTCTATCAATTTGGCATGTTGCCTGACCAGACTAACGATGAGGTCCTTTACCAGCGCGACGGCAAAACAGCCACCGTATCAATCACCAGAGGCCTGCCTTACCATGTCGATCAAGACCAATGGCAAATCCGATGCAGGCCTGCAAATAACCGGCAAGGGCCATTCTAAAGATGAAGAAACCATGGTGCTGGCAGGAGCTATCGGCATCGTTCACCGACCAGAAGCCAGAACGGCCGCCATTATTGGATGGGGCTCAGGGCTGACAACCCACACGCTGCTGACGGTTCCACAGATCAGCAGCGTTGATACCATAGAGATCGAACCGGTAATGATCAAGGCGGCGATGCTCTTCGGTCCCCGTGTCCGTCTTGCCTATGAGGACCCTCGCAGTCATGTGCGGATCGAAGACGCGAAGTCATACTTCTCGTTCCACAACAAAAAATATGATCTTATCATCTCTGAACCTTCCAATCCCTGGGTAAGCGGCGTAGCAAGCCTTTTTACGAAGGAATTCTACTCCCGGTGCGTGGATATCTTAAGAACGACGGCTTGTTTATTCAGTGGATCCATCTCTATGATATAGACATGCCACTCGTTGCTTCCATCATGAAGGCCCTTACGCCTTATTTCTCCGACTATATCATCTACTCGACAAATTCCTACGACATGCTCATTGTCGCGTGTCCTGTGGGGAATATCCAGGAACCGCATACTTCATTCTTGACCATGAAGGACCTTATGCTGAGCTGAATAAATCGATGTCATGGGCCTGCCGGACATCAATGTTCGGGTCCTAGGGAATAAAGCGACGCTTTCCCCGCTTTTTGAGAGCTATAGCATGTCGGCCAATTCGGACTACGCACCGGTTGTGGATCTTTACGCGGTAAAAAGCCGTTTTTTCGATTTAACGGCCTCTCCGCAGTTTCACAGTATCGAGTTTGATCGGCTGCCGATTGCAGATGCTCGGAAAGAGACGTGCGGATATCAGTGCCTCACCTGTGGCGTACTCAACCTTTCCAAAATCAATAAGGGTTCATTTTTCAAACATGATCTATCAGTATTTTATGGATGATCAATTGCAATGGAGTCATCCTTACGCACCGCTGCGGGACCAGAGCCGCCAGACCGTTATGAATGCCAAACAGGTGCTCACCAGAAAATGTTCTGAGGATAATTTCAGGCAGGAATGGTGGATGGCGATGCTGCATATTGTCGCGGATTTCGTCCCCTGCTGGTCGCCGGAACAGCTCTCACGGTTGTTGCACGGCATCGAAACTTCATCGTGTTCGAAATACCTTTCCGCTTCGCAGCGTGACTTTATTGGGCTCATCAAGGCTGTTGGGAGAGAGGACCCCGTGCGTATGTCCCAATATTCGAAAAAACTACTGGCACAAGCAAGGGAACATGCCGTAGATGCCGATCTTTTAGAATATATATTAGCCGCAGGCCTGTTGGGAGATCTATCGGTTGGCAACAGACAGGAAGCGCGATCTATGGGGGAAATATGGCCCTATGTTACCCGTTAAAAATTCGCAATCCTTTACGCTTCGACTCCTGGTGTCCCACCTCTCTTTGGGGCAAGAGAAAGGGACTTAAAGGGTAACCTATGAAAAAGGCAATCAAGTGAGAATGCAGCTCTCCTGTTGAAGCCGTTCCTCAAGTGTCTCGTCAGAACCATTAATCGGTCATCTCACGAGACTTTGATTATTGTATTAGTTGGATATCCGGACTTTATGGTTTGTGATGGCTCCTGTTATGGAGCATTGATGTACGAGTCGTCGGGCCGCTTGATGAAAATAATTGGCGGCTGGAGGAGGTCATACAAAAGGCCGCCTCACTCCTCGATATAGAACTTTACGCTGCTCAAAAGCCGGATGAAATCACTTTCCCCGCTTTGCTCAAGCTCATGGAGAAAAAAAACAAAATTGACGAAGCGTTAAGCAATTTGACTTCCGAAGAGAAGAAGACGCCGCGCTGATACTCGATATCGGCGGCGATAATCTCTATCTCAATAATGCCGGCGGGACCCGCCCCGGGATGCCGGTTGCGCTGCTCATAGATTGGGGCGGGAATGACCGCTATATAAGCAAGGAAAACTTCTCGCAGGGCGCCGGTCTTCTTGGCCTCGGCATTCTCATGGATTTGGGCGGGAACGATACCTTCCTGTCCCTGGATGGGAGTCAGGGCGCGGGCTTCTGGGGTGAGGGAGTGCTCTATCGTGATTGTCTTTCTCAGACCTTACCCCGAGCCCGAACCCCTGCCCGAAGCTATATTTCAACTCGTATTCTGCATCTCCTATTCATCCGTCATCGGTGCAAGTTTGTAGGTAAACTATGGGTAAGAGTTATTTTACAACACGTATCAACGCAAATACAGTCCACCATAGCTGCTTGTTAACCGCTGCATGATTAGTGCTGACTGCAGTCTGAAAATGTTTCTTTACTTCCCCCGCTCCCCTTCCTCACAAACTCCATCTCCTCTTCGCGGTTATGAACAAGCCCGTCCAGCTTCGCATCCAAAAGCTCCGCGGGATCTTTTTATACCTGGGTGGGCGGTATTCCCGTTTTTTGAAACCGTCCGTCATAGATGGCGCCGGTTTCCTTCATGGTGAACAGATCCTCGTAATCTTCCGCTCCGCCTTGGGAACGACCACGATGCCGCTCCCGTCGAAATGGTACGCGCCCGCGCGCCGGTCCGTTTCGGCATCGAAGCCGATCGACGTGCCTTCGGCGATCACGTTGAACTTGTCCACGATCACCCTCTTCAGGCGGGATCCTTTTTTGATCACCGTGTGGTCCATGATGATGCTTTGCTCGACGATCGCGCCGTCCTCGATCACAACGTCTCCGCGAATTATGGAATTGACGATTTTTGCATTCTTGATGATCGCGCCGTCCGAGATAATGCTGTTCTCGATCTCCGCTTTCAAGACCCTGGCCGCCGGCCCCTCATACCGGGCTGGATGGATAGGCCATTGCTTGTTGTGCAGATCGAAGACGGGCATTTCTCCCAACATGTCCATGTGGGCCTGGAAAAACGCCGGGATGGTTCCCACATCCCGCCAGTACCCCTGTTCTTCGAAGGGTTTCGTTCCCGGCACCACGTTCGTTGCGAAATCGTAGGCAAAAACCTTCCCCGAGCCGATCAGCGACGGAAGGATATGCTTGCCGAAATCATGCTGGTTGTCGGCGCCGCATTGCAGCGCTTCGAAAAGGACTTCCCTGCTGAAGAGGTAATTGCCCATGGATACCAATGCGCGGTCCGGCGCCCCCGGCATCGGCGGTGGGTCCTTCGGCTTCTCCTGGAACCCGGTGATGCGGCCATCCCGGTCCGTTGCGATCACGCCGAAGGCCGATGCCTCGCCAAGCGGCACGGGGCGTGCGGCGACCGTGACATCGGCGCCCTTCTCCAGATGGAAATCGATCATCTGCCGGATGTCCATGCGGTAGATGTGGTCCGCGCCGAACACGACGATGATCTCGGGCTGGTGGTCATAGATCAGATTGATGTTCTGATACACGGCGTCGGCCGTGCCCTGGAACCATTCAGGCCCCATCTTCATCTGAGGAGGGACCACGGCGACGAAGTGGTCCTTGATGAGCGGAGGAAGCACCCAGTTCTGGCGCACATGCTCGATCAGGGACTGGGACTTGTACTGCACCAGCAGGTAAATGGAGTAGATATGGGAGTTCAGGAGATTGCTCAGCACGAAATCCACGATGCGGTACCGCCCGCCGAAGGGCACCGAGGGCTTCGTCCGCATGTCTGTGAGCGGCGAGAGCCGCTCGCCCCTGCCGCCGGCGAGCACGAAGGCCAGTATCTTGGGATGTGCCATGATGACAACCTCTCTTCGTCAGAACAAAAGAGCAACTTCAACAAAAATAACTTCTTTTACTGTTCATTATCGCCCATTACCTTAGGGGTGAACTGTTTTCCCTGGAGAACTCCGATTTTATCCGACTCCTATCCTCATTGTTAAACCTGGGAAATGACATTTGCCACGTGCGCGGCAGGCCTCAGGACCATACCATGGCAGGTTGATCAGAATAAATAATTAGTATTACTGACAGGGAATGAAAATGCCGGCCCGCAGCCGCCAGCATCTCACCACAGTTTAAAGTATAGCAGAACAGGCTATGTGAAGAGATATCGTCTGGCAAAAAAAAAAGCTTTCGAATAAGCAATAATTGCCCTGCCGGCATGATTAATGTTCTGAGAACTCTGAGCGTGACACCTGGACAATGGTTCGAATTTCTCGACGCAACGTCATCAACACCGTCTCCTTGGGAGTCCATTGGTGTGATCACCGCGGCGGTCTACCGGGAGAAGGCTCAACATCTCTTCCATTGACAACGAACTTAGATAAGAATAAACTTCACTCTGTAGTACAATTTAAGGAATTTGCACAAAACCCCTTGGATTAGATATTAGTTTGGTTTCTGACTAACACCTGAATTCGCGTATAAGTCAGTTTAGCCATGGCTTATTACGAATTGAATATCAGTCATTTTAGAATCACAACGAATCCAATTGGTTATGTTCTTTTAGTATTGATTTCACTAATGGGCAGTTCTATCTTTTCCGTCCCTATAATAACTTATTGGCTTGAAAGACGGTGATAAAATGAGCATGCTGTTAGAGATACACGTTGAAGCGCGACTCCTGAACATAGTTGCCACGGGGAAGTTTTCGTTGAACGAGGCGAAACGCACTTTTCTGCAAATGCTTGAGGCTGTTAAACTCCACAAAAGCGAGAAAGTGCTCTTCGATGGCCGGAAGCTTATTGGAAACCCCACAACCATGGAGCGATTCTATTACGGCGAATTTGCGGCGCTGTCGGTCGCGGAGTTTGGGAAGCGGGGTGTATCGCGTGCCACACCATTCGCATACGTCCTCAGAGAACCAGTACTTGACCCAGGGAGGTTCGGTGAAACCGTCGCAGTCAACCGAGGCATGCACGTCAAGGTGTTCGACAGTCTTGCAGAAGCTCTTCGATGGCTTGGAATAGCACCAGCCAACAAGCCGGATGCAGGTGACGGCGAACACCACGCCTGACCCGGGCCGTTACTTCCCCCCGCTCCCTTTCCTCACAAACGCCATCTCCTCTTCGCGGTTATGAACAAGCCCGTCAAGCTTCGCATCCAGAAGCTCCGCGAGGATCTTTTTATACCGCGGTCCGGGCGGTATTCCCATTTTTTTGAGGTCGTCTCCGCTTAGTTCCACCTTGACAGTGCGAAGGCGGGTAAGATACAGAGAAATGTACTTCTTGGCCTTTTCCTGTTTTGCCTTCGCCATCATCAACAGGAGCGACTCGGTATCAAGGGTTGCGAGAAGGTCATAGATGCGGCTGGGTGCGAGCTTCGGCTCTTTATAGAACGCGGCGAGTATCTCGCGATACCGGCGCCGTGCATGCCGCATCCGTTCCCTGGTCCTGACGGGGATCGAAAGCCGTTCGAGCGTTTCATCGAAGGTCTTGTCCTTCAGCCGGTCGAGCAGTCCGAGAAAGAACACAAACCATGTCTCGATCCTGAGGTCAAGGTACAGAAGCCTGAACCAGGTAAGCGTCTCCCCGATCCCGGTAAAGAGACGGTCCGTTTCAGCAGTGGCCTTCAGCTCGGGATGCAGGAATTTCAGCAGATCGAATTGCTTCATGCGTCTGAGGACCTTCAGCGGTTCAGCCTCCGAGAACAGCAGGACGAGTTCCGCATGCATCCGCTTGCCGGTCAACCGGTTGAAGAGCTTCATGTTCACGGCGCTCTTGATCAGGTTCTCGGTATGTTTACTGAGTTTGAAATCGAACCGCTGTTCGAACCGGATGGCCCTGAGCACGCGCGTGGGATCTTCCACGAACGAGAGACTATGCAGCACGCGGAGCGTCTTCTCCTTGATATCGCGCAGGCCGCCGAAGAAGTCAATGAGCTCTCCGTAGCGCTGCCGGTTCAGCCTCACCGCGAGCGTATTGACCGTAAAGTCACGGCGGTAGAGGTCCTTTTTAATGGAGGAAAGCTCCACGGTGGGCAGGGCGGCGGGTGATTCATAGTACTCGAGCCGGGCCGTGGCAATGTCGAGCTTCAGCCCGTTCGGCAGCACGACGACGGCGGTGCCGAACTTCAGATGGGTTTTCATGTGGCCGCCGGCGTGTTTCACCAGCATGCCCGCGAAAACGATGCCGTCGCCCTCGACCACGATATCGACATCCAGGTTCGTGACCCGCAGGAACAGATCGCGCACAATGCCGCCCACGAGGTAGACCGGGAAGCCGGCCTTGTCGGCGACCTCGCCGACCATTCTGAACGCCCCGCGTACGTCTTGAGGGAAACGCTCTTCGATCAACCCCTGAACATTTCTTGTGGATCTGAGCATGATCGCATCGGATCCGGCTAATTCGTCCAGCCGCTCTTCGTGGAGAGACCGCAAGAGATCGGTGCGGGTGATCGCGCCCACGAGTGTGCGATTCTTGTCAAGCACCGGGAGAAAGCGCTGATGTTCCTCGATCATGATCTTTTCCAGCAGACCCATGGGCATAATGGGAGATGCGACCGGACCGCCCGTGGTCATAAACTCTTCGACCTTTTGTTTCCCCAGCTCATGAAAGAGCGCCTTCTGCACGACCTCACGGGTGATGATGCCGAGATACTTTTCATCGTCCATGATCGGCAGCACATTCACGCTGAACCGGGTCATGGCCTCGCCCGCCTCGGCTATCGTACTGCCTGACGGGATGGTCTTGACCGGCGAGGACATGACCTCGCTCGCCACCTGTCCGGGCTTGATATGCTGTTTGAGGAGCTCGATCAGGCGCTCCGCAGTTTGCACGTGGGTCATGTCCTTGACCACCGCCGACGCCGCGGTGGGGTGTCCACCGCCGCCCAGCTCCCCGAGCACAACACCGACGTTCACCACGGGGACCCTGCTGCGTGCTATCACGTGCGTCTTGTCACCCATCTGGACCACGAGGAAGAGCGTGTCGAGGCCCTCCATGTCCCTGATCTTATGCGCGAGGATCGCGAGGTCCGGGACATAATGCGGGACCGCCAGCGTCGTGATCACCACCGGCACACCGTTAATATCGTAGCTTTTGGCTGATTCGATCAGGTTGTTCAGGATCGCGACCTGTTCAACGGTCAACTCGCGGGAAATAAAATCCGCGACGATGTTGAGCTGTGCCCCCTGGGAGAGGAGGTATGCGACAACCTGGGCGTCCCGTTCCGTGGTGGAGACGAAGGTGAGCGAGCCGGTCTCTTCATAAATGCCGAGTGCGAAGATGGTCGCCTCGAGCGGCGTGATCGGGATGGCCTTTTGCCTCAGCAGTTCCACCATGATCGTGGTCGTTGCCCCGACCTGCTCCACGATTTCGAGTTCTCCCCTGATATCGCCGGCCGTTGGCGGGTGGTGATCGTAAATTGACACCTTTACACCGGGGCGCTTCAGCGCACCCGCGAGCTTGCCGAGCCGCGCGGGGTTCCGGTTATCGACAATGATAAGCCCCGTTATGCTGTCCACATCGATGTTCTTGAGACGGTCTACCTCGAGCGCGTACAACGCGGACTGGAGAAAAAAATCCCGCATGCTCTTCTCCTGTGACCCCGGAAACACAAGCCGGGCGCCGGGATGGAGCTTCTTCGCCGCGACCATGGAGGCCAGGGCGTCGAAATCAGCGTTCGTATGACTGGTTATAATTTCCATATACTTAGTAGCATGGCGCATAGGGCATGGGGCATAGGGTGAAGACTCTCTGCTCTCTGCTCTCTGCTCTCTGCTCTCTGCTCCTACCCTCTCGGATGGTACTTCTCGTGCACCTTCTTGAGCCGTTCCCGGGAAACATGCGTATAGATCTGCGTGGTGGAAATATCGGAATGGCCGAGCATGGCCTGCACCGCACGCAGGTCGGCGCCGTTGTCAAGCATATGCGTTGCAAAGGAGTGGCGCAGCGTATGCGGCGAGATTGTTCCGCTGATGCCGGCCTTTACTGCATAGTGCTTTATCCGCATCCAGAACATCTGACGCGATATGCCCCTGCGCCTCGAACTGATAAACAAATGGTCGGCATCCCTGCCTTTCAACAGTGCGGCACGTCCGCTCGTGAGATAGCGGGAGATCGCGGCCATGGCGATCTCTCCCATGGGCACGACCCGTTCCTTCGATCCCTTCCCCATCACGACCAGATATCCCCGTTCAAGATTGATATCCTGCAGCTTGAGCCCCACCAGCTCGCTCACGCGAAGGCCGGTAGCATAGAGCATTTCAAGCATGGCCTTGTCGCGAAGCCCGAGAAGGGTGGCGGGATCCGGTTGTCCCAGAAGCGCGTCCACGTCGTGGGGTGAGAGGGTCTTGGGCAGGCGTTTCCATCCCCGCGGTGTATCGATGTTCTCGGTAGGATCAATGCGCGCGTGTTCATCGGTCATGAGATACTTGTGGAAGCCTCTGACCGCGGCAAGGCACCTGGCGGTGGATGGGGTGGAGATCCCCTCCGATGAAAGATGGGACATGAACGAAACTACGTCGGACCGGGTGATATCATCGGGTTCTTTGGCCCTCATAAAAAAGAGATACTTGCGCAGGTCCCTTTCATAGGACTCCAGTGTGTTTCGTGCCAGTCCCTTTTCCACGGCAAGGTAATTGAGAAAGTTCGCGAGAAGTGATTCTTCCATAATATATGGTCACCAGATAAGTTTAATCTGGAAAGAGCTTTGACACGATAATGAATAAGTGATGGTAAAATCGGATTTGACCCTATTTGAACTAAAAGTCGATTCTCCGCGCAGGCGGGAATCCGAAGGAATAGTTATATTAGTCTTTCTGGCATGCCCAGTGTCTTCAGCGGTTCATGACGAATTTAGTGCATTTAGCCGAATTACCGTTCTTGATCCGCATTTATCAGTAGAAAAACCGAATCTTGCCGGGCAGATGTTTATTAGCTCAAAGCCACCGCTGCGCCTCACCTAGACATTCACCCCGCCGATAAGGCTCTTGATATCACCCACCCCTTGCTCGCGCATGTATGTCTCGATACCGTCGATCACGTTGAGCGTTGCCCGGGGATCGATGAAATTCGCCGTACCCACGGCCACCGCCGAGGCGCCGGCAAGAATGAATTCGAGCGCATCCTCACCCGTTACTATGCCGCCCATTCCGATGATCGGGAGCGGCACCGCTTTCGCTGTCTGCCATACCATGCGCACGGCCACGGGCCGGATGGCCGGTCCGGACAGGCCGCCCGTGCAGTTCGCGAGCCGCGGTTTCCGGCAGCGCACATCGATGGCCATACCGAGGAGCGTGTTGATGAGCGACAGACCGTCGCATCCCGCGTCGCGGGCGGCGCGGGCGAACTCGGTGATATCGGTCACGTTCGGTGAAAGCTTTGCGATGACCGGCAGTCGCGTGGCCTTCCGGACCGCGGAAAGAAGATCGAAGGACGCCTTGACGTTCGTACCGAACATGATCCCGCCCGCTTTCACGTTCGGGCATGAAATGTTCACTTCCAGACCGGACACTCCCGAAACGTCGTCAAGCCGCTCCACGACCCCGACATACTCTTCAAGACTGTATCCGAAGACGTTCACGATAACCGCGGTATCGAACTGCCTGAGGTACGGGAGTTTCTGGCTGATGAACGCGTCAACGCCGGGATTCTCGAGCCCGATGGCGTTCAACATGCCGGACGGCGTCTCCCAAATGCGCGGCGGGGGATTGCCCTTGATGGCTTTAAGCGACACGCCCTTCACGATCACACCGCCGAGCCTGTTCAGGTCAACGAACTCCGCATACTCCTCACCGTATCCGAAGGTGCCTGACGCGGTGAGCACCGGGTTCTTGAGCTTGATCCCGGCGAAGTCGATAACGACAGATCAGGCTTCATTGTGGACTTTTGCTGGCATACTATTCACCGTTCATCCGACTGATCGGTCTGCTCCGACTGATCGGTCTGGATCAGATCACTCTCCCCCACTCGATCTCCCGCGAGTCGAACACCGGCCCCTCTTTGCAGGCGCGTTTGTAACCGCCCGCCTTCATCGGGATCGAGCAGCCCATGCATGACGCCGAATCCGCAGGCCATGCGTTCCTCTTCAGAGACATAACAGGTGATCGAATGTTCCGCGGCGATCCTGCTCACCGCGGCCAGCATTGCATGGGGGCCACAGGCGTAGAGTACGAAGTGTGTCTTCTTCTCCATCTTCGTCAGGAAGGCATTCAGGATGTCAGTGGACATCCCCTTTCGTCCCGCGCTCCCGTCCTCGGTTGCGATGGTCACGCTGAGCGAATGGTCCCTGAGACTCTTCAGAACACTGATTGGCGGCAAACACTCTTTGTTCCGTGCGCCGATAAATACCTGTGCCCGGCCTTTGGTGCGAAGGGACATAAAATGCAGCGGAGGAAAGCCGCTCCCTCCGGTAACCAGGACCGGCGTGATGGTTTTATCCGGCATCGGGAACCCTTTTCCCAGCGGCCCGAGCAGGGAGAGCGTCTGGCCTGCCTCCGCGCGGGTGAGCAGCGCTGTCCCCCTGCCTGCGACGCGGTAGAGGATCTCGATGGATGATTTTGAAGGGAGAGAAAAAATGCCGAGGGGTCGGGCAAGAAGGGGATCCAGGTTCTCTGTTACTCTGAGCATCACAAACTGGCCGGGGACGGCCGCGGCTGCGACCTCAGGCGCCTTGAGCACGATGCGGTAATATCCCCTGCCCGCCGGCATGTGCGAAAGTATCGTTGCCTTGCGCAGCTTATTCAAGGGTGATCTCGATCTCCTGTATCTCGTACTCCACGGTCTTGGCCGGGGTCTTGATCGTCACCACATCAGCCGACCTTATGGCCGATGAGCGCTTTGCCGACGGGGGATTGGATCGATATCTTCCCCTTTTTAAAATCGGCCTCTTCCTGCCCCACCAGCATGTACTTTTTTGTTTCGCCGGACTCGGTGTCCGCGAGCGTGACCGTCGCGCCGAACACCACCTTCTCGTTCGAAAGCTTCGAGACATCGATGATCTGGGCATGCACGAGCTTATGCTGCAGCTCACGCTTTTTGGCGTCAAGCATGCCCTGCCGTTCCTTGGCCGCGTGGAACTCGGCATTCTCGGAGATGTCTCCGTGCGACCGCGCTTCCTCGATGTCCTTGATGTTCTTGGGACGCTCGACCTTGATAATATGATCGAGCTCCTGCTTGAGCTTCTCGTAGCCCTCTTTGGTCATGGGGATCTTTTGAGTCATTTTGAATGATACTCCTGTAAGGACTTCACCTGCAAGCGTCCTTGTCTTGATCGCCGAGATGCCGCGCACCGCTGCCCTTGCAGCCGAGGTCGTGGTAAAATACGGGACGCCCTTCACGAGCGTCGTGCGCCTGATGGAATAGGAATCCTTCTGGGCTTCGGCGCCGTATACGGTGTTGATCACCAGGTCGATCTTCATGTCGGTGATCTGGTCTACGATATGCGGCCTGCCTTCGGTCACCTTGTTCACGGTCTCGACCGTGATCCCCCTCTTCCTCAGGTAATCAGCGGTGCCCCGCGTTGCCACGATGGAGAATCCGGCATTCTGTAATCCCTGCGCCACCTCAAGCAGCCCGGGTTTGTCCTGGTCCTTTACGCTCAGGAAAACGCGGCCCGACACGGGCAGGGGATTGCCGGCCGCCATCTGTGACTTGGCAAAGGACATGCCGAAGTCATCGTCAATGCCCATGACCTCGCCGGTGGACTTCATCTCCGGGCCGAGCAGCGTGTCCACGCCCGGGAACTTTGCAAAGGGAAAGACCGCTTCCTTGACCGCGATGTGTTTGATCTTTACCTCTGTGGTGAATCCCAGTTCGGCAAGCGTCTTGCCCGCCATCACCCGCGCGGCAAGCTTGGCGAGCGGCACGCCGATGGCCTTGCTCACGAACGGGACGGTCCGCGATGCCCGCGGGTTCACTTCAAGAACGTAGATCCTGCCCTCTTTCACCGCGAACTGTATGTTCATGAGGCCGACCACGCCGAGCTCGAGCGCGAGCATCCGTGCCTGCCGGTCGATCTCACGAATGATATCCGGCGGAAGTGAGAACGGCGGGAGCGAACACGCGGAATCGCCGGAGTGCACGCCGGCCTCCTCGATATGCTCCATGATGCCGGCGACGACCACGGTCTGTTCCATCCGAGATCGCGTCAACGTCCATCTCGATGGCGTCTTCCAGATACTTGTCAACGAGCACCGGACGGTCCGGCGACGCCTTCACGGCGCGGGACATGTAATTCCGGACGCTCTCCTCGTCGTAAACGATCTCCATCGCCCTGCCGCCCAGCACGTAGGAGGGCCGCACCATGACAGGGTACCCGATGCGGGTCGCGGCTTCCACGGCCTCGTCACAGGACACGGCCGTGCCGCTCTCGGCCTGGAGGAGTCCGAGCTTGTCGATAAGCTCCTTGAACCGCTTGCGGTCCTCGGCGCGGTCAATGCTGTCGGGAGAGGTGCCGAGGATGCGAACGCCCTCTTTCTCGAGCGGCACCGCGAGTTTGAGCGGCGTCTGGCCTCCAAACTGCACGATAACCCCCATGGGTTTCTCCCGATTTATAATATGTAAAACATCTTCAAGTGTCAAGGGCTCAAAATACAACCGATCCGAGGTATCATAGTCCGTGCTCACGGTCTCGGGATTGCAGTTCACCATGATGGTCTCGTATTCGTCTTCCTTGAGCGCGAAGGCCGCGTGCACGCAGCAGTAGTCGAACTCGATACCCTGGCCGATCCTGTTCGGCCCCCCGCCGAGGATCACGATCTTTTTGCGGTCTGTAGGATTCGCCTCGCATTCCGCCTTTCCCGGACCCTGGCCCCCGGCCCCCGGCCCCTGAATTTGAAAGAACGGTTTCTCATAGGTAGAATACAGATACGGTGTATGCGCCTCGAACTCGGCAGCGCAGGTGTCCACGGTCTTGAACACCGGCGTAATGCCGAGCTCCATACGTTTTTTTCGCACAGCGCTTTCGGTGGTGGTAAGGAGTTTGGCAAGCCTGCGGTCTGAAAATCCGTATTCTTTCGCGCGCCTGAGCGGGTGGTCGATCGAGGTAGACGTGTCACTCAACACGAGCGCCCCCGTGTCCCGGATCGACTGTTCCATATCCGTGATCTGCTTGATCTGATGCAGGAACCACGGATCGATCCTGGAAAGACCGAACACATCGTCTACGGTCATGCCCATGCGGAAACCGTCGGCGATGTACCAGATCCGCTCCCAGTTCGGCACGCTGATCTTCTGCCGGATATCGGCGATCCCGTGCTCTGCCTCTCCGTCGCGGTCGCGCCGGGATTCGAGGCCGTAGCGGTCGATCTCGAGCGAGCGGAGCGCCTTCTGGAATGACTCCTTGAACGTCCTGCCGATGGACATGGCCTCTCCCACGGACTTCATTTGCGTCGTGAGCGTCGCATCGGCCTGGGGAAACTTCTCAAAGGCAAAGCGGGGGAACTTCACAACCACATAGTCGATCGTCGGTTCGAATGACGCCGGCGTGGCCTTGGTGATGTCGTTCGTGATCTCGTCAAGGGTGTAGCCTACCGCAAGCTTGGCCGCGATCTTGGCGATGGCGAAGCCCGTTGCCTTTGACGCAAGCGCCGAGCTGCGTGAGACGCGGGGATTCATCTCGATCACGAACATCCTTCCGTCATCGGGATTGACTGCGAACTGTATGTTCGATCCGCCGGTATCCACGCCGATCTCGCGAATGATCCGGAGCGACGCGTCGCGCATGATCTGGTATTCCTTGTCCGTCAGCGTCTGCGCGGGCGCCACGGTGACGCTGTCGCCCGTGTGGATGCCCATGGGGTCCAGGTTCTCGATGGAGCAGACGATCACCACGTTGTCTTTGGTATCGCGCATCACTTCGAGCTCATACTCCTTCCATCCCACGACCGATTCCTCGATCAGCACCTGGCGCACCGGGCTCGCCTCAAGGCCCCTCGTGATCAGGTCGGTGAATTCCTCGCGGTTGTACGCGATGCCGCCGCCGGTGCCGCCAAGGGTGAACGCCGGCCGCAGGATCGCGGGAAAACCGACCTTCTCAAGGATCTCATAGGCCTGTTCCCTGCTCGTGGCGAACCCGCTTTTCGGCACCTCGAGACCGATATTTTCCATGGCCTTTTTGAAAAGCTCGCGGTCCTCCGCCTTCTTGATGGCAGGCAGCTTTGCGCCGATCAGCTCGACGTTATATTTCGCAAGCGCCCCGGACTCGGCAAGGGACACCGCCGTGTTGAGCGCGGTCTGGCCGCCCATGGTTGGAAGCAGCGCATCGGGCCGTTCACGCTCGATGATCTTTTCAACCACTGCCGGCGTGATCGGCTCGATATAGGTCCGGTGCGCCATGTCGGGGTCCGTCATGATCGTGGCCGGGTTCGAGTTCACGAGAACGATCTCGTACCCTTCCTCTTTGAGCGCCTTGCAGGCCTGCACGCCCGAGTAGTCGAACTCACAGGCCTGCCCGATCACGATCGGGCCAGCGCCGATGATGAGAATCTTTTTAATGTCTGTCCGTTTCGGCATGTATGCTCTTTCCTGTACGATAGTTGTTTTCTGCACAGCGCATAGCGTCATAGCGTAGAATCAGTCACTTTTATTATTCTTTCTCTCTGCCCTCTGCCCTCTGCGCTTCTTACACGTCATGCTCCTGCACCCACCCGTTCTTCAATCCGTACTTCATCTTGATATCATATGCCTCATCGTATTCCTTCTCACTGATCCGCCGGTTGATGTCCCTGTTCTCATTCGCCTTATATGCGGGAAAGTACTGGGACATGAGACTGATATACACGTCCTTTGATATTTCCTCGGCCAGGAACTTCATGACGCCCTCGGTTCCTGATAGTCCGCCCGGCAGCACCAGATGACGGATGATCAGGCCCCGCTGTGCCACGCCGTTCTCATCAAGCACAAGGTTGCCGACCTGCCTGAACATTTCCCTGATCGCCGCCCGGTTGATCTCCGGATAGTGCGGGGCGATGGAATACTTCAGCGCAACGGCATTGTCTGAATACCGCATGTCCGGAAGATAAATGTCGACGATGCCGTCGAGCAGCCGAAGCGCTTCAACGGATTCATACCCGCTTGTGTTATAGACGATCGGCAGTTCGAAGCCGCGTTCCCGGGCGATTGCCAATGCCTTGAGGATCTGCGGCATGAAATGGGTCGGCGTCACGAGATTCAGGTTGTGACAGCCCTGTTCCTGCAGCCACACCATCTGGCACGCGAGCTCGCCCACCGTCCGCTCGGCGCCATTGCCGAGCTGACTGATCGGATAGTTCTGACAGTACACGCACTTCAGGTTGCAATTCGTAAAGAATATCGTGCCCGAGCCTTTTGTGCCCGAGAGCGGCGGTTCCTCACCATGGTGCGGGCTCACGCTCGAGATGACCGGATTCAATCCTGACCGGCAGAAACCAGCTTTTTCATTTTTTAAGCGATTGACCCCGCATTCACGGGGGCAGACGCGGCAGGATTCGAGCAGCTGATAGGCAGCCTCGATGCGTTCATCAAGCTCTTTTTTAGAAAGCAATAAAACCATAAAACAATTTTATCTCTCGCGGAGACGCAGAGGGCGCAGAGAAAAGAATTCAAAACCTAAGATCCGAATTTAAGTATTAGACTCTGCGTGCTCTGCGCCTCTGCGAGAAAATTTATTCTTCCGTTCTTTCTCCATCATTTCGATAAATCTTTGGAACAGATACCTGCTGTCGTGCGGTCCAGGCGACGCCTCGGGATGGTACTGCACCGAGAACGCGGGCAGGGTCTTGTGATGAAATCCCTCGCAGGTATCGTCGTTCAGATTCACATGCGTCATTACGACATGGTCCTTCACCGTTTCCATGTCCACGGCAAACCCATGGTTCTCGGCCGCGATCTCTACCTTGCGGGTTGAAAGGTCCATGATCGGCTGGTTGCCGCCATGATGGCCAAACTTGAGCTTGTACGTCCTTCCGCCGAGGGCGAGGCCGAGAAGCTGCTGACCCAGGCAAATCCCGAAGACCGGCTTTTTGCCAAGAATCTTTTTTATGCTCTCGATCGCATAGGTGACCGGTTCCGGATCTCCGGGCCCGTTCGACAGGAAGACACCATCGGGGTTCATGGCAAGTACTTCCTCCGCGGGCATGGTCGCGGGAACAACGGTCACATCACACCCCGCGCTCGTTAGGAGCCGCAGGATGTTCCGCTTGATGCCGTAATCATAGGCAACGACAAGATATCGTGAAGAGGCCTTTCCTCCATAACCGGTCTTGAGGTCCCAGTCACCTTCATCCCACGTATACGCCTTGCTGCACGTTACTTCTTTCACCAGATCAAGGCCGGTCATCTTCGGAAGCGCCCTCGCTCGGGCAACAACGCTTTCGGGATTCATGACGTTCGTCGTGATGACCCCCGGTTGGGCGCCGAAATCGCGAAGATGGCGGGTCAGCGCACGGGTATCGATGCCCTGGATACCGACTATGCCGCTGTCCTTGAGGTATTCGTTGAGGGACTTCGTTGCCCGCCAGTTGCTCGGAAAATCGAGGTACTCCTTCACGATGAAACCCTCCACATACGGTTTCGCGGATTCCACGTCCTCGTCGTTCACGCCATAGTTGCCGATCTGCGTATAGGTCATGGTGACGATCTGGCCTTTGTATGACGGATCGGTCAGAATTTCCTGGTACCCGGTCATGCTCGTGTTGAACACGACCTCGCCGGAGGCCTCGCCTTCCGCGCCAAAGGAGTATCCTTCGAACACCAGGCCGTCAGCCAATGCAAGAACCGCTTTTTTCATACTTGGATCCCTTCCTTCATAACTCCGAACTCTGAACTCCTGACTAAAACCGATCCCTTACCTTGCCGCTGATATCGATAACTTCCCCGCTCACCGTGTCGCCATCAACGGTCACGCGGACAAAGTGAAAAAATCCGCCATCCTCTTCCCTGTCATAGACCGGCGCGCCGCCTCCTCCGGTGATGACATGAACAATGCCGTCAACCATTCTTCGTTGATAGTAATGTTCGTGTCCCGCGAACACAGCGTCCACCTTACGGCCTGCAAAAAGCGATTCAAGCCTGTCCCTGCTTTCCGGATACCTGTCGAGACTGTCGTGAGCGTGATGCCCCTTCCCAAGGTCGGTATACAAGGGGTGATGCAGAAACACAAATTTGTGTTTCTGGATTGAATTTGAGAGAACCGTCTCGAGCCATTTGAACTGTTCGCCGGTAATCCTCTTCTCCTGGTCATCCATATATGAGTCGAGGACGATAAAGAGCGAATTTCCCGCAACGAACGAGTAATACAGCTCGTTGCCCGGCAAGTCAACCTGTGCTTTGAATGTCTTCTCGCTGAGCGGCACCTTGGGATTCGCATCGTGATTGCCCACGGTCAGAAAGTACGGGACCGTGATAGTCTTTGATAGCGCCCAGAAATTAGCCCAGTCATTCTTATTCCCGGGTTTTGCGATCATATCGCCGGTATTAATAATGAAATCGGGCTTCCGTTCCATTGCAAGTGAAACGATCTTCCTATAGGTATCATCACCGGAGCGGTTGTCGCCAAGCACCACAAACGTGAACTTGCCCTGGATCTTTTCAAGGTCGGCCAGCTTTTGGGCTATCTGCTGGTCCTGGGCGGCAAATGATGGTGAGCCGGCGATAAGGATCATCAGCAGAACAGGCAATATCTTTTTACTCCACCCTCCGAACTCCACACTCCGCACTAAGGTCGCCCTCCCACGATCGTCTGCACTGCCCTGCCCTTGAGCTGCCATCCATTGAACGGGGTGTTCCTTGACCTTGATTTAAACTGAGAAGAATCAACCGTCCATGCAACATTCGGATCAATGATCGTGATGTCCGCATCTGCGCCGATCGACAGCGTTCCCTTCTCTATCTTCAGTACCGCTGCCGGATTATGCGTAAGCTTCCGTATTGCTTCTGCGAGTGTAAGTACCCCCTCCTCCACCAGCCTAAGCGTCAACCCGAGGGCAGTCTCAAGTCCCACGATCCCGAAGGGCACGTTATCGAACTCGCCGGACTTCTCATCCAAGCCATGCGGCGCATGGTCCGTGGCGATCACATCGATGGTCCCATCCTTCAGACCATGCTTGATCGCAGCGACATCATCTGCTGTACGGAGCGGCGGGTTCATCTTTGCCATGGGATCGTATCCCCGCACCGCCTCATCGGTCAAACTAAAATAATGAGGACAAGTCTCTGCCGTGACCTTGACACCCCGCTTCTTCGCTTCCCGGACCAGATTCACCGATCCGGCGGTGCTCACATGTGCTATGTGCAGCCTGCACCCCGTCAACTCGGCGAGCGAGATGTCCCGGGCGGTCATTACGTCCTCGGCTGCGCGGGGGATCCCCCGGAGTCCGAGTTCGGTTGAAATACTGCCTTCGTTCATCACCCCTTTGTCCGACAGCGAACTGTCTTCGCAGTGGGAAATGATAAGCGTATCGAAGATCTTCGAATATTCCATGGCGCAGCGCATCAGCGCGGCATTCATCAAGGGTTTACCGTCGTCCGATACGGCAACGCAGCCCGACTCATGGAGTTCGCCCATCTCGGCAAGTTCCGCTCCCTTCGAGCCCTTGGTGATGGCGCCGATGGGATAGACCCTGGCCGAAGCATTCCTCGCCTGGGACAGAATGAATTCGGTGATCGAACGGTTGTCATTCACCGGGTTCGTGTTCGGCATGCAGCAGACCGAGGTGAACCCGCCCGCCTTTGCCGCGGCCGTTCCCGTCGAGATCGTTTCCTTATACTCGAACCCGGGCTCCCGCAGATGAACGTGCATGTCAATGAGACCGGGGACAACAAGCTTATTGCTCGCGTCAATGACCTCTGCCCCGTTCGCAGGGATGGAGCCCGGCTTACCGAGCTTGGCTATCTTCCCGTCGGACACGAGGATGTCGTGCTTTCCATCAACCTTGTTCGCGGGATCGATCACATGTCCATTTTTTATCAAGATATTCATCATGAGCACCTGATTTATAATCTTCTAGTAACCCAAAAATCAAATTCGTCGACGGCAAGAAATTTTCTCGCAGTAGCCTATGAATGAAAAGCGGCCACTTAGGACTTCCGCAGATCTCGCAGAGAAAAGCTAAATAAATCTTCTCGTTTAAAACCATTACTTAAATATTTTGACTAAACTCTGCGCCTCTGCGCCTCCGCGAGAGACGCCTTTTAAGCATCCGTCTTGACGCCGCCCGACAAGAGGAACATCACCGCCATGCGCACCGCTACACCGTTCGTCACCTGTTCGAGGATCACCGACGCATGGTCGGCCACCTCGGAGGATATTTCCACTCCCCGGTTGATGGGACCCGGGTGCATAACAAGCACGTGTTGTGCCGCCCGCTCGAGGCGCGACCGGTTCAAACCGTACAATTTCGCATACTCACGCACGCCCGGGAAGAGCCCCGCGGTCTGGCGCTCAAGCTGAAGCCTCAGCATCATGACCACATCCGCGTTCTCGATCGCCTGGTCCATGTCGTTGAAGACCTGTGTCCCGAGTCGTTCGATACCCGGCGGGATCATGGTCGGCGGACCGCAGACCGTGACCGTCGCACCCATCCTCGAGAGGGCGTGAATGTTGGACCGCGCAACCCGGCTGTGGGAGATATCCCCGACGATCACGACCTTCAGCCCTTCAAGCCTGCCGAGTTTTTCGCGGATCGTGAACAGGTCGAGCAGGGCCTGCGTGGGATGTTCATGGGAACCGTCACCCGCGTTGATCACCGAGCTCTTGAGCAATTTGGAAAGGTACTCCGGGGCTCCTGAACAGTAGTGCCGGACGATGATCATGTCGCACTTCATGGCCTCGATGTTCCGTGCCGTGTCGAGAAGCGTCTCGCCTTTGACCACGCTGCTGGTCGAGGTAGAAATATTGATAACATCGGCGGACAGCCGTTTGGCCGCGAGCTCAAAGGACGTTCGCGTCCTCGTGCTGGCCTCGTAGAAGAGGTTGATCACGGTCTTGCCGCGGAGCGCCGGCACCTTCTTGATGTCCCTCTCGGACACGTCTTTGAACGTTGCCGCCGTGTCCAGGATGAGCTTGATCTCATCCGCGGTCATCCCTTGTATGCCAAGCAGGTCTTTGGAGGCTAAAGCCATGGTTATCCTAACCCGCATAGAGCATGGCGCCAAGCGCATAGCGTTGCTTTATGATTTTTCGCTATGCCCCATGCGCTTTGCGCTATGCGTATTCACTTTATCATTCTCCCAATATCACTACCTTCTCTTCCACACCATCCTCTGCCAGCATCACTTCCACTTTCTCCTTTGCCGAGGTCGGGAGGTTCTTGCCCACATAGTCGGCGCGGATCGGGAGTTCCCGGTGCCCCCGGTCGACCAGGACCGCAAGCTGGATGCGTTTCGGCCTGCCGTAGTCCATGATGCTGTTCAGTGCAGCCCTGATAGTCCTGCCGGTAAAGACCACATCATCCACAAGAACCATGATCTTATCCGTGATATCGAACGAAATGTCCGTGGTCTGAAGCACGGGCTGGGACTTGCGCGTCGACAGGTCATCGCGGTACATGGTGATGTCCAGACTTCCCACCGGGACCTCCACCTTCTCGATCTCGTGTATCCGCGCCGCCAGTCGCCTGGCGATGTGCACCCCGCCGCGCTGGATGCCGACGAGCACAATGTCCCCGGCCCCTTTGTTCTTTTCCAGGATCTCATGGGCCACCCGTGTAAGCGCCCGGTCGATGCCGGCCTTGTCGAGGATAAGTGCTTTTTCTTTTGAACTCATATTTAGACCTCAGCTTGATTCTACTGCACTAAGACTCAACGCGGAAAAAATTGTTTCGGTAAAAAGACAAAAAAAAACTTCTCCCCTAAAATAGGGAGAAGGTTGGCGTGTGTAGAGTGATGATTATGAAGTAAAGCTTTTTCATCTCAGACCCTTCCTGGCCTCACGGGACCAGACTTAAAGAGGATTTCTGTTGACGGCCGTACAATACATCAGCGGCTGATCGATGTCAAGAACATTATTAGCGCAAAGCGGGCGTGTTTCCCGGTGCTCAACCCGATCCACCGCTGCCTGAATCAAGTCTCGTTATTATGCTGAAGGCCTATTCAATTGCCCTCGCGACTTTGATTTTGTTGAAGCTGTCGCCTTCATCGGCTGAGTCGGTTTGACGGGTTTTACGTCGCTGGTCATTTCTTTTGCAAATTTCTGCTTCACGATTTTTTCTGCTTCAATCCAATCCGAGAAATCGTTCCCCGGGGTGTACCCGCGCTTTTCATAGAAACCATAAGCTACACGCGCGATCTCATCATTCACATTCTTTTCCATATTCATATCTTGTTCCCTCCCGTTTATTAGTATCACTCTGACAAGTATGTTACATCAATATTAATTAAATAGATATAAACATTCGCATAATAGAACCAAAGTCTTATATGCAGATTATTTATTGAAACGTTTACGCTGTTAGTATAGCAAAAATAATATTGTCATGAAGAAGCCCGCTCGTTGACTAAATCACAAGCCAGGCAAGTTCCCGGAGAACCTCCTCCCCAACCCCTCCTTGGCAAGGAGGCGCAGTAGAGAGTCCCTCCCAGTTGAATCGTATATGCAGCAATTTACGACGCACTATACTATCCATTTGTCTTCTTCATCAACCACGCCATGTTCTTGCCCAGATTCTTCATGGTCTGCACGCCTTCGGCGTCGCTGTTCACTTCGCCGGGCTGTCGTCCGATGCCGATGTTCCAGTAGGTCGATCCGGGGATGATCATCTCATTGATCGTGAAGAAATAATTGAGCGAGTTAAAAACATGGATCGCGCCCGCACGTCTGACCGCCACAACCGCCGCGCCCACCTTGCGCCTGTACATCTTATTGTTCGCGCCCCCTACCATGCCGCACCGCTCGATCAGCGCCTTCATTCCAGCTGATACATCGGCGAAGTACGTAGGCGAGCCGAGCAGGATCCCGTCGGCCTCATCCATCTTCTGGATGCACTCGTTGACGATGTCCTTCTCCACATTACAGCGCCGGTTCTTTTTTTCGAAGCACTTGAAGCAGGCAATACAACCCTGGATCGGTTTCCCCGCGAGTGAGTAGAGCTCGGTTTCGATGCCTTCCGCCTTGAGCTCATCGAGCACAAGATTCAAAAGAATGGCGGTGTTCCCCTCTTTGCGCACACTGCCGTTGAATGCAATGACTTTCATACCACACCTCCTGAGAAATGCATAACCCGGAATAATAATTCCGTGAATGTGTTATAACACAAAATAACTTCGTTGTAAAAAAGAGTTTTTGCCGGCATGGTTCATCACGGCGACCCAGAATTACCTTTACATCATGTTATCAAGCCGCTAAAATTGGGCTCATGAGGTGACACATGATCGAACTGAACAATGTGACACGGACCTACCGACACGGCACAAAAGATATCCAGGCCTTGAGCAATATAACGCTCAGCATACAAACAGGCGAATTTCTTTCCGTCATGGGTCCATCCGGGTCGGGAAAGAGCACGCTCCTGAACCTTATCGGCGGCCTGGACCAGCCAAGTCTCGGAGAGATATTCATTGACGGGATACCTCTCCACGGCATCTCCGACGACGAGCTCACGCTCATCAGGCGGCGGCACGTGGGTTTCATCTTCCAGTTCTTCAACCTTCTGCCCATTCTGACCGCGGCGGAGAACGTAGGCCTTCCCCTCCTGCTCGAGGGCATCCCGTTCACGAAGATCAAGCCGAAGGCGGAAACACTTTTGCAGAAGGTCGGGCTCCGTGAACGGACCGAACACCGGCCCGAACAGCTCTCGGGCGGCGAGATGCAGCGCGTGGCCATTGCGCGTGCTCTCATCGCGAACCCTGCCGTACTTTTGGCCGACGAACCCACGGGAAACCTCGATTCGCGCACCAGCGAGGACATCTTCAAGCTACTTGCGGACCTTCACCACGAAGGCCAGACCATCGTGATGGTGACCCATGACCAGAAGGCCGCAGCCCACGGCACACGCGTCATAACGCTCAAGGATGGCAGCATCGCCGAAGACACGGCAACTGACGTAATTGACGGATAAATGACAAATAAGAAATCACAAAAGGCTATCTCTCGCAAAGGACGCAGAGGATTGCAGAGTTAAACCAAATCCTTTATGGAATTGGTTTTTAACCAGAAGACTTATTAATGACTTTTTTCACGAAATTTGCGTGCTTCGCGATAAAGTTTGGTGCTTAAAATAATGATGAATCTTCTGAATCTCCTCAAACATATCAGCATCAGGCGCATCCGGCTCCAGAAGGTCCACACGCTGATGACCGTGGCGGGCATCAGCCTCGGCGTTGCAGCCATCGTGTCCATCGGGATCGTGAACAAGAGCGTAATGCGCTCCTTCGAGGACTCGATCAACCGCGTAACCGGCACGCGCCGCGCTCCAGGTCACCGGAGCTGCATCCGGATTTCCGGAGGGCCTCCTTGACCGGGTGCAGAAGGTCCCGGGCGTTGAGTATGCCGTGCCGGTGATCGATACTCAGGGCATCCTGGTCGGGGCAAAGGAACAATCGCTCATGGTCCTCGGCGTGGACGTGCTCCAGGACAGCAATATCCGCGAGTACAAACTCTCCGACGAAAGCGCTGATATCCCCGACCCGCTCCTGTTCCTTGCCCGTCCCGACTCCATCCTGCTTACGCGCGAGCTTGCGGACCGGGAAGGCATCAGGCTCGATCAGACGATACAGATCCAGACCGTGCGCGGCATCCGTACCTTTCGCGTGCGCGGCCTGCTGAATCCCGAGGGACCGGCGAAGATCATGGCCGGCAGCATAGCGATCATGGACTACCCGGCTGCGCAGATGGCCTTTGGCAAGGAGGGCACGGATCGACCGGATCGACGTGAGCCTCCTGCGCGGGGAGAACCTGGATGTTGTCCGCGACCGCATTATAAAGTCGCTCCCCGGGGGATACAGTGTCGTAACGCCTGAAGGCAGGACAAAACAGGTCGAGGTCCTCATCTCCCACTTTCAGAATAACATCAACCTCATCAGTTTCATCGCCGTCTTCGTGGGCATGTACCTGATCTATAATGCCGTCTCGATCTCCGTGGTCCAGCGCAGAAAGGAGATCGGCATCCTGCGCGCCCTCGGCTCGACACGGAGAGAGATCATCGCACTCTTCCTGGGAGAGACCTTTGCCATGGCCATCGTCGGCTCCGGACTCGGACTCGCCGTCGGCATCCTCTTTGCCAAATCCGCGCTCGGTGCAGTGGGCCAGACCGTGTCTGAAATGTACCTGAGGACATCGATATCGGAAATCGCGATATCCTGGCCGAATCTCGCGACTGGGTTCATGACGGGCATCGTCGCGAGCCTTGACCGCCGCACTCTTCCCCTCCCTTGCAAGCACGCGCATCACGCCGGTGTCGGCCATACGCTCAACGCCTTATTCCGAAGAAGGTTTTCTCTCCGGCAAGCGGCTGAAGATCGCGGCATTATCCCTGGTCATTTTCGCTGCCGTTCTCCTGATCCTGTACAAGACCTTTGCAGGTATCGACGCTCTTCCACAACACGGCAACCATGTTCCTGGCAACGATCTTTTTCCTGCTCGGCATTTCGCTCGCGACACCGTCGGTGCTCCAGGGGTTCCTTGCATTCTTTCGCACAGACCATCTCACCACGGGTGGGAGCGGCAGGCAGGCTCGCCGGACTGAACCTCCAGAAGAACATCACCCGGAATGCCGTGGCCGCGGCAGCCATCTTCTACGGGATTGCTGTTTTTGTAAGCTCGTCGGGGATCATTTACAGCACCAAGCAGTCCGTGCTCGACTGGATCGATTCCTACGTGCGGGGAGACATCATCGTAACGTCGGGCCATCCCATCGCGACCACGGGATCTCAGAACATCCCCATGCCCGTCGAGATGGGGAAAGATATCGAGCAGGTGCCCGGCGTGCTCTCGGCGGACCCGTTCCGGAAGCTTTTCATCGACTATCACGGCAGGCGCATCCTGCTCCTCGCCCTGGATGTCAAACGAAGGATGGTATACAGCCCCTTCAAGATCGCACAGGGAACGCGCGAAGACATGGCGCGCCTGCTGCCGAACCAGAATTATATCGCCGTGAACGAGGCCATTGCCTCGCAGGAGCACCTCAAGCCCGGGCGATGCGATGGTGCTCCCGACGCCTGAAGGGACCGGTACGAATTCAAGGTCGCCGTCGTCAACGTGGACTACAGCTCGGATTCCGGCTCCATCCTCATGGACATGAACACGTACCACCGCTACTGGAAAGAGTTCCTGGCCGACTCATTTTCGGTGCGGGTAATACAGAAGAACGAAGTAGAAGCGGTGCGCGATGAGATCGCGCGAAGGTTCGGGAACGACCGCCAGCTCTTCGTCCTCCCGGCCAGGGAATTTAAAGGCGAGATCCGGAAGATCATTGACCAGGGCTTCGCCGTCAACCATGCGATCAATATCATCACGATGATCATTGCCTGCTTCGGCATCATCGTCACCCTGCTCGCTTCGGTGCTCGAGCGTACGCGCGAGATCGGCATCCTGCGCTCCATCGGCATGCTGAGGAGCCAGGTGTCCCGCGTGGTCGTCATCGAATCCATGCTCCTCGGCATCATCGGCGGCGCGCTCGGAGCCGGGGCGGGAGTCATCGTCGGCTGGATGAGCCTTGAGGGCTTTCTCAAAGGCGATTACGGAGCGAGCATGCAGTATCACGTCCACTACTGCTTCGACTCTTCTGGGCGCTCGTGCTCTCGACCCTGCTCGCGGCCCTGGCCGGTGTTTACCCGGCCCAGCGGGCGGCAAAGACCAATATCGTGGAGGCGCTGTCGTATGAATAGCTTTCCATTGCGGATTGCGGAATGCAGATTGCGGAATTATCCTCTCCCCGGAGGGAGTGAAGAGCCAAGGTGAGGGTGAACACGCCGAACTACCAACTCCCAACTCCTCGAACTGTATCAGATGGGCATTGCGAATTTTGATGATGGCCGCCATCTTGTATTGGAATATTTCAGACAACTGTCGCGCACGCGATGAACGGCCGTGAAGTATACGAAAAAGTCCACGAGCAGCGTTCCCGGTCGCTCGACAGGAAGACCGAAGTGACCATGGTCCTCTTCGACAAGGGCGGCGGCAAGCGGACGCGCACGCTCACGGAGTACGGCAAGAAGTCCGACCCCGAGGCATACAAGGTCCTGATCGTGTTCAAGTCGCCGCCGGACCTGAAAAACGTCGGGTTCCTGATCCATGCCCATACGTTCGCCGACCGCGACCTTTGGGCTTACTTCCCGGAATACAAGCGCGTGCGGCGCATTGCCACAAGCGCCCAGGATGATTCGTTCTTTGGGTCTGATTTTTCGTACGATGACTTCGGCGGGCCGCCGAACCTTGATGACTACAAGTTCAGTATTGTGAAAGAAGAGGTCATCGACGCTAAACCGTGCTATGTGGTCGAAGTGACACCGAAGATCCACAGGAAATACACAAAGTACATCGCCTGGGTGGCAAAGGACCTCTGGATCCATCTGAAGATCGATTACTATCAGGACAATGATATTTATCGCACCGGCGTTTTCACGGATATCAGGATCATTGACGGGATCCCGACGCCTTTCAAGATCGATCATGGAGAACAAGAAGACGAATCACCGGACCGAGCTTACGGTCGAGAGCATCAAGTATCATACACAATTTGCGGACGATCTTTTCTCGCAAAGGTCGCTGGAACGGGCAGGCAAGTAATCGCGATAAGGTGCCATGGTATGCGGCTCTATGAGTGAGACGTTCTTCCTGATAGCTCACGAAATTACCATTCTTAGCAACTCATTAATTTTCAACCCGAATTCATTAGCGCATACCCTTAAAAAATCTCATCGTAGACATTGACAAATCTTCATATCGGTGCTTATATATAAGCAGTTTTCTTTAAAGCAAAATCTATGCGTTATTATCGACTTATGATCAAAAAGGTTTCTGTCTGATCCCCGACAATCGACTTGAGACCTTGTACAGCTTATCAGGAAAAATCCCTTTTACGATGGAGGTAGAGATATGAACGTTTTTAAAACAGATGCACGATCAGGATTTATCTTTGTAGCCCTTTTTACGGCAATGATCGTTCTGGGAGGCTGTTCCGGGGTCAAACATATTTATGACCCCGGTACCAACTTCTCGGGACTGAACAGCTATGCGTGGACCACGTCATCAGGCCAGAGTCGGCAAGAGTCCCTGACAGTGACAAATATCAAGTTCTTTGCGGATCAGATTCTCCAGCAGAAAGGGTTCAAAAAGACGTCAGAGAAACCCGACCTGCTGATCTCGACAGATAACGATTACGGAATTTACTCCTTTAATGATGGCTATGAGCTCAAGATGCTGAACCTGAATATTTACCGGGGAGAGGGCAATGAACTGATCTGGCGGGGTACGGCTCCGGGCGGCATCAATACCGATGCGGCCTCCAGCGATCTGAAGAACGCTGTCTCGGACGTTCTTGCCAAGTTTCCCCCGAAATAATGATCTTTAACGTTCGAGTAAAATAAGGACGCTGACGGCCGATCGCCCGGCGTCCTTTTTTTCTGGAATTGATATGGTTATCAACCTCCCTGCTGTTTCTTACACCTCCGGTTCGCCGGTAGTTAACCCAATAAGTTATTCATCTTTGTAGTACGTCACCTCCTTTGCATTCGTGCTAATCCTTCAGGGTTACTATTCTTGGCAACGAATAACGTTATGAACCGTCCAGGCCAGCGCCTGGGTCAGGGAGCACTAACATGAAAAGTACATGGTCCTTAATCGTAGCAGCCGGTGCCATAGTCGCTGTCCTATTCTTTGTTTCGTCGAGGGGCAAAAAGGCCCCCTCTATCCCCATCGATCATGTTCACCAAACGGTAACGACACAGGAAGGCTGTGCAGCATGTCATGCGCCGGGCAAGCAGTCACCGTTGAAAGATACTCATCCTCCGAAGGAACAATGTTTTACCTGCCATAAAACAAGTAAGGGCTGATCATAATGACTGAAAGAAGTGGGATGTTTTCCTGGACTATTTGAGTTTCCACGTATTTCACAAAGTAAAGTTACAGTCGGCGCGTGTTAACGCCAGAGATTCCCACTTTTGGGCGGCCCGCTTTATGGGCTTTTCGCCGCAATTTGCCCCCCTTCTCTCTCAACGGAATGAAACCCACAAATAGTTCATACGAGTCAAACGAACTTTTGTCTCCTTATATCCGGGTATTGAGTGCTGCTTATTTAACACAAATATTAATGTAAGACCTTTTTTTTATTTCTTTCAACTAAATAGACTGATCAAGTGTCAAAGTGTTAAGATATATATAGAGAAAGGCCCCTGTATTAGAAAGGAGTTAAGCAATGACCAGATCACTCCATAGGGTATTTATATTCATCATAAGCGGTCTGCTCCTGGTGTCCATATCCGGTTTGGCGATTGCTCAGTCAGAGCAGGCAGCTGCCGAAAAACCGCCGATAGCGCAACCGCTTGTGCGTGAAGGCGATTTTGCCATCAAACTTGCGGATGCCCTCAAGCTCGGCACGGTTACCAGTGAAACGGAAGCCGAGAACTTATTAGGTTCCGCCGGGATCGAACCCAGGAATGGGTGGATTGCCGACTACCCTGTTACACCGGATGTCATGGGAGAATTGCAAACATCGGTCAGCGATGCTGCCAGCGCAGGCAAATTAACCATGGGAAGAGACGAGGCACTGAAAGCAACACAGGAAGTAAAGTCCGGGTTCGGCTTGTCGATAAGAGCGGAGGCTTCGGCACAGGAAGGACAGGTTGGAACTGTTTCGTCCGGATCATATGCTCCCGAAACCCCCGTTATCAATAATTATTACTATGATGAAGGACCGCCGGTAGTCACCTACTACGCTCCGCCGCCCGATTATGCTTATATGTATTCGTATGTCCCGTATCCTTTCTGGTGGTGGAATTACTGGTACCCCGGATTCTATGTCCTTCTCGACTTTCACGTGGGTGGGTACGGGTACTATGGGTATGGATACGGATATGGGTGGTATGGATATGGGCACGGACCGCATGGGGCATATGTCAGCAATCATTACCGTGGTCCCACAGGCGGTGTTACCAGGATAGATCCCGCGAACAGGGCTCGTGGAGGGACGATTTCTGGCAGCGGAAGCCCAGGTATGTCTCGTCCCGCAGTGCGGAGCGGGGCGCAAGCGATTCTCAATAGCAGTCAGGCGCGCGCACGGACCGGGACAAACGCCGGATATCGTGGTTATGGAAATAGGCCTTCAACCGGAACACGTTCAAGTGTCTATGAGCATTCCCGCAACATCCGGATAGAACGAGCCGCGAGCGACCGCGGATACATAAACCGCTCCAATGCCGGCCGCATGGCTAATGGAGGCCGAGGCGGTCAAGGGGTATCACGTGGTACTCCTCGCGGTAATAGCGGTGGTGGTGGAGTTTTTCAAGGCACTGGTGGCGGTTCTCGAGGCGGTGGTGGAGTTTTTCAAGGCACTGGTGGTGGTTCTCGTGGCAGTGGCGGCGGTTCTCGAGGCGGTGGTGGCGGAGGCTACAACGGTGCAGGGCGTCGTTAATAAACCTATCATGCCCAGTGCGCACGTCTTTTTTGGCGGTAACGAGTGATTGAGTTGCACCAAGGGACCATTGATAGAGGGAGGAAATAATGATGGTTAGAGATACTATTAAGTCAATAAACCTTTTTCGTATCCGTTATGATTTAGCGGCCTTCCTGGCGTTCGTAATGGTTGTGACTGCTTTCAGTGTTCTTTCGTTTGCCAATGATGCAGACAGAAAGAAATTCAAGTCTCCAGAAGATGCGTTCAATGCACTCCTTCAAGCTACTAAAAACAATGATTCGAAGGATCTACTGTCCATCTTTGGACCCGGAGGCAGAAATATCATATCCTCCGGAGATGCAGTAGCAGACAAAGAGGACCGTGCGCGTTTCATTAGGGCCGCCGGGGATGCGGTCACTTTTTCAGCGTTGGACGATAAAACAATGCTTGCCGTGATCGGGAAGACCAAGTGGACTTTCCCCATCCCTCTTGTAAAATCTCCGCAGGGATGGTCCTTTTTAACCGAAGATGGACGGGAAGAGATCATAAACCGGAGAATAGGAAGGAACGAATTGATTGCCATCCAGGTCTCTCTGGCATTTGTGGACGGGCAAGTTGAATATGCGAGCAAGGACCGCGATGGTGACGGGTTCCTGCAATATGCCAGGAGAGTCGTGAGCCATCCGGGCAAGAAGGATGGTCTGTACTGGGAGGCCAAACCCGGGGAGGAGGCAAGTCCCATGGGGCCCTTCTTTGCGCGTGCAACGGATGAGGGATACGAGATCACGAAAAAAGGTGAGAAGCCCGCGCCATACCACGGATACTATTTCAGGATGCTGAGGAGCCAGGGCAGCAACGCCTCTGGCGGTGAACTCGACTACATAGTGGACGGCAAGATGACGGGTTTCGGCTTTGTGGCATATCCAGCCGAGTACGGTGTGTCAGGGATCATGACCTTTATCGTGAACCAGGATGATATTGTGCATCAGAAGGATCTTGGACCTAAGACAGCAGAGCTTGCCAAGACAATGAAAAAATACGATCCCGACAAGACGTGGAAAAAGGTTGAATGGACACCGGAAGCCCTCGCGAAACAGAACCTGTTATAATTATCGGACGCAACCCTATGAAGATACTTTCCGTATCACTATTCTCTTTATTTTTACTTCAGTCGTGTGTTGCCTATCCACCGCCACCGCCCCCGGCCCCCGTTGTATATCCGGTAAGTTCATATCAGGTCGCGTGGGAGAGCGCTCTAAAAGCAGCAGAAGATGTCGGTATTCGGATACTGCACGCAGATCAAGCTACTGGTACGATCGAGGGCCAGGCAGATCGCACAGCCATTACGATTCATGTCAATCAACAACCTAACGAGAGGATCAGACTGGAAGTCAGTCTTCGCGGCCCTTCGCGCGACTCATACATCGCGGATGAGTTTCACCGGGCATATGAAAAACGTGTGGGACGAAGGTAGACGTTATCCAGTGCTGGGAGTGTCCGGCATCGTTATAATGAAAAAGGACGGTGAATTATGAGACGCATTCTCGTAGGGGCCGTGGCAGCGTTGCTGCTGATCGTGGGCAGCGGAGTTGCACATGCAGCAGATGGCAGCAGGGTTGAAGCTGGTGTCCTGATGTGGATAAACGACTGGACACAGTACGGTCCGGGATATAGTATTACATCGGACACTACAGTTCTCTTCGGTCCTACGATCAAGGCTACATTCCCCAATCATGTTTTTTTGGATGCATCATATCTTTTTTCCCTGTCTGATTATACCTTTTCGAGCGGCGCTGTCTTCAATGACAGCCGATGGGATGTAGACGCGTCAATTGGTTACATGATCGTTCCCGAGTTTGGTGTGCTGGCCGGATATAAAAACACTGTTTTTCATGAAAGGGAAACCGGGATCCAAAATACGTTGTATGGTCCCGTAATCGGCATGATTTTTAACGCTCCGATGTACTACAATGCCTCATTCTACGGAAAGTTGAACTATCTTTTTACCAGATTCCAGCAACAGGGTGGCGGGATCAGCGGATTTCAAGAAGACAGCCCGGGATGGATGTGGGAATTCGGATTCAAGGTCGCCTTTACCAGACAATTCTACGGAACATTCGGATGGAGGTACGAAACAAACACGGGAAATAATTCTAGTGTCCAGGACTCTTTCTCCGGACTCATCTTTGGCGCGACGTTTGCTTTATAGCGATCATCCGGGACGCGTTACTTTGTGAACGGCTCATTTTTTTTGGAACAGCGACGGGACTACAAAAACTGGGGGTGCAGCAATGAAAAAGGCCTTTTTTGCGATAATACTCGTATTATTAAACCTGCCACTGGTAGGGTGTGGTGGCGGAAGCAGCAGCAGTGCACCCCCGACAGTTTTCACGCAGATCCTGAGTGACCCGGTGTTTGATGGTTACATCTCGCAAGACGTCACGGGAACTTTAACCGTAACACAGGGCAACACACAAAGTGTATTTGCCGGTATAGATCCTACCACCGGGACGGAATTTCGTGCTTTCCTGGACTTCCCCTTGTCAGGCGCGGGTGGAGTTCCAAGTAACGCCGGCATAGCATCAGCGATTCTCAATATAAGAATAGATAACCTCAGTCTTCTAGCGCAAACCGACACGATCCCGATTCTTATCGACCTTGTTTTCTTTCAACCACCGACGTTGATACCCACGGATTTTTTCAATAGGGACCAGCCGGCGCTTGAGACAAGAGCAACTTCAATCTTCGGAACCGATCTCCGTCAGCACGTCCGCATAGATGTTACTTCTTTGATGGTGGAAGCGCAGCGTCTGAACCTGCCTGACTTCCAGGTTCGAATATTAGAGGATACTTCAATAGTAGGCACTCCCCCGGGGCTCTTCGAGATCAACGACACCACGGGACCGAATTTTGGAACGCTTGCACCTTCGTTGGAGGTCACGTATTTCTGACGCCACAGCTGTTTCTATCGGGAACAGAGATTGTTAGGAACAATAACAAAAAGCACGAGACGCATATACTTCAAAACAGTATCTCCTGCTTCTGTTTTTCGTTTGAGGTGTGCTATCGAACCCATGCCTTCGCTCTCGATATTTTGTAGCGAGTCCTCCTCCATCTTCTGAAGTTTCCATCTATACTTTACTAATCTATCCACAATACGAAACAAACTCTTATATGTTATAATTAAACATTTCTTGAAGAATGATACTTATAAATAATATAGTAGAATACGAAAACAAACGATGTCACAACAGTAACCCATTCAAAATATGCGTATGAAATTTGCTCATTCATTTACTTTCTTGTATACTTCCGCCTCTATCATACTTCTTATTCTTTGTATCGCCTCCCCTTCTCTCGCTGAAGAATCGTTTTCAACCTCCGGCCGCCTGGACCTGCGGGGAGTTGCGGCCCAGAACAGCGACAGCGTGAAGGAGGAGCCGGGGTTGACCGGGAGGATCAAGATCGACACGGCTCAGTCCCTGTGGCGATTTCACTCCTGGCTCGAAGGAGGATGGGACGGGACCGTGAAGCGTCCGGCGCGTGACACGCAGCTTTTCAAGAACTACGATGAAGTATACCAGAGCAATACGCCCTATTTGGAGTTCAAGGAATTGTACGTCTCTCATACAGCGGGTGACCTTGATGTTCGGGCCGGCATCCAGCGCTTTGCGTGGGGCAGACTTGACGAGTTCCCGCCAAATGACCTGCTCAACCCCTGGGACTATACACAGTTCCTCATAAAACCGCTCGAAGACCGGAAGATCGGCGTGCCGTCCGTGTCAGCCGCACTGAATAGAGGTGACTTCACCTACGAAGCCATCTGGATTCCCGTGTTCATCCCCTACCGCCTGCCCATGCCGGATGAGCGTTGGGCGGGATCGTCGTTCGCCTCGACGATATCGCGATACATCCCGGGCGCTGAGATCGTTCCCCGGGAGCCCGACCTTCCTGATCATACCGTCGAAAACAGCAGTCTTGGCATAAGGATAAAAAAAGCCGGCGATATCGAATGGGCGCTCAACCTGTTCCACGGTTACGATCCGCGGCCGGTGTTCAGGACAACGGCGCTCCTGATCGTCCCGCAGGGGAGTACTGTCCTCGTTGATCCGGGTTACGTTCCCGACTTCCATCGGATCAGTGTGATCGGGCTTGATGCTGCAGCAGTGAGAGGCGACCTGAGTATCAGGGCCGAGGTTGCCTATAATTTCAACCGCTATTTGAATATCCGTCGCGAACTCTGGGGATATCCATCAGTTCCCTCACCGGGCATTTACCCGCTAAACCCCATTGAAGAGAAGCATGATACCCTGGATTACGGGATAGGTGCGGATTACCGTACCTTCGAGGATGGGTTGCTGACTATTCAGGCCCAGCAAACGATCATCTTCGGCAACGTTGATGAGCTCTACGAAAGAACAGTAGAGACACTTCTCTGGGCAAATTTCAAAATCGGATGGCTGAACCGGAAGGTGGAGACGAACCTGAACATTGCTTACAATCCCGAGCACGGGGATACGATGGCGAAGGCAAACGCAATGTATGTTTTTACGGATTCATGGAAGGCGGGAGCGACGGTGATCGGGTTGAACGGACCGTCCCAATCCATTTTTGGAAGGTATGCGAGAAACGATCAGGTGGAAGGAGAGCTTGTATACTCCTGGTAATTCAGTATTGTTTTTTTGTACTCTAAACTCTGAAAGTTGAATTATCTCACAGCGTCACAACTCTGTTTCTCCCCTCCTCTTTTGCTTTATAGAGAGCAAGGTCGGCTCGAGAAAATAGTTTCTCGAAACTTACGTCATTCTCATGAAGTTCTGTGACGCCCGCACTAAGGGCAACCCTCAATTCCTTGACACCGTCTCCGATCAGCTCATCATTGATGATCTTTCTGATCCTTTCAGCAACAATAACCGTATCCCCCAATGCCGATTCCGGACAAATGACGAGAAATTCCTCGCCTCCAACACGACCGACGATGTCATGTATCCGGAGTATCAATTTAATGCGCATCGCAATCACCCGCAGCACAACATCGCCGAAGAGGTGGCCATGAGCATCGTTGATCTGCTTGAAGTGGTCGATATCGAGCATGATAAGGCTGAGATGATCGCCCGACCGCTTAGCACGCTGAAACTCCTCCTCGAGCCGTTCGATAATGTACCGCCTGTTCCTGAGTCCGGTCAGATCATCGGTGATCGCCATATGTTTGAGGTGTGTCTGCGCTTCATTCAATCTCTTCACCAGTTTTACCAGTTCGTCATCACTGTACTTCTCCATGATGTCGCGGAGGGTTTCGACCATGGCGATGGTACGGCCCTTGGCATTCTTGACCGGCGATGCCGTGATCTCGATATGCCGTTCGTTGCCGTTCCCGTCGTAGTGCGTATGAAGCAACTTGATGTTGTTGTCTTCCTGCCCTAATATGTGCGGCAAGGGGCAAACGATATATGGTCCTTCACAGGGCGTTTGCCTCCGGTGCATGACCTCGTAGCATTTCCGTCCTATCAATTCCGGTTTTGTTAAACCGAGTGAAGCCGCAACAGCTGAATTGGCCCGGATGATCGTATGGTCCATGTCAATGACCAGGACTCCGTCAGCAATGCCTTCCATAATGTTCTCAAGAGACCTTCGCGAATCATCATTCTCGATGATCTTGTGCTTCAGTTTGGTCACTAGCCGTTCATTATAGAGCTTCAGGAAAACCGGCTCGTCCAGGGAGGAATGAGAAACCTGAGGTGCATTGTCCTTGGCTTTAACTTCAAGGAGCTCATTCACCACCGCGATAATCTCCTGGGGAGTCATCGGTTTGATCAGGAATTTAGATACTCCGAGCTTTTGGGCAAGCTGTTCATCTTCCTCGTCGAGGTAATTCCCGGTATAAAAAATGACCGGAAGGTCTTTTAAGCTGCAGTCCTTTCGCACTTCACTCAGAAAATGGAAACCGTCAACGCCTGGCATGAGAATATCGGTGATGACGAGGGACGGCCTGTCAGCCCGCACTGCAAGCAAGCCTTCTTCGCCGTCCTTTGCAGCAGCCACCTCATACCCCGCCGATCGCAGGCTCTCGCTGAGGGTAGTTCTGGTATCATGATCATCTTCGATAATAAGGACTTTCATGGCATTCACTGTACTATCATTTTGAGAAAGCGATCAACGATCATGGGATTAAAAGACGTGCCCTTTTCTTTCGTCAGCACTGCTACGATCTTTTCCTGGGGGACGGGTTCGCGATAGGACCTTCTGCTCCTCAGGGCATCGAATACGTCTGCAACGCCGATCAACTGGCTTGTAATATTCGGCGTCCATCCGCCCTTGATCGACGGATATCCGTTCCCATCGAACTTCTGGTGGTGCTCCAATGCAGCGAGGACCGCCAGCTTCGGAATTCCCTCAATACCCATAAGATAGCGCGCCCCCTTCACGGTATGGGACTCAATGGTACTGCGTTCTTCCGGGGTGAGCATTCCCGGCTTGCTCAGTATCTCATCCGGGATGAATATCTTTCCAATGTCGTGCAAGAGAGACGCGACGCCTATCTGATGCAGGTGTTCACCCGTGAAGCCCAGATTCTCAGCAAGGCTCATGGTCAGGATACAAACATTTGTGACATGAGTAAACGTATATTCACTCACGGATTTGAGGGATGCGAGGAGACCCAGAGGGTTGATCTCCTGTCGAAAGCCCTTTATAAAACCCTTGATCATGTCATCCACACTGCGAACATCGATCTTCTTGTGCAGTTTGGCGCGAAGATAAAGATCTTTGAGAAGATCGAGTTCCTCCGCCGTCAGCGCAAGCAACTCCTGCAACACCTCCGGGGGGACATCGGCGGCATTCGATAAGGCATCGGCCCCGAAGGAGGACTCCTGTTCTCCGGGCTTCTTGACCCTGATTTCCACCTTGCCGAGCTTGATGAACGAGGTGGAACGTATCGAAAGCGTATCCGAAGAGGCGAGGTCCCGAATAAGCCCCTGGAGCTCCTCTTTCGGAAGTCCCGCGGCAAAGGTAATCCGCTCTATTGCCTGCTTTTTCAGGATACGAATGAAGTTCGTAACATACGACGCGGCTCCGGTTGCCTCCAGCTGCCGGTTGTCGGCGACAAGGTCGTTGCCGATGAGGAGCAACGTTATCTCCGGCCTGTGCTGGAGAATCTCCGCCAGGACGATATGCGCTTTTTCGACATACTGCGCTACCTGGGGATGGGTCGGCGTATAGAGGCTCGTATTCGTTACAGCCGCAGTGAGCTGTGAGATCACCCGCGACAACCCTTCATGAACATCATAGTCTGCCATATTCCATCCTGTCTGAATTGCGGCGGACGCTGGACGCAATGCCCATCGGAAAGCTACTGCTTCTCCCTGAGCCGGCTGCATGTCCGGCGGATCGTATCGCTATTGAGTTTCTCCCCGATCCTGAGGAGACCGGCAATTGTCTCCCGCGGATATCGTGAGAGCGACGAATAGATCGTTTCCTTCATATGCATTAGGCTGGAAGGATAGAGCGACCATGATGCGTTTGCGAGTTTTTCAAGCTCAGACACTGCTCCTGGGTCTCCAATGCTCCCGAGTACTTTGATGATCTCTTCATTTTCGACATAGTCCGTTTCGAAGAGGATGACCCGTTTGATCTTCGACAGAACATCCCCTGTGACATCCATTATTCGATAGTGTCCCGCGAGGGCAATGGCATGAGAAGCAAAGTCCGGATCTTTGTCATGGATCGCATTCCGAAGCAGATCTATCGCTCCTGGGTCTTTAAATTTCAAGAGAGTGCTGAGCGCTTCGATTTTTACCATCGGATCCTGATGCCGCAGCAGCGGTTTTACAAGAGGGATCGACGCAGCGCTGCCCGTATGACAAATTAAAATGAGCAGGTTTCGTACAGTGTTCGCGCGCGGATCCCGCAGTCTCTTTTGGGCTTCGTGTACGGCCGGGTCCCCGAAGAGACACAACAGGTTAAAAAGAATACGCCTTCCGCCCACTGTTTCGTCATTGCAGTACATGTCCAAAAGACCCGGTATCGTATCCGGTCCGAGGGCCTGTATCAGTCCTGAAGCCGCCTGTCCTTTTTCACGCATCCATCGGTCGAAGGCGCTCAGCGCCTTGGCAATGAAGTCCGGGGCGAAAAAAAACTTCCTCGATTCCGCGGCAATCTCCCGTATACCCTGTACCGGTTTATCCGTTGAATGCCTGCGAAGCGTCTCTAATATATCCCCGAGCATCTCGAAATTGCCGGTCTCAAGGAATTGGGGCAAATAAGCAACGATTTTTTGAGCGAACTCCTTATAATCCTCTTCTTCGATATTCTCTTCCAAAAAAGCGAGAAGCGCCCGGCCGATCTGAAAATCGATGTGTTCGTCATCCAACGATTGTAATTGCTCGGCCAACGGGAACTGTTCAAGCGCTGCTGGAGAGCTCTTCGACAGATTCCTGAGTATCAATTGATAATCGTCAGGCACATACTCTTCGTACTTCTCGCGGTCAAACAGCTTCTCCATATGTTCAGGCTGGAAAGCGGGAGCAACGAATCCCTTCGCCGGTTGTGTGCTGCTGCCCTGCTGCTGTCCCGTCGAGCCGTCGGTCTTCGCCTGGGCAAGCTTGCCCACGAGACCCGCAAGCGTCGGCGATATTTCCCGCCCCTCGGCGCTTGCCTGTCCCAGCATCTCGATCACCATATCATCGGTAAAGCCCCCAATCACCGCTTCCGCGTCAACGGGAGAGCCTGTTCGCGACGCGATATTTTTGAACGCAACGGACAGGAACTGCTTCCTGAGCTCCGGGTGAAGGTGATTCAAGAGAGCATTCATATTTGCAAGTGTCTTCGATTGCTCCTGGGACATCTGTTTTTTTTCGGCTGTTCCGCGCATATAGGTTGAGATGATATGGTCATAGCTTTCTACTGCGGCGGTCGCATCCAGCTTTCGTTCATTCAGAAGCCGTGCGAGCTCGATAGGGTCTATCTGCTCCGCGTCCTTCACCGACACGCCCTGCCCTGGTCCGGCGAGCGTGCCTGCCGCAAGGTGCGTTACAAAATCCTGCCACACATTGCTGTCCGACTGTTCGCCTCCGGCCTTGGCAGAAGCCTTGAAAATCTCCTGTTCCTCGGTGACGTGGAAACTGCTGTAATCAATTGACTGGATCCTGATATGGGGGATAACAGCCTCGGCTATGACCTTGTCGATTCCACCCGACATCCTGATATCTTCCGACTTGGTGGTGAGAATCCCGTGAAAACGCACAAGTTCGTCATTTTCCAGGCCGCTGATAAAGGTGACTGATGCGATCCCCTGATGGCTCATAGAAAGCGCAAAATCCCGATATACGGGGTTCTTCTGGTCAAGATAATCCTTGCCGATCAGCAGGGTGTCCTTGGCCACTCCGAGGGTCATCTCATTCCGGATCTCGAACATTTTTTGGAGGAGCTGGTAGGCGCGTTCGATACTTTTGGCAATCTGGATATGGCCCGGCGGGTAGATGCCCACATTCTTTCGAGAAATATTCAGCTCGATCACGGCTTCGGTCAGGAGCCGCATATCGAGAGGGACTTCCTGCTCAACTCGCTGCGGGAATGCTGGTTGGGTATCCTTATTCTCCTGCGGTTCGCTCATATGCTTGTTCTATTATATACTTTTTTCTTCATCTTTTCATTAATTATCGTATCTTAACCAGACAGGACAATAGCGAATTAACCACGAAGACCCGAAGCCACGAAGAAATTCAGGAGGAGACTTGTTGTCTATTACACTCAAGATGAAACATATCATTTTATCTTGACAACATAACTACGTGATGTTAAATTAAGCACCTCGTAACGAACGTATTTGGGGCTGTAGCTCAGCTGGGAGAGCACAAGGCTGGCAGTCTTGGGGTCAGGGGTTCGATCCCCCTCAGCTCCACCAAGTTATTCAAGGGGTTAGCGATCATCGCTAATCCCTTTTCCATTTCCTTGTGCAGTAATTGTGCAGTTGGTTGAGGGTGTGCAGTTGGCAGGGTTAAAATTCTATCCATAACGCTTGCAGCTTTCCGGTTATGGGCAGGTGCAAGATGCGCATACCTCAGCGTCATCTTAATATCTTTGTGACCGAGCAAATTTTTGAGTGTCGTAATATCGATCTCGCCGCTCATGATCGCCAGGCTCGCATACGTGTGGCGCAGATCATGGAAGTGAAAATCCTTGATTCCGGCGCGAGTCAATGCCGTCGAAAAGGAGTGCTTCAGTTCCCCATAGGGCCTCAGGGTCTTCGGATCGTGGAAAAGGTACTTGCAGTCGATCCTCCTGGGCAGACGCTGAAACAGCGCCTTGAGAGTATCATTGATCGGTATCTCACGCCGCTCCCCGTTCTTCGTCTTATCCAGCAGTATGAACCCATGCTGCATATCCACCTGGTCCCATCGCAGGGAAAGAATCTCTCCTCTCCGCATTCCAGTATGCAGTGCAGTGATCACGATTGGTAGCAGGTGACCATCGCAGACGCTGATAAGACCTTGGGCCTCCTTGACTGATAGATAGCGCAGCCGTCCATCTTCCTTAAACTGCTTGACCTTCCGCAGCTTCTTGAGAACATCAGACTCTACCATCTCCCAGTCAACCGCTTTGCTGAACATATGCTTGACCGTGCTTAATATTCGGTTGATGCTCGACGATTTGAGTCCCTTGATATTCTCCGGCTTCACGCCCCTCTTGGTGTCTTCCTTCCGAAGACCTTTGGCCATCAAGTCAGTCTGTAACTGCTCAATCAGTGCGGTGTTGAATCTGCGCAGCGGAATGCTTCCGTATCTGTCCAGCAAACGATCAATAGTAAGACCCTTGACGTATGCCGACGCCTGCCGTCCAGTCACCCACTCTTTATACTTCGTGGCCAGGTCTGCGAAGGTAAAATTCTTGATAATCTTTGCCTCTGGCTGCTTTCCTTCCTGAACCGCCTGTTTTTCTTTATGCAGCAGGATCTCAGCATCCTTGAACTTATCGGATCCGGATGATTTCCGGACGATTCGCCCGTCAAGAGCTGCGAAGCGGATCCACCACACGCCACCGCGTTTGTAAATACCTTTACGCGCCATGCTTACCTCCTTTCTTTTTCATTTTCGTTTTCGTCACTACCTTATACTCCCCTCCTTTCTTCGGAATTGCCCGAAGAGCCAGATGGAGAAACGAAGTGATCTCACGGGTGCCCCGCTCCCAGCGGCTTATTGTTTGAATGAGCGACACCCAAGATCTCTGCAAGGTCTCCCTGCGAGTAACCATTGTCGGCTCTCCACTTTTTCAACTCCTCAGGCTTCATAAAGAGAGTATAAACCATTGGTTTATTCTTGTCAAGCCCCTTCTACTGCACAATTCACTGCACAGCCGTTTTTATTGTGCTTATATTCAACAAGTTATACCCTGCCCACAACCCCTGTTAGATTGTGGTCAAGCCCTTTTAAGGTTTTCTTTTAATGCAAGTTTATCAATGATCCGGTCTATATCCTTTTTCCGGAAACGAAGCAGCCCGCCAAGTTTGAAGTGAGGCAGTTCAAAAGCATGGGCATATACCCATTTCGTTGATACACGGAGATATTCTGCCAACTCCTCGACGGAGTAGATAAGATCATCATCTGGCTTTGCAAACAGGTGTGACTTGATTGCCTTCATGACCTCGCGAGTTATCTCCGCAACTATTTGATTGGAATCTATCTGAAACTCAGCTCTCATATAATATCCATATTTTCACCGTTATTTCCTTGGAACAACATCGTTGCCACCCCTTATACCCTCTCGGCCATCAAAACGCCTGGATTTTCATTTATAGTCGCTTTTGTTCGGAGAATTTTACCTTCTATGATGGCCCGGTGACGTTCAGTAAACAGTTTCCGCGACGCAAGTTGTTTTGGTGAAGCAACAGTCACTTTTCGGTGAACATTTTTCCCAAACCTGTAATTCCAGAGAGGACACTGGGCTTTACCATCATCTGTTAAGAGTCGTTTGCTGATCGCTGCCATCATTCTGGCCTGAGTACCAATAAGATAGCCGGTACAATCCTCTACCCGGTGATCTGGTGCACAGTCCTGACAATGCGCCTTGATCCGGTCAAGAGATTTCCCGGCTTGATTCAGGAAACAATGTTTACTGGCACATAGCCCATGCTGATTTCCTTCGCACACTTTGCACTCAATTTTGATTGCTTTGCTCGGCGTCACTGTTGATCCTCCATCAATATTCCCGCCTATCGGGCATCGGTGTATCGCGATCAGAAGAGGAATCTTAATCGCTGATGACCATAAAGGGCTTGTGTCGTCGTACTTACCTGGCTCTGGCATGATCCCACCGTTGTCTCGCCTTCTTCTGAATCCAGAACGAGTCTTTTCAGCGATTCCCCCTTTGTCGATCGCGAATAAACCCCGCCATGACTTTTGTGACGACTGATTCAACACTGCTGCCGGATCGTTCCCATCTTTTTTCAACTTTTCTAATTCAAGAACAGTGAGATGCTTCGCGTAATCCGTCATCGGTGCCTTTATCCGTTCTCGCATGGAAACATATTCATCCCACGACTCCTGATTTATCCAATCCGGTATGCCGCCAAAAACATACCCACCCTTTTTTCTCCCTCGTCTGGGAGCCGACGCCGCTGAAGGCGGTGGCGTATCTTTTGATTTTGGATCAGGAATAGGATCTGGAGAAGGATCAGGAAAAGGATCAGGAGAAGGGGCATTGCTCGATGATGCTCGCTGAATTGCTAAATCATTCTCGCCGCATTGCTTGACGATGCTCGTAGCATCACGACTCTTTTCCTTCCCCCATCTCTTCGCAGCAGCCTTCTTTGCCCTCTCACTTCGCTCGGGCGCATGTGCTGCGTAGGGATTATGCGTGTTCCAATCATGAACAGTGAGAGTTTCGCCGTCCTGATCAAGCAAACGAAGGTCAATAAGAGTTGTTATTAAATCCTGCGGCTCTCCATCCCACTGAGCAGCCAAGGCGATGTCTTCGTCGCTTAGGTTAGCAAGAATGCCATCTGGGCGATGCTGTCCAGTAAAAATTAGTAAGCATATCCAGCCCCAGGCGCCTTCAGGGCCAAGTCTTCTTTTCAACTTCTGTATCTTAGGATGATACGGGAAAGAGGTTGCAAGCCTGATGTCTGTGTTCATGGCTCACCCCCTCACGCTTAGCATCTGGGATCTGATCTTCCGGACCTCAGAGACATAATCCAATAGCAATATATCGGGATTCCCGTTGTACTCGGCAGCGATCTGGTAAACATCATCGGTGGCAGGAAAGTCAAATATAACGCGAGTTCCTTGAAGAGTGAATGTCGGCGCATGTCCGCGTAGGGAGAGGTAACTTGCCAGATACAAATCTAAAGTTCTAAATTCCTTTCCTTTGCCAGCTAAAATTGTTCCGAAGAGTAGAGGGATACTGATGTTGGAAACAGCGGCAATGGATTGTAGGCTGAGGCTGTCGATACCAAAGAATACTACAGCCAAACAATAGATCACATGAAACAAATGCGGCAGGATCTTTTTAAACATTTTTTTCTCCTTGTTTGATCGTTAGGCAAAAACTGCCTTGTTGTTAGAATATTTATTCTATTGAAAACACATGAATTGCTTTACTCCATAGAAGTACCAGTTAATCCTGCGGTATCAAGATAAATCGACATCACGTTGACAATAAATTCCGTATGATACAGAAAATAGATAAAGCCGATATCAAGTGCGTTAAACAGCAATCGTCTACGCTTGTTAACAATATTGTAAATTGAATTTGACGAAGTTGAAGGATATACGCAATAGAGTCAAGCAGTTGATGGGAAAGAAGAGTTCAGGAATATTACAACCAGGACGCAAGGTGTACCGCACAGCAGAGGTAGATACGGAAATTGGCAAAGATGTTGGAAGGCGTGGATAGAGGACCTCTCAGTGAAGTGTGGCGTAATCAGAAATGGATAATTGATCGATTTGAACTTTATCGAATAGCTATTGTAACATTGTGATCACTTTTTTCATTGGAATCCGTCATGCAGTGGGTGCTGTTGATACAAATACTCTTTGGAACCCCACAAACACTCTCCTGATCTCATCCGGTTTGCCGAGGTCGGCAACTGCGTCGGGTATCGAGTCATGGTACCTTAGCCTCAGCAGTGGTGCCAGTTCCAGAGAGCGATTCGGATCTGGCATGGCGGGTTTCCTTTCTACAGCACGTTTCCTATTTTGCAGTTGTTTCGGACTGAATGAATGGCATTTGGTCCGCCGAGAGCACCGGCTGCTCCTTCTCCGACGGCAGGAGGATGTACTTCTGTAGAACTATCTCCTCCGCTATCTCCGGTGGCGTCCCCCGTCTCACCAGTGCTGCTTTCTCCGCCTTCGCCAACTGCTGATTGTTCTCCAGGGCCATTAACAAGCTCCCCGCCTTCTCCAGGCGTCGATACATCTTCGGGCGATCCTCCGCCCACGACTCCTTCGCCATCAGTCCGTACCGGGTCAGCATTCTCATTTTGCTCCTCCGTAGTCAAGTATACCGCATTCCCTTGCTTTCAACTTATTGAACAAAAAGATGGCCGAACATGATCCGTATCTGTGATCCGAGTGTAATTCAGACTGCAACACCAAATAACAACCGGAATGCAACCAATACACGCGAGACGGTTGCCTGGTGACGGTTTCTCCAACTCTCAACCCGTACCCCCCTGCCCTTTTTTGCACACGTAAAGACTTTTAAAATGTTGTAATAAGAAAATGACAATATTGTTATAAGAAGTTGACAATTCTCACCTCGAATAGATTGATAGCAAAGGGAATATGGATGGGACCCATTCATGGCCGGTGTACCGGAGGGAATGCTTTTGAAAAACCATGATTACACGAGTCTGCCAGCGTCTAATTTGGAGTGAAAGGCAACCGTTAAAGCAAACCGTTAAAGAAACCGTTAAAGAAACCGTATATGTTCACCTGAACCCCGGGAGAGCCGCGTATTACCCTTCTGTCATTTTCCGTTTTTTGTCCGATCAGTCGCATATTAAATATATCATATTATCAGTCACTTGACGCACCAACCTCCTGTATTTCTCCACACGCAGAATTTCAGGACACTGTTATGTCCAATAATTGAACATTGACAAGATCAAGTCTCAATCCTCACCCCCATCGCTGAGGGGTAGCTTCTACTAGCAACGTCCAATTATCGGACGTTGCGGATTTGGGTAGGCGTGTTTGGGTGTACATAGCGGCGGTTGGTGTCAAAGTACGCAATAATGTAACAGTGGGAGATACCGGGGCGAGGTGTCCATTGTGCTGGATATTCCTGCTCCTCATGGTGGGTCTGGCGAAGGATCTTCCCGTCCAGTATTAGACGAATCTGTCCTACCGCATCAAACTTTTTCAAGGCACTATCATTTTTCAATTATCGCTCAGCCATAACCCCCATGCAGAAATATTAAGGGCGCCGGCAGTGCAGCCGAGCTCAGGACCCTTCTCCGGCATCCGGCCAGGCTGCCACTAAAAACTCGATCAGCACAGTTATTGATTCTAACAGGACTTCATTGCCTATTCAGATAAGACCAGCGATGCTCTCCTGATCAGTTCAATTACAACCTTTGCATACTCGGGGCGGCCAGTATTTACGACTGCCATATTGATGTCCAAATCAGGAACAGGCCAGTCATGGATAGCATCAACGATGATACACAGCTTCAAATCATTCACATCCTGCTCGATAGTCAACAAAACTTTCCCAGTAGTCTCTGCCCACAAGTGACCTGTCCACCACAGCTGCAAAGTACGGTAATGCGATAATATCGGGGGACTCCCGTTCGCCATCTATAATGAAAGCAGCCAGTACTGCTTGCATACTGCTTCATTTCGTTTCTTATGTCCCTGCTCTTCACTCTGAAGGAATATTGTATTCGTCCAGTGTGCCCGTTCTTCTGGTGGCAACTTATTTTTCTCTTTTTTGTCCATCGTCAGCGGCATTCTTGTTGGTTCCGACCACCAGCATCGGTACCGCAACAGCACTTCCAAGATATTTTATAAATTCTCTTCTTTTCATAGCAGACCCCTCCCTTTGCATTCTCAGATACGCTCCAATGTCACTGCTCATGCCATATCGCTTGTTTGCATGTATAAAATACCATTCTTTGCTGACAAGGGCGTGTCAGTGATAATTTTCACCTCCCTGTCATACTGTTGTCAGTGGTTTGTGCAATCATCAATACAGGAGAAAGACTAAAGGAGAGATATATGACCGAGAGATCCAATATGGGATGGGAAGCACTGAAAACTACTGGCGACGCTTTTTTTGCGCCCCAGCAAAGGACCCAGCGGGTACGAGCAGCATACGGATGGTTGGTCCGTCATGTCTATTTCGGTGGAAGGAAGCAGTCTGCCAGTGCTATGGTCTTTTTGCCTTGCCCGGACGGGTCCTGGAATATCAAACAGAATATCCCGCGACCTGGGAGAGTATCCATAAAACGTCAGGGCCGAATGAAAGCTGCTTGATGTTTCGGATGAAGGTTCCTGGTGGATGGATCGTCAGAGAAGGCTATTATGTGGAATTGCGGCGGGATAGTGAGATCAAGGTAGGACATCTTAGTATGTCCATGGCCTTTGTGCCGGACAGCGCCCATGCCTGCGGAGATTTCTGCTTTTGCAGATAAGAATGCATCTCATCATGGACAAACCGGAATCAACAGCGTCTCTCGCGGAGAATGCAAAGGTCGTACGAATTAGATCAAATACTTTAAGTAAAGGAATGAACCAGAGGAATATCACTTTCCCCGATATACAGCAGCCATGGACTTTAGCTCTCTGCCACTTCTCTTTAAAGATTTCGGTGCCAGGACTTCGCAGTTTGTGCCCAAATTATAGATCCATCGCCGGAGCTCTTCGGTCCCGTTCACGCGGCCCTCGAACAGGATCGACCCATCCTTCCTTGGTTCGATCTTCTGGGTGGGATGCCACTTTCTCCTCGTTACCCAGCGGGCCACGTCGCTGCTGAACCGAAGCCTGACTTCTACCGGCTCTCCGCAGGTGATGATATGCCATCCCCCTTCGAAGTACTTGTCCATGGAGAAATCCTTCGGCACTACATAGGGAGTATAAGTGGCCTTGAACTTCCTGATGCAATCAAGGGCAAATTGGCGAATATCCTTACGCAGGTGGCAGTAGGCGAGCATGTACCATACGCCGCAGCTGTAGAACAGGCCATAAGGATCGACCTGCCGGATTTTCTTCTGCCGGTCACCCATGCCCACATATTGATCTCGAATCGACCTTCTCCTCGATCGCATTCTGGATGGCATCGAACTGAGGCTGGATCGCTAAATCAGCGGCCTCATCAATATCGAACCAGAACGCCGTCGCAATTGCTGATCCGCTGCTGGGTCTTGCACCCCGTATCGGTCCGGACCTTCTTCAGAAGGTTGTCAAAGGCGCCGTAAACTCCAGCACCGAGTTTCGACACCGCGGCCCGCTCGCGAGCAAGGCCCTTATCTCGTTCTTGGTAAGGTCGATCTTTTTAAATGAAAAATCGTCAGCAAAGCGGTATGTCCCGAGTTCGCTGTCCAGGTATACCGGGAAATAGGCTTCCTGCAGAGCAGCCATGTCGCGGAAAACTGTCCGGTCAGATATGCCGAGGTCTGAACCCCTGCACCGTCATCTTCCTGTTGCTATCCATGATCCTCAAGATTTCGACAAGCCTGTTCAGCCGCTTAACATTGGACATGAGCGCCCTCCATTCATTGTACCTGGTTGCAGCATTATGAGATATAGATACCCTGAAATAGTCACATTCTTTATTACGGAATGATATACGGGAAGGCTGTCAAAGGGTTGTCAGCGTGCCACTGGTATTTATTCAAGCAGCAGGATGCAAGAAGATCAAGCCGGAGAAAGGCTAATGACATGAAGAGGAAGCAGCAAGTGGGGCAAAGGCCCTACAAGCAGGCCCAGGATCGGGATCTTCTGGTACTACAAAAAGAATCTTCTGACCTACTCGCTTCCAGCTGCAGAGGTCGAGGAGCAAAGCGGGTTCATCGATGTTTACGTTGGCCATTGTGATCTCTGGCCCACATTTCAGAAACTTGATCAGGCTTAAAGCGGTACGAGTATGAGAAACTGCCCCGGGGACGGGTGCTCTACGATGTCGACAGGAATAAATATAAGGTTTATACCTCGATAAACAATGATCCAGACCAACGGGTTTCAAGAGCTGATCCTACAGACATTTAATCTGTCTGCCAATGATACCCTGTTCGAGAGCGATCTGCAGGCTCATGAGCCACCAGAGAGTCGTGAAGTGGGGATGATTAATTATATGACCGAGCAGACAGACCCGCCAGTACAATATTATTGCTCTCTGCCGCTGGATGAGAAGAACTATGGCTCCTGAATGGGCTCAAAAATCTCAACCAGGACAATTCAATTGATGCTCTCGGATGGCCGTGGTTCGATATTAGGGACATGCAGATCCTGCTGAACCGTATCTATATGGCAAAGTTGACTGTGTATGGAATTGATTGCGGTATTCTCAGTCAACGGTAATTGGGAATATGCCTGGACCATTAACCGGGAAGATTTTGCTGATCCTTCACTAGATCAGCGATATGCAGCAAACTGGTTTTTCAAACCTTTTGAGGAAAAAAAACAGCAGTTGGTGCAGGACCAACTGCTGGATAAGGCGGTGTTTTCGTGTAGTATTGCATGAATTGCCGATCGGAATTTCACAGGCTAGAATCGCTAACGATTAGATGTTAATTGTACCATAAAGTCTTATTCAGTAAAATTCTATATTTATTGATTCTCCAGTGCTACTCTATGATATACGATTTAACCTTAAATCCATATGCAACCTGTAAATCTTAAAATACCATTCAACACTGGATGATTGTTCTTCTAAGATCTAGCACTTTATGATCTTTGAACGTTCGCTAGTCATTCTGTCCACCTTTGCGTTCATGTCGCATCACACCCTTTAACGACCAGAAATTCGGTACTCTAGATAGGCTATGCGATAAGCAAATGTAATCAGATTAAATTATCTTGAGTATAATTACATCTATTCTTATTGTCTCCTGGCCTTAATCTCACCAATATCAATTGTGTTTCTTCCCTTAGTACGTGAGCATTAGAATATCTATGTTGGTCTCGCTGTCCGATTTCAGACACAATGATTTTACCCTATTTTTTACGCGCAAAAAGGAAATTCTTTGAAAAGCAATCGCACCTAGGATAACAGGTCTTTAGCCTGTTTTGCTATGCCTAATCTTATCTTGCTTGGCCATGGCTTGAATTAGCAAAGACTCGCAATTCCTTGATGAGCTATATATCATCTACAGATTTTATGGTATGCCTTGCTCAATTTTTTTGTCTTGATCTTGATCTCCAATATTATCGGCTCTAACTATTGTCGATTCTTTCCATTGACATCGATGCGGCAGATATGAAGCCTCGCTATCGAAAATAATATGACTCAATTATCTGTGTGCAGCTCTTTTATTTATCCATATAGAAGTGTACTTCTTGACATACCTTTTATTAGCATTTTTTTTAAGGTATCTGTAATACCGCACGTATGGCTCTTATTTTGACTTTCACTTTATCCACTGTCTTGTACGATCGTAAGTCCGACAATTAACTTCTATTTAACGTATAATAGCTTTATTGCAAATTGTCTCCGAAGATCGTGTTTGCCCAAGCAGTCAGCTCTTTCTTCCGCGTATTCTCTTATCTTCATTCTGCGCTTTTAGCATCAGGTGAGTCTTTAATCGTGTTTATATAATCATACATAAGTTAATCTCCCTTACTACCATGCCTCATCAGTAATTATGCAATTCGTTTATATGTCAAATCTCATTCATTATCACGTAAAATATCTGACTTTATCTAAATATTTTTTAAAATTATTCCTGCTCCGTATGCACCGGCACCAGCATCTTCGGGTTCAGCGCCTTCGCGAATGCCTGCAGATCTTCCACCGTCGCGTGGCCGCTGGTATGAGCGTAGACCCAGTGTACCATAGGATCCTTCATAAGTGTTGATATTTCTTCAGCACCATAGTACTCGTCGTTCGTGTACTTGAGATAGCCTTGCCACTGCGAGTATATGACGTTTACCGGCTTTTGACGTTTGTACCGTGCGATCAGTTTATGCCGGGACATCTTGGTTAAATAGAGATACTGTTCCGGCGCGCCTTCAGCTCGTCGTGGGTAACGCGGTACTTGTATGCCCGCCTCCTGAAGCTGCCGAAGAATCCGGGATTGTTTGCCAGAGTGGTATCCTGCCCCTTGTCCGCATAGATCCTGATGTTGTCCCATCCGATTCCCGGGACGCCTTTGGCCTTCTTCTGGACCTGCTCCAGTACCCAGGCGGTGTAGAAATCGAGGACCAAGATCTTCTTTGCCCTCAGGCATGCCCGGTAGGCTGAAACGATCCGGTCGATATTCTGGGATGAGGAGATAAGGAAGGTGATGTTGTTTTGGGATTTGATCGTTTCGAAGATTTTCTTTTCTACTGCCTCTTCCGAGGGGAACTCGCTATTGTCCCGGCCGAGCATAGTCCCTTCCATGAACAGGAGGTCGATGTTCTTGGGCGGCTTTTTGAGGATCTGCTGGAACAATACGGATTTTCTGCCATGGGCACGGAAGTCACCGCTGTAGAATATCCTCTTCCCTTCTGCTTCGATCAGGAATGCATAGGCATCGCTCGCGGAATGGTCAACAAGATAAGGCGTGACCGTGAAGTCGTTAATGAAAAAGGTTTCCACGGACTCATAATACTGGAATGCATTCCTGTGCAGGCTTTTCCCGAGGATGATCCGCGTGGCGTCGATCAGGTTCTTGCCCACCTCACCGATATAGACCGGGACTGAGCTATTGATGGTATCGATCAGACCGTAATGGTCCTGGTGGGGATGGCTGATCAGGACTGCGTCAGGCTTGATGGCCGAAAGGTCTATATCTTTGCTTTTCTTGCTGAGCGGCAAGCCGAGGTCAAGCAGGATGGTTGTTCTGTCCGTGGAAAGCTGGATGCAGGTCCCACCAGATCTCATGGCTGCCTCTATGGATGATGATATTCAACTATGATATAATCCGTTCACTTGAAACTCTACGGTCTAAATCTGCCTAACCTTTAAACTTCTCTCTTATCCTTGATCTCCAAATCATATACCTGTAACCGATGTTTGACGTTCTCATAAGGCCCGAGGCACTTTTTGGCCATGCCCGGGGTTAACATGCATTCCTGGTATAATAGCATGTATTGCATTTTTCAGGTTTTGTTTGTTTATGCGTTTGGTCGACTGGTTTTATTCTCCATGACATATAGATACCATGTCACTATGACAGAGGTTGTCAGTATGAATTTAGGTCTGGATGCTGCGTATTCCAAAATAATTTTCTTCGATTCTTTTCCGTCAATAGTAATAAGTTATCGAACAGTAATTGTCATAATACCTTGTCTCGCTATGATGCCCGTCTCCATAATTTATTATGCTTATTCTATTCGGGGCTTGTGATGTATCCACTCCATCACAGTTACTACTTGAATACGTCTGGCTATCGGAATCGGAATTCCCGCACGCAAACATTCCTAAAACTATGATGCACCATATGAGCAGTCTCATTTTATCCACCTCATTATTTGCATATAGTAAACCCATGTCTTCACAATAGCATCCGTCTCGCAAAGAGTTTGAGCAACGGGAACGACATCCGACATTGTGGTCTATGCATATCTCAGCTTTTTATAGTTCAATTGTAAACAATGCAACTGACAACTCTATGTCAGCGCTATTTATTTACGGGTCTTCCGGGTTTTGTGTTGGTCGCTTTTATCTGTTTCTAATTCAGCACATGTCACGATCCTATTTTTTTCTGCACCCCCAGTTCACAGCTCCGCCCCCGATGAATTCATTCGAGGGCAGGCTCCGGCATGATTGCCGGTACTGATAACAAGCCCTTTTGAGCATCGCAGCACTTCCCCTCGCTCTTTACTGTCACCTTTCTTGCGTGCCCAAGAAAGGTGACCCAAAGAAGGGCACCCGACGAAAATTCTTCACGGTGTGCTCGGTCGTCCTCAGTACATTTCGGAAACTCGCCGATAGAAATATCTTTGTCCACCAGTCCCTCGCCCTCAGGGAGAGGGTCCGGGTGAGGGTGGGTTTTGTTCCTCGGCTCAGACAGTCCGAAATGCTTAACCCTCGGACTCGGTCGCACGCCTAAATTTTCGAATGGGAGTAACACAACATAGCCTTGACTTTACCCCAACCCCGCACGTCCCCGGAGCGGCCATTACGATATTTTTGGGCACCCGTCTTGGCCTAAGGAAGCGTCCCACAAGGCGAACGCGTACTGTCTGAGGCCGCAGGCCGAGTTTACGCGGGCGAGCGGACGTGGCCTTAGACGGGTCAAAAATGTCGTTCAGGACGCGAAGGGGATGTGCAAAAAAAAGAGCATGCGGAGCCTGTCCTCGAATGCCTTTATCGGGGATGGCCGAGTGATGAGCTGCCCAAAAAAACAATGCATATGTGGGACACGTGCCAACTTAGATAACATTCAGGAAACAGATTGTTAATGAAAAATAAAAAGCTATACTTGCAATTAAGTGACCCACAGAAAAGTCTAGAAGAACCTAATTTATATAAACGTAATTTTACTGAAAGGCAGCAGTTTGCCGCTGATATACAGCATGCTTATATAATACAAGAGGAGGTTGTCAGCGTCCTGTCAGTAAATTTGTGATGATTGCTACGGTGTGATCGTGTGGTAAGGGCTGTGGCCTGCGAGACCTGTATCAAACAAGTAATTTCCGCAGTTCCAGCGCAAAGGCAGTCAGGTGGTTGGCAATGCTCCGTTGGGAGGTCAATTCAATAAAACGCACATCACGTGCTGCTTTGGTACAAAGCAGTTCGGGGATCGGGAACTTCTGCACCCGGGGAAGATCGAGACGATCCGCATCCCAGCAGGTCTGAACAGTAATGTCAGCTTCAGTAAGGCCCATGGTATGGCGGGTACAGGCATCTTGGAGCAGTGACAGCTCGTCACGGGAGAGCGTGAAGAGCGAGCCGTTCATCTCCCCTGCCAGCTCAGCACCCCGCGCCCCATGATCAGGGTCATAGCCGTCGTTCTGCCTGCGGCTGTCGTGGAATAAAGAGAATAATTGGACTATCCGTATGTCGGCGCCGGACATGCCACCGAGCTGGATACCATTCTCCATCACCCTACCCCAGTGGTCAATGCCGTGGATGCCGGCGGGGTCGAGTTGATAGTGCTTTAGGATTCTCGCAGCGATTTTTAATAGTTCTGTATTGGTAAGCATAAGAGAGAGGGGTTACCGCGATCGCCGGGTGTCTATATAAAAGACAAATGAGTACTCCTTAAGCCTGTCATCCTAACGCCCATGCTTCACCGGGCTAAGAATGAACGGCAGGACTCCATAATGATGTGATTGACCTTTTTCGAGGTATGATCAAATTCATCTTTTTTTGTGAACGTATCTTCATCCATATAGAGCTTTCGCTTAACCTCGATCATGATTGAATTCACGTTCTTGTTGACCTTATAATAATTCAACGGGACAATGGTGCCGCTAAAAGGGCTGTTGTATTTTACCGAGTAGCCAGCTATTCTGAGATTCGTGACAATATTTTTCTTAGCGCATCCGGAGTATGATAGACATCAGTCCCGAGACAATATCAGGCCTGTTTTTCTTTTGATCAGGTTCGTATGGCCGGGGAACGGATGGGAAAGAATGGCAATCAAGAATAAGGCACGTGTGGAAATTATTTAAACAGACATCAACCAGATTAGTCAGGGCTGCGTGGTAAGGACGATAGAGTTCGCGGATATACTGCCGCCATTTTGCCTGTTTCATTCTCTTCAATGTATTGCCTGCTTCAGTTTTTGTATAAATAGCTCCCATACCCTTTATTGACATATCCTCTTTTGCATCATCTTCCAAGCGTTCCATATTACAACCAGAATCAAGCTTTAATCGGCGATAATTCCACCGGATTTCCCCAGCACGCCGGAATAAAACTTATCGGCGTATAGATCGGCAAGCCTTTTTGCCTCTTGACGAAGGTCCTTGTTTAAAATTACAAAATCAGGCCTGTATTGCAATGGGATCTTTATCGAGCTATGGGGAATGTTGCAAATTATCGGGAGTTTC
>CAVWIL010000016.1:0-10153 GCA_963755045.1 Nitrospirota bacterium | reverse complement strand
AAATACCATGAGTAAAAGCTTTCCTTTGCGTTCTTCGCGGCTTCGCGGTAAACTTTCTTCTCCATTTTGAGATGAATCTATTTGCACTAACCCAAAATCTCCCGCGAGGGAATCGCCCCTTCCCTGATCACCATCGGTTCATCAGCGCTCACATCCACAACCGTCGAAGGATTGTCGCCTTCGGTCCTGCCTCCGTCGAGGACCATATCAACCATCCCTCCGATCGCCTCGGCCGCCTCCTGAGCTGTGCGGGGACCCGGTTTTCCGGTGATATTCGCGCTCGTACCGGTAAGCGCAATACCGAGAGATGCGAGCAGCTGCCGTGTAAGCGTATTTGCGGGAACTCGGAGACCGATCGTCCCCGCGCCGCCGGTCAGTTCCGCCATCACCTCCGGCTTTGCCCTGAACACAAGGGTGAGCGGGCCAGGCCAGAATTTTTTCATAAGCCCCTCGGCCCGCGGCGTGATATCCGCTGCCCAGTCCCGTACCTCGTTTGCATCCTTGATCAGCAGCAGGATCGGCTGGTCAGCCTGCCTGCATTTGATGGTGAACAATTTTCTGACCGCATCGGGATTTTTCGGATCCGCACCGAGGCCGTACAAGGTGTCTGTCGGGTACACGATGACGCCGCCTGCGTGGATCACCTCCCTGCAACGGGAAAACGCCTTTTCGGGATGGATGGGGTCGATCTCAACTATCGGTGTCCGCATATGGCATGCTCACTGCGGATTGCAAAAATTACGGAATACGGATTTATGAAGACGACCATTCCGAACTCCGAACTCCGCACTCCGAACTAACTACCCCCTCCCGTCAGTATGATGTCCCCATTCCCGCGCTTCAGGAATGCAGCTACGACGGGGCACTTGACCTTAAAGAGAAAAAAGATGCGCGTATCATTTTCTTGTTCGAGTGTTTCATAATTGGCCTGGCCCTTGCTGATGATCAGATCAGCAGATCGGTACGCATCCATGAATTGAACTGAACACGCTTCCAGCAGCGTGCCGATGCCGTCATTGCCGTTGTCGATCACCGTGACGCATTCATGAAGACCGGCGGCACGCGCGTCGTCGAGCGTCGCATCGTTGATCACCGGAGAGCCCTTGACCACAGCGATCACGTCCTTGCCCATGTCCCGCAGGATCTCGAGCAGAACCCGGTCGAACACGACCTCTCCGGCATTATCGCAGAGGTAGAGGATTCTGCGTGCGCGCAGGACTGCCCGCGAAAAATTACGAATTTCCGTTTCGGACAACGGCAGTCGAAAAGACTCTTCCAGCGAACGGTCCATATCAACGCTGTCGTAAATGCCGAAGTCGATCACGTTACCGGCGATCGCGATCCGTGCCCCGCCTTCAAGACGATCGGCTGCTCCGGCAGCCAAGCGTCTGAGCGCGGGAAGCCGATCGAGCGCTCTCCGGGTATACGTTTCCTTGACCTGCTTATAGGGATCAACACCGGTCTCATTACGCAGGATACGGTGAATATGCGTTGTGGTCCTGGCCGGGACCTCTTCGAGGGAAGCGCTTTCGATCACCTTTTCCGCCATGCGACCGATGATACGCCCCCGGTCGCCGTTCACACCAGCGTGGCCCAGCGAACGGGTTATCTGCCCGTAGAAGCAGGGCAGACACTCGAGCTCGGTCCTCATTCCGCCGGTCCCAGGGTCGTGGCGGCACTGCCTGGTTTTTTCTTCCGCCGTCTGCGCCTTGGTTTCTTCTTGGGAGATGCAACCTCGACAAGGGGCTCCGCTTTTATGGCGAGCGCGGCCACTTTGGCAGGTGCCGATACCTTGACCGGCACCGATACCTTGGCAGGTGCTGCAGCCTTGGCGGGTGTGGGAATTGACATTAACGCAACGAGCCGCCTGGCCTTATCCTCCACATCAAGTTCCATCTCGACCTTGAAGACCTTGAGGCGATTCGCCACCTTCACGTCGCTCACGGCGATTATCTGCGCCGCGAACACGCCCGCGTTCTTGGCGCCTGACTTGCCGAGCGACATGGTCGCCACCGGCACGCCGCCCGGCATCTGCACGGTCGCAAGAAGCGCATCGAGCCCTTTGAGCGGGGACGAATCGATTGGCACGCCGATCACCGGCAGCGTGGTCTGCGATGCCACCACCCCGGCGAGGTGCGCTGCCCAGCCCGCTCCGGCGATGATTACCTTGAGCCCGCGCTTCTCCGCGGTCAGGCTATATTCGAGCACCTTCTTCGGCGTGCGGTGCGCAGACGCGATCGTCATTTCATACTCGATCCCGAACTCCTGGAGCATTGCCCCCGCCTCCTGCATCACCGGCAGGTCGGAATCGCTCCCCATCAATATCCCCACGACTGGTTTTGCCATATGGCTCCTTTCGAATTAACAATTATTGCAAATTGCAAAATTCACAATGCAAATTGAAACTGCATCTACCTTCGTCATGCCCGTGTATGCGCTTTGCCTGTTACAGGTCCCTTGGGTCTTCGATAAAGACCGTCTCAACACCGAAAGGCCACTGACGACCGGCATCAATGCCTTGACACCCAGGGTTTCCGTGGCATAATGGCCGGCGACAAGAAGGTTCATGCCGTATTCCTTTGCCGCATTGTACGTGGCCAGATCGATCTCGCCGACGAGAAAACAGCCGAGTTTGTCAACGCACGCCTCTTTCAGCATGCTCCCGCCGCCACCCGAGATGATGCCGATCGAACGGATGCGGTCTTTTCCATTTCGATAGACGCGGCAATCACCATGCAATGTTTCGTGTAAGACCGCTGCCGCATCGTCCAGGTTGATCGCCTTCTTAAAGGTCCCCGCATAACCGATCCTGATGCCGTGATACCGGCCGAATCTTCTCGGCCCCTGCGCGCCCAGGATGCGGAATAACTGTATATTGTTCCCGTATTCCTCGTGGAGATCGAGCGGCAGATGTGCGGCGTAAAGCGCGATATTGCTTTTCGTCAGGTGCTCCGCTCTTCTGGTCTCGAGTTCCCTGTCCTTTTGCGGCCTCCACTTGATGCCATGGTGAACAACAAGGAGATCGACCCCGAGTTTTTTTGCCTTCTCGAAGGTGGAGATGCAGGCATCAACAGCAAAACCGACCGTCTTTATTTCGCCGCTCTTACGGGACCTCACCTGCAGGCCGTTCACGGAAGCGTCTTTGATCTTTCTGACCCGCAGTGTCTTGTTCAAGAAACTCGTGATGTTCTTGATCGTCGCTGGTTGCATGTTCCCTTTTGCATTCTTCATTCTCAATGATTCTAACTATTCAGTACGCTGAACCCAAAAAAGTACGCCTGAACAACCCTTTTTAGACGCAGATCACGCAGATTTCACAGATTAAATAACCAGATATTTTAAGGATTTCTTGCGTCCTTTGCGCAATCTGCGGAAATATTTTGGCCTGAGTAGTAAAATAATTTTAATTCCCCTTCTCCAGCGCACGTGCTCCTATGTCGCTGCGATAATGCGCTCCATTAAAATGGATCTCCCGCGCCCCCTGGTAAGCGTTTTTGATGGCAGCGGCCACGGTCGAGCCGAGTCCAGTTACCCCGAGTACCCTGCCGCCATCGGTCACGAATGCGCCGTTCTTCATGGCCGTCCCTGAATGAAAGACCATAACGTCCTTTATTGCCGCCGCCTTGTCGAGACCGGAGATTTCCCTGCCCTTCTCGTAATTCCCGGGATATCCGCCCGATGCAATGACGATACACACCGCTGATTCCGGTTTCCACCTGATCGTAAGCGCAGACAATCGCTCATCGAGAATCGCCTCTATGATCTCGACCAGGTCCGTATCGAGCCGCGCCATGACCGGCTGCGTCTCGGGATCGCCGAACCGCGCATTGAACTCCAGCACCCTGGCCTCGCCATTCCGGATCATCAACCCGGCGTACAGCACCCCCTTGAAGAAACGTCCCTCTTTTTCCATGGCCCGGACCGTGGGGATCATGATCGTGTCCATGACCTTGCGTTCGAGCTGCGGGGTCACGATCGGGGCGGGAGAATAGGCCCCCATGCCGCCGGTGTTCGGCCCTTTGTCCGCATCGAACACGCGCTTGTGGTCCTGCGACGACGCCATGGGCACGACGGTCCTGCCGTCGGAAAATGCCATGAACGACGCCTCTTCGCCTATCAGGCACTCCTCGATGACCACGCGGTCGCCGGCTGTGCCGTAGGCCTTTTCGGTCATGATGAGATCGAGCGCCCTGAGCGCCTCTTCCACGGTCTCGGCAACAACAACGCCCTTACCCGCCGCCAGTCCGTCCGCCTTGACCACAATGGGCGCGCCCTTTTTATGCACGTATGCCGCTGCCGCGGACTTGTCAGTGAATACCTCGTACTCCGCCGTGGGAATGCAATACTCCTTCATCAGGTCCTTGGAGAAACGCTTGCTCGCCTCAAGTTCGGCTGCCTTCCTGCTCGGCCCGAAGACGCGCAGCCCCGCCCTGGTAAACTCGTCCACGATCCCCATCGAGAGCGGCCCTTCAGGGCCGACGACCGTAAGATCGATGGCCTTTGCTTTGGCGAATGCCAGCAAGCCCGGAATGTCATCAGCCTTGATCGGCGCGCATTCAGCGAGCCCCGCGATGCCGGCATTGCCCGGCGCTGCATAGATCTTGGTGACCTTCGGGCTCTGCGAGATCTTCCAGACAAGCGCGTGTTCCCTGCCCCCGCCGCCGACTACGAGTACCTTCATTTTTGAGCTCCCATATAACTTCACGATGGACGACAGACGATCGTTCGCACTAACTGCACGATGGACGACAGACGACCGTTCGCTTCGCTCACTAGGACGATGGACGCTAAGATTTTTCGTCCTTCGTCCCTCGTTCTACGTCCCTCGTCCCTCGTCCTACGTCCCTCGTCACTCGTGCTTCAATCCCTCATTCATACTCCCTGTCCGGTATCCCGCGAGGTCCAGACAGACATAGGTATAGCCGATCTCCTTCAGCGCAGCCGTGATCCGCTCCGCAACACCGCTCGAAAGCAGTTTCTCAAAATCCGATCGATCAACCTCGATCCGCGCCATATCACCGTGGTGCCGCACTCGCACCTGCCGGAAACCATGAGTTCGCAGATGGTCCTCCGCCGTCTGAATGGCCTTGAGTATCGCAGGCGTGATCCGTGTGCCATAGGGGATACGGGAGGAAAGGCAGGCAAGCGAGGGTTTGTCCCAGACAGGCAGTTCAAGTCCGCGGGCGAGTTCCCGGACCTCTGACTTCGAAAGTCCGGCCTCAACAAGAGGGCTGCGAACGGCATGTTCCCCCGCGGCTTTTCTGCCCGGACGATGGTCACTCAGGTCGTCGGTGTTCGAACCTTCGAGGATAAACGAGATCCCTTCAGTATCGGCAAGCTTCCTGAGCTTTTCAAACAGCTCCTTCTTGCAGTAATAGCATCGGTCAGGGGGGTTCTGGACATAATCTTCCGAGGCGAGTTCTTCCGTGCGGAGGATCCGGTGGGTCACGCCGAGAGACCGTACAAAGTCCTTCGCCGACTGCAGTTCACCGGCCGGATAGGTCTCTGAGACAGCGGTAGCCGCAATAAGGCCCGGACCCATGACTTCGGATGCGGCCCTGAGCAAAAGGGAACTGTCCACGCCGCCGGAATAGGCGAGAACGGCTGGTTTCATTTCGTGAAGCAGCGCCTTCAGGTGTTTCCATTTTTGTTCAATCACCATCTGGGCGATAATAACATAGCATGAACGGGAGTGTCAATAAAGTCCTGCGCCTTGTGCCAGGCGTTCAAGGAAAGGGTACGATGTTTTTTTTTCCCGGCCGGCAGGACGAACCCCATCTTCGCTGAGATGGCTTTGCCTGCGTCCTGCACCAGGGCGATAAGACCGCCCTTTTCCAGTCGATCTTCCGTAAGCCGGTGCGAAGGCGCGACAATGCCGACTGCGCCGATCACATTACGGGAGAAGTCCCTGACCGGCACCGCAATGCTCCGCACCTCGGGATCGGCCTCCTCATGCTCAAGCGCATATCCTTTTTCAGCGATCTTTTTCAGTTCATTGAGGAGGACATCGCGCGTCTTGATGCTCTTTTCGGTAAGCGGAGGCAAATTCACTTCCGGGTACAGCCGCTCGACCTCAGCCGCCGGCAGGAAAGCAAGCTGCACTTTGCCCATTGCAGTGCAATGGGCAGGAAGCATGGCGCCGATGCGCGAGATAACGCGGACTGTCCGGGTCGACTCCACGCTGTCCATATAGATCACCTTGTTCCCGCGCAGGACCGCTACGACCGACGTCTCTCCCGATGCTGCCGTAAGGCCCTCGATGATCGGCCGCGCATGGCGCCGGCACTCACGCTGCTCGAAGAAGATCGCGCCGATCTGGAGCGTCTTGGGGCCGAGGCGGTAGTTCTCGGTCAACTTGTTCTGTTCGATGTAGCCGCGGTGCTCGAGCGTGGCAAGCAGCCGGAACACGTTGTTCTTGTGAAGTCCAAGCCGCTTCGAAAGAACGGTCACACCGAGTTCATCCTCGGTCATGGTAAATGATTCGAGGATGTCAAGCGCGTGCGATACTGACTGGATCGTATAATTTTCTTTTTCCCTCTTTATGACCATATCATGATACTCCCTTGCAAAATTGACCTTATTTCAGTTTCCCCGGCTTATTGCCTTTTTGTACCGGGTAGCCCTTCGATAACCAATCAGGCATTCCTGCCTGATATATCATAACAGAGGTATATCCCATCTCAGTGGCCGCTCCTGCGGCCATTCGGCTGAGACCTCATTCCATACCCCTGCAGTAAAAGATGACCGGCGCTGCTTTATCCTTCAGTAAACGCGGGGCCTTGGCCTGCATCTCGTCCGGCGGGATATTGATAGCTCCAGGGATGTGCGTTTGCTGATATTCTTCAGGTGTCCTCGTGTCCACAAGCACCGCGTTTTTTTTCCCGGTCAAATATGACCGCAGTTGTCCCGCGTCAATAACCGTGAATTGTGCCATGACTGACGTAGAAGACAAAAACAAAAAACCGAACAAAAACATGATGGTCCTTGTTTTAATCATAGCTAATCCTCTCTTTTAAAACATGTGTTTAGTGTTTAATGTTAAGTCGATAGGGAGAGTTTGTCAAGCGGAAAGGACTATATGGTAATCACGTGACCCTTCGATAACAGTTCCTGGCCCAAACGATCCTGAACCAAAAATGAACTCGATTTTTACCATCGGATGCACACTGATGAACACGGAATAAAATTCAAGATTTTGTTCTTGGTATTAGAGCGCCTTCTTATGGTAATACTCGGAAGAAAAGATTCGTCGGCTTAATATCATTGCACCTTGAGCATTACACCCTTAAACACAGCATCATAAAGTCCCCAGAGGCCGAAGGCGATAAACACCAGCGCGGCAAACCATTTGATCTTTTTTTCGGGGATGTTCTTGTGAAGCACGATGCCGGCAATGATCCCGATCGCGTCAGCGATCAGCATCCCGGTTGTGGTGCCGATCCATACCGGGATGATCGTATTGAACTCGGCGGCAAGCGCCACCGTGGCGAGCTGGGTCTTGTCCCCCATCTCGGCGATAAAGAACGCGATGGCAACGGTCCAGAAAGGGCTGAAGTTAAACCGCTTGTCCTCCCCTTCCAGCGTATCACCGCGGAGCGTCCAGAGGCCGAAGATAATGAAGGACGCCGAGGCTGCGATCTTGATGTAATTGAGCGGAATGATATTGGTGAGATAATTTCCAACAAGGACGGCGAACAGGTGGTTTGCTGCTGTGGCGACGAACACTCCCCACATGACCGTTTGCCACCTGAACCGGGAGGCAAAGGCCATGGCCAGGAGCTGGGTCTTGTCGCCCATCTCAGCCAGGACAACGATCACAAGCGACGTGAGAAACGCCGTCACGCGAGGATTTCTTTCTGTATTTTTACGAGCGCACGAATGCCCTTCTCGCCGAGGGCGAGAAGCTTGTCGAGCTCTTCCCTGGAAAAGGGCTCTCCCTCGGCAGTGCCCTGCACCTCGACGATCTTGCCCCTGCCCGTCATCACCAGGTTCATGTCCACTTCCGCTGATGAATCCTCGGTATAACAAAGGTCGAGCATGGGTTTCCCGTCCACGATGCCGACGCTGATCGCGGCAAGATAGTCAATGACCGGTACGGCCTCGATCAACCGCTGATTTTTCACATGGCGAAGCGCGTCCACGAGCGCGATATATGCCCCGGTGATCGATGCCGTGCGCGTGCCGCCGTCCGCCTCGATCACGTCGCAGTCGATCAGCACGGACCGTTCGCCGAGCGCCTGCATATCGACAATCGAGCGAAGGGACCTGCCGATCAGCCGCTGGATCTCGTGCGTGCGGCCGCCCACCTTGCTCCGCTCGCGCTGGATCCGCTGGCCCGAGGAGCGCGGAAGCATGGCGTATTCCGCAGTGACCCAGCCCGTGCCCTTGCCGCGCAAAAAGGGAGGGACGGAGTTCTCGACGGTGGCCGTGCAGATGACCCTGGTGTCGCCCATCTCGATCAGCACCGAGCCTTCCGCAGACTTGATGTAGTTCCTGGTGATCCTTATCTTGCGGAGCTCGTCCGCTTTTCTTCCGTCTTTACGCATTATGTATTTCCTCTCAGTCTTATAAATCCAGCGGACTTTCTGTTTCTTTGATTTTTAGACAAACTGAATATTGTAGCAAAATGTCGCAGGTATCGGTTCATAACCGGCACGCCCGGCCAACCAATATGCAAAATCAGCATATATTAGTCAGTATGAAAATGTAGGTGGTTTTTAAAGAGTACGTCAGACATTATTTCTTCTTGTGTCAACCCAAAGTAGAAATGTCCTACTCTTACCAAAGTAGAAATGTCCGCTTTTAGGAAGCAACGGGAAATTGAACGTTTGCTCTTCGGAGTCTCTTCCATGGGTGATCTGGCGGTTGATACCGTCTTGTCGGTTATATATGCGGTGTTTTTGGGTTCTCTTTTTCTGGCCGTCTCTTGATCTCCCGATATCTTAATTCCAAGCCCCTGTGAGTGATGTGCAGAGATCCATCCAGTCGTTCTTCCACTGCGACCTTTTGAGTCTTTATAGCGTCTTTGATCTGGTAGAGTTTGCCATTATAGGCGATGGTGAAATCGTTCCGTAGCGTACGCTCCTCTCGAATGCAGAAAATCTTGTCGAGTTCGCTTATGGATAGTGCGGGTTGGTGTACATCGATTTCAGAAACGGGCTTTACCTTGAATTTTGCTTTGTATATTGGATGATACTTTATCAGGAATTCGTTTGCCTGCACGACACTGTTAACCCTGGCAAGCCTCATCTCTTTAACCAGCCGATCCTGGAGCGTTCGAAAACTTCTTTCTATCCTGCCTTTTGCTTGGGGTGAATTCGCATGGATGACCGTTACCCCGAGTTCGGAAAGACTCCTTTCAAACTGGCTCATGGGTTTTTTATCTTCCAACTCATCCTCGATGCTCTGCTTGGCATTGGATTTATACGTTGTGTGCTTGTCCAAATAGACGCTCTGGGGAATGCCGTAGCGCTTGATATACCGCTTGAAGCTGTCCATGGCTGGCATGGTCCCCTCATAGTCATAAAAACGTCCATACACCGTTCCTGTGGCATCATCGATATATCCCATTAATACACACTCAGGGCCCCGGCCTTCGAACCAGTCATGATGGGATCCATCCATCTGGACCATTTCACCAAAATGATGCTTTCTCTCTCGCCACTGCCGGTGCTTTCGTCCCTTGCGCTTCTCATAAGAGATGTTTTCCTGATTAAGCCATAGACGAAGGGTTTCGTCGCTTAGCTTGATTTCATGAACATCAAGAAGCTTCTCGCTGGCAAAGGTAGGGCCAAAATCGCTATATTTCTCCCGATACAGCTTAAGCGCTTTGTCTTTGACCTTCGGGGGAACGACGATTCGAGGTTTTGCCGCGAGATCGGTGGCTGATGCCATCGTCTCCTTCCTCCCGTACCCGCTTAAGTATCCGTCGAAGCTGCCTGCTGCTCAAGCCTACAAGCTCCGCAGCCGTCTTCTGGGTGATCCTCTTATCCAATGCCTGGTGGATAATGTGCAGTCTTTTTGTCTCTCTCCTGCTCATGGTGATCATGTCCATTTCCGTCACAGTACCCTCCAATTACGTCAGGGTATTGTAACTTAGAATAGGACATTTCTACTTTGGCAGAATAGGACATTATCATTTTGGTATTACAGC
>CAVWIL010000015.1:0-117905 GCA_963755045.1 Nitrospirota bacterium | reverse complement strand
TGGATCTACAGATCTTTTGGATCTGAGACAAATACCGTTTCAACACCAAAGGCATTTTTTACGACCGGCATCAACGCCTTGACACCCAGGGTTTCCGTGGCATAATGGCCGGCGACAAGAAGGTTCATGCCGTATTCCTTTGCCGCATTGTACGTGGCCAGATCGATCTCGCCGACGAGAAAACAGCCGAGTTTGTCAACGCACGCCTCTTTCAGCATGCTCCCGCCGCCACCCGAGATGATGCCGATCGAACGGATGCGGTCTTTTCCATTTCGATAGACGCGGCAATCACCATGCAATGTTTCGTGTAAGACCGCTGCCGCATCATCCAGGTTGATCGCCTTCTTAAAGGTCCCCGCATAACCGATCCTGATGCCGTGATACCGGCCGAATCTTCGCGGCCCCTGCGCGCCCAGGATGCGGAATAACTGTATATTGTTCCCGTATTCCTCGTGGAGATCGAGCGGCAGATGTGCGGCGTAAAGCGCGATATTGCTTTTCGTCAGGTGCTCCGCTCTTCTGTTCTCAAGTTTCCTGTCCTTTTGCGGCCGCCACTTGATGCCATGGTGAACAACAAGGAGATCGACCCCGAGTTTTTTTGCCTTCTCGAAGGTGGAGATGCAGGCATCAACAGCAAAACCAACCGTCTTTATTTCGCCGCTCTTACGGGACCTCACCTGCAGACCGTTCACGGAAGCGTCTTTGATCTTTCCAACCCGCAGCGTCTTATTCAAAAAACTCGTGATGTTCTTGATCGTCGCATTTTGCATTTTATATTTTGCATTTTTCATTCTTAATAATTATAACTATTCAGTACGTCTGAACCCAAAAAAGTTACGCCTGATACAACCCTTTTTATCCGCAGATTACGCAGATTTCACAGATTAAATCGAACCTGATATTTTAAGAAAATCTGCGTCCATCTGCGCAATCTGCGGACAATATTTTGACCTGAGTAGTTATAAATAATTTTAATTCCCCTTCTCCAGCGCACGTGCTCCTATGTCGCTGCGATAATGCGCTCCATTAAAATGGATCTCCCGCGCCCCCTGGTAAGCGTTTTTGATGGCAACGGCCACGGTCGAACCGAGACCAGTTACGCCGAGTACCCTGCCGCCATCGGTCACGAACGCGCCGTTCTTCATGGCCGTCCCTGAATGAAAGACCATAACGTCCTCTATTGCCGCAGCCTTGTCGAGACCTGAGATTTCCCTGCCCTTCTCGTAATTCCCGGGATATCCGCCCGATGCAATGACGATGCACACCGCTGATTCCGGTTTCCACCTGATCGTAAGCGTAGACAATCGCTCATCGAGAATTGCCTCTATGATCTCGACCAGGTCCGTATCGAGCCGCGCCATGACCGGCTGCGTCTCGGGATCGCCGAACCGCGCATTGAACTCCAGTACCCTGGCCTCGCCATTCCGGATCATCAACCCGGCGTACAGCACTCCCTTGAAGAAACGTCCCTCTTTTTCCATGGCCCGGACCGTGGGGATCATGATCGTGTCCATGACCTTGCGTTCGAGCTGCGAGGTCACGATCGGGGCGGGAGAATAGGCCCCCATGCCGCCGGTGTTCGGTCCTTTGTCCGCATCGAACACGCGCTTGTGGTCCTGTGACGACGCCATGGGCACGACGGTCCTGCCGTCGGAAAATGCCATGAACGACGCCTCTTCGCCCCTCAGGCACTCCTCAATGACCACGCGGTCGCCGGCCGTGCCGTAGGCCTTTTCGGTCATGATGAGATCGAGCGCCCTGAGCGCCTCTTCCACGGTCTCGGCAACAACAACGCCCTTACCCGCCGCCAGGCCGTCTGCCTTGACCACAATGGGTGCGCCCTTTTTATGCACGTATGCCGCTGCCGCGGACTTGTCAGTGAATACCTCATACTCCGCGGTGGGAATATGATACTTCTTCATCAAGTCCTTGGAGAAGCGCTTGCTCGCCTCGAGCTCGGCTGCCTTCCTGCTTGGCCCGAAGACGCGCAGCCCCGCCTTGGTAAACTCGTCCACGATCCCCATCGAGAGCGGTCCTTCAGGGCCGACGATGGTTAGATCGATGGCCTTTGCTTTGGCAAATGCCAGCAAGCCCGGAATATCATCAGCCTTGATCGACACGCGTTCAGCGAGCCCCGCGATGCCGGCATTGCCCGGCGCGGCATAGATCTTGGTGACCTTCGGGCTCTGCGATATCTTCCAGACAAGCGCGTGTTCCCTGCCCCCGCCGCCGACTACGAGTACGTTCATTGTTGAGCTCCTTTATGATGCACGATGGACGACAGACGATCGTTCGCACTAACTGCACGATGGACGACGAACGACCGTTCGCTTCGCTCACTAGGACGATGGACGCAAAGTTTTTTCGTCCTTCGTCCCCTCGTTCTACGTCCCTCGTCCCTCGTCCTTCGTTCCTCGTCCCTCGTCCCTCGTGCTTCATCCCCTCATTCATACTCCCTGTCCGGTATCCCGCGAGGTCCAGACAGACAAAGGTATAGCCGATCTCCTTCAGCGCAGCCGTGATCCGCTCCGCAACACCGCTCGAAAGCAGTTTCGCAAATTCCGATCGATCAACCTCGATCCGCGCCATATCACCGTGGTGCCGCACTCGCACCTGCCGGAAACCATGAGTTCGCAGATGGTCCTCCGCCGTCTGAATGGCCTTGAGTATCGCGGGCGTGATCCGTGTGCCATAGGGGATACGGGAGGAAAGGCAGGCAAGCGAGGGTTTGTCCCAGACAGGTAGTTCGAGCTCGCGGGCGAGCTCCCGGACCTCTGACTTCGAAAGTCCGGCCTCAACAAGAGGGCTTCGAACGGCATGTTCCCCCGCGGCTTTTCTGCCCGGACGATGGTCACTCAGGTCGTCGGTGTTCGAACCTTCGAGGATAAACGAGATCCCTTCAGTATCGGCAAGCTTCCTGAGCTTTTCAAACAGCTCCTTCTTGCAGTAATCGCACCGGTCCGGGGGGTTCTGGACATAATCTTCCGAGGCGAGTTCTTCCGTGCGGATGATCCGGTGGGTCACGCCCAGAGACCGTACAAAGTCCTTCGCCGACTGCAGTTCACCGGCCGGATAGGTCTCTGAGACAGCGGTAGCCGCAATAAGACCCGGACCCATGACTTCGGATGCGGCCCTAAGCAAAAGGGAACTGTCCGCGCCGCCGGAATAGGCGAGAACGGCTGGTCTCATTTCGTGAAGCAGCGCCTTCAGGTGTTTCCATTTTTGTTCAATCACCATCTGGGCGATAATAACATAGCATGAACGGGAGTGTCAATAAAGTCCTGCGCGTTGTTCCGCGCTCAAAACACGGGACGATGACTTATTTTTTTCCGGCTGCGGCAGCGAACCCCATCTTCGTTGAGATGGCTTTGCCTGCGTCCTGCACCAGGGCGATAAGACCGCCCTTTTCCAGTCGATCTTCCGTAAGCCGGTGCGAAGGCGCGACAATGCCGACTGCGCCGATCACATTACGGGAGAAGTCCCTGACCGGCACCGCAATGCTCCGCACCTCGGGATCGGCCTCCTCGTGCTCAAGCGCATATCCTTTTTCAGCGATCTTTTTCAGTTCATTGTGGAGGACATCGCGCGTCTTGATGCTCTTTTCGGTAAGCGGAGGCAAATTCACTTCCGGGTACAGCCGCTCGACCTCAGCCGCCGGCAGGAAAGCAAGCTGCACTTTGCCCATAGCAGTACAATGGGCAGGAAGCATGGCGCCGATGCGCGAGATAACGCGGACTGTCCGGGTCGACTCCGCGCTGTCCATATAGATCACCTTGTTCCCGCGCAGGACCGCTACGACCGACGTCTCTCCCGATGCTGCCGTAAGGCCCTCGATGATCGGCCGCGCATGGCGCCGGCACTCACGTTGCTCGAAGAAGATCGCGCCTATCTGGAGCGTCTTGGGGCCGAGGCGGTAGTTCTCGGACAACTTGTTCTGCTCGATATAGCCGCGGTGCTCAAGCGTGGCAAGCAGCCGGAACACGTTGTTCTTGTGCAGTCCAAGCCGCTTCGAAAGAACGGTCACACCGAGTTCATCCTCGGTCATGGTAAATGATTCGAGGATGTCAAGCGCGTGTGATACTGACTGGATCGTATAATTTTCTTTTTCCCTCTTTATGACCATATCATGATACTCCCTAGCAAAAATTGACCTTATTTCAGTTTCCCCGGCTTATTGCCTTTTTGTACCGGGTAACCCTTCGATAACCAATCAGGCATTCCTGGCTGATATATCATAACAGAGGTATATCCCATCTCAGTGGCCGCTCCTGCGGCCATTCGGCTGAGACCTCAGTCCATGCCCCTGCAGTAAAAGATGACCGGCGCTGCCTTATCCTTCAGCAAACGCGGGGCCTTGGCCTGCATCTCGTCCGGCGGGATATTGATAGCTCCAGGGATGTGCGTTTGCTGATATTCTTCAGGTGTCCTCGAGTCCACAAGCACCACGTTTTTTTTCCCGGTCAAATATGACCGCAGTTGTCCTGCGTCAATAACCGTGAATTGTGCCATGACTGACGTAGAAGACAAAAACAAAAAACCGAACAAAAACATGATGGTCCTTGTTTTAATCATAGCTAATCCTCTCTTTTAAAACATGTGTTTAGTGTTTAATGTTAAGTCGATAGGGAGAGTTTGTCAAGCGGAAAGGACTATAAGGTGAATACAGAAAATTGAAAAAAAATAATTCTGGATCCCCGTTTTCACGGGGAAGACAAAAACCTAGCTGATCATTATATCGTCATTCCCGCGGAAGCGGAAATTCAGCACTCATCAATGATTCTTGACTTTCAACTTTTTATCCGAAAGAACAAGACTTTTTCTTCATCTCGACATGATTGCACCTTAATTATTACGCCTTAAACACGGCCTCATAAAGTCCCCAGAGGCCGAAGGCGATAAACACCAGCGCGGCAAACCATTTGATCTTTTTTTCGGGGATGTTCTTGTGAAGCACGATGCCGGCAATGATCCCGATCGCGTCCGCGATCAGCATCCCCGCCGTGGTGCCCATCCATACCGGGATGATGGTATTGAACTCGGCGGCAAGCGCCACCGTGGCAAGCTGGGTCTTGTCCCCCATCTCGGCGATAAAGAACGCGATTGCAACGGTCCAGAAAGGGCTGAAGTTAAACCGCTTGTCCTCACCTTCCAGCGTATCACCGCGGATCGTCCAGAGGCCGAAGATAATGAAGGACGCCGAGGCTGCGATCTTGATGTAATTGAGCGGAATGATATTGGTGAGATAATTTCCAACAAGGACGGCGAACAGGTGGTTTGCCGCTGTGGCGACGAACACTCCCCACATGACCGTCTGCCACCTGAACCGGGAGGCAAAAGCCATGGCCAGGAGCTGGGTCTTGTCGCCCATCTCGGCCAGGACAACGATCACCAGCGACGTGAGAAATGCCGTCACGCGAGGATTTCTTTCTGTATTTTTACGAGCGCACGAATGCCCTTCTCGCCGAGGGCGAGAAGCTTGTCGAGCTCTTCCCTGGAGAAGGGCTCTCCCTCGGCAGTGCCCTGCACCTCAACGATCTTGCCCCTGCCCGTCATCACCAGGTTCATGTCCACTTCCGCTGATGAATCCTCAGTATAACAAAGGTCGAGCATGGGTTTCCCGTCCACGATGCCGACGCTGATCGCGGCAAGATAGTCAATGACCGGTACGGCCTCGATCAACCGCTGATTTTTCACATGGCGAAGCGCGTCCACGAGCGCGATGTATGCCCCGGTGATCGATGCCGTGCGCGTGCCGCCGTCCGCCTCGATCACATCGCAGTCGATCAGCACGGACCGTTCGCCGAGCGCCTGCATATCGACAATCGAACGAAGGGACCTGCCGATGAGCCGCTGGATCTCGTGCGTGCGGCCGCCCACCTTGCTCCGCTCGCGCTGGATCCGCTGGCCCGAGGAGCGCGGAAGCATGGCATATTCCGCCGTGACCCAGCCCGTGCCTTTGCCGCGTAAAAAGGGAGGGACGGAGTTCTCGACCGTGGCCGTGCAGATGACCCTGGTGTCGCCCATCTCGATCAGCACCGAGCCTTCGGCAGACTTGATGTAGTTCCTGGTGATCTTTATCTTGCGGAGCTCGTCCGCTTTTCTTCCGTCGTTACGCATCATGTATTTCCTCTCAGTCTTAAAAATCCAGCGGACTTTTCGTTTCTTTGATTTTTAAGGACGACTGAATATTGTAGCAAAATGTCGGCAGGGATTGGTTTCATAACCGGGATGCTGGCTAACTAATATGCAATTCGCATATTAGTCAGTATGAAAGTGTAGTGAAATTCAAAGGATACGTCAAGCATTATTTCTTCTTGTGTCAAGGCAAAGTAGAAATGTCCTATTGCTACAAAGTGAAATGTCCGGTTTTAGGATGCAAAGGACAATCGCTCCCTTGCTCTTCGAATTGTTTTATCATCTTCTCCAGGGGTGATCTGGCAGTTGAGTCCGTACTTTATTCCCCTGAATTAGTTTGCGGTGTTTTTAGGTTTTCTTTAACCGGTCGTGTCGTGATTTCACTGTATTTTAAGTCCAGGCCCTTGTTGGTTATGTGAAGAGATCCGTCGGTTCGTTCTTCCACGACAACCTTCTGAGATTTTACAAAGTCCTTGATCTGATAGAGTTTACCGTTGTAAGAGATCGTAAAATCGTTTCGTACGCGTGCGGTCCATCTCGGATGCAAAAAATCTTGTGGAGTTCTCTCATGGACAGCGCAGGTCGGTGTAAATCAACTTCAGAAACAGGCTTTACCTTGAATTTCATGTTGTGTATTGGAAGATATTTTATCAGAAATTCGTTTGCCTGATCGACGCTTTTAACCCCGGCAAGTCTCATCTCTTTAACCAGACGATCCTGGAGCGTTCGAAAACTTCTTTCTACCCTGCCTTTTGCTTGGGGTGAATTCGCATGGATGACTGTTACCACGAGTTCGGCAAGACTCCTTTCGAACTGGCTCATGGGTTTTTCATCTTCCAACTCATCCTCGATGCTCTGCTTGGCCGTGGATTTATACGTTGAGTGCTTGTCCAAATAGACGCTCTGTGGAATGCCGTAACGCTTGATATACCACTTGAAGCTGTCCATGGCTGGCATGGTCCCTTCATAGTCATAAAAACGCCCATACACTGTTCCTGTGGCATCGTCGATATATCCCATTAATACACACTTAGGGCCCCGGCCTTCGAACCAATCATGATGGGAACCGTCCATCTGGACCATCTCACCAAAATTATGCTTTCTCTCGCGCCATTGCCGATGCTTTCTAGCCTTGCGCTTCTCATAAGGGATGCTTTCCTCGTTCAGCCATAGACGTAGAGTTTCTTTGCTTACTTTGATCGTATGAACATCAAGAAGCTTCTCGCTGGCAAATGTAGGGCCGAAATCATTGTACTTCTCACGATACAGCTTAAGTGCTTTCTCTTTGATCTTCTTGGGGACACGACGATTCGAAATCTTGCCGCGGGATCGGTGGCTAATGCCCTCTTCTCCTTCCTCGCGTACCCGTTTGAGCATCCGCCGAAGCTGCCTGCTGCTCAAACCTACAAGCTCTGCAGCCTTCTCTTGGGTGACCCTCTTATCCAATGCCTGGTGGATAATGTGCAGTCTTTTTGTCTCTCTCCTGCTCATAGTGATGATGTCCATTTCTGTCACAATACCCTCCAATTACATCGGAGTATTGTAACTTAAAGTAGGACATTTCTACTTTGCCAGGATAGGACATTATCATTTTGCCATTACAGCATTATTTCTTCTTGCTCATTATTGATAATTTTGTTAGAGTCGTTCTCGATAACTGGCATAATTACTGGTTGAACCTGTATACAAAGATAAAATGTTATTGTACCTCAATGAATACTGTAATGGGAAACTGCAACCGATGAAACCATACAAATTAACGAAACCCCTAAGAACAACGTATAACTCCATTTCCGCGCAGACGACGGACCTCGACATCATCGGTGACATTCTGCAGGGAATGGACGTAGGCGCAGATTGGTGTGATTCCAACAAGAACTACGTCTGGTACTTTGCGTTGGGGCACGTATTTAATCATGCAACGTCCCTTGCCGAAATTGGAGTGCGTTTTGGGTACTCCTTATATTCAGTGATGAAGGGAATTCGATCGGTCAGTGATCATGAACTGAGGGTCTTTGGATTTGACAATGAGTCCTATGTGAAGGGAAGCAACGCTATTGCCACGAATAATTTGACCAGATTGAAAAACATGACTGTCAATATCAAGACCGTTAATAGCATTCAGGACGGGATCACTAAAATCAACAATATTGATATTTTCAGCATTGATGGCGACCATACCTATGCGGGAACCTTTCGGGATATGGAGATGGCCCTGCCGATGCTTGCGGATGACGGAATCCTGGTTGTCGATGATATAACCGGAATACCCGAGAGCCCGGAAATTAACAGGGCATGCATGGAGTTTGCGGACAATAACGGACTTGCGTATTTCTCGGTTCCGACCTATCGTGGCATGTACATTATGTATCGGCGGCACTTCTGGCAGCAGTTCATGAGTCTGTTTGACCGCATATCCTACGGAAAGTAATAAAAGATATGCGACATCGATCGGGCTTCGCCCGTCGATCATCCGCGCGACAGGCTGAATCATCCGGATGAGCGTTATGGAACCAAGTCCTGCTGGTCGTGCTGGGAACGCTCCTGACAGCCGCAATCGTGCTCGTCCTCTGGCAAAGGGTCCGGAAATCGGCATCCGGTCCCGCCTTTACTTCCATATTCCAGGGAGGAGTCCGCTTCAACACCTACATCGCACTTGCTGTCGTCCAGGGAGTTTACGGCGCCGAAGGACTCGCGCTGGCTGCCGTTGCCGCCGGGTTCATGATCGTCGTAATCAACGTTCTTTGCATCTCGGTGTTCGCGGTATGGGGAGAGGACAGGGAGAACGGAGCAAGACCGTTTATCCGGGAGGTAGCCGGCAATCCGCTTATCATCAGCTGCGCTCTCGGATGGTTCCTGAGTATAAGCCAGGTAGGACTGTCGGGAATATCGAAGGACGTCGTAGATATCGCGGCCCGGGCTGCCCTGCCGCTCGAGCTTCTGGCGGTAGGAGGTGCGCTCCGGCCCGAAGCGGTGAGAGGTCATCTCGATCCGATCGTTGTCTCGTCGATCGTCCAGTTCGGCATCAAACCGCTGATTGCCGCGCTCATGATCTCCCTGGCCGGCGTGACCGGCGTTGCCGCGGGAGTGCTGCTCATCGCGATGACGACGCCCACCGCCCCCTCGGCTGTTATCCTTGCCCGGCAGCTCGGCGGCGACACGGAAGCGATGGCTTCGATCATTACGATTCAGACCGGCATGGCATTCCTTCTCATGCCGATCCTCGGCACACAGCTTCCGCGATGAATGCAGGAACGAGGGGATGAGTTACAGAGCAGCAGGCGTTCTGCAACGCGCCGAAACCTTAGTATTTTGATAAATATCGATCGAGGCATGCCGCTTGAAAATGCGCTATAGTAACTCTTATAGCCGATGGCTTGCAGGGGAACCGTAATCGCATGCGTTATAACGTACCAATCAGAAAGGAGCTCTCAATGAAAACATTTCCGGGTTTTGCAGTCATATTCGCGGTGCTGTTTATGGTTATTTTTACGGCCGCATGTCAGGAAGGGGGCAAAAGCAAAGAAAACGTTGCCAAAAAATGCCCCGAACTTGAAATGACAAAGGTAGACACCATTGTCAAAAAAGTCGTTCCCGGCGGAAGCGCCGTGGATATCAAAGAGTCGCCGGTCAAGGGCGTGTTTGAGATAGGCGTTGAAAACAACGGTCAGCGCGGATCGATATTTCTCGACTGTTCGGGGAAATACCTGATGCAGTTAATTTCGCTCGACGCCTATCTCGCTCAGCTCCAGGCGCAGCAGACTCCTCAGACGGTTGATGTTTCGAAGATCCCCTTGGGTGACTCCATTACCGTGGGTGCAAAAAATGCTGCAAAAAAAGTGATCGTCTTTACCGACCCCGATTGTCCTTTTTGCCGGACGCTTCACGAAAGCATAAAAAAGGTGATCGCCAGGCGGCCCGATATTGCATTCGTCGAGATCCTTTATGCCTTGCCGATGCACAAGGACGCTCCAAAAAAGGTCCAGGCCATCCTGTGCTCGAAATCGGTCAAGATGCTTCATGACGCGTTTTCGGGAAAGATAACGCCGGAGCCGCCCGCAAACTGCACCACTGATGCAATGGATCGGAACACCGCGCTGGCCCGATCTCTCAATTTTAACAGCACGCCTACGATGGTGCGTGCAGACGGAACGGTGCTTGCCGGCTCTCTCCCGGACGACAAGCTAATCGAATGGATCGACAAGAAGTAGTGCGCTTCCCGGTGAATTGTTGCTTTTCATAAAGGGATAGAGGCCCCTAGAATAGTAGAAGATTACTTCTGGCCTTACTATCAAGAAATAGTGATGGCGGACGCTGCATCGAGCCAAAAAATTACAATTCATAGGTCCGGTAGAGCGGGCTAACCCCCACATAATAATCCCAGCCACGCCGTCGAGAGGGCCACTGAAAGAGGCGGGCCCTCAAGGCGGCGTTCGGTGAATAGCGAATGATCTTGCTAACGTCTTGATTGTTCAATCTTCCCATGCTATATTCCTGTTTAGCAAATAAAATAACTGGATATATGTATCATTACAGAATACTGAAGACTGCTTTATGCATCTGCAATCGCGAAGCATCGTTGGGTAATACTCACTGGCATTTAAAAACAAAGGAGGAAGTCTATGAAACTCAACTCGATCTTCACTTTGGCGTGTGCTGTTACCCTGATGGCGTCACTCTGCGTATTCGCCAGCGGCTGCGCCCACTGGCCCGCCACCCCTCACTTAGAGAAGGCCGGCGCGCCCGGCTACCGCCTCGCCGAGATGACCCGACCCGGCCAGTCCGATGACCTGCTGGTGGTCGTCGCCATCTCCGGCGGCGGAACGCGTGCCGCCGCGCTGGGCTACGGCGTCCTGGAAGAGCTGCGCCGCACCGAGATGACAGTGAACGGCGTGAAACGCCGCCTCATCGACGAGGTGGACGTGATCTCGGCGGTGTCGGGCGGCACGCTGCCCGCCACCTATTACGCCTTGCGCGGCGAGAAGACCTTCGAGGAGTTCGAGGCGAAGGTGCTTTCGCGCAACCTCGAGAGCGAACTGGCAAAGCGCATCATCCTGAGCCCGACCAACTGGTTCCGGCTTCCCTCCGGGACCTTCGGAAAGTCGGACCTCTTCGCCGAGCTCTACGACGAGACGGTGTTCGACCATGCCACCTTCGACGACCTGAAGAAGGCCAAGGGACCCTTCGTGATCATAAACGGCACCGATGTCACCACCGGCGCCAGGTTCAACTTTACGCAGGACCAGTTCGACGCAATCTGCGGCGATCTCTCGAAAGTGACGCTGGGACGGGCCATCGCCACCTCGACGGCGCTGCCGCCGCTGCTCACGCCCATCACCCTGGAGAACCGTGGCGGGACCTGCGGTAGGAAGATGCCGGCCTGGCAGGCAGCTGCCGAGGCCGCTATCGGCGAGTCCGAGACACCGGGCCGCGCACTGCTCCGCGCCCGCGCGTTGCAGTCCTACGAGAACCCGAACCGCCCCTACGTTCACCTCTTTGACGGCGGCCTCTCGGAAAATCTCGGCCTCACCGAGGTAATCAGGGCCTTCGAGCTCATGAAGGTCGACTCGGACGAGACGGTGCTGCCTGCGCTCCGCCGGGCCAAGAAGGTGGTGGTCATCATTGTGAACGCGCTGCGCTTCCCCGAAGTGGACTGGGACCGCTCCCCCGCCCCGCCGGATACCGACATCGTGACGGACCAGATGTGGTCGATCCCTGTCGACCGTATCTCCCTCGACGCTGTAGAGCAGGTACGCGAGAAGCTGGCGGCCTGGCAGTCTGAGAATCCAGTGGAGCGGCGCGAGTACGTGGCACAGGTCACCTTCGACAACCTGAAGGACCCGTCCGAGCGCCTCTATTTCAAGCAGGTGAAGACCAGGCTGCAGCTGCCGAAGGAGCAGATCGACAAGGTGCGCGAGGTTGCCGGCCGGCTCCTGCGCGAGGCGCCCGCCTTCAAGAGGCTGCTCATTGACCTGAAATAGGAACGCCAGGTTCTGTTTTCAAAATGTGGTGCGGCCGCGCGGGGCACCGCCCTGGTGATAGGATGGCTTTTCTGATGATCAGTATAGAAACCCCGGATATGTACTCAATAGTTCTGTTTCCTTGAAAAAGAACTATCTATTCATGGCGTCCAGGTGGACGTGGCCTGCCCGCCCGCTCCGTTGATGCTAAACATTAGGAGGACCATGCCTGAGATCTTCGGATTCGACTCTTTTTCACCCAAGGAAATCGCTGAGCGTGTGCAGAGTGTCGGCGTCGCCAAGGCGCGCCTGCCTGTGCTGTCCATGATTATGCTGGGAATCCTTGCTGGCGTTCAAGAACCACATCGGTCTCTACCCGCCTGTATCTGGCGATTCAAAGCTCGAAAAGGCACTCTCGCCCTATGCGGGCCCCAAGGGCAATCTCAAGTTCCCGCTCGATCGGCCGATCCCCCACCACCTCATCAAAAGAATCGTACTCCTCAGGGTCAAGCAGAACCTCTCTCGAGCGGCGGCCAGAGGGAGACGATAAAGGGCGCGAAGAGCGCTGAATAACATGCCTTTGCAGCGGACTGTCACGTGCCTGCACTGTGCGCTCGCGCGCCGCAGGTCGGCGCCAGCGGATGAACGCCGGTCTTTGGACTTGTCGTGTGGTACAATAGTAAAGGATCATCCTTTATTCTCAAGAATCAAACGTTACGGATTTTACACCAAACAAACCTGGAGGTGAGCTGATATGAAATCAATGATAGCGATCGATCGGGTTCTCATGAGTTGCTCATGTATATTATTGCTGTTGACGGGATTCGGCGGAATAGCTGCCGGTCAGTCGCCGGCGGCGGATGTAGCCATAAAGGGGTACGATACCGTCGCCTATTTCAAAGACGGCAAGGCACTAAAAGGCAACGAGTCATTTACCGTTCAGTGGCACGATATGACATGGTATTTCGCAACCAAAGAGAACAAGGATCTGTTTGCAGCCGGTCCGACGAAATATGCTCCGCAATATGACGGTTATTGCGCCTGGGCCTTGACGGAGTCCCGGAAAGCCATAACCGATCCTGAAGTATGGAAGATCGTTGACGGGAAGCTTTACCTGAATTGCAGCAAGTCAGCGTATGAAAAATGGAGTAAGGACATCCCCGGAAACATCAAGAAAGCCGATGCGAACTGGTTAAAATTATCAGAGAAAAATTGATTGCATGACTTCCATTGAGTGAACCCGGAAGGACAAGATGACCAGTTTCCTGGCAGTTCAATCGGAGGAGCAGATAACAACCATCGTACGCCTTGCTCGCGAGATCTGGCAGGAGCACTATGAGCCCATCATCGGCCGGAAACAAGTTGACTATATGCTGGGAAAATTCCAGAGTGGGAAAGCGTTAGTCGAGCAACTTGGCGAGTCATATGAGTATTACATTGTCGTCCATCATGGACAAAGCGTCGGCTATGTGGCCATCGTACCGGACAAAAGCGAACCCGCTCTCATGATAAGCAAGCTCTATGTCAGGAAGTCGGAACGTGGTCATGGCTTGGGGAAGAAAACCTTGCGATTTGTGGAGAACCTGGGTCAGAAACGGGGGATCACGAGGATCTGGCTGACCGTAAATAAGAACAATACTCATTCTATTGCGTGGTACTCACGGATGGGTTTCAGAAACGCCGGATCGATCATTCAGGACATCGGCAGCGGTTTTATAATGGACGACTTCAGACTGGAAAAGACGATAGGCCAACAATCTCCTTGATGGACAGTCATAAGGCTGTACCTCAGGAGTGTCGTTAATCTCATATCGAATCTGTCGGATAAAAGAACCTCCCCACCAAATAGGGATTGTTCGTCCGCATGCATGTCCTTGACAAACGTCCCTCATTGTTTTACTCTATGCTCACGCCTGACGCGGAATGAACAGCAGGCATAACCTCCTATGAACCCTATCTGTATAATAGACGACGAACCTGCAATCTGTTCCACCGTGGCGAGCATCCTGAGGGACGAGGGGTATGAGGCCATCGCATTCCCGGATGCGGAGAGCTTCTGGCAGAGGCTCGATACCATGGAGCCCTCTCTTGTCCTGCTGGATATCTGGCTCCCCGGCATAGACGGCATGCAACTCCTGAAACGTCTGCACGACCGATTCCCCGCACTTCCCGTCATCATGATGAGCGGACATGCCGGCATCGACGCGGCGGTGGCCGCCATAAAGGCCGGCGCCTACGATTTCTTGGAAAAACCGCTGCATCTGGAGGTCTTACTCGACAAGGTGGAGTCTGCCCTTAAGCACCAACCTTCCGTGAGCAACGCTGCCCTGCCGTCGGATACGAGGCTTGAAATAGTCAAAGCAGACATTTCGATGCCTCCCGGCATGGTGGAAGTAGTTGATTCCCGCAATTCTCAGAGAACCCTCAAGGGGAATGTGGTCCTTAACGGCATAGGGCTCCTGAGCGGCCGGAACACAGGGATCATTCTCAGCCCCCTCGGGATCAACGAAGGGATCGTCTATCAAACGCTTGACGGTCAAACCATCCCCGGACATATCACGTCCCTTGAGAATTTCTCCCAGACGCTCTCATCAAAGACCTTCTCCGCCAACTCCACCACGCTGGACAACGGCCGGCGGCGTGTTCGCACCGTTGAACATCTGATGGCGGTCCTTTCCATGTACGGCATAACCAACGTGCTCATAAAGGTCGACGAAGAGATACCGAATGTCGACGGCTCTGCCAAGGACTTCTGCGACCTCATAGAAGAGGCCGGGATAGTGGAACAGCCCGCCTTCACGAAGGTTGCCGTCATCCGGCAAAAGATCGGAGTGGGTAATGAGGAAAGGCATGAAAAGCATCTTTATGCGGAGCCCTTTGAAGGGTTCGAGATATCGATGCGGGTTGACTATCCTCCGCCCATAGGCGAACAGATCCTCACGTTCAATCCCGCAAGCGGGTCATTTGCAAAGGACATAGCCCCTGCCCGCTCCTTCAACACATTTGAGAATATCGAAATGGCCCAGAAGCTTGGAAAGGTCGGCGGCGGATATCTCCATTCCCACATCATCATGTACGACGGCAAGGTCATCAATACGGAGCTTCGTTATCCCGATGAATTCGTGCGCCACAAGATATTGGACCTGATCGGAGACCTCTACCTCCTCGGCTTCTCCATCAGAGGACGCATTACCGCCAACATGACCTCTCACGGTTTCAATCAGGCCCTTGTGGAGCGCTTGTACCAGGCTATCCAGAGCAGTGTTTGATAAATGCGATAACGATATCATGCTCAGGGAATACCCGCCGCTGCTGGCCGCAACTTTAATTAAAAGCAAAAGACCTTCTTTCCCGGTAATGTGCCTCCCCTATCAGCCTCACCACATGATCGCCCTCGTGCCCGGTGCGGCACTGCAAGTCCTGCTCCGGTCACTGTGAATCGTGCTATATTATGGATGGTAGAGGTATTCACTTCGATAAACACTTGTGCTGTTTTTTTTACAACAAAAGTTATAGTACCGCCATTCAAGGAGGGTATCATGAAAAGGATCTCATGGATTTTCCGGTATACAGCGATCTATTCATTACTTGCACTGAGTGCTTGCAGCAGCGGCGGTGGCGGTAACGGCGACGAAAATAATGGCGGGGCATCTATTGCCGCCACGCAAGCGGCATATATTGTTGTTGCATGGAACGATCTGGGAATGCATTGTCTCAATCCATCGTACGACAACGCGGTTATCCTCCCCCCGTACAATACCGTGTGGGCACAGGTCGTCAAGCGCGGCAACCCTCCGCAGATCGTGACAACCGGCGTCACGGTCGAATACAGCATTGACGGGAACACCTATTCCTACGGCAAGAGGAGTTACGGCCAGTTCTGGGACAACATGCTCCATCTCTTCGGGGTTTCGCTGCCGCACGACAAAGGCCTCAACCTCGACAACCCGGCAATCAACAACGGCCTCTCGGGAACGATGGTCATGAAAGCAGACCATTTTCAGGTGAACGGCATTCCGGTCACACCGGTAAACGACAGCGGGACCTGGAACCCGTTTCAGGTTGCGATCATCACCGTGAAGGACCAGACAGGGGCCGTACTCGCCGCCACGCGCGCAACCGTACCGACGTCGGACGAGATCAACTGCGCCAAGTGCCATGGAAATGCAACGACGGATCCCATGCTCGATGTCCTGCAGAAACATGATCTCCTGAGCGGGACGACCTTGACTGCGAACAAACCGGTCCTGTGCGCGGCAACATGCCATGGAAGCCCGGCCCTGGGTCTTCCTCCCGGCCCCAATAAGTATCTTTCGCAGGCGATACATTCTTTTCATGCGACAAAAAACGCCTTATGCTACGACTGCCATCCCGGCGCTACGACGAGCTGCAACAGAAGCACCAGACATACGGCGCCTGATGGCAATTGCATAACCTGTCATGGGGATCTGAGTACGGTCGGCGGATCGATCGCGACAGGCCGTGTGCCATGGGGCAGCGAACCGAAATGTTCTACCTGCCACATAGGTGTCGCAGGCGTCGACACGGGCGCGGTACTTTACCGCAATGATCCCGGTCACGGCGGCATTTACTGTGCCGGCTGCCATGGCAGTCCACACGCCATGCTTCCGTCGAACCTGGCTTCCGACAATTACCAGGCCATCCAGTACCAGGGCGCTGCCAAGTCACTCGGTGATTGCGGTGTCTGTCATGCTACTTCACGAGGCGGGGGAAACGATTTTGCGGGAGAGCATGTCGCGGAGGGGCGAGTCTCGGCCTGTAATGTCTGCCACACCGGCTTCATCAACGCGGCCAATATTACCAACTGGCCGCATCAGTTCCAGTGGAAGGCGCGGTAGCCGGGATTAAATAATTGCGGAATGCGGATTAATGGATGCTGACCTTCCGAAATCCGCAATCCGAAATGGAAGACCATGGATTTTACCACGGATTTTCACGGATTGAAGAGACAGCTCTATTCCCTGCTTTTATCTGTGTTCATCCGTGCGTCCCGATAAAGTCGGGATCCGTAGTTAAATGAAGTTTAACTCAAAATTGAAAATATTTCGTCTTGCCTTTCCCCACCGGCCGTGCGGATCTCAACAACTTGTCCACGAACTGTTTTGCTTTTTCCACAGCCTTTTCCACAGACAATCCCCGGGCAATGAACACGGTTATTGCCGCGGAAAGAACGCAGCCTGTGCCGTGAAACTCGCCTTTTTGCCGCACGGTGGAGAAGCTGAGCACTGTTTTGCCGCCATATAATGTGTCAACAGCGGGGCCATTCCCATGCCCTCCCTTAATAAGCACGTACGCCGGCCCCATGTCGAGGATCCTTCCGGCGGCGAAATCCATGTCCGCATCGTTTCTGATCAGCATCTTTGCGAGGACCTCTGCCTCCGGGATATTGGGTGTCACGATGAATGCCCGGGGGAGGAGGGCTTTCTTGAATGAGGCAAGCGCGGCGGGCTGGAGCAACGACTTGCCTGAACTCGACCTGACCACAGGATCGATCACGAGGTTCTTGATACTATGCCTTCCGAGGACCGCAGCTACAGCTTCAACATTCTGCCTGGTCAGGATCATTCCTATCTTGACCGCATCAGGCCGTATATCCGACAACAGCGAATCGATCTGCTGCGACAATATGTTCGACTTGATGGCGTGCGTCCCTGACACGCCTCTGCTGTTCTGGATGGTCAGCGCTGTTGGAATGGCCATTCCGAAAATACCGAGGGCATGGAACGTCTTGAGGTCAACCTGGATGCCCGCGCCTGAGGAAGGGTCGGAGCCTGCTATGGAGAGGACTTTGAGCATGGATGCCACAAGTTAACACTAATTTTTGCTAATAATTATTGACGGTTTGACAAAAAGTCGTCATACCCGCCCCTGCTTCAAACATGCTGGGGCAGGCTCCAGCGGATATCCAGGGTTCAAGTATGCTTACAAAGACTGGATTCCCGTTTGCACGGGAATGACGCAATAAGCAAAATTTTTTTCTTGTTCATCAAGATTGAATTTTCAGCCAAATCTCTGTTTAATAATCTTCTTGGTTTCCTCAGCGTCCTCTGTGGTGAAAATTATTCCAATTTGAGTTTAATCAATTTCAGCGGATCCACCTTAGCGCCCTGCATGCGCACACCCCAGTGCAGGTGGGCGCCGGTAGCACGGCCGGTGGAGCCGACGAGGGCTATGACCTCACCCTTCATGACTGCCTGACCGTACCGGACATTGATCTTCGAGAGATGAAAGAACATGGTGTAGATCCCCTGTCCATGATCAAGAATAACGCTGTGCCCGGAATAGAACAGGTCATCCACCAGCACCGCCACCCCATCATTGGGCGCCAGTACGGGGTCACCCTCGTCTGCCGTAATATCAATACCCGAGTGAGGATTCTTCGGTATCTTATTGATGATCCTCCTGACGCCGAACGGCGTGCCGATCTCCTTCCCCGGCAGGGGATCGATAAAGGCTCCACGCCACAAGCGCTCCGAATCGACAGGCCAGATGGCCGCTGTCTTCTTCTGGTCCCTCTCCGTCCTCGCCTCGTTCTCGGGCGAGAGAACTACCATGTCCTCGGGCAAGGTGAGCCGCTGGACCGGGTACTTCTTCTTCACGATCTTGATTTTCTTGAGAAGTTTCTTGCCGTTGCTCATGACCTCAAGCGGATACGTCCCCGGCTCGGTGTTCAGGTCGATGCCAAGGAGAGCCTTGAACGTGTTCTTTACCGGGTTGAAGTGGAGTCGAATTCCGTTAAATGTGCCTGTCACCGGACCGGCAGCATTTTTGACGGCCACGGTGGCGATATCACCGGGACCGATCTTGTTCGGCTGTATGATGATGGCTGGTGGCACACCGGTCTTCGCTTGAACAAGGTGCGGTGAAAATAATATTACGATAATGAGAAAGATGTTCTTCAATGTATTTACCCCGGATCCTGTCGTGTATTTATTCAGCATTCCGTGTTTCACAATACGCGCAGGCTAAAGCCTGCGGCTACCAGTGTCCTTCTTCAAATATTTGCTCACACCCTTCATGGAGCAAAACTCGCCGCACATGCTGCAAACGTCGGATTCTTTCGGCATGCTTGACTCACGAAGCTTGCGGGCCCGTTCAGGATTGATCGAAAGCTCGATCTGGCCCTTCCAGTCGAGGGCCTTGCGCCGACGTGCCATCTCATTGTCCCAGTCCATCGCGCCCTTGACGCCCTTTGCGATATCCGCGGCATGGGCTGCAATGCGCGACGTGATCACGCCCTCGCGGACATCTTCAAGATCAGGCAAACGAAGATGTTCCGAAGGTGTCACATAGCAGAGAAAGTCTGCCCCGGCAGCACCGGCAATGGCCCCGCCGATGGCGGAGGTGATGTGATCGTATCCCGGCGCCACATCGGTGACGAGCGGACCGAGTACGTAGAACGGAGCGCCCTTGCACAATTCTTTCTGGATTTTGATATTGGTCTCAACCTGGTTGAGCGGAACATGGCCCGGTCCCTCGATCATCACCTGCACACCGGCCTCGTGCGCCTGGTCGCGCAGCTCGCCGAGGGTGATCAGCTCTTCGATCTGCGCCCGGTCCGTTGCATCGGCAAGACAGCCCGGCCGCATACCGTCGCCGAGCGAAAGGGTCACGTCGAACTTCCTGCAGATATCGATCAGCCGGTCGTACTGCGTATAGAGCGGGTTTTCCATTCCATTCACGATGATCCATTCGAGATGGAACGCGCCTCCGCGGCTCACCACGTCCATGATCCTGCCCTGGCGCTTGAGCCGCTCCACGCTCGAGATGGTCACGCCGCAGTGCACGGTCACGAAGTCCACGCCCTCTTCGGCCTGCTGCTCGATCACGCGGAACAATACCTCGGGGTCCATCTGGACGATCGATTTGCCCTGGGCCACGGTCTCGACCGCGGCCTGGTAGATCGGCACGGTACCGATGGAAACCGTGGACTGCTTCAGTATCTCCTTGCGGATCTCGATGATCGGACCTCCGGTCGAGAGGTCCATGACCGCGTCCGCACCGGAGGAAACCGCGACCTTGAGCTTCGCGATCTCATCCTCGATCGACATCCGGTCTTTGGATGTGCCGATGTTCGCATTGACCTTGGTCCGCAGACCCTTCCCGATTCCGAGCGGGGTGATCGACGTATGCCGGTTATTCCTGGTGATGACGATCGTCCCGTTGGCAATACCGTTCAGGATATGTTCAACACTCACACCCTCGGCCCTGGCCACGGCTTCCATCTCGGGGGTAATGTTCCCTTTTCGTGCTTCGAGTATCTGCGTCATAATTACACCTCATGAACCGAATGTTCGCTTGATCAGCGTGGACTGCAGGAATTACAAATTATCTTTTCAATCATCGCTATTGCTTCGATGAGTTTGCTTGAAGCTTTTTTAATATCTTCTGCAGCCATAATTGCTGAAATCACTGCTACACCGGATGCCCCTGCACTCATAACTTGCTCAATATCCCCACTTTTTATCCCACCAATGGCATAAAATGGGATATTCAACTCGTTTTTAAGCTCTTTAAGAATAGATAATCCCACTGGTGACCCAAAACGTGCCTTTGAAGGAGTATCGAATATAGGACCAATGGTTATAAAATCTGCCCACCCGGAATCCGCAGCCTTGGCCTCCTCTATACTATGGGTGGACACGCCGATAAGCATATCTTTGCCAACTGTCTTACGTACCGCTTTAACCGGCATGCTTTGATGGCCAAGATGGACACCGTCCGCATTGACCGCTCTTGCCACGTCAACGCGATCGTTAATGAATAACCTGGCGCCAAACTCTTTTGTAATGGCCCTTAGCTCTTGAGCAAGGAGGAGCATATCTCTGATCGGCAGGTCCTTTTCCCTCAGTTGAACAGCCCGTACGCCGCCTTCCAGCGCAAGCCTGACTGCAGCAGCCAGCGGCATCTTCACCTGCTTCCGGTCAGTGATCAGATAGAGTTTGAAATCAACGGGCAATTAGATACCTCCGCAAAGCGCATAGGGCATGGGGCATGGTGGTAATGCTTTACGCTTTTACGCTTTTACGCTTTAACGTTTTTACGATTTACACTCTGCGCTCTGCCCTATGCGGTATTTACGTGCCTATCATCCCATCCAGCGGACTGCTGGCTGTGGCGTAGAGCTTTTTCGGAATCCTTCCCGCCTTGTACGCAAGCCGACCGGCAAGCACGCCGTACTTCATTGCCTCCGCCATGGCGATCGGGTCCTTTGCCCCGGCGATCGCCGTGTTCAGCAGCACTGCGTCACACCCCAGTTCCATGGCAAGCGCAACATCAGAGGCCGTGCCCACACCCGCGTCAACGATCATCGGCACCTTCACGGTCTCCATGATGATCCGGAGATTATACGGGTTCCTGATGCCGAGACCGGAACCGATAGGCGCGGCAAGCGGCATGACCGCGGGACAGCCGATGTCCACGAGCTTCCTGGCCATGATGGGGTCGTCGCTCACATAGGGAAGCACGATCAGGCCTTCCTTCACCAGCACCTTCGCCGCCTCAAGCGTTGCCTCGTTGTCCGGGAACAGGGTCTTTTCGTCGCCGATCACTTCGAGCTTCACAAGCTTTGTGATCCCCGCCTCCGCTGCGAGCATGGCGGTGCGGATCGCGTCCTTTGCCGTGTAGCAGCCCGCAGTGTTCGGAAGGATCTTGTATTTCTTCGGATCGATATAATCGAGCAGGTTCTCCTTGCTCCTGTCGATAATGTTCACCCGCCGGACCGACACGGTCACCACATCGGTGCCCGAGACCTCGATCGCCCTCTTCGTCTCCGCAAAGTCCTTGTATTTCCCGGTCCCTACCCAGAGCCGGGAGTTGAATTCAATACCAGCAATGATAAGCTTGTCATCCGTCATATAGACTTTCACTCCTCTATTTTTCCTAAAATATACGTTAAACAGAAAATCCCCCCTCTCCTTTATCCTCTCCCCCGAGGGGAGAAGGTAGGGTGAGGGGTTTTCATTGACCGTTGTGCCGCAGTGTCGGTATCGCATCCGCCCTGCATGAAACTCACGACTTCGATGCTGTCGCCGTCCTTGATGGCGGTTGAGGCATACGAGTCCTTTTTCACGATCTCCCTGTTCAGTTCCACAGCCACACGCTGGTGCTGGATCTTCAGCAGATCGAGCAAACCGAGGACCGTCAGGTTCTCGGGCACTTCCGCTTTTCTCCGTTCAACGTAATGTCCACTGGTGATCTCTCTGAATGCAAAAAACCACGCCGGATGGCGTGGCCTGAAAAGGTTTTATCATGATGCCCTGCTCGCCTTCCCTACGCCGGCACTACCCGGATCAGGTTCTAAGGGTCGTCCCCGATATTCAGGACTCTCAGCCCCGCCCTGCGGGGCTCCCCCAGCTTTCTGTGATGGTACAATACAGCACGTCAGAATCATTGTCAATAGCATTTACGGATCGTTGCAGCGCTTTTATCCGTTCAGCAGCTTTACAACAGCCATGCCATCGTCATAGAAATCGATGATATTGAGGGCGCCGAATTCCTGGTCTATCCGGAAAAGATTCATCAGCTCCATGCCGAGCGCATCGGCAAGAATGACCCTGTTCACGCCGCCGTGGAGGAGCATGGCGATCTCCTGCTCCCGATGGGAAGCGACCAGCCGTTTGATCACCGGCAGGATGCGCGTCGCTCACATCGACGAGGCACTCTCCCCCGGGAGGACGATAATTGAGCAGGTCTGTCCGCCAGGCCGCGTATTGTTCCGGAAAGCATGCCTTGATCTCTTCGGCCGTCATCCCTTCCCACTCGCCGAGGCTCCGTTCCCGGAGTTCGGGGAGGGGTGTGTACGATGCACCGACACGACTGGAGATGATCTCGGCGCCTCTCACCGACCGGATGAGATCGCTCGAATAGACAGCAGTGATTTTCTTGCCTTCGAGCAGCCCCGCGAGACGGTGCATCTGGTCGACGCCCTTCTGCGTTATATCGATATCAATATGACCGTTGTAGCGCTTCTCGCCGTTGTTCGCCACTTCGCCATGGCGCATGAGGTAAACCCTGGTAGGCATTGCCCTAATTCCCGCTCGATAAGATCACAAAGAGTAAAAGTACGATCACCTCGTTCAGTTCGCTCATTGCGCCGATTGCGTCCCCCGTCACCCCGCCGAGCTTTCGAACAAGGTAGCGCTTGCCGAGATAGGTAAACAGCGGAACTCCGCAGATCAGGATGAAAAAAAGGATAAAGGAACGTAAGTCCAGCCGCACGACCACGAATGCGGACAACCCGATGGCTACTGCGGATGTTGCGGCCAGGCTGCTTGATCTGAGATGTCCCACAAAGGCCTTGCCCATGCCGTGCTCGCGGCCGTACTCCGCGTTGGACACCATGAGCGTCTGCGACCAGCGGGCCAGCGCCGGCACAACAAGCAGCGCGACGATCCTGTCGGTTTCAAAGAGATTGTTGAGGCACAAATATTTCATGAAAAGGACGAAGAAGATGCCGAGCGCCCCGGCAGTCCCGAGCCTGCTGTCCTTCATGATGGCAAGCCGTGAGGAATGGTCGCGGCCGCCCATCAGTCCGTCGAACGTATCGGCCAGGCCGTCGATATGGAGCGCCCGGGTGATCAGAACGGAGAGGATGATGAGCAGAAACGTAGCAATGGTCTGGGGCAGGGCGATCAGGGCAAAGATCTTGTCCGCGTTGACCAGGAGAACCCCGATCAAAAAACCGACAAGCGGGAAATAGACAATGGACTTGGCCATGTCCCCTTCCTCGACCACATGATCCTTGCGCACGGTTATGATCGTGAGAAATTGCAGTGCGGTGATGAAATTCCTTAACATCGCTCGTTAGCCGCCTTTGTGTAGATTTTCAACCCAGCAAAACGTAATAATAACCAGTGAACCGCTAAGGCGCCAAGGTCGCCAGGAAGATCTTTAATTCATATTTTTAAACCAGCTAAAATCTTTTGCCTTCCTTCGCGCTCTTAGCGCCTTCGCGGTAAATCTTTTATGGTGAAAATAATTAGTTAATCGTGCAACTAACTTCCCACCTTCTCGCCTTCGGCCTTCTCCGCCACACCCGCATCAGCAAACGTAGCCATCTCACCGAGAATCTTGACCCCTGCTTCAACGAGGGACATGCCGAGGGCGGCACCAGTACCTTCGCCAAGCCGAAGGTTCAGGTCCAGCAGCGGGACCTGTTCAAGGTGTTCGAGCATCTTCCTGTGGCCGATCTCCACCGACTGGTGCGCGGCAATAATGTAGTCTTTGACCAGGGGATTCATTTCCGCTGCAATGAGCGCGCCGGCGGTCGAGATGAATCCGTCGATCACGACGGGGATCCGGTACAGCGCGGCGCCGAGAACGAGGCCTGCTATACCGGCGATTTCGTACCCGCCGACCCTGGCCAGCACGTCGAGAGCGTCCTTTGGATTGGGGTCATTCACGGAGATCGCCTTTTTAATGATCGCGATTTTATGCTGGAGCGCATGATCATCGATGCCCGTGCCGCGGCCTGTCACTGTTCCCGGGTCCGCGCCGGTAATAACGGAGACGATCGCCGAAGACGGCGTCGTGTTCCCGATGCCCATGTCCCCGGTCCCCAGCAGATCGAGGCCGTCTTTGTATTTTTCAACAAGTTCTATCCCGGCCAGCACGGCCCGCTCGGCCTCGTTGCGCGTCATGGCAGGGCCTTTGGTCATATTCCGGGTGCCACGGCCGATCTTCCTGATCTCAAGCCCTTCCATGGGCTCGAAATCGTAGTCAACGCCCATGTCAACCACGATCACCCTCGCGCCCACATGCCTTGCAAGCACGTTCACTCCGGCCCCGCCGCGAAGGAAGTTCAAAACCATCTGGGGCGTCACTTCCCTTGGAAATGCGCTGACACCCTCTTCGGTCACCCCGTGATCGCCGGCAAAGGTGAAAATGAGCTTTTTGCGGATCACCGGCTTGTCCTTGCCCGTTATAAGACAATATTTTTTGGCAAGTTCTTCAAGCCTGCCCAGGCTCCCCTGCGGTTTCGTCAAGTTATCGAGCTGCGCCTGGATCGCATTGGTGCGCGATGTATCGACCGGCTTAATGCTTTTTATGACTTCCTGCAGTTTTCCCAATTTGTATGATCTCCCCTCATAGTATGATTTTCAATCCGCAATCTGCGATGCGAAATCCGAAATAGTATCACTTGATTTTCACCGGTATTCCCGATGCTGTAAAATACACCTCGTCCGCTGCCTGTGCTACCCGCTGATTCAGGATCCCGGCAAAATCCCGGAATTTCCTGGCAAGAGGATTGTCCGGCACGATGCCGAGCCCCACCTCGTTGGACACAACAATGCAAACGCCGTTGAAATCCCTGATTGCAGTCGCCAGATCTTCGGACCGGGAGATCACTGCGACGTCACTGTCCGAATGGGCCATGACGTTGCTCAGCCAGAGGGTGAGGCAGTCGAGGAGCACAACATCATAGCGGCCGGAAAGCTTCTTCATCAGTTCCGCAACCGCAAGCGGCTCCTCATAGGTATCCCAGGCAATGCCCCGGTCATTCCTGTGCTTCTCGATCCTCGCCGCCATCTCCGGATCGAGCGCCTGCGCCGTGGCGAGGTACGCCCGCTTGCCGGCAAGCTCGCCCGCCAGTTTCTCGGCAAACGCCGACTTCCCGGACCGTGCCCCGCCGGTTATGAAATATGATTTCTTAGACATGATATCGCGATGATTCGTAGACAAAAAACCCCGCCTGTTTTATCAGGAGGGGTCAATCTCTTCAGATAAGCGGAGCACAGACGCAGACTTCAGACTGAAAATATTTTTTCTCATGACGTCTGCCGGCTGTTGTCCGTACTCAGCTTTCTGTCGTCTGTTTTATGGAGCGGGCGACGGGATTCGAACCCGCGACACCAAGCTTGGGAAGCTTGTACTCTACCAACTGAGCTACGCCCGCTTTACCGAAAATCATTATAGCGGCCGCCTGCTGCGTTGTCAACCCTGAAAACAGAAAAGATATATGGGTCTTCCGGGGTTTGTGTGGGTCGCTTTTATCTGTTTCTAATTCAGCACATGTCACGATCCTATTTTTTTTCTGCACCCCAGTTCACAGCTCCGCGCAGGGCATGATTGCCGGTACTGATAACAAGCCTTTTCGAGCATCGCAGCGCTTCCCCTCGCCCGGAGAACGGGCTCGGCCGCGTCTGCTTGGCTTTGTGGCAGCATCGATCTTTTCTACCTTACCATGCTTGTGCGCGAACCTGTTCATGGGATGCAGGGGCTTCTCGAAAGGCAAAGAGTTCTGCCGTTCCCCTGCGCCGGGTAGCTCTGACGCGAGAGACACGCGTTGCAATGCTGCACAGATCATAAGGCAGACACGGCCTCGCCCTTTTTTAAAGGGCGAGGGTGGAGTGATGCGAGTCCTGCATATCCGGGTGGAGGTACTGTACATCTTCCCGGCATGCTGCGTGGCCGAGTGATGAGCTACCCAAAAAAATCAATGCACACCTGGAACAAGCGCCAACTCAGATAACATTCAGGAAACAGATTGTTAATGAAGAATAAAAAGCGATACGTACAAATTAAGTGACCCGCAGAAAAGTCAGAAGAACCAGATATATGACAGTCTCACGGGGCACGTTGGCTATACAGGAGGGACGAAAATGTCTTTCATGGAATAGTTAAGATTCTGACTCGGGGTGAATCAAAAACCCCTTGGGAGAAGTGCTGATGCGACGCCATTACCTCACAGGGAAGCCTTGATATCCGCTTCCAGGTCCTCGTCGCTCCCCATCCCTATATATCGCTTCGTTATCTTACCCTCTTTATTCAGCACCAGCATCATGGGGATCGAGCGCACCTGGTATTGTGTGGCAACATCCTCGGTACCCTTCAGTACGGTATAGGTGATCCCGCTTTCCTTGATATATGACCGCACCTCATCATCACCGCCCATGTCCATGGTTACCGCGAGCAGAACCAGCCCCTTGTCCTTGTAAGCCTTGTGCAGCTTCTCGAGACCCGGTACGGACGCCCGGCAAGGCGGGCACCAGGTAGCCCAGAACTCGAGCAACACCACCTTGCCTTTGTAATCCGACAGCCTGACGGTCTTCCCGCTCATGTCCTTAAGCGAAAAATCGGAAGCCGCGGAGTTCGACTGCCCGCCCCTGTCTTTGCAGCCGGCCAGCAAAGCAATCACGACAATGAATAAAAATACGATTCTCTTCACCAGTACCATCTCCTTATCGAACATCGTGTCAAAATAAAACTGCCCGCCAAAGGCGGGCAGTTGATCCTACAGCCTACATGCAAACTAACGACGGTGCCTAGCTATGCTGGAAACACCATTATTTCGCAAGCAGTGTGTCCACCTTGGTCTTAAGCTGGGCCTTGGGCACGGCGCCGACCACCTGATCCACGGTCTGTCCGCCCTTAAAGAACATGAGCGTCGGGATGCCCCTGATCTGGTACTTGCCGGCGATGTCAGGGTTCTCGTCCGTGTTCAGTTTCACGACCTTAAGCTTGCCCGTGTAATCCTTTGCGAGCTCGTCAACAATCGGCGCAACCATCCTGCAGGGCCCGCACCAGACCGCCCAAAAGTCCACCAGCACAAGACCCGACGCCTTCAATACTTCCTGATCCCACGTTGCACTCGTCACTGCTTCCGCCATTGTAATCCTCCTATTAATTATGCCTTTGTGACCAGTGAGGGTAACCTCTGCTTTTTGATAGCTCCTTCGGGGCAGACGCGTGGACAAGCCCCGCAGTCGATACATTCCAGTGTAATGACTGCATGCCCGTCTTGCATCTTGATCGCCTCGGTAGGACACACATCCAGGCAGGTCCCGCATCCGGTACACTTATTTTCAGTAATTTGATACTGCATAGAACAATTGTTTGCAATAATAAACCTTGCATCGGTCATTGTCAATAATTTTCACTCCGTCGGAGAAGGGTGAATGTCGTTTTTGAGCAAAACGTCCAGGTTCAACAATAACTCTATTATAGCAGACGATCTAAATCACCGCATCACCTTGTTCTCGAACGGGGTTTACCCGTCCCGTAAATGCATACTACTAAAAGCAGAGATAAAAAACTCTTATAGGTCCCCCCCTTGATAGCGGTTTATCAGGTGAAATCATTGTCTATTTACGGGACTTGTGGCATAATCAAAAACGAGATGAAATGCATTATTATGCCATACGGGAACGCGGGTTGGTCCGAGAAGCACCGGTTTATGGAACGATTAATAGCGTCCAGGCCGGGTCCGCCGTTTATTTACAACGACGTTCTAATTCTCGTGCCCTCGTCCCGCATGAAGCGGATGTATGGCAGACTGTTCCTCGATCTCGTTCTTCACAAAGGTTCTTCCGCGCTTGTCCAACCCGAGATCCAGACGCTCCATCACTTCTTCGAGAAGCTCTACTCCTCACTGAACGGCCCGCGGCTCATGGACGAGAACAGCAGACTGATCCTGCTCGAGGGTCTGGTCAAGGAGCGCCTCATCAGCAGCTCCCTGTTCAACCAGAGCCCGGACCAGCTCGCACCCTCTCTCTCAGCCGCGATCGCCACGATGATCGAACAATTCTCCGCATCGGGAGTGGGTCCTGACGAACTGTTGCTTAAGATCAGGGATACCGATTTTTTCGACAAGCACCAGGTCAAGCTGCTCATTGAGGTCTATGCCCGCTATGTGGACCTCCTGAAGAAACGCGGACTGATCGACCCGCCAGGCATGCGCGCCTATCTGCGCGACCACTTCGAACCGTCATGGCTTACAGGCTATTCCCGGATCGTCATCGACGGGATCCAGGATGCAGGCAGAATTGAAGCGGACATTCTGCGCAAAATGCTTGATTGCGGCAACTGCGCATACCTGCTGGATGCGCCGTCGCCGGACCTGCTTGGACACGCAGGAGAATTCCACCCCCTCAGGATAACAAAAGACTTCATGTCAGACATCGGGCTCACGCCGGAGGAAGAGATCGTCGGCATGAACAACGATGAGCTGTTCCTTGCAGCAGCACTGTTCTCTGACCGGCCTTTTGCCGAGACAATACAGAACGCGCCGGACCCGGCGCAGTTCTCAAAGACGATCAACCTCCTCTCAATGGTCAATACCCGCGAAGAAGTGTCGATGATAGCGGGCATGGTGAAGCAATCGTTGCGGAACGGTGTCGTGCCGGACTCCATTCTCGTGGTCTTTCCCGCGCTCGACGAATATGGCCCGCTCGTGGAAGAGATCTTCAATGATTACGGCATCCCGTACAACCGCGCCCTCGGCAGGCAGCTCAGCACGTCGCCCGTATCAACAACGCTGATCTCGCTCCTCCGCTCGTGCCAGGAAGACTTCTCGGGCCCATCGTTGCTCAGAATATTCAGCTCTCCCTTCATGAAATTCAGCGAGGATACGGCGATTGCCCCGGCACTCGACAAACTCATGCGGGTCAGGAGGATCGCCGGAGGCAAAGACAAACTGTTTTCCGCACTTACGTATCTTCCCGAGGAAGATGAAGGCAGGGGCATCCTCTACGGACCGCTGATGGAACTTTTTTCCGCCCTCGCACCCTTTGCTGAACAAGCGGCAATTCCCCTTTCCGTCTGGATGGAGCGCCTCGACAGCCTCATAACCTGGTCGGGACTGGCGGGGCGGGTGGATAAAATTCACGGACCCTTGAACATCAATCTTCAGGCATTCAAGAAATTGAACGATACCCTCGACTCCCTCAATCGTGCCGGGATGCTCTTTCCGGAATTTACCTACACGTTCAACGAATGGCTGTTCCTGCTCAAGAGGACCTTTATGCATGCCCGGTTCCAGGTTCCCCCTGAAGATGAGGGCGGCGTCCAGATACTGGGTATCGAAGAAAGTATGGGGCATCCATGGAAAGAGGTCTATCTCGGCGGGCTCGTTGACGCCGCGTTCCCCCGGCGTCTGCCGCAGAACATCTTCCTGCCGGAAAAGACGCTCGAGGCCATGGGCGTTCGCACGATCGAGAAGGCACGCCTGAACGCTGCCTATCATTTCTATCGTCTCCTGCTCTCTGCCGAAGTCGTTACGCTGACCTGTCCTGAGAACGAAGGCGACCGGCCAATGGCGCCGTCGCCGTTCCTGGAAGAGCTGACCCCGCTCAAGAAAGCCGGCCTGCTGAATCGCGGTATCGAAAAGACATCCGGCATCCAGTTCAGCCTGAAACTGGAAGAAAGTCACAGCATCCCGGAACTGGCAAAGGCGCTAAGCCAGTCCACGAATGTGAAAGGTATACAGGACATCCTGAACGCAGGCATCGAAGGCCTGTCCGGGATGCGGACTGCGTTCGAGTTCAAACCAGCGGGACCCACCCTGCCGGCCATACCGCAGCAGAAGCGTGAATTCTGGATCACGGAGCTGGACGCCTATATCAACTGTCCCTATGACTACTACATCACCAGGGTGCTCGGCATCGAGCCGCTCGAAGAGGTAACCGAGGATCTTACCCCGATGGACCGCGGCAGCAAGGTCCATTCGATCCTGCGGAACTTCTACCTTTCCTGGAACAGGCCCATTACGAGGGAGACCCGCGATGAGGCGCTGGCACTGTTACGAAAGCTCGCGAACTCCGCCTTTGATAAGGAAGCCGATACCTTCCGCAACAGACGAGACAAAGAGCTGTTCGTAAGCGTCATGGCTGAACGGTTTCTCGATGCAGAGGAAGATTTCTGGAAACAGGGAATGAAGCCGCTCTGTCTTGAACAGAAGATCGACCACTATCGCCTTGTCCTTTCGAATGGCGAAGAGGTCGAGCTGTCGGCAAAGATCGACCGTATCGATGTTGACGAAAACGGCAATTTCATCGTCGTGGATTACAAGACCGGCAGCTATCCTTCGCCGAAGATGAATCTGGATCAGGACATCTTTCAGCTCCCGGTCTACGCGGTTATGGCAATGCATGCATTGGCCGGGGATGCAGGGGCTCACCGATCTGTGCCGCTGCGAAAACCGATCGGCCTGGCATACTACGACCTCGCAGGAAAGACCGGGGAGACCGCGCGGGATGTGGTGCTCTATAATAAAGAAGCGCGCAATGACCATCCGACGGCAAAGCCCAAGGCAAGCCCCAAAAGCGCAGAGGAATTTGAAGCGATATTAAAACAGAGTATGGACAAGGCCCGCAAGGCGGTCGAAGGCATCCTCGCGGGCGATTTCACGTCCAAACCGCGGGACGAGAACAAATGCCGGTATTGCCCGAATGAGATGATGTGTGAGAAGGAAGAATCGTAAGAGCGGCCCGATGTGGCCGCCCAAATCGTGATCATTCTATTCCTGAAGGGCAACCACACAGGGTTGCCCCTACAATATAAAAAATGAACATCAACCCTAATAACAACACTGCATCAAGCGCCGCCGACACCGCCAGGTCCGTGCATCTTTCGGCATCGGCCGGCTCGGGCAAGACCCGCGCGCTCAAGGACCGCTACCTGGCGCTCCTCGACGTGCTCGACAAGCGCGGTCTCAACATCGATCAGGCCGTGGCCATCACATTTACGGACAAGGCCGCTGCAGAGATCAAAGAGCGCGTGATGCGCGATCTGCCCGAGGCCATGCTCAAGAAGATCGTCCGGGGCAAACAGGACCTCCGCATCTCCACCATCCACTCCTTCTGCATGAATATATTGAAGCGCTACCCGCTTGAAGCGGGTCTCCCGCCGGACTTCGGTGTGCTTGATTCCCGCGACCAGGCAGCCAAGATCCAGAAGGCCATCGAAGATACCCTCGAAGAATCTGACCAGGACCGGGATATCATGGCCCCGCTCAAGGGGTTCACGGTTGACGAACTGATTTCCACGATCGAGTACCTGCTTTCAATCAGGAGCAGGCTCAAACGCATGGAGATCGACGCGCAGGGACCGGACGGCCTGCTCACGTCCATCCGCGCGGGAATGGAACTAGATCCTGCGGAGGCAGAACTCACAACGCTCATCACCAGCGCTGAATGGCGGACATCGCTCCGGGAGATGGAGTGCCTGCTCAGGGCAGAGGGCGACAATTATTTCGATTGCATGGGACCGGGACATATCCTGCTCGCGGAGGCGCCGAACGCTGATGCTGCGTTCAAGACAATGACGGCACTCCTACCGGTCTACTTCACCCTCGAAGGCACGCCGCGCAAGAACGCAAAGATCGCCGCACGGTCATTTAAAGGCAGGAACAGAAAAGAATACGAGAAGCTCCTCTTCGCGATCCAGGCACTGCTGTATCGTTTCAGGAACGCGTACAAGCGCGCACAGGCAGGCCGTGAGTCGCTCAGCATGCTCCGGCTGTATCTGCGCGCTGCGGAGTTGTACCAGGCGTCGAAGCTCAGAGAAGGACTGCTGGACTTCGATGACCTCGAGATCTATGCCTACCGCCTGCTCCAGAATAGTGAGTCGCCGGACATACTCTACTGGCTCGACCGCAAGATCCTGCACTTCCTCGTTGACGAGTTCCAGGACACCAGCGATATCCAGTGGGCCATCCTCGATAAGCTGACCGGCGAGATCTTCGCCGGACTTGGGGCTGACAAGCGCATGCCCCCTACGCTGTTCGTGGTCGGCGACGAGAAGCAGTCAATCTACCGCTTCCGCGAGGCGAACTACCGCCTGTTCGAGAACGTAAAGCAGAAGATGGAGACGCTTCTGCCTGAGCGATCGCGCGCGATACTCACGCTCGACAAGAACTACCGTTCAACACCCGAGGTCATCGAGACGGTGAACAGGGTCTTTGCCGGGCTTTGGGGGGAAGGGTATAAATCCTCTGATGTTGACCGGAAAGACCACAAGGGAAGCGTCCGGCTCATCGAGCTTCAGCCTGCGTCAGTCGGAGACGTCCCTTCCGGACCGACTGAAGCCGATGTGCTGGCGGAGAGAATAAAATCGTTTGTGGGAACCGGCACCGTCATCTACGAGAAGATCGGAACTACATGGGAAGAACGTCCCGCTGCGTACGGCGACTGCGCCATCCTGATCCAGTCGCGCACAAGGCTCAAGGAATACGAAACAGCGCTGCAGCAGGCAGGCATTCCATTCCGCGTGATCGGCGGCATCGGCTTTTACGAGGAGGACGAGGTCCAGGCATTGATGAGCACTCTCTTCTTCCTCTGGAACAACGACGACAAACTTGCGCTTGCCGAGGCTCTTAAATCAGCGCTCTTCGGGCTCACCGATGCGGATATCTTCGACATTATGCGGCAGCCGGGAGATCCGCTCGATGCCCTCCGAACGCTGAGGCCGGATTCGTGGGATTTATTGCACCGCTGGCAACAGATCGCGGGCGTCGCGCCTCTTGCGAACCTTATTCACATGATCATCAATGATACCGGCGCGTATGTGCGGTTCGGCAGAAGGAATCCGCAGGCTATCTTCAATATCGACAAACTGCTCGATACCGCCCGCGAGTTCGATCGCCGCGGCTACACAACGCTTCAGGACTTCGTGGAATGGGTCAGGAACATCCGCAGGACCGAGCAGCGCGAAGCTGCCGCTGACATGAACCTTCCCGGATTCCTGGGGTCCGTCGCCATTCTTACCGTTCACAAGGCAAAGGGCCTGGAATATCCCGTCGTGTTCCTGCCGGGAATGAACCAGGCCGCGCGTTCGCTCACCATCGGACCGGAGGCGCTCATCAGCGAAGCGGACGGGGCGCAGCGCATCGCGATCAAAGACGCAACAAATCCGGTGTACGAAGATATGTGGAAAGGCGAACACGGCGAGCAAGACGAAATAACACGTGAGCAACAGCGGCTTCTCTACGTTGCGATGACACGGGCCCGGGACCACCTGATCATGCTCGGCACCCTCGGGACCGGCAAAACGCCGATCAAACAGAACACCTGGCTGGATTACGTGCACAAGACCATCATTTCGATGCCCCGGAAAACGGACGATAAGGCTGATGGCCGGATCGTTCAGTATTCCTGCCCTGATTGGCAGGCGCAGGACCTGTCCCCGGGGCCTCAACCCAGCCTTCAGCGGAAGAATGAAGCTCAGAGAGAGCGGGAAGTCGAGCTACAGACCATTCTCGACAACATCTCCCCCATCCCCCGCTCTGAAACACCTGAATGGAAGCGTGCAACAGACTTTATCGTGCAGGGTGTTGAATCTTTGGCCGAGACGCCTTTTGTTTCTGATGAAGCCATGTATATTTCTCCCCTCACCCGCGGCAGCGTTCTCCATCGCTGTCTTGAAGAATACACAAAGGCCGGTGCATGCGATATTGACCGGATCATTACCGAATACCCGGAGATAATGGCGCTCGGGCGCGATGCTCGACATAACGTTACGGTTGCTATCGAGTCAATCGTATCATCAGTCCTGGGAAATCAGGACAGTGCATGGATATTCGAGCGCCGCGATCGGTCGTATTCGGAGCTGCCCTTCCTGTACAAAAAAAGTCAATCCCTGGTTAGCGGCATCATCGATCGCGTCGTCATCAGGGAGGGAATAGGATCCGTTGTAGACTACAAGTCCATTCTTATCGAGAATGACGAGGCGCTTAAATCCTGGAAGGAACACTACCGCCCGCAGATCAAGGTATATTGTGAGGCAGTAAAGGAGATTTTCGGGCTTGAGCGCGTGGACGGCTATCTTTTGTTCCTAGACAGCAACAGATTGGAGTTGATTGTGTAAAAGAGGATCAACCGCTTCCTGGAAATTCAGCGTCTCTGTTAAACCAATTTTCTTATTGCGTGTCAAATTCTCACACGCCCCTTGCTGTCATTGAGCAGTGAGATCATTACTGGAATAAAATATAAAATAGTTTTATGAAAAAGAAAAGGCTATTTTACCGCGGAGGCGCAGAGAAATTCAAATTCTTGAATAAAGGCAAAGAGAACAGGTAGGGGCACGGCGCGCCATGCCCTTACGAAAGAAGTTCTCCGCGTCCTCTGCGGTGAAAGATTTTGACATTACGCCATATTTAACGAGGAGGAGCTAATGCACAATCGCATCCGCAACAGCAGAATACCGATGTTTTTCGTTACACTCAGTGTCCTATTCCTGGTTTCGGGCGCTTACCTGACCGGTAATATTGCCCGCGCCGAGGGGAAAACCATTTCCCCTGAAAGCAAAAAATTACTCGGAAGCTTCAGCAATGCCCTGGCCGAAGTGGCCGAGGCAGTACGTCCCGCGGTGGTGAACATTTCGACGACGACTACGATCCCGGCGGAAGCGAACCCCTTCGGCGACATGTTCAATGATCCTTTTTTCAGGCGCTTCTTCGGCGACCAGTTCAAACATCCGGAGTTTAATCGAAAACAGAAAACCTCGGCCCTGGGATCGGGCGTGATCGTTTCCGACGCGGGGTATATCCTCACCAACAGTCATGTGGTCAAGGGGGCCGACGACATCAAGGTGGTCCTTTATGACAAAAGGGAATTCAAAGGCACGATCGTGGGTACCGACCCAAAAACAGACATTGCTGTCGTGAAGATCGACGCTAAGGATCTGCCGATCATATCGATCGGGAAATCCTCCACGCTGAAGACAGGTGACGTGGTGCTTGCCATCGGCAATCCCTTTGGCCTGAACCAGACGATCACGATGGGGATCGTGAGCGCCGTGGGAAGATCGAACCTTGGTCTCGCCGATTTTGTCGACTTCATCCAGACCGACGCGGCCATCAATCCGGGCAATTCCGGCGGTGCGCTGGTCAACACCAACGGTGAGTTGATCGGCATCAATACAGCCATCTTCTCGACCAGCGGCGGCTACATGGGGATCGGTTTTGCGATACCCTCCGACATGGCAACGGGCATCATGGATAGTATCATTAAAAGCGGGAAGGTGATTCGCGGCTGGCTGGGGGTCAGCACCCAGCCCCTCACGCCGGAACTTGCGCAAACCTTCAAGATCAAGGACCAGAAAGGCGCCCTGGTCTCAGGCATTATTGCAAACAGCCCCGCGGACAAGGCCGGCCTGAAGCGAGGCGATCTCATCATCGGGCTTGACGGGAAACCGGTTGCCGACCCTGCCAGCCTCAGGAACATAGTGGCCTCGTTAGCGCCGGGAACCAAGATCGAGCTCAAGATCGTACGGGAGGCGGCTGAACTGTCCCTCAGCGTGACACTCGCTGAATTAAACGAGAAATCGCCCGCAAAACGAACCGAATACAAGAACAGCCTGAAAGGCGTTACGATCCAGGAACTGACCGCAAGCCTGCGCGAAAAACTGTCGATTCCTGAGAATCTGAACGGCGTGGTCATAACCGACATCAGCCCCGACAGTCCTATCATGGGTGTGCTTCAGGTCAATGATGTGATCCAGGAAGTGAACCGTCAGAATATCCAAAGCACGCAGGATTTCGACCAGGCAGTCGCAAAGATCGGGGAAAAGGACGGCATGCTCCTGCTTATCTACCGGCAGGGCGGCTCGATCTACATCACGATCAAACCATGATGTTTAATTAAATAATCGGCCTCGCAACAAGACCCGTGGCATCTCTCGCAGAGGCGCAGAGTACTCTACGCCTCTGCGAGAAATTTTTCCTGCCGTATAGCTTTGTCCTTCACTGCTTCAAGACAAACAATCACTGTCGTTGACACTCCTCATAAACATGCTACAATTCAACAAGAGGTAAAACCATGAAAGAATACGACGTTATCATCATCGGCTCGGGCAGCGGGGTGAACCTTGTCAATGATGCACTGGCACATAATAAGTCCGTTGCCGTCGTGGACAGGGGGCCTGCGGGCGGCACCTGCCTGAACGTCGGTTGCATACCCACGAAGATGATCGCCTATCCTGCCGATAGGATCATGGAGATCCGCGATGCGCAGAAATTCGGTATCACCGCAGAGATCAAGGCGATCGATTTCTCTGCCATTATGGAGCGGATGCGGGAGCACGTGAAAAGAAGTCACGACACTATCCAAAAAACGCTGGACGAGGCCGAAGATTTCGATTACTACGGGGGCGAGGCGCATTTTACCGATGAGTATACGCTCGATGCGGCGGGCCGGACAATCAAGGGCAAAACGATCTTCATCGTATCCGGCGCCCGGCCGTTCATTCCACCGCTCAAGGGCATCGAGGGCATCGAGTACCTCACGAACGAGAGTGTGCTTCAGCTTACTGAACGCCCGGAAAGCATGATCATCATCGGAGGCGGATACATTGCAGCCGAGTTCGCGCATTTCTTCGAGGCCATGGGCACGAAGGTTACGATCCTGCAGATGAACAAGCGGCTCGTACACGACGAGGAGCCTGAGGTCTCCGAACTGCTCAAGACATCCCTTTCCCGCCGCATGACAGTCCATACAAACACTGAAGCCATTGAGGTCCGTCAGACCGGGAAGGTCACTACGGTAGTAGCAAAAGAACGGGACAGCGGAAAACAGCTGGAGGTCATTGGCCGCTATGTTCTGATCGCCGCGGGAAGGAAATCAAATGCCGATGTCCTGATGGTCAAGAATACCGGCGTGAAGACGGATGAAAAAGGTTACGTCATCGTCGATGAGTTCTTCGAGACCTCGAAGAGGGGCATTTGGGCTTTCGGCGATGCCATCGGCAAAAAGATGTTCCGGCATACGGCGAATACGGAGGCGGAGATCGTCTGGCATAATGCCGAACACGGAAAGAAATCACGGCTGAATTTCCTTACCGTGCCGCATGCCGTGTTCTCATATCCCGAAATTGCCTCCGTAGGGCTTACCGAAGAGCAGGCGATCAAACTCATGGGCAAGCATGAGGTACTTGTGGGCAAGGCCAGGTACGGGGACGTGGCGCGCGGCGAGGCCATGATGGAAACCGAGGGATTCACCAAGGCGGTGGTGCACCGGAAGACGGGCAAGATCCTGGGATATCACATCATTGGTCCCCAGGCATCCATCCTGATCCAGGAGGTCGTGAATGCCATGGCAGCTGACGGGAACCTCTGGTCCGTTGCCAGGGGAATACACATCCACCCCGCGCTGTCGGAGGTCGTTTTGAAGGCCTTTGGGACGCTCCATGAGCTGTCATGATCGCATCCTGGCAGGCGGCGACACGCAGAGATACAGGTCTCTCGCCATGTGCACTATCCCGTGCATGTTCACGACGGCATTTATGATCCCGTCTGTCTCCCCTGTTCCCTTTTTTTTCGCATCGATCTCATCAAGCGCGAAAGGGAGAGGATGGCCATGCCAAGGATCATTCCAACGACCAGCGTAAGAAGTATAACTACGGCGAGTGATGCCTCGAAATGCCAGGAAAGGAACGAAAGGGCAACGGGCGAAGCGTTCTGGACCGAGAAGATAACAGCGACACCTATCAATATGACCAACAGAATAGCGACCATTCTCCCTCCTCTAATCATCGGAACAGGGTTATTCCCTTTTGCTTGTTTTACAGGGTGATGTTAAATTCAAGTTTGGTATCGACAAGAAGAAATCTTTTTCTAACTACTTTCACGCTTATTGTCTGACACGGTTCCTTGTCAAACAGGGCAATCTTTAAATCGCTTACGGCTTCAATCCTCCGGCCGTTTATGAAGGTGATGATGTCGCCTTCTTTCAGCCCTGCTTTTAACGCAAGGCTGTCGGGCGAAAATTCATTTATCGTGACCACTCCGTCTGCTTCCTTGACGATAACTCCCAGTCTCGCGGTAAAAGGGGGCTCGACTGGCCTTGGAAAAAGAACATACGTGCCGATGTCCCTGCCGAAGCCGCCCATAATAAGCGTGACATAGTCTCTGCCAATAAGCCGGTGAATCCGGCCGGGTATGCCGGAACTATACATGATATGATTAGCCCCGGCGAGCACGACCATCTGGGAATCTGGTTTTTCCTCCAGTACCCTGGCCGCAGAGTGCGCCATGGTCTCATCCCAGACTATCTGTGATTGGTAAAAGTTCTCGAAGGTGCTTCCCCGAGGATGGTCTTCATATACCTCTTTCAACCGCTTTTTATAGGATTCATCCGACATATCCATGTCCTGGGGAATTTCTTTTCTTTCCTCCGCGGAAAGAGCATCGAGTCCTCCCCGGGACACTTTGTCTATAATTTCGGTCCTTTGGTTGAGTGCGATAATGGGAATGCCCTTCGCCCTGGCGTATTCTATGATCTCCCGGTAATAATTGTAGTCAAATGACCACCTCTTGAAATATTCGGTCCTTTCCAGAAACTCCCTTTCATCCAGAGCTGCGGAGAGATATCCATCGATCGCCTTCTGGAAAGGCTTCTGGAACATTTCCATTCCGATCGTTAATTTCCTCCCTTTCTTATAGAGACCTGCGATTACCGCGAGTTCCACCTTATGGTCTTCATAATTAGTGTGCCGTTCTCCAATGAGGATGAGAGACCTGTCGCTGATTGCATCGATTGTTTCGCGTAGTGGTAATGATCTTCCGGGTTCCACCCCTTCAACGGGATCATGGAGTTTGAACACCATGCCGCGGTCTGTTTCAACAATTTCCTTTGCCACGTTCTTCCCTTGTTCAAAGTGCAGGACCGAGTACTTCCCGTAGTGAAATATCTTTTTTGCAGCGAGATCGATTTCTTCCGTCGAATCCCCGTTGGCATAGGCCACAACCTTTGAGGTATTTAGCGGGTTATTTCTCACGATAAATAGAAATCCCGGTTTTTTTGCCCCGGCCACTCCAAAGAGCCGTTTCAGTACCGTGTTTTCAGCACCGATAACAAGAAGGGATGAGGACTTGATATCCTTATCGTTCACCTCCCCTTGTTCTTTGGCCACAAACCCTTCACGTTTGAAAATAGTCATCAAGCCGGCGTATCTCTCTTTTTCGTTTTCCGGGTAAACGATCAGCTTATGTTCATCCCCCAGCAAACGCGCTACAACAGGAGGAAATTCGTCGCGTGCAAGCGTCCTCATAATATCGTAGTCATCATCAATAATTAAATCCACAGGGTCCTCTTTTGCAGCGATGGTGAAATATTGCCTTTCTTTTTCCAGCGACAGCGCCTGTTTCAGTTCACTTCTTTCGGAGGTAACCTTGATCGGCATCGCAACGCGGTACGGTTCCCCCTTCTGTTGAAGCTCGAACGAGGCAGTCGGCGTTCCCTTTAAAAAGAGAGCTCTGGGGTATCGCACTTTAAAGGAAGGAACTCCTTTGCGATCGAGCCACTGGCTGAAGAACCTCCCGAGGTCCTTGCTTGATTCCCGCTCAAAAGAACTCTCCACATCGGTCCACGATGCCTTTTGAAATTTATTGTCATCGATAAGCCTCCGTAAGGATTTGTAAAATGTTTCCCGTCCGACCAGGTTCTCCAGCATGTGGAAAAGCATCGCGCCTTTTCCATAGCCGATCGACATGGAGGAAAAGCCTGTCCTCTCCGTGAACTCCCGGAGGGGAAAATCCTTCTCAGGGGTGACATAGCTCTGGAAATTAATGAGGATATTTTTTCTGTACTCCCATCCCTTGCCTTTCTGTTCCTCATAGAGATGATCGGAGAGATAGGTTGTGATTGCTTCAAGCCAGTTGCCTTTTCTAAAGTCGGCAAATACATAATTCCCGAACCACTGATGGGTAATTTCATGACCCAGGGAGGTCTCGGGAATAAACGGGAGGCGGACGATATCCCGTCCCAGAAGAGTGAAGGTAGGCATGGAAAGGCCCGTCGGCAGGATGTTTTCAACGACAGAGAATCTTTTGTACGGATAGGGGACAAGGAGGTTATTATACATTTTGAAATATTTCTTTGCGTGTTCAATATATTCGGCGGCGAGGGAGACGTCCTCGGGAAAGAAGTAAGCATAAATACCTATGCCGTCAACGGTGTCCCTGACCTCACGGTAGTCGCCTGCAACAAAGTCTATCCCGGCTAACGGATGCGAAAATACAAATGAGAACTCCTTACCCGAAGGAACACCCTTTGCGATGATTTCATCCGCCTCGGATATGGCGATAAAATCACCCGGGACAAGCGCAGTGAGCTTATAATATGCAAGACGGTTGATTGCTGGATACCATTCTGCGGTAAGCGAGACGCCCTTCGCGCTTACCACCCCGGTAGAGACCACGCCCGCATTCTCAAGAGTATCATTATTCCCCGTCTCTCCCTTGAATGTCCCTTCGTACCTTATTTCGAGCGTTCCTTTACCGGCTATCTTGAACAGGCCGTCTTTGATCTTGTATTCTGCAGGCGATCCGTTCAAGGTGACAGACCTGATCCTGAGATGGCCGGTAGAAACCGTCGTATCACCGGCGTCGGGTAACGTAATTGCGGCTGTTCCCTTCAGAAGATTATTTTTCAGGTCGAACGAGATATCGAGCCGGTAGACCGGAAGGGATTGCACAGGCTTATTCTCCTCACCATACAGGTCTGTCTGAAATATAAGCAGCGCAAGGGTTAACAGTAAAAGGCATCCTGCTTTGTTTTGTGTTGTCACGTTTCATCTCCTTACCTGCCTTACGTGGGACATAACGTTATTCGACGACTTCGCAGCGTTCTCGGCAGCTATTCTTCCAAAGGTGATCGTTTGCGATATGGAGTTTCCGCCAAGCCGGTTTGCTCGATGCACAACGCCCGTCCCTTCACCGGCTGCAAAAAGTCCGGTGATGGGCTTGCCGTCTCCCTGTATCCATGCTTCACTTACAAGGTTGCAGCGCAGGCCTATAAAAAAATCTGCGAATTTCCGATTGAAACATTCAGCGTACGGGTGACCCTCCGGGCGCTATTGCACGATGGTGCAAGGTCCCGGTTGAGAGCCATAGGACTCTGATCGAACTGGCTTACGGATTTGAAGTGACCATTACTTCAACGAATATATGGCGCTACTGCACATGGATTTGTAAATAGAGAGAGGTCGCCGCTGATATTACTTGACCAATAAACCTATGCCACCGTTTTGAGTACAAACACTGTAGGCTCGTAGTTTAAATTTCACAGCAATTGTAGTTGATCTATTTTCCCCTTTTTTTGTTATGCGGCCACCTTCAGATAACATGTCGAATATACACTCCTTTTCTGAAAATAAGCCAAAATCGAAGCCGTCCGCAATAATCCAGTGACTGCTTTGCTCTCCGTAAGTTAATGGAAACCTATATTTATTGTCACTCGGGTGATATTTTACTACATCCGGTAATTCACTCTCTATCACATCATCACTCAGATACTTCCGGGCGAGGGCCTTATACTTATCGGTTTCGGATTCTTTACCTATTTTCTTAGCAAACGCCTTAGCCTGCTCTAAATAGCCCCGACCGATTCTTTCTTTCTTAGCTCGATACACTTCCACGTATTTTTTGTTGAATTTAGCGGCATGAGCGAGTGCGTCCATCTTTTCGTTCATATTCTCCGTACTCTGGCTCAGTGTGCAGTAGTACTGGCTGATTTTAACGCCAACTGTCGAGTCCAGCCGATTTGCGACATCGAAGTAACCGACCATTCCTGTCGCCTTGCCCTTCTCGAACATATCATTCGCTATTGATCGCCGTGCTGTCGGCTTGTAGTTTTTTACCGCTTCATCATAAATATTCCCAGCGGCGGGAAAATTTGACTGCTTGATATTTGCCTCCGCTTCATTCTTGTAAATAGCAAATAGTTCCTCACTGTAGGCACTTTTCACAGCTGGTACATCAAAATACTCGCGGGCAGCCTGACGATTGCCACTCAGAAAGTGCAATCTTCCAAGTGTAAAGTTTGCTTTAGCGTCCGACTTGAATATGTCTTGCTCAAGACAAGAGATGGCGTCGCCATGATGATCGAAATCCCATAGTTTTTCAGCATCCCGAACTGACCCGCAGTTCTTTTCACCTGCCAGCGCAAAAGAAGCGTACATCAGAACAGTAAAAACAATGACAATCCTTTTCAACCATTTCCCCCTTTGAAGTAATGATGCCCATTATTGTGGCAAATCGTAAGCACTTATAAGCTGTGAGTTTATAGCGGCTCAGCGGCCTTGTCCGTCTGGAGCGTGTGGATGGAAAATTCCAATGTTCCCCGTCCTCACAAGGGCTGGCTCCACTGCCGCATTAGCCGGGAGAACCATATATTGAGCAGACCCCCTACTCAACAGCGCAAATTGAGTGCTTAGTGGATTCAGCAAGTAGTATGTCCAGGAACCAATAGTATGAGACGAATATATGCCAGATTCGCGGAGTTGTCAACGATGACGATGGGGTTTTTTACAGGGATGGCAACAGATAGAGAATGTAACCTGATATGCTTCAAATAAATGAAACTTCAACAGTTCAGGAAGTTCTTTTTACTGCGAATAGCCTCTTGTCAAGAGCAAATTAGGGATTAGTGCTTGTCGGTTTATTATCCGTTGTATTTATTCGTTCATACTCCGCAGCCTTATAAGCGCCACCTCTTATAGGCCGCCTGATGAAACTGCCAGGCATGTCAGCCTGCTCATGTTCAGCCCTTTCAGGACGCACTTTACGAACGGCCTGATGAAAAGCGCCTGTATGTCTTCAGACATTCTTCTAATCCGGCCATGCGACCATGGTGGAACGGCATGGGCTGGGAAATATCAGCCGCTTGCGGTCATCTCAGAGTGACTGTTATTGTGGCCACCGATTTACGTCGTTAGGGAATGCGAACGGTTTTAAAGAGGCTGATCACGACTCGATATGAATGATTACAAAGGAGAAAATGTCCTCGATACCTGTTTTATCATATAGAGCAGAAAGTCATTTGTGATCCGATCTGTGCCTGATTAAAAGCCATCACTGGCCGTATGCATCGGCCAGTGATGGCAAAGTAACATATGTATCCTCGCTACGTCAAGCGAAGTTATGCGACGTAAGACACAACGTCTCTCACTTCCTCCGCGACCCTGCAGAAAGTCTCGTGCTACGGCCAAAAATCGAATGCCGCCGGCGCCGGTGCCGCAGACCTGCATTGAATCGGCACTTTCTCCGGCAGAATTCATAGCCGTCACAATGTAGCAATAGGTCAGCCCGGTCGTTACGCCCGTATGAACAAACTGGCCACCGGGCGCATAGCGGATCACGTTGTCCGCTGCGGTATGGTCAGGGTAAATGGGCCTCGTAGACCAGTACAGATTGTAGGACAGGCCGTGGACCGTTGGCCAGGTTACCGTATATGGACTCGCCGCTGGTAAAGTTGACCGCGAGGCTCGCGGGCGGCAACGGATTCCCGGCGGGGACCGTCGGGGTCGTGCTTGCTTCAGCGGAGGCCAGAGACTCTCCGAAGCCGTTGACCGCGGTGACGATGTAATAATAGGGCGTACCGTTGGTAAGACCGAGGTGCACATAGGGGGCTCGAACATCAAGGATCTGTGTGCCGCTTGCTGTCGTGACCCCGGGTGCTTTGCCGTAATAAACGTTGTACGAGATGGCGCCGTTCACCGCGAGCCAGTCCAACGTTACCTGACCGTTGCCCGCCTTGGCCGTTAAACCCGTAGGCGCGTTAGCTGTCCCGGCGGGCGCGGACTCGGTCGTAAAGGTGTAAGTGTAGTCGCTGTTCAGAGCTGGTTGCCCGCTCTGTCCTTGATGCAGGATCCGGTAACGCAGGAACGACCTGCAGGACATACTGAGTATTGTACGCAAGGTTCGAGGAGGGAATGAACGCGGCGGTGTTGCTCACGCTATCATAGCTCACGTTTTCCGAAACGGGGCCATTATTGAGTGTAATGTTGGTCGAAGTGACCGTTGAAATCACCATTGGTTCGCTGAAGGCGATGTTAATACGATCGGTTATCGGAACGTTCGTTGTAATTGTAGGGCTTGAATTCGGGCCGATGAGAGTCACTGTCGGCTTGGTCGAGTCTCCGCCGACATAACTCATGATGATAGTTCCAGCATTGGTTACCTGACCTGCGCTAACGGTGATCGACGAGGTCGGACCGCTCCATAGTGTCGTTCCGGACGATAGTCCTTTGACCTGTAAAGTGTAATTCGATCCGGCCGGGACCCCGAGAACGAGGCCTTGGTGCGCGGAGCATGGCCAGGAGTTGCTGGTGACGGTTGTGGTACCGCTGGAAACGGTTGCGGAGATGGTGCCGATCCCATAATCAACGCAGGAGTTGAACGCAGGCGTAAGCATATGTGCTTGTGAACCGGACAAGGGTTGCTGCCAGGCGACTTGGAAAGAGATGCCGCCTGTGCCGGGGGGCATGGCGTTCGGGTCACCTGAGTTTCCGGAATTACCGGAGTTGCCTGAGTTGCCTGAGCTGACGGGGTTGCCTGAATTTTGCGCATCACCCCCCGAACCCGAGCAGGCTGAGAAAAAGCTCGTTAATACAATGAACATTACCAAGAGACAGAGTGAAGCATAGACAGGTGATTTTTGACGATACATGGCGTATCCTCCTTTTTTAAAGTAGTACTAATGCAAAAATTTCAGCCACAGATTGCACAGTGAAGAAATCTTGAATGGTTGGAGGATATACCTCCGTAGTGACCCTCCACCTCTGCGCCCTTTTATTATCAGTTTCAATACCGTTAGGTAAAACTAAATCTTAATAATATTTCACCAGGACAATGTTATAGACCCGATGCCTTTGTATTTCACCAGGACAATGTTACCGCCGCTGTTCGTCCCTGCGGCGGTCTCGCCGGCGCCGAAGTTATAGGTGCCGGTTCCATCGATAGCTCCCGCAGCGTATACAGAGCCGTCCGATGCCGCGGCTACGCTAGTGAAGAATGAGGCATTACTTCCTGCCGTCACGGTTTGCGCCGACCGCGCCACGCCGGAGCTGTCGTATTTCACCAGTACAATGTTTTCGCCACTGTACGTCCCTGGACGGTCACGCTGTTGCCGAAGTTATAGGCGCCAGTTCCAGAGATATATCCCGCTGCATACACAGTGCCGTCTGATGCCACGGATACGCCAAAGAAAATTGAGAAATCACTTCCCGCCGTCACGGTTTGAGCCCACTGCGCCACGCCGGAGCTGTTATATTTCACCAGTACAGTGTTTGTGCCGCCAGTGGACGCCCCTGTGGCGGTTACGCTGTTGCCGAAGGCATAGGTGCCGGTTCCTTAGATATATCCCGCAGCGTACACAGAGCCGTCTGGTGCTACGGATACGCTAGTGAAGAATGAGTCGCCAGTTCCCGCCGTCACGGTTTGAGCCCACTGCGCCACGCCGGAGCTGTTGTATTTCACCAGTACAATGTTACCGCCACTGAACGTCCCGGTTGCGGTAACGCCGGTGCCGAAGGTATAGGTGCCGGTTCCTGCGATATATCCCGCGGCGTACACAGAGCCGTCTGATGCAACGGATACGCCATTGAAGTACGAGTCACCAACTACCCCCGTTACGGTTTGAGCCCACTGCGCTATGCCGGAACTGGTGTATTTCACCAGGACAACGTTATCGCCATTGACGGCGCCTTCGGCGGTCACACTGTTGCCGAAGTTATAGGTGCCGGTTCCATGGATCTTTCCCGCGGCGTATACAGAGCCGTCTGATGCCACGGATACGCTAGTGAAGAATGATTGATTACTTCCTCCGTCACGGTTTGAGCCCACTGCGTCGCTCCGGAGCTGTTGTATTTTACAAGTACAATGTTATTTCCGCCGCTGTACGTCCCAGTGGCGGTCACGCCAGTTGCTGAAAGTATAGCCACTGGTTCCATAGATAGATCCCGCGGCGTAAACAGATCCGTCTGACGCTACGGATACGCTACTGAATGATGACTGATTGCTTCCCGCCTCACTGTTTGAGCCCACTGCGCCGCGCCGGAGCTGTTGTATTTTACCAGTACAACGTTATTTCCACGCTGTTCGTCCCTGTGGCGGTCACGCCACTGCTGAAGGTATAGCCACCGGTTCCTAGATGTATCCCGCGGCGTACACAGAGCCGTCTGATGTCACGGATACGCTACTGAATTTGACCGATTACTTCCCGCCGTCACAGTTTGCGCCCATTGCGCTGGTAAGGCATTGGCTATAACGGTCGCCGATACTTCGACTGATGCTACGCTTTCGCTTCAAATATGGACTAGTCCCACTGACCGCTGTCACCACAAAATAATAGGTTCCCTGTTGTCAGGCCTGAAATAGCTGGGACTGGTCACATTCGGGATGTTCCTGTACCCCGGCAGTTGGGTCGAAGTTGCCGTGACCCCCGTCGATGTTGCCATGTAAATATTATACGATGTTGCACGCGTCACAGGGTTCCAGCTGACTATAACAGATCCAGCTCCGGCCGTAGCCGTAACTCCTGTCGGCGCAGCCGGGGCCGGGAAATATATTCGATATTCGATAGAGCGGAGATGACGCCCGGATCCACGGTCGCTTCGCAAACGTTTAATGTGGTCGTATTCTTAAATGCAGTAATTGCACTTGCCAATCCCGTCAGTGCAGGCCCTTCAATCGTGGATAACGCTATAGTGCCGGTTCCGGATATCAAGGGTACAGAAATGGTTCCGCCGGCTAACCCATCGAATTTTCCATCAGACGTCACATCCTGAATAAGGGCTTAACGAGGTCACGCGAGCTAACTCCATTATTAAACGCCAATTGCGAGATTCCAGCGAGAATCGCACTAACATCCGCGCTTGCTTGATTCGCTCCTGGATTGCAACCGGTCGTATTCAAGTTTACCAATGCTGTAGTTAAAATAGACGACGGAATTGCAAAATAATTTTGAATCGACGTGTTCGCGGCATCCGCCGCGGTCGCCACGGGGGTTCCCTGACCGGCTAAAGTCAATGCCACGTTAGCTGCCATGGTGGTTAAAGGATTAATCTCGACAGTCACATTTCCGGATGCATTCGGCACGATTGTAGATAAAATCAATGAAGAACTGGTCAGATCGATCGTCGTTCCTGTCACCGTATCGATATAGGTCCCTCCTGTACTGGTTAATAAAACAGGCCCGGAGTAAGTCCCCAGATTAAGGGTATAGTCTCCAGTTTGGTCAGTCTGAACAGATGTTCCAATTTGCCCCCCCTGAGTTCCGTTAGCATTCACCTGATAGGCAGTTACCGTGGCTCCCGAAACGAACCCATCCACGACATGCCCGGTTATGACTGTTGCAGAAGAATTTCCGCCACCGCCTCCACTACTGCCGCCACCGCCACCACTACCGCCGCCACCACAAGAAAGAAGAGTGAGGCTGATCAAGATACCAATTATTACAAATGCCAGATTTCTAAACTCTTTCATTTCGAAACGCTGCCTTTCGACAATAATTTTTTTAAAAAGTAAGCCAATCTTAAAATTCCTCTGACTTCGATTATCAAAAAGATAGCCGAACAGCCACCATCCTACTTCATTTGAAAATTAAATTGTTCATGAACATGCGGTTTTTCATGATTGATGCAATCCCGCAACCAATACTCTCATGTTGAAAAGTAAGGTCCAAATATTATCTCGTTGTCGATTGTTGCTTTTCTGCTTGACTGCAATGCTTCGCCGGTAGATCATACATAATGCAACTCTGCACAAACTAAGTCAATGATTAAAGCGGAATGATCCTATTATATCCTCAGTCTTTAGTATAGTTAATTTTGATAAATAGATTTCGACTGTTGCATATCTAAACGATGCTGGACTCATAATGGTTCCTTTAAACTGCGCTTCGGGCAGTTATGATTACCTCGTCCGAATGAACAGCACCAAAGAACGAGAAGAATGCGATGCCCGTGTGAGCCGTGAAATCGGCTGAGATGGTACCTCGCAGCAAGTTGTACTTTACTAACAAATATATGACCGATTCCAGCGATGACAATGATGACATAACGGTATGTCATATCGTTAGAGGATGGGTAGATGGTGCAGAATACGGGTTGATAATTACAGCGTTGCTAAGAATAGAAACTCCAAGAATACAGGAAGAAAAGCTCGTAGCAATGTACAACCGGAATCCGGCACTTTCATTGTGGAACTGACTCTCCGCAGTTCACCTACTACTCTGCAACGGCGACCGATGGACAGGAGATATAGAATACAATTTGAAACATACGCTTAACCGGCGATCAGAACGGATCCAATAAGTATGCATATGATCCCGAATAATTATGTCTCATATTTGATGCTTCTGCTCTTGCATCCACGCGTCTATTGCATTGAACGCCATGGGACGGGCAAAGAAGAAGCCCTGGCCGTAGCCGCAGTGCAGGTTCTTGATATTGGCTAATTGGTGTTCCATTTCGACTCCTTCGGCAATCACGTCGAAGTTCAGGCTCTTTGCCAGGGCAACAATGTGTGTGATGATCTCCTGATTCTCGCCGTTGGCGGTAAGTTTTTTGATGAAACTGCGGTCGATCTTGAGCGCACTGACCGGAAAGAGTTGAAGGTAGCTCAACGAAGAATGCCCGGTGCCGAAATCATCAATATGGATCTGTATCCCCATGTTTCGCAGCCGGTTCATTGTATCCACGGCAGCATTAACGTTCTGCATGATCATGCTCTCGGTGATTTCCAATATCACGGAGTGCGGATCAACACCCGTCTCCGCGAGAAATCCGGAGAGTATGTTGACAAGATCCTGTTGGGAGAATTGCCTGCTTGAAATATTGATGCTCATATTGAGCGGTGGTTGCGCCGGATACCGCACCTGTAGCAATTTCAGCTCGCGGCAGGCTTCGTGAAGGATCCATGATCCGATCTGATAGATGAGTCCCTGCTCCTCTGCCAGGGGGATGAACTCCATGGGGTAGATGAGGCCGCGCGTCGGATGATTCCAGCGAACGAGTGCTTCAAATCCCGTCAACTGTTGCGTGTTCAGGTCGATGATAGGCTGATAGAAGAGAGTAAGTTCCTTCTTGTCGACTGCTCCCCGCAGGTCGTCTACCAGCTGCATCCGGTCCAGGATATTGGCATGCAGCTTGATATCGAAGATTTCATACGATGCATTTCCCCGTCCTTTTGCCTCGTACATCGCGATGTCAGCGTCGCGCAGGACCTGTTCCGGCCGCTCATAGTCCTCCGAGCCTAACGCGATTCCTATGCTGATCGAGGTAAATAATCTATGTCCTTTGATATCGAGCGGAACAGCCAATTTTTCCCGGATCCGCTCGGCAACATTGACCGTGTAGGCGATATCATTGATGTTCTGCAGGAGAAGGGCAAATTCATCGCCTCCGAGTCGGGCGATGGTATCTCCGGGCCGGATGCAATCGGCCAGCTTGCGACCGACCACAACGAGGAGTTGATCGCCGATAGAATGACCATGGCTGTCGTTGATGATTTTAAAGCGGTCCAGGTCGAGGAAAAAGACTGCATAGTTAGAAGCGCCGAGCCGTCGTTGCGACGCGGTGATGACGTGTTGGAGCCGGTCCATGAAAAGTGCCCGGTTCGGAAGGCCCGTCAGAGGATCGTGGAAGGCGTCATACCTATGCTGCTCATCAGCCTTTTTTCTCGCAGTGATATCGGAATATGTCCTCACAAATCCCTTTGAAGGCAACGGGATATGGGCCAGATGGCACCATTGATTAATCCCTAGGACCGTTTGCGGAAATTCAATTTCAAAGGGATTGGGCATATCAAGTTCTTGCAAAGTCTGTTTAAGGATATCCTGTGTTTGTCCCGTCACATCAGCCCATCTCTTGAGGATATCTCTGAAATCGCGGCCTACCTCGATTGTTCCCTGCTGCAACCCAAAAAGCGCTTCCAACTGATGGTTGAAAGCCAGCACTGCATAGTTCGGCCCAACAACGACCATACCTTGCGTAATATTGTTCAGAACAATAGTAAGAATTTCCTCTGTCTGAGGGCCGTTTTTATTGAACAATGTTCTCTCAAATATAGTTTTGTTCTCCATATCACCTCGTCGAACAATAATGCTCTTTCGCATCATTATGGACCTCCTCCGTGAAATTGGTTTGACCAGAGGTTGTCCTGTACAGCAATGAACATACCACATAATTCTTAGTATTCCAGACAAATATATACCTGATGTATAGCGATGTCAACGATGGCGATGGCTATTTTAAGGGTATTTCAATAAATACGGAATGAAATATGACACATTTCAATGAAATGCAACTGCAAACGAGTACAGGAAGAAGTCTATTCTTTTCTAAGTTCATTGTCAATCGGAAGAGATCGTGAATGAGAAGGGTTGCACGGTACAGATGACAATCGAGGCTAATTATTAAATGTGTATACCGATTCAGGTTCAAGGTTCAAGGTTCCAAGTTCGATATTTAATGAGGTGGCTCTTGGTCATTCTCTGGCTCCTTATCGCGATTGTTTTCGACGCGGGGATATAGGGGATATATAGGTAGCCCGAATAGAGGAGGATCCAGAAGGTGATATCGATCACATATTATTTTCTCCCAATCCGATAAAATCATCCTGATAAAACTGGCGAGATTTTTGTATGACGCAGACTTGCATGATATGGCGGCTTTATCGGACGACCAATCGAATACGATTATCGGGGGAGGATAGAAGATGCTAAAACAGGAAGAGATGATCGAGGTCAGGGCAACGGAGAAGAATATCGCGGCAAGCGCAGTTGCAACCGCCGAGCAGGGGATTAACACGATATGCAAGGGAAGCAAGATTACCGGCAACATGCACGTCAGCCAGGATCTCCAGATGAACGGCGACATCGAGGGTAATATCACTGCCGAGAACAATGCAAGCATCTTCATCAAGGGCACGTGCAAGGGTAACATCGATGCCAAGGGCGGAAGCGTCGAGATCGAAGGCGAATTGAGCGGAGGGAATATCAGCGCCGGAGGGTACGTGAAGATAACCGGCAAGTTTCTCGGCGGCAAGATCCAGGCAAAAGACAAGATCCACATGAACGGAGAGTTCACCGGCAGCCTTGAGAGCAACGAGGTGGAGCTCGGGGACGCCGCGCGCGGCAAGGGGGAAATTTTGTATAAGGAAGCGCTCTTCATTCAAAAGGGAGCAAAAATGGAAGGCAACGTTACCCGTGTCGGAGCGGAAAGAGAATCTGCTCAGCTTGCCCGCGCAGAACGGATACCCATACCGGAACAAAAAACCGAACTAAAAGAGGAGCCGAAGCAAAAGAAGAGTTTCTTCTCGCCCAAGGAGCCGAAACCGAAGAAGGGTTTCTTCGCGTCTTAGGGGCATGCGCTGCCAGGGCTATCGTGATGCTCCAAGCTTTACCTTTTCTCGAACGAAAGCCTGTTTGCACTTGCATCGGGCTTTTCAATTGTGGCCCATGCCGAATACCCTGTATCGTCCGACCCCGGGAGTACCTTAAGGAGGCCATTTCATGCATAATAAACCGTCTCGAATTCCATCGTTCGTCTTCGGATTAATATTGGGTATCCTGTGCACGATTTACCTGCCCAAATACGTGCAGCCCTACCTCCCCGAATCAATGGCGGGAAATGAAACCGTGCTCAAGGGGACCGTTATCGTGAAGGAGAAAAAGGGGGATGCTCTTCTTCTGACCGTGAGTACACCCGAAGGCGCACTGGTGGCAACCTTCAAACAAAAGACTGGTGAGGTCGATCTCCTGATCAAAGAACAAGACGAGGTCCAATTTACCTTGCCGAATTATACGCCCTTTATCGACGACCCTAAAATCATACGAGTTGTAAAAGAACAGCAGGTAGATACATCGTCGGCCGAGGCCCTCGCCGCCCCGGTCGAGCCCGTGAAAAGCACGCAGGGAAAAAAGCCACGACATCTGGTTAAACTGCAGAACGCTGCTCAGGCTCCTGGCGGCGCAGTTGAGGTGAGGCCTCAGGCCGCTTCTTCAGCTCCCGCGAGCGCAATTGAAGTGAAACCTCCGGACCAGCGGATCAGCGCGACGTCCGCCGGCGAGAAGAAGACCGTGCAATGAATATGCAGCGCATAGCACACGAGACGAAGCGTATAAGTACTGACAGGTAGTGAGATGTGGTTGGCAACCGGATGCAGCTGACGGCATGAACGACTCAAGTGGCGTTAATCCTATCTCAACCCAAACTTTCTGACTGGATTCCCGCGTTCGCGGGAATGACGATCTGATAAAAGGCTTCTGGTATGCAATGTTCTGACTTCTGACATCTGACTCCTGATTACTTTCCCTTCATCACATGAATCGCCATCTTGTGCACGTCTTCAGCCGCCTCCATCATGGCCTCTGCAAGCGTAGGATGCGCATGGATCATCTCCCCGAGCTGTTTTGCCGTGGCGCCCATCTGCATGGCCAGAGCACCCTCGTGGATCAGGTCAGTTGCATGGGCGCCGCAGATATGAACTCCGAGGACCTTGTCCGTGGCTTCATCAGCGATGATCTTCACCATTCCAACGATCTCGCCCATGGCGTGCGCCTTGCCGAGCCCCCGGAACTGGAACCTGCCTACACGATATCTGATGCCCTTCTCGATGGCCTGCTTTTCCCTGAGCCCGACGCTGCCGATCTCGGGCATGGTGAAGATGCCGGCCGGGACGACGCTATAATCCATACGGGAATCTCCGCCGAGCGCGTTATCCGCTGCCACGAGGCCCTGCTGCGACGCGACATGTGCCAGCATCATGTTCCCCGTCACGTCGCCGACCGCGTAGATGCCCGGCACGTTCGTCTCCATCTTTTCATTTACCGTGATCTCACCGCGCTTGCCGATGACCACGCCGACATCATCAAGCCCGAGATTTTCCGAGTTCATGCTCCGTCCGATGGAAACGAGTATCCGTTCGATCCTGACCTCTGTCCCGTTCGAGAGCTTCGCGATCATCATGCCGTCCGTGCCTTTTTCCACCTTGTTCACCTTGACGTTCGTCACGAGTTTGATCTTCGCCTTTTTGAGCTCCCGTTCGAGGATTCCGGACATCTCCTCATCCTCGGTCGAGATTGCGTTCGCCATCATCTCGACCATGGTCACTTCTGCGCCGAAGGCGTTGTAGATGAATGCGAACTCGGAACCGATCACGCCTGCACCGACGATCAGCAGGCTTTTTGGTATGCTCGTAAGCTGGGTTGCTTCATCGCTCGTGATCACGCTCTCTCCGTCAAACGGGAAACCGGGCAGTGTGGCAGGCCGAGAGCCTGTAGCGATAATGACCTTGTCTGACTTCACATCCATGGTCGTGCCGTCCTTCCGCACAACCCGAACGATATCGGGCGAGAGCATCGAGCCGCGGCCCTCAATGAGGTTTACACCCCAGCTCTTGAACAGGCCACGGATGCCCTTGACCTGAGTGGAAACGATCCTGTCCTTGCGCTCGCGGATCTTCGCCAGGTTATAGCCGACCTCACCCGAGACCTGGATGCCGAAATCGGCAGCGTTCCGTGTGCGCTCGAGCGCCTCGGCTGACGCGATAAGGGTCTTCGTGGGTATGCATCCCCAGTTCAGACAGGTTCCGCCCACTTCAGCCCCTTCAACGACCGTCACTGCCGCGCCCTTCTGGGCCGCTCGGATCGCGGCCACATAACCGCCGGGTCCTGCGCCTATGATTGTGAGTTTTACTGGCATGATATGCTCCTTCACTGGTAAGCGAAATGCCTTATGGAACCGCGGGTTCACAGAGAACACGAAGACTATAATAAATAAAGCAACGTATAAGGGAGAGGAGAAGAGTTTAAATAAATATATCTGGCTGTGCTAACCTCTCACGTTCTGGCCTTCCTCCGTGCCTCCGTGGTAAAATTTCCCTTGCGGACCGTAATATAAAAAAGGGAGAGTATTCACTCTCCCTTTCGGTTGTCTCATGACATTATGCCGCTCCAGAAACGCTCTTCTACTTCGACTCTTCTTCCTTCAGAAACTTCTCGTACTCCAACTTGGTCATCAGGTCGTTCAACTCCGTGGGATCGCCCATCTCGAGCACGACAAGCCAGCCGTTGCCGTAGGGATCTTCATTGATGATCTCCGGCGAGTCGGCCAGGTCCTCATTCACCTCCACGACCGTGCCCGATACCGGACTGACCACGGGTGAGGTGGCCTTGGTGGACTCGACCTCGGACAGTTCCGAGTCAGCATCGATCTCGGTATCAACCTCAGGCAGATCGATATATACGATATCGCCCATCTGCTGTTGTGCGTAGTCGGTGATGCCGATAGTAGCACGCTTGCCTTCTGCTCGAACCCAGGCGTGCTCCCTATGGTATTTGATATCATCAGGATTCATGTGTACCTCCGAAAAATGATCATGTCGAAATTGAGCAGAATGACGAATGAGTCTGTTTTTAACCTAAGCGCGGAATTTTGTCAAGCAGAAAAAGAAATGTCGTCGATCCGCTTTTCTGAAATAAAAGTACCACTCATTTCAAAAACAAACCGATAATGAGGAATAGGGAATTCTCGTTCTCCATCTCTCCAATGTTCCCCCTTTCACCTTACTGATTTTTTTGTTCCTGTGTATTTATAAAAAAAAGGGAATGCGCTTTGCGCATCCCCTTCTCTTATCAAAGTTGATGAGATCTTAAACCGCGACAGGCTCCTTCTTCTGTGCGGGCTTCTTCACCGTGTCGGAGGAAGGCGCAGCAACCATCGTAATGGCCTTCTTGGGGCACCGGGACTCGCACATTCTGCAACCAATGCACTTCTCCTGGTTAACGACATGCACCGATCGGATCTCTCCGGAGATGGCGCTGACCGGGCAGACCTTTTCACACACATCGATGCCGATACACTTTGATGGATCGATGTATGCCTTGGGCCGTGCCGGGATATAATCGCGGATCGCGCTCGTCGGACATTTCCTGACGCAGAGGCCGCAGACTATGCATTTGGCATGGTCGATCCGCGCCAGGTTGTTGTCGATCTTGATGGCGTCCACCGGACAGGTCCTGACGCAGATGCCGCATGCAATGCAGCCGACCTGGCACTTCTTCTTGACGTCGATGCCCTTGTCCCTGCTGTGGCAGCTGATCACCACGGCCTTGGATTCCACTGGCGAGTTCGATCACCTGCTTCGGACAGGCGGCAACGCACTTGCCGCAGGCGGTGCACTTCTCCTTGCTGATGATCGGCAGGTTATCGGCGCTCATCCTGATCGCATCGAAGGGGCAGGCGCGCATACAGGTGGCGTATCCAAGGCATCCGTAATCGCAGGACTTGTCGCCGCCTGCCGCGAGCACCGCTGCCGTGCAGTCCATAACGCCGGTGTAGATGAATTTCCGCTGGCTCAGGGAGTTGCCGCCCTGGCAGAAGACGCGGGCGATCTTCGGTTCAACCTTTTCAGCCTTCTTGCCGGTGATCTCGGCGATCTTCTCGGCAACCGGCGATTTACCGGGAGCGCACATGCTCACGGCGACATCGGGGTTCCCCACCACAGCCTCGGCATATCCCATGCAGCCCGCGAAGCCGCAGGCGCCACAGTTTGCGCCGGGAAGCGTGTTGCGCACCTGCTCCACCTTGGGATCAACCTTGACGACGAACCGCGCGGCCACGATGGCCAATGCCACGCCAAAAACAATGCCGAGCCCTGCAAGCACGAGCAAGGTGATATACACCGTTGACACGGGGACGTTTCCGGACTCCGCCGCACCGCCGGCCTCGACGAGGGGTATCAGCTTATTGGCGAAAATTGACAGCGCATGCGAGAACGCCTGTGTCATGATATGCAGTAATTGTTCTATCATAGTTATACACCTTCATTTTGGCACGAAGTCATCGAGAGCTGTTTTTTGCTCCTTCGTGTCTTTGTGCCTTTGTGGCGGATTTAAAACCTTACAGCGTGATCATCCCGGAAAAGCCCAGGAATGCAAGTGCGATCAGCCCGGTCAATACGAATGAAATGGGCAGTCCCTGAAATGACTTGGGCACATCGGCAAGTTCAAGCTTTTCCCGGATGCTCGCCATGATAATGAGCGCCATGCTGAAACCAAGACCCGATCCCAGGGCGAGCGCCAGGCTCTCGAAAAAGCCGTAATTTTCATCCGCGTTGAGCAGCGGCACCGCCAGGATAACGCAGTTCGTGACGATCAGCGCGAGATAGATGCCAAGCTTGTAGTACAGCGCCGGGGCGACTTTCTTCATGATCGTATCGGCAGCCTGCACGAAAGCGGCGATCACACCGATGAAAATAACGATCTTCAAAAACCCGAGATTATAGGGGATCATGACATAGTTATAAATAAGCCAGTTCAGGGATGCAGAAATAAGCATGACGGCCGTAAAGGTAAAACTCATCCCGATGGATGTTTCCATCTTCTTGGTCACGCCGAAGAAAATGCAGAGACCGAGATAGCGGGAAAAAACGAAATTATTAATGAGCGCTGATGCGATAAATATTGTCAGGACATGCTGCAGCATGGTATACCCTCCGGGTAAATTGTAAATTGAAGATTGGAAATTGGAAATTTTAAATTTGCAGACTCATTCGGAATCAACCCTTACATGTTACAATTTCCAATTTAAAATTTCCAATATTCAATTGTGCGCCAGCGCTAATGGTGTCCACCCCCGCCGCCACCGGTGCCGCCGAAGAACTTCCGGTCCATCCAGTTGAGCCAGCCCATCATGAGGCCCATGGCGAAGAAACCGCCTGTCGGCATGATCATGATAAGCAGCGGTTTTATCGGCAGGATGTGGAAGCCCCAGAGCGACCCCTTGCCGAGAAACTCCCTGAACACGCCGAGAAGGCACAGGGCAAGCAGAAAGCCGATTCCCATTCCCACCCCGTCAATGAAGGACGGCAGGAGCTTGTTCTTGCTCGCGAACATCTCCGCCCGGGAAAGGATGATGGCAAAGGCGACGATGAGCATGATATAGAGGCCCATTTCCTTGTACACCGCTCTTTGATAGGCCGCCATCACCTGATCGATCACGGTGACCCACGTGGCGGTGATGAATACGTAGGAAGGGATACGGACTTTCGGGCTGATAAAGTTCCGGAGCAGGGAAACCGTCACGTTCGTCATGGTCATGACGAATAAGACCGCGACGCCCATCAGGAAGCCATTTTTCACTCCGCTTGTAACGGCCACGGCTGGACACAGAGAGAGTGCGAGCCTGAAGACCGGATTTTCCCCGAAGATGCCATTCTTGAACAGGGTCCAGTAGCTCACGTTGTCGCTCACTTCGTCACCTCCTGCATCGCTGACTTGATGCCCGCGCCGTACTTATCGATAAGCACCTGCGCGGCCTCTTTAACGCCTTTTGTCACCCCGCGGCTCGAATACGTGGCGCCGGACACGGCCTGGATATTTTCCTTCGTTTCACCCTTCACCAGTACGATCTGGGAAAGGGATTTCCCCTTGAACTGGTCGAGAAAACTCTTGTCCTCGACCTGGTCCCCGAGACCGGGGGTCTCTTCATGGCCAAGGATCTTGACATCTCTGATCTTAAGATCGGGACTGAGAGAAACGAGCATCTTGATGAAACTCGAATATCCCTTGCCCGCGGTGCTCGCGATATACGCTACCGGCTTCCCGCCGGCGGTTGCCTCAAAATATTCATAGGGCTTGTTGTCAGCGGACCATTTCCCCGCAACTTTAATGGGATCAGTTGCATCGGGCGCCATCTCTTTCAGGGCCTCTTCCTTTTCCTTTTTTTCCGCCTGGAACCGCACCGGGATAGGTAAATTTGTAGGTAAGCCCCATGATCAATCCCGCAACGACGAAGATGGCGACCAGGCTCAGGGTTATTTTCAGCATATCTTTCATTTCTTCACCCCCTTGGCCTCGGCCTTGCCAAAGACCGCGCTCCTCATACCCCGGTCGAGGAGCGGCGCGAAGCAGTTCATGAGAAGGATGGCGAACATCACGCCCTCAGGATAGCCGCCCTTCAGGCGGATCAGCACGGTGAGAATACCGCACGCGATGCCAAACACTATCTGCGCGTTCCGGACCGAGGGTCCGGTCACATAGTCAGTTGCCATGAAGAAGGCGCCGAGGATGAGACCGCCGGACATCATATGGAGAATTGGATCACCGGTCATAAGACCTTCTTTGCCGCCGAAGATCCAGGTAAGGATACCGACCGTTGCGATGAACGTGACCGGGATGTGCCACGTGATATACCGCTTCAGCATGAGAAACGCCGCGCCGAGCAGCAGCGCGATCACCGACGTTTCACCGAGTGACCCTGCCCGGTTGCCGAGGAACAGGTCCTGATACAAGGCAGCCTTGGTATGGTATATCTCGAGCAGCTTCGACATCCCCTCCTCTTTAAGGAGAACAAGCGGCGTGGCGGTGGTCTTGGCATCAAGCGCCATGAACGTGGCTGCCGGCGAAACGAACGTGGTCATGATCTTAGCGAAGCTGACTAGGACAAAAGCACGTCCAACGAGAGCCGGGTTGAAAATATTGAAGCCGAGACCGCCGAAAAGATGCTTGGCGATCATGATGGCCACGAAGGATCCGATGAACGGAATGTAGAACGGTGCATTAGCAGGAAGGTTCATGGCGAGGAGCAGGCCGGTCAAGAATGCGCTTCCGTCGGAGAGCGTAATGGGCTTCTTGAGCAGCCTTTGCATCCCTGCCTCGGTCAGGAGGGAGGTCACGATGCAGACGAGAATGACCTGGATGGCCGGCATTCCAAAATAGTAGACCGACATAAGCGTGGCGGGAAGCAGCGCGCCGCTCACGGTCCACATGATCTTGGCAGTGTTCTCCTCGTCATGCATGTGCGGACCGATCGAGACAATCAGTTTATGTGGTTCTTTGCGGTTGTTCTTTGGGTTGCTCTTTTGCGGGTGCTTCCATCCCTTTAACCTCTCTCAGGAACGCATAGGCATGGGCCAGAGTGTATTGCTTTCCACTCTATGCTCTCTGCGCTTGCACTATGCGTTTTTAATTTTTCTTCTTCGCCAGTTCCTTTTTCGCCTTTTTCACCCACTGCACCATAGGCCGGTTGGCCGGGCAGACAAAGGTGCAGGAACCGCACTCAAAGCAGTCCATCAGGTTGTAGTCCTTTGCATCTTCGTAATGGCCCTTCTCAACATAGATCCCGAGAAGAGATGGCTGAAGCTTCATAGGGCAGGCATCAATACACCTGCCGCAGCGAATACAGGGTCCGTAGGATTTTATACCTACCTCGGATTTCGGAAGGACGGTAATGCCGGACGTACCTTTGATCACGGGTACATCGAGCGTATATTGGCTCATTCCCATCATGGGGCCGCCGGAGATCACCTTAGCCGCCTCGTCAGTAAGGCCGCCCGCTTCTTCGATGAGTTGGGAGAACTGCGTGCCGATACGGACGAGAAAGTTCTTCGGGTCCTTGACTCCCCTGCCGGTCACGGTAACGTAGCGTTCGATGAGCGGCCTGCCGAAGCGTACTGCATTGTAGATAGCCTCGGCAGTGCCGACGTTCTGCACCACCACGCCCACATCCATGGGCAGGCTGCCTGCGGGGACCGTTCTGCCGGCGATCGCTTTAATGAGCATCTTCTCAGCGCCCTGCGGGTACTTTACCTTGACGGGCCAGACTTTTATTTCCGGCGATCCTGCCGCAGCCTTGGTCATGACATCGATAGCATCCGGCTTGTTTGCCTCGATACCAATATATCCCTTGCTGACATTCAGGATCCGCATGAGGATCTTGAGCCCCTCAATGATCTCGTTCGGTCGTTCGAGCATGAGCCGGTGGTCGGAGGTCAGAAAGGGTTCGCACTCTGCTCCGTTCAGGATCACCACGTCGATCGGTTTCTCTTTGGGAGGAGAAAGCTTCACATGTGTCGGGAACGTGGCCCCGCCCATGCCGACGATGCCGGCATCCGAGCACAAGTTTCTTGAGCTCATCGGGGCTTAATACGTTGTAGTCGGGCGTTTCCTTGAGACCGGCCACCCACTCATCCTTGCCGTCACTCTCGATAACGATCGAAGGCATGTCCGAACCGAGGATGTGCGGGAAATTGCCGATGGCCGTCACCTTGCCGGAGATAGATGCATGGACGGGCGCCGAGACAAAGCCGGTGGTCTCACCGATCTTTTCTCCTTTTTTTACTTCCTGTCCAATGACAACGAGGGGCTTGGTGGGGGCGCCGATATGCTGGCTCAGGGGAATGATTGCTCGTTTGGGAATGGCTGCGGCAACGGTTGGCTTATGTGCAGTGAGGTGCTTGTTATCAGCAGGATGCACACCTCCGCTGAATGTATCGCGCGCGTGTACTGTCGTAGCTTCCATTCTGTCTCACCTGCCATTATGTTATAACATTGAGATTACAGCTAGTGAAATTATCGCTTGAGAACTTCTACGAAAAGCCGTGGAGTTTATAACAGAATGAGGTCGAAGTGTCAAGCGAATTTTGTTAGCAATTTTCTAAATGGTTCGCTTCAATCTAATAGCGTTTCATTTAGTAACATCAAAGGCGTTCATCGCTTATACATGGTCATTAGGATGTCTCGGCAACCCCAAAAAAGACAAGTATCGGAAGAGATTAATCGTCTTGAGGGATGAAAAATGAGCGCACTGATAGCCTTCTTCGCGTCCGAGCCAGGATGATCCAGAACACGTTCATGACCAAGGGAGTATTTTGGGGGGATTTCCGACAGTCCAAGCGAATGAAATCAAATAAGAATGTGGTAAAGCGGTGTAACTGATGTCCTCGGGGCACCTCGCTTTGCCAGACGGTTGCTCAAACAAACCCGCTGTCTATCGGCAGCCCGAGCGATCGGGGTTTTGATTAAAAATGTCATTAATGCGTTGATACTTTTTTCCGCTTATGCTGAGCCTCTCGGCAGGCTCGGGAAAGGAACTCCGAACATGAACTTGATTTGAACAACAGCGTGAATTTTAGAGGTATACCTTATGCTACCTGAACGACTTCCTTAAGCTCGGGGAACTGCGCCTTTAGGTGCTTCTCCACACCCATCTTGAGCGTCATTGTGGACATAGGACACGACCCGCAGGCGCCTTTGAGCCTTACTTTCACCGTGCCGTTATCTTCAACGCTCACGAGTTCGATATCACCACCATCACGCTGGAGTGCTGGTCTCACTTGTTTCAATGCCTCTTCAACTTTCTCTTTGGTCATGGTTTATTCTCCTTTATTAATATGCCAAATTTGATTAAACTGATAATCTTATACACCTTTTCCCGACTCTTTAATAGTATTTTCTTAACAACTAAGGTCCGTACAAACAACCACAGGGACTGCAAGAAGACATCGGTGTCTTGTCTCACAATAGTATTGGATATAATTATAATTCTATGGTATGATAAAATCAATGAGTGCGGCGGATTGACCACTGACCGGAGTAGTCCGCAACTAATGTGGATACAGTTTTAGGTATCCATAAAACAAAGAGGCGGTTTAAATTCTTTTCCCCGACGACCGTCAATACGAGAATTATAGACTATGAAAATACTCGTCACCGAAAAAGCATTATACGAAATGCAGGCGGAGATTTGCAAGATCCTCACCAACCCCAAAAGAATCGAAATCCTGAACACCCTTAAAACCGAAGAAAAGACGGTCACCGAATTAGTGACGGCCCTCGGCGCTTCAAAGGCGAATGTCTCACAGCATCTCGCGGTGATGCGGCATAAAGGAATCCTCACCTCACGACGGGATGGAGTCAATATTTACTACCGCGTGTCGAACCCAAAGGTCATTGATGCATGCGCTTTGATGAAAGAAGTTCTGTTTGAGCAACATTCGGCAAGGAAAAAGACGATAACAGCGGTATGATGTATTCGGATCCCTATCATAGACTTATGTTCTGTCATGACCAACACGTTCGATATGTGACTCAAGGCCGGGGTTATCGAGAACGACGCAGCCCATGCAAATTTCGAAACGATAGATTTCCGATCAGCTCAAATTCCTCCTCTTTCATCCACCTTTTTCTTGAATTTATTATCGGCAGTACCGGCAATGCGCCGGAAGTTAACTCTTATCGCGTGAATTGATCAATGGATAAAAAAACCCCGAAGAGAGGAGCCTTCGGGGTTTTCATTAATAGTACTAATTTATCCGCGCATTTCGCAGCGCATAATAGTTGTCAGGAAGCTTTCAGAACATTTGATGCCTGAGGGCCTTTGTCCCCCAGAATAATTTCGTACTCGACAGGCTGTCCTTCGGAGAGTGTTTTGTACCCCTCGTCCTGGATTGCCGAGTAGTGCACGAACACATCGCGTCCGCCTCCGTCCGGTTCGATAAAACCATATCCTTTCGACTCATTGAACCACTTCACTTTCCCCATCGACATAATGCCTGCTCCTTCCTTGCTTGCGTCCGTCGTTGAAAACCTTAGCATTCCTGACACAACACAACGAAACATGATTGAAGTACAAAGGGGAAAGAGCTTTAACCGACTACTCTACGCTCTTTCCCCTGGCCAGACAAGGATGTGAATCTTATGTAAAAAAACGATAATCCTGGATTTTCACAATATAGTGTCTTAATTCATATATCTCATTGGGTTCACTGGCAGTCCGTTCAAACGCACTTCGTAATGGAGGTGCGGACCTGTACTCGAACCGGAATCGCCCAAATAGGAGATTACGTCACCGCGCTTGACCCGCTGACCTGCTTTGACGTTCAGCCGTGAATTGTGAGCAAAAATCGTTTTTATACCGTATCCATGGCTGATCTCAACCATGTTGCCGTACCCGGTGTGAAAACCGGACGCGATCACCACACCATCTGCAGGCGCCATGATCGGCGTCCCGGTCTGGGCTGCTATATCGATGCCTTCGTGGAACTTCAGAATGCCGCTGAACGGCGAGGTACGGTTCCCGAAGGGTGAGGTAACCCAGCCGCGGACCGGCCACACCGAGGGTGTTGACGCATACAGGGACCGTTTGTCCTCAAAATACTCGATCAACAACTGAAGACTGGCCTCTTGACGTGACGCAGCGCCCTTCAACTGGCTCAACTCCTGGTGCATCTCTTTCAGAGCTTCTTCCTGTTTTTTCTCGCCCAAGGTAGCAAGGTTCTGAAGGCCGAGTTCGTCAGGTCCGCCGATGCCGAGCACCTGTTGAGCCTTGTCCCGGGGACCAAGGCTTACGACACGCCGAAGTTTTGTATCAAGATCACGAAGCAGAAACATTTGACGTTTATAATCAAGCAGATTAAGTGCAAAACTCTGCACCTGCGCTTTCTGCTGCATCAGTTCTTCGCGTACGGATTGCAATTCCCAGACCTTGTCTTTTACATCGTTATATTCGTAGACCAGATAAAAGGAGAGTACAAGTACTGCCGCAAATGAAAGGAAAACGGTCTTAAGAGCGGACTTGGAAATACTCAGTGTTCGAACCCGAGAGTTCGGACCGGGCAGAAACATAATGGTAAAATACTCTTTTTTCTGCAAATTTCTTGAATTCTTTGCCCTCATCAAACCTCCGAGAACTAGCCTTTTACAGTTTACACAAAGTAATAATAATTGTCAAGCTATTATTCAAGTAAGTGTATAGTTAAAATTAAATAATAACAATATGTTACGTGCAATTTCCAAACTTGAACCACGTATCAAGTTTCCGAGTCTGTCACATGATTGCGACACTTCGGGTGAATCGGACAATCACTGCAGAGGGGTTTCACTTTCTTGCAGTGATCTTTCCCGATTCTTACAATAAGTGCATGATATTCATTATAAAAACTGGCGTTTTGGGTTAGGTTGTCCATGAAGAGACCCTGCACTATACTGTAATCCGCATTATCCGCAATCAACCCCTGCCTGCTAAAGATCCGCTTGGCATATGCGTCAGCCACAAAGAACGCTTTTTCTCCCGCATACAGCAGAATCGAGTCGGCCGTTTCTTGACCAATGCCGTTTACTTCGAGCAATTGCTGACGCAACCGAGCGGGATCAGCTGAGAACATTCTTACAAGACTATCAGAGTAATTGGTGTGGATAAACAAAAGCAAGTTCCGAAGACGCTTTGTTTTAATGTTGAAATAACCGCTTGGCCGTATGAGCAAAGCCAGTTTTTCCGGCGCAACGTTGAGCATGCGCGAGAATGTCAGGACCCGTTCCTGCTTGAGGTTGGCAATGGCCTTTTCCACATTCGTCCATGAAGTGTTCTGTGTCAGCACTGCGCCCACCAGAACCTCAAAGGGTGTATCTCCGGGCCACCAGTGCTGGGGTCCATAAGCACGAAAAAGAGCCCTGTAAATGGACATTAATTGTTTCCTAATCTTTTTATCATACATCCAATCAAAAACTCCATGCCCGGTTACGATAAACTAAAATCCACTGTCGGCCGATATCCTTATTATCCCCCACTTCCAGTCTACAATCTGTAATGCAGATCACGTCCTCGTTGCATCCTTCACCCAATCCAGGTACTCCCGCGAACCCGCAACGATCGGAAGCGCGATCACCTCGGGTACGTTATAGGAGTGGAGCGATTTCACCTGCGCTACAAGGTTCTCCATGTGCAGCAGCCTGCTCTTGCAAATGAGCAGCGTCTCCCGCTCATCCCGCGTTTTGCCCTCCCAGAAAAAAAGCGAGCGAACCCCCAGCACGATATTAACGCAGGCAGCAAGATGGCAGTCCACCAACGCTGTCCCGATCTTCGCGGCTTCATCCTCGGTCGATGTGGTTATCAGCACAATGATCTCGTCTCCCACGCCAGCACCCCCCTCCCCTATTTTGCTCCTTTGCTGCCAAGGCCTTTCAAGTCTATCATCGCCTTATAATGGTATTCACCCGGCATGACAGTATACGTCACGCTTAATCCCCAGCACTGTGATGTGTAGTGCACAAGGTATTCCTCATTCGTAGTCTTCTTGTTCTGGATATCGCGCGACACCTGCGAGTGCAGGTTCCACTTGCTGAGCTTCAGCCCCGCTCCGCTGATCAGGTATTCCGCACCTCCCTGTGTAAAAGAGTGCGTCAGGTTCAGCGATAGGACCTTTCCAGTAAAATCCGCGGTTTCAGAATGAGAAGACACGACGTGGTCATAGGCATTGTAACTCCCGGTCGCCGACATGCTGAACGTCTTGGGCGTCCTCAGGTAGAGTTCTCCGAGGACCTCTGAACCCGGATGGGCGACACCCCCGTGCTCTCGCGCTATGTCAAAATCATAGGAGCGGGAGAGCCTGAAAACCATCACATCAAAGGTCGTATAATTCGGTGACTCCTTCGTTTCTTTATAGTGCGCGGTCACCCGATTGATCAACGCAACACTCACAAGGTTTTGCTGAGGCACCAAGTCCACAGAATCGAACTGAGGCAAATTAGCCTGCTCCACATGGGGAACATAGTTGAATGATATAGTCGGCTCCACTGAATGTCTCACTTTCCCGATCCCGACATCACCATCAGTGCCATACACGCGGGAAACACGGGCATTTACATCAGCCCCCGCATAAAAATATTTTCGCTCCGTGGGTTCCACCGTCGTGGCACTTCGATCATAAAATGTGGCCCGCGCACCGACGTTCGGCGTTACGTTCAGGCCGCTGCTGCCGAACGTGCCGATCAACCGCGGATTGAAGTCCACACGCCGTGCGTTCCCATCTCCCTGCGAAATAAAATTCGCTGCGGACCCCTCAAAGTTCAGGTGAAGGGGTCCGGCAAGGGTTTCATCGTAGATTGTATAGCGCAGTTCGGGCAGTTTCTGGACCGTCTTTTCGTTGGTCCGGGTGAGGTCGGTCGAATACTGTCCCATCAGATAGAGCGAAGCAGTGTTCCAGCGCTCAACGTAGAAAGCGTTCGAGTCGAGATAGGGTTTAGATCTGTTCTCAAGATTCCTATCGAGGTCATAAAAGTAGTGCTCATCACTAACCAGGTTGATGTCCACCCGGCCGGAGAGGTCTTCGGCAAACTCTTCCTGGTGCTGAATCCGGAGATTCCATCGCGATTCGCTTGTATGAAACTGGTCAAAAAATTTGTAATACATCTGGCCCATGGACTCCCGTGAATTCATGTAGCGGTATTCAACCGCAGTCCCGTTCCCGGTCTTCGCCCGGTAATCCGAATAGATGGTCATGTCTTTGTAATCCGATATGGCCCAGAAAAACGCATTGTCCATGAAAAAACCGTCGCGGCTGCTGTATCCGATACCCTCCGGCAACAGAAAGCCTGTCTGCCTGCGTACAGGAAATAGAAAGTAGGGCGTGTAGATCATCGGAACACCCATCACATTGAACGTCATATGTCTGCCGGTGGCATACTTCTCCATGTCGATATCCAGCACATCGGCCTTCAAAAACCAATCTTCATCATCGCAGCTGGTGATAGTGCCCTTCTCGACATGATAGACGGTCTCAGAGCGCCGTTCAATCCTGCTGCCTTTCACGTGGAGGTTATCCTTCTTGATAAACATATCGCCGTTCACAATGATGCCGTCCCGGGTGTTGATATTCATCTTCATATTATCGGCATGTATAACGTCGCCCTTATCCTGCAGGAAGACCTTTCCTTCTGCCGTTGTCTCACCCGTTTTGTTGTCCAGCACGACCTTGTCCGCTTCCAGATGGATGCCCTCCTGCTCGATCTTGACGTGCCCGATCGCAACATACCGGTCGTTGGTCCTGTCATAGTCAAGTGTGTCCGCTGTCACCGTAACCGGGATCTTCTTCGGAAGGACCTCGCTCCAAGCGTGTCGGGGTGGTCCCACCAGAATCGCGGCGACAAACAACATGACGAATATGTGCACTGTCTTGGATCTCATATCAACGCTTCGCGCCTCTGCAAAACTTGACTTTTCGCTTCTGACGCCTCGCACCAGACTTTTTTACACTCTTGCCACCTAACGCTTGGATCAACCCTTCAACCCGTGCAGCGGGCCGGGCCGGTCTGTTTCTGGGTGGAACACCGCCCGGGCATCGCCTACCATGTATAGTGAGCCGGTGATGAGCACCAGATCATCCAACGATACGTTATCCCGGGCCATTGCGATGGCCTCACCGACCGTTTCCGCGGTGTCAACGGAGCCATGCAGCCTCCGTATTGCCGATGCGAGCGCCTGCACCTCCATTGCCCGTGAATATTGTGGTTTCGTCACTACCACGTGATCGGCAAGAGGGACCAGCGCGGCTATGATCCCTCCACAATCCTTGTCTTGAAGAATACCGATGACGAGGATGGTCCGTCGGTACGCGGATTTCATTTCCCGGACTGTCGCCGCGAGCATTTGGGCCGATGCCGGGTTGTGGGCACCATCAAGATAGATATCGGGCTTGCGCGCCATAAGTTCCAGACGCCCTTCCCAGCGGGCCTGCTCAAGACCGCGGCGCACAGCTGCCTCGTCGACAATGATCCCGACGTTGCGCAGACACTCAATCGTCGCCAGGGCGAGGCTGGCATTGTCCACCTGATACCTGCCGAGCATGTTGATCCGTACCTTCTCGTAAGAAGCATTGATCCCCCGGTAATCAAAGATCTGCGCGCGCTGCGATGCGATAGGAACCGGCATAAAATCTTTAGACAATCGATAGACCTCGGCCTCGCGGGCCGCGGCTTCCCACTCGATGACCGTGATGACCTCCTGCTGCATTGCGCCCGTCACAACCGGGACCCCCTGCTTGATGACCCCCGCCTTTTCTCTGGCGATCTCCCTGAGCGTGGTTCCGAGGAACTCAGTGTGTTCAAGCTCAATGTTCGTGATCACCGAAACGAGCGGAGTGATCACGTTCGTGGAATCGAGCCTGCCGCCCATCCCGACCTCGATCACGGCAATGTCCACGCCTTCTTCCGCAAAGTACGTGAATGCCATGGCGGTCGTGACCTCGAAGAACGTGGGACTGAACGCGACCATTCCGTCGGGAACTTCAGCCTTTCGGGCAGCATCCCGCACCCGGCCCGCAAGCTCCACGACCTTTGCCTCGGTGATCAACATGGCGTTGATCCTTATCCGCTCGGTAAAACTGACCAGGTGCGGAGAGGTATAGAGCCCCACGCGATATCCCGCAGCCTGCAGCATGCTCGCGATAAACGCAGACGTCGACCCCTTTCCGTTCGTACCCGCAACATGCACAGAACGGAATTTGCGGTGCGGATCTCCCATGAGCGCCATCAGCGCGTGGCTGTTGGACAGCGCAAGTTTGATCCCGTGCTTCTGGAGCGCATAAAGGTAGTCAATGGTTTCCTGGTATGCTCTGTCAAGAGACATCGTCGTATGAATTCCGTTTCTCCGTCAACAATCAGGTCCGCTGCCGGGGAGCATGCTGTCCCGCCGGTTTCCCGCTACTGCGCGGCTGAGGTTGCGGGAGTGGTCACCAGCGGAGCAGGGGCGGCAGTCTCGGCAGGGGTGAATGTTTCAGCGCTTTGTACCGGAAGCGATGCCGGTTTATGTTTTTCAACGCTTTTGGGGGCTGCTTTCAGCGTCAAGACAAACGGGATCTTTTGGTCGGCGGGGAATGATTTAAATTGTTTCCGATCGTAGCGAACCTTTGCTACTTCTCCCATCCGGTCGAAGAACACAAGGAGTTCTTGTGCAGTCAGTGCGCCGGACACCTGCCGGTCCGTATCGCTGAACGTCATCTTCCGAAGCGCCCCATGCCCGCTCATGACCCCGTTGATACGCTGAATTGAAGCGCTCTCATTGACCGGCACTATACTCACCGCGAGCGGTGCCATGGTCTGCGCGGGGACAGGTTGCGGCACAGGCCCGTTCACGCCGGTCACCGGCTTCGTCGCGACAGATGCCTCGTTTGTCGGCTCTTTTCCTGGAACAGAGGCGGTATTTGCAGGCGTGGTTTTCACAATGCTCTCGATCTCAAGATCAAGCTGGCGCGGCTGCATGGCATAATAAGTGAGACCCGCGGCAACAAGAACGATCCCCGCGAGCCATAAAGGCCGATACAGGATCTTCTTGAGTTTTGCGAGCGCGAAAACGCCTTCCTTTAGCCGGTGCGCAACTCCTCCAGGCGAGTCGATGTAGTTCAAGATCTGACGGGTTTCCTCCATGCGCCTGAGCGCTTCGAACTCGGACCTGCAGACCACGCAGGTTTGCAGATGCCTGTCGATCCTGCTCCGCGTGATCTGAAACACATGACCACGCAAATAATCGGGAAGCGCTTTTCTTGTCCGTTCACATTCTGATTTCATACAAATTCACCTCAGAGCACCGGCAATCGTACAATCCGGAACAGATGATGCCAAATTTAAAGAGCGTGTGAGAAGACACGATGCCGGGGAAATCGATGCATGGCATCTTATTTTCTGAACTTCCCATCTTCTTCACTGCCCGAGATCTCCTCTCAGTCGTAGTGCAAAAAAAAATTCCGGATTTCCAACGCGCGCTATACGCCTCCCACCTTCACCTGCTCCGCATGAAGCCGCGAATCGCTCAGAAACCGCTTGCCTATCATCTCGAAACGCGCAGGCGTATCGGTCACATAAAATTTCCGAATCCCCTCACTATTTCCGCTCCCTCGCCATTTAAGCTTCTCGAGCACATCCGCCACCTCCTTGGCTGTTTCGGTCGCCGAGTCGATCAGGGTGATCCCGGGGCCAATGGCCTTGCTGATCACCGTTTTGAGCAGCGGATAATGCGTGCAACCCAACACCAGCATATCAATACCCGATTTCCGGAACGGCGCAAGATATTTTTCCGCAACGAGTTCTGCCACATCATTGTCCGTCCATCCCTCCTCGGCCAGCGACACAAAAAGCGGGCAGGCAATACTCGTTACCTCGACATCGGGCGCGAGCCGCTTTATGGCCCTCTCATAAGCGCCGCTGTTGATCGTGGCCTCGGTGCCGATAATGCCTATCTTGCGGGTCTTCGTGGCCGCGACCGCTGCACGGGCGCCGGGTTCGAGCACGCCGATAACAGGAAGCGGGAATTCCTTCTTCACCGCCTCGAGGCTGACCGCAGTCGCCGTGTTGCAGGCGACCACAAGCATTTTGATCTCCTGGGACAGCAGAAAATTCGTGTTTTCGAAGCTGTAGCGCGTCACTGTCTCAGCCGAGCGGATACCGTAGGGAACCCGCGCCGTATCGCCGAGGTAAATGATGTTCTCGTCCGGGAGCTTTCGCACAATCTCCTTGAGCACCGTGAGACCGCCGATACCGGAATCGAATATGCCGATCGCTTTTTGCATAGAAAACCCAATTAAACCTGTTCACCGCAGAGGACGCAGAGGAAACCTCATGCAATATCCGGGATGCGGATAACGTCGGAGTAACGAATAAAGTTCCAGATCATGACTGCTTTAAAATACATGAATTTATCTACGTAATCCGCGTAAATCTTCATCCAAATGGTTCTTGTTTTGCCTTCCTCTGCGTCCTCTGTGGTAAAAAAGATCCTGTCTTTACTGTTTCACCAGGTCCATCCGTCTTTGCGAATGTCCTCGACAGATCCATGTGCCCCGCCAGGGTCTGCGCTTCCCCGCCGTCGAGCAGCAACACAACCTGCTTGATCTCCTGGAAATTCTGCAGGAGCGTGTTCACAAGCGCGTAGATCGCCAGCTGCTCCTCCCATGCCGATGCGCGCACGTCCTTTTGCCGACCCGGGGTGAGGTCGATGTAGGCCGTGCCGGAACTATCGAGATACAGCTCCCGCAGCCTGATGTCCCGCAGCACCGGCTCCAGCTGGGCCCGCTGGTCTGCGAACAGGGCCGCGAGCGCTTCTCGCGCCAGCGACTGCACATCGGGCTGACGCTTCACCAGAGCCGGCACCACCGCGAGCATCCCCTCATGAGGGTAATACAGGGTGATTGAAAGCGGCTCGTCGCGCAGCAACCGCTGCGTGAGCTGCCGGTCCTGTTCCACCGGCGCCGGGGCCGTTTTGGTTGAGTTCATCCATAGCCAGAGCAGCCCCCCCCCTGACGCGATGATGGCAAAAATGATGATCACCGTGCTGATCAGCAGCCGACTGCTCTGTATGCTCCGGTCATTTCTCTCTGACATACTGTTCGATCCCTTTTACGATCGCCTCAGCCGTCTGAACCCGGTCCGTCTCCATGCCGATCTCGATCATGGCTGCTGCCGCATCCACGGCCTTGAGCAGCACCAGCGGGGCCTGCACAGGCTCAGCGCTGTCCTGCCCGGCAAGCTGACGGGCAACCTTCCGGCCAAGAACCCCGCTCTGCGCGCATGTGCCGCCTGCTGTTTACCCCAGAGCATCTCCCGCTGCTCGCTCCCGGCCTCGTAGCCGAGGAAATCAACGCCCACCGGCCGGGCCTTCTGCGTTTCGGGCTCATCAAGCAGGTCCTGGATAAAGACCCGCGAACCACCGTTCGCCGCGGAGTGGATGCTTACAAAAAGCAGTGCACCGGCTTCGTTCGAGGCTGCGGCCCGTTCGTCAGGCGTGAGCGCCTGGTCCTTTTCCCGGGTCATAACGACCTTCAGGTGCGGGTCCTTCTGCAGGATCTTCCTGATCAAGAGCGCGAGTTCCAGCGTGAGCGTCTTCTCCTGTCCCTGCGGAGCAACAATACCGGTGTCTTTTCCTCCATGGCCGGGGTCAAGCACGATCACCGTTGGCTTATCCGCTGAAGGTGCAGTGACCGGGGCCACCCCCTTCGTGATGTCGATCACGATCCGGTCGGGCCCGTGAAGCACGAAGTCCTTCACCTCTCCGGCCGCTCCATCGAGGCGGATGACAACAGAGGTCCTCCCCGCCTCTTCTCTCGACTCCAGGCCGAGCACCACACTGTCACGGAGCATCGGCAGCTGCGTTTTGAGCAGGAACGGGCCGTCATAGGAACTCAGCATAATGCTGCGCCCGTCGGTCGAGCGTATCAGAACATAGGGCGCCGCGGTCTCTATCTCAAAAACGACCCGGGTGAACGTGGCGTAGGAAGCATATCGCACGCCCTTTACGGTTAGTCCCTTTTCAGCAGCGCCTGTGCCGGCTGGCAACGAAAGAAAACAGACAACAATGAGTGCTAACAGAGTGCGCATACAGGTTGCAATACTAACATAACAGACAAATTTGCGCAAGAAAAAGGCGGTAAAACCCGGATCGTGCAACTTGAATTTGCATTCTTCCGTTCTCCGTGTTAATCTGCTTTCGATGAATACCTTGAAGCTTTTCGGGGAATCGGGGATGATTGCGCTGGCCATGCAACGGGCTTACGAGTACCGTCCGCAGCAGCGTGAGATGGCGGTGGCGGTCGAGAAAGCGCTCGAGAATAAAACACATCTGATCGTTGAGGCCGGCACGGGTGTGGGTAAGAGTCTGGCCTACCTTGTTCCCCTGGTGCTCCGTGCGCGGGAGGAGAACCAGCGCGCCGTGGTCGCGACGTACACCAAAGCTCTCCAGCAGCAGCTTGTGGACAAGGACCTTCCTTTCCTGAGGTCCGTGCTCGGCGATTTTCGCTATGCGCTTTGCGTGGGGGGCGAGAACTACCTCTGCTTGCGCAGATTCGACCACCTCCGCATCGGCAACCTCTATGAACAGAACGAGATCGAGCCCCTGAACCGCCTCTTTGCGTGGTCCACCATGACGCGCACCGGGCTCCGGAGCGAGCTCGACATAGAGCCTTCAGCGGGACTCTGGGGCAAGGCTTGCAGACAAGCGGACCTCTGCTTCGGCAAGGACTGTTCGTACTATAAAGATTGCTTTTATATGAAGGCGAAAGCGGCCGAGCAACAGGCGCACATTCTCGTGGCGAACCACCACCTTTTCTTCGCCGACATGGCAACGGGCGGCAATGTGCTGCCCCTGCACAAGGTCGTAGTCTTCGATGAGGCGCACCAGATCGAGGATGTAGCAACGGATTATCTCGGGGTCGAGGTCACGAACTTCGCGGTCCGCTACCTCTTGGACACGCTTCTGAGCCAGCGCACGCGCAGGGGCATGCTCACGCGTCTCAGCATACAGGACCCGGATACGCAAATCGTGCATGGCATGGTTGACGGCCTCCGCATCATATCGGACAACTTCTTTTTGAACCTCCAGCCCCTGCTCCTCAACAATCCGGCGCTCAGGATCAGGCGGAGGAACATCGTACCGGACATCCTGAGCGAACCGCTCATGGAGCTCCGGGACGCGCTCCTCCAGCTCAAAGCCGGGACCCAGGAGGAGGAACTCGAGATCAAGGCCCTGGCCAACCGGGCGCAGTCCTTTGCAACCGCCATACGGGTGAATCTCGACCAGAGCGCCGATGGCTTCGTGTACTGGGCCGAGCGCGAGAACATGCGGTACCGGCTCGTTGCCTCGCCCATCGATGTTGCGGAGACACTGCGGGAAAATCTTTTTGGAAAAACAGACACGGTCGTGCTCACCTCGGCCACGCTCTCCGCTGCAGGGGCGTTCACCTATATCAAGAACCGGCTCGGCCTTGACGCACCGATGGAATTGCTGCTCGACTCGCCCTTTGACTTCCAGAACCAGGCACTGCTCTACATCGCCTCCGGTCTTGATGATCAGCAGGCAAGCGGATATCAGGAAAAGTTCGATGCAGAATTAAGCACCGTTCTGTCCGTCACGCGAGGGAGAACGCTCGTGCTCTTCACCAGCTACGGTCAGCTCAGAAAGAGTGCGGAAACGCTGCGGCGGGAAATGCCCGGACTCGGATTTCTCTGCCAGGGGGAAATGCCGCCCTACCGGCTGATCGAGCAGTTCAAAAACTCGCCAAACGCCGTGCTCATGGGCACAGCCTCCTTCTGGCAGGGCATCGACATCCCCGGGCGACGCGCTTCAGTGCGTCGTAATCGCGAAGCTGCCGTTCGCCGTGCCTGACGAGCCCATTGTGGAAGCGCGCATGGAGCGGCTTAAAAATCCTTTCTTCGAATATCAGGTCCCGCAGGCGGCGCTCCTCTTCCGCCAGGGCTTCGGCAGGCTCATCCGTACCAAGACCGATCGCGGGGCAGTGGCCGTGCTTGACTCGCGCATTATGACAAAAGGCTACGGCAAGTGGTTTTTGAGGTCGATCCCGAAGTGCCGGATCACCGATGAGCGGGAGGAGTTCCGGAAGTTCTTTGAAGAGCTGAGGGCAATGAAATAAACCCTTCAAAGGGATTTATCCACAGAGAGCACAGGTCACATACCCTACTCTTGCGAAGCGTGGCACAAGCAGAGAACAGCGTGCGGCAACTTCATATCAATACGATTGTCATTTCTATTTCGGCATCCGTTCGGCTGAGTTCACGACGACACTTCTGTGTCAAAAAATTATTTTTTTTAGCTCCGGCTACCGGGGTTGTTTCCGGGCTCCCTACTCATCCCATCCGAATATGATAAAATCAGCACATGGCGAGATTCGAGGAGAACAACCGCGCAATCCTGACGCTCATATTCAGCGCCTCGCTCGCAAGCCTTTCCTTTGAAATAGCGCTCCTGCGCATATTTTCCATTTCCCTCTGGTATCACTTCGCTTTCATGGTCATCAGCATCGCCATGCTGGGCATCGCCGCCAGTGGGACCGCGCTCGCGGTCTTCCCGGGCTTGAAGGACATCCGTAAGCTGCCCCTCTACGGGCTCATGCTCAGCGCAAGCATCCCCCTATCATATCTCCTTGCCAACGCCGTGCCCTTCGACCCGGCGCGGCTTTCCTGGGACCGGTTGCAGCTCCTCGCCATTGGTCTCTATTACATCATCCTCTGCATCCCGTTCTTCTGCTTCGGATTGATCGTGTCCCTTGCCTATTCCGCGATATCGCAAAAGGCAAACGCGATCTACGCCTCGGACCTTCTCGGGGCCGGCGCCGGCGCGCTCGCCATGGTTTGGCTCCTCTCTCTGGCTGGGCCCGAAACAAGCGTGTTCATCGTCTCCATGCTCCCTGCCCTGGCGCTCCTGGCCCGCGTCAATTGGAAGACACGGACCGCATCCCTGTTGCTCATTGCCGTGAATCTGACAGTTCTCTTCATGCACCCGCAATTCATTCAGCCCAGGATATCTCCGTACAAACCCTTTTCCCTCGCCCTGCAGTTCCCGGGCGCGGAGCGTCTCGGCACAGCCTACAGCTCCTACTCGCGCGTGGACCTGTTCACCAGTCCGGCAATCAGGTTCGCGCCGGGCCTGAGCTTTACCTACCTCAAGCCGCTGCCGAACCAGACTGGGCTTGCCATTGATGCAGGCGACCTCCACGCAATAACCGATGAGGCGGACACGAGCAGGCTTGCCTTCCTTGGCGCCCTTCCCTCCAGTCTGGCGTATCATCTGGGTCCGAAACAAGATGTACTCATCATCGAACCGCGGGCCGGTCTTGCCGTGCTCACGGCCCAAAAGTTCGGAGCAAGAACTGTCTCCGCGGTGGACTCAAATCCCCTGGTCATACGCGCGGTGCGCGACTATGGCCGCGCGCATGGATCGCGCATGTATGAGGAGAATACCTGGACCGGTCTTGGGAGAACATGGCTTGCGACATCAGACAGGGAGTTTGACGTGATCGACCTCTCGCTCATGGGCCCATCGCTGGCCGCGCCGTTCGGGTTTGCGGAAGACTACCGTTTCACGGTGGAGGCCTGTGAGCAGTATCTGGCCCACCTGAAGAAGAACGGTTACCTCTCTCTTAACCTCTATATGATACCGCCGCCGAGAACCGAACTGCGCCTGCTTGCGACCCTGGTCCGGGCCGCGGAGGCGTCCGGGATAAGGGACATCTCCCGACAGGTCGCCGCAATACGAAGTTGGGACACCCTCACCCTGCTCGTAAAAAAATCAACCCTGACCACCGAGGATATCAGTTCGGATCAAGTCCTTTGCGAGCAAGATGCGGTTCGACCTGGTGTACTACGACGGCATCAAACCTGAAGAGAGCAACGTCCATATCAAAATGGCGGGGAACGAATATGCCGAAGCCTTCCAGCGCCTGATGAACAGGGAGACCAGGGACCGGTTCATTAATGATTACCTCTTTGACATCCGACCAGTCACTGATGAAAAACCATTCTTCAATTATTTTTTGAAGGTGGAGAACAGAGGGGCGATCTATAGATTAATGGGAGAAAAATGGCAGTATTTCATCGAAGAGGGCTACCTCCTTCCCGTCCTCTTTGTTCAGGTATTCGTCATCAGCACCGCCCTGATCCTCCTGCCGCTCATCACGCTGAAGGGGAGAAAACCTGTTACGCACGGAACTGCATCCCCTTCGCTCCCTCTCCTATTTTGCCCTGCTCGGCGTCGGATATATGTTTGTCGAGCTTGCATGCATCCAGAAAATGGTCCTCGGCCTCGAAAACCCGTCCTACGCCGCAAGCACGGTCATCGCCTCGATCCTGATCAGCTCGGGCATCGGGAGCCTGTTGAGTCTACGCTTCACGCCACTGAAAAATCCCCTCGTCCTCCTCATCCTTGCGGGTGTCATCGTTGTCTACAGCCTCCTGCTGCCCGGGACCATGGCAGCCATAAGCCATCACCCGCTGCTGCTCAAGATCATCTTATCCTTTGTTCTGCTCATGCCCGCGGGCATCCTTATGGGCATTCCCTTCCCCCTCGGGATCTCGCTCCTCCACACAACCGCCCCCCGGCTCATCCCTTGGGCCTGGGCAGTGAACGGCTGTTTCTCCGTGCTCGCGCCGATCCTCGCAGTCATGCTTGCCTTGTCCGCAGGATATCACCTGGTGCTTTTCGCCGGCGCGGCGATGTATCTCGTTGCTTTTTGGGTGATAAGGCAGGGATTAAGAACTGCTGGGTGAAATATTTATTTTATACTATAGTCGAATAGCAAAAAGTACATCCTGAAGTTGTTAATAGTTTCACCTATTAAAAATTGCAGAGTACCTTCCGATTTTATCATTGACCTAATACGTGAACTTATATAAAATCTCGGAAATAATAAATGCTGCTTCATTAGGCGAACAACGCACTCTATTTGTGCGTAATCCCCGAGTAAAAAGGAGATGAACGAAATGAATAAAACCATAATGTCCAGTTGGTCAATCATGAAACATTGGCTCACCACAGCCTTTCTTGTAGCGATGGTTGCGTTTCTCTTCACCGGATGCGTGTCTAATGTAAAATTTACAATCAAAGATCCGGTTGTATCTAATTTTAAGTATGACAAAGGTTCGGAAAAGCCGCTTGTCCTGCAGGTAATCGATCAGCGGTCCAGCTTGCTGTTTCATGACAAAATCGGCGGATTGGATTCGAAGAATATTATAATTACCCTAGTAAACATCTCTGACCCTATCGCATGGCTTTCTCAATCGCTGGAGAAGGAATTTGCGGCGCGCAATATTCCTGTGCAGGTCGTCTATGGAAAAACTATAAATCCGGCGGACATCGTACTGACGGTAAGAAAGTTTCAGATTGTCAGCCGCAGAATGTCTGCTTATTCTCCCTGGGAGTCATATCATTCATTCAGGGGTGAAGTGACAAGTGGAGGTAAAATTGCTGATATTCGCGCTTATTTCTTTAACGGGAAAGTGCCTATGTGGTCGATAGAGGATGTTGTAGAGCCATGTTTCAATATGCCCCTGTCCTTACTTGTGAAGGAGATAGCATCGAAAATCAATCATATCGCACTGAACTACTCAGCGGGCGATGAAATTATCAGAAACAGCAGTGCCCGCGCAGCTGAACAAACGAAAAATAAAGATGACTATGCCTGCTTCCCCATTTTTGAGTTGGGCGGTTCAAATAACCCTGCTGCCATAATATCCCTAACTGTCTTTGCCGATAACGATGATCGCTTTATCCGGGCATGTGCCTTGTCTGCAATAGGGACACTGGGAGGACAGAATCAACTCGAGTTTCTACAGAAAAAATACAAGCAAGGTGACGAGATTGACAAGTATATGGCGCTGAAATCGATCGGTGATTTCGGCACACCACAGGCAATGGATTCTGTCCTGAAAGCAAAGAACGACCCTCTGTATGATAAAGAAGTGGCATTTAAATATTTAGTTGATCTCTATTTAGAGAAATAGAGATGTTTGGAAATTATCAATTGTTGTTCGGGTAGAGTAAAGTGACAATACGACAAAATATTCCAACTTATCGTTCATGCGGGACACGGCATGTAGCTGCCGTGCCCGCACTCTTTGCTATCATGTTTTAATCAGAAATTGTCACGGTTTCAATCCATCGAAACTCGCGTAGTTGTAGGTGTTCTGCTGTGAGCCAGGATTGCGGAGGACTTGAAGAATACCGGTTGTACCTTGCAGTAAGTTTTTCTTCCTGTACATGTTGAAGGTTCTATTCTTCGAACACTTCCAATTTACAAACTGTATTCGTTAGTGTTATTTATAGATTTATATAAACTGAATAAATACTAGGTTAAAAAACAAAATTTAAGTTTGCAGTCAACGCTACGTTTGTTTTTCCAACAGCGGTCATAGTTCTTGACAGGGCGCCTTCAAATGGGTGACTCTAAGATTTTTCAGACTTGCCTGGCAATGCCCTTGGCGCATCAAGCCTTCACCGCGCGGCTATAGGAAGCCTTGGCTCTCTCGTGCCGGTGGTGTGAACCCGTCATGTCCTGTTTCCCGATTCCGACTCCGGCTTTGTGGGGAACGGACCGCATATGGACATTGGATCTAGGGGGACGGGGCATGTAGGTGCACTTGACTGCCTTAGCCTTGTCATTGTGCTGATCCCGGTAAGCCTTCACCCACTCGACTTCGTTAAGCCGTAAATGAACCGGCTCTTCGAGGCTCATCAGGCACATATAGAGAATGTCCTGGTCGTTGAGATAGAGCTTTGTGGCAAAGTCTTCCCATGATGGATCGAGGAGGCCCTGCTGCACCGCGTCCGCTACGGTTATCGTTCGATACGCGGCCGGATCATAGATATCGGATAGCGCCAGCCGGGGAGAGCCTTCTTTCATGGCTACGGCAAGCCGGAAGGCCCCCGCATATGTAGCGGGTTTCCCGCGCGGGCCGTGATGATACCTGTCGTCAGTCCTGCTGTAGCACAGAAGGCTGATGACCTGTTCTGCCGCTTCTGACGTGAATGGTCGCATGGGTTCCTCCTTTTCTCATCTCGTTGCCTTGTTCCCAGATGAAGCTACAAGGATTACTCAAAACGCCGTGCTTCCAAAACATTCATTTCTTTAATTATATCTCGATGTTAGATAATGTCAAGAAAGGTGCTCTCTTTTCATCATGATCTGCGTCTTTCGCATAATGAAAAAGGATATGGAGGCTCCAGAATGGATAATTGCGGCGCTTGTGGACAGGAATAGTGATGCGGAAGGAAAATATCGCGGCCCACAACCGGCGTATGCAACGACAATAGTCGGGAAAGGGGTAGTTTCGTAGGTCGGGTTGAGTAAAGCAAAACCCGATAAGTTGATCCTAACCGTTTAGGTCGAGCGGTCTAAAAATCGACGCTCACTCGCGCATTCTCCCAGCGTTTCGCAATCGCCGGGAGAATCCAGGATACTACCTGAATTCTTTACCCTCGTCACAATATGGGCATTCAACATTCGTAGGTGTAACAAACAGAACGCGGGCAACTGATTGATGCAAGATATTGACATCAAATCTGCAATGCTTCCCTTTACATCTCGCTGGAGATAAAATGCAATAATCCCTCGATCACTTCCGCATCTCCCCTGTCATGGGCACGAATGCCACCGGGCTCAGCTGCTCAACCTCCAGCTCGCCTTTTCTCTTCGTCGCAAGGGTGAGCGTCTGGAAATAGACCGTGCTCCCCAGCGGCACGATGAGCCTGCCGCCCTCCTTGAGCTGTTTGATGAGCGGTGGGGGGATGTGGTTTGCCGCAGCGGTGATGATGATCGCATCGAAGGGCGCGTACTCGTCCCATCCGAAATATCCGTCAGCAAACTTCACCCGCACATTCCGGTAGTCGAGATCGGCGAGGGTCTTTTCAGCCTTGACCACGAGGAGCTTTCTGATCTCGATGGTGTAGACCTCCTTCACAATCCTGGCCAGTACAGCGGCCTGATAGCCTGAGCCCGTCCCGATCTCAAGAACACGGTCCGTGGCCCGGAGCCGCAGGGCCTCGGTCATGAGGGCCACCACATAGGGCTGCGAGATGGTCTGACCTTCTCCAATCGGTAGTGGGTGATCTTCATATGCCTGGTCCCGGTACGAAGCGTTCACGAACAAATGCCTCGGCACCGCGCCCATCACTTCGAGAACTATCGCGTCCTTGACCCCCCTGCCCTTTATATCCTGCTCAATCATCCGCTTTCGAGCGGACGTAAACGTGTCCTGTGCGTAAACGAGAACGGAAAGAGAGAGGAGGATGAGCAGAGGCAATGCGAGGACTTGCAGCTTCGTTAGAGGATTGGAGGACATACGGCATCGACCTCCTTGACTGATACTAATTATGACATATCTCCAGGCAAACTACGATAAAATCGCAAATGCCGAGTTCGTTGTGACAAACGGATGTATCTCGTGGTGAGTTCCAGGCACTCCTTTACTAAGCTTGGTATTACGCGCCCCGCTTCCGGTTCAAGAAATCCTTCTCGATCACGCGCCTGACCGCCTCCCGGGTGTCGGCGTCGCTGATCTCGCGAACGTAATCCTCTATTTTCCCGCGCTCGTCCGGGGTCAAGAACTGTGCGCGCCGGGGGGGGCTCTGAAGACTGCTGCCGGGACTCGACCTCGCCGAGCCTCAGCATGATGTCCTTGATCGTTTCCTTCCCAAGGTTCCTGTTCACTTTTTCAACGATCTGGGGTTTGAGCAGGGAAAGCTGCTGCATCCACGCCGGGCTGTCCACGACGAGCGTCAGCTTCTTCCCCCGCACGGTCTGCGGCTGGGCATGGCGCGCGATGACGGGGCCTACGGACTTTTCCCACTGGCCGAAAACACGGTATTCGTCTAAGCGGCTCCCAAGGCCGCGCGCCTTGAGCATGCTCCCGAGCGTGTGCGACAACCTGTCAAGTTTCCTCCCCATGGACGTCATCTTAGCACATCAAGAGTTCTTTTGACAACAAGGAACAAGATGGTTATAATATGTTACTACACAGGTGAATAGACTGAAGGTAGACAGGCTGAAGTTGACGGTGAAAAGTTTTTCGGAGACGTCAGCCTTCAGCCTAACAACCTGACTCCTTCAGCCCTCAGCCTTCAGCCTGACCACCTAAGTAATTAAAAAAAAGTCTTTCACGGGCGTGCACAGGAGCATATATGCCGGAATTACGAAAAGATCCGATCACCGGTCGCTGGGTCATCATCTCTTCCGAACGCGGCAAACGACCTGCCGATTTCCAGGACCAGCGCGGGAAAAAAAGGGGGGGGTTCTGCCCCTTCTGCGCAGGCAACGAACGCACCACGCCGAATGAGGTCCTGGCCTATCGCAATGCCGGGTCGACCGCGCCCAACGGGCCGGGCTGGCGGCTCCGCGCAGTGCCGAACAAGTTTCCCGCGCTCCAGATCGAGGGCGACCTGAACAAGCAGGGCGAGGGCCTCTTCGACAAGATGAACGGCATCGGCGCTCACGAGGTGATCATCGAAAGCCCTGACCACAACGCCACGCTCGCGACCCTGCCGCTTCAGGCGATGGAAGAAGTGCTCTGGGCATTCCGGGACCGCATGGAAGACCTGAAACGGGACAACCGCTTCCAATATGCCCTTATCTTCAAGAACGAAGGGATCTCGGCCGGCGCAACGCTCGAACATACCCATTCACAGCTCATCGCCCTTCCGATCGTGCCGATCCATGTGCAGGAAGAGCTCGACGCGTGCCGACGACACTACAACCTCAAGGAGCGCTGCATCTTCTGCGACATCATACGTCAGGAGATTCGATCGGGGGCGCGCGTGGTGCTCGAAACATCGCGTTTCATTGCTCTCGCGCCCTTCGCACCCCGTTTCCCGTTCGAGACCTGGATCATGCCCAAGTCACACCTCTCCTGCTATACCTCCTCCTCAAACGAGGACTTTAAAGATATTGCCGGTCTCCTGCAAAATATCCTCCAGCGGATCGATCGGGCGCTCTCGACCCCTCCGTACAACTTTGTCATCCACACGTCGCCATTCAAGGATGAATGCAACGAGTACTACCACTGGCACATCGAGCTCATGCCCAAGTTAACGAATGTAGCAGGGTTCGAGTGGGGATCGGGGTTCTATATCAATCCCACGCCGCCCGAGGAGGCGGCGAAATTTCTGCGGGAAATCAAGATATGAAAATCCTGTTCGCGGCATCCGAGGTAGCGCCCTTCGCAAAGACCGGCGGGCTCGCGGATGTCGCCGGGAGCCTCCCCCCCGCCATCGCCTCGCTCGGCCATGAGGTGCGTGTGGTCATGCCGTATTATCGGCAGGTGGGAATGCATGCATCAAACCTCAAGCAGGTCGCGACATTCTCGGTACCGCTCGGGACATGGGAGGAGCGCTGCGATGTCCTTGAGGGGAGAATGGACCGGGATATCGTTGTCTATTTTATCAAGAAAGATATCTATTATGACCGGCCCGAGCTGTACCGGACAGCGCGGACTGATTATCCCGATAACGCAGAGCGGTTCATTTTTTTTTCGCGGGCCGTACTGGAGCTTTGCCGCGCCCTGGATTACAGCCCTGATATCATCCACGGTAACGACTGGCAAACAGCGCTTATACCGCTCTATCTGAAAACACTGTACCGGGGGTCCGAACCATTGCAGAGAACCAGAACGGTCTTCACGGTGCATAATCTCGGCTATCAGGGCATCTTCTGGCACTGGGACATGCGTCTGACCGGTCTCGGCTGGGACGTGTTTACACCCGAGGGCATTGAGTTCTGGGGCAAGATCAATTTTCTCAAGGCCGGCCTCCTCTACTCGGACATTATCACGACGGTGAGCAAAACCTATAGCCGTGAGATCCAGACCCCTGAATACGGGTATGGTCTCGAGGGCGTGCTCGTGAATCGGGCCAAAGACCTCTTCGGCATCGTGAACGGGATTGATTATCAGATTGGAACCCGGCACGCGACCACTACCTCCCGAAGACCTACAGCGCATCGAGACTTTCAGGCAAGGAACTCTGCAAAAAAGCGCTTTATAAGCTTATCCAATTGCCGGTTGCCGACGGTCCGCTTATCGGTATGGTAACGCGACTCGCGGACCAGAAAGGGCTGGATATTTTGACCAAAGCCCTTCCGGAGATCATGTCCCTGGGTGTGCAGCTTGTGATCCTCGGGACCGGGGACGAACGATATCACCGTATTCTGTCCAATGCGGCCGGCCGCTATTCAAAGAAAATGCGTGTACTGCTCCGGTACGATGATTCGCTCGCGAAGAGCATGTACGCCGGGTGCGATATGTTCCTCATGCCGTCGCACTACGAGCCCTGCGGTCTCGGCCAGATGATTGCGCTGCGCTACGGCACCGTGCCGGTCGTCCGCAGGACAGGAGGGCTCACTGACACGGTCGCGGACTATAACGCGAAAACAGGACACGGGACCGGATTTCTGTTCGAGGAATACTCCGCCCCGGCGCTCATCGACTGCCTGCACCGCGCGCTTGCAGCATACAGTGACAGAAGCAAATGGAAACGCCTGATGCGAAACGGCATGAAACAGGATTTCTCGTGGGAGCGCTCGGCAAAGGAATATGTAAAGGTATATAGGAAGGCGATGAAGAAAAAGTAGTGCAGGAGACAGGAATCAGAAGCCGGAAGTCAGGAGACGTCAGATGCTGTATCATACTGGTTCCTGACTACTGACTTCTGGCTCCCCAAGGGTTCGCCATGGAAACGACGGAAAAAACAGAACTGGTCATCCTGAGCGAGATCAGCCGGATATCGAACTCATCGGCCGGTCTCCCGGAGAAGCTTCTGCGCCTTGTCGAGGCCGTTGCGCGGGGAATGAACAAGGATGGTGCCTCGGTGTTTCTGATCGACCGCTCCGGAAAGACCGTCACGCTCGCCGCAGCAATCGGCCTGAAACAGGAGTCCATCGGCAAGCTAAGTTTCCCGCTCGGCATGGGCATCGCCGGCTGGGTAGCCGAGCAGAAAGTCCCCCTTGCGCTCGAGGACCCGTATGCTGATCCGCGCTTCACCTATGTCCCCGAATCGGGCATCGAGCATTTCAAGTCCCTTGCAGCCGCGCCGATCATGTACGAAGACCGGTGTCTCGGCGTGCTCTTCGTGCTCTCCTCTGCCGTGTGGAGCGCCGCTTCTTCGGACATCACGCTGCTCACCACCACGGCCAACCAGATCAGCGGGGTGATCAAGAATGCGCAGATGTTCCAGGACATCCAGGACCGTCTGGCCTCGCTTGCCACCATCTACGAGATCGGCCTGGCGCTTACCTCCACGCTCGACCTCGAACCGCTCCTCTCGCTCATCGCCAAGAACAGCGCGCAATCGCTCCGCGCCCAGGGTTGTACCATCCGGCTCATGAACCTGCCCGAGATCGCGACCCATAAAACCTTCGCTTCCTACAGCGTCATCGGCGATACGATAGCTGACACGGATACGAGGATCGGCGGCATCCTGGCGGAACGCGTCGCCCGGGAGAAAAAACCGACCCTGATCCAGAACGTCACGAGTGACCCCGACCTCTCCGATGGCTGCGAGGCCCCTGCGGCGTCCATCATCAGCGTCCCGCTCATCTTCCGGGACAAGGTGATCGGCGTCATCACGCTCTATAACAAGCAGGAAGGCCTGCCCTTCACCGAGGCCGACCTCCAGTTCTTGACCACCGTCGCCAGTGGCGCCGCGGTGTCGGTCGAGAACGCAGCCATGTACGAGCGCATGGAGGACCTGGCAGTCGAAGCGCGCACCAGGGCCCAGGAACTTTCCATCCTCTACGATATCGGCACCGCCATGAGCACAACGCTGAACCTCGACCGTCTGCTCAGGATCATCCTTACGGCTGCGACCATGGGGGGGAGCGGTCTCGGCTTCAACCAGGCTATATTGCTCCTGACCAATGAACGCACCAACACGCTCCAGGGCATGATGGGCGTCGGACCGATAAGCTGGGAAGAGGCGGGGCAGGCCTGGAGTGAGGTATCGCGCGTCCATAAGAGCCTCATGGAATGGATCCAGACGGGCGCAGCTTTTTGAACACCGTGATTCGCCGCTCAATACGCTGGCAAAAAGCATCCGCGTTTCGCTCCAGCCGAACGAGGAAGTGCTGGCGCTCACGGTGCTGAACAAAAAACCGTATAACATCACCAATGCAGCCACGGACCCCCTCGTGAGCGACAAGCTCCGTGAAACACTCAAGGTGAACAGCTTCGCAACGGTCCCGCTTGTGTCAAAGGACCGGGTCATTGGCGTCATCCTTGTGGACAATATGTTCACCCAGAGGCCGATCACCGATGCGGATATTCGTTTCCTCACCATGTTCGCGCACCAGGCCGCGCTCGCCATCGAGAACGCCATCATTCCACACGAACCTCGAGACCATGAATAAGGACATGCGCACCATGCACGAGCAGCTTGTACAGTCCGAGAAGATGGCGGCCCTCGGCGCCATGATGGCCGAAATTACCCACGAGATAAGGAATCCACTCGTCTCCATCGGCGGCTTCACCAGGCGGCTTGCGAAGAAGCTCAAGGATAACGAGGACAAAAAATATGTCGACATCATCCTGAGCGAGGTCGCAAGGCTCGAGGGTATCATCCATGACAACCTTTCTTACATCAAGGAGTTGGCTCCGCAGTTTGTTGAAACTGACATTGGCGGCCTCATCGAGGAGGTCCTTACACTCTATGAAGACGAACTTGCACACCGGCGCATCCGAGTCGACCGGAACTTTTCTTCTTCTCTGCCGCGCCTTATGATCGATCCGCAGCAGATCAAACAGGGAGTGATCAACATTCTCAAGAATGCCATGGAGGCCATGGAGAACGGCGGCACGCTCTTCATCAGGGCCTATGCAATTCCAGAAGCCCAGGTAGCGGCAATCGAGATCGGGGACACGGGACCCGGCATTGCAGCCAAGGCCATACATAATATTTTCAACCCCTACTACACAACGAAACCGCGGGGAACGGGGCTGGGACTGCCGATCACGAACAGGATCATCCAGTCTCACAAGGGTAAGATTGAGCTGCGGAACAGGGACGGGGGAGGAGCCCTCTTCACCATCAAGCTGCCGCTGCCGGAGGGCATGAACACACAGGCCCCAGCTTGAGTTCCATCAATGATTGCGGCTGTTAGCATCGTGCGCTCAATGTCTTGCCACGGAGTATACCGATGCTCGGTGAACTCCTGGTGAAAATATTTTCTGATTAATCCGGATTAGGATTTAAAAATTCGGACTTCGAATTTACTGCTGAGGAGGCGCGGATGAAAAAGATTCTGGTTATCGACGATGAGGAAAATATCCGGGGGCTTTATAAAGAGGAGTTCACGGAGATGGGCTACGACGTGACGACGGTTAACGACGGCATCCAGGCGCTCGCAGCGATGGACGCAACAAAGTTCGATCTGGCCACCCTGGACATGCGCATGGAGGAAATGGACGGCATAGAAACCCTTCGAAAGATGAAGGAGAAGGACAGCTCGCTTCCCGTTATTATCTGCACCGCCTACGAGGAATATAAGCACGATTTCGGAAGCTGGTGCTCTGACGCCTATGTAGTCAAGTCCTCAGACCTGTCTCTGCTCCGGGACACGGTAAAAAAGATCCTCGGATGAGCGAACAGTCTGCCCCGATCGAGGTGCTCATTGAAAAACTCGTCCATGGCGGCAGCGGGCTGGCAAGGCTTGACACGGGCCAGGCGGTCTTTGTTCCCGGCGTCCTCCCGGGAGAACGGGTCCTTGTCAGCATCAGGAAAAAGCGAAAAGGTGTTTTAGAAGCCACCCTCGTCAAGGTCCTCACCCCCTCGAAAGACCGCATCACTCCCTTGTGTCATGGAGAAATCGAATGTACCGGCGCAACCTGGCCGCACATCGCGTACCCGGCCCAGCTCAAGCATAAGCAGGAGATCCTGCTCGATACCCTGAAAAAAATAGGCGGCATCGAACCCAGGCGCCTTCTTCCGATACTCCCCTCGCCTCACACGGACCACTACCGGCTGCGCACGCAGTTCAATGTACGGATGAAGGACAACCGGCAGCGCATCGGGTTTTTCCGCCAGGGTTCGTACGACCTCATTGAGGTGAACAATGCGTTCCTCATCCACCCCGTCATCGACAAGGTGCTGAAGAACATCAGGACCCTTTCTGACAAACTCCCGTTGCTCACCGAACTCCATATCAACGCCTCGCCGTCGGGAGAAGTGCATCTCCTGCTCTTCAGCGAACAGCCGTTTTCCCCGGCACTGGACCCATTCTTCGCGGACTTGAAAGGGATCTCGCCCGGAAGTGATCGGCATGACCGGATTCGGCGGAAGAAAAAAGATCTCTGCCCTCGGCAAGAACCAGCTCACTCTCGAGATCGAAGGCATGACGCTCAAAGCAACGGAAGGGAATTTCTTTCAGGTAAACTGGGAGCAGAACAGGAACATGGTAAGGACGGTACTGGCCTTTGCCTCACTCACGGGGAACGAGACCGTGCTTGACCTCTACTGCGGAATCGGCAACTTCTCCCTGCCGCTCGCGAAAAATGCAAAGGCCGTGATCGGCATTGAGTCGGGTTACTCCGCGATCGAGGACGCGAAAGCAAACGCTGAGTTGAACAGTATTCCGAATACGGAATTTATTGCCGACGATATGCAGAAGGGCTTGAAGGCCCTGATCCAGAGAAAGCTGCGCGCCGACGTGATCGTGCTCGACCCGCCGCGCGCGGGCGCCACGCTCAAGACGCTCGAACGCGTGCTCGCCTTTGTCCCGCAGAAGATCGTCTATGTCTCGTGCAATCCCTCGACGCTTGCGCGGGATCTGAAATTCTTTCAACTCTTCGGCTTCCGCCTCGACCGTCTTCAGCCCGTGGACATGTTCCCCTATACCTATCATATTGAATGCGTAGCGGAGATGGTGAGGACGGTGTAATTCGTCGTACCCGTGAAAACGGGTATCAAGTACAAACTAATATCCTGGATTCCCGCTTACGCGGGAATGACGGCATATGATAGTTTTTCTATAACCTGTATAGATTTTAGAACAAGCAGTTGAGAAATAATCTTTACCGAAGACCATGATGGCAATTGTTCCGCACAAAATGATATAGTGTATCTAAATATTACACAAACATGCCCAATTTTCCTTTCATCGACTATACCCGAAGGTTGTATTCGTATATCAGGTTGAATTACACGTTCAGATTACTCCAAACTTGATTTTTTATTATTCTTAGGTAGTAAGGTTAACATTCAGTTTTTATTATAATATTTATGTTAAAGGTCTTCAATTAATTACGCAATTATTTTTCTTTCACCCACCATTATCACTCTTAATCCGGATTAAACTATTGTCGAATAAACTTACGCTATAAAAACATAATGCTATTTTATTACAAAAATCAGCCAGTTCTACTCTGGCATTTTTTTTGCATTCTAAAACTGTAAACGTAGATTTAATGATTCAGAAGGTTAAGTAAACAAGAGCTTGGTGAGTACTATGAGCGAACAAAATGTCATTAAAATTAGCAGGGAACAGGAAAAAGAGATCATCAATATTTTGATCGACAGTTCACTCTACCTGGGCATGTCTCTGGAAGAGAGACAAAATCTGTTATGCTATCTCGTGTCAGCTTACTTTAATCTTTGCCGGTTGAAACGCGTCGGGCCCTGCACCACGGCAATGCAAACCGGATCGGCGATGTAAACCAAGACGGGTTACACGTATTGCCTGTGGGATTGAGTATATACAAAGTGCCTTGAACCGTGAAAATGGCTTGGCCTAAATGGACAATACGCTCCTCCCATACTCACGGGTCCGAACCATTTGCCTCCCATAATGTCGGAAGTTTCTTTATCAATACCACTTCCGACATTTTTTATTTCTCTATCGCAAAAAACAATCCACTCTTCTCTCGTCTGCATGCAACGCTCAAACAAACGAGACCTGACGGGTAGCAGCGGAGAAAACAAATACTCGTTCCAGATTCGATTGTGGATCAACGGGAAAAACGAAGAAACCCGGCCGGCCGGGTTGATAAGCCCTGCGTCGTCCCGATGACTTCCTCCCCGTCCTTGAAGACCACCTTGATCTTTTTCCCCACAGCCGGTTTGGCTGTGTCGAAGGTTTTTTTCTCCTGGTATTGTTTATCTCCGGTAAAGTCCTTCACAAAAAATACAGCCTTTAATACGTTGACGTAAACATCAAGCGGCTTGGAACCGGCCGGGGCATCCAGCGGGATGAGATGAAAAACGTCCTTGTTGGGCATGAAATTGTTCGTATAACCCTTTGATATACGGCCGTCCTGATAACGCACAACGATCTTATTTTGAATCATAGCGCTCTCCTTTCTTCAGCTTCTAATACTACATCGCTGGAATTCTGAAAAGAATACTGTTTTTATTCGTCCAACGGTTCTATGCTCTCCGGCGAATTGTATTTAAAAGAGTTCACCTTCGGGGTAACCGGGAATAATTCCATCTCCCCTGGTGAGTAAGGATTCAATACGCCAAGGAGCGCTGAACTGTCATGGACCTTGGGATCCAACCATATGTCATATTTGTCTGCCGGGGTAATGACCGGCATCCGGTCGTGAATGGGCATGATCAATTCGTTCGCATCAGTCGTCATGATCGTACTCGTTGTGAGTGGCTCACCGTCTGGAGACTTCCAAACGTTATACAGCCCGGCAAAACCAAAGGGCTTGTGCGACTTGAGCCGGATATAGAACGGCTTCCTGGTTTTTCCTTCCTTTCGCCACTCATAGAACCCATCAGCCACCACAAGACATCGTTGCTTCTCCAAAGCCGACTTGAACGTCCTGCTGCTTGCGACCGTCTCGGCGCGGGCATTGATCATCCGGTATCCCGTGTTGATATCCCTGGACAAGGACGGCACAAACCCCCATCGGGATCTGATAAGCCTCCGTTTGCCGTCATTGATGACGATCAGAATGTCCTGGCTGGGCGCGATGTTATATTGGGGCGGGTATTCAATATTCCATTCCCTGACCCCGAAGATCTCCGCGATGATTTGCGGGGCGCTATGTATCTCAAATCGTCCGCACATAACCGGCATCCTAACCTGTTGAAAGTATAGCACGCTGCCCCAACACGTGCCGGAATCCAGAAAATCCTTGACAGGTGAACGTTCGTTCACTATACTATATCCATGCCGTCACTGATCGTCAAGGAAGGAAAACACCGTTCCCGCATCCGGGACATCGCCCGTTTCCATCGGAAAAACGGCAGGATGCCAAGTTTCTCGGAGCTCGGCGCAATAACCGGCCTGCGGTCGAAGAACGCAGTGTTCAAGCTCGTCGGCCGGCTGGAGAAGCTCAAGGTCCTGGAGCGGGACAAGAAGGGCAGGCTTATTCCCGGTTCAATCGCCTGCCCTGTCAAGGTACTGGGAACGGTTGAGGCGGGGTTCCCCTCTCCCGCGGAAGAAGAGCTGGTCGATACCCTTTCCCTTGATGATTTCCTGATCCAGAACCGGGAGGCAACTTTTTTGCTCAAGGTATCCGGTGATTCCATGTCCGGCGCAGGGATACTTCCGGATGATATGGTCATTGTGGACAAGGGCCGGACGCCAAAGAGCGGCGATATTGTGATCGCCCAGGTGGACGGTGAGTGGACGATGAAATACTTACGGAAACGTGGTGATAACGTGACCCTCGTAGCCGCAAACCCCAAATACCAGGCCATCAAACCGAAGCGTGAGCTCAAGATCTCGGGCGTAGTTACCGCGGTCGTACGGAAGTATAAATAGAACAGGGGTGCAGGGCCAAGGGTGTACGGCAATGGTCATTCAAAAATACCGCTGCGGAAATATTTCCGTCTTGCGAAAAATCATGAACGATGATAAGCTGAACGCGGATCCAAATAGCCGCTGACATGCCGATGCGGTTGCAAGCTAAAGCAGCAGATGGCAGGTGGAATCCGGAGAGACAACGTTGGTTCGCGATGGAGAATAAGATTGCCGGCACACCTCTGGGAAAGCATATACATAGAGATGCTTCTTGTCCGAATAAATAAGTTAGGTTCTACAAGGAGGAAATAAGTGGGCACTGAGGAGAAAAACAGGAGCGAAATCCTTTCCCGGATACTTGCCGATCTCTTTGTGAAATCGAAAGAAGGCGAAGGACTGTCATCCAAGATCCATCATCTCCGCGATGAAATAAAAAAAGTAATCGCAAGTGAGGATACAATATTCGGAAAATTCCGTGGACTCGTGGAATCGTTCCGGGAAATCATTCCCGAGGAGAAACAGCGTTATCATGCCGCTATCCAGGCGTTGTCGACGACCTCGAAGCTAAGCCAGCAAGAGATCGTTAAGGCCGTCAACGATCAGCTTGAGGAGCTTAAAATACTCGAGAAGGGTTTAATGCCTGCCCTCCCCGGCTGGCGCGACGAGTTTAAGGTCATGGAAGCCAAATCGCGGGAGATGCAGGACGAGATATCGAAACTGCGTGAAAAAATAGGGCAGCTTGAGAGCGAAGAAAAAGGGATACTCAATGGCATGGCAGCACGGGAAAAGGAAATGGAACTCGTCGAGAAGGCAGTAGGGAGAACTCTTCGCGGATATGGGGGCGGAGATAACCTCTATCAAGAAAAAGGTTGAGGAATTTACTGCTGAAAGTGCGGCCTCTCAGCCAATCCCGGCCAAGGATTCTACTAATAAAAGTGATATTTTCCCCAGCAAGGGAAAGGGAGGCAGCGAGCGGAAAAGCGAAATCCCTGGGTCTCCTGCGCCGCAGGATACGGAATGGCGGAAAAAATGCCCTATGTGCGGGGGGCGACTGGACTTCCACAGTCATGAGGAAATGTGGCAGTGTTATTCCTGCGCATATGAAGAACCAAAGGATGAAGTTCTTGTTGATGGCGAAGAGAAAAATGAACCTGCGAACGCACCTCAACCCGCTCCGGCTTCGAAGCCCGGTTCCGGCGCATACGAAGAACTAAACAAGGATGAAGTTCAGAGTGAAAGCGAAGAGACAAGTGAACCAGCGAACACACCTAAACCCGCTCCGGCTTCGAAGCCGGGTTCCGGTTCATCTCCGCTCCGTGCCGTCCATTTGGGATCCCTTAAGACCAGGAACCAAAAAAGGGATCATCACTGTCCATTAACCAGCCATCGTCCAAGAAAAAGACCTGTCCGGCCTGCCGTAAAAAAATGGATTGGTTCGAGGTGGAGAAGGCCTGGCGGTGCCCCTTCTGCGACTACGAGAGAAGTATCTAAATAAGCAAACCACAACAAACGCACGTTCTGAGAAGGAACATGCCATTGTCCTGGGGCATCACGGGTATTAACCCCCCGCTTCGGTTTCTCACCCTCCATACGCTTTGGCATTGGCTGCGAATACAAGGTGCCAGAGGATGTATTCATGGTCATGGAACTACAGCCCGTTATCTCCGCAATGCAGCAGGCACCATCAAATATCACGCTGCGTTCAGTAACGTGTAGCACTGCGCTCCAGCGGATGTGTTTCGTCGCCCCCTTTTCTTCAGCATCGGCCGATAGTGATCGGGCGCTTTCCGGGTAATTACGTTTTCCCCTTCCTTTATTAAGGTGAACCAAACATGGACAACCAATTCATATCCCTCTCCTCCTGGCCCCAGGCAATCATGCATATCGACGCAGATGCGTTCTTTGCGTCCTGCGAGCAGGCGATCCATCCGGAGCTCAAGGGAAGGCCCGTGATCTGCGGCAAAGAGCGCGGCATTGTTGCCGCGGCGAGTTACGAGGCAAAGGCCCGGGGCATACAGCGCGGAGTTCGGCTCTCTGACGTGAAGAAGATCTGTCCGGATGCGGTCATCCTTCCGTCCGATTATGAGACCTACAGTCTTTTTTCCGTTCGCATGTTCGAAATACTCAGGCGCTTTTCACCTGATGTCGAGGAGTACTCCATCGATGAGGCCTTTGTCGATCTGACCGGCCTCAGAAGGTCTTTCCACGGTCCGTATGAGGTGATCGCCGGGAAGATGCGAACGGCGATCGAGACAGAGCTAGGGATCACCGTATCGGCCGGAGTAAGCCTTTCCAAGGTCCTTGCCAAGATCGGATCAAAGCACAATAAACCGAACGGCCTCACCATGATCCCGGGAAGGGACATTCATCTCTATCTGGAAAAACTGCCTGTTGAAAAATCTGGGGCATAGGGGCGAACACGGCAGCATTTCTGAGAAAGCATGGGATCATAACCGCTTTGCAGTTCGCAAGAAAAGACGAGGACTTCGTAAAGAAGCACCTGTCAAAGCCCTATCAGGAGATCTGGCACGAGTTGAACGGCAGGAGCGTGTACCCCGTCACCACGGAGACGAAGAACAGCTACCAGTCGATAAGCAAGGTCAGGACCTTTACGCCGCCATCCATGGATGAGGGTTTTGTCTTTGCCCAACTCTCCAAGAACCTGGAAAATGCTTGCATCAAGGCGAGGAGGTACAGGCTTGCGGCTGCGCGGATCGTTGTGTTCCTCAGAAAGCAGGATTTTACGAGCACTGGAGTGGAAATCAAGCTGACCCGGCCTACTGCCTATCCCGTGGAGCTGTTCGGGCCCCTGCGCCAGGGCTTTGAGCAGGTGTTCCAATCCCGGTCCCTCTACCGTCAGACAGGGGTCGTGCTTTCCGGCCTGGTAGCAGAGAGCGGGATCCAGTACAGCCTTTTCGATGACACAACAAAGATCGAGAAGATGGCCAGGATCTACAGCGTCGTTGACGAGATCTCGGCGAAGTACGGGAAGCACACCATTCAGCATGCGGCGAGCCTGCCGACCAGTCTCCAGGCCCAGCATGAGGGAGAGCGGGGCGATGTCGCGGTAAGAAAAACGGACCTGTTCAAGGGTGAGACCAGGCGACAGCGGCTGGGACTGCCCTTGCTGCATGTTAAGGTGTAAGGAAAATACTCAGGTTCAAAGTTCACGGTTCACGGTTTGCGGGTTTCCATCACAACATTCTTATTTGATTTATATTGCGACTTCTGTGCCTTCTGTGGCTAACTGCTCTTTTTAAGTTTGAAGCTTACGGCTTCACCTGCTCGACAAATCTCCCCCGATAGGTAGCATGACCATCGCATTTTTCAAATATAAATTGGCAGATCCGGGTGCCCGGATACAACGCCAATGGTCCATGTCCCAAATTTACTATTTCCAGGACCTGATGGTTGGAGATGCCGGGATGCATAAAACCGGCAGTCACATGAACAGAGAGGCCAAAACGCGCAAATCTGCTCCTCCCTTCAAGCCGGCCGGATATGTTGTCGGCAAGGGTGATCTTTTCTCTCGTGATACCCAGGATCATCTCTCCCGGCTTTATAACTATATAATCGCCGTCGTTCACGTGAACAACCCTGGTTATATCCTGAAAATGAGAATCATTTTTTACATGATAGATCTTTGATTGTTTTTTAAAGACCCTGAAATCGTTACCGAGAGAAAGATCGATCGAACCGGGTCCGACCTGCGATTTGTCGAGCGGTTCGATAATTATCAATCGATTCTTTAAAGCTTTCTCGATTTCTTTCCCGATCAATACACTCATGGTATGTAGGCCCCTTAGGTAATTCTTTCGGAAAGACGATAGGACGGGATGTATTTTTGTAAAGGCTGGCGCACCAACAGAACTACTTCACCAGGTCCCCGTACTCGCCCGGCTTACGGTTCCTGAGGAATCCCCAGGTCTCCGTAGCGGCGGTGCGCTCCGCGAGGTCGATATCGGCTAGAACGATCGCCTCCTTGCCGCCGGCCAGTTCGGATGCCATCTCGCCCCAGGGATCCACGCAGAAGCTCCTGCCGTAGAACGAGACACCGTCCTCCTGCCCCACACGATTGACCCGGAAGATGAACATATTATTGGCGAAGGCATTGGCGCATATGGCCCGCTCCCAGAGACTGTGCGTATTGAGCGACGCGGCAGTCGGCGCGAATACGATCTCGGCGCCCTTGAGCGCAAGAATCCGGCTGCCCTCGGGGAAGAGGTTGTCCCAGCAGATCTGGACGCCGATCCTGCCTTGCGACGTCTCGAACACCGGGATCCCGGAATCTCCGGGGGAAAAGTAGAATTGTTCGCGATAGAGCGGAAGATCGGGAAGATGCAGTTTGCGGTAGACGCCGAGCAGCTTACCGCGATCGAAGACCGCTGCGCTGTTATAATACGTGCCGCTGACGGACTCGAAGAACGGGACGATGAGCACAGTCCCGGTCTTCTCGGAAACCTTCTGGAACCGGCCGAGGGTCTCGCCGAGAGAGCTGAGCGCGCAGGAAAAGAGCGACTTGTTTTCTTGTTTCGGGAACCAGGTTGTAAGGAACAGCTCAGGATAGCAGATGATCCTGGCGTCCTTTTCAGCCGCCACCTCGGCCATTTCCACGGCGCGCTGGATGTTCTTTTCAGCATCCTGACCAGCGCTGATCTGTATAGCGGCTATTCGCATGGGAGATATCTCGTACGCCAGATGACCTCTGATAAAAAAGAAGCCGAGTATCGAATCACTCAACTCAGCTCTCAGGAACAACTGAAATGCTTGTATCCTGGTTCCTCTAAATTTTCGATGTCATTATAGCTATTATCCTCAGAAATGTAAAAGGGATTTATTAAACATTTCCGACACGATAGTACTCTCTGTTGCCTTTTATAACCGCCCCCGAGAGCACAGCGGGTTTAACGAGTCGTTACTTGTTTCCACCAATCAGGGAAAGCAGCAACCACTTCCCCAGACTTGTAGAGCGCGTTGGCTGTGTTCAACGCCTCCAAGCCTGGAGCGGTCTTGATAAGGTAGATATTGGGGCCGATCTCCAGTTTTTTGATGATTTCAAGCTGGTGTTTGCTTACCCAGGCTTTGACAGCCGAATCGTCCCAGGCCGGATCAAGATAAACAATTATGTTGCCTGGTAATGCGCGCATGCCCCCCGCTGCGGTTGGTCCGTCGTGCAGCACCGGCGAATAGGTGCCGGGCTGGCTGGCGCTGCTCAATGCGCGTACCGCTGTATTCGAATCCACACCAGACCCCAGTTTCCAGAGCCTGACAGTCCCATGCGTCGAGATCGGCGCTGCATCCGCATAAACATGCTTGATCGCACTCTGTGCCGCATTGCCTTTATTGGCATGAAATTCCGCAACGATGCCGGGATCGAGCCAGACTTGCCTTTCGAGTTGGCCGTCGTACCAGACATAAGTCTGCTGCAATTTCGTCGCTTCGCTCGGAGAATTCTTGGCACCTGCGCATGCCTGTCCCAAATAAAGAACGCTCAATGCCAATATGATCAACAACGCTATCTTTAATTTTGATATGTTCATGAGTTGTCTCCTTAAGATTAGATGCCGTAGAACTTGAGACTCCAGGATTGGAAGGTTCCTGTATTTCCTGCGGCGAGATCCTTCACCGTCAGAGTCCAGGTACCGCCGGCGGCCTCACCCAGGAAGTTGGTGCTGCCGAAGACCCAGCCATTGTAAGGTGTGCAGCTGCCGTCGCAGAAATGTTTTTCCGCCAGAATGCTGTTGGTACCGGCCGGACTCGTAAGTGTGATCTCCAGGTCTCCGGAATAGGGGTGGTCAGCTGCACTGAAAGTAATTTCAACAAACTCGATATTGGTGATGTTGCTAGTCACGGTCATGGTGCTGCTGACGCCGGTTGGTGTGTTGTCGGGAATAGGAAGGATCGGCGAAGACAACGTCGTGGTATAAGTCTTTTCTGCCGGGAGATAGGCAGTGTAGGTCGCCGCAGTCGCTACAGCAGCACCCGCATCAACCACGCCGAAACCGTAGTTAGGATTGAAATGATATCCAGCACCATTAACTGCCCACTCCGTGTTGGAAGGATAGTCGTTTCGGCGCGCTGTCTTCGCCAAAATTACACGCACGTCGCGCCAACCCAGATTAGGATTGGCCTGGAGCACCAGTGCCGCGACCCCGGCGACCATGGGGGTGGAGGATGACGTGCCGTTCATGCACCTTGTGTAATTCAAGAAGTCTGTGTAATCAATGTAGCCCAAGCCTGGTGGGGGAGGATTATCCCCTAACGCACCGGTGCGGTCCGTCGTGGTGATGGTATGTGTGTCGCAAAATTCCCCGCCTGGCGCGCTCACCCAGAGGTTGGCCCCGCGCTCGGAATATGATGACTTGATTCCCCGGTCATTGACCACACCCACCGCCATGACGCCGCGGAAGTTTGCCTGTCCGTCGTAATTTGAGTTATCGACAGGTCCGCCATTCAGACTAGCATCTCCTCCATTGCCGGCTGCCCAGGTGTAAACAATTCCGCGCCCGCCGCGTCCATTCGCAAGGCCATACTCAATCGCGGTCTGCCAGGACAAATCGGACGGCCATAGATTGCCATTGCCGTCAGGCGCGCCCCAGCTATTTGTGTTGACATACACGTCGAGTGCATCGCGTGTCATGGCGTCAGCCACATTGCTGCTCGTCGGGAGCTGCAAAACATTATATCCCACAATGTTTGCGCGCGGCGCAACACCCCGCACGCCGACACCGTTTAGATCGCGTGCTGCGACGATACCCGCGACGGATGTACCATGACCATTGCCGAATGTCGTATCCGTCGGATAGTTCGTGGGGTCGGTGCTGCCGGTGAGATAATTGTAGCTGAGCCCGGTTGCAACGTTGGCAAAGAGATCTTCATGCGCAATTTCAAGATCAACATCGACAACGGCGATGCGCACACCCTCGCCCCGGCAGGTATTGCTGCTACCGCAGGATGTCCATACCGGCTCTACATGTATGTCTTCCCCCGTCGTCCCTGCTACGCCGTTAGCTCCGAGCTGGCCGGTGTTTTTAAGATGCCATTGGTCCCCGTAAAAAAGATCGGGCCCACTCGCGCCATTTACCGGCGTCGCTGTCGACTTGGGATGATTTGCACTTTCTCCGGCGGAATTAACAGCTGTGACAACATAATAGTATGCCGTGCCGTTCACCAATCCGCCGTGATTCATCGGTGAATTCACGCCGGTAATCTTTGCACCATTGGTCTTGGTAACGCCGCTGACGGTTGACCAATAGAGATTATAGGAAGCCGCCCCGCTTACCGCACCCCAGCTCAAGGTCACATAGCCGTCGTGAGCTGCGGCTGCAAGGTTAGCTGGGGTCTGCCGGGCGGGGGTGCCGGAGAACCAGACCCATGACCGCTACATCCCGTAACAAGCAAGCCGGCAAACAAAAGAACCGAGAGCAATGACTTTATTTTTCCCATCATAGCCAGCCTCCTCGTATACGAATTCAACCTTGAAAGCAAATTTGATAAGCATGGGTCTTATGCTATGCAGTAGCGTGTAGCTTCGATCGCAGGCGGGCGATAAAAAGATACTGTCCGCTCACTTTACAATCTCTTCAAGCGGTTTTCTATTCCTCGCGGGAGGGTCCTCATCCGGCTCGCCGATGGGCAACAGCGCAGCAATGAATTCATCCTTGCCGTAACCCAATAATGCTTCGAACGCCTCCTGCGCCACGAGTGGTCCGGTCATCCAGCAGGAGCCGTAACCGAGCGCGTGAACCGCAAGAAGCATATTCTGGATAGCGGCGGAAACGCTCTGCAGTCCCGGCAGAGGCCGGAGCCTTTTGATGTCCCCGGCCGAATACCCCATCTTCGCCAGCAGCCGGTCTGTTCCCGCGTCGTATCCTTCCATGAACACTGCGATCACGATGGGGGCATGTTCAAAAAACGTATAAAAAGTTCCCTTATAAGCCGCGAGCCTCTGCGCCTGTTTCTCGTCCTCGGCAAACGGGATCATCCGGTCGACCATCTCCCGCGTCGCATCAGCCATCTTCACCAGAAGCGCCCTGTCCTTGATTACGGCAAAGCGCCAGGGCTGGGTATTGCTCGCCGATGGCGCACGTCTGCCTGCGTCGAGGATCTTTTTGATGTCCTCGTCAGGCACCGGTGTCTGCTTGAACCGTCGTATGCTTTTTCTTCCCTGGATTGCCTCGAAGAGATCCATGGTTAACGCACCAAATAGCAAAGCAGAACACACAAAAATATTACAGTGTGAAACTCTTTTTGCCATTCCCGAATGCCTCAATCGGGAATCCAGTCATTCAAAACCGTCTGGATTCCGGGTCGAGCCCGGAATGACGGTCATTGAGGTGTGGTTATTGAATATTGTTTGTCATTTGGGATTTGTCATTTGGTATTTCTAACCCTACACCATCCCTGCCAAGTCACGGATCAACTTTTCCGAATCCTTCCATCCCAGACACGGATCAGTAATGGACTTGCCATAGACGTTCTCCGTCACCTTCTGCGTGCCTTCCTCGATGAAGCTCTCGATCATGAAGCCCCTGATCATGTCCTTGAGCAGGGACGAATGCCGGCGGCTCTGCATCACTTCTATTGCGATCCGGGGCTGTTCAGCGAACTTCTTGTCGGAGTTCGCGTGGTTCGTGTCCACGATGATCGCGGGATTTGCGAGTCCTCGCTTCTGATAGGACTCGGCGAACAGTTTGAGGTCCTCATAATGATAATTGGGGACCGCGAGGCCATGATAGTCCACCGCGCCGCGGAGCACGGCGTGGGTCAGCGGATTGCCCGTGGTCTTCACTTCCCACCGGTTATAGCTGAAGACATGGGGCGCCTGGGCTGCCTGGATGGAATTAAGCGTCACCTCCATGTCGCCCGATGTCGGGTTCTTCATGCCCACGGGAATATCGAGGCCGCTGCACGTCAGACGGTGCGCCTGGTTCTCAACTGAGCGGGCGCCCACGGCAACATAGCTCAGGACATCCTCAAGATAGGGATAGTTGCCGGGATAGAGCATCTCATCGGCTGCGGGAAGATGGGACTCCCTGAGCGCCCGGATATGCATCTTCCTGATCGCCTTGATGCCCTCGACGATGTTCGGCTTTTCCTGGAGGTTCGGCTGGTGGGCCATGCCCTTGTACCCGATCCCGGTTGTGCGCGGCTTGTTGGTGTAGATGCGCGGGATGATGATGATCCTGTCCTTCACCTCGGCCTGGACCTTTGCCAACCGCGCGATATAATCGCACACCGCCTCCTCATCGTGGGCCGAGCACGGCCCGATGATCAGAACGAATTTGTCTGCTCTCTCCGGTGAACGCCGCCTTGATCTCCTGGTCGCGTTTTTTCTTGATCTCCGCCAGTTCCGGGGAAAGCGGCATCGCCGCAAGGATCTCCTGGGGCGAAGGAATTTCTTGAACATACTGGAAGCTCATATTCTGTGATAACCTCCTCTGCACAATATCGTCTGAGTACCTGCGTGGCATGCAGTATAAAATCCGGCATTGACTAAGTCAAGCCAAAAACTGCATAACCAGGAAAACAAGCCTTCCAAGTTCTGCTCTGCGCCGCAGTAGAAAAAATTGTCTGGTCTTTTTCGCAATAATATTGTATAAATCCTTCCATGGCAAAGAAATTTTTTGCAAAAGGAAAAGGCGGCAAGTTCGACCGCTTCGTCATCATCGGGATCATTATCGCGGTGCTCGTGATTGCGCTTACGCTCTGGGGCCCGCTCCGCAAATTCCGTGTCGCGGAGGAGAGGAAACCCGCTCCGCAGGCGCAGAAGCAGGAACCGGTCAAGAAAAAAACCGGAAAGAAAGACAGGAAAGAGGTGCGAGAATCAAAAAAACCGGCTGAAATCCAGGCTGCAGGCTCTTTTGAGAGAACGGCCCTCGTAGCCATCGTTATAGACGATTTGGGGCAGGACGTAAAACAGGCGAAAGAGGTCCTTGCGCTGCCAGGAAAGATCACCCTTGCTGTTATGCCGGGGCTTGCGCAATCAAGAAATATTGCCGAGTTGGCAGGACACGCCGGCCATGAGGTCCTCCTCCATCTACCCATGGAGCCATTGAAGAACCATGAGAAAACGCGGTCGCCCGGCACCCTGAGCGCAGACATGACCCCCATGGCGTTCCTGAACACCGTGAGCGACGATGTTGCATCGGTACCCGGAGCTATCGGCGTGAATAATCATGAAGGCTCGGCGCTCACGGAAAACAAGGAAGCCATGAAATTTCTGATGGCGGAGCTCAAGGCCCGCAATCTTTTTTTCCTCGACAGCCTGACAAATCCGAAGAGCGTAGCCTATGCGACAGCCGTCGAGTTCGGCATGAAAGCAGCAAGACGCGACGTATTCCTGGACAACGACAGCGACCATCCTGCATCGATTCGAAAACAACTTGATGAGCTTGTTGAGATCGCCCGACATAACGGGAAAGCAATCGGAATCGGGCATCCGCACCCGGCCACGCTGAGCGAACTCAGAAAGTGGCTTGCTGAGACCGACACCCAGGGGATCGAGATCGTGCCCGTGTCGAGGTTAACGAACTGATTGGGTACAGGGTGCAGGGGCAAGGATACAGGAAAAACAGCACCTGTTACCGGCGCCTTACCCGTGTATCCAGAACCCTGGTCCCTGAACCCTGCCCTAAAAACCATGTATACCCTCGGAATAGAAACCTCGTGCGATGAAACCGCGGCGGCCGTGCTGCAGGACGAAAAGGTCCTGTCGAACGTCGTATCCTCGCAAATCGACATCCATAAAAAATTCGGCGGCGTAGTGCCCGAGCTCGCATCGCGGGAGCATCTCAAGAACCTCATACCCATCATCCGTGAGGCGCTTACATCCGCATCGGTAACGCTCAAGGACATCGACCTCATAGCAGTCACGTACACACCCGGTCTGATCGGCGCGCTGCTCGTGGGAGTGTCCGCTGCCAAGGCCATCGCCTACGCTCGCGGCATCCCCTTCATCGGCGTGCACCACGGCGAAGGACATATCCTTGCCGCGCATATCGAGTATCCCGGCATCGGCTACCCCTACATCGCCCTGCTCGTGTCGGGCGGACACACCGCCCTCTATCACGTCAAGGGGCTCGGCGAATACCGGCTCCTTGGACAGACGCGGGATGACGCGGCGGGCGAGGCCTTCGATAAGGTTGCTAAGCTGCTTGGTCTCGAATATCCCGGTGGTCCGGTGCTCGATCGACTTGCCCGGAAGGGCAATTCAGAGAAAGTAAAATTTCCGCGAGGCCGTCTGGAAGGCTTACGACTTCAGCTTCAGCGGGCTCAAGACCGCGGTCAGGAACCACATCGCCCTCTTTAAGAGCAAAGACAAGGGACTCGACCCGGGTCTGAACATCCAGGATATAGCGGCGAGCTTCCAGGCTGCGGTCGTGGACACGCTCGTTGACAAGACCATGCAAGCGGCAAGCGGCACAGGCGTGGACAAGATCGTGGTTGCCGGTGGCGTGGCTGCAAATAGTCTGCTGAGAAAAAGAATGCTGGATGAAGCGGGGAAGCAGGGTATCACACTCTATCTTCCGTCCCTGGGCCTCTGCATCGACAACGCCGCCATGATCGCCCTTGCGGGATATCTCCACCACCAACGCGGCGAGACCTCAAGCCTTGACCTGAACCCCCGCCCCAGCATGCCGCTGTGATTCTTTACAATGGCACAGGTCAGCGCGCATAATACTGAGAGTATGCGTTCGCTGTTGCTGGGCCCGCGCCTTACTCTTTGCTCCATGCCCCATGCTCCCTGCGCGATTTCTTCAAAATAGTCCTTGCTATTTCCTTATAATCCTGTATTATGCACGTCGACTGTTTAACAATGCGGCAGGATTTGACTGAAGTACACACACGCGTCACCATCTCCTTGCCCTCTAAATCATCGATCTCTAACCCCCCTTGTTTTCAGCTCCCACTCTGAAATCACAGCAGCACGTATGGTTGGCGAACGATGTAGTTATGCCGGTCATATTTGTGCTGGCGTCGTCTTCGCTCTCAGGGATACAGCTGTGCCCCTGCGGCCTGCACGCAAACCCTAACAGAATCTCTGTTCCTGGATAGTATAATTCCAGCACAGGAGATCAAAGGAGTAGTATGTCTTTTTCAAAATTGCAGCTCATCGAACCGATCCTCAAGGCAATAAAACTGTGCGGCTACCCCACGCCTACACCCATTCAGGAGCAGGCCATTCCCAAGGCACTGGCAGGCTTGGACCTGATCGCCACGGCCCAGACCGGGACCGGCAAGACCGCTGCCTTCGTGATGCCGGCGCTCCAGCGTTTGAGCGTACCTTCAAAATCAACGGGACGGTCCAAAGGACCCCGCGTACTCGTACTGACGCCCACGCGCGAACTGGCCAACCAGATCACCGAGGCGGTCAAGACCTACGGCAAATTCATGCGCATCCGGAGCGGCGCGATCCTCGGCGGTATGCCCTACTTCGAACAGCAGCGGCTCTTATCGCAGCCCGTGGACATCATCGTGGCAACACCGGGACGCCTTATGGACCACATGGAACGGGGACAGATCAATTTTTCCCGCCTCGAACTGCTCGTGCTCGATGAGGCTGACCGCATGCTCGACATGGGCTTCAGCGAGGCGGTGGATACCATCGCGGCCGCGACCCCGGACACGCGTCAGACCATGATGTTCACGGCAACCATGGACAATACGATGGCAAAACTTGCCCAGCGTCTGCTCAAGGACCCGGTACGGGTCGAGATCGCCGGCAAGAAGACCACCCTGGAAACGATCGAACAGCGCCTTCACGCGGCTGACGATATGCAGCATAAGAACCGCATGCTCAAACACCTGATCTCGGACAGCGGCATGACCAGGGCGATCATCTTCTCCGGCACCAAACGGAATGCCGACCAGTTGGCGAACGAACTGCACGCCCAGGGCCATTCTGCCGCGGCGCTGCACGGCGACATGAGCCAGAACGCCCGCAACCGCACCATTATGAACATGAAGCGAGGAAAGATCAGGCTCCTCGTGGCAACGGACGTGGCCGCACGCGGTCTCGACGTCGCCGGGATCACCCATATTATCAATTACGACCTTCCGAAGAACGCCGAGGACTACGTGCATCGCATCGGCCGCACCGGCCGGGCGGGCGCAACAGGCATCGCCATCTCCTTCGCGTCATCCAGGGAAGTGGACTCGCTGCGCAGCATCGAGCGCTACATCGGACAAAGCATTCCGCAGCAGATCATCGCGGGGCTGGAGCCGGCGCGCCCTTTGCGACGGTCAAGCAGCGGGAGCAGCCCGTCACCGTCATCGGGAAAACGCTGGCAGGGCGCCTCGACCGGCAAACGGTACGGCCAGAACGCCGCACCCCGAAGTCCCTTCGGAGCGAAAACCACCCGTCGGTCGGATTCCGATGGCCGATTCTTCAGAGACGAGAAAAAGAGCGTCAGGCAGGATGGCGGGAAATTTGGAGATTTCCGCAAACCCAAGCAATACAGTCAGAGCCGGTGGACATAAGAAACGATCAGGAAATGTCATTGTTCGAAAGGCGCCTCGCTTTGAGGCGCCTTTTTATTTTCTTCAGTTAATATAAAGAACCGCCGGCAAAAACCTCAAGACGCGCCTGTCAACTCCACCTCCCTGTATTTCAGATACAACATCCCGTACCAAACATTGTTTATTTGCATTCTTAAAAATACAGGTCAAGATTTTCTCATCCTTGCAAAGAACCGTCTGGCCCGCTTTTATATAAATTCAAGCAGTTACCTTTTGGCATGCAAGATGCAATTAACCATGCAAGACACACGAAAAGGAGGAAACAAAAATGAAAAACTCACTATCAAGAAAAACAGTATACATGGGGGCCGGTGCAGGGCTGGTACTCTTCGCGATCTTCGGACTTCTCCCGGGCAGCTTGATAGGCGGCGCAGCCGGACTAAAGTTCGCCGGCATGCTTTTCAACTTCCCTCTCGAGGCAGGGATCATATCACGTATCATCGTACTCGCATCCATGCTCATGGGTGTGGTGGTTTCCGGTATCGCCGTCATAACGGCGACAGCATCAATAGGGTGGCTTATAGGAAGAGTGTTAGATGCATCAGTACGCCAAACCGCACCGGGAGCAGCAGTCATCATCAGGAACAGATAATCGATCAAGATGATCGATATTAAAATTACAGCTGCGGCTGGAAGGAGATTATCATGAAGAACGAAAGTGTAAAAGCGGGAATGAAAATCGGTGCAACTGCAGGAGGTTTAGGTTTTCTGGTGTTTGGTATCATGCCGGGGTTCTATTTCGGGAGCTTCGGTACCCTTATCCTGCTGCAAAAGTTGATGGGGGGAGCGGTTGAGCCGACCCTTTTCGTCAGGGCAGCTGTGGTGATGGGCATCGTTGTCGGGATCGCCTGCGCAGCGACGGTGAGCATCGTGGTAGGCGGACTCATCGGCACGGTCGCCGGGTATGTAGTTTCGGCGCCCGCGGCAATGCGGGAGAAACAGACCGTTCAGGAAAAAGCGTAAATAAGTCAGGAGAACACCAAGAAACGAGCGCAGCAAGATAAACAACCATAGCTTTCGGCTATGAACCAGAAACAAAAAAGGCGGTGAGTATTCACCGCCTTTTTCTTTGCTTATACGCTCAGCGAGCGGTAGTACGTGGACGACTTGGTTTAAACGTCCGCGTACCGAAATGATGGGCCGCGCCTGAGGGACGCGGGGCAACGCCATGCGGTCTTGCCCCCGGGTGTGCCGGTTTGTGGGATTCCGCCGTCTTAATTCCTGCAGGCTTCGAACCGGGACGCTCCCGGCGGCGCTGCGGTTCGCGCGGCGGGCGGGCAAACTCCGCATCGCGTGACGGCGCTGCTTTTTTATAATCAAAATCCTTCAAGATACGGCGTTCGATCTTCTCGCCAAGCACGCGCTCGATGCTCTTAACCAGAGGCTCGTCCTCGCGGGTAATAAAGGTGAAGGCGTCTCCGGTCTTTGCGGCCCGGCCGGTCCGGCCGATACGGTGCGTGTATGCGTCCGCTGTGTCGGGGATGTCGTAATTGATGACGTGGGATATGCTCGAAACATCGATGCCGCGGGCCGCGATATCGGTTGCCACAAGGATCTGATACGAGCCGTCCCGGAACCCGTCGAGCGCTGCCTGGCGCTTGTTCTGAGACAGATTGCCCTGAAGCGACGCGGCCTTGAAACCCGCTTTTTCGAGCTGTTGTCCTATACGCTTGGCCCGGTGCTTCGTCCGTGTGAAGATCAGGATGGATTCCGTATCTGTGTGTTTGAGAAGCTCCATGAGAAGCGCTGTCTTAAGATGCTGCTCGACCGGATAAAGCGCGTGGGATACCGTGTTCGCCGGCGCGGCATGGCCGATCTGCACCGTGACCGGGTCATGCTGGACCTCGCGAACCAGTTTCCGAATGTCATCGGGCATCGTGGCCGAGAACAAGAGGGTCTGGCGTCTGGCCGGCAATTGTTTGATGATCTTCCGGATATCGGGCAGGAATCCCATGTCAAACATGCGGTCCGCCTCGTCCAGTACGAGAATTTCCACATGCGACAGGTCAATCGTTTTCTGATTGAGGTGATCGAGCAAACGGCCTGGGCAGGCTACGACAATTTCGACGCCGGCACGCAGTTTCTGAATTTGCGGATTCACGCCCACACCGCCGTAAATCGTGACGCTGCGCAATTTCGTGTCCCGGCCGAGCGTAACAATAGACACGTGGGTCTGTTCGGCAAGCTCCCGCGTCGGGGCGATGATCAGGGCGCGCACTCGGCCGCGCGGTCCCTTAAGCAGTCGTTCCAGGATCGGCAGCACAAAAGCGGCGGTCTTCCCGGTCCCGGTCTGCGCCAGGCCCATGACATCGCGTCCCTCCAGTACCGGCGGGATCGCCTGGACTTGAATGGGGGTCGGTGTGCTATAGCCGAGCGCCTTGATACCGGCCGTGATGCTCGGATGGAATTTGAATGGTTCGAATTTCAATGTGGCTCCTTACAATAATGCTGCGACATACTGCGTAATGCACAAAACTTCATAATAGCTTTTAGCTACCTACACGGAGGTCATCGGAGTAAGGCAAAACACCCCTGGGGATTCGTTTCTCTTTGTGTACTCTGTGGCAAAAAGATTTATGCATGCTGTCATAGTTGGTTAATAAAAAAGGCCCCGGATCGCTCCGGGGCCTTTGGAGTGGTTATATAAATATTTTTTTTCGGAGCTGCTTAGGCTTTGGCTACATTCGCCGCCTGAAGACCCTTGGGACCCTTCACGACTTCGAAGGTCACCTTGTCACCCTCGTTCAGGGACTTGAAACCGTCGCCCGAAATCGCCGAAAAGTGCACAAATACATCCTCACCGTTCTCCTGCGTGATAAAACCAAACCCCTTGCTGTTGTTGAACCACTTCACTACACCGTTTGCCATTTCTGTTTCTCCTCTGCTTCTAAATTGAATTTGTCCGGGAATTCTCCGCGGATAGGTGAAGAATACCGTTTTCCCTGCGCTATGTCAAGCGGATAATTGAAAAAAAACATCCCGTTTGGTATCAGTGCAATGACGGGAAAAGGCCGTTCAATTTGACGTTTTTATTTTTTTGTCATACCTCCGGAAATCCTTGCCTCTTTATACGCCTTTGCCTGATACATAAAAGCCTCTATTCGGGTGAGCGTCTGGGAGTCTCCCTGTCCTTCGTAGGCGATATTCAGGAGGGGGATGTTATCATGATCTTCGCGCACTCGCTTCAATACGGCGCTCGCGATAGTACCGGGCATGCACGTAAAAGGCATCACATTCACGATGCCCGAGACGCCGCGTCTTATGTAGTCGATGGCCTTGCCCACGGACAGCACCGCCTCTCCCTCGAATGAATGGTGGATGTAGGGCGCGGCACTGCGCAGGGTCTGTTCTATGCTCGGCTCGTGCAGGCTCCGGAGGTTGCCGTTGAAGCCGCTCAGGAGCCGGCGCTCGTCCTTGCGCTGGATCATTCCGGTCAAGTACGCCTTGAACAGGGCATTCCATGACTGGTTCATCTTTGCAGACACCTTGGCCGTTGTGTTCACGTACAGGAGCCATTCGGAGATTGGCGCGACCCAGGCCTCGCCGCCGAGCCTCTCGATCTGACGTACCACATCCTCGTTGCTGAACCGGTTGGAGCGGATATATATCTCGCCGACTACACCGATCACCGGCTTGCTCCGCTCGGCGATCTCGATGGCGGAAAAGTCCTCATAGACGTCACGCAGCACGGGAAGGAGGTCCGCCCTTCGCTCGATCGCGGCGCTCACCGCGTTCAGCGCGATCTGATAAACGCGGTCCGTCTGTCCCTTCTGTTTTTCGTAAGGCCGGTATTCCCAGAGCGCCTTCTGGATCATGTCCACGGCGAATACGCCGCGCCAGCACATAAGCACAAAATCCTTATCGAGAACACGAACGTCATTATGCAGCGATTCGTCCTGCATGGGAGAGAGGACCTCAACACGGTCGAGCCCCAGCTTGTCCAGCACCTGCCGGTGGTAACGGTGATATTGTCCGAAGCGGCAAGGCCCTTTTCCCGAAGGCATGAAGAAGGCGCTCCTGTCCGGATCGAACCCCGGTCGCTGCGTTGCCTTGATCATATCGCCCGTCGTGAGTGCAAGGGGATAGCACTCGCGGCCCGAACTGTGTTTCCTGCCGATCCGCACGGTCTCGTCATCCGATTCGGGCAGCACCTCGGTCTCCACGCCGCAGGCACGGAATGCGGCGGAGAGCGCATGTGCGTGGTCGGTCATTGGCGGGAAATAGACCTTTTTCGTGCGAAGCGTTCCATTACTCCTGTTTTGGACCGGGAATGGCCCGCGCGGTTTACCCTGCCCTGCATTGTTGAGGCTGTCCAGGAACGCCTCGATCCTCGTGATCGCCCCGGCATCGGCGCTGTGTTCATCGATCTCGAGCTGGAGAAAGGGCTTGCCCGACATCTCGTGCCTGAAGAAGTGTGTGATGAACGAATCCGGTCCGCACCCGAAGTTCGTGATATAGACGGGGTAGAGGTTCGGATGTTCACGGATGATCCTCCCCGCGGCCATGATCTTTTGCCCCGACAACCAGTACATATTCTCAAGGGCACTGTCCACGTCGTGGAGGGGAAGAAAGTCCATGGGAATGGCCTGGATTCCGAGGTCCCGGATCTTGGCAGGCAGGTTCATGTTCACGCCGGGATCGCAGGTGTTATAGCTCCGGCCAATGAGCACGATGGCCTTTTCTCCGGGCTTGATCGCTGACAGGACCTCACGGCCACGCTCATTGACGGCGTGATGAAATTTTTGCTGCGCCTGACGGGCAACCTGCTGCGCCCTCTTTACCGCCGCCCTGCCCTTGCCGAGCGATGCACCCAGCATCTGCATGCTCTTGCTGAAATGACGTTCGTCCTGCAGATAGAGGACCGGCTCTACCGTCTTGATGTCGCCGACGCGGACCGATGACCTGGCGATATATGGCAACGCCTGGGCATAGGGACAGGCCTGTGCGTACTTGTGCTGGTCACCGGAGGCGGGAAACCGGATAAAGCTCGGCAGGAACAGGATATCCACTTTTTTATCGATAAGGTCCTGAATGTGTCCGAGGGCGACCTTGGCGGGAAAGCAGGTCTCGGCCACGGTGGCCTCAAGCGCCCGGTTGATCAGCGTCCGATGCGTGCGATCCGACAGCACGACGCGGTAACCAAGCTCGGCAAAGAAGGTCTGAAAGAACGGCAGAAAATCGTTCACGTACAGCATACGCGGAATGCCGACACTCGGAGCATGCTCAGCAATCCGATGGTGCGCGATCGCGGTGTTGAGCAGGTCCTCCCGCTCAGCGAACAGGTCTGGTGCTGCGTAGGAAAACGCCTTCTTTTTCTTTACGTCATACTTCTCGCACCGACTGCCGTAAAAGAGCGGCTTCTCGCCGTCAAAGAGCACCCTGCGGATATTGCAGCGGTTCGGGCACTCGGCGCACTCGAAGGTCGTGATGCGGTAATCGCGGTTGCTCAGGTCAAAACCCTTGAAGGTGCTTGCCCCCTTGCTCTGGCGCATGGCAAGAATGGCCGCGCCGATCGCGCCGGTTACCTCGTAGTGCGGCGGAACCGTGATGGGCCTGTTCAAGACCGTCTCAAAGGCGGACACGACGGCCCTGTTCGCAGCAACGCCGCCCTGGAAGAAGATGCGGTCCCCAACGCGCTTGCCGGCGACCACTTTATTGAGATAGTTGTAGACAATGGAGTACGCGAGTCCGGCGGTAAGCTCCTCCACGCGCGAGCCGGTGTTCATGGAATGTACCAGGTCGGACTCCATGAACACGGTGCAGCGCTCGCCGAACCTGCAGGGCGACTCCGCCTGGAACGCCCTGTCTTCGAACTCCTGCTTGATGTTTATACCGAGCCGCTCGGCCTGCTCTTCAAGGAATGAACCCGTGCCTGCGGCACAGGCCTTGTTCATCTCGAAGTCAACAACCGCCCCGTCACGGAGGCTGATATATTTCGAATCCTGACCGCCGATCTCGAAGATGGTGTCAACAGTGGGGTCGATGGCCGCGGCAGCGGTTGCCTGGGCGGTGATCTCGTTCCGTACCACGTCGGCGCCGATCATGTCGCCCGTCAAATACCTGCCTGAACCCGTAGTGCCTGCCCCGAGGATCTTGACCCGCGAACCGATCTCCTCGCCCACTTGTGCCAGGCCCTGTTTGACCGCTTCGATCGGCCTGCCTGCCGTGGGCAGATACCGTTTTGACAGCACCCGCATGTTCTTGTCGATGACGACCACATTGGTAGAGACGGACCCCACGTCCACCCCCAGATAGACCTCGATCAGGCCATCCCCGGCTGGTGAAGCATCACAGTCGGGATTCGGCATGATGCCGCGGGGCCTGGCAAGGGGTCTTACGCCGGAGTGGACGATTTTTTCTCCCGAGGAAAGACGGTCGGCAAGCGCTGACAGCCCGCAGGACAAGGCTGAATGGGCCGATTGTTCCATGACCATGAGCCCTGCCCCTATCGCACCCGACGTGGTGAAGTGCCCGGGTACGTGCATATCGGATTCCGAAAGGGCAAGTACTTCGCGGAAGGCCCTGCGCATGCCGAGGTTCGCAGCCACGCCGCCCAGAAACAAAAACGGCGTAAGGAACTTTTTGCCCTTGCCCACGGTAGCCTTGAAGTTCCTTGCCATGGCAAAACAGAGCCCGGCCACAATATCGTAATCCGGTGTGGCGCTCTGCTGAAGGTGGATCATGTCGCTCTTGGCGAAAACGCTGCACCTGCCCGCAACACGAGGCGGTGTCCGGGATTTTAGGGCGATGGCGCTGAACTCTTCGATGGTAAGGTGAAGGCGTGAAGCCTGCTGATCGAGAAATGAGCCGGTACCCGCAGCGCACGCTGCGTTCATGGCAAAATCTTCGATCCTGACCCCATGAGTGACCGCATCGCTGGCAAGGGTGATGAGCTTCGCGTCCTCACCGCCCATCTCGATGATGGTACGCGCATCAGGATGATATCGGCCGGCGAAGGAGGACTGCGCGAGTATCTCGTTGATGAACAAAGCTCCCAGGGTCCCGGCAATCTGCTTGCCGCCGCTGCCGGTAATGCCGACAGCGACGATTTTGCTTTCGGAAAATTTTGATGTGAGGGCCTGAAGCTCGTTCTTGAGAGAATTAAGCGGGTCACCCTTGATCCGGGTGTATGTCTCGGAGAGGAGCGTCTTGTCCGCAGCAAGGAGTGCGGTCTTGATGGTCACCGAACCGATATCTATTCCGAGGAAGAGGTCTTTTTGCATGAGCCTTTCCTTTACATAATGAATTCTCTGGATTAGCGAGTTACGGTAACAAGGAATATAATCGACCCATCCACCCCGTTTGAAGAGATCGAAGGTCGGGCTTACTAACAACCATGGATTAGTTGGGAATCTCTCTGGCGTTCCATCGAGCGATCTCTGGACGATCTCTAACGGGGCACATCGGGATAGTATGGTTTTATTATAGTAAGAACCGGGATGTTAGTCAATGCCCTGATTGTAATATCGGGTGCTTCATCTGCAATCGAAGTGCTGAAAGATGCACGTAAAAAAAATATGTGAAGGCTTAATATAATGCTATAATATCTTTTGGATTTGCCGGGATCGTTCGCGTTTCATGACCCCAAGGAGTTATATGATCTCACCATCCGGTGATATAAAGGACTTTACCCTCCCCTGGCTCTTTCAGGACCTCCGAAAAAAAAAGGAGACCGGCACCGTCGTCTTTTCGCGTGAGCGGGAGATTAAAAAAGTGTTCTTTAAGAACGGGGATATCCTGTTCGCATCATCGAATTTGGATGAAGACAGGCTGGGAGAATTCCTGATGCGAACGGGGAAGATCACCATCGATCAGTTTGACAAAACATCGGAATCCGTCATCAAACACGGCAAAAAACTGGGCGCCGTCCTGTTCGAGATGGGGATCCTCACCGCGCAGGACCTTGTCGCCCAGGTGAAGCTCCAGGTCAAAGAGATCGTCATTAACATATTCAGCTGGCGCGATGGAAGCTACCAGTTCGATGGCCGCCCCCTGCCGGTCTCCGAAATCATCCCTATCCAGATGAGCACCGGGGACCTGATCATTGAGGGCATCCGCAATCTCGACTGGAACAGAGTCCGCAAGTCGCTCCCTTCGATCAAGACCATCCTCCGCACGTCAACGGACCCCTCACCCCTCTTCCAGAGCGTTTACCTCGATCAGGACCAGCAGGCGGTCTTTTCGATCATCGACGGTTCCAAAAGCATACAGGAAATATGCGTACTGTCCGGCATCGGGGATTTTAACACGCTCAAGGCAGTCTACACGCTGCTGGCTCTCAGAATCGTGGAAACAGGGGAGATCAAGACCCGGGAGGAAAAGATCGAGTCCGCGGTCGTGCGCAAAACAGTCACGACTGAAAAGAAAAATGATGCGCAGGACGTGGCGCCCGCAACATCCGTCACCAAGGAGACGATCCAGAACGCTTTCGATGGTCTGGGACGACAAAACCATTATGAAGTGCTCGAGGTGAGCCACGGCGCCACGCCGCTGGAGATAAAGAAGGCGTACTTCCATCTGGCCAATCTCTACCATCCTGACCGGCACTTTGAACCCGAAATGCACGACATGAAAGAGAAGCTTGAAGCACTCTTTTCACAGATCCATGATGCCTATGAAACGCTCAGTTCAGAGACCGCGCGCCACCAATACAACATCGACCTCTCCAGCGGGGTCGAGAAGGAGCGGGAGGAGGAAAAGGTCCAAAAGGTAAAATCTGCCAACCGGGAGACTGCCCGTGCTCAGTACCATGAGGGAATGAAGCAGTTTAACCAGAGAAACTTTTGGGGCGCCGAGGAGGCCTTCGCATGGGCGATACGCCTTGACCCCGGGAACCCGGAATATATATTTCGCCGGGGATTGACGCTCGCGCGCATTCCGCGAAGAGGCCATGAAGCAGAAGAGCACTTCGTGAAGGCGATCGAGAAAGCGCCGGAAAAAAGCGAATACCATCTGGAGCTCGGGAACTTTTATGCGAGAAGCGGGCTGAAAGAAAAAGCGCTCGCCGCATACCGGAATGCCCTGCAGCACGACCCGAATTCGGACACGATCAACAAAGCCATCCAGAAAATCAATGGATAGAACATCCCCGCCCCTGCCATGCTGGTTCTTCTGACTTTTCTGTGGGTCACTTAATTGCACGGATAGCTTTTTACTTTTCATTAACAATCTGTTTCCTGAATGTTATCTAAGTTGGCACGTGTCCCGCATATGCATTGTTTTTTTGGGCAGCTCATCACTCGGCCATCCCCGATAAAGGCATTCGAGGACAGTCTCCGCATGCCGGGAAGATGTACAGTACCTCCACCCTGATATGCAGGACTCGCATCACTCCACCCTCGCCCTTAAAAAAGGGCGAGGCCGTGTCTGCCTTGTCTTGTTCTTGTAACTATGCTCTGTGCAGCATTGCTACGCGTGTCTCTCGCGTCAGAGCTACCCGGCGCAGGGAAATTACAGAAATCTTTGACTTTCCAGAAGCCCCTGCATCCCATGAACAGGTTCGCACACAAGCATGGTAAGGTAGAAAAGACCGATGTGTCACAAAGCCAGGCAGACGTGGCCGAGTCCGTTCTCCGGGCGAGGGGAAGCGCTGCGATGCTCGAAAAGGCTTGTTATCAGTACCGGCAATCATGCCGGAGCCTGCCCTCGAATGAATTCATCGGGGGCGGAGCTGTGAACTGGGGTGCAGAAAAAAATAGGATCGTGACATGTGCTGAATTAGAACCAGATAAAAGCAACCCAAACAAAACCCGGAAGACCAGCCATGCTAATCCGGACAACCCGACCTGGTCAAGCGGTGTAAGTAAGGCCATAGCAATATTCAAATGCCCGTCGCAGGTTCATCCACTCGCGGACATCCTCACCATCCCGATGGGATTTGGAGAAGGACGCTTGTAGCCTTTTTCCTGGACCATAATATCAAGGGGCAGGCTCATAAGGTCGGCAAGATCGGGTGTCACACTGCTCAGCAAGCCTCCATCCACAACCTTGACATACGATTTGCACAAATCACACGCTCGGATCGTTAATCCTTTTTCTTTCTTGACAAAGAATGTCTTCAACAAGGCCTTATCCTTATCGTGACAAACAGGACATCCGACGGCAGCAAACCGTCCTTTGGTACTGCAGAAAGAACAGTGCTGCTGCAGGCCCTCCGGGGAGTCGGACAACAGGGCGGGCCGGGCACCGCATACGGGACACCTTCCCTCTTCCCAGAAGCGATCATTCCGCAGTAAGGCGTCATGCATCCCAAGAAAGTACGGCCTGCTTAAAAGAAAGAAAAGCATCATAAGATCGTCCTCGGGATAGGGGAGCGAAAAAGCCGGCACTTCGAGCAGAGGAAGTCTCATAAAATCGATCTCGCCGAGCTCCAAGGCCTGTTTTAGGGGAGACAGACTGCCTTCAGGCAGATCGACGACAGATAAAAATCGCTCAACGATCCGGCCAATGAACTCCGGAGGATAGGCGTTCAGACCCGGCCTCGAAGGCATGCCGAGCGCTTTCACCGCATCTGTGAAAAGCATCGACCTTTCATAGAACCGCAACGTAGCCTCGAGATGCGGCTTCTTTGCGATAATTTCTTTAATGATGTCCATGAAAACTTTTGACAGGATCCGGGGATACGATCGGATAGTTCAATGGCAGGTATCCTGCAGATCCTGTTATCCCGTCTAAACCGCTTGCATTCTCAGCTACTGCGGTACCTTCGGATACCGGATGACGAGGTCCTCGCCGTTCAGCGCCTCAGTGAGGAACCTTTTGAGGTATGTCTTTTCCTTATCGTTCAAGCCCAGTGGCTTAAGCGCCGTGTTCCCCTTCCCGCCGCCCTTGTCAAAGAACTCGATCACCTCGTCAAGTGTCACAAAAATTCCGTTGTGCATGTACGGCGCGGTCTTCGCGATCTCTCGCAACGTCGGCGTACGAAATGCCTTCCAATCCTTCTTGTCCTTGGTCACCAGGTACCTGCCGGGATCCTCGGTAAGGTTTCGGTAGTCTTCATAGTTCGATACCTTGGCCACGAACCGCCGTGTCGCCGCCACCCGCGGGTCCTTCTCCTGCTCGATGTTCTCGGGAACGTTGAGCGCATAGAACATGTCGTCCGCAAGATTAGCCCCATTCTGAACGACCATGTGCTTTCCCTCCGCACTTCTCACACCACCCTTCGAATGTGAGCTTATTTTGCGTTTTTCAGCTCCTCATCGATGATCTTTTTGAAGTAATCGAACGGCCGCTCACCAATGACCCTGCGTCCGTTGATGAAAAAGGTGGGCGTATTGTAGAGGTCCATGTCGATAGCAAGCTTCTTGTCCCGATCGATTTCCGAAGAATGTTTCTTCCCGTCTATTGACTCGGTGAACTTCTTCGTATCAAGCCCGAGTTCTTGAGCATACTTGATGAGACTGGCACGGTCGAGCTTCGGCGACTGCTTGATCAGCTGGTCATGCATTTCCCAGTATTTTCCCTGGTCTTGCGCCGCGAGCGACGCCTCGGCCGCGATATGGGAATAATCACGATACTGATAGGGATAATTTTTAATCACGAGCCTGACCTTCCCCTGATAGGACTCCATGATCTTTTTGACGGTCGGACCGGCCGCCACGCAGTGTGGTCATTGAAAATCGATGAATTCAATGATCGTCACCGGCGCATTCACGGGGCCGGTCGCCGGTGAATCGCCGATCGGTATGGTAAATCGCTGTTCCTCCGCAGCCGCGGAGAATACGACCAGGGAGCACATGATCATGCTCAAAAACAGTCTTTTCATGGATGGACCTCCTTTTGGGTTTTCGAACCATCAACTGGTGCACGGCAAAGATCATATGGGTGAACAACAGGTACCTGCCCGGCAATCACCTGATATATCCCGATTATACCTGACCCGGACAAGCCGGAACAAAATTATTTTACCACAAAGCCGACGAAGGCTACGAAGATTTTTTTCGCAGAAGTAGATCCGTACCTAATACAATCGAAAGTCGAGATCCTCACCGCGTTGAAAAAAAAACCCATCTGCAGTCTTAGAAACTGCAAATGGGTTTCACAATTTATTCAACGACCTCCCGTCGGTTATTGTTCAATGACGGAATGGTATCCGCCGTCACGGAATCCTACACCAGCCGCTCCTTCACAAGCGACTGCACGACCGACGGATCGGCAAGTGTCGAGGTATCGCCGAGCTCGTCTACCTGGCCGTGCGCGATCTTCCGGAGGATACGGCGCATGATCTTGCCGCTCCGCGTCTTCGGGAGACCGGGCGCGAACTGCAGCTTGTCGGGTGTGGCGATCGGCCCGATGACCGAACGGACATGACCGGTGAGGATCTTTTTGAGCTCGTCCGTCGGTTTAAACCCGTCCTTGAGCGTCACATACACATAGATTCCTTCGCCCTTGATGTCATGCGGATAACCGACGACCGCAGCCTCTGCAACCGCTTCGTGGCTGACGAGCGCGGACTCGACCTCGGCCGTGCCAAGCCGGTGCCCTGAGACATTGATGACATCGTCCACCCGGCCCATAAGCCAGTAATCGCCGTCCTCGTCGAACCGGGCGCCGTCACCGGTGAAGTACTTGCCCGGGAACCGGCTGAAATAAACCTCTTTGATCCGCTTATTTTCCGGATCGCCGTAGGTGCCGCGCAGCATGCCGGGCCATGGCTTGTCAATACACAGATAACCGCCTTCGTTCGCCTTGGCGGGCGAACCATCCTCTTTCACCACACTGGGAACGACGCCGGGAACGGTCTTGTTGCCGAACCCGGTTTCGTCGTCATGGCGCCCGGCAGCGGCGTGATCAGGATGCCGCCGGTCTCGGTCTGCCACCACGTGTCCACGATCGGGAGCTTTTCGTGGCCCACGTTCTTGTGGTACCACATCCACGCCTCGGGGTTGATGGGCTCGCCGACCGATCCGAGAACCTTCAGCGATGAAAGTTCATGCTTGGTCACCCAGCTCTCGCCTTCCTTCATGAGCGCCCGTATCGCCGTCGGGGCGGTATAGAAGATGTTCACCCGGTGCTTGTCAACAATGTCCCAGAACCTGCCCGGGTCGGGATAGCTCGGAATGCCCTCGAACATGAGCGACGTCGCTCCGTTCGAAAGCGGTCCATAGAGGATATAACTGTGACCCGTGACCCACCCGATGTCGGCAGTGCAGAAGTGAATGTCTTCTTCGTGGTAGTCGAAGATCCACCGGAAGCTCAAATTG
>CAVWIL010000014.1:0-144399 GCA_963755045.1 Nitrospirota bacterium | reverse complement strand
CGGGGCCGAGTAAAAAAACCAGAAAACAGCCAGGAGAACAGCCAGACCGGACACCACGATGACGGTGATCGATACAGCGCGACTGAGCCCGAATAATTCCGCGAACAGTGACTGAAGCCGGGTGAACCGGACTTCACGGCGTTTCTTCATCGTTCATTCCTTTCCTCTTTTTGCATTTTTCGCATGGACTCCCGCTTTACCACATGTGCATCTATTTTTTTAGGCAGCTCATCGCTTGGCCGCGCTGCATGCCGAGCACAGGTTCATTGCATTATCCCCGGTTTGCAGGACTTGCAGCACTCCACCCTCGCCCTTTATAAGAGGGCTCGGCCGTGTCTGCCTATTTTTCTATTCCCGTTACTGGTTGAAGCATTGCTAAGCGCGTCTTTCGCGTCAGAGCTACCCGGCATCGGGAACGGCAGAATCAAAAAGCTTTACCCCAACCCCGCACGGCCCCGGACCGGCCCTTATACCCTGCTCTCACGCTGGATCCGGCACGTTGTCAGTCACTGTACACCCACACTCATGATTTTTTATCGAAGATCCGTATAAGTCCGATGAAGTCATCTTCCGACCAGCCGGCGACCATTCCACGGTCATAGATCTTCTTAAGATTTTGGGTTTGTTCAAGCGACACATTGAGATCGGCAACGGTCTCCAATGCCAGGCGCAGGTCCTTCTCCATATGCTTGAGGGCAAACTGCGGGCTGTAATCGCGCTCGCGCAGCTTGGGTGCTTTCATATCGGAGATGCCCGACTGGGCAGCGTTTCGTGAAAGCGCGGTGAAATAGACGTCATCCGGGATCTCTGCTGCCCGGCACAACGCCAGGCTCTCGCACAAGCTCTGGATCACACCAGCAATGTTCAAGTTCATCGCGAGCTTCAACGAAGAAGCCGAACCCAGCGGCCCGATATGGAGAATGGTACTGGATAGCGGCTCAAGGATCGGGCGTGACCTTTTCGACGACCTCAGGTTCACCGCCCAGATAATATACGGTCTGACGCTGCTCAGCGGCGGTCTTGCTGCCCGTAAAAGGGGCTTCTAAAAACAACGCGCCCGTTTGCCGGACCTGTTCGGCAAAGAGCTGCGTCCAGCGGGCGGAAATCGTGCTCGACTGGATCACCCAATACTCCCCGGCCAAGTTTTGGATTGATCTGGTCCAGAACGGACTGTACTGCCGGGGGGTCGGCCACGACGATGAAAATAACGTCCACACCATCCACCGCCTCCTGAATGGATGCGTGAAAATGGGGAAAATCTTTGGGCGTCCGGTTCCAGCATCGCATGTCATGGCCGTCGACGATGAGATTTTTCGCCCAGGCGCTTCCGATGATTCCCAACCCCAGGACTGATATTTTGATAGATTTTACTCCTTGTTCATGAGAATGCATATATCTATCGGAGAAACAGTTTCTGAAAATTACTTTGTTGCTTTCTTCTCTCTCGCTGAAGTTTTGAGGTCGATCATTTCCTTCATCTCTGCGATATTGTTCGTCATGTTCCACCAGCCATGTTTGAACGAGGCATAGTCGGGCGCACCGGTCATGGCCGATGCGTAGCGCGCGGAGTTCGCGAAAAAAAGCCACTGTTTTGTCCAGCGCTGCTCGATGGGCTCGTCAAAGGGATTGCCTTTGTCCTCGATGCCATTGCTCCATGCTTCCAGCATCAGGTTCGTCGCTGCCTGCGTCATGGCATCCGTCTCCAGGACGGTGCTCGCAAGCTTTGCAAAGTGGCCGTTTATCCAATCCATGTTATGGCAGCCGTTGCACACCCTCTTCATGCTGCGAAGCCGCGTTTCCTGTTCCGCTTTATCGATCAGAAATTCCGACGCCGGCAGGCCTGCGAATGTCGTCGGAAGCGGCATCCCGTCCTTATTTTTGATCACTGTGGTGTCGCCCGACACGGGCTGGGGATGGCTGTAGATCAGGCCGAAGAGCCTGACCCACATGCGCGAGCCGAAGTCATGGGTCCTTTCAGCGAGCACGGACCCGGACGGAGATACGATCAGGCTGTTGTGGCAAGCCGCGCAGGTCGGGGCCTTGAAATCCTTCCCCACTGTCCAGGGTACCGCGTTCATATCCCACTCATGGGACTTCGAGAAAAAAATGTTCCCGTGCTTGCTCTCCTTATACACATCCCACGCAGGAACGTCAGGCTCTTCATGGCACTGGGCGCAGGTATAGGGCTTGCGGGCAACTTCGATCGAAAACGCGTGGCGCGGATGGCAGGCCGTGCATGCCCCGAAACTGCCGTCGGGGTTTTCCCTGCCCACGCCCTGGTTCGGCCAGTTCGTCAGGTCCGGCACAATGATCTCGCCGGACGCGACAACCAGTTGCTTCATCCCCTTCACTTCGATCTTGGTCCCGTGACAGCCAAGGCAGCTCTCGTGCAGGGTCTTCTCCGAGGGCTTCTCCGTGATTATTTTCCCGTTTACGATCTTTTTAACACCGGTGACGTTGTCGACCAGGGTATGATAGACGGGGTTCGCCATCAGGTTTTTAATTGCATTCGCCTTCTTGCTTCCTGAAAACTGCTTGACTTCCACCGGGTGGCAGGTCCTGCAATCATCGGGGCTCACGACGACATTGATCCTGAACCCCATGTGCTCAAAATTGTCCTTATGCTTTTTCGGGTTCCGGCTGTGGCATTCAAAACACCCGACAACATATCCAGCGAGGTCTTCAGGTATCGTATCCGCGGAAATCCTCCGTTCCAGCTCCGGCTTTTTCATGGCATCCGCGGGCGTCCTTTGAGAATGCCTGCTCGAGAGCCAGTCGTGCACGATCCCCGGCGTATACTGCGCGTGGCACGCGATACAGGCCTGTGTGGAGGGACTTAACCGGGCGCTTGACAACTGGGATCCTTTTTCTGCCCGGCATCCTTTTTATCAGCGAGTCCGGGAGACGCAGACAATACCAAAAGGGACAATGAAATCAGAAAAAATAGTACGCGCCGCATGACATACCCTCCTTTTTTAACAATTCTGGCTCTTCTGACTTTTCTGTGGGTCACTTAATTGCATGTATCGCTTTTTGTTCTTCATTAACAATCTGTTTCCTGAAGGTTATCTAAATTGGCACTTGTCCCAGGTCCAGGTGTGCATTGATTGTTTTGGGCAGCTCATCGCTTAGCCGCGGCAGCATGCCAGGCATATTAACAGTAAAGCCCTCCTCCTTTGATTGGTTGAGTATGAGCCCCACCCTATTATTAAGCAGTATATATATGCTACGCATATCAGGTGCCGAATAATCACGCAAAGTTTGAAATATGGATGACCTGAACATCAGCTACGATCTCAGACTTCAGAGGAAGAATCCGGTTAACCATCTGCTTTATGCGGTAATGTGTCGTTTTGCGCTTTTAACTAAGCACTCCCTTGATCCTTTGTAATATACATGGTCTGTGAAGGGAAGGCGAAACTTGTCCCACTGGCTTCTATAATGCCCATCAGACGGATGAGGAGGTCTTCCTGCACCGCCAGAAAGCCTAGCCCATCCGGCGCCAGCACATATGCGAAAACCTCAATATCGAGCGAAGAATCACCAAACCGAACAAAGCGGGTACGGTGAGTAGCAGGCTCCACGCCGGGATATTCGGACAGCATTGTTCGAATCTCCTTAAGGACATGCTGCAGTTGCTCCGCCGTTGTTTCATACCGCAAACCGAATTTATGACGGAAAAGAAATTTATCCCGGTGCGCCAGATTCTCGATGTTCATTGCAGAGAATTGACCATTTGGAATAGTGACAAGGGTACGATTGAGGGTTCGGATGCGGGTGGAGCGAAGACCGATACTTTCCACGGTTCCCTCGATGTTGCCCGCCTGGCAGAAGTCGCCCACCCGGATGGGCTGATCAGTGATGACCATAATGGTGCCGAAGAGATTCTCGATCGTCTTCTGTGAAGCGAAAGCAATGGCAACTCCACCGATGCTCAGTCCCGCAATGGCAGTCGTTAATTCGAAGCCGAGCTGCCTCAGGATCAGCAGCAGGCCAAATACTATCAACAAACCCTGTACAAGCCACGTAATCATTTCAACCAGAATGATCTGGTTCAGTAATTCTGTCTGTCGAAGCCGGGCAATTTGTATTCTCCTCGCGATCTTCGTCAATCGATTCAATAGCCACGTGAGAGCCATTATCATCAGCACGGTGCCGGCGCCAAACCAGAAAATGCGTAAATGAAGATAAGCGCTTAACGGGGACAGGATGCGGAGCAAAAGGGCAAATATCAACAACGTGAATGGCGTGGTCAACCATGCTGCATCGCTCTCGGTGAGATTGTTGATACGGCGCAGGACCGGCGGGCGAACAATTCTGATGATCGTACGGGCGAGCAGCCACGAAAACACCAGCAGGAGCGGTAATATAAACAAGATGAAGATCCAGTGAGGGAGCGGTAAAAACGCTATCCGGGTCCCCCAAAACTTCTTAGGAAATATCTTTTCGACGAGGGGCGGATCGAGTTGCTCGGCCGCCTCGGGTATGCTGCGCAGAGTTTCAGAAGAAAACAACCAGATCGGTGCTGCCGTCTTTTGATCAACGCGGCGCAGCAGAAGATCCAGGCTTTCTTCCTCATATTTTGCCGTGCCCACCTTTTCCTGATTGGGGGAAAGACCGTCGTCCAGATTTCCCTCCGGCTTTCTGCTCAAGGTGTCCGGGTTGATATTCGCGCCACGGTTCAATACGATGCTCAGAAGTCGGACAAGTTCTTCTTTTTTACTCTTGGACTGCGAACTCTGCAGGTACTCGGAGGCACGCTGATAATCTTCCTTTTCCGCTGCCACGAGAAAACCCATAACCGTACCGAAGGGCGTGCTCCGGCCGAGTGGATCCTCACTCACGGCTTGTGGTTCTGCGGGCTTATCGGCGGGGCCTGGTGCAGATGGCGGCGGGGGCCGCAAAAATCTTATCCGGAAACGGAACGATTAAAAAGAACAACAGGATACAGCAAAGGAGAATGACCGATAGAAAAGGCCGAATTATTTTGAAAAGGTCTTCATTTTTCGAAACGCGCCCTGATAATATTTCATTGAAGCCGGTTAATATTTGTTTTACGTTATTGGAGTTCATTTGATTTTACCTCCTTTTTTCAAATTAAGCTGCGGGCCCGGTACGAGGTTATCGTCTCCATGAACTATTTCAATGTGAAGTCTACCCTACTGCTCTTGAGCTTGTCCTTTTGCTCCGGAAGAAATGACCGTGGCTTGATCAGGAACACGCGTTCCGGATCGATCTTTTGAGACCTTATGATCGCGTCCCTCGTTGTTCTAGCCCTCTGCGAAGCGAGCTGCCACAGATCGTCGTCATGTATCCGAACGCTTTCCGACGTCCTGTCAGCGGCTAGGCCGTTCATGCGCTTCATCTTCAAAGCCTCGCCGTCGCGCTCCGGATCGACATAACCGGCTATCTCCAACTTCAGTGACGGCCTTTCAGAGAGGGCATTCACGAGAGTGTCCAGTTTTTCCCGGCCCTGCGTGTTCATTTCGACCGCGCCGTAGTCGAACTCGATATATCCAAGCTCTTCCCCTCCTGTCATGCTGCCAAGCAGGGCGAAAGGAGAAGCCGCGGTTTTTACTATCAGCCCCTCCATCTCATGCAGAAACACGTTCCAAACGTTGAAATCGGGATCGTCTGTCGCACCCGATACTGGGATGTCGAGCCTGATCTCTCCCTTCCTGTCCTTGAGAAGGGATACGGCCAGACCTACCGGCAGCTCGGTCGCCTTAGCGCTATTGACCCTCTCTCCCAGCGTCAGCTGATCCAAAAAGATGGAATTCCTTGCTTCAAGTTTCTTCTGTGCGATGCGATAGTGGATGGAGAAAGAAAGCTTACCCTTCTCGATGGCGTTGCCGATATATGTCCCAGAATAGGGCGTCAGCGGGTTCATCTCCATGTTCTTTAAATCCGCCGCGATGTCGACGACAAGCTCCTTTCCCTGAGGATTGATATTTCCCTTGATTGCGAGGGGCGCGTGCCCGTTGATCGATCCGCGCAGGGCGAAATCCACCGGACTGACCAGCCGGGACGACAGACCGGACACGGTTCCGCCTATGTCGAGGAGGCTTGTCTTGAATGTCGGCTGAATGAACGCATCACGGAAATAGATGCTTCCGTTATTGAGCGTAACCTTGTCGATCCTGATATCCGGAACCGGATCTGATTTTGCCTTCGAGACCTCTTCCGTCACGGCGGCATCACGTGTTTTACCGCTATTTGGTTTTACCGGGACGAATGCCTTAAGGATGTTGAGTTCACCGTCGCTGTCCCGCTCCACGTATATCTTCGGAGATTTGAATCTGATATCGGAGATATAAGCAGTTTTCGCCAGCAGGTCGGAGGAGCTGATCTTCATTGAAAAGGATGGGAGTTCCACGAGCGGCTTTTCATTCCTGTCCACCAGCCGGACATCCTTGAGAGCGATCGTACCTGTGACGGAAACCGTGGGAGGACCTTTTTTGAACTGTTTGAACGACACCCTGGCCCGCACATCCAGTCCTCCGGACACAAGTTTGAACTGAGGGAGAACCGGGCTGTATTCCAGATAGTGTTGGAGACCGATGTTTTCCAGGTCGATGTCCATCGTTGTCTCCAAGGATTCATCAAAGGGAAGCGTTTTCCCCTTGAGCATGATGGTCGTACCGTTTACCGTTGCTTTTAGGGAAGGCTCAACATAAGACGCGTTATGATCGGGGAAGTTTGACAGGAACGGCACCGATAGATAAAGATCCCGCACGGTATGGGTGATATTCTTAGGGGTGTCATGAAAGTCGGCGCTGCCGTCAACCACTTCGATATTGTCGATCCAGAATCTGAACGGTTTCTGCTGTTCTTCCGCCTTGGGCGGCGTGCTGCCGGGCCCCGTCAGGTCACTGAAGTTATAGGTAAGGTCCCTGTTTCTCACAATATTCACGTAGGGCTTGACCAAACGTACACTATCGATGATGAGGCCACCTTTGAACACGGACTTAGCCTGTACGTTCACGGACAACTCGTCAAAGGACAGCATGATATCGGATGAATCCCGCTGGCTGACCGTCATTCCCCGCAGCGCGAATTCGAGCGCAAAAGGATTGAAATACACCTTGTGGATGACAACCCGACGATTGACCGTTTCAGATATCTTTTTTTCGAGCACCGGTCTGATCACGGCAGGAAGAAGGAGGAATATTGTCGCCGCAATGGCTGCCGCTGAAAGAGCGAGTATCGCTGCGGTCCTTTTTGTGAACAACCGTGACAAGGATGGTCTCATAAGAGTTTATCCGGGGAGGGACAACGAAAATTACCAGCGATACTAATTACCAAGAAGCGCCCATTGGGCCATCAATGCACCTACACTCTGCATAAACCAATTATCCACGAGCGTGTAGAAGTCTGGTTCTATTATATACGATGTAATCACGGGCTATATCAATTATTTTTCTGCGTCTCCTCCTCTACTGATTCTTGCCCGGCACGACCTGCTCTCGTGCCTTGTTCTGCTTCGCCTGGGCCTCCAACATCAATTTGTAGGCAGCATAGTATTTATAGATATTTCGAACATAGGTCGTAGTCTCGATGCCTATCTTCTGCGCGGTCACCACCTCAACGCTGTTGAACCACGTGTTCGGGTCGAGTCCGCGCTTTTCAGCCAACTTACGCATCTTCGAGATGTTCCCTGGACCGGCATTGTAGCTCGCAAAGGCGAAGAGCGTTCGGTTCTGCTCGCTGAAGTCAGCATCGGGAAAGTAACGCGTCATGAGCTGGCTCATGTATTTCGCACCGGCCTGGATATTGGGCTCAGCCACCGTGATGTCTCCCACATTCAGTTCAGCTCCGGTGTCCGGCATGATCTGCATGATGCCTATGGCGCCGGCTTCGCTGCGTTTGCTCTGGTTCAGGGTGGACTCCTGGTAGCCTTGAGCAGCAAGCATCAACGGGTCAAACTGGTACTTGATGCCCGTACTTTTCAAACAGGGCAATTGTCTTCTCGAATCGCTTCCACGACGCAGTGCCGGTAGGGTTCTTGAGCTGCTTAATGCGCTTATAGTATTGTTTCAGGCGGTAGGCGATGATTCCCTGTTTCTTCAAATAGTTCTTGTTGAAGTCCCGGATCTCAGCTTCGAGCTTGGGGCTACCCTTCCGGACTGCCCAACCTATCCGTCCGCCGCTTCGGAACACGATGTCATCCCGCATCTTGATCTTCGGCAGGACTTGCGCCCAGATTCTTGCCAACCAGTCATCGACGACGATGAACTCAAAGAGCCCGGCGTTGAGCATCTCCATCAGATCCTCATCCTCAAGGGCATCGGGAACGAGGATAATCTTGACCGGCTCCTTCTTCTCCTGCTCAAAACGCCTGTTGAGGGACACCAGGCTCTCGTAATAGCTTGACGACTTGCGCACGTGGATCGTCTTGCCGGCAACGATCATCAAGTCCGCTGACAGCCGGCGATGTCGGCCCTGTTACCAGGATCTCATTGACACTCGGCATTTCCTCCGGCACGATAAAGTCTACTGTCTCCAGGCGATCCTCCGTCACGGTGAGGTTGCCGGCGGCTATGTCAGAAAGTCCCTCTGCCACGCCGGTGATCAGTTTATCACGCGTTTCCGGAATGATCATCACGGTCAAGGGACGTTTGCCAATTTTCTTTTTATATTTCTTGTTGAGGTAGTTCTCGAAGTCGCGTATTTGGTCCGCGGTGATACCGCGTTCGCGTCCCTTATCATTGAAATACAGTGTGCGGGTATATGGCACGAACACCCGTATCAACCGGGACTCCAGCATCATGTCGAAGTCCCCTGTTTTTTCTTTGTTAAGAAGCGGCAAGCCGCGCAGTTGCTTGTGATCTTCTTCCGCTGGCCTAGAGGGCTTGCCGGCCTTTTGACCAAAAGCCGAGGGCGGTACGACGAGGGCGATCATAACAGCAAGCCCTAATAGCAATCCACATGTGCATGCCTTTCTTTTCACGATCAGTTTCGCCTTTCGCATGTTTTGATTCTCTATAATGATACGATATGCACCTACATACTACGAATATATATGTTCTTGAGGTTAATGTCAACGGAAGCTGATGAGTATTATAGGGAGAACTGTTGTCAAGTACGGATGGCAGCATTATACGTTCATAAGAATGGAAACTACAAAGACTCCAGGAAGGGATTCATCAGCAGCTATTTACCGTTAAAGACTTTTATGCCAAATAAATAAACTACCCCGCCGCGAGCAGCGGGGTATTGAAACCAAGATCATTTGAATCATTCGCCGCAAGCGGCGGGGAATTCAACCCGGAGTTACGATTAAAATACAGGCCCCTGAGGGCCATGTCTACTTTCATGTCATCTCAAGACAATAAAGGGGCAAAGAAGCTAAGTGACAACAAAATAGACCTGAACATGAACGATGCAACTACAGGAAAAATGATGCATCCCATCTGAAGACAGCAAGAGCATCTTAGTTCTCTTTGGCAGTATCTGCAGGTTCAGGTTGCGGGCAGTTATTGACACAACTATTATAAGCGTCTTGGCTCTCCTGCGAGCACTGGGCGCGCGCCTGATCAGCATCTGCATCAAGGGGCGGGCAGTTTGTATCCCTTGATGATTTTTCGGTTGCACATCTTGTTTGGCACTCGGCGTTGGTCTCCGCGGCGCTCACACCAGGCAGAAGCAACAGAGTTCCGAATATAGCGAGAATAAGAATTGATCGCATTGTCCCTCCTAAGAAGAGATTATCAACTTGTTTCTTATCCACTTATTAGCATTTCCCCTATCTTTGAATATTTCCACCTGAAAACCGGTTTCATCAACATATGCTTCCCACATTCTAGACATCCCATATTGCAGCGGTGTTGTGGAAATGAGGGCAATAATAATATTCGGATTAATTTTCGCCGCTTTCCTGTCTTGGCTTGCAATGATTTGAATATCATTTGTTGTTACGTTGTACTCAGTGCAATTTGTCCTGTCAACTATTTTGTAATTGAGCCTGGAAAGAATCTCGCGAGTATATATTTTCTCGTTAGCTTGAATGATTTGGCTACCAGTAACTATTCCCGATGAAATAAATTCTACACCAAAACCATCTTCAATAAAATTTATTTGAACCGGCATATTCCCTCTTTTGAATCCAATAAGTTATTATCGGTTTCGAAAGACAGCATAATCCAGGGTGTAAACTTATATCCTTGATGTCGGCATGGTTGTCACAACAGGAAGTTATCCGCACAAACTATCGCTGATCATTTTAATATCAGGTCAGCAGCAACTGGTTATCCTTCGACCTGCTCTCCCCTACGCTCGATACATAGATCGCCGGTCTGCCGAGCACCGGGCACTTGGCCTCGCAGATGCCGCAGCCGATACAGAGTTCGAGGTCAACGCGGGGCTGCTGCAGCATCAGGACCGTTCCCTTGCGGTCGCGCACCTGCACCTTCTCGAACCAGATGGCCTTCTTCGGCGTGGGACAGACCTCTTCACACATGATGCACGGCGTGGCATGCGCCCAGGGAAGACATCGGCCTTTATCGATCATCGCCAGTCCGAGCTTGACCTTCATTTTTTCTTCGAGCGCGAGTTTCTTGATCGCACCGGTCGGACAGACCTGTCCGCACAGCGTGCAGCGATATTCGCAATACCCGATGCGCGGCACGAGCATGGGAGACCAGATGCCTTCTGCGCCTGCCTCCAGCAGCGTGGGTTGAAGACCGTTCGTGGTACAGACCTTCATGCACTCGCCGCACTTCACGCACCGTTTCAGGAACTCTTTTTCCTCAAGCGATCCCGGCGGACGAATGAGGCCGGGGTTCCTCGAATTTGCCTTGGTAAGCGGCGTAATTCGGAGGAACGGCACCATTGCGATCCCGCTGAGCGCCGACGTGATGACCCTTCTCCTACCGAGGTCCATTGCCGCGGACGCCTTCTTGCTGCTGAAACCGAAGCTCACCGCATTCTGCGGGCAGACATCGTCGCAGTTCCAGCAGTAGAGGCACTCGGTGTCCTTCCATTTCTCTTTTTGATCAGGAGACGCATTGCCCTGGCATACCCGGCCGCAGGCCCCGCACTCGGTGCAATCCTCGCTCACCGACCGTTTGAGGAGCGAGAACCGCGACAGCAGGCCGAGGAATGCGCCAAGGGGGCAGAGATATTTGCACCAGAATCGTTTTTCGATGAGGTTCAAACCAAGGACAACGAAGAAGATAGCGCCAATGATCACGTTTTGGTTATAGAAGGACTGCTCAAAGGAAAGCACGGTCTTCTTCAGAAAGGTGAAGATTGGTTCGGAAAGGGCCGCGGCGCCGAGGGGATTTGATGTGTAGATCGTGTCGAATGCCGAACGTATCCCGTAATTGAAGGTCGGGTATAAGGCTACGGAGAACGAACGGATCAGGAGCGACAACGGGTCCATGATCCCGACAGGCTGGAGGGTGAAGATTGCGGAGACGATCATCGCGGTCAGAATGTAATATTTGATGCGGTACCAGTCCCTGCCGCGGTGGGCCGCCGCCTTTTTCCTGATCGAACCGACCAGGTTGTTCAGCGTGCCAAGCGGACATGCCCATCCGCAGAATACCCTGCCGAAGAGGACGCTGATGATAATGGTAATGATCGAGAGATAGAACGCCTTTGCCGCGGCATGGGCGGAGAGGAGGGTTGAAACGAGAATAAGCGGATCGAAATCAAGAAAGAGCCGTACGGGATAACCCAGTTCATCATTTCCCTTGGACTCAGTCTGAATAAAGAGAAAAAGGAACAGAAGCAGGAACAGACCCTGGAGTATTCTCCGCAGGTTTTGTATCCTCATGGGATCGCCTCCTTGTTCCATTTGGTGCACCCTGACCCGGATAAACCGGAAAAGCCTTTAGCCACATAATGCACATAAAGCTCAAAAAAAGCAAATATGACGGTAAAAAAATCCAATCTTTCGCGTCAGAGCTATCCGGCGAGGGGAACGGCAGAAGTAAAGATTTACCCCAATCCCGCACGTTCCCGGAGTGGCCCTTGCACCTGCATGTCCGGGTCAGGGGTGTTTCTTCTTGTGGAGATACATGAACTCGTCGGCCTCCCGAAGAAGGTCTTCGAACGAAACAGGATGCTGCGGATCGTACATCGCGATGCCGAGGCTGAGCGCCAAGGTATAACCGGCCTTTGCCCCTGCGTTGTAGGCGTCCAGGTTTTGCTGCAAACGGCTAAAGGTGAACTGCGAACTCCGCTTTTCATCCGAAACGATGATGACCACAAACTCATCCCCTCCGATGCGGGCGATGATATCGGACTCCCGGAAGGTCGCTCTCAAAATGTCCGCGGCCCGTGCCAGGGCTGCATCACCTTCCTGATGACCGAACTTGTCATTGATCTCCTTCAGGTTGTCCAGATCGGCATACAGAACGGAGAGCCATTGCTGTGACCGGTTGACCGATTTGATCTGCTGTTCGGCCAGGGCGAACAGGCCGCGACGGTTATACAGGCCGGTAAGCGCGTCCGTGATCGAGAGCGAACGGAGCGACGTCTCCAGTTCCTTCTGCCTCGTAATGTCGATCGACACAACGGTGATCGCCATGATCAATCCCTCCGCATTTCTGACGGGACTGAATGTCCGGAGGAAATACTTATTGTCCCTCTGACTTTTATGATCAAACTGAAGTGACTCGCCGAGCTGAAGCACCGCATCCACTTGTTTTCTGAATTCGGCGGATTCATCGGCAGAATGGAACCTGTCGTAGTCCTGCCCCTGATAGTCATCGGCCAGCAACCCCATGCGTTCGCGGTGTTTTTTATTGATGAACAGATAGCGGGAGCTGCGGTCGACGACGTAGATCGAATCGCCGGTGGATTCGACCAGTGACCGATACATCTCCTCTTTTGTCTGCAGCACTTCCTTCGTCTTCTCCAGTTCCTGGAGAGAAATGGAAAGCTGTTTATTGATGCGCTCCGGTCGTCGCAGCAAAAAATAATACGCCGCCAGGGTCGCCGCAAGACTCGTTATGGCAATCCCGATGACTTGTGATGCCCATCCGGCGCTGTCAAGAAAAATGATCCTCTCGGCAAACTCGTAGAGCAGCATGAACAGGGCGAGAAAAAGACAAAAGACAAAGAGCCTGCGGGGCTTTTTGATTACAAGAAATTTCGTTGATTTATTCCCGTTCATTCGACCCCCCTGGTATCGACAAACAACCGCAGGCTACACGCTGACCTTCCTGATCCGGACCTTGTTCAGGTCCATCTGCCCGAGCCCGAGCTTATGGCCGATCGTCACGTATCCAAGATCGCTCCCTTTCATGCCGAACAGCGTAGCGCCGTAGGAGTCGATCGCGACGGGGTCGAACCCGACGATGACCGTATCGAGCTTCTTCACATCCGCGAGGCTTCCGCCCTGGGGGCCATTGGCGGTCAGGATGCGTACGGCATCAAGGATCGTGAGCGTGGGTTTGATCTTCATGGAGAGATCAACGAGACTCTCGTCCAGCTTCTGGTGGATCTGGCGCCGGGACCCGCCCATAACGCCCATCCAGTTCTTCATCGACATGGTGAGCTTCGCGAGGCCGTGATGCTTTGCGATCGGAATACTGATCACCTTGTCCGCATCAAAAATATCTGAATAGAGCGGCCAGGACTTGAGCGCAACGCCCTTGATATCCATGTCCTTGAACTTGCGTTCGTCCATATAATCCACTTCAGCTCCCAGTTCCTTTGCCGCAGTCATGATGCCGCTCTGGACGTAGCACCGCCGGGGATCGTTCACCGGGCGGTCGAAGACCTTTACTTTTTTTGCCCCTGCCTCGAAACAAAGCTTCACCACGGCCGCGACCACCTCGGGGTTCGTGTTCCCGGCCTGCTCGGGCGTCCGGTCCCACCCGATATTCGGTTTTATGACCACGATATCGCCCCGGGAGATGAACTCCCTGATGCCGCCCATGGCGTCAAGGGCCGCCTTCACGATCTTCTCGGGAGATGCGCCGTGCGCCACAACAAGGTCCGGCCTGGCCGCTTTCTCAGCCGCCCCGGCAATTGCGCTCAACCCAGAAGGGAGAGCACATCCCGCGCCGGTCAATGCCGCAAATTTTATAAACGTTCTCCTGTCCACAGTTCACCTCACCTTTCCCCTCGCGAGCGACGCAAAGATGCCGCAAAAACAGAGGGCTGAAAAGATCACGAATGCCGTTTTCATGCTTGTCAGAAATTGCGGATAATATTCCGGCGTGATGCGCGCACGCCCGATGGACAGCGCAAATATGACCATGGTGATGCCCATGCTCAGCATCTGGCCGATCAGGCGCATGGTGCCAAGCGTAGACGAGCCAACGCCGTAGAACCTTTTCTCGATGGAACTCATGACCGCGTTCGTGTTCGGCGACGAGAAAAGAGCGAACCCGAAACCCAGCATCATCAATCCCGTGACGATGAAGCCGAGGTGCGTCTCCCGATCAATGAACGTGAACAGGAGCAATCCGGCGGCGGTAAACCCCATACCGAGGGAAGCGACGATCCTCGGTTCTATTTTATCAGAAAGTCTGCCGGCAAAGGGAGAAAAGATCGCCATCACCACGGGCTGGGAGATCAGGATCATGCCGGCATGCTGCGGCGTAAAACCCTTAATATACTGGAGATAGAGGCTCAAGAGAAACGTGACGGCAAACGTGGCGCTGTAATTGATCAGCGCCGCGAGGTTGGAAAAAGCAAAGGCAGGGTTATGGAAAAAGAGATCCATGTTCAGGAGGGGGCTCGCCGCCCTTTTATCCCAGCGAACGAAGAGCAGGCCCCCGGCCATGCCGGTAAGAATGAACCATACGCCGGAACGTGAGGGCAGCCGCGAAAGCCCGTAGATAAGCGCGACAAGGGTAAAGGCATAGAGAAGAGAACCGATAGCATCGAACTCTTCTCCTTGTGCCTCGGCCCACTCCCTGTTCAGCTTCGCAACGACCAGATAGATCACGAACAGTCCGAGCGGCACATTCACCAGGAAGATGCTCCGCCACCCGAACTGATGGGTCAGAAACCCGCCGAAGACGGGGCCAAGCGAGAGTCCGAGGTAGACGGCCGCCACGTTGATCCCGAGCACACGCCCGCGCTCGGCCGCGGGAAACACCGAGGTCAGGATCGCCATGCCGGTCCCGAAGATCATCGCGCTTCCAAATCCCTGCAGGACACGGAGCGTGATAAGCACCGCGGCTGACGGAGAAAAAGCGAGCGCAAGCGAGGAGAGCGTAAATATCCACATGCCGTAGGCGAAGACCCGTTTACGGCCATGGATATCCGCCAGCCTCCCGAAGGGGACCAGGAACATGGCTGCGGACAGGATGTACGACGTAGGGACCCAGCTCATGAGCACGGCGCTCATCTGAAATTCACTCCCGATGGCCGGGAGTGCGATATTGATGGACGAGACCATGAACGGCGTGAGGAAAGAGGAGAACGTTGCGATGAGTAGGGCGGAACGCTTTATGGTAGAGTCGCTCATGATCTGATTTGTGTGACGTTCATCCTATAAAGGCAGTTAGCCACAGAAAGCACATAAGTCACATAGACAAGAAGTTGAAACAAATAGCATTATTAATGAATACTAGAGGTCTTTCTCAAACAAGTGTACTCGATTTATTTTGTGATTTCTGTGCATTTTGTGGTTCAACTGCTCTTATCAGGTTCATACCATTGAACACCCTACCTGAATTTATTGATGAGGTACAGGATCAGACTGATGATAATGCTGATGACAATGCTGGTAGCCAGGGGAAAGTAAAACGTTACATTATCTTTTTTGATCAGGATGTCGCCGGGAAGCTTTCCCACAAAGGGCAATCGCGGGAAGACCAGGATGACGAGGCCGGCCAGCACCAGGACCGCCCCGATAATAATCATGACCTTTGCTATCTCGCTCATGACAACATCCCTGACCTGGGAAAGCCGGAACAAGAACCTTTTTATCACGGAGACACAGAGGTAAAACGCAAGTCAAAATCCTGTTGTTATGAAATACTACATACATCTCACTGTGAGCTCTGTGGCCTCTGTGGTTAAATTTCTTTCCGGTTTTCGTAAAAAAGCTGATTTTGCAGCCAACTACTCGGAGAAGAAATCGAGGATTTTGGCGAGCGTAACGTGCAACTCCCGCCGCGGCACGATCGCATCGATCATGCCGTGCTCCTGCAGGAACTCGGCCCGCTGGAACCCGGCCGGCAGCTGCTGCTTGATCGTCTCTGCGATCACGCGTGGGCCGGCAAAGCCGATGAGGCTTTTTGGCTCGGCGATGATGATGTCACCAAGCATCGCAAAGCTCGCCGTGACCCCGCCGAAGGTCGGATCGGTGACCACGGAAATGAAGGGAAGACCTGCCTCGCCCAACCGCGCCACCGCAGCAGAGGTCTTCGCCATCTGCATGAGCGAAAGGATCCCCTCCTGCATCCGTGCACCGCCGGACGATGCCACCGATATAAAGGGCGTCCGTTTCTCGATGGCCCGCTCGATGGCCCGGGCAATCTTCTCACCCACCACCGAGCCCATGCTGCCGCCCATGAATTCGAATTCCATGACCACGAGCGACACGGGCTTTCCGCCGATCTTTGCCTCACCGGAAATGATCGCGTCCTTGAGCCCGGTCTTTTTGCGGCTGCTCCTCAGCTTGTCCTTGTAGTCCTTGAAATTAAGGAAATCCCTGGGTGAGAGGCCGTCCTCCACTTCGAGGAAGCTGCCCTCGTCCACCAGGTACGGGAGGCGCTCCGACGCCGAGATGCGGAAGTGATAATCGCACTTGGGGCAGACCTTGAAGTTCTTGTCCACCTCTTTGCGGTAGATGATTTCCTTGCAGTTGTCGCACTTGACCCAGAGCCCCTCGGGGATCTTCACTTTTTTTGCCGGCGCTTCCGGTGCAGTGCCCCCGGGTCGTTCTTTTTTAAACCAGGCCATGACTCTCCTTCTGATGAACCACTCCGAACTCCGTACTCCGAACCACCTTGAGCTGACTTTTATTGAGCCTTAGTGTGCTCCCTGCCCGGCGAGTACCCCCTGTTTGAGCGCCTTCACGAATGCCACGACATGGGATACGAGCTCGGCATTGCCGATATTCTCTTCGATCACCCGCACGATCGCGCTGCCCACGATCACCCCATCGGCGCCCCACATGGCAACCTGCGCAGCCTGGTCAGGCGAGGAGATGCCGAACCCGACGGCAACCGGCTTGTCGGTCACGGATTTGATCCCGTGCAGGGCGTCCTTGATGGAGTTCTGGACAGCAAGTTTTGAGCCGGTTACGCCGGTAAGCGACACATAATAGACAAAGCCCTGGGTGACCTTCGCGACAAGCTTGATCCGGTCGATGGTACTGGTGGGAGCAAGCAGGAAGATCGTATCGAGGCCCGCCTTCTTTGCCAGAGGCATCAGCGTCCCTGCTTCTTCGGGCGGGAGGTCCGGCAGGATGAGGCCGTCCAGACCGGCGGCAACGGCGTCGTGAACAAAGCGCTCTTCCCCGTACTTGAAGATCAGATTGTAGTAGGTCATGAGGATGAGCGGGATCGTGCTCGTCTTCCGAACGTCAGCAACCAGGCCGAGGACATCGGCAACGCTGGTCCGGTTCGCGAGCGAACGGAGGGCCGCCTTCTGGATCACGGGCCCGTCGGCAAGGGGATCGGAGAACGGCGCGCCTAGCTCGATGATATCACAGCCTGCCTTTTCCATCTCAAGGATAAGCAACTTGGTCGTTGCAAGGTCCGGGTCTCCCGCCATGATGTAGGGGATGAGCGCGGTCTCGTTCTTTTTTTTAAGCCGGTTGAATGTGTTTTTGATTCTCGACATTATGTTCCTTCTATCTTTTGCCTTCCCTGACGTGATCTTTTATTCCGCAATTCCGCATTCCGCAATTCCTACAAGCTCCACTCCCTTGATCTTCGCCACCTGCATGACGTCCTTGTCCCCGCGGCCTGAAAGGTTCACGATGACGATCTGGTCCTTGCCGAGTGTGGGCGCGAGCTTGAGGCAGTAGGCGATCGCATGAGCGCTTTCCAGGGCAGGGATTATTCCTTCGAGACGGGAAAGCAGATCAAATGCCTCCATGGCCTCTTCGTCCACCGCATACGTATACTCGATGCGGCCGGTATCGTGATACAACGCGTGCTCGGGCCCCACCGCGGCGTAATCCAGACCGGCTGACACGGAATGGGTCATCTCGATCTGGCCCTGTTCATCCTGGAGCACGAATGTCTTGCAGCCCTGGAGCACCCCGAGCGAACCGCCGGCAAAGCGGGCAGCATGCTTTCCGCGTTCGATGCCGAGACCGCCCGCCTCGATGCCGTACATCTTTACGGCTGGTTCCTTCAGAAATTCATGTGAACAGGCCCATGGCATTCGACCCGCCGCCTACGCAGGCAACGAGGCAATCCGGCAGCCTTCCTTCCATCTTCATGATCTGCTTCTTCGCCTCACGGCCGATCACGGACTGGAAATCCCGCACCATCATGGGAAACGGGTGGGGCCCGAAGACCGTACCCAGCACATAATGCGTGGTTCGCCACGTTCGTGATCCAGTCGCGCATGGCCTCGTTGATCGCGTCCTTGAGCGTCTTGCTGCCGATGTCCACGGGCCGCACCGTCGTTCCGAGGAGCTTCATCCGGAAAACGTTCAGGGACTGGCGCGCCACATCGTCAGTGCCCATATAGACCTCGCAGTCGAGGCCGAACATGGCAGCCGCCGTGGCCGTCGCCACGCCGTGCTGCCCGGCACCGGTCTCGGCAACCACGCGGGTCTTGCCCATGCGCCTGGCGAGCAGGACCTGGGCAAGGGAGTTGTTGATCTTGTGAGCGCCGGTGTGGCAAAGGTCCTCGCGCTTGAGGTAGATCTTCGCTCCGCCGAGATGCTCCGTGAGCCGCTTGGCAAAGTAGAGCGGCGTGGGCCGGCCGATGAATTCCCGGGAATAATAATCCAGCTCAGCCTGAAATTCCCTGTCCTTCTTGGCACCAAGATAGGCGGACTCCAGCTCCATGAGCGCGGGCATGAGCGTTTCAGGCGCGAACTTCCCGCCATAAACGCCGAAATGCCCTCTTTTATCCGGCATGCTCATGGCCGCGATGCCCTCCTGACCTCGGTGATGAATTTCTTGAGTTTTGCATGGTCCTTGATCCCTTTTTCCTTCTCCACGCCGCCTGCAACATCGACGGCGTAGGGCTGAACGAGCTTCACGGCCTCTGCAACATTCTCGGGTGTCAGCCCGCCCGCCAGAATGATCTTGCCGAAGGTCTTTGCCACCACGGCAAGGTGCCAATCAAAGGTCGCCCCCGTCCCTCCCCGTAATCCCTCGTGGTAGCTGTCGAGCAGAAACGCGCCGACACGGTAGTGCGCCATGGCCTTCAAGCTTTCCTTGTCCTTCACCTGGAACGCCTTGATCACCCGGTTCTCGAACCGTTGACAAAACTCCGGGCTCTCATCTCCGTGAAGCTGAATTGCCTGGATACAGGTCTTGTGCTGGATCTCGCGTATCCTGTCCTCACGCTCGTTCACAAACACTGCGACGGGCATCATGAACGGCGGGAGCTGGGCAATGATCTCGGTCGCCTTCTCCGGTTCGATGTAACGGGGACTTTTCTTGTAGAAGTTGAAGCCCAGCGCATCCGCTCCGGCATCAGCAGCCGCCAGCGCGTCGTCAAGATTGGTTATGCCGCAGATCTTTATCTTTAACATAGTAAATAACCTTTCTCTCGCGAAGACGCCGAGAAGGCAGTGAAACCATTAATGCCCTGGATTTCGAATTATAAGCTCTGCTCTCTGCGTGCCCTGTGCCTCTGCGAGTACCTATTTCCCCAGCAGTTCTTTTACTTTCTTCCCGATGTCCTTCTCCCGCATCAGGCTCTCACCCACGAGGACCGCATCCACGCCCGCCTGCTGAAGCCTCACCACATCATCCCGCGTCTTGATCCCGCTCTCGCTCACCACCGTGCGATCATCAGGAATATCCTTCACGAGATCAAGCGTTGTCTGCAAACTCACGGTGAAGGTTGTGAGATCACGGTTATTGATCCCGACGAGCGTTGCCCCGGCGCGCAAGGACTTATCCAGCTCTTTATACGTATGCGACTCGACCAGCACATCGAGACCGAGCATGCGTGCGATCCCCAGATAGTCTTCGACCTGTTGTTGTTCCAGGCACGCCGCGATGAGCAGGATGGCGTCGGCTCCAGCCGCCCGCGCCTCGTGGATCTGGTACTCGTCGATAATAAAATCCTTGCGCAGAAGCGGCAGCTTTACTACATTCCTGATACGGCCGAGATACCCGAGCTCTCCCTGAAAGAATTTTTTTTCCGTCAGGACCGAGAGGCACGATGCTCCGGACTCCTCGTAGATCCGTGCGATCTTGATCGGATCGAAGTCCTCGCGAATCACTCCTTTCGAGGGTGATGCCTTCTTCACCTCGGCGATCAGCCGGATATCGCCCGGACTGAAAAGCGCTTTTCCAAATCCCCGGGTCGGTTCCGCGCCTGACGCCTTTGACCGGACATCAGGGAATGGTGTTTGACGTTTCGTCTCCGCCAATTCCTCTTTTTTATTTGCGATAATCTCGTCTAAGATCATTCAGCCGTTTCTTCTGGACTCCTGAACTTCTGGACTCCTGACTCTGACCCTATGGTTTATTCGTAAACGCCTTCAACTGTTCCACTTTCATCAGCGCGGCCCCGGAATCAATCGACTCCGCAGCAAGCCTGATCCCTTCCTTGAAATCCAGCGCCTTGCCTGAAGCGACAAACCCGGCAGCAGCATTCATCAACACGATGTCTCGGCGCGGTCCTTTTTGACCTTTCAGGATATCGAGGGTTATACCTGCATTCTCTTTCGCATCCCCGCCCCTGAGATCTCCGGCCTTTCCAAGAGGCAGGCCGAAATCAGCGGGATGGATGATACTGTCCCTTACCTTCCCGTCTTTGAACTCCGAAACCCTGGTCTTGCCGGTGATCGTGATCTCGTCCAGGCCATCCATGCCATGCACTACGAATGCGTGCGTGGCGCCGAGATTGCCGAGCGCCTGGGCAAGAGGTGCGGTAAGATCGGCGGCATACACACCCATGATCTGTGATGTAACTTTCGCCGGGTTCGTGAGCGGACCGAGGATATTGAACAACGTGCGGATACCGATCTCTCTTCTCGGGCCGATAGCGTATTTCATCGCCTGGTGCATCATCGGTGCGAACAGGAAGGCGATGCCTACCTCTTTCATGCACGCTTCCACCCGAGGGGACGGGATCTCGATATTGACACCGAGGGCCTGGAGCACGTCGGCGCTGCCGCTCTTGCTCGAAACCGACCTGTTCCCGTGCTTGGCTACCGTAACACCCGCGCCCGCGACTACAAATGCCACGGTCGTCGAGATATTGAAGGTGTGCGCCATGTCGCCGCCTGTGCCGCAGGTATCAACTTGATATTTCGCATCGAGCTTGATCGGCACGGCCTTCTCGCGCATGACCCGCGCTGACCCGGTGATCTCCTCAACGGTCTCACCCTTCATGCGGAGCGCCGTGATGTAGGAGGCGATCTGCGAGTCCGTGGCCTCGCCCTGCATGATCTCCCGCATCACGGTCTCGGCTTCAGCCTCGGTGAGGTTGGTTTTCGCTGCGACTTTTGCAATGGCTTCTTTGATCATAAGATTACTCACATTCAGGCATCTAAAATTTATCATGTGTCCATCCTTGTGCTTTCTTAGTGCTCAGTGTCGTGGTTAAAATTATAGCTTCAAAAAATTCCTGAGGAGGTCCTTCCCCACGTTGGTCAGTATCGACTCGGGATGGAATTGCACCCCCTCGACCTTGAACTGCTTGTGCCGCACACCCATGATGATGCCATCCTCGGTCCATGCCGATATTTCGAGCGATCGGGGAAGGGTATCGCGTCTGATGATGAGCGAGTGGTACCGCGTGGCCTCAAAGGGGTTCGGAAGCCCGCTGAAAATGGTCTTTCCATCATGGTGGATCATGGAGGTCTTGCCATGCATAAGGTAGGGAGCGCGGATGACATCACCGCCGAAGGCCTCGCCGATGGACTGGTGCCCCAGACAGACGCCCAGGATCGGAAGCTTGCCCGCATAATTTAGAATGAGGTCGATTGAGATCCCCGCCTCTTTCGGCGTGCACGGACCGGGCGAGATCACGATCCGCTCGGGCTTCATCTCTTCGATCTCTGCGATCGTGATCTTGTTGTTCCGGTACACCTTCAGGTCCTGGCCCAGCTCGCCCAGATACTGGACCAGGTTGTAGGTGAAGGAATCGTAATTATCGATCATCAATAACATGAGAACCTCAATACAATTTCAAATGTCAAAGCTTAAAGTTCAAATCAATAATAAAAAACATTAATGACAAATTTGTCTTTTGGTATTTCTTTGTACTTTGAACTTTGAACTTAGTTTAATCCAGCCCCTTCTCCGCCATTTCCACTGCACGCATCATGGCCTTGGCCTTGTTCACTGTCTCCTGGTACTCCGCGGCAGGGTCGCTGTCCGCAACCACGCCGCCGCCTGCCTGGATGTACGCGACCCCCTCTTTGATGACGAGCGTGCGGATCGTAATGCAGGTGTCCATGTTGCCCGAGAACCCAAAGTATCCAACAGCGCCGGCGTACGGTCCCCGCCGGGTTGGCTCAAGTTCTTCGATGATCTCCATGGCACGGATCTTGGGCGCTCCCGAAACCGTGCCTGCGGGAAAACACGCGCGGATCACATCATAGGAATCATTGCCGTGGGAAAGCGTTCCGCGCACGTTTGACACGATGTGCATGACATGCGAGTACCGCTCGATCACCATGAGCTCGCTCACGTTCACGCTGCCGGGATCACTCACCCTGCCCACATCGTTCCTGCCCAGGTCGACGAGCATAATATGCTCGGCCCGCTCTTTGGGATCAGCGAGAAGATCCTGCTCAAGCGCCTTGTCCTCGTCCTCCGTCGCTCCGCGGCGTCTCGTGCCCGCTATGGGCCGGAGCTCGATCCGGTCGCCTTCGAGCCGCACCATCACCTCGGGTGAAGCACCCACGATGGTTGCGTCGCCGCAGCGAAGAAAATACATATAGGGCGACGGATTGATAAGCCTCAGCGCCCGGTAAACCTCGAAGGGTTCCGCGCTGATCGTGGTGTGGAATCGCTGGGATGGTACGACCTGGAAGATGTCCCCCGCCTTGATGTATTCCTTTGCCTTGAGCACTGCCTGCTCATACTCCGGCTGGGTGAAGTTGGATGCGAGCTTTGATGCTTTTCTCGATCTTCTCCTAACTCCTGACTTCTGACTCCTGACTCCCCTTCTCAGCTTTTTCACGATCGCGTCGATCTTGTTCGTCGCTTCCTTATATGCTGCTGTAATGGATTTGCCCTCAATATGGGCGTTCGACACTACTTTGATCATGTGGGTGATATTGTCGAAGATCACCAGCGTGTCCGTGAGCATGAAAAAAATGTCCGGCAGGTCCAGTCCGCTCTTGTCCCGGTCCGGGAGTTCTTCAAAGAAACGGACGACATCGTAGCCCATATATCCAACTGCCCCTCCGTAAAAACGGGGAAGCGCAGGGTCCGGAACCGGCTTATACGCCGACAGAATTTTCTTGATCGATTCAAGCGGATCGTGATCAAAAAGGTGCATTTCCACGTCGCCCTTCCTGATGATCTCGACCTTACGGTCGAAGCTCCTGACCACGACTGAGGGACGGCTGCCGAGGAACGAGTACCGTCCCCATTTCTCCCCTCCCTCAACGCTTTCGAGCAGGAACGAGTGGCGGCCGTCGTCGATCTTCTGAAAGGCCGAAACCGGCGTTTCCATGTCCCCAAGGATCTCGCGGTACACGGGGATAAGGTTGCCTTGTTTCGCCTTCTTTTTGAAGTCCTCAAGGGAGGGCTGGAACATAAAACTCCTTGCAAAATAAGAGGTTTGTGTACTATACCAGATAATTTAAAGAAGTGTCAATGAGAAATAAAATTAGCTACTTGAAGTTTCGTGAGAGGGTCTTAAGGCTTAATCGAGTCGGTGATACTATCCAGAAAATAGCGGGTTTGGCCACGGATGCACATTGATCAACACTCATTATAATACAGTAAACCCCGTGAGGGAGCACATCCTTTAACGAGCATGGATTGTGCCCTTATTTCACATTCTCTATAGTAGATTTTAGGAGCGCGTCTGACTCGGTTTTCAATTCTGCATTAAATATCCAGTTCCGCGTACTCCGCCCGTTCCTGGATGAACGTGAACCGCGCCTTCGGGTCCTTGCCCATGAGCCGCTCGAACACGTCATCGGTGGCCTTGTGGTCCAGCACCTGCACCCTCATCATGGTGCGGGTCTTCGGATTCATGGTCGTCGCTTTCAGTGTCTCCGGATTCATTTCTCCAAGACCCTTGAACCGGCCCACCTCGTATTTTCTGGCATTCAGCTTTGCAAGGATCTTTTCTTTCTCCATCTCATCCATGGCGTAGAAAACCTCCTTGCCGGCCTCGATCCTGAACAACGGCGGCATAGCAAGATAGATATGACCATGGTTGATGAGTTCGGGCATGTAGCGGTAAATGAAGGTGAGCAGCAGGACGCTGATATGGGCGCCATCCACGTCCGCGTCGGTCATCAGGATCACACGGTTGTAGCGGAGCTTGTTGAGGTCGAATTGCGCTCCCACACCGCAGCCGAGCGTGGCAAGAAGGTTCTTGATCTCGTTGTTCTGCTGGATCCGGTCAAAGGAGGCCACCTGCTCCACGTTCAGTATCTTGCCGCGGAGCGACAGCACGGCCTGGGTCTTGCGGTCGCGCGCCATCTTGGCGGACCCGCCTGCCGAGTCGCCTTCCACGATGAAGAGCTCGGTATCCTCCACCTTGTTCGATGAGCAGTCCGCAAGCTTTCCCGGCAGGTTCAGTTTGAACGATGAGAGCTTCCGGGTCACGTTGTCCTTGGCGGCCCGCGATGCCATGCGCGCCTCGGCAGCAAGCAGCACACGATTGACCACGGCATCCGCCGTGGTAGGGTTCCCGAGCAGGTACGCTTCACACGCGGTCTTGACCGACGCCTCGATGGGCGAGGAGATCTCCGGGTTGTTCAGCTTCTCCTTGGTCTGGCCCTGAAATTGCGGGTTTTTGATGAGCACGCTCACGATGCCGTAGAGCCCTTCGTACACGTCCTCGGAAGCGATGGTCTTGATGTTCTTCGGGATGAGGTTCTTTCGTTCGGCATAGGCGCGCACCGCCCTGGTCAGTCCTGCCCTGACCGCCATCTCGTGGGTGCCCCCGTCGGACGTATTGATCGAGTTGGCGTAGGAATGGATCTCCATGTCCGTGGCAATGGTCCAGTGCATTGCGCACTCTATCTTGAAGTCGTCTTCCTTCTCAAAATAAAAGGGTTCGGCATTCACGACCGTTGTTCCGGAGACGATGCGCTTGATATAGTCCTGGATACCGTTGTCGTACTTGAAGGTTACCGGTTTCTCCCGGTCGCGGGAATCCTCGATCGTGATCTTGAGCCCCTTGTTGAGGAAGGCCTTGCTCTCCGATACGTCGAGAATGTTCTTGTAATTGAAGGTGGTTTTCGTGAATATCTCGGGGTCGGGACGGAAGTATATCCGGGTCCCGTGCGCCTTGGTAGGCTTTCCTTTTTTGAGATTTCCCTTCGGTTTGCCGCGCGAGAACTCTTGTGTCCACTCGTAGCCGTCGCGCCAGACCGTGGCTATAAATACCTCCGACAACGCGTTCACGACCGATGCCCCCACCCCGTGCAGGCCGCCTGAGGACTTGTAGACCGTGTGGTCGAATTTGCCGCCTGCATGGAGCGTGCAGAGGATGGTCTCGATGGCGGGCCGCTTGGTCTTCGGATGGATGTCAACGGGAATACCTCGGCCGTTGTCCTCAACAGTCACACCGCCGTCCTTCTCGATCGAGATCGTTATCTGTGTGCAGTAGCCGTTCAGCGCTTCATCAACAGCGTTGTCGAGCGTCTCCCAGACGAGGTGATGCAGACCATGCACATCGGTTGAACCGATGTACATCGCCGGCCGCTTGCGGACCGGTTCCAGACCTTCGAGCACCGTAATGTCTTTAGCGGTATACGTCTCTGCCACGATTGAACCTCCCTGCCCTCTTGCTAAAAAGAGCACTAAAAATAGCACACCATGACGACAGCGGTCAATGGGAAAATCAGAACCACGAAGGACGGATAATTCATGACGGACGATGGACGACCGTTCACTTCGCTCACTAGGACGATGGACGAAAAGTCTTTTCATCCGTCGTCCCTCGTCCCTCGTTACTCGTTCCTCGCAACTCCCGAATCCTCTCCACCATCGGAGGATGGGAGTAGTGGAACTTCGCATAGAGCGGATGGGGATGCAGATTGGCGAGGTTCTCGCGCGAAAGCTTTACCAGGGCGGATGCCATGGCATCCGGACGGCCGGTAAGTTCGGCAGCAAAAAGGTCAGCCTCTCGCTCGTCTCTCCGGGACAGATACGAAAACAGCGGGGTGAGCGGGAACATGACGAGAGAGCTTAAGAAACCCAGGATGACGACGCGGGCGAAGAATGAAGCATCGGCAAAGACCGATCATGCCCGGCAACCCCTTCCACGTGAGAAGGTGATATGCCAGAAACAGTCCACAGAACGCCATGGCCTCGGTCAGGACAATCCGCTTCAGCACATGCCGCTTCTTCCAGTGACCTGCCTCGTGCGCAAGGACCGCGAGTATCTCCTCTACGGTCATGTGCTCGATCAGCGTATCGAACATAACGATCCGCTTTACCCTGCCGATGCCGGTGAAGTAAGCATTCGAATGACGGCTTCGACGGGATGCGTCCACCTGGAATACGCGGCTCACCTTGAGCCCGGCGCGCTCCATCAGATCCCGCACGTTCTCCTCCAATCCCTCCGCCTTCACAGGTTCAAATTTAAAAAAGAGCGGTTCTATGACGACCGGTGAGATATACATGACGAAAATGCCGAAGACAAGGAGAAAGGACCATACCCAGAGCCACCACCACGCGGGGCTGGCCTGAATAATCGCGAGCACCGAGACAACGACCACGCCGCCCAGGATCGAAGAGATGGTGATCGATTTGATCAGATCGGAAAACCAGAGGCGCAGGGTCATGGTATTGAAGCCGTAGCGATTTTCAATCCTGAAGTTCCGGTACAGGCTGAACGGGATGTCGATGAGCATCTCAGCATACATGAGGAGGAATAAAAAAAGCAGTCCTCCCCACAACAGAGAACCGGTCAACGTGAGGATCCAGCGATCGTAGACACCGAGCAGACCGCCAAAGAGGAAGAGGATGGTGAGGAGATTGCCGATGATCGATTCAACAAGACCGACGCGGCTGTTCTCAAGGGTGTAATCGGATATTTTTTTCAGCAGTGCCGGATCAATCACACCCTGAAATTCAGAAGGCACAGTCCGGCCATGGACTTTTAAATAGGCCAGGTTCAGATATTTGAGCCAGTACCCGGTCCCCAGAATGATAAGGTAGGCTGTGAAAACCGCAGCAGACATGGGACGCATGATACAATCATTCCGAAGGAGCGTCAAGGCCTGATTGGGACAAGGAATACAAATAATCGGGAATTATCGACATGGAAACGGCGGTTGGTGCCAGAAAGAGGATTCAATACGGAAAGGGTTCAGGAACGAACAAGATCTGAACTATATCGTATGATGCAGCAGACGACGCTACGATTGAGACAATAATGCTATGGCCTTGGTCCTGCTCTTTACATTCAGTTTCCGGTAGACACGATACAGATGGGTCTTGACCGTTCGCTCGCTGATGCTGCTGCTGACAGCGATCTCCCTGTTCGAGGCGCCCTTGAGGACATGGGCAAGCATCTCCTTTTCTCTGTTCGTGAGTGAAGGAATCGCCGGGAGGTGGGCCTGGAGTGATTCTGTCAATATCATGGGATTGGCTATTGTCTTCTCGAGGACCCTGCGCTCAGCCCATATTTCACCCTCGAAGACGCATTGGATTGCTTTTATCATGAAGGCGGGCGAATCGGTGGTCCTGAAGTATCCCCTGACACCCGTCTTGATGTCGGATATCAAATCTTCATCGGAAGGGGTTTGCTGGAGAATATAAATGATCCTGGTCCGGGGCGACTTTGCTAGAACCAAGTGCATAAATCGCGCGAGGGGCTGGCCTTTCAAGATATCGGGATTTAAAAGCATGATATCAGGACCTGCTGTCAGATGCTTGATGGCAGTTTCGCGCGAGGAGACGGTTGATTTAATGTCCATCGAGTCCTGCCGACTCAGCGCAGAGGAGAGCGCTTGAACTTGCGCGGGATTATTTTCTGCGATCATTACACTAATAGCTGGCATGGCAACCTCATTTCCATAACCATAACATATAGTAACAAGATAGTAGTATTTTAGTAGGAAATTGTCCGGTTGTCAAGGCGGGATAACAAAAAAAAAGGTCTTGAATTGCATATTAATGCAACTGTCCCCTGGTGTTGCGCCTCTGTTAAAACACGTCAACGCCGAAAGAAAGGAGCAATTCACCAAGCAGTGACAGCGGCAATCCGACTACATTGAAGTAGCACCCGTCGATCTTGTCTACCAGCAGAGCGCCACGTTCCTGGATACCGTACGCGCCGGCCTTGTCGAGCGGCTCCCCAGTAGCTATATAAGAAATTATCTCGTGCGGCGCAAGGCTGCGGAACCAGACACGCGTGATCGACGTGCGGGTGAGGACCTTTCCGGTTGCAGCATCCATGACCGCGAGGCCGGTGATCACGCGATGCACATTGCCGGAAAGCAGCTTAAGCATACGTTCGGCATCCCCTGGATCCGCGGGCTTGCCGAGGATTTCGTCATCCAGCACAACGATGGTATCAGCAGCAATAACAATACCCGTTCCTGCCCGAGCGGCCGCAGCACGCGCCTTGTCGAGCGCTACCCGCACTGCATATCCCTCCGGCGATTCACCGGGAAAAACGCTCTCGTCCACATCGGCGGGATCAACGCGGAAATCCAGACCGATCTGACGCATCAACTCTTTGCGGCGGGGCGAATTGGATGCGAGGATAAGGGCTTTATTCTTGGCATTATTTGATGGCTGCAAATATCTCCCTGCTCCTATTTTTTTTGGTGCGACATCGGATTGGTTTACTTACCGTAAACGCTGTCCCGATATCCACGAGTTTCCCGTTCTTCAATAGATATATTTATTATTTATTTGTAGAGGAGGGTCGTGACTGAATGTTTATCTCAATGCTGTAGTTCGCTGTTCCCCCATTTCCATCACTGACAACTACCGCCGCACTCTTTTTACCAATAAACTCCTGAGGAACAGTCCACTTCAGCAATCCTGTTGAAGAATCGATCGACATGTCAGCCGGGGGAGATTGTAAGGAGTATGTCAGTGTATCTCCATCGGGGTCGGAAGCCTTGATTTGGCAGGAATATACTTTGCCGTCGAAACTGAATTCCTTATGCTCGACGATTACCGGCGGCATATTCCGTATCTCTCGATTTAAAACAATGCTGCTACCATGCGCCTCTCCATCATAGGGTGTTACCTTAACGCTTATCTTGTCGCCCCTTTTCAAAGCGCCCTCTATGCTCTCTCCATTGCCTGCCGGCTCCCCGTTTCTGGTCCACTCGCACTGAATAGCAACCCTGTCCCCGTCGACATCGTTTCCAACAGCCTCGATGTTCAGGCGGTCTCCGGGTTTAAAGACTTCGGGCAAGATTTTAACCTTCGTAAGTTCAGGAGGAGCATTCATGATTTTCACAGAATTAGACAACACATCCCGACCCTGTATGGACGCCTTGGCCTGAATTTCTGCTCCTTTTTCCACATCGGCTGCGCTAAATTGAGCAGGTGAAAGAGTTGTAACTGGCCTGCCGTTCACCAGCCATTCAATCCTCGCATCGGCAAGCTCGAATCCGACAGCCCGGAGACTTAAAATGGACTTACGCGTGGCATCCTTCGGCGTAAGCTCCAGCGAATAAGCCCCGCCGGCACCGGTTGTTCCTCCAGGATGAGACATTGATCCGGAAACGCCGCTGCCTGCCCCTTGAGATCCTTTGGAGCCAGGCGCGGCTGGATGTTCTGATGTACAGGCAAAAAGAAGCAAGGCCATCGTTATAAGAGAAAATAATTTATTCATATGAGTCATGGATAGTTTTTATAAAATCCTTTGGAGTTTGAAGCGTAATACACACCTAATACTGATACAGGGTCGAAATCTTCGCCCGTTCATCAATTCGCGCGCCGTTTTCCGATACCACCTCAATAGCGTAAAGAAAGGGGATAGACATCACTGCTACTTCGCCTGAATTTGAAGACACGACCCCTTTGGTCAGCAAACCCAAATCTCCTCCGGAGTTCCCATCGGTTGTGGCGACAATTTTCGCGTACACGGAATATTTTGTCGTTGTTCCAAGCTCTATTTTCATATCGTACGTTGACGGCGTCAGAGGATCAATAGAGACGGAACCCCCATAACATTCGGGGCTCCATAAGTTCGAAGGTGTCATAAGTTTCGTCTGCAGCCCAGTATAGGTAGCCCCGCTGGCGACGCAATTTGCCGATGTCGTCCACGTGGAGAAATTAACCCCAGGGACTGCATTTAGCCCGCTGGATAAAGACTGCACGCCCGCGCTTTCCGCTCGTGTTGCAATGAGCTGATAAAAAACATCTCCCCCTCCTTCGCCTGCCTCAAGCGCGGTTTTATATCTCTTTTGGAGGCCGGAGATCTGCGTCCCCATGGTTATCATGTATATCAACGCGGTCATGATCGCCAGCGCGACTGCCGACAACACTATGACTATGATAAGAGCGACACCCTTTTCGCTTTGGATTTTGAGTTTTGCGCTTTGCGTTTTGCGTTCGTTCATGTTCTCTTTCCCCTGTCCCCCGCCTGCTGCCGAATGTCTAATTCAGACTATTCGGCCTCACGACCAGAGTATAAACCTTCCACCGGTAATTTTGCCAATTCGTTATCGGGGTCAGGTCGAAATTCCTCCCGTACACAATGGTCCGATCAGTTCCCCGACCAGTATCGGGTTTGAGTATGCGTATAACTCGTGTCACGCTGCCCCTCATGGGCCAGAATATAAACTCTGACCTCTTTCAACTGGTCCCGTATCGTTTGGGCAGCTCCTGGTCCTGCCGCCACCGACAGGCCAGTGCTGGGCGTTTCCGCCTGTCCGTTAAGGTCGGTATCGAGGTAGGTGACCACCTGCATGTCCGCAACGCAATCAAGCAGCGGCAGCGAACTGCCGCTAAATCCGCCGTCAAGTTGATTGACGACCGCCTTCATAAGAATTCCCGTCCCCGGCGCGCACCGCCCTGGTCTGGTTACGGAGGTGCTCACGTAATAGTCAGCCCTGTTGAACGGCATTATTAAATCGGTATCAGGGTCTACGCCGTAGATGATCCGGTTTTCATCGGAAGATGAAAAACCGGCTAAACTGCTCGAACGTTGTAAAAAAGCCGCCGCTTGCTTACACCAAAGTCCTGCTGGTCGTAGCGGGCGTGCCCGGAGAAATGACGATGACCTTGTCGGTACTTTTTAAATTCTCGCTTGGCGGGGTCCATGATGTTGTAGCGCCCGAACTCAGGAGATGGGTCCATTTAGTACAGGCATCGTTCCTCGCCACGTTGATTGCCTTGATGACCAGATAGGCCCGGTTGCTCGTGTCGAAACCACTTAATATGGCCCTCGGCGGATTCGGAGCAACATCATTATAGGCGAGCGCGGTCGCATTCGTTGCCTCTGAATATGTCGTACTAGCGGGAATTATCCACGGCAGACCATACCCGGCGCTTTGTATGTCCCGCCGCAGCATCTCAAGGCCGATGACACCCTCTATATTGGTCTCTGTGATCTTGCTCTGCTGCTTAAACCCGCGCAACAGCCCGACGAACATATCGGACATTGCCGCCAGCACAAACCCAAGGATGGCCACCACTATTATGAGCTCGATTAAGCTGAATCCGTTTTCTCGCTTCATCATTGTTTCCTCACGATCGTCGTAATGCCGTGGCTATAGGTCTTTCCTCTATAATTCCAGTCAACCCGTATGAATATCTGTTTGCTGCTCGCATTGGTAGTGTCAATATTGTTAATGGCCACGCGCGGCATTATAGGTTTCGGTAAAACCCCGAAAATTCCTCGTGACCGTCTCGGTGCCCGCTGTGACAAGATCGAACGGCAGGCTCCTCAATTGATTCATCCTCATCTCCGCGATGCTCACCGCCTCGTCCCTCAGAGCGTTCTGCAGGTTCACATTCATGCCTATTATCGCCGTCTGCATCAGGGCGAGGGAGACGACGAGGAGGATCACGAGAGCGATCATCATCTCTATTAATGTCACGCCTTTTTTATTGAACATTGCAACTCGCTCCATTCCACGCCCCCATTCTTATCTTCATCGGGGATATGTCGATACAGTCGTATGCAGCTCCGTATGAAGCGGTAACACGAATCGTCTGCTGCGTTACCGTGGGCACTGAAATGATACCCAACGACCACGACACCAACCCCCTTTGGTCGAAGTTTATCGTGTCGACCACGGCAGCAGCGGGTATCATCGTCACTGCATATGTGCCATTCAGGTTCACCTGCGTCACCTGCCTGTCGCCGGCCAATAGCACGCCATCGCCGTCCGGCCCGGGGTTCGTATCTTCGTAGATGGTGTACTGCGCGGCCGCCGGGGTCACGAAATACTTCCGGTTTTTCGACATGGCGCTCACCCGGGCGTTCATCAGGTCAGCATACATTTGTTTCGTCTGACTTTCCACCCGGTATTTGTTCATCATTTCAGTGCCGGAAATGACGGCAATGGCGAGCAGAATGCCGATTATGGCGATAACGACCATGAGCTCTATTAATGAAAACCCGCTGTTTTTCTTTCTCCGCATTATCTCTCCCGCTTATGGAGGACCCTTTTTATCGGCGGCGGCGTCGTCATAATCGACAAACCCTGCGCCGTCGGCGGCACGCCCTCCATGCCCCCGGTTTTTCTGTTGCCGGCGTCCGTAAACGCACTCGAAAGATCTAGCTGTTCAATGCTGCCGGTGGAAACCTGTATCAATGCCTTTCCTTTCAACAGGGTCTCAGCAGACCCGCCGGTATCGTATTTTACGGCCCAAATAAAACTATTGCCTCCGAGGGCGCACTGGTCCGTGTACGGCTTGTAGGTTGTAAAAAATACGACCCCGGTGCTCGCGGCCAGTGGGTCAGTAATTTCCCGTTCCGCCCTGAACGTGGAAGCGGGGCTCGGGTCGGGGTCGAGGTTGATGAACCAGCCGGCAGCAGGATTCGCCACCACATCCGCAACATTCGTTACATTTGTCAAAGAGTTCGGAGAAACAGACGTCGTACAGGTCTTGACATAGCCTGCTGAGGTAAAGCAGGGATCTTTCACGCCGAATACCGCTCTCTGGCCGGCTCCATCGTCCGCATCGCCGCCGGTCAACTCAAAGAAGTATCTGCCAGTTCCAAAGAACAACCAGAGCGTATGCGCTGCATTGTTCTGCAGCTTCACAACCGACGAGGTCAAGGGACCGACGCCGTCCACGACCTTGCTCCAGACCCAGTTGGCGGGGTTTACGTCCTCCTTTGTCGTGATCCTTCCCACACCTCCGTCGGTCCACGTGTCGACGGTGCAGACACTCGTGGTCGCAGCGCATTTTTTCACATACGGGACATACATCACGTCATCCTCATAGTTAAGGTCGGCGTCCAGAGTGGCGTTGTACACGGATCCGGCAAAGGCCGTTGGGATCCCTGTGGGTATGGTCGCAGCCAGGCTGCCGTCCGGTAAATTCAGCACAAAAATCTTCAAGGGCTGGTCTGACCTTCCCAGGAATTGCTGGGCACTTGTGTCGATCGGACCGGTGGGGCCCGAACCAAAAACGACAAACCAGTGGCCGTTTTTGTTGGTATCGGATGTGCCGTCCAGATTCTTCGCGTTGATCCTCATAACGGTGGGCCCCGAAGTTGAAAATCCGAGCGCAGGGTCCGAAAACTCCCAAAGAAGCTGCGGGCTATTCTGGTCCGTAATATCGAGGGCAAAGTAGGAAGAATAGCCAAGACCTTTGGAACCATCAGCCGGATCGACGATCGGCGTATTCACGCAATCCGATCCCGAATTGCAAGCAGTACCCTTTTTTCGGCACGCCCCGCCATATCTCATGCCGCCGATAACAATGGTCCGCCAGGTGGACGCTGATTTGATGCAATCCGCGGTATTGGTTTCCGTACAGGTGGCGGGCCTGCCGATGCTCGCGTCAAAGACATACGGCGTAAGGTCCACGGTATACACATGGCAATACCCGGAGTCTGTGTCATATGTCAAATAGGGGAGCGCATTTTTCGGAATGTATGCCCACATCTCTTGTCCAAGATCGGTCCCCGACAGTTTCGCCTTCTGAGTTGGGCTCTTGCCGCTCCACTTCAGTTCCAATGTCCCGAGTTTAATGGCATGGAGCATCCCGTCGTTTGCGCCCGCAAAGATCATCCCCCGGTTCTTATACGCCGAGGACGTGATATAATGGGTGCTGTCGGCGGGGTCTCCATAGTACGGGTCCGAGCCAGGCACTCCATACGTCGAGTCTTTCTGGATCGTGTGATAGCCGTTTAACGCCTGCCATGTCGAGATCTTCGGAGTGGAATTGAGCACGTCGCCCAGTTTCCAGGTATTGGGACCTGTCAAGACGCACGTATTGCCGGCCCCGCAGTCCGCATCCAAGCTGCACACGCGATTTGTGTTGTTCGAGCACGTAGAGATCTGCACCGAACGCCCCCGGTAGCTCGGCGTAAAGGCCGGGGAGATCGCCGGTGAAAACGGCGTGTCTTCTCCCTGCACCCATCGGATGATAGCTTCTGCCTCCGAGTCCGAAGCCGCCTGCAGATACGGCTTCAAAGCCGTCCTGTTCGCCGTTGAAAAATTGACAAGGCTCCCCGTAAGGGAGGTGTAGAGCGTTCTGGAGGACGCAGTCCGGTCCCACAGCAGTTTGCCCGCCTCCCAGAGAGTTCCCAGGTATTCAAATTGGATATCGGGTAACAGGCGAGCGTCAACCACACCGTCTCCGTTCGTGTCCGTCCACCGCGACGCCATGGTGGCTTCACCGTTGAAGTGGAGCGACGTTACATAGTCTCGACCGGTGCCGGAGGGTGCTGTCTTCAGATCAAGCACCTTGTCCCCGTCATCCTCCCGGATGCTGCTGGTGCTGAATCTCGGGTCCACATAATACCACAGGTTCGAGAGCCTCCCGATCCATGAGATCTCGGTATCGCCGAACTTCCTTCTCGGATAAAATACCGCCTGGACAAGGTTTGCTCCGCTCCCCTCTCCGGATGCCAGCACCGATGCAGCCGTACCTGCTGCGGCGCGCGCCAGCATGTCCTGGAACGCCAGATTGAGCTGAGCCTCGAGATTCGTGGCGATTGATGCGTCGTAGTATTTGCCGCCGCCGGCGAGGGCCGCGTCCTGAAGAATCTGGCCGTTTGCCGCTGTGCCCATGGTATTGATGGTAAACGTGGTGACCTGCTGCTTGGCGGGCTTGTCCGATCTCAGGTCATTCATGTAACCGTAACACGCGTTTTTTACAAGGGGATTGTCCCTGTTGGCCTCATGCCCTACGGACACATTGCAGTTCGCTGATGAAAACGTGCTGCTGTCGGGATTTGTCGTAAACACCGTGCCTGTCAGGTCAAAGCCTGAGCTGACGATCAGCACGTAGTTTTTTCTGCATACGACATCGTCGATAGGATCGCTGTTATTGCATCCCGCGATATCCCATGCCGAACGGGGTGTTAAATCCGTAATAGTTTATGTCGCCGAACAGCCCGGTGGCCAGGGGCGCGCTGTCTGCCGGTGTAGCATTCTGCATATTCGTGTAAAACGATGCGGCGGGAGAAGCGGGTATGCATGCCGATATATCGACGCCCTGGTGGCTGAATTTGGTCAAACCCCACCGCGCCCTCGGGGTGATGTCGTCCCAGTATTGCTGGAACACCCCATGCTTGCCGTCCCATTTTCCGTTTCCGTTCAAGTCTACAAAGCTCTCCCCGGTATAGCCGGGATCGTAAAAATCGTTGCCGTTGACATCGACCATGGGTTCCTCGACAATATCGACCTTCACATTGTAGCCATGGGACCTTACGGCAAGGCTTTTCGCCACCGTGAAGGTATAGGGCTTTGAGACCGTCGTGCCGATGTTGTCCGTCAAGGTTATGGTAACAGAGTATGTCCCCACCTGGTTCGCGGCAGCCGTTCCCGTGATCACTCCTGATGCCAGATCTATTGAAAAACCGGCTGGTAAACCCGTAGCAGACCAGGTATACGGCGCAGTACCGCCGGCCGGTGTCATGGAAAAGCTGTAGGCTACGCCTTTAACCGCTGTCGTCAGGCCTGTGGTGGTAATTTGCAGCACACCGGGACCTATGGTGATGGAGAGGCTCTTTGTCACCGAGATCCCGAGGCTGTCCGTGAGTGACACGGTAAAGGGAAAGGTGCCGGCGCACTGTCTGTCATCCGTGGTATCCTTGATATTATAGCTCCAGGTTGTTTCAGTATGCGAGCACGACCCGTCTGCGCACGCGCAAAAAGGCTCTACGCCTGTGCCGAGTGTATGGCAGCTATAGGTTGATTCATTTAATGCCACCGTGCCGCTGGAGCCCGCTTGAAATGTCAGCTCTGGACCATAACTGCAGGAAGCATCATTTGAATAGTTGTACACGCCTGAAAGCCCCAGCCAGGGATTGCCGGTAAAACTGCCGCCATTTGCGGAACATCTGTATACCGTGTACCAATGTCCGCTGACCACTCCGAATGAATCGTCTTTAAATAATAACCGGTGGGTGCCCGATCCGCTTCCATTGCCGGTCACGCCCGATAGTGCCCCCATGCTTGTAAACGGACAGGTCTTGCCTGATATGACGCCTGTTGTCGGATTAAGAGATAACCCGAACGGCAGGTACCCTGATGTGATGGCCCAGGTATAACCCGCGTTCGTGCCGCCTGCTCCGGCCAGGGCCTGGTTATAGGTTGAACTGACAGTCCCGTCAGGCAGATTAGATGTCGTGATGGCGAGAGAGGATGCGCTGATGGTTATCGAAAAGGTCTTACTGACCGCGGATGATGTGCCGGAATTGCAGTCGGTCATGGTAACGACAGCATTATATATCCCGGCAGTAGTCGGTATTCCTGAAATAACGCCTGTGGACGAGTCTATCGAAAGCCCGGGAGGCCCGGGAGGAAGACCCGTGGCAGACCAATGGTAAGACCATGTGTAAGGACTGGTGATTGCTCCGCAGGTTACGCCACCTAGTCCGCTTATGGTGACCGGCGCATACGTTGACCCGACATATCCTCCTGTAAGCGGGCTTGAGGTAGTGATCGAGACGGAAGCGGGATTGATAGTTATGGCGTAATTGCTTGATGCATTATTGGTTTTGACGGTAAGAGCAACTGTCATGGCCGGGTACGTGGTCGTGGTTGAAGGCGTAAGAAAGCCAGGAAGACCGCTCAGCGTTACCTGATAATTAATCGACTGCCCGGAAGTAGCGTAGGTAGTTGTGGTGAGCCATGCAGGTTTATTGGTAATAGTCCAGACGTAGGTTGCATTAGATGAACAGACGCTTGACCCGCCGGTGCACTGAAATGTAATGCTATATAGTACTGCCGATGGTCCCGTTAAGAGTACCGGTCTGTATGCCGATGCCCATTGTCGCAGCCGATGCCTCCGAAACCGGATTCAGCATGTCCAATGCCTTTGAGGCGAATCTGCCAACGCCCATAACGCCAACTGACGCGTACGAATTCGCAGCAGCGACCCAGCCGGCAGCTTTTTCGTAGAACGCATCAAGTTTTTGCTGATATAGATGGACAGTTTGCAGCCACGGATCGGGATTGGGAGCGGTCCCCTCAATGGTATCAATAAGCTGGCATGCGCCTGCTGTGCTTTCCGTGATGGTAAGGTTCGCGTTGCTGACGCTAAAGACGCAGTTATTGTAAGTCTTTGTCCAGGTGCCTGAAATGCTGAGAAGTGTATTGGCATTGCTCTGTTTTGAAACAGAATTGCCGCCGAGTAAAACCTTCTGCAGGACATCGTATTTTGACATGGTCGCCCAGTTCAGGAAATTGCCGCGGAAAGGGGCGTTGTTCGGACACTGGTCCGCATAGGTATAACTCGTATAAGAATTTGCAGTGTTGCCGCTAGTACTCCCTGTCTTGGGTTGTTCAGCAAACTTGTTGGAACCATAGGAATAACACGATTGGGACAAATAATAACCTATGTAGTTGTCTTTGGTAGCATTCGGCGTATAAGCATCCGAATACGCGTTATTATACATGTCCGGGGAATTATCCATCAGGATCATGATATTCGGCGCTACGTTTACCTTCACATAGGGTGGCGTAATGCAGTAGTTTTGCATTTCCTGCGCGAACAGTTGTGCGGGCATTGCCAAAAACAGCAGTGTAATGAACGTTCTTGCCAGCGCATACGCGATTGACTTGTTATTGGCCTTCATCTTCATATTCATATCCTTATGCCTCCGCATAGTATCGCTAAAAAAGTACCGTCTTAGTTGTCCGGGTGAATAATCGAGTTGCCTGCGTAATGCAGGTCCTGAGGGACCACATCAGCCATCAAGGCATCGGATATGTCCCAGATATGTAACCTGCAGCCCGGGCATAATTCCGAGATCACTGATTGCGGCGCTGTTGTTATTATCACTGCCCCGCAGTCAGGACAGAACATTTTGAATTTTCTCACAATGCCCTCCTTTTGTTGCAAAATTCAGGCAGTTATCTGATTTCCGTACTGAAGATTAATGCAACATACATACCATAGCAATATCCATTTTTTTCAATACGTTATTGTTTATATATGAAAGGAGCACTATGAAATTACTTCTCAGGCATGTAATGTATTACACACAACGGCGATCTTTTGGCTGTTCGACGTTGTAGATTGAACCAAGTATTAGTAGTCGGTTTAGGCTCGATCAGTCAAGTTTCGATCGTATAATAAACGTCATTCATGAAGACCAACCTAAAGATGTAATGCGCCCCTTTTATCTCGTTACGCATTTCGTTCCGCTCCATTTTCCCGGCCTGATCCGAGTCGGCCCTGTCGAGATACAATCGTATTCAGGGTCAGTGCCGGCGGTGTCAAACCGGATCACAAGACCGCCATTGGCGAGGATAGGACCGGTGGACTTCGATACGATCCCTCTCTCTTCCATGATTACGGTCCCGTTCCAGAGGGAATGAAACTTGAACTGTTTCGGCGCCGACCACAACGGGATATCCCCGTCATCAGGCGCGCTCCCTCCGCTCTCATTCGTGTCCTCGATGATCTGATAGCCGTTGGTTGTCATTATCACATAGTGCACCTTGTTTTTTTCGAGGGCCTGTACCCGCGCGTTCATCATATCGACATGTAATTGCCTTACCTGGCTTTCCGCATCGTACCGACTGCGAAAACCTTGAACCGTGAAACCCGCGATGCCCATCAAAATACCGCTTATCGCGACAACGAACAATAACTCCAACATCGAAATCCCCTTCATCGTCTCTTTCCTCATCATGACACCTCCGTTGAGAAATTGAAAAACATGATAGAGGGTACACCGGGGGTGTCATAATGAGGTTACGACTTACCACATTATTATTTTTGGCACATCTTGTTTTTCTGGGCTTGCGTTGTTGAAGCTGTAACGCGAGAGGAGTTACCGTGAGATCAGATAAAGTCGCTTAGGAAACCACAATCCCTGCGTACCCGACAACCTGCTCATAATCGCCGCTCACATCGCCGGAGTTCGTGTATTTGATGAGTTCTGCCTTGGCAGCGCCGAGGAGTTTGCAGGCAACAAGCATGGCGACAGCGGGTCCAGAACCGCACATGGTGATGCCGTACTCCTTGACCACGCGATACAAACCTTCTGGATCGAGATTTAATAACTGATGAATAGCTTTAAAATCCTTTTCTTTTGCAACAGCAGCCCGCTCATAATGACTCATGTCTGAACTGGCGATGATGAGAGGCAGTTCGGAGTTTCGGATTTCGATTTCTGTCCCCTTTCACTGACCCCTGCTTTGTATCGCCTCTCGCTATCGCCTTTCCCACCTCTTTACAGGTATCGAGCCTCGTGTCAAGCATCTGGATCGGGACTATCTTGAACTCCCTCTTAAAATGCTGGATAAACGGGAAGCTGTACCTCAAGGGAGTGTTCGCGAAGGTGGGCAAGGGAATCTTCATGGATGCGCGCGGACTTTGAAAGGATCGAGTCGGCCAGGGCTTCGTCGATCTCGACCAGGCCGAGTGGCGTCTCCCATCGGCCTCTGGCCATGAGGGAAACCGGCGCGCCGAGACCGGTATGGTTCGGCCCGATGAGCACCATGGTATCCGGCAGTTCGATCCGGGAGTACACCGCCCCGGCCACTGATCCGGAATAGATCAGACCCGCATGGGGAGATACGATACCGAGGGCTTTTGTTTTTACAACACCCGGCACGATGAATTCCCGGACCTGCTGCATGAGCGCCTCGGGAGAGCCTTTGTAGAACTGTCCTGCTACAGCCGGATGACGAAGCATAGGCACCTCCGATGAGCTGACAGGAGACTAACTATCAATTGACAGATAAATCTTGATGGATGACCGTTCTTGAACTGACTGACGGACGATGGACGACCCCTCGCATTGCTCACTATGACGATGGACGAAAAAGTTTTTTCGTCTCTCGTTCCTCGTCCCTCGTCTCTCCTCAATTCCGCGTTGTCATAATGCGTATTTGACCTTCGCGAGTGTATTATTTACCCGCTGTTCGCCAGGACTCCGTGTCCTCCGTGTCTCTGCGGTAAAAGTATCTTGTTTTTTTGATTGGATCACTGCACAGCAGCAGCTAAAACGCCCTCTTCTCCGCATTTTCGAATCTTGTGTACCGGTTGACGAATGTCAGGTCCACTTTGCCGATCGGTCCGTTTCGCTGCTTCCCGATGATCACCTCGGCCTTGCCCCTCTGGCCGCACAGGCATTCTCCGTCGTAGGGACATTCGCACTTGTTATAGACCTCATCGCGATAGATGAATAATATCACATCCGCGTCCTGTTCAATGGCGCCGGATTCGCGAAGATCGGCGAGCATGGGTCTTTTTTCCTTGCCGGGCCTCGTCTCCACGGCCCGGTTCAGCTGCGAGAGCGCTATGACCGGGACCTGCAGCTCTTTGGCGAGCGCCTTGAGCGAACGCGAGATATTTGAAATTTCCTGCTCGCGGCTGCCCTCATCGCCCCTGCCGCGCATGAGCTGCAGATAATCGACAATGACGAGGTCAAGCCCCTGGTCGGCCTTCAGCCGGCGGGCCTTGGCCCGCGTCTCGAGCACCGAGATCGCGGCAGTATCATCGATAAAGATCGGCGCATCCGCCAGCTTGCCGGCAGCGGTGGAGAGCGGCGTCCAGTCGCGTTCAGACAAATGACCGGTCCGCAGCTTATGCGCGTCCACACGCGACTCGGAACCCAGCATACGGAGCACAAGCTGCTCCTTGGACATTTCAAGGCTGAAGATCGCCACGGACTTTCCCTTTTCAATGGCGGCGTAGGCCGCGATGTTCAGACAGAACGCCGTCTTGCCCATGGACGGCCTGCCCGCAATGATGATCAGGTCGCTCTGCTGAAATCCTGATGTCCTCTCGTCCAGGTCCAGAAAGCCGGTCGCAAGGCCGGTGACCATCTCTTTCTTCTCATAGAGCCGTTCCACGATCGCGAAGCTGTGTCCCACGATGTTCTTCATGGAGACAAAGGAATCCTTGATCTTGCCCTGGGCGATCTCGAAGATCGATTTCTCGGCCCGGTCCAGAAGTTCATCGATGTTGACCACGGTCCGCGAGTCTTCATAGCTCTGGGTGATGATATCGGTGGCGGAGTGGATAAGCTTGCGAAGAACGGCCTTTTCGCGCACGATCCGCGCGTGGTGCTTGATGTTCGCGGCCGTGGGAACGAGGCTCACGAGCGTTGCGAGGTACGACGCTCCCCCCACCGCCTCGAGCCCGGTCTTGCCGCGGAGCGCATCCGAAAGCGTTACGAGATCGATCGCGTCCCCGGTCTCGAACATGTCGAGCATGACGGCGAATATCCTGCGATGGGTGTCCTTGTAGAAATCATCGGCAGAAAGGATTTCGATGACCTTGTTCATGGAGTCGTTCTCTATCAGAATGGCGCCAAGCACCATCTGCTCTGCTTCGATATTTTGCGGGGGAAGTTTTTGGAGAGAAATTTCGGTCTGAACGGACATGGCAGAACCTCGCGAAGGGGAAAAAGAAAAAAAGGAGCCAGAAGTCAGAACCCGGAATGGATCTCCTGACCTCTGTCTCCTGGCTCCTGAATGCTGTTGGTTTTAGAGCTATTCTTCCGCGACCACCGAGACCTTGAATTCGGCAAGAATGTCGGCATGCAGCTTCACGGAGACGGTATAGTCGCCGAGACGCTTGATCGGCTCATCGAGGATGATCTTCCGCTTGTCGATCTCCACGCCCTGCGCCTTCACCGCTTCAGCGATGTCCATAGACGTTACGGAACCGAAGAGCTTTCCCTCTTCGCCGGTCTTGGCCTTGATGACGACGGCAATTCCCCTGATCCGGTCTGCTTCACTGGAGGCCTCTTTTTTTATCTTGCGTACGCGGTCCGAGACCATCTTCTTCGCGTGATTCATTGCGTTCAGGTTATCCGGCGTTGCCTCGATCGCTTTCTTGTTCGGCACCAGGAAATTCCTGGCATAGCCGTCCGCGACCTTGACGAGGTCGCCTATTTTGCCCAATTTGTCGATATCTTCACGTAAAATTACCTGCATTATTGTTCCGACTCCTTTCGAATAATCTGTGCGGGAGATACTACCAGAAACCAGGGCAGGCGTCAACAGGGAATTGCTCCGGTACATCATCCTGTCGAACAAACGCCTTTTGTCGCGCCCTATGAGGAAACCCGGTCTCTGCCGCTCTTTTTTGCCTTGTATAAATTCTCATCCGCCCTTCTGATGATATCGTCCACCGAACGGTCGCTCTCCTGGACACACACGACCCCGAGACTCAGGGTAACCGCGACATTCCCGGTCGACTCTTCCCTGACGCTCGTGCGGATTCGTTCGGCAAGGCCCCTGGCATCTTCCAGACCGGTGTCCGGCATGATGATAAGAAATTCCTCTCCCCCGTAACGGCCAAGGATGTCGTAGGCACGGACGATGCCCCGCATGCGGGCGGACAGGATCTTCAGGACCTGATCGCCGGCCAGGTGGCCATAAGAATCGTTGATGACCTTGAAATGGTCAATGTCTATCATGATACAGCTCACGTTCGTTTTCAGCCGCTTGAACTTTTCAAACTCTTCCTCAAAACGTGACATGATATGACGCCGGTTAAACAGTTCCGTCAAAGCGTCGGTTATGGCAATCTTCTCGATCGTCTGCCGCGCATCCTCAAGCCTCTTTATTAACTGTGACATAAAAAAATAGATCAATCCCAACAGGAGCACGGTGGCGATGATACCGAATAATACGATGGCAATGGTATTGAACCTGATCTTTCCCTGGAGGTCCTCGATGTCGAATGTTATGCTGATGCCTCCCCGTATGTCTCCGACGGCATAGTTCTGGTGTTTATGACATTGCAAACAGTCTTTTTCAATATGGAGAGGCGCCATGTACCTGAAATAGGTTCTGTTGTTGACCAGCTCGGTCCCGCTCACTTCCTTCACTGCGCCGCCTTCAAACTGGAGAAGCGCCTTTTTTTCAAACTCGTCCGCCTCATTATGAGGGTTCATGAGCTTGAGACTGGTGATATGGAACTTGAACATCCCTTCCCTTTCTGCATATTCCGATATCTCACGGGTCATGAATGCCGGATTTCGCAGGGTAAATACCCTTCCGTCCACGGTCTTGATATCCGGGCTTATCAGATAAGGATTGGATTCCACGCCCTCTTTCTTCTCGACATACACCCCGCCGTAATTCGCGTTCCACTTCCTCGTCAACACGATGGTGTTGAAGACGACACGCGCCTGTGCGATATTTTCCTCATTCATCAGTTGCCTCGTCCGGATGGCCATATCGAGGAATATCCCCGACAGGACCAGCGCGATGACCAGGCCCGTTGAAATGATGAATTTCGTATAAATGTTATTCTCTTTCATCGCGGTCATGTCAGCCCTTGCTCACTTTTTTCTTGAGCTCATGCAGCGTATTCATGGCATCGAGCGGCGTCATGGCATCAAGATCCAGGTCCGCTATCTCTTTAAATATCAGGCCCGCCTCGCTTGCGAACAGACCGAGCTGTGGTTCCGCCTTTGCCGTTTTCCCGGATTTTGCGTAGTGCTCCCCGCGTCCCCCATTCGCCCCTTCTCCCTGGCCGAGTTTTGACGCCCCGCCCAGGCGGGGCTTGCCGAGGTCGTTGAACTCGGCCTGTTCGAGATTTGCAAGCACTTCCCGTGCACGCTGGATCACCGCTTCCGGAAGTCCCGCGAGACGCGCCACCTGAATGCCGTAGGACTTGTCCGCTCCGCCTTCCACAACGCGCCGGAGAAAGATGATCTGGTCGTTCCACTCTTTGATCGCCACGGTATAATTCTTCACCCGGTCCATGGTGAGCGCGAGTTCCGTAAGTTCGTGGTAGTGCGTGGCGAACAGGGTCCGCGCTCTGATCTTCGTATGGATGTATTCAGCCACGGCCCAGGCGATGCTGATGCCGTCGAAGGTGCTCGTGCCCCTGCCGATCTCGTCAAGGATGATGAGGCTCCGGTCCGTGGCGTTGTTCAGGATGTTAGCCGTCTCGTTCATCTCTACCATGAAGGTGCTCTGGCCCCGCGTGATGAAATCCGATGCCCCGATGCGCGTAAACACCCGGTCCACGATGCCGACCGCCGCCTCGCGCGCGGGGACAAAACCGCCCATCTGGGCCATGATCGTGATCACCGCCACCTGTCGCATGTAGGTGGACTTGCCCGCCATGTTCGGCCCGGTAAGGATCACCAGCTGGTTCTCTTCGCAGTCCAGGAGCGTGTCGTTCGGGATGAACCGCTCATCAAGCGTGAGCTGCTCGACGACCGGATGCCTGCCCTCGGCGATCTTGAGCATATCGCCGTCGAAGATCGTGGGCCGCGCATAGTTATTCTTTGCCGCGGCCCCGGCCAGTGAGACCAGGCTGTCGAGCACTGCAATGCGCCGCGCCATGTCCTGGACCCTGATGGTCGATGCGGCAACCGATTCGCGCACCTGCTGGAACAGCCGGTACTCAAGGTCGAGGATCTTTTCCTCTGCGCCCAGCACCTTGTCCTCATACTCCTTGAGCTCCGGCGTGATGAAACGTTCAGCGTTGGCGAGGGTTTGTTTACGAATAAAATCCTGCGGCACGTTCGCAAGGTTTGACTTCGTTACTTCGATATAATACCCGAAGACCCTGTTGTAACTCACCTTGAGCGAGTTGATGCCGGTACGTTCGCGCTCGCGCAGCTCAATACCCGCGATCCAGCCCTTGCCTTCCGAGCTGATGGAGCGCAGACCGTCGAGCTCGGCGTTATATCCTTTTTTGATCAGTTTTCCCTCGCGTAACGTATAGGGAGGGTCGTCATAGACGGAACGCTCGATGAGCTGATGGACATCCATAAGATCGTCCCAGCTTCCGAGCATATCATAGATCAATCGGGCATTGCATCGGGACAGCAGTTCATGGAGCCGTGGCAGGGCGGTAAACGATTGTTTGAGTGCGAGCAGGTCCCGGGCATTCGCAGCGCCGAGAGAAACGCGGCTGATAAGCCGTTCAAGGTCATAGACCGCGCCCAGCGCTGTCATGATAGTGGAGCGAAGCTGATGGTCGTTCTTGAATTCCGCCACGGCGTCGAGCCGATGCTCGATATCCACTGCGCTCATCAGCGGGTTCAGCAGCCATTCACGAAGCTTTCTGCCCCCCATTGCCGTAACCGTGGAATCGAGCACGGAAAGCAGCGTCCCTTTGGTAGAACCGTCGTAGATGTTCTTAATGAGTTCAAGGTTACGCTGGCATGATGCGTCGAGGACCATATATTCCCGGATGAGAAAAGGCTTGATGCCGTGTATGTTCGCAAGGCCGGTCTTCTGCGTCTCCTCGATATATCGGAGCGCTGCGCCTGCGGCGGAAATGCCGGACTTCATGCCGCTGCATCCGAAACCCTCAAGCGAGGCGACTTTGAAATGGTCGAGCAGCGTTCGCAGAGCGGTCGTGATGTCGAATGTCCAGTCATCGCACGGATTGATCGCCTGCGTGTATTGACGAAGCAGCGGAGCAAGGCCGGGGTCGGACTCGTGGTCCCTGGGCAGTACGATCTCGCGGGGAGTGAACCGGGCAAGGACCGTATCAAGCTCGGCGAGGTTGTCGCTGCCCGCGATCTCGGCAATGAAGAAATCACCCGTTGAGATATCGAGAAAGGAAAGTCCGAAACCTTCCTTCGTTGGATACAGGGATGCGAGGTAGTTATTGTCCTTGGCATCGAGCAGATTGGAATCGAGCACCGTCCCCGGCGTCACCACCCGGATCACCTCGCGCTTTACAATGCCTTTCGCGAGTTTGGGATCTTCCACCTGTTCGCAGACCGCGACCTTGAAGCCCCGCCGGATAAGCTTGGCGATGTATCCGTCCACAGCGTGATACGGGAACCCGCAGAGCGGCGTCTCGATTCCCTTGGACCGGTTCCTCGCTGTAAGCGTGATCTCGAGGACCTTTGAGGCGGTCACTGCGTCCTGGTCGAACATCTCGTAGAAATCGCCCATGCGAAAGAGCAGGATCGCGTCGAGGTGCTGGCGCTTGATCTCGCGGTATTGTTTCATGAGGGGAGTTAAGTCGGTCATGGGTTGAATGCAGAAGCCAGGAGTCAGGAGCCAGGAGTCAGAATGGCGTAAGAATAAGCGTCCAGCAGCTTACTGACTTCCTCGAGTTGGGTCATTAACTCAGAACTATCTCCATATTTTAAGTCATGGATCAATATTAAATAGTAACGACATTCCTCAAGAGATCCTTGTGCAATATTCATAAACCGGGTCTTCTCAAGTTTTGTTCGCTTCTTAAATCCTTCTGCAATATTAGCAGGGACGGAAGTTGCCGCTCTCCTAAATTGCGAAGTCAATCCATATATCTCCGCTTTGGGGAGAACACTCACTGTAACGATACACCGATAAAACAAATTGATGCGCCTTTTGCCAAACAATCAGGTCTTGAAAGCATTTTGCAGGTGGTCTCTTCACTTTTTCCTGACTCCTGGCTACTGGCTTCTGTCTTCTGTCTCCTGACTCCTGAGCTTTTCAAAATACGGTCTCAGCCTGTCATAGGTCCCGTCGAGCAGCTCCGGCATCACGCGGGTCTCATCAAAGACGGTGATATAGCTGGAATCACCGGTCCAGCGCGGGACGATCTGAACATGGAGATGTTCGGGAATCCCCGCCCCGGCCGTTTTCCCGATATTGATGCCGATATTGAATCCGTCGGGATGCATGGCCTGCTTCAGGATCTTCACCGATGCCTGAGTCGTTTTCATCAGATCAGCGAGTTCCTCCTCGGGCAGCAGGTCAACCTCTGACTCATGGGTAAAAGGCACGATGAGCAAGTGGCCGTTGTTATAGGGATAGATGTTCATGATGACGAAGGAATGGCGTCCGCGATACAGGATATAGTTCTTGCGGTCGTCATTCTTCTTCGCTTCCTCGCAGAGAATGCACCCAGCGGGTTTTTTAGAATTGAGGATATATTTCATGCGCCACGGGGCCCAGAGTCTGTCCATATGATTTGATTAGAATACGAAGGACGATCGTTCACTCCGTTCACTCAGACGATGGACGAAAAATCAATTGCATACATCTTCGCATTCCTTCGTACCTCGTCTCTCGTCCTTCGTCCCTTAGCCCCCGTCCCTCGGTTTTTTTATTTTCTCCAACTCGGCCATGACTTTTTTAATATCCTCCCACACAAGCCTTTTGTCGGACGGAGTTCTGAGCAGGTATGCCGGGTGGAACGTGGGCATAAGCGGTATCCCCTGATAGGTTTTCCAGTTGCCACGAAGCGAAGTGATCCCCTCTTTTGTCTTGAGCAGCGTTTTGACGGCGACATTGCCCAGTCCGATGATGATCTTCGGGTTGATCGCTCGAAGCTGCTTGATGAGGAATGGTTCACAGGCTTCGACCTCGTCCGGTTCGGGGTTCCGGTTGCCCGGCGGCCTGCATTTCACGATATTGCAGATATAGACGTCCTCGCGCTTCAGCTGCATGCCCTTGACAATGATGTCCGTCAGCAGTTGTCCGGCGGCGCCGACAAAGGGCCTCCCCTGCACATCTTCTTCCTGCCCCGGTCCCTCGCCCACAAATACGAGCGCGGCGTTCGGATTGCCCTCTCCGAAGACGATGTTCTTCCGGCCCTTGTGCAGTTTACAGCGGATGCAATCACCGAGATCTTCGCGAACAGCAGCGAGTCCACCGGATTGCACTACGAAAGGTTTCTCACCTGATGAGAAGACTGTTGTTGCCGGGTTTACCATTGAAACAACGGGCGCTGCTACCCCGGAACCGCCCCCCGACGACTTCTCGACGAAGCTCATCCCCAGCGCCCTTTGGTACTCAAGGTGCGCCCTGACCTGCACTACTATATCCAGAAATTCCTGCTGGACCTCATCCATAGATATAGAAACCTCATCGTTTACATCGCAGAACTTTCTGATCTCAAAAAAGTCGTCATCCCCGCAACAGCGGGTATCCAGTTAACGGGTTGACAGGACAAAAGACTGGATTCCCGTTTTCACGGGAATGACGGTAGATGTAATTAATACCATTTAAGCGGAAATTTACTCCAAACTCCAAACTGACCTCTAATTCCCCCATTTCAACTTTGTCCTGAGTATTTCATAATAGCTCTTTGTGGGGTGTTTGATAAGCTTCATCCTGAACTGGGATTTCTTGATCGCTACAACATCGTTCGGCTCAAGCGGAAATCCGATCTGTCCGTCAAGCGTAAGTGATACATCCTCGCTCGGCGAGGTGAGGCATGCCGTGACCACGACTGTGTCGGGCAGCGCGATAGGCCGGTTCGACAATGTATGCGGACAGATAGGGGTGAGCACAAAACAGTGGATCGTAGGATGGATGATCGGCCCGCCGGCGGAAAGCGAGTAGGCCGTGGAGCCCGTAGGCGTCGCCACGATCAATCCGTCGGCCCTGAGGGTGGTCAAATGCCCGTCGTTTACCGAGACCCGGAGTTCCATCATGCGCGCAAGCGCGCCCTTGTTTATCACCGCGTCGTTCAGCACGCGGTACTGCGCAATGCGCTTTCCCCCGCGGAGCACACTTGCGGTCAGCATTATCCGGTCCTCGGTCCCAAGTTTTCCGGCAATGGCCTTTTCCAGATTGCCATAGAGCTCATCGAGCGATACCTCCGCCATGAAACCCAGGCTGCCAAGATTGACGCCGAAGATCGGAACATCCGTATGGGAATCGGCGACAAGCCGTGCTGCGGACAGAAGGGTGCCGTCACCCCCGAGCACGATGATCATTTCGACCAGCGCCGGTATCTCATCCGGTTCGTAACCCCGCGCGTTGATAGCCGCTGCAGTCTCGCTGTCGATGAAGACCTTTTTACCCCGCGCCTCAAGCCATGCGGCCAGCTTCCGGGACGCCTTCCGCGCTTCGGGAATATCTTTTGCTATGATGCCGATCTTTTTCATGCAATTCCTTGATCCGGAGACATTTAAAATCTTATTAACGGGATAAACTGGATAATAATTTTTATGTAAATCTGACGGTATCGTAAAAAGTCGTCATCTCCGCGAAGGAGGGTATCCAGAGGGACACATGTACACAGAAAGGACTGGATTCCCGTTTACACGGGAATGACGAATAAGCAAGATTTCAGCTTCAGTATATGAATGCATCAACCCTGTTATCCAGTCAGTAATTTTGTTCGCTCCAAATCCCGCTTCAATTCCGCCGCCAGTTTCTCGTACCGTTCCCCTTCCCCGCGGAAACCTATCTCACGGCTCGTTTCACCAACGTACGAGAAGTAGGCGCTCAAACTCTCCACGGGCAATTCATCCGCAGCCCGATCGGCCCATTCTATCACGGTCACGCCATCCGATTCAATGTAATCGTCGAACCCGATGTTCTCCAGTTCATCAGGTCCTTTGAGACGGTAGAGATCCAGGTGATAGAGCGGTACGCGCCCCTGATACTCATTCACGAAGGTGAAGGTCGGGCTCGTGATGTACTGCTCCTGTACGTCTAATCCCCGGGCAATGCCGTAGGCGAAATTTGTTTTGCCGGCGCCAAGATCACCGTATAAACAGATCGTATCACCTGCCTTGAGCAGTATTCCGAGCAACCGTCCGATCTCCCAGGTCTGCTCAGGGCTTGACGTGATCACGCTGAACATTATTCTGCCTGTCGAGCGACAGCCTTCACCATATCACGCTTGCCCACGATGCCCACGACCTTGCCTCCCCTGAGCACCGGGAGCAAATCGACCTTTTTCTCAGACATGATCGTGGCGATGTCAATGACCGTGGTGTCTTCCGCGATCGTGACCACCTTGCGGGAGCAGATATCACCCACCCGTGTTGCGGTCAGGCGCTTTACTTCCTGCTCGAATTTTTTTGAGCTTTCGAGATAGATTGCCGCATCCAGAAAACTCACCACCGTGGGAATGTGAAGCCGTTTGTTCCGGCTGATAAGGTCGTTCTCGGTCACAATACCATAGAGCGCACCCGAGTCATCAACCACCGGCACACCGCTGATCTCGTTCTTCACGAGAATGGATGAAAGCTCCTCGATTGAGGTATCGGGCCTGACGCTCAATACGTCTTTGGTCATGATGTCTTTCGCGGTAAGCATAAGAACCTCATTAAAAGTGGGAATTCCGACGGATCAGTCGGATAGAGACAGATATGTCCGGTTATTGCTATCGTTTCTTTAATCGCCTGCGGTATCTTCTCGATCAGATCTCCGGCGATCATTGAAGCTTCGCCCTTTTCCTCAGCCGCAAGATCTCCCGCCCGACCGTGCAAATATACACCGAGGCACGCGGCCTGGCTTGCAGTGTATCCCTGCGCAAGGAAGCTGCCGATCATGCCGGTGAGCACATCTCCGGTCCCGCCTGATGCCATGCCGGGATTCCCCGTGGAGTTGACAAACACCCATCCATATGGAGTCGCGACAACCGTGGCAGCGCCCTTGAGTACGACCGTGACCCTGTGCTTCCGGGCAAACGCTGTAGCGATAGCGATCCTGTCCCTCTGAACCTCATCGGATGATATGCCAAGCAGTCTCCCCATTTCACCGGGGTGCGGGGTCAGGATAATGGACGCGTTTACCCTTTTAAGAATATCCAAAAAACCGACAAGCGCGTTCAACCCGTCCGCGTCGATCACCGAGGGGATCGTAAGCCGTTGAATAAGATTCCGCACGGCTTGGACGGTCTCATAGTGGGTTGACAGCCCCGGACCGATCGCGGCGGCGCTCATTTTTCCCATGGCCTTAAGCAGTTCTTCTGCTGATCCGATCCCCAGCGTCCCTTCGATGCTCTCCGCTGATGGGACAGCCATGGCTTCGACGACCTGGGATTGGATGATCGGGACGATGTTGTTCGGCGTGGCCACGCTCACGAGCCCTGCACCTGCCCTGAGCGCTCCCCTCGCTGCCATGATCGCTGCCCCTGCCTTGCCCGGCGATCCGGCTACGACCATGAGATGACCGAAGTCGCCTTTGTGCGCATCGGAAAGTCTGCTGCTGATCACGCCCTGGATGGAACCGCGGTCCAACAGGCTCACTGATATGTTTTCTTTTTCTGCAACCTCTGCCGGAATGCCGAGGTCCGCGACCCGCACCGTGCCGGCGTACTCTGCGCCGGGATAGAGCACGAGACCGCGTTTCAGGAAGGCCATGGCCACCGTGAGGTCGGCCTTGACTGCCGCTCCCATGACCCCGCCCGTATCCGCATCAATTCCCGTTGGCATGTCGATGGCGACAACTGGACGGCCCGAGCTGTTGATCATAGCCACAGCCTGAGCATACGTGCCTTTTAAGGGAGATGACAGCCCCACCCCAAGCAGGGCGTCGACAAGGACATCCGACCATCCGACAATATCGGCAAGAGAACGGGAAGACGCATTCTGTACGATCTCAACATCCATCTTGCGGAGAATAGAGAGATTGGCCTTTGCTTCTCCTTTGAGCGCACCGAAGGACGCCAGCAACGCGACCCGAACCGGTACGCCGCTGATCCTGAGCCGCCGCGCGAGCGCCAGGCCATCACCGCCGTTATTCCCCTTGCCGCAGATAACACCGACCCTCACACCCTGAATGCCGTCGAAGAACTTCTCCATCGCGGTCATGACGGCTGCGGCCGCATTCTCCATCAGGACCATCCCGGGGATGCCGAAGGCCCTGATTGCCCTGCGGTCGATGTTCTTTATTTGTTGTGTAGTGACAATTTTCATGAAATCACAGTCTTCTCAGAATGGCAAGAATATTTTGCCACAGAAGGCACAAAGGGCACAAAAAACTACGAATTGGATTTCTTTACCAGCTAATCTTTTTTTATCTGTGTCTTATGTAAATTCTGTGGCTAAAAGATTTTACGGTTTATCCGCGTAGGATTGTTATGATGGTACGATCAGCCGTTTTCACCGGAGCCGCCAAACTGAGTCCCCACCAGAACCACCTGCGCCACTGCATATCCTTCATCATGTGAATAGCTGAGGAGGATCTGTTTCACCCCCCTGAGATCCATGAGATCTTTCACCCTGCCGGATACGTTTACGATCGGCCCGCCGCCTTCGCCGTGAAGCACCTCCACGTCCGTCCACTTTACGCCCGCGCTCCAGCCTGTGCCGATGGCCTTGAGCACTGCTTCCTTTGCAGCGAACCTGCCGGCATAATGCTGGGCGGGGAATTTTTGCCGGGAGCAGTACTCGCGCTCCCGTTCCGTGAACACCCGATCGAGAAAGGCCGCATGGTTCTTGCCTGCCTTGTCGATGCGGTCGATCTTCACCAGGTCAATTCCGATACCGACGATCATGTTCCCCCCTACCACAAATTTACAATTTCCAATTTTAAATTATCAATTTCCAATCAGAGCCTTCATCTCCCGAACCGCCCGCTCCAGCCCGACAAGCACGGCCCGTGATATGATGCTGTGGCCGATGTTCAGTTCTTCCACCTCGGGAATGCGCGCTATCTTCCGTACGTTCATGTAGTTCAGACCATGTCCCGCTCCGACGCGCAGCCCCAGGCTCCCGGCGAGCTTCGCCGCCTCGGTGATCTTCACGAACTCGCGCTCGCGGTTTTTTTCGGTATTCGCATTCGCATATGCACCGGTATGGATCTCGACCCAGTCCGCGCCGGACTTCCTGGCCGCTGAGACCTGTTTTTCATCGGGATCAACAAAAAGGCTGACAACAATGCCGCCTTGCTGGAGATGGTTTATATAGGACTTCATAAAATCGATCCGTGAGGCCACCTCAAGACCGCCTTCGGTCGTGAGCTCTTCCCGCTTTTCCGGCACCAGCGTGGTAATGTTCGGTTTGACCTCGAGCGCTATGCGCTGCATTTCCTCGGTCGCCGCCATCTCGAGGTTCAGCTTCGTTTGTATGGTTTCGCGCAGCAACCGCAGATCACGGTCCTGAACATGCCGCCTGTCCTCGCGCAGGTGCGCGATGATTCCGTCCGCGCCGGCAAGCTCGGCGAGCAACGCGGCTGAAACCGGATCGGGCTCCATGCCCCTTCGTGCCTGGCGGATCGTGGCAATGTGGTCGATATTTACGGACAATCTGGGCAACTCAGCAGCACCTCCTGGACAGGATCACGCGTGTTTTGATTCTATCATCTCTCCGCCAAAATATCCATAAATTTGTTCTCAGTGGAACTATTCGCGCATGGGAAATCAACGGATTAGAACCTTGACCCTGACACGGGCCTCTGGTATAGTTGCTGTATCGTCAACAGCCTCGGGAGGTGAACAGAATGATCCATCTCGTGAAATCCGTGTGTCTCGCGTTTTTTCTCATTGCAACGGCGGCGCTCCCGGCGATCTCCCAGGAATCAAAGACCGTAACCTCTGAAGGCGTGGCCGCCATCCAGGGCAACGCACGTGATCTCGCCCGCGATGCCGCGATTGAGGATGCCCAGAAACGCGCTGTGGAGCAGGCGATCGGCATCCTGATCGACTCGCAGACGCAGGTCGAGAACTACCAGCTCATCAGCGACAAGATCCTGTCGCAGACCAAGGGATATATCAAGCGGTATAACGTCACGAATGAGACCGTTGACAGCGGTCTGCTGCGTGTCCAGATCAATGCGGAAGTCGCACTCAGCCGGCTGACCGACGACCTTTCGGGCATCGGCATTCTTCTCGGCCGCATGCACAAGCCCCGGACCATGGTCATGGTAGCGGAACAGAACATCGGGCGCGATAGCTACGCGTGGTGGCTCGACACAGGTGAACAGACCAGTAACAGCGTGGTCGAGAACGCCTTCATGGATAAATTCATGGGAAAAGGGTTTGAGTTCATCGACCATCAGAACGCAAGAAAGGAGATCACCGTAACCGGGTCCGACCGGGTACAGGACCTCTCGACAACCCAGGCCAAGACGCTTGCCGCCCAGGCGGACGCCGAGGTTGTGATCATCGGGAAGGCAATTGCCAAGTTATACGGCGATATCGGCGGTGGAATGAAATCGGTGCAGGCGGACCTCTCGGCCAAGGCGGTCCGCACGGATACAGGCCAGGTCATCGCAACGTCTGCGACCCATGCCGCGGCGGTGCATATCTCCGAGATCACCGCAGGAACAGAGGCCCTGAAGAAAGCAGCGAACGAGGCTGCCGAGGACATGATGGGACAGATCCTGGCCGTCTATGCAAAAGAGACGGGCGGCACCCGGTCCGTGAATATCACGATCAATGGTCTGAACAAGACCCAGTTCGCGAAGTTCAAGGACGTGCTCCTGAATCAGGTGCGCGGCATCAAGGACCTGCATGAACAGGAGCTTCAACGGGACACGGCAAAGATTTCCGTGGACTCGAAAAACAGCGCGCAGACGCTCTCGGATGAGATACTCCTCAGGGATTTCGGCGCCTTTATCGTGGAAGTGACGGGCTCAACGGCGAACTCGCTTGAGTTGAAGGTCACACCGAGGTAGTTTTGAGTTCGGAGTTCGGGAGTTCGTAATCAGGAGATTGGAGGAAGAGCCTTACTCCGAACTCGAAACTCGAAACTCCAAACTCCGAACTCACTACCCCACCCCCACCATTCTCTTTGCCGAGATAACGGTGTTCTTGAGCAGAATAGCGATGGTCACCGGTCCCACGCCGCCGGGGACCGGCGTGATCAACGAAGCTTTCTTAAATATCGCGTCAAAATCAACATCTCCCACGATCGCGCCGTCAGGCATGATCTTGATGCCGATGTCCACAACGACCGCCCCCTCCTTCACCATGTCCGCCTTGATCAGACCCGGCCTCCCGGTGGCAGTACAGAGAATATCGGCCTGCCTGGTCTCTTTGCCGAGGTCGCGTGTCTCCCGATGGCAGACCGTGACCGTCGCCTCCTTGACCAGCAGCATCATGGCAAGCGGCTTGCCTACCGCGAGGCTTTTTCCCACGATCACGACCTTCTTCCCTTTCGGATCGATATTGTAGTGCTCCAGCATCCTCATCACGCCGTAGGGTGTACAGGGCAGGAACGTGGACCTGACCGAAAGAGTGAATTTCGGCTCGAAAAGATAGGCAGTCGATTCGTCCGCCGCCAGACGACCGACGGAAATAGCGCCCTGACCATCCACGTCCTTCTCCGGTGCGATCGCGTTAACGACCTTCCTGGTATCGATATTTCGCGGCAGCGGCATGAAGACCAGGATGCCATTTGCCCGCTCATCATTGTTCAGCGTCTTGATAAAGTTTAGTATCTCATTCAGTGATGCCGACGCGGGCAGTGTGTGGTTGAAAATATCGATACCCGCCCGGACCGCAGCGCTCTGGATCGCCTTATAATACATGAATGATGACTTGTCCTCGCCCACCAGCAGGAGCGCAAGCCCGGCGCGAATGCCGAACTGCGCCAGCCTGGATGTCTCCTCTCTGACCGCCGAGATGATTTTTGAGGATAGTTCACCTCCCTGCATCAACTTCGCCATATGACCTCCTCCAGAAAATGATCGTATTATAAAAATTAACCACCGAGTACCAGCGCGAATGCAGTGCGTGATTTCATACGCTGCTTCTTATTTTTCATGAGACTTTTGTCGGAGCCTTCCCGGATCCCAGGCAGGCTGTTTCTCTATTCAATGACTTTGTAAAATCATCTATGTTATGACGCATCTCATCATCGTTCCACTTGAGCTCCTGTCCCGCTATATCCGCGATCTTCTCCGCTTGTTTCAAACCACGCGAAGCCGTGATGCCGAGAGGCATCCTGCGGAGAACAATATCGGAAAGCGTCCGCGCCCCTTCCTCCATCACGCTGTACAGGACCTGCGCGAAAATGTCACGGCTCTCGGGGGAGATCGACTCGCCCAGGACTGGATCAGCTGCTGCCAGTCCCAGCACCCTCTCAGCCCGCGCACCGTAGCAATTGATGAGATGTCGTACCAGGTCGGGCGCGACGTTGAAACGTGATGCCATTTCGGGCACTGCTTCTTGCAGGTACTGCCCGTAGTCCATGGACAGGCCGCCGGGAAGTGGATTTTTATCGGTACTGCAGCGGGTCCTGTTTCCAAGCACTCTGCACGCCGTGTCAACAACGTCCTTTGCCATGTTGCGATAGGTGGTGAGCTTGCCGCCGGCAATGGTGATGATCCTCTTGTTCCGTCCCTCTTGAATGACGCGATGCTTGCGCGATATTTTGTATTCGCTCCTGCCCGAGAATGCGAGCGGCCGGATGCCCGCATACGTATACAGGATCGACTCTTTCGTCAAGTTCATCTTCGGCAGGATCCGTCTGCTTTCGGTGAGCAGGTAATCCACGTCATTCTGGTCTGCGCACACGTCATCAAGGTCGCCATCGTATTTCGTGTCCGTCGTGCCGATGAGCGAATAGGCTTCAAGCGGGATGATAAAGAACATCCTTCCGTCGCGTGAAGTAACGAAGAGCGCCTGGTTCGACAGCTTCGGCAGCACAAGATGAATACCCTTGGTGGGAAAGATGACCTTCTGCTGATCAAGATTTCCCGTCTGCCTCACCCGGTCGATCCACGGCCCCGCGGCATTGATCAGGACCCTGGAGCGGAACAGTGAGGTCCTTCCCGTGAAAGCATCCTTCGCAGTCACGGCAACGCCATGGTCTTCCTCTTCGATCTTTTCAACACGGACATAGTTCAGGAGCCTTGCCCCTGCCTCACGCGCGGAGATGACATTCTCGATGACCAGCCGCTCGGGCATCGTGATCTGGTTGTCGTAGAACAGCGCGCTGCCGACCAGCCCTTCCTGGTTCAAGCGCGGCTCAAATCCGAGGGTCTTTTCCCTGTTGGAGGTGAAATAGCGCGGGATGTCCTTCTCATGCGACAGCAGGTCATAGAGGTGAATGCCGATGGACATGACCGCCCTGCCGTGCGGGTCTTCCTTATAGATAGGAATGAGGATCGGCATGGGGTGAATAAGGTAAGGCGCCTGTTTGCGAAGAATAGCACGCTCGCGAAGAGACTCGGCAACCAGGTCCATCTCGAAGTTGGCAAGATACCGGAGTCCGCCGTGGATCAGGCGTGTGGACTTGGAAGTAACGCCTGACGCAAAGTCTCCTTTTTCCAGCAACAGGCACGACAACCCCCGCAGCGCCGCGTCCCGCGCCACACCCGCGCCGGTGATGCCGCCGCCGATGACGATGAGGTCGAAAACCTGGTCATTGCTTGATTCTTTTCAAAACGACCTCTAGTGCACCTGAATCCTACCTTTTTAAAGATCAACATATCATCTTTGGTAGCCAACAGGCTTATCGCCTTCATGACATCACGATGCAACACATCGTGTAATTCATCAACCGATATTCCCGATGTGAATGGGATACTCTTCCCATGAGTCGCTAATCCGTTCCTCACAGGGTTCGATCGAGAACATACCGTACTTGATTCAATCAAATTTAAATCTCTCTTCGAGGTACTGTCGATCAAGAAATCTTTCTGCCATCATTTATTCAGCGGTTTTCCCGCGACATCGCAGTAACCCGTCTTCCTGCTTATACCGCACGAGGTTGATCTCGCATATGATCTGCTTCGGGACACCTCCCATGCAGGCACCACACTCGTTGACCTCGATCAGGATGAAGCTATACGCCGGCACCAGAGCATTCGCCGCATTGTGCCACAATCGCCAGGATATCAACAAAGACGTCTACCATGGTTTGATCTGTACAGACTTTCCGGGAAACGTATCCTTGATGCATACGGTGAATGACACGTCAATCATACCGCGATAGAGCTCTCGAGGAAGACTGTGATTTAATTATTCGTTGATCAGCATCTTGTTCACATGATGACAGATCGTCAAACTACGCAGTCGCTGAATCTTGCCGGCTACCTCCGAATTCCGCTTTCCGTCAATAGTTTTTTCAACACCCCCGGCCTGTTGGAATAGATCCCGTCCACGCCCCAGGCAATGAACTTCCGCATCTCGTCCTCTTCATCAACGGTCCAGACATATATCTTGAGTCCCTGTTCATGACAGGCGGCAACAAGCTTCTCGTTCACCGTCTTCTTGCGCAGGCTGATCACGTTATAGCCCTGTGCGAGGTACGACGGGAATAGTCGCGGATCGCGAAGACATCAAAGATCATCGACACAGGCAAGAGAGGCATCACCCGGCGAGCGGCAGCGACCTCGTCCTCGTGAAACGACGACACCAGAATATGCCCTTTATATCCCGAGGCAAGAAGGTACTGCGCCGTCAACGCTCCCGCGCCGCTGCTCTTGATCTCAAGGTTCAGGCCGCATTTGCCCGGCAACCAGCCGGAACACGTCCGTCGAGCGCAGGAACAGATTCGCTGTTCTTAAGTTTGACCCTGGCGATCTTTTCGGAGTTTGCCCGTTCGATGTCGATATTCTTCCCGGCGGTTCTGCCGGTCAATTTGTCGTGCATCACGTAGAGACCATTGTCGCGGCTCCTGCGGATATCGATCTCGATCATGTCCACGGACAGGGACATGGCCCGATGAATGGATTCAAGGGAATTCTCAAGGGCGTTGGATGAATCTCCACGGTGGGCGATACACAAGGGGAATAGGCATGAAGGAATTATAGCAAATAACCGGTTAACAACGGCATCAAATTTTACGACGCACTAAGGGTGGATCTCCTGACTCCTGACTCCTGACTCCTGACTCCTGACTCCTGCCTCCTGACTCCTGACTCCTGACTCCTGACTCCTGACTCCTGTCCTCTTACCCCTTCTCGTCCGTCACCTTTTCCATGATCTTGTCCTTGATCGTCCGTATACGGTCCGCAAGCCCCTTTTGCGGCACCACGGTTCGGTGGAGGAGTGTTCGTATGCTGATGAGCTTTTCGAGCGCGGCGGTCTCGCCCTGTTTGTACATTTCCTTCGGGTTGCTGAAGTCGGCCCAGTGCGTACCGCCCACTGCGGGGTGGATGACGACATCGGCGTTCCGGACCAGGATCTCATTCAAATAGATCCGCGTCACCGCATCAGCGCGAAGGACGATATCAAGTCCGGACTTCTCTTCAAACAGCTCAACGTCGCTCGACACGTCCACGGCAATAACAATGTCCGCACCCATCTCCCAGGCGCAGATCACGGGAACACGCTCCACCCAGCCGCCGTCCACGAGCAGCATGCCGTTGTCCTGTACCGGCGGAAAAATGCCGGGAAGCGCACAACTCGCGCTGATGGCGGTGCGAAGCGAGCCGGTCGTATACATAACCCGCTTGCCGTTCCGGATGTCCGTGGCCACACAGGCAAACGGGATTTTGGTCTGCTCAATGGAGATATCGGAGATCAGGGGATAGATGAGATCGCGATATTCCTGTTCAGTGACAAATGCGGACTGCGTTGCCGTGACACCCCAGAAATATCCCTTTCGTATCAGAAAGGACATGTCGTTGAAGAATCCGTGGTTGTGGTTGTTCGGTTGTTCAAGCTTTCGAATGAAATCGAGACGCCTTTTGCGCGAAACGAAACTGCGGAGAAACTGCTCCACCCGTTCCATCCAGTAGGTTGCATCGGGTTTGGTGGCATAGAGCCCCCCCATCATGGCGCCGAGGCTGGTGCCGGCGATCATGTGGATGGGGACGTGCGCGTCTTCGAACACCTTGAGAACACCGAGGTGGGCGAGACCCCGCGCCGCCCCTCCGCCCAATGCCAGACAAATCTTTGGTTCCATCTACTCCTCCCGAGATTTACTTGACTATGGACCCGCAAACTTCTTCAACGAGTGCATGATGTCGTCGGTATCAAGGTTGCCTTTGATGCCGTGCTCAGAAAACAGGTGCAGCGTCTCTATCTGATTGAGGCCGAGAAGTCTCGATGCGGCAGCGAGAGATATTTTGCCCGACCGATATCTCTCAGCGACATACGTCTCGAAACCAATGGCAATCAATTTTCGTATCGCGGTCGTTTCCTCGATCTTTTCCTCTTTTTCAACAATGGCCACTGCATCGAGGAGTTCAATGGGCATTCGTATTGATTTTGTTTTCATTTGGGCCTCCTCTTCTCTATATATAATTTGACGGTATGGTACTCGCTTTCACTGATATGCGCGGCAAGTTCTTCGAGACTTTTCAATGCGTCAATTGTTTTCAATATACCCTGCCTATGCATTATCGCAATACAGGTAGCCGGCGTCAGATAGGGAATGCCGAACAATTTCAACTGCCGGATGAATTGTTTGTCATCGCTGCCGATTGCGTCAAAGCCTCCGGTCTGGAATAACGCTACAGCCTCTTGCTCCCCGGCTGCTTTTTTCGATCCCTGCACTGCGAGGACCTTGATGCGGCCGAGTGCGATGTTTTCGTCGATCATGACCGCATCGGGAAGTTCCTTCTCTTTCCCCTTATCAACAACTTCTTCTTTGACGCGATGGGGTATGAAGAGCGAAAAAACCCGGCACACATGCTCCTTGAGGCCCGCCTTAGTCAGTTTGATGAGACAGTCTGCATCCATAATAACCTTCATGTAGTACATTGTAACTTATAGATGACAATTGTCAAGGAGTATATATTTTGACCGGGATGAGAACCCCGAAAATAATAAACAGAGGAGGAGATGTTCGACACTACCATTGAGAATGCGTTGTATCCGTATAATAAAATTGGTCTTCCGGGTTTTGTGTGGGTCGCTTTTATCTGTTTCTGATTCAGCACATGTCACGATCCTTTTTTTTCTGCACCCCAGTTCACAGCTCCGCCCCCGATGAATTCATTCAGGCAGGCTCCGCATGATTGCCGGTACTGATAACAAGCCTTTTGAGCATCGCAGCACTTCCCCTCGCCCGGAGAACGGGCTCGGCCGTGTCTGCCTAGCTTTGTGGCAGCTTCGGTCTTTTCTACCTTGGCATGCCTGTGCGCGAAACTGTTCATGGGATGCAGGGGCTTCTGGAAAGGCAAAGAGTTCTGCCGTTCCCCTGCGCCGGGTAGCTCTGACGCGAGAGACACGCGTAGCAATGCTGCACAGATCATAGTTACGAGAACAAGACAAGGCAGACACGGCCGAGCCCTTTTTAAAGGGCGAGGGTGGAGTGATGCGAGTCCTGCATATCAGGGTGGAGGTACTGTACATCTTCCCGGCATGCTGTCCTTGATGGCCGAGTGATGAGCTACCCAAAAAAAATCAATGCACACCTGGGACAAGTGCCAACTTAGATAACATTCAGGAAACAGATTGTTAATGAAAAATAAAAAGCTATACTTGCAATTAAGTGACCCACAGAAAAGTCAGAAGAACCAAAAAAATAAAAAGCATTCACCTTCTTGGTGATACAAGCTTTCTTCTCAAAAGTTTGATGTATCTCTGCAATCTCTGCGTTCTTTGAGGTTAACTGCTTTTTTTGAGTTAATTCGAATTATGTATTGACTTAACAATGGCTTCATGGTATGTTCATAATATGAACGCCGACAAGCAATCCCCTTCCGGTACTGAACCATACCGTTCTCTCCAGATACTGGACGAACTTTCCAAAAACGATTCTCTCACCCAACGGGATTTGAGCAGCAGTCTCGGCATCGCCCTCGGTCTCGTCAACTCCTATATTAAGAACCTCATAAAAAAAGGATACATCACGGTTAAAGCAATTCCTTCCAAGCGATATGCGTACTATCTGACGCCGAAAGGCTTTGCTGAAAAGACACGATTGACCTATGATCTGCTCCATGATTATACCCGCGTTTACCGCGAGGCACGGAAAAGCTTCAAGCAGCTCTTTCACGATTTGCAGACTGCGGGTAAGAAAAAGGTCGTCTTTGCCGGGGCCGATGAGACCGCGGAGATCGCCTATCTCACGCTGCAGGAAACGCGCTTGGTACTGCTCGATGTGATCGATGATGACGCAGCGGGCAAGGATTTCTTCGGCAGGCCCATCAAGAAGCTTGAAGCAGTCAGGAATATGCAGTACGATATCATCCTGGTCGCCTCCTATTTAAAACGGAACGAGCTGTACAAACAGTTGATACATCTCGGCGTGGACAAAGACGTCATCCGTATTTCCCTGACGTAAACTGAAAGGCGAGTCACAAGAGAACATGGGCAGATCGATTCTGGTAACGGGCGGAGCAGGCTACATAGGCAGCCATGTCGTGCGGCAGCTGAGCGAAGCGGGCCACGAGGTCGCTGTTTTCGACAACCTTTCCACGGGGTTCGCGGACGCGCTCATCCATAACGAAGAACTGATCAGAGCCGATCTGGCTGACCAGGCGGCCATCGAAGCGGCCATCACCCGTCTCGGGGTTAAGACGGTCATGCACTTTGCCGCGTCCATCGTCGCCCCCGAATCCGTGACCGACCCGCTCAAATACTACAGGAACAACACGGCGAACACCATGAACCTGCTCGCCGCCTGTGTCGGCTCCGGCGTGGAGCGTTTCATATTCTCCAGCACCGCGGCGGTCTATGGTATTCCAGAAAGCGGGATCGCGGACGAGGACTCCCCGACGCTCCCGATCAACCCCTACGGCTCCTCGAAGTTGATGATCGAGCAGATACTGAGGGACGTCGCGCACGCCCACGGTCTCCGGTATGTGGCGCTCAGATATTTCAATGTGGCCGGCGCGGACCAGCAGGCAAGGATCGGGGAGCGGCACTCACCCGAGTCCCATTTGATCCCGCTGATCTTGCAGGCCGCCAAAGGGGAACGGGATGGCATCACCGTGTACGGAACTGATTATCCCACGCCCGACGGCACGTGCATACGGGACTACATCCATGTGGAAGACCTCGCTGCCGCCCATCTCGATGCGTTGAACTATCTTGAGGCGAAGGGAGAATCGACGACCTTGAACGTCGGGTACGGCAGAGGAAGCAGCGTCAGGGAAGTCATTCAAATCGCCCATGACGTGACCGGGGTGAAGTTTCCCGTCCGGGAGACTGCCAGACGGCCCGGGGACCCGCCCACCCTGATCGCAAAAGCGGACCGCATCCGGCACGTGCTGGGATGGACGCCCCGCTATGACGATCTCAGGACGATCGTGGCCGATGCCTGGCGATGGGAGCAGAAGAGAGCGGGAAAAGCGCGATAACGGAAACAATGATTTGCCAGAAAGTATTCAGTCGAAGGTGGACACAAAATGTATCCAGATTCTTTATCAGGTAAAAGGACTTTGATTCCCCGCGTTAGGAGAATATAATGGAATTGGAGAGGAGTGGGCCATGGATTATTCCAAGTTAAAGGTATTCGTCGCCGGGCATAACGGCCTTGTGGGCAGTGCCCTGTGTCGCGCTATGGCCGGTCGCGGCTACCGGAACATCATCACACGCGCACGCAAGGAGATGGACCTTCTGAATTCAATGGCTGTTGATGAATTCTTTCGCTCCCAGCGGCCCGAGGTGGTCTACCTGGCCGCCGCCAGGGTCGGCGGCATCTATGCGAACAACGCCTATCCTGCAGATTTTATCTTGGAAAATCTGAAGGTCCAGAACAACGTCATTGAATCGGCATGGCGGCACGGTGTGAAAAAGCTTCTCTTCCTCGGCTCCAGCTCGTATCTACCCGAAAATGGCGCCCCAGCCCCTTAAAGAAGAGTATCTTCTGACGTCCCCTCTTGAACCAACGAACGAGGCATATGCCGTCGCAAAAATCGCGGGCATCAAACTCTGCAGCGCCATGAATCGTCAATACGGCACAAATTTCATCTCCGTCATGCCGACGAATTTATACGGCCCCAACGACAACTACCACAAAGAGAACGCCCATGTGCTTCCCATGTTAATGCGCCGGTTCCACGAGGCGAAAGTCGAACGGAAACCCTCGGTCATCGTGTGGGGAACGGGGAGCGCCAGACGCGAGTTCCTGTATGTTGACGACATGGCCGAGGCATGCGTGTTTCTCACGGAAAATTACTCGTACAAGGACATCGGAGAATTGATCAACATCGGCACCGGGGAAGACAACACGATCAAGGAATTGGCCGAACTGGTCAAGGACACCGTGGGATATCAAGGGACGCTTGAATTCGACACGACAAAACCGGACGGAACGCCCCGGAAACTGCTCGATGTCTCGCGTTTGCACAAGCTCGGCTGGAAACACAAGACCTCGCTTCGGGAAGGACTGGCCAAAACGTACAAGGACTTTCTTGAAAATCCCTCGCTGAGAAAATAATAAGGAGCGCCTTCGATTTCGTACCACCGATCAATTTGCTTTTTAAAACAGGAGAAAATGTCCATGACTGCATACAAAGAAATCGATAAATGTCGTGTGAGCGGCAGCAAGAACCTGGTATCGGTCCTTAATCTCGGGCATCAGGTCTTGACCGGGGTATTCCCCAAAAGCGCGTCCGAAAAAATCACTTCCGGCCCCCTTGAACTTGTCTGGTGTCCTGACGGCGGCCTGCTGCAGCTCCGCCACTCCTATGATCCCGGTGAAATGTATGGTTTGAATTATGGTTACCGTTCGGGACTGAACCAATCCATGGTGAATCATCTAACGGAAAAGGTCGAATATCTTGAACGGCTGGCCGCGTTGAAGTCCGGAGACGTTGTGCTGGACATCGGCAGCAACGACGCGACCACGCTGAAGGCCTATTCGACCTCCGGGATCAAGCTGATCGGCATTGATCCCACGGGGAAGAAATTTTCCGAATTCTATACGGACAATATTAAACTGATCCCGGACTTCTTTACGGCCGACGCATATCGCTCCATTGAATCGCGTCCTGCGCGAATTGTTACATCCATCGCCATGTTCTACGATCTTGATGCCCCGGTTGAATTTGCCAAGCAGATCGAATCGATCCTCGCTGATGACGGGGTATGGCATTTTGAGCAAAGCTACATGCCTTCGATGCTCCGCATGAATTCCTATGACACGATTTGCCATGAGCATCTTGAGTACTACTCGCTCGGTGTGGTCAAGAATATTCTGGAGAAGGCGGGACTCAAGATCGTGGACGTCGTGATGAATGCGATCAACGGGGGCAGTTTCGCCGTAACCGCGGCAAAGGCCGGAAATCGGAGCATTGTTCAAAACCTCGCTGTCATCGACTGGCTGCTTGAGCAGGAACACCGAATGGGTCTGAATACTCCCCGCCCCTACCGTGACTTTGAGGAGCGCGTTTTCCGCCATAGGGATGATCTGACAAGGTTGATCCGGGCTTTGAATGCAGACGGGAAAAAGATCCTCGGCTACGGGGCCTCGACGAAAGGCAATGTGGTTCTTCAGTTCTGCGGCTTGACGAATAAAGATATTCCTGCGATCGCGGAAGTTAATGCCGAAAAATTTGGCTGCGTTACGCCGGGAACACATATACCGATCATATCAGAGCAAGAGGCCCGGGCAATGAAACCGGATTACTTCCTGGTGCTTCCCTGGCACTTCAAGGATGGGATCCTTCGGCGGGAGAAGGAGTATCTGACAAATGGCGGGAAGATGATATTCCCGTTTCCGGAAATTGAGATCGTATAGATGTGTAAAGAATCTATTTACGTGTAAATGGTCAGCACTATAATCTAATGAAGGGAAAAAAACATCAGCCCATTATGAATAATAGCGGGCTGCAAACGCTTCCATATCAATACATATCCATAGAGGCTTTTGCATGACCGTTGTAAAACGAAATATCATCGCGAATTTTGCAGGACAGGGCTGGGCAGCATTGATGGCCCTGGCTTTTGTTCCGCTCTATATCAAGTTTCTCGGCATCGAAGCTTATGGCTTGATCGGTTTTTTTGCAATGCTTCAAGGCGCATTCCAGATACTTGATCTCGGCCTGAGCCAGACCATGAATCGGGAAATGGCCCGTTATTCCGCGCTTCCTGATAAAGCAGGTGAGGCGCGCGATCTTGTGAGGACCCTGGAAGTCGGATACTGGGCGATCGGGATTGTTATCAGTGTCGGCGTTATCACCGCGTCACCGTTCATTGCAGGACACTGGATCAAACCCGGGACTATCCCTGTTAAAACCATCCATCACGCGGTGATGATCATGGGTGTTGTGGCAGCTTTTCAGTGGCCGCTCAGTTTTTATGATGGCGGCCTGATGGGTCTACAGAAGCAGGTGTTGTCCAACAGCATTAAAATCGGCATTTCCACTCTCAGCAGTTTCGGAGCCGTATTCATACTCTGGAAAGTTTCTCCAACCATCACTGCTTTTTTCACGTGGCAAATTATTGTAAGCGCTCTCTATTAATCTTCTTTACGGTCTCACTTTGGCGCAGCCTGCCGCCGGCAGATCGTCCCCCAGTCTTTAACCCGAACTTTCTGCGCAACTATCTGGCGATTTGCCGCCGGAATGAGCGGCATCGCTCTCTCCGCCATCATACTGACGCAACTCGATAAAGTGATTTTGAGTAAGCTTCTCACTCTTGAAATGTTCGGTTATTATACGCTTGCGGGCGTGGCGAGCAGTGTAGTCCCCTCATGCTGTCGGTCCGGTTTTCAACGCACTGTTTCCGCGCTTCACATCTCTTGCGACCTTGCAAGATGAAACAGCGCTCAAGCTGTTATATCATCAAGGTTCCCAGCTTATGGCAGTGCTTGTTTTGCCAGTGGCCGCAGTGCTGTCGTTCTTTTCTTTTGATATTTTGCTTTTATGGACGGGCAATGCAAAAACTGCCGACATCGCTTCTCCTATTGTCAGCGTTCTCGTATCGGTATGGCCTTGAACGCTCTCATGCACTTGCCCTATGCCCTGCAAATATCACATGGTTGGACCAGCATCGGGCTTCGTATCAACACTTTTTTAATCATCACGCTTGTCCCCGCGATTTATTTTATGACCACCCATTACGGCGCAGTAGGCGCAGCTGCTGTGTGGGTGCCTCTGAATAGCATCTATATGCTAATCGGCGTGCCACTCACGCATCGTCGCCTGCTGCAGGGAGAAATGCGGCGCTGGTTCGTGGAAGATGTGATCCACCTCTGGTGGCAGCGCTTCTTGTAGCCGGCATAGGGCGAATGCTGATTGCGAGTCCAATGCAGCCGGTGGCGGCCCTTTTTAGTTTCTGCCATACTCGCTTTGTGCAATCGCAACGGCTTCACTTGTTGCGCCGGAAACGAGAACCTGGTTATACATTCAATTGTCAAAAGTCAGGTCGCTTAGGATATAAAAGTTGCGATTTAAAATCGTGAAGCATGAAGCCGGACTAATATCTGATAATACTGCTGCATTTCAAAGAAGGGTCCCATTAAATAAAAGAACCCTTGATAGTGAAATTACCATGATTTTTTACTACCAACGATCGTGAAAAAATAGCGAAGGATCTCCTAACTATGATTGACTGAATTTTCTATCCTTAAATATTCAAAACCAAAGATTCTTATTCTCTCGCACAAGCGACAACAGCACGGTCGAGTCTATCAGTTCGGCTGGAAAATTGCTGAGGTGTTAAAAAAATCAGCGCGATATGATTTCGTGTATTCCGAATGTTCTTCTCCCGATGAATTCCTCTCCATAGCCAACAGGATCGCTCCTGCTGCGATCATTTACAACTATTACGCATCTACAATGCCGTGGCTGAAAAAGAAACTTATGCGGCAGCTTAAGATACCGCACATCGGGGTTCTGCACGAAGTATCTCAACAGGCTGCGGACTCGGCAGATATTTCTTTTTCCAGTACTACATTGCGCCTGATCCCACATTGCTACTGAAAAATCCAATTGTCTTCAAAACTGGTAGACTCGTCCCGCGATATGATAATGCCTATCCGCTCCCAGCCGTTCCGACTATCGGAAGCTTCGGTTTTGGGACTAAAGGCAAAGGTTTTGAACACCTTGTAACATCTGTACAGAACGAATATGATGAAGCACATATTCGTTTACATATTCCCTTTGCCGCTTTTGGGGATTCAACCGGTAGTGAGGCACGTACCATAGCTGACGGGTGCAGACTCTTGATTGTGAAGCCGGGAATTAAACTCTCCATCAGCCACGATTTCTGATAATGAACAGTTATTGGATTTTTTAGCGCAGAACACCCTTAATGCCTTTTTATATGAAGAAAATAAAGGTCGTGGGATATCCAGTGTCATCGACTTTGCGCTTGCCGTACAGCGACCTATTGCCATTACCCGAAGCAACATGTTCAGGCATTTGTTCTCTGCAACGCCAGCCATCTTCATTGAAAAATCAAGTTTACACCAGATAATTCAAAATGGCTTTGACCCCCTTATGCCTTACTATAAGGAATGGTGTGAAGATAATTTGATATGGGACTACGAACGCATTATCGAGAACATTCTGAGCGATACCTCGCGAGCCGGCATGTTCAACGCCCTTTCCCCTATAACAAGATTCTTGCGATCAGTTGTGCGTCGAATAGTCGTTGGCCCAATAACCGAAACGCAGGCAGAATCCTGGACTCCTAAGATAAGAGACGGCGTTCTGCATGCGCCTGCAATGTCTAGTGAAAAAAACACATTTACTGCTCTCCCGAACGTGACATCCTTTAATCGCATTTTGGATGATTCTGCAAGGCAACAATATGAACCGGTTATTGGAAAGTTGTCGAGATAGTTCCCGATATGATGCAACACAAGATGCGAGCAGCTAACATTCAACAGGCGTTTGTCATTGACACTGTTTATCGTTTAGCCTCTCGCCTGCCATCGCCTAACATATTGTGCATCGGCAGTTATGATGATACGGCTGCAGCAGGCCTGAAAAAGCTCGGTTTCCGGATGGATGAAGTAGATCCCGTTCTCAACTACGACCTGAACGCCTTCTTCCGTAAGCCCACGCTGCCAAGGAGAGCTATAATATTATTTTTTCAACGTCGGTGATTGAACATGTCAAGAATGATGAACTATTCGTTGCTCAGATAGCGGCTCTCCTTGCTCCGGGCGGGATAGCGGTCCTGACCTGTGATTACAATGACCAATATAAACCTGGCGATAGGCTGCCTAAGGAAGTTTTTCGCTTTTACACACAGAAGGATTTCAGACAAAGACTCTTACCTTTACTGAAAAATTGTTCTCTAATCGACAAACCGCATTGGGAGTGTCCGCACCCGATTTCCACTACTCGGGATGTACCTATACATTTGCAACTTTTGTTTTTAAAAAGAACCCTCTATGAAGAGCATCCTTCTCTCCATCTGTATTGCCACATATAATCGTGCTGATTATATTGGCCAAACGCTGGACAGCATCATCCCCCAGTTAGATGACGATGTGGAATTGTTGGTGGTGGACGGGGCGTCTACTGACAACACCGAGGCCATCGTACGAAAGTATACCGATCCACGAATTCGCTATGTACGATTACCCGTTAAGGGTGGGGTTGACCAGGACTATTGCAAAGCCGTTGAACTCGCCAGGGGTGAATTTTGCTGGTTTTTTACCGATGATGACATCCTCAAGCCTGGAGCTATTTCTGCCGTTAAAAATGCAATAAGCGCAGGCTATGGTTGATAATCGTTAACGCAGAAGTACGGGACAAAATGCTGAGAGTTATTCTGGACGCCTCAGCGAATTGTCATGCGCGACAATAAGATCTATGCTCCCAACGACATGGAACGTCTTTTTGTCGATACACTGAATTATATTAAGTTTCATTGGCGCCGTAGTCATACGCCGCAGTATCTGGATGAGTCGCGAACAGGAACCATATTTCGGAACTGAATTTGTGCACATCGGAGTTATCTTCCAGAAACCGCTGACAGAACCCGCTCTCGTAATAGCCGAGCCTTTATAATCATTCGTTACGGCAATGCCCAATGGACGTCGCGCGGTTTTGATATTTGGATGTTCAAATGGCCCAAACTGGTCTGGTCTTTCGACCATATCACTCAGGAAGCCAAGATGAAGATTTGCGAGGGAACCCTGGCGTAACCTTGGGACCCTTGTTGTTCAGCGCAGTTTCGGCGCGTATAGTATAAATTCTTATCGCCAATTTTCTTCGACTGTGCAATCAGACTCGTTTTGGAAGTTTTGTGCCTGGCTAATAGCCAAGCTCCCTCGCAAAATCATCTTCGGACTTTATTATCTTTATAGCCGGATCAGAGGACCGGAATGCCGCGCAGTCTTTGACAGGTGTAAAAGGGAAAGTAAATATAGGGCCTGACAACTTGAAACCGGTTGCTTAATTGACATCATAAACCCGAATAGCCCTCAGGATACTATAGAGTATGACAATTGTATCGGGAAAATTGGTTACGTCTAAGCAGCATTATATTCTCCATGGAAAACGATTTCCATAACAGTGCTGAAGCAACGCTTCTTTTTGCACGGAAGTCTTAATGACGACAACGTCTCTCGTATATATCATCATCCTTAACTGGAACAGATGGCAGGACACTATTGAGTGCGTAGAGTCATGCTTAAAGCTGACGTATACCAATTTCCGCATTCTTATCGTCGATAACGGTTCAACAGATAATTCTGAATCAATCTTGCGAGAACGCTTTCCCTCCGTTGAATTTGTCCAGACCGGGGAAAATCTCGGTTTTGCCGGCGGAAATAATGCAGGGATACGGCGTGCGCTTGAGCAGGGCGCTGATTATATCTGGTTATTGAATAACGATACAGTGGTTGAGCCTGACTCTTTGAGCGAATTAATGAAAGTCGCGGAGATTGGAGAACGGATCGGGATTGTGGGCTCTAAGGTCTACTATTATGATGAACCGCAAAAGATCTGGTTTGCAGGTGGGATATGGGACAAGTACCGGTCATTCACAAGCCATCGGGGAATTAACGAGGTTGATACCGGACAATACGATGGTATTTCAACGGTCGGCTTCATAAGCGGTTGCAGTTTGCTGGCAAGATCTCTCATGATCAAAGAAATCGGTATGATGAAAGAAGACTACTTTCTCTATTGGGAGGACGTTGACTGGAATGCTACCGCGGCTGAACAGGGCTGGAAAATTCTTTTTGCTCCTCGATCCAGGATCAGACATAAGGTATCTTCTTCAACAAATGATAAATCGCGTCTTCAGAGTTACTATTTCATGAGGAGCGGGCTTCTATTTTTTCAAAGACATGCTCCCTTAAGAACTATGCCCTTTTTTCTCAGGGCAATGTCGTATGCCATAAGCTGTTATAGGATAGGGCAAAGAGCTGTTTTACATGGATATTTGAAAGGTACAAAAGATTATCTATTACGACAATTTGGCCGTGCCCAATAGGTAGATGACCGGTTTTAAAGAACCATTGAACAGGATGTGTCAAGACGTAGATGCCCCGGAACTTCTTTTGTGATGCCACTTATGTCCTGTTGTGGCGATGTGGCTTATGTTTCAGCAGAAGGACCCCCATGACTATGTGATAGCCACGGGGAGAGCCATAGCCTGGAAGAGTTCGTGGCAGCAGCCTTTGATACTGTCGGACTCAATTGGGGTGCACGTCGTGTCGGATCCTTCTCCCTACCGACCGAGCTTGCCGTTGGCCGGGGCAACCAAGAAAAAACCCAAAAACGGCTCGGATGGAAAGCACAGTACAAAATGCACGACGTTGTCAAAATGATGGTGCGGGAAGAGCAGAACCGATGAATATCGGCCTCAATTTAGTCGGGTTCATACCAGGTACGATGGGAGGCATCGAGACCTATCTCAGGAACCTTGTCCACTCGTTGCAAAAGATCGATCGGGAGAACAGCTATGTCTTGCTTTGTGACGACCATTATGCGAAGGAAATTCAGATATTCAATGACTCCTTCACATACAAGTCAGTCAACTATACCCAGCCGTCGTTCCTGTGGCTTGTACGCGGCGTTCTGCGAAACACGACCAAGATCGATATATTGAGGCCGGTATTTAACCGTTTGAAGCTAGATATAATTCATCATCCTTTTACCATCCTCAATCCGATGCGAACGAAGATCCCGTCGGTATTGACGTTTGTCGATATGCAGCATGAGTTTTTTCCGCAGTTCTTTTCTCCCGTGGATATGAAAATGCGGAAAGAGTTCTACAGACCGTCAGCGGAGCAGGCAACGCGGATTATCGCCATTTCCGGGTATGCCAAATCAAGTCTTGTAGAGCGATACGGGATACCCCCCGATAAGATCGATGTGGTCTATCTGGGCTATGATCAAAGCTACAGGATATATGACAAGGAAGACGTATTGCGTGCGATGCGGTTAAAATACGGTCTGAACAGGCCTTTTCTGTATTATCCCGGTGCAACGTGGCCGCACAAAAACCATAAAACGCTTCTGGCGGCGCTCTGCATCATGAAAACTCGATACCGCTTTGAGGGACAGCTGGTGCTTACCGGAATCGTCAAGAAATCATACAGTGAAATACTCAAAGAGATCGGGCGGCTGGGCCTGGAAGAAACAGTCAAGGTCCTGGGATATCTCCCCTATGAGGATCTTCCTTACCTCTACAATCTCGCCCGTGCACTTGTCTTTCCGTCACTCTTCGAAGGATTCGGGATACCCCTGATAGAAGCAATGGCCTGTGGCTGCCCGATCGCCTGTTCCAACACCACCTCGATCCCCGAGGTCGTCGGTGACGCAGGGGTGTTCTTTGATCCCTCGTCCCCGGAAGATATGGCCGAGAAGATCTGGCAGCTTTGGAACGATGACGATAAATTGCGGGAAATGAGGGCCCGGGGTCTGGAACGGGCGAAGCTGTTTTCATGGGACGACACCGCACGCAAGACGATCGAAACGTACACAAGAACGCTGGGTGAGCCCCGGAGAGAGCCGGCGGAATGCAAAAAGTGAGAAAGTTCATATTCGACCACGTACCGCCGATCTTCACGGACATCCTGGGGCGGATCAACAAGGTCCGTTACCGTGGATTGAAGTATCAGTGCCCTCTCTGCCTGAGCAGTCTGAAATCCTTTCTGCCCCTGCCCCGGGAATTCATGATAAAACTGGAAATACAGGGCCGCAGGTTCACCGCATCGGACTTCGAGACCTTGAACATCGAGAACTATCTCTGCCCTGTCTGCCGCTGCGCCGACAGGGACAGATTGTCCGCCCTGCTGCTGAAAAGGGTTCCCCGGGACATGCAGGCGAACAGAACGCTCCTCCACTTCGCCCCTGAGAGGGCGCTTTCGGCCTTCCTGCGCAAGAACTTCAATTATTCCTACAGGACTGCGGATCTCCTGCGCAAGGACGTGGACGACCGTGTGGATATATCGCATATGGATACGTACGCAACCTCATCCGTGGACTGTTTCATCTGCTCCCATGTCCTCGAGCACGTACAGGATGATACGAGTGCGGTCCGGGAACTGTACCGGATACTCAAACCAACGGGATGGGGTATCATCCTGACCCCGATAATCCCGGCGCTCGCCGGGACCTACGAAGACCTTTCAAAGACGACCGAATCAGAGCGTCTTCGGCATTTCGGGCAGAAGGACCATCTCAGGGTCTACGGGAAGACGGATTTCATTGATCTTTTGAAGAACACAGGATTCAAGGTGAGCCAGCTCGGCGCTGAGTTCTTTGGCGGGGACACCCTGGAACGACATGGCATATCGAACCGGAGCTGCCTGTACATTGTTCATAAGACGCCTGAGCTCACGATCGCTGAGGGTGCCTCATGAAGCTCACGATCATCACCATCTCGTATAATAGTGTAAGGACACTGGAGAGAACGATACAGTCGGTCATCAGCCAGAACTGCCCTGGTCTCGAGTACCTCATTGTGGACGGCGGCTCGACCGACGGCACAGTGGATATCATCAGGAAATACCATGCTTCCGGAAAGGTCACGAAATTCATAAGCGAAAAGGACGCAGGCATCTCTGACGCTTTTAACAAGGGAATCGCCATGAGTACCGGGGACGTCATCGGCATGATCAATTCCGACGACCGGTATGTCCCGGGGTCGCTGGATAAAGTGTGCAGGATCTACGAGCAACAGGGTACGGATTTCGTGCTCTACGGCAACATGCTCAGGGAGAGCATTAGCGGTACCGTGCGCATCCGCCCGAGGCCACTACAGCGGCTCTGGATCTACGTTGATTGCCCCTACGATCATCCGACCGTCTTTGTCCCGAGAGCGGTCTACGAACAGGTGAAACCCTACAACACGGACTACCGCTACTCCATGGACTACGATTTCTATGTGCGGGCGATGAAGGCAGGGGTCCCCTTTCGCCACCTCGATGAGGACATCGCCTTTTTCTCGACCGGAGGCATCAGCTCCCGGTCAGCCCGAGAATGTCACCGGGAGGTTCTGCAGATCCAGAAAGCGAACGGCATGTTCCTGCCGCTCAGCTATCTCACCTATGCGATGAAGATGCTCGTGAACTTTCTGAAGAGGACGCTGGGATGGACAACCATCTTTACATCATAATCCCTTTCTATAATGCCGTTGTCACGATCGAGAGAACGCTTCTTTCCCTATCGGTCATCTCTCGTCCGAACCGGGACGCAGTGACGGTCATCGGCATCGATGACGGGTCCACTGATGACAGCGCGTCGGCGTTCGAGCGCGTCGTCAACAACATCGACGGCATTCGCCATACCCTGATCCGGAAAAAGAACGGGGCAGCGGTTCGGCACGGAACGCCGGGCTCGAAACGTTCACCGAGGGATGGGCCTTCTTTCTCGACGCAGATGACGAGCTACAGCTCGATCCCGTGCCGTTCATGAACGACGCGGCAGGATACACATCGCTCGCGTTCACGGTGCAATTCTGGAAAAAGGACAAGCCCCGGGGAAATCTCCGGCCTGTTCTCATCACACCCGGGAAGTTCCTCGATATTTTCACCTCCCGGAACCCCTTTCAACCTTCGAACCTCCTTTTCCGGCGGGAATGCCTTGACTCGCTCTTTGACCCCCGGTTCCTGTACCTGGAGGACTGGCCCTTCTGGATCAACAACCCGCGCATCTTCGATCGGATGCAAGTGAACTGCGATGTGATTTCTGCGTGGATCCACTCACACGGCTTAAACAAGACATCCGACCGCATCAGAAATGGTACCTACCGGAGACTCGTTGCAGAGACGCTCCTGACGGATCTCCAGGGCAATCTCACCTCTAAACAACGTCGAAACCTCCTGATCCAGTCCCGCATCGGTATGATCCAGCAGGGCAGAAAGATACCCCTCCGGACGTTCCTGGATGTCCCGTGCAACGCCGTTCTTTATGGCAAACTGATCGTCTATTTTCTCCTCGGCGAATATCTGGCGAAGATCGATCTTTATGGGAAGTGAAGAGAGTCCGGATGGTAAAGGTATATGTGCTTCATAGCCGTGTCGCTTGCAATGCAAAGCGATCCATGAACATCGCTCTGATCGTGCATTGTGCACATGGTGTATACTATTTCTATTACGCGCCCGGAAGCATGGAGAAAGCTTGTAATGGCTAACACAAAAAAAATCATCATGATATCGTGCTTTGCTGTCGGGATGTTCGTTTTAACGTTTCTCGTCTTGCTAAATCTTCCCGAAGAGAGCATCACTCTCAATTTTTCAAATGATAGGGGCTCATGGCAAGCGCCTGCCGGAACAGGTATTCACACGGAGGACGGCTCTGTTCAAGTAAGAAAAGGACCTCGAGGTTTTTATGTGGCAATTCCACAAATAAATCTGAATGCCGATCTGTACGATATCTGTATATTGGAAATGAAATTACCGGTTGCTTTTGACACGGGCAGTTTATTTTTCCTGTCAGCCTCTAATGCAGGAAGAGATCGAGTCAGTCTTGATTTTGACACCGGGAAAGCAGAACACTTCAATCGTCTCTGGATTAATGTTAGCAAGCACGATGACTGGCGGGGGATCATTCGCGACATCATACTTATGCCTGCGACGAATTCAGAAATTGTTTCTTTGAAGAGCATCCAATTTGTTCGTGGAAATCCCGTCAGTAAGATGCGGGCTTGGTGGAATGACTTTACTCGCTACTTTGATCCAAATTTAGGAGCCTCCTTCGGTTGGTCTTCTCCGTATTTTATAAAAGGCTGGTTTAATTCTCTGTTATTGCCTTTTTTCTGGATATTATTGGCTCTCACCCTGCTCATTTCGGCGGGCGTTTCTACTTTCCGCCTTGACAAACGTATAAGCAAGTTTGCACTCGGAATATCCATTTTTGTCGTAATCGTCGCATGGGGTCTTTTGGAACTGCAAAATAATATATATTATCTCAAATCAATACAAAGAAATGCCGGTCTCTATTGGGATAAAAGTGTTTTGGAGAAAAAAGGCATCGTAACGGGAAGTCATGATTTCATACGCTTTATGAATTTTTGTGACGAATACATCCCTTTGGATGGATTCATACATAATTACGGTTATAGAGATAATTTGGGATCACCGGAGGATGCTCTGGCCGCAACGCAATTTAATTTCAACTTACGTCCCCGTGTGGAGGGTTTGAAAATTATTGCAGCGGGGCGGATACCAAGCCTTATTACGTCTTTTATCATACCCAGCAGAAAGACATAAAAGGAACTGATGCGGAACAAAACATAATGAATCGTCATTTTTTGTTGCCGCCTGGGGAAAAACTGGTGCAGGAAATCATACTTCACCAGTATTTTGAAGATGTCTCGCAATTAAGCTTTCAGATCAATGGCGAAGTGACAGACCCGAAGGACATCTCTGTATCAGTCTTTGCAGACGACAGAAAATCTCTGATCGGATCCGGTGAATTGCTTGCTCTGAAAAACGGGGAGATGCTTGTGGGGATAGCTCCTCTCGCTGACTACAGAAAAAGCACTGTCTATATAGAGGTTGAAAATAGAGGTGAGAATACGTTCTCTGTGGCAGGTTCTGATGCAGATACATACAGGGACGGAAAGTTTTATTTCAGAGGAAAAGAAATCGAGGGAGATTTGGCCTTTCGCGTCCATTATGAGGTTAAAAATCTAACTCTTTATAAGAAATATAATGAATATGCATACATTCTCACTAAATAGGAGGATCAGCAGTTGGTGATTGTAGGATTAGCGATTGGCTTGACTATTCCCATTCTCCTGGGGAATAGTATTTTACATTTTATCGATTCGAAGAAAATTCTTAAGCCGGCAGAGAATCTGGCACTGAGTTTTCTGCTCGGGTATGCAGGGATTACCCTTCTTTTATTCTGGTCATTCTTTATTAATCTGCCCTATCGCATTCCGATAATAGGCGGGGCCATTGTTGCCCTGTTCATCCTTAAAAGTATTTTCCTCCATAGCTTTGGTTTTCAGGAAAACCTGCTCGTCCAGCTTAAGCAGAGACTTGTGCAAATTAGTGAGAGGAAATCCCTCAATTTTAGGAATATTCTTCTCATTTTACTATTACTGCTGACTTGTTTTAAACTTTCTTATGCTTTCATTGAAACCTGCAGCAAGCCTGAATATTCTTGGGATGCTGCTGCCTTTTGGACAATGGACGGGAAATATTTCTTCTATTTAAACCAGGAAGTCCCCAATCAAATTTCCAGGTTTTACTTAATGTTCAGTAACTACCACCCTGACTACCCTAAACAAATCCCGATGATGCATTTCTGGCTGTTTGGTTGGATGGGAGAGGCCAATGACCAATGGTCAAAAATATTCTTTCCCATCAGTTTGGCATGCTTTTTGGTGTTGTTTTATATGAGCTTGCTAAAAACCAGAGGCAGCTTAGGGGCGGGGGTTTTTACTTATCTCTTGTTTTCGAGTCCTTTTTTCCTGTATGACGCGACTATTGGCTATGCGGACTTCACGCGATCTATTTATTTTTCTCTAGGAATCATTTTCTTTTACCGATGGATGCATGAGAAACAGGAATTATATTTCTGGTTATTTGCCATCCTCACTTCGTTGACAACCTGGATCAAGCATGAAGGAAAAATTCTTTACTTAATTGGGCTTATAATTCTATTGATTTATGTCTGGAATCATCATAGGTCGGTCAAGAGCGTTCTAGCGAAAACAATGCAGTATCTTTCATTTTATGCCGTCATTGGACTGCCGTGGCAACTCTTCATAATTTCTAATCACCTGGTAATACGAGAAAAATTTGATTTTTATCTTTCGCATTTTTTTGAACTGCATTCTCAGATATATGAAAAACTTTTCATTAACGGCTCATGGGGTGTTTTTTGGATTTTGGTTGTGACGTTCGTCATCTTTTTCTATAAGAACTTATTGAAAGAAACAAATGGTTATTTAGCTCTAACTTTCTTGCTCTTATATGGCGTAGTTCTCTTTATTTATCAATTTGCTTATGATGGATACAACATTTTTAGCACCAGTTTTAACCGCATCTGGCTCTCAGCATATCCGCTTGCAGTATTTATGCTTGGGTGCATCATTCCAAAGTTTACGCACAGTAAAGTTGGAGATATCTGAGATGCACTTGATACAGGTAGGGGAAAAAATGAAAGATATGACAATTATAATGCCTTGTCTAAATGAAGCCGAAACATTAGAAATCTGTATAGAGCGTGCAAAGAAGTTGTTGGTTGACAATCATCTGGATGGAGAAATACTTGTTTCTGATAATGGATCGACTGACGGTAGCCAAGAAATTGCTCATACATGTGGTGCACGAGTAGTGGACTGTCCTATTCGTGGATATGGGGCCGCACTGCAATGCGGCATTGAGAATGCCGAGGGCGATCTTATATTGATGGGAGACAGCGACGATAGCTATCACTTTGATGAAGCATGGCCGATGATTCGAATGTTGCAACAGGGGTATGATGTCTGTATGGGTACACGCTTGCGAGGCATCATCATGAATAATGCCATGCCGAAGCTGAATAGATATATCGGCAACCCTATTCTCAGCACTATCGGGAAGGTCTTCTTTAAAACCAACCTAAGTGACTTTCATTGCGGCATGCGGGCTTTCAGGAAAGACAAGATCCTTTCTCTGAATCTCGTAACAACGGGCATGGAATGGGCATCAGAGATGGTAGTAAAGGCTAAGTTGGCTGGTCTCAAAATGACAGAAGTTCCCGTCACGCTGTACAAGGATGGTCGTAGCAGACCTCCGCATTTGAGGCGATGGCGGGACGGATGGCGTCACCTGCGGCTCATGCTGCTCCATGCCCCGACCTGGTTGTTTACACTTCCAGGTCTCGCCATGATCATCATCGGTATTTTGGGACAGGTGATTCTCTATCATGGCATGGTGCGAGTTGGCACTGTAAAACTCGATGTACACACCATGCTTGTCATGTCTTTTCTTTCGGTTCTTGGTAATCAGGTGGCCTTTACCGGGCTCTTTGCCCGACTTTATAGCAGCCTCCATGGTATCCTGCCGTATGATAAAATTTTTGATAAATTAATCAGACGACTTACCCTCGAAAAGCTGCTCATTACATCGCTGGTCATCGGGCTTCTAGGTGCGGGAGGATTTCTTCACTCGTTTTGGAAGTGGTACCAAGTAAATTTTTCGGACCTGAACTATGAGGTGACAATGCGACAGCTGATCCCTTCGCTCACGCTCATAGCCTTCGCAGTCCAAGGGATCTTTAATGGATTCATGCTGTCAATCCTGTTCCTCAAGACCAAGAACGTGGCACCACCTGTGCCGTGAAGCGATTATGAGTTCACCCATTGCCTCCAGGAAAAAAGGACCGCTCGAATCTAGCCTCATCACGGTCCACCAGAAGCTCTCCCACAGCAGACGCATCGAGACGCTCGCACGGCGTATCGCCGACCTCATCCAGGCGCAGTTCCCGGGAGCAGGGGCAATCCGATGCCTCGACGTCGGCTGCGGCGACATGCAGGTTGTTGAGAGAATCAGCACGCTGGCTCCAAAGACCAATTGGAGCTGCATCGACATCTATGATCTTCCCGATAACCTCAGGGACAGCGAGCCGTGGAAGAAGTATCGAAAGTTCGATGGCACAAATATTCCTTTTCCTGACAGGTCTATGGACATTGTTCTATTCTGTGATGTACTACACCATGTTCAGACGAATGCTCAGACTCTCCTCAACGAGGCGGCTAGAGTAGGCCAACTCATTTTCGTCAAAGACCACTTTGAGTATTCCCGCTGGTCTCGGATGATGCTATGGACCATGGATTTCGTAGGGAACTGGGGTTATGGGGTCGCACTTCCCGAGAGCTATTTCACTCAGACAAGCTTCGGTGAAATGGTCGGGAAGGCTGGACTGCAGTTCAGGTATACCGAGTTTGGTATCGATCTCTATTCGCACATCCCGCTTGCGAGTACCGTACTGAGGCCGAAATGGCAGTTCATCGCGGTGCTTTCGCAATGATCGGTCGTTAGGACAGTCATGGTTTTATCATTCAATAAGGATCAATTAAGAAGATTACACCTCTGCAACTCTTTATCTTGAAAGGTGTTTGCGGAGAGCATTGAAGTTTCGTTATCGAAGTGAATGAGCGGATAACACGGTTGCCGGTTTTTTCTTTCTCACCTGCCTTGCTCTTCGCAGGCATCTTCCTTGCTTCCCACCAAAGGAACACCTCTTCGTATCCGGCGATGCATTCCAGGAATATCCCTATTGACGGCGTATACGTTCTGTGCTCAAACATGACGTCCGATAATGCTCTCGCCTGCAACGAAAAGCGATCCCTAAACATCGCGATGAACGAGAATTCTGGACTGATGAGAAAAAAAAGGGGGGGGCGAAACTGATGAAAACACAGAAGTGAGTGATCAATAACACGGCAGCCGGTTTTTCTTACCTCAACCTGCCGCTCCCTTTTTGGGCATTTTTCTACCCTCCCACCACTCAAAGAGCCCCTCATAGGCAACAACAAAAACGAGGAAAAACCCTATCGACGGCATGTATGCGCGGTGTTCGAAAATAACGTCGATGATCGGCACGAAACTTTGGACAGGCGACAGGCCGATGTAGAACCACGCCACCCCGAAAGGGTATCAAGAGCCATCCCTTCTTTTTGTATATCCAGAATGCCGCTCCGATAACAACCATGTGGCCGATGAACGAGAGGATCGTGGGCATTTCGAATAATGTCTTGGCGATCGGATAATCATAATCCAGGTTCTGTTTGATCGGGAGGAACAACAGCCTGATATAGGTCCAGATGACATTGAGAGAAGTGAGCCAATAGGTATTCGTCGTAATGCCCGATGTTGTTGATACATTAAATCCGATACCAGCGCCCCCGGTCGGAGTCGAAGTGGAAAATAGGGGGACATTACGCACAGCGATCCAACAGGTGAGGGCGATCGCAACGTACACCATCCATCGGCTGACAACAACGCTCAATTTCCTTTCGGAAAGAAACAGATAATCATAGAGCATCAGAAGCGCCGGCAGGGTCACTGCCCATTCCTTTGATCCCATGGAGAGGGCTGCGGTAAAGAATGCGCCGATATAATAGGAGGACTTCCGCGTCCTCGCTCCTTTAATGAACAGCAGAAATGTCGCAAGGTAGAAGAATGTCGCCAGCAGTTCGGTGCGGGTAATGATATAGGTTACCGCCTCGGTCTGTATGGGATGCACGGCAAACAGGAGGGCGCCGAACAAGGCCATACTTTTGGCCTTTCCCCGATATTTTACTTCTAATGCCGGCAGATTCAGTGTCCAGAGCATGAGCAGATAAACGAACATGCTGTTTGCGATATGCACTGCGATATTGAAAATATGATATCCGACCACATTCAGCCCGCCTACCTGATAATTGAACATCAAACTCAGATAAACAACGGGCCGAATGCCGGTAAGAATGCTGCCGATATTATCCGAAGTCATCCGTTTGATCGATGCGTTTTCTACAATGGACGGATTGTCGTCAAAATGAAAGCTTGCGGTAAAGGTATTGGAATACGCGATCAGGACCATTCCCGCGATGATACAGAAGGCTATAAGATTAAATCTCCTGCTTGCGAACGCCTTGTTCACTTTCTCCGTCATCGCCTGCATAGCTGCCACTGTTCCTCCTTGTTCAACGTACGATGGTACGAATGAAATTCTTGTCAAAAAGATAAGAAAATCTAAAACTTATTTACCACGGATGGACACTGATGGCCACGGATAAATAAAATCAAGTTCTTTTTTTGTTTTCACTCCGTGTTAGTCCGTGGACTTCCGTGGTGAAAAGAATTTGTCTTTGGTTGCGGCCTGTCCGGGTTACGATTGTACAAAAATTTAGCACGAATACCGGCCAAAGTAAAGAATATTTCGGGCATTAATTAAACCTTTGCATCATGCTTGTCCACAGTCCGGCCCATGACTTCCTGCATCTCCTGCCGCAGCAAGGAGAGTTCCTGCGCCAATTTTTTGTTCTTATCGGACAAGCCGGAAATAACCACGGAAAAGTGCAGTGTAATCAAAAGCAGGAACAGAAAAGCAAACAGAAAGAGGACCGACGGCGGGTAAAAGACGCCGAGCAGGTGTGATATATAGTTCAGCAGGCCTCTCGATGATGAGAGGAACAGCATGATGCCGCCCGCGAAGAGCCAGAGCAGGGAGTACTTTTCTTTTAATCGCCCCCTCCTGATAAGTTCGATGACCGCAACCAAAACCGAACCGCTCCCTACGATAGCTAATATCTTTATCAGGTCCATGGACTACCTCACTTTCTTCATCAGGTCGATAAAAATTGCCATAAGCACTTTTGTCATGTAATACACAGAGCGAATGGGCGTTATCGACGACCTGCCACCGGTGCGCTCGCGCATGGTGACGGCCACCTCGGCCATCCGCAGATTGATCTTGTGCAGGAGGACGAGGGACTCGACCTCAGGATAGTCATCGGGATAGGTATGGCCAAAAAATTCGATAGCCCGCCGGTTCACGGCCCTAAAGCCGGATGTGCTGTCAGTCACATCCGTGCCCAGGATACGGGAGAGTACGAACGAGAATATTCCAATTCCCATCTTTCTGAAGACAGGGGCTTTATATCCCCCAATGGTCATAAATCTCGATCCAACTACAATATCCGCCCGATTCGCCTCAAGCGGCTCAAGCAGTTTTTGTATCTCGCTGGCCAGGTGTTGTCCATCGCCGTCGAACTGCACCGCGATATCATAGCCGTTCCGTTCCGCGTACAGATATCCTGTCTGCACTGCGCCGCCGATCCCCAGGTTGAACGGCAGGTCCAGCACCGTCACCCCCAGTTTTCGCGCGACAAGCACCGTCGCATCGTGGGACCCGTCGTTCACCACGAGCACATCCGCTGAGGGCATGTGCTCCCTGAGGTCCCCGATCACTCCGGGAAGACTTGCTTCTTCATTGTATGCGGGTACGATGATCAGTATTTTCATACGTTATTCGTAACTACCGTTCGTCTCGCGCAAAGCGCGCAAAGAAAACCATTGAACCAAATTCGCAACTACTCAGATTGGCCGCAAAGACGATAACACATTTCGAGGGCAGGCTCCAAGAACTCAAAGAAAAAACCTGAAACCATGTATTTCAGGTTTTTAATTCTCTCTGCGATCCTTGCGTGTTTCTCTAAGTGGCCGGTTCATTTTTTAGGCCATTCGCGGCTAACAGATTTTGACCTTATTTGACCTGAGTAGATACAAAAATTCTTTTTCCTGTTTCAAGCCAAGTTCAAGACCTGACTTGCTTTCCTTTGCGTCTTTGCGACTTTGCGAGAAAATTTGCTTTTAAGAAAACTCTTGATAGACTTAATCCTAAAGCCTGAGAAGTTGTGTTATTCTTTCAGCGCTATCTCGTATGCCGAGATCCGAAATTCGCGGAACAACCGGTAGAGTTCTGCGGCGCCCGATCCTTCTTAATTTGGAAAACGCCCGCCGCTGCCTGATGATACCCGGCAGCGCCGAGAGCGCTGAATACCAGGCCTTGAGCAGGATGGCCATAGCCTGGAGAACTGAGTTCTGCTCGCTAAATCTGCCGCTAGCCCCTTTGCCGGTCAGCGCGCCGTACAAATGGACAAGAAGTCTCGTGAGCGTGACGAACGGGCTTATCACGATCATTTCAATCGGATAATATTTCAGCAGCACCCATATCCGGTTTCGCTCAACCAGAAAAGCCTTGAACGGCGAATGGGCGGATGATGAGGCCGAATACTTGTGATACACTTTTGCCGAGGGCACATAGATGCATTGCCACCCGGCCAGCCTCGCGCGGAGACCGAGATCGACGTCGTCGGCGTAAGCAAAGAACGCTTCGTCGAACAGACCGATCTCATCCAGCATCTTCCGTCGATAGAGGCCTGCGCACCCGCTCGGGAAGAACGCTTCTTCCGTGCGGTCATATTGTCCCCCGTCCACCTCAAGTCTCCCCTTCCCTCTGCCCAATCCATCCGGATACATGAGGAGCCCGACATTATCAATGATGTCGGGCTTGTCATAGGAGAGTATCTTGGAGGCCCACATGCCGACGATGGCAGGGCTTGCCTCCGCTTCCTTCAGCAAGTTCGTCAGCCAATTCGGATCAACCTTCGTGTCATTGTTCAGAAGCGCTATGTACCTGCCCGAAGCGGCCCGGATGCCGGCGTTGTTGCCCCCGGCAAAACCAATGTTCTCCGGCAGGCTGACCACCCTGACGTCATGGTATCGCTCCAGCACATATTCCGCAGAACCATCCTGTGAACCGTTGTCAACCAGGATGATCTCGATCCCTCCGACGCTCTGCGCAAGCAGCGAATCAAGACACTCTCCAAGGAGATGCTTCCCGTTCCAATTAACAATGACCACAGAGATAAGCACGTGCGTCAAAGAAACATGCTCCTTTTTATTTTATAGTAGATTACATAAACAAGTTTTACGTATCATGATCAATCGCTGACAACCAGTCAACCCCTGGCATTGGCAACAGCCAGGGTGCGCTGAATATCCTGCCCGAAGCGAGGGCAGAATGATCAGCCCGGACTTTCACTATCCCTATCCCGCCGATGCCGGACCACTGCCCAGTAAATGAAGAAATAAGAAAGAACCGCCGCAACAGCTCCCAACACGACCGTGCCCGCGACGAACGGCCACAGGTAGGGCATCAGGATATGATACGCGCTGGTGAAGGTAAGCGACTTCCATGCGATGTCCGGCGCTTCAATCATACTACCGGTTATTTTAATGCCGAACCACAGGCAAAATCCATACAGGGGAACCATGGTCCAGGGATTATTCAAGAATGCCGCCGTGAACACCACCAGTTTCCTCAAGCGGAACATCCATGCAAATAAAAGGCAGCTGATGGTATGCAATCCAATGGTCGGCGAGAATGCAATGAATACCCCGACAGCAAAAGAAGTTGCAAGCTTGTTCGGCGAGTCATTCAAATGGAAAAGACTTCTGATGCGATCCCTGACATATTTCATGTGTGCATGCTCAGAATGGTCATGTTGAGCGTTTCGGGCAATTCTTGATCCCTTTGAAATGATTATATCCGGTCGGTTGCAGAGGGATTTTTTTACCAGCCTCATTCACCTGAAGCATCGCCTTTCCCGTCGTGATCGTCCCGATCTCGGTAACCGGGATACGCAGTGCCTCCAGTGTTTTCATCCGCGTCAACGGCACGGTAAACAAGAGCTCATAATCCTCCCCGCCCGACAGGGCATAGTCCAGAGGAGGTTTCCGAAGCTGGTCCGCTGATCTCAGGAGTGCCGGGGAAAAGGGTATCCTATCGCCAAAGAGAAGGGCCCCGGTACCGCTCTCCTCGCAGAGGTGGGACAGATCGGACGATAGTCCGTCACTGACATCGATCATGGAACTTGCGCACCCGGACATCGCGATCCGCCTCCCCCACTCCACGCGGGGCACGGGACGAAGATGACGCTCAATGAGCGTCTCATTGCGGATTTCGGATTGCGGATTGCGGATTTACGGTCTTTACCCCTGACCCCTGACCCCTGAACCCTGAACCCTGCCTTCAAAAGTTCCATCCCCGCCCCCGAATCGCCGAGCGTTCCGGTAACGAATATCCTGTCTCCCCGCTTTGCCCCTGTTCGAGAGATAAGCGTTCTTTTTTTTGCTTCGCCCAGGGCGGTAACACTTATCACAAGACCGCCTTTTGAGGAGCAGGTATCTCCGCCCACAAGAACCGTCTTATGGATCCGTAAGAGCGCGTTAAACCCCCGGTAAAAATCCATCACCGCCTTGACAGGAATGTGCGCCGGGAGGGCGAGCGCGGTGAGACAAAACCGGGGAACGCCCCCCATCGCCGCAATGTCGCTCAAGTTTATTGATGCGGATTTCCAGCCAAGTGAATAAAAATCCGTATAGGAGAGGTCAAAATGCACGTCCTCGATCAGCATATCGGTTGTTGCCAGAAGGAGTTTCGCGGGACCGATCTTCAGCACAGCGGCATCGTCCCCGATGCCGATCATCGTGCCAGGCGATCGCTCGGAAGACAGTTGCTGAATGGCATGTATCAGGCCGAATTCGCCAAGGTTAGATAGTTTCATTTAGTTACAGCCTTGTCCGGTTAGGTTTTTGCAGTCTTTATTCCTCCCCTTTCAAGGGGGAGGTTAGGAGGGGGGATGGGCACTTTTTGCGGCAGAACTTCCGGAACAACCCATCTCCGCCCCATCCCTCCCCTTGAATGGGAGGGAGTTTTCGGGCAGTGCAATCTTATAACCGGACAAAATGCTGATTTTACTATTCTGCCACAGGAGCGCGGAGTTTGAGTTCCGATGGAGGATGTGGGATGTCCATTCGCTTCGCTCTAAGACGATGGACTCTTTTTCGTCCGTCATCCGTCATCTCTCGTCCTTCGCCCTTCGTCCCTTGTCCTTCGCCCGTCGTCCTTCGTCCGTCGTCTCTCGTCTCTTTTTCCTCGCGATCCTGCGCGGCAGCTTCTTGCGGAGCGCCGCGGCGAGCACATCGTCCACGGTCGTGGCGAAGATAAAATGCATGTCCTTGCGCAGATATTTTGGAAGATCCTCGAGGTCCTTTTCGTTCTCCTTGGGGAGGATCACCGTCTTGAGCCCGGCCCTGCGGGCAGCGAGCGTCTTTTCCTTGAGGCCGCCGATCGGCATGACCCGGCCGCGGAGTGTTACTTCGCCGGTCATGGCTATGTCCTTCCGCACCGGTGTATTCGTAAAGACCGATGCCAGGGCCGTGGCCATGGTCACGCCGGCTGACGGGCCATCCTTGGGGATCGCGCCCGCCGGCACGTGGATATGGACATCTGTCTTGGCGAACACGTCCGTCTGGATGCCGAGCTTCTCGGCACGGGAGCGCACATACGTGAGCGCCGCATGGGCCGACTCTTTCATCACATCGCCCAAATGCCCGGTGAGGGTGAGCTGTCCCTTGCCGCGCATGGTCGTTGCCTCAATATACAGGATATCGCCGCCCGTCTCGGTCCAGGCGAGACCGGTCACCACGCCGATTTCGTCCTGTTCGCGCTCCACCTCGGGCATGAACTTCGGCACGCCAAGATAGGTATGCAGGTTCTGCTGGGTGATCGTGACCAATCCCTCTTCACCTTCTGCGACCTTCCGCGCGATCTTGCGGCACAGATGCCCGATCTCACGCTCGAGGTTCCGCACACCGGCCTCACGCGTATACTGCGCGATGACTTCGAGGATCGTCTTGTCCGGGATGCTGATCTGTTTTTCCGTGATCCCGTGCTCCGTCAACTGCCTCGGGATCAGGTAGCTCTTCGCGATGCCGAGCTTTTCCTGCTCCGTGTAGCCCGAAAGGCGGATGATCTCCATGCGGTCCTTGAGCGGGCCGGGGATCGGGTCGGTCATGTTCGCGGTGGTGATGAACATCACCCGCGACAGATCGAACGGCATGCCGATATAGTGGTCGCTGAAGGAGTTGTTCTGCTCGGGATCGAGCACCTCGAGCAGGGCGGCAGACGGGTCTCCCCGGAAATCGGCGCCGATCTTGTCGATCTCGTCGAGCATGAAGACCGGGTTGTTGTTTCCCGCGGTCTTGATGCCCTGGATGATCCTGCCGGGAAGCGCGCCGACGTAGGTCCTGCGGTGGCCGCGTATCTCGGCTTCGTCGCGCACCCCGCCGAGTGAAATGCGCACGAATTCGCGGCCCAGGGCGCGCGCGATCGATTTTCCGAGGGAGGTCTTGCCCACCCCCGGCGGGCCGACGAAGCACAGGATCGGTCCCTTCATCTTCTCCTTCAGCTTTCGGACGGCGAGGTATTCGATGATGCGCTCCTTCACCTTCTCAAGATCATAGTGGTCCTCCTCGAGCACCCGGTGCGCCGCTTTGAGGTCGAGGTTGTCCTTCGTAGCCTTGCTCCAGGGAAGTTCGGCCAGCCATTCGATGTAGGTGCGCGTCATGGAGGCCTCGGCCGCATCAGGATGCATGCGCTCGAGCCTCCGGAGCTGCTTCTCGGCCTCCTTCGCGGCCTTCTCCGGCATCTTGGCTTCCTTGATCTTCTCGCGCAGCTCCCGCATGTCCTCGGACCGGTCATCGGTCTCGCCGAGCTCGCGCTGGATCGCCTTCAGCTGCTCACGCAGAAAGTACTCGCGCTGCGTCTTGTCGATCTCGCCGCGAACATCGGCCTGTATCTTCTGCTGCATGGAGAGGAGCTCGATCTCCTTGCCGAGCGCCTCGTTGATGCGCTTGATCCGTTGCAGGGGATCGGTGATCTCCAGGATCTCCTGGGCCTGCTCCACCTTAAGGCCCATGTTCGCAATGGCCAGATCAGCGAGTTTGCCGGGGTCATCCACGTTCTCGATGACCACCATGATGTCGGGAAGGATCACCTTGCCGAAGGACACCAGCCGCTCGATCTGCTCCTTCACGTTCCGCATCAGGGCCTCGGTTTCGAGATTCACCGAAACCGGGACATCGGGGAACGTCTTGATCTCGACCTGGTAAAATGGCTCCTTCAGGAGGAACTTCACCGTCTTCGCCCGTGCGACTCCCTGGACCAGGATCTTGATGCGCCCGTCCGGCAGCTTCAGCATCCGCATGATCACGCCGACCGTGCCGACGGAATAGAGGTCCGATGGCGAGGGATTCTCCACATTGATGTCCTTTTGCGAGGTCAGGAAGATCATGCGGTTACCCTCGAGCGCCACTTCGATGGCCTTGATGGACATCTCTCTTCCCACAAAAAGCGGAAGCACCATATACGGGAAGACAACGATATCCCTGATCGGGAGCAACGGTATTTTTTTCGGGATCTCTATTGATTGCTGGAGATCTATGCTTTTCGTTTCAGTTTTTGCCAAACCGGCCTCCTCTTTTATGGATCTTAAACAGATGGACGATGGATGACCGTTCGCTTCGCTCACTTGGACGATGGACGCTAAGGGCAGGTTTTTTCGTCCTTCGTCCTTCGTTCCGTCGTCTCTCGTCCTTCGTCCCTCGTCTCTCGTATTTCGTCTCCTGCTTACAGCTTCAGCTTCTTCAGGTAGTCCCTGAACTCATGGCCGAACTCCTGGTTCTTAAGTCCGAACTGGACCGTGGCCTTCAGAAACCCCAGTTTATCGCCTGCATCGTGCCGCACTCCCTCGAACTCAAATGCATAGATCGGCTGCTTTTCCATCAGCAGCTTGAGTCCATCCGTCAGTTGAATCTCGCCGCCCTTGCCCGGCTTTGTTTGTTCGAGAGCGGTGAAAATTTCCGGGGTGAGAATATAGCGGCCGATGATCGCAAGATCGGAGGGGGCCTCCTTCGGAGAGGGCTTCTCCACCAGATCTTTTACGAGGTACACTCCATCTTCTATCCTCTTCGCATCAATGATACCGTAGTTCTGCGTCTGCGACTTCGGTACTTTCTGGATCGCCAGGATCGTGGAAGGGTATCGTTGAAAGACATTCATCATCTGCTTGAGCGCCGGCGTCTTCGCATCAATGATATCATCGCCGAGTAGCACCGCGAACGGATCGTCACCGATCACGCGTTTTGCTGCCAGCACCGCGTGTCCGAGACCCAGCGCCTTTTTCTGTCGTATATAACAGAACGTCACCATGTCGGCGATCCGCTGCACCTGGGACAGCAGCTTATGTTTGCCCTTTGCCTTCAGGTCCTCCTCGAGCTCGAACGCGACATCAAAATGGTCCTCGATCGCCCGTTTTCCCCGTCCGGTGATCAGCACGATCTCGTCGATTCCGGACGCCACCGCCTCTTCCACCACATACTGGATAAGCGGCTTGTCCACCAGCGGCAACATCTCTTTTGGAGAGGCCTTGGTCGCCGGCAAAAACCTGGTCCCCAGTCCGGCAGCGGGAAAAACAGCTTTCGTAATTTTTTTGTGATCCATTCTGTCCTCGGCGTCATTCTAAGTAACTATCCGGCAAATGTCAAGGAAAGACGGGAATAAGCAGGCGCCCGGTGTGAACGCATGGGGCATAGTGCATGGCGCATAGCGTTAAAACCATGCTCTCTGCTCTTGCGCTTTGCGTCTCTGCTCGTCGTATTCTCTGCGCTCTGCACGTTGCGAATTCCGTCACTTCGGTATCGGCACGCTTCCCATAAAGTACTTGAGATCGTCGTCGGTGAAACGGAGCCCGGCGCCGATGAACGGCGACCGCCGGTCCGGATTCAGGATATTGTCATACCCGGCACTCAGGAACAGTACCTTGCTCACATGCATAATTCGCGCGTCGCCTTCAGATTTGCGTGCTCATTGTGCAGTTCATTGCTGTTGAAGTTAAAGGCGTCCAGGCTGAACTTGAACGAGTCGTCAAAGGCATAATAGTCCGCGCCGACCCCGCCTGTGGACTCGATGAGCCCCATGCGGAAAGCAAAATCGCCGTAGCGCTTGGCGAACTCGACGCTGAACTTGAGCTTGTCCTCATAGGTCTCGGTCACGATAGTGCTGCCGGGAGGCGTGGTTGTCGTCTCGGTCGCGGTGTATCTACCGAAGGGATCCGAGACCAGTTCGAGGATATAGTACTGATCGATACGGGGTTTGAGCTCCAGCGTGAAATAGTTCTTGAACTCCGGGAACATGTATTCGGTCCGGAACCCGATCGTGGTCTTGACGCGCTCAATGCGGGAGGTATAGTCGCTGATCCCCTTTGCCGCGCTGTCGATGTTGTTGTACATGCCTTCATCATTCACGAGTTTGCCGATCGTGCCCTCTCCCCGGTCGATCTTCCGGGCGGCGTTGTCAATGGAGGCCAGCGCCAGTTCGGCGCTCTTCGAGGCCTCTTTGATGTTCTCCATCGTCACCTTGAGATTGTCCCGGTTCTCTCCCACGACGCCGTTGAGGCTGGCGACCAGCTCGTTCAGCCGCATCACCATTTCACTGCCGTCGTCCTGGAGGGTCCTGGAAAAATCCTTGATGTTTGCCGTGGTCTGGCGCAGGTCGTTCAGCATATCTTCCATGGACTGCGCCCCCCGCTCGGTGCCGAAGACCTGGCTGAGCGATGCTGTTACCTGTTTGATGTCGTCAGAGATCGACGAAAGCTGGTTAATGAGCTTGTCCACGTCGCTCGGCGATACCGTTGCCTGCACCCGCTCGCCATCGCGGTAATAGGAAACGCCGGCAGGCGAGGGTTTCTGGGGCATCTTGCTCTTGACAGGTACGAATTCGACGTACTTTTCACCAAGGAGACCCATGGTCTTGATCATGGCCTCGGTACCTTGCGCTATCTTCACCTCCGGATTGATCCGCAGCGTCACCTTGGCGCGACTGTCCTCGAGTTCCACCTTCTCCACCAAACCGATCTTTACCCCGGCCATTCTAACCGACGACTTGGTGTCGAGACCGGCCACGGAGTCAAATACCGCCTCCAAGTTATAGCCTTCTTTTTTGCCGAACTCGTATTTGCCCACAGCAAAGGTCATATACAGAAGAAGTGACTGATCCCACGATAACCAGTAAACCCACCTTTGCCTCTGCGCTCAGTTTAGCCATGAGAACTCCCGTTTTAATTTCGGATTTCGGATTGCGGAATACTCAATTGCAAATCGCATTGCGAATTGCGGAATCAGAATCCGAAATCGCAAATCTGCAATCCTCAATCGTTTCTTTTCGGTCTTCAATCCGCATTCTGAAATCCGCAATCCGCAATCGAATCATTCCGCCGTTATCGGCCCCACCGCGCTGCCGGTGATGAACTGATGCACGATGGGGTTCGCTGTGTTCCTGATCTGGTCCGGCGTGCCGATTTCCAGTATCTCGCCCTTGTACAGCATGGCGATCCGGTCCGAGATCTTGTAGGCGCTGTGCATATCGTGCGTGATGGCCACGGACGTCACGCCGAGTTTTTTCCGGAGATCCACGATCAGGTCGTTGATAGCGTCGGCTGCGATCGGGTCCAGACCGGTCGTGGGCTCATCGTACAGGATGATGGCCGGGTCCATGGCTATCGCCCGGGCAAGCCCCACCCTCTTTTTCATGCCGCCGGAAAGCTCTGACGGCATCTTGTCCTCGACATCCTTCAGCCCGACGAGGGCAAGTTTTTGCGTCGCAACCTTCCGGATCTCTTTGTCGGAAAGCTTCGTATGCTGTTTGAGCGAGAACCCCACGTTCTCCCAGACCGTCAGTGAATCAAACAGCGCCGCCATCTGGAACAGCATGCCGAATTTCTTTCTCAGCTCGTTCAGGCCGAATTCATCGAGATCGTTCATGAGCTGGCCGTCTACGATAACCCTGCCCTTGTCCGGGAACAGCAGCCCGATGACATGCTTGATCAGCACGCTCTTGCCGCTGCCGCTGCCGCCGATCACGGTCATGCTCTCGCCCTTTTCGACGGTGAGGTTCACCCCGCGGAGCACGTGCAAGACTGCCGAAGCTCTTGTGCACGTCGATGATCTCTATCATCGCCATGGCATCACCACAGGAGAGCGGACAGGAAATAATCAAGAATGAGGATCAGCATGCACGAGACGACAACAGCGCCTGTGGTCGCCTTTCCCACTCCTTCTGCCCCGCCCTCGGTATGAAATCCCTTATAACAGCCGATCAGCCCGACCACGGCACCGAACACCAGCGCCTTGATCAATCCGTACCAGATGTCCGTGACCTCGGTATTGTTGATGCTCTTGTTGATGTACGTGACCGGGTTCGTCCCGAGCACTTTTACGCCGACGAAATAGCCGCCGGTGATGCCGATCATCATGCCGAGGATCGTGAGGAAGAACATCATCACCGTGCTCGCAATGAACCGGGGCACGACGAGATATTTCATCGGGTTCGTGGCCAGCGTCTCAAGGGCGTCGATCTGCTCGGTCACTTTCATGGTGCCCAGTTCCGCGGCCATGGCCGCCCCCGCCCTGCCGGCCACCATGAGGCCCGTGAGCACCGGCCCGAGTTCCCTGGTCATGGACAGCGAAACGACGGCGCCGATGAGCGTCTCCGCGCCGAACCGCTTGAACCCCGTATAGCTCTGGAGCGCAAGCACCATGCCGGTCGAGAGCGCCGTGGTGACCACCACCGGGACGGAGTTGAACCCTATCTGCTCCATCTGTTTCAGCACGCTCTTCACATAGAAGGGGCGGCTGAAGGTCCAGCGAAGCGTCTGGCCAAAGAAGATGAGCACACCGCCTATCTCGGCGAGGAACCCCGAGGTCCTGCGGCCCACCACTTCAAGGATCTTATTGATATATCCGGGGGACCCGGCTGCTGATACCACAGAGCACCTCGTATGCGATCGTTCCGGTCTTCGCGGCAATATCGTCCGCCGTGATCCGTTCATTTCCCTGACTGCCGATCAACACGACGTCGTCGCCCTTCGCGCACATTGGGGACGTCTGTGACATCGATCATGCACATGTCCATGCACACCCTGCCGACCACCGGGACGCGGATGCCGCGTACCAGCGCCGTGCCCTTGTTCGAGAGTCCGCGGCAATACCCATCGGCATATCCGATCGGCAGGGTCGCGATGATGCTTTCCCGTTTCGTCGTAAACGTGCGGCCGTAACTGATCGGCACTCCCGGCGGGACCTTCTTGATGAACGCGATGCGCGTGACGAGCGACAGCACCTGCCGCAGGTCCGCGCCGATCGTTCCCTCTTCAAGGGGATTGTAGCCGAACAGCATCAGCCCGGGTCTGACCATGGTGAAGAACGCGCGATGGAAATCGAGCACCGCGGCGCTGTTTGCCGCGTGGCGCATCGGCACGCTGATCTTTTTTGCTTCAAGTGCGCTCAGAAGCGCCTCAAAGCGGTCCATCTGGCGTGAAGCGAACTGTTTGTCCCGCAGGTCCGCATCGGCAAAGTGGGTCATCAACCCCTGCACTGAAAGTGAGCCCAGCTTCCGGAGCGCGGCAATAAACTCCGGGGCCTCTTCGGGAGAAATGCCGATCCTGCCCATGCCCGTATCGATCTTCACATGGATGTTGACCGCTGTCCTGCGTTGGTACGCCGCCTCTGACAGCGCTTGCGCAACAACGAGACTGAAGATCGCCGGCGTCAGTTTCAGGGACACCATCGCCTCGGCCTGTTCCGGAAACGTAGCGCCCATGACCAGGATCGGGGCATGAATGCCTGCATCGCGGAGTTCCCTGCCCTCTTCGACCAGGGCAACGCCAAGCATGTCCGCGCCGAGCATCAGGAGGCGCTTTGACACCTCCACGGCACCGTGGCCATACGCCCTGGCCTTTACAACGGCCAAAACCTGCTGCCCCTCTGCGCAGCGGACGACTTCCCTGAAATTATGTTCAAGAGCATCCCTGTCGATCACGGCGATCGTAGGCCGGTCCGACGGGAGCGCTGACTTTGCCGATTGGTGAGGCCCCGTTTCAGTGGATGGTGCTCTCATTGATCTCCTCGAACGAATTCGACGCAGGCAGTATCTCTATCTTGTCGAAGGACTGAGCGCAGTCCAGGCACTCCCAATGGTGAACAGTCCAGTGTTCAAAGTCCATTTCAAGACCAAGATCGTCCTCCTGAAAAAGATTGGTCCCTCCGCAGAACGGACACATGATAGGGTCCATAGTCGATCCTCCGATCTTCATCCCTATGAACATGCCTTGGTGCATGGGAATGAACATTACTTTTCCTCCACTCGTCCGTATGCATGACGAGCACCTGAAGGCGAGCCATCCGGAAGGCTGCAAAATAATAGGTTTTTGCCCGGCTATTCAATAAATCTGCCGTGTTTTCAGGTGGTTTTAAGGTACTTTATCACAGGGAAGATATTTTTGCAAAAGAATTTTTGGCAAGAGGTTACAGCTGTTTTATGGAAATAAATCAGTCATCCCCGGTTATCGAGAACGGGCTGAACATACCTCAACAGGTTTAAGAGACTGGTCTTTTGTCTCATGGTATTACACCGGTTATATCTACTCCTTTCATTTAATTCCCACTCGCGCTCGTCCAGTTCGGCCACAAAGTCCAATTGATATCCTTACTATCGTTTGTATAACGTTCTCTTGACCCCGGACCTGTCTTTCTGTATGATTCATAAATGCAGTATCCACTGTGGGTATCCCCATGATGAAAGACAAGTCCATATTCGGCCTTCGCTTCGGGTCAAACGAGGAACTCTCGCCCACACGGGCGGAACTTGAGGTTTTCCTCAAAAGCCCGAAAGAGGAAGGCAGACGGGAACTGCACGGCAACGATCTGGCAACGTACCGTGAACTGCTCGAAGCCGTTGAGGCATTTGAGCAGCATCAGCAGCAGCAACACGCGTCGCCGCCGGGTTTCCGGGAAAAAATGTTCTATGGCGTACTCGGCCATTCACACTTTTTCAGCCCCGTTCTCGCGTCGGAGGTGGAACAGTTCAAATATCACCTGCACACGCTTCTCGCGCTCGATCTCAAGAAGCCGACGGCGTTTATCAAATCCGCCGAAGCTGAGATGAGCAGGCTCAACCCGAAAAAAAGGGATGATGCGGTCAAGCTGGCCAGACTCCACACTATGGTCGACGAGCGGAAAAAAACGCTCGAAACACTCGTGAGACGCCAACCGGCGTTAGTGAGAGAGCTAGGCGACATAGCACTGTATCTCAGGGACAATCTGGTCATGATCGAAAAACGCTGCGAAACGTCGATCGTTGTCCTCGTGGACCTGCAAATCTCGCGAAAGAAAGAAAACCAGATGATCGAGGACATCAAAACGCACTTTAAGGAGCACCTCAAGGCTTCCCTGCGCAAGGGTCCGGTCGCCACGCGATACGTCGAGACCATAAAAAAAGACGTCGCCCAACTCTCAAAGGAAATATCGTACATGTACAGGGATGATATATACGCCCTGACAAGGTTGTTCGAAACGGTCCACGACCACGCAAGAAAGACCGCACGAGAGATCGACACACTGATGGCGAAGACCGAACGCGAAGAGAACAAGAGTATCGAAGATGACAGGGGGCTTTTCGCAAAAATTGAGAAAGTCCTCGTCTCGCTCATTTCAGACTATCACTTCGAGTTGAAACCGACGATCATTCGCAGCGAAACAGCTCACGGGGACATTCTGTTAAAAAAAAGAAAAGAACTGCTCGACCATGTCTTTGAACTGCTGAAAAAAGAGCGCCGGACCAGGCTCGACCGCAGGTCTGCTGAAGACCGAAGAAAATTTACTGGTCTAAACTCACGTCCTGAACTGAGAAAGGGACAAGACAGACGGTCCGGTAAAAAACGCAGACAATAACGATCTCAAAATCGAAACGACACAATCAGAAAATCTCCCGTCCTGTCAGCCACAAAAGGCACATACGACACAAAGTGAATCTTCAAATTTACAAAGGCGTTACCTCTTTGCTCTTTGTGTGTCGCCTGCCCTCGAATGATTGTATCGGGGGTGGCAAATCCTGACTTCTTACGGATTCAACAATACCCGGCAAATCCCGTGAGCTGACAAAATTGCACATTTTCCTTCTCCACTTTCCCCCCTTTTCTGTTATAATGCCTCGCAAGGAGTTGCCATGCGTCTACCCAAGGAAATGATAAAACATATCGCCGATGCGATCGCCGCGAATCTTGAGAGCAAGGGACTGGTTGAGTATGAGGTGCCCAAACACGAGATCGCCGAAAAGATCGCGGTGGTGATCACCGCAGACATGATGGCGGAGGAAGCGCTGAACAAGGACGTTGAGAAGCTCCTTTCCGCTCACGCTGACGAGATCGCCAGGGAAAATATGGACTACCGCAAGGTGTTCGATATGACAAAGCAGAAGCTCGCGAAGGAGCGAGGGATCGTGCTGTAATTGCGGATTGCGGAATCCATCAAATTCGTCATTCCGGGCTTGACTAAGCCTGCCCCGTACTTGATACGGGGGAATCCGGCAGGTTTTAAAAATCTGGATTCCCGATTAAGGCATTCGGGAATGACAAAAAGGGGCTGCTGTCGTATTAGCGGATATATCAACACCATGCGCTTGAGCGAAGACCGAATATATCACCTGTCCCATCTTATCCAGGATATGCTGATCCGGAACAGGAACATCGAAATACTTGAGACAGAGGAGCGTATCCTCCGCGAGACCAAGCGGACCATCGCCGACGAGCTCAAGTTCGAGGACGAAGCGGACGAGGCTGCGCGGCGTACCATCCAGTCGCTGTCGCGCAAGGTCCCCGAGGGCAGCCGTGAGTGGGACGTCCTCTACCGAAAGTACATGGAAGAAGAGATGAACAGGAGAAGAAAGATTTGAATAAAATAATCCTCGCCGGTCTGGTCCTCTACACCCTCTCTTCCGGCATGGGATTCTTTCTCGGGCCGGACCCGTCAAACCTCGCGATGGCCCTCTGGCTGACGGGGTATATCGTACTCGCCCTGGCCGTTTCCTATGAGTCTTTTTTTTCCCGTGAGCGTCTGAATTTCTTCCCCTTCATCGTCCTTGGAGCTCTCCTGCTGAATTTCTTCGTACAGATCACGGGTAGTTCACACTCCTCGCTGTGGCCCGCCTATTTCCTCATCGGCGTCATGGTTGCCGCATTTGCCCCCCTGATCCAGGCGTACGGAACGATCTTCCTGATACTCGGTATCGAAGCAGCCAATCTCTTCCGTTCAGGCCAGTGGCAGCCGGAGCGATGGCCCGTGTATGCGGGGTTCGGCGCATCCTTTTCCGGTCTGTCCATTGCCATTGCACACATCATGCACCATATCCGCAAGGAGGCCGCACAACTCAAGGATGTCCATGAGCGGTTGATCGCCCATGCGGACGCCCTCGATCCCCTTGCGGAGACAAATACCCTTGAATCGCTTATGGGCAGGCAGACAGCCGCGGTGAGCGCCGCACTGGAGCGCGAGACCACCTTTGACGGGCTCATCGACATGATCTCCCGGTTCGTGCCCGCCCACTCCTATGCCCTCTTCCTGAAAGAGCGCCGCGAGTACGGCGAGGTCTTTGTCCTGCGCGCGATCAAGTCGGAAACCAGCCATGCGATCGTGCCGGTAGGCACGGAACTGTGGGGCAAGACCTACATCGACGTCTGCGCGGAACAGAAGCAGCGTCAGTACCTGTCCGACATCTCGGGGATGAGCACGCCTCTGTCCAACCTCGGCTATTACCGGGACGATGTCCGGAACGTGCGGATCAAGACCTTCCTTGCCATCCCTGTTATCCATGACGAGAACACGATCGGCGTTATAGCGGTGGACAGCCTGGAGGCGGGCGCGTTTTCTCTCGAGGATCAGGACCTCCTGGGCTACTTCGAGACCTTTTTCATCCAGGTCATAGAGAAGATCCAGTTGTCGCTCAAGCTGAAGACCCGTGCCGACCACTTCGGCGCCCTGCACCAGATCAGCTCTGACCTGAACAGCAGTCTCAAGTTCGGCGAGATCATGGACAAGGTGATCCCGCGGATCCAGCAGCTGGTGCCCTATGACTTCTGCGCGTGCGTCCTGAAGATCGAAGAAGAGGGCAAACCATATCTGCAATTCATAGGACTCCATGGCTATGACGCCAAACTGATCAATACCACCTTCCCCTTTGAAGACAGCGCCATGGTGACCTCTATGCAGAAGCATTGGCATGACAACGGCGTCCTGAGCCACTACACGGGGGATCTCGGCGACCGGGGCAGGGACATCGGGCTCTTCCCGTACAAAGAACTTCAAAAGCCGATCAAGTCTTTATATGGAAGGCTGCTGATCGCCAAAGACACCTGCATCGGTGCCTTCTTTCTCGCCTCCTTTAAAACCGACGCGTTCACGGAATATCACCGCAACTACCTGCTCGAAACGCTCATGAACCAGATATCCATGGTGGCGTTCAATTCGCTCCTGTACCGGACGATCGAGGACCTGGCCAGGACCGACGGCCTCACCGGGCTCTTGAACCACCGAACGTTCATGGAAAAGCTTTCCGAGGAATACCGCCGCATCGAGCGCGACATGCGTCCCTTCTCGATCCTTCTCATGGACATCGATAAGTTCAAGAATGTCAATGATACCTACGGCCATCCCGTAGGAGACATCGCTCTTAAAGCGGTGGCCAAGGTGCTGACGGACACCGGACGCGGCTCGGACTTTGTTGCGCGTTATGGAGGCGAGGAGTTCGCCATCGGCATGGTCGATACCAATATCAAGGGAGCCATGCAGATGGCGGAACGTGTACGCAAGCTCGTGGAGAAGACAGTAGTGGCCCGGGTGGGCGGCAAGGACCTGACGGTCACGGTGAGCATCGGCGTCAGCAGCTTTCCGGAAGACACGAAGAACAAGGCCGAACTGGTGACCCTGGCGGACAATGCCCTGTACCAGGCAAAACGGTCGGGCAGGAACCGAGTCTGCCTGCACAGGGATGTTAAAGATGAGGAAGCCGCACCAGCAAGACTTAGGATATGAACTTTGCCTGCACATGCGCATGATCGAGATACGACCAGAATGACGGTAACGGTGATGTGGCCCGAGCCATCCGACGATCTATGGTTTGGTAATGATGTTGCCGGATACCGGAACAGGTATCCCCGGTTTCCCAAGCGGTTGCGAAATGTGGACCGGCAAGTATCCTTCACCATTCAACTTTTTCCCGCAACCGGGGTCTCACTCAGTAGAACACGGCGCGCTTATGCTCATAGATGAAGATCTTGACCTAATCAATAGAACCATAGCGGGCGAGCGCGAGGCGTTCAACGAGTTGGTGATAAAGTATCAGAAACCGCTTTACTCCCTGCTCTACCGCATGGTCAGCAACCGTGAAGATGCATCGGACCTGCTGCAAAAAACATTGGTTAGGGCCTTCACCGGCCTCGGCTCCTTCGAGCGGCGGTCGAGCTTTAAGACCTGGCTTTACCAGATCGCGATCAACCTTGCCAAGAACGTCTACCGCGACCGGTCAAAGGCTGTACATGTCCCGATCGATGACGTGGTCATCAGACGGGACCCTCGCACCCTCGAGGCGCTGATCCATAAAGAAAGCAGGCTCCTGCTGCGGCAGGCGCTCGCGCGGCTTCCGGAAAAACAGCGCATGACGGTCATTCTCAGGGTGCAGGAAAACCGGAAGTTCGATGAGATCGCGGAGATCATGCAATGCTCGCTCGGAACTGCAAAAGCGAATTATCATCATGGCGTGAACAAATTGAAGACGATGATGGGTGAGAAGAACAGGGGTCAGGGGTCAGGAGACAGTAGTCAGTAATCAGTAATCAGGAGCAGAAGAAATTGTTATGTGCAACGACAAGACCATAAAAGAATTGCTACCCGCCTACCGGGAGCAGGCGCTTGACCAGACGGGGAACCTCCTGATCGAGAACCATCTCGCGTCCTGCGACGAGTGTCGTACCGAGCTGTCCCTCCTGCGCTTGATGGCGGAAGAGACGGTACCTGATCCCGGAGAAGCGTTTTGGGCCGCGATGCCTGATCGTATATACCAGGCTGTTCAGAAACGCCAACCGAAAAATAAAATCTTCGACCTCTCATGGCTGTTGGGCCGAATGGCCCTTCCGCGTTGGACATTAGCGGCAGCAACGGTGGGGACCGTTCTCATCATATCGTGGCTCATCTTTACGCCCCTGCAGAAAAAATCGGAGATGCTCCCATCGCCGGGAAATGAATACTCCGGTGAAACGGTGGCAGCCGGCTCTGTCAGTGTTGCGGACCTCGACCAGGACGAACTCAGCACGATCGATTCCTGGGCAGGCAGTGAACTCGGCTCCATTGCCCAGGAGGCCGAACCGGTCCTCGGGACCGGCCGGGATGCTGATATCTATGAAGCGTTTGAAGATTTGAACGCGAGAGAAGTCGAACGGCTCTCAACAATGCTCGTGCAATTTGTAGAGGAGGGATAACCATGAATGCAGTGAAGATTTTTCTCATGGCTGCGCTGCTGATCTCGGTCACCATGTCCGCTTTTGGCCAACAGAAGCCCGCATCATCGCAACCCGGCGGAAAGTGTAATGATACCGCGGGCGTCGGAAACCCCGGACAGGCCGGACGCGGCGAACCAATGTCGGAGGAAAAACGGGAAGAGATCAGAAAAAAGATTGATGCCGTCAGGATCTGGCGGCTTACCGAAGCTCTGAAACTCGACGCCAGCACCAGCGCGAAGCTGTCCTCGCTGCTCAGTTCCGTTAATAATCAACGCAGGGACATCCTTCGAGAGCAGACGGGGACAATAAATATCTTGAAGCTTGCCGTCAAATCGCCGAAACCGGACGAATCGCAGATCAAAACCTCCCTTGAAAAACTTGAGAAGAACCATCAGGCCATGCAGAAACTGATCAATAGCGAGATGAGCGGACTGAAAAACATCCTCACCATCGAACAGCAGGCGCGGTACGTTGTCTTCCAGCATGAGTTCACGCACGAGATGCGCGGCATGATCCGCGGCGCCTACGGCAATCCCGGCAAAGGTGGAATTGGTGCCGGCAACGGGACAGGCAGGGGAGGCGGTCAGGATCAGACGCGGAGTGGAACGGGGCAGTGAGGTACGTCCCGTACTCCTGAGAATGAGAACCAGCCTTAAAACCGATCCAGATAATCTTCGCTGAGCGCTTTCCAGAGCACCAATTTTGATCCATGCCTTTCATGTCGCGGACGTCATGGAAAGTTATTAATTTGAATCACGCCGGGACGTGCCATAGTCCCCCCGTTCACCTGATACTCCTCATCCTTGCATCCACCCTCAACAGGTCCCGTTCGGCCGAAGACCGTGCTATATTTCATAAAAATTACGCTCCATTTTGCGGGTGAATATGGTATCATGCGAACTAAAAATACGTCTGAACAGGAGAGTCGCACGGTGTCCAGTTATGTTTTTTTTAAAATATAGCATCCTCTGTTTTCTCATCATTTCGTTTACGTTCCCCGCTTTTGCCTCTGCCGATGACCTCACGTCATCATCAACGGTGACGACCCGGGAAGTCCGGGAAAAACCAGACCCGTTGAATGAAGCGCCGGTTGAATTCAATAAAGACTATTTCAATGGATATGTGACAGACTTCAAGAGCATGATCTCCTCCCCCACCCGTTGGGACACTTCTCATTGGATCACGGTAACGCTCCTTACCGGCGCTACCATCCTTCTGTACGAGAATGACGCGAAAATCCAGAAATGGGCGCTGGATAACAAGACAACGACATCGAACGATATCGGCGACAAAGCCACCATGGCCGGATGCGGGGTGCTGACGATACCGATCGTGGGAGGGATGTATCTGTACGGAGCCCTTGCCGATGACGGAAAAATGCGGAAAACATCTCTCCTCAGCGTGGAGAGCTTCATCCTTACCGCCGTGGTTGTGCAAACATTGAAATACGCCACGGGCCGCCATCGCCCGTATACCGGAGACGGGCCACGCGCCTGGGACGGACCCGGGATCCACAGTGACGACGCATTATCATTCCCCGGCGGTCATGCCTCGACAGCTTTTTCGATTGCTACGGTCATTGCCTCCGAATACGACAACATCATTGTTCCAACGCTTGCCTACGGCATTGCGACACTGACGGCGCTGAACCGAGTCGAGCACAATGCTCACTGGCCATCCGACATCTTTGTGGGATCGGCAATCGGGTATTTTACCGGCAAATTAGTAGTGGCTTCCCACCGAAATGGCATGGAAAACAAACTGAGTTTTACTCCGATTTTAAATGACGGAGGGCTCGGGATAGTTTTGACCTATCGATTTTAGTTCGACACCTTTTTTCTGAAGCAACAGTAATTTACATCGCCAGAGACCACACCGTGAACATCCGGATCCTCCCGGTGATCGCTCAAGATAAACAACTGTCTCGTTCTTTCCGCCGGCATCCGCCAGGCCCGACCACTCGTTTTCTCTAACCTGAAAAAATGTTATTTTCTATTGCTAAAACCCCTTTCAGAGATTTACAATACGGCGTCATCACGTATGAAGGGGAGAATCAGCGTTGAAAAGAAAAGCGGTCGCTCTCATTTCAGGGGGACTCGACAGCGTCCTTGCGGCAAAGATCGTCATGGAACAGGGCTTCGACATCATCGGGCTCTACTGCACCTCCCCTTTTTCAAAAAGCTATGGACGGGAACAGGAGACCCATGCGGCCAGAGTTTCGAAGGCCATCGGCATCGAACTGCAGATCTTCGACATGGGGCAGGAATATATCGAGCTGGTCCGCAATCCTGTACACGGCTATGGCAAGAATGTGAACCCTTGCATCGACTGCAAGATCTTCATGCTCAAGAAGGCCAAGGCCGTGATGGAGGAACTGAACTCTCCATTCGTTGTAACCGGCGAGGTCCTTGGGCAGCGGCCCATGTCCCAGCGCCGCGACACCTTCCATGTGATCGAGCGCGATGCTGATATGAGGGGCATGGTCCTCCGTCCCTTATCGGCCAAGCTTCTTCCTCCAACCCAGGGTGAGTTGAACGGAACCATAGACAGGGAAAAGCTGCTCAGCATCAGCGGACGTTCCCGGAACGTCCAGTTCAGGCTTGCCGAACGGTACGGCATCAGCGGGTTCTCTACCCCTGCAGGCGGATGCCTGCTCACCGACAAGAACTTTTCGGCAAAACTGCGTGACCTGTTCGAAGATAACATTGCCGTCAACCCGGACGACATCCGGCTTTTGACCGTGGGCCGCCATTACCGGTTCGATGCGGGGGTCAAGATCGTCGTTGGCCGGGATAACAATGAAAATAACGTGCTCATGTCAATCGCCTCTCATGGCTACCACCTTTTCATGCCTCAAGGATTCCCCGGCCCCGTTGCCTTGCTGAATGGGATCCCCACCCAGGACGTGAAGCAGACCATCGGCCGCCTTATCATCACCTACAGCAAGCAGGTTTCCGGCCGCACGTATCTCATCCGACACGGGAACGAGGTATTCGATCCCGGCGAACCGCTTCCGATCGATGTCACGGGCTTGCGCCGTATAGGAGCGGATTGTTAGCGATCACCCAACCTTTTCCCCTTCCAGACCCTTCTTGGCGACCGATAGTATCACGAAAAAACACCTTCCTGCCCCTTGTTTCCGTTAAATCATGATACAATGGTAATCAGCAGCAGCCATTGATGTAAAGCCAGAGACTGCCTTGCAACAAGCGGTCTCTTCTCGAGGAAATAATGCCCCGGATCACCATACAAGCGGTCACTGCCTATCTTGAGTCCCTCTATAGTAAACCCGTGCGAGTGCTCTCCATGACCACCGAGGGAAAGCAGGAAGCTGGCGATGACCTCAAAGCCTTCGGATACGGCTCGCCCCTGTTTCTGGAGTACGAGGTCGCCGGTGAGAGGAAGAAGTCCGTGCTCGAGACCATGACACCGTCTTCCTACGGCCATGACCACTTCTCGGACCGCGCCCAGGCCATTCTGTGGGAGCACTCAGCATTCAACAGTCTCCCGCGCCACGTGCGCTCCCTCGACTGCGGCGCCTTTTTGGATACAGGAACTATCCTCTCCACAGGCAAGGCCCGGGAATTTTTTTTGCTGACAGACTTTGTGCAGGGGAATGGCTATTTTAAAGACCTCGAACGAATAAGAAAGTCAAATATTGCCGCGGACGGGGATGTTACAAGAGCCCTGGCCCTCTCTGATTACCTTGTCGAAATCCACTCCTCAAAACTCGATTCGCCCGGACTCTATGCCAGAAGGATCCGTGATCTCCTGGGGCACGGTGAATGCATCATGGGGCTGATCGACAACTATCCTTCTTCCTTTGAGTTCATCGATCAGCCGCTCCTCAAAAAAATAGAACTAGCCTGCATCGAATGGCGCTGGCGCATCAAGCATCGCGCGCACCGCCTCTGCCGGGTGCACGGCGATTTCCATCCTTATAACATCCTGTTCCGGGAGGGTACGGACTTCACACTCCTCGATCGCTCACGCGGAGAATGGGGAGAACCGTCGGATGATACCTCGTGCCTGAGCATAAACTATCTTTTTTCCTCGCTCTTAAGCTCAGGCAAATTTGACGGACCTTTCGAACGGCTGTTCATGTCCTTCTGGGACAACTACCTCTCCAGGACGAATGATCAGGAAATGCTCGACGTGATAGCGCCTTTTTTTGCCTGGCGCGGGCTGGTGGTCGCAAGTCCTGTCTGGTATCCGCACCTGCCCGTGCAGGTGCGCCAGGACCATATTCAATTTCATTCAGAATCTCCTGGCGATCCGACCGGTTCGATCCAGGGGACGTGAACAGGTATCTCTCATGAGTACCGACCAGGGGTTCGCCATCTGGATTACCGGCATCCCGGCCTCGGGTAAAAGTTCCATGACCCGGGAACTGGTGAAAAAATTGTCGAAACGAGGAGTTTCGGTTGTCGTGCTGGAATCAGACGAAATGAGAACAATACTCACCCCGGTTCCGACCTATGATCGAGAAGGAGCGCGATGCCTTTTATCGGGCACTGGCACTGATCGGCGGCATGATCACCAGGAGCGGCGTACCGGTGATCTTCGATGCAACAGCAAACAAGCGGGTCTACCGGGATTATGCCCGTTCACTCATTCCACGCTTCGTTGAAGTATATGTCGTGTGCCCACTTGAAATCTGCATGAAGCGGGACCCCAAAGGGATATATGGTCGCGCGGTGAAAGGCATGACAAACACGGTCCCCGGAGTCCAGGCGATCTATGAACCGCCCCATAACCCGGATATCACGCTGGACGGCCGGGATCCGCCGGAAGCGTCAGCCGATGCTGTACTAGATCTACTCCAGCGGCTGTTGCTCATATAAACAGTTCTTTTCTTCCTATTTGCGAAACTCATTTGACTGCCTATCGCACGTCCGATACAATGCGTGCCATGGGCAAAAAGGTAGTATACGAGCGGTGGATAAATCTTTTTCTTCCCGACGCATGGACTGAACGGGAAGAAATGGGTTTTGTATTATTGGAAAGGGACGGCTGGCCCGGCATGATGCAACTCTCGTTTATCGAGAGGGACGAGTTAAAAACGCCGCCTGCGGAGGCCGCCCGCATACTTCTCGAAGACACCCTGGAGGAGCGTGACGTTCCTTTCCCTCGTGATGCAGTGAAAGTCGAGGACCGGGGGGACATGGGAATAGCAGCCCTGGATTATACCTACGACATCAAAGAAGATACAACCCATTGGCGCATCTGGTTTCTCGTGGATAAAACACGGGCGGTCATGGTCGCCTATGTGAGCGATTCTGAGCACATTAATCCCTCCCTCGATGAGGCAGCGCGCATCATCGCTGACATCGAGTTTATCCCGAGTACGAACGACTGAGTGTTCCACCTCTGTTCAAACCCGCATGCAACCATACCGAACCCGCAATCTCAAAATAAACCAGGTCAAAAAATAACAAAGGCGCAAATATTAATTTGCGCCTTTGTTCCAATCCGTTAAAAATATTAATAATCACACATACTCTCGCAGCATCTTGCTCCGTGCAGGATGACGCAACTTCTTGAGCGCCTTGATCTCGATCTGCCTGATCCTCTCTCGCGTGAGATTAAAGAATTTGCCGACCTCTTCAAGCGTGTGTTCGCTGTTGACTCCGATGCCGAACCGCATCCTGATAATTTTCTCTTCCCGCTCAGTAAGTGAGGAGAGCACCTGCTCGATGCGGTTTGAAGCTTCGTTGTTCTCGAGTGTCTTGAACGGCGAGACGGCTTTCTCGTCGATGATGACGTCCTTGAGCTCTTTCTCTTCCGAGAGGATCGGCGTTTCCAGGGATACCGGCTCCTGGATCGCCCGAAGGATCTCGTTTACCCGCACTACGGATAGACCCATAATCTTCGACACTTCTTCAGGAGAAGGCTCTCTGCCCTTTTCACGCATAAACTTCGCAAAGATGCGGCTGATGCGGGTGCTTTCCTCGATCAGGTGCACCGGCAGTCGAATGGTGCGTGCCTGGTCCAGAATGGCGCGGGTGATCCGCTGCCTTATCCACCACGTGGAATACGTGCTGAACTTTGTTCCCTTGCCCGACTCGTACCGGTCCGATGCCTTCATGAGGCCGATATTCCCTTCCTGAATAAGGTCGAGAAGCGTCAGACCCCGGTTCACGTATTTTTTTGCGATCGAGACCACGAGTCTCATGTTGGCCTGGACCAGCACATCTTTGGCCTCTTTTACCTTGGTCTCCACGGCTTCGATGCGACTGGCCATTTCCACGAGGGTCGATTCATCAAGCCCGAGCTTCTCGATATCGACCATGATGCCGCGCTCGACCTGCTTGCTCAGTGCCGCGAGCTTCTTGAGCATCTTCTCGATCTCTCGGAAGGAGAGGCTCATCTCGTTCAAGGTCTTCGTTGCCCGCTCCATGTCGCGCCTGGCCACCTGCCTCTTAAGCCTGTTGTAGAGGCGCATGAACTCCGCTTCGTACGAGTCATTCCACTCGCCGGGGAAACGGAGTATATCCTGTGCCTTCACAAGCCCCTGTTTGATGTTCGCGCCCAGAGCCAGGACCCTCGGAATCGCAAGCGGAGAACTCAGGGCGATCTCTTTAAGCACAGCTTTGCCGCCCTCCAACGTTCGGACGTATTCCTGCTCCTCTTCGATCTTAAGCATCGGAAATCTGCCCACGGACTTGAGATAGGTGTCGACAAGGTCGGCGCCTGCAACAGCCACCTCTTCAGCAACCTCAGCGACCTCGACTGGAGAAGGTTCTTCTTCCTCTTCTTCCTCGGCGAGCTCGTCAGCCAGCTCCTCTAATACTTCCTCGGGCATCCCATCGGGATACCCGCTCTTTTCTTCTGATAATGCTAACTTATTCATTTTCTTGCCTTTCATATCTTTATAATTCAATTATAGCAAAAACTGATACAACGTCAAACACTAATTATAATTTTAGAGTACTTATGGCGTAATAATGCAAAACCACGTTCGCGTGGATAGAACATGCGTTGCGGACATTTTCATTTTTTTGGTCACATATTTATGCTATACTCGCATCCCATGGACAGCCTCTATGTATTATTTCCCATATCCGGCGTGAAAACATGAGTATTTCTCCCGCCAATTGTTGCGCATGTGGTCTCTACCTTGACTTCTATGGCAGGCGTGCCCGGGGCCTTTTATCCTCCTGCCCTTTCAGATGAGCGTCCTTGGTTTCACCAGTCCGGCAATCAGTTCGACGAACTTTGTATACAACATCGTTGCGATTCCCAGCGGAGTGTACCGGTATTTCAAGGAAGGCCGCATGGCGTGGTCCCTCACCTGGGTTGTGATCATCGGGACGCTGCCAGGCGTATTCATCGGTTTCTGCCTCCGGGTCTTCTACCTCCCGAACCCGCGTACGTTCAAGCTCTTTGTCGGCCTCGTGCTTCTCTACATCGGGAGCAGGCTTCTGTATGAGATCACCGGGAAAGCTCGGGCGAGCAAAGTTAAAATGAGTGAGTTGGGGAAATAGTTTTCGGAACGGTCCGCGCTCATGAAGGAACAACGTAAATCCCAGGCCGCGGCAGGGCTGCCTCCGGATGCGGTGGTCAAGACCATCACCTTCAATCTGAAGATCATTGTGTACGAGTTCTGGGGCTAACAGTCCCGGTTCAGTGTGCCTTTCATATTTCTGCTTGCTTTTGTGGTGGGTATCATCGGCGGGACCTACGGTATCGGCGGCGGCGCGATCATCGCACCGTTCTGTGTGGCCGTGTTCCATTTGCCGGTCTACACGCTGGCTGGCGCGGCATTGCTCGGCACGTTCCTCACGTCGATCGTAGGGGTCCTCTTTTACACCATACTGCCAGCAACAGGAGGGTCCTCAACATCACCGGACTGGGCGCTGGGTTTCCTCTTCGGATAGGCGGGTTTGCGGGCCTGCATATCGGTGCGCGCCTCAAAAAATATATGCCCCAGAAGTTCATCAAGCTCATGCTCGGGATCATGATCACCACCCTTGCCTTGCAATATATCATTCAGTATTTCGTGAAATTGGAAATTCTTCCGGGAAGGTTCATGGCTGCTCATCGATGAAGCTCATTGAAAAGACAAAAAATGATATCAAAAAGGTCCTTACAGAATTCATCGCCCTCTGGTTTGCCTTGAGGGGCCACCGGGTCCCCCTGGTATACCAAGATCATCATCCTGATTCCGCTCGGCTACATTATTTCTCCCATTGATCTGATACCCGATGCCATCATCTTCGTTGGCCAATTGGACGATCTTCTTGTTATCCGTATCAGTTATGTTGTCCTGAAAAAAATGATCCCTCCGGAAGTACTTGAAGACTGCAGGGGGACGGCGCAGACTTTCATGAATGAGCGGAAACAGCGGAGATTCAAGTTTGTATTCATCGTATCGATACTATGGATCGCGGTTTTAACTTTCCTGGCGCTGTATATCTATAAAAAGATGAGACGGCATGGATTGTAGTCTTTCGTTAATGATCCCCGGCGACCGTTGACCGAATAGCGTACCTACACGAGTCCCCTGCTGCCCGGTTTCACCGGCTTGCTGCCCGCCTTGCACAGCGGGCACGTCTCCGGCGTATACGCAGGAACCGTGAGCGTAACGAGCGATTTGTAAGGAACACCGATGTCCGCTTTGCCGCCGGAACGATCAATGAGCGCAGCCGCGGCAATGACGACCCCGCCCGCATTCCGCACAACGGTAATGGTCTCCTTCGTCGATTTGCCTGTTGTTATCACATCTTCAACCACAAGCACCCGCTCACCCGGTTTGATCGTGAACCCGCGCCGAAGCGTGAGCTCTCCGTTCACCCGTTCGGCGAATATCGCACGAACGCCCAATGCTCGTGCTGTTTCATGGGAGACGAACACCCCGCCCAGCGCCGGCGCGATGACGACCTCGATGGCTGGCATCCTTAAAGTTTTCAGCAAGTGCTGCGCAGAGTTCCGTTGCGATCTCGGGCTGCTGCAGCACCAATGCGCTCTGCAGATACTGTTCGCTGTGAAGACCTGATGATAGCAGAAAGTGCCCGGTCAGCAGTGCCCCGGTCTTTTTGTAAATGTCCAATACCTGTTCTGATGTCATGCTTCTTTTCTCTCTCTCGCTTCCATGATTTGCTATTTAGAATTTAGGATCCCGGAGCAGGATTCGTAAGGGCTTACGCTGACTTCTGACTTCTGGTTTCAGACTTCTTGCGATTATCATGGAACATCGTTATCTCTTCCAGAATTTTCTCCACCGCGGCCTTCCGATCACTCGCTTTCAGCACCGGTCTCCCTACCACGATAAAGTCAGCACCAGCCTTGACCGCCTCTCCCGGTGTCATGACACGCTTCTGGTCGTCTCGGTCAGCCCAGGCCGGGCGTACGCCCGGCGCAAGAATGACGAATTCTCCGCGAACAGCCCTGCGCAGCGTCTTGATCTCCTGCGGTGAGGCGACCACTCCGTGCATGCCGGCGCGCTGGGCAAGGCGCGCAAGGTGGGAGACCTCTCGCTGGAGCGTACGGGTTATCTTAAGCTCTTTCCGCATACTTTTTTCGTCCATGCTCGTGAGGATAGTTACCGCGAGCACGGTAGGCACAGGTAGGTTGAGTTTTCCCGCCGTTTCCCGTGCCGATTCCGCTGCTGCCTTCATCATATCAAGCCCGCCCAGGGAGTGGACGTTGAAAATGCTCACCCCGAGTTTCACGGCCTCGGCGGAGGCTTTTGCCACGGTGTTCGGGATATCGTGGTATTTAAGATCGAGAAATACACGGCCACCCATGCCGGTGATGCGGCGTACGATGTCCGGACCGTAAGCGGTAAAGAGCTGAAGACCGACCTTGAACACCCCGACCGAATCCTTGAGCTCGGCAACGATACCGAGTGCTTCCCGGTCGTTATCGACATCCAGTGCGAGGGCAAGACGGTCTTTTGCAGTAATTGAAATAACCATAAATCGGCCTATAGCCACAACCAAAGATAAAATCTTTGACACTGAAAAATCTGATAAAGGCTATGATAACAGCGGATAAATCAAGGCATTATCGTGGTTCTTCATAATTCAATCCGCCTTTATCCGCCTGTGCCCGGCGCTTACGAGTGCGTAGCGCGAGTGCAGGGTATGTCCAAGGTTCTTGTTAAGGTCAATTCGATAGTTACTCCGGCCGCCCTTGTGCTTTCCTTAGTAAATTCTGAGCAGACTCAACACCCGGTCCTTGAACATTTCCGCCAGCACGTGCAAGCTCGAAACGAGCAGAAATTCATTCGCATTATTTGAAAACAGTACCCATGCCTCGGCGGGGAAATCCTGGGTCTCCTGAGACAGCTCTACGTGCAGGTTAACCTTCGGCAAAGCGCATACCGTGATTGCCATATCGCTGCTGATAAGGCTCGGTGTCGTTTGAGCGTCCAGCATGGGCAGGAGAATGTTCGCACGGGTAATGATCTCCGCCGCATAGTTGCTGATCGGCAGTTCCACTCGTTTTCTGAAATCCGGCGACGATTGACCGGAGAAATCCCCGATCGTGCGCCAGGGCATCAGGTTCATCGTCGTACCGGATGAGGAGAGGTAGTCGTGGATCACCGACGCATGGACTTCAGGCGCCTGCTGACCATGAAGAAAAATACCGCCATGACGGATCAAATACTCCTGCCCGAGCATGCCGAGGAGAAGCGCGTCTTCTTCTTCATTATAGAGAGCACTGATCCGTTCTGCCTGTTCTGGGAAGGAGCAATCAAATGCTTTCACAGTGGTCTCCGGCCTTGCGTGTATTCGGAGAAAGTTCTACCGGTATCCGGGAAAAGGGACACCAGGAAAAAGACACGGCCATGGTGTCAGGCTTCCTGTTTTATTCGCTGAATGATCTCGGCGATCAAGTCCTGAAAATTGAATTGAAGCTGGATGATATCGGAAGGAAATGTGTCCTCAAACTGAAAATCGCCTTTATCCAACAGAACGAGGCTGAAAATAATATCCTTCACCTGGGCCTTTAAGCCGCCGAACAGATCCTTGGATGCTAAAAGCCTGTTTTCCACCAGGATGGCCCCCAGTTTTTTTAATCCCGCATTTTTTTTGTAGAGTTGGGTAGCGTACTCCAGGTTTTCACGCGTGAGTTTGCCGGTTTTAACGAGAATTTCACCGAGCCTGTCATGGCTGCTGGTGGACGTGGCAAAAACGATCTGCCCGAGCTTTATAAAGATGCACTTTTTGACATCACCGCTGTTCACGGTCAAGGTGCCCGTGGCTTTTCTCTGGCGAAGTTGCTCCAAAACATCCACAAGCGGCGTAAAATGAAATTTTCCCTGAAAGCGTAATAGACATAGGTCATAAGTATTAAGCGTGAAATCCCGTAAGATTGCTCAGGACTGAATTGTTATCACCCTACACCCGCCGGGTGCAAACAGTCTTAATACTCAAACCTGATCCCCGCACCGCCCATTGTGCTCTGACCTGTTTTCACTTCCAGAAGCAGCATAAACTTTTGGCTCACCTTCCATTCCAGGCCGCCGAAAACATTCATCGATGTATTTCCGTCTTCCGGCAGCGATCCGCGCAACATGGCCAGCTCGAGACCGCCATAGGGTATGAGCTTGTACCCCCGGTCGGTGAGCGGAAATCCCTTGCTGATGATGGTTGAAAACGACGTCACGCTCGCGTTTTTGCTGTTAATGATCACCGTGTCGAACCCCAGGTCCACCGCCAGGTCGATGGGTATCCCTTCGGCTTCCTTGATGATCTGGTACTTGAAATCACCGCCGATCAGTGCTCCGGATTTGTCGCTCGACTCGATCGACACAGATGTGAACCCGAGTTTTACGCCCACTTCCATCATCGCCCCCAGCCCATAGCGGATCTCGGGATAAAAGTTTCTATAGTGGTCACCGAACGTAAAGTCTACGCCGGCCTGGGTCATTCCCGCATCCAGGCTATCTGCTGTGGTAAATTCAACTTGGTTAAAATTGGTCGCAGCGCCCGCCTGACCTGCTGACAGGATCAGAAAGATTCCTAAGCACAAGGGAATCATTTTTTTCATTTTTCGTGACCTCCGCTCTTACGTGATAGTATTTAAACGCTTCGAAATATAACATCAAACGTCTGGATTGACAAGCAAAAAATAAGTGAAGGGGTCTGCTGCGAATGCGGACGGAGCAAATTCAGATGGATCGAGAAAGAGTGCGCGGAGAGTGGAACAAAAAGGCCGGGGAGAGCGGCATCCGGTCATGCATACTGCGTTAACCGTCCCTGTTCAGTTCAATATTCCAGTAGAGATAATCGCGCCAGCTCAAAGGAGCGTTCTTCATCCCGAGTGTAAGCGTGACCACCGGCATCCACTTGGGCTTCATGGGCGGTCTGATCAGCCTCATGTTCGCCTCACGCGGGGTCCTGCCTCCCTTTCTGTTGTTGCAGGAGAGGCAGGCCGTCACGATGTTCTCCCATGTGGCCGTGCCGCCCTGCACCTGCGGGATGACATGGTCGAAGGTCAGGTCCTCTGCCGGATATTTCACGCCGCAGTACTGACAGACGTATTTGTCGCGCTGGTAAATGTTGGCCCGGGAAAACCGTACTTCGCGGGACGCGCGCCTGATCTTGACAAGCTTGAGCAAACGGAGGATCGAGGGAAGCCTGAAGGTAAGGGACACACCCCGGATATTCCGGTCATAGGAATCGATCACCTCCACCTTGCCCTGCGTGAGCAGGGTGATCGCCCTCTGCCAGGAAATGATCTTGAGCGGCTCAAATGTCGCGTTCAGAAGCAGCGTCCGTTCCATTGCAACCCTCGGCAAATACCGGAATTCCTTGAAATCGATGCACCGGATGAACCGAAAACACAAATAACACGCCCGTTAAATTATTTATAAAAATACATAAAATGGTACCATTTGTCAATAGGTTTGAAACTTTGTATAATAGTGGCATGTCCGGATCCGAGGAGACACGAAGCGAGCAGGCAAAGGCTGCAGGTGAGGAAGAGATCGCCAGGTATCTTCATGATCCTTCGCCCCGGGTCATCCGGGCACTGCTCGAAAACAGGAACCTGTCCGAGGAAGATGTCATGATCATTGTGAAGAGAAACAACCTGCCTTCTGACATCCTCGAAACAATCTTTAAAGACAACCGGTGGACCGAGAGCTATCCTGTCCGGCTCGGGCTCGCCAGAAATGCCCGGTCACCACTCTCGGTCTCGCTCACGATCGCCCGCTACCTTCGCATCTTCGACCTTGAGGAGATAACGCGCAGCCATTTCATTCCCCTTGTCTTCAGACACAAGGTTGAAATGATCATCAACGAGCGGCTGCTCACCATGCCGCTCGGGAACAAGAAAACACTCGCCAAGAAAGCCGCGGGGAGCGTCCTGCTCAAATTGCTTTTCGACGCGGACGCAGAGGTCGTGAAGCTCTGTCTCAACAATCCCCATATCACCGAGGGACACCTCTTCAAGGTCATCAGCCGTAAAGACACGCGCGCAGAGACGATCCTGATGATCGCTGAACACCCGAACTGGTCAAGCCGCTCGCTGATACGCGTATCCCTGGTCCGCAACGTTCACACTCCCCTCTTGTTCTCGACGCGGTATATCGCGGAAATGAAGATCATGGACCTGCGGGAACTCTATTCCGACCCATCGTTGCCTGCGACCGTAAAGCCGTTCATTCACCGGGAGCTCTGGGAGCGCGGAGAGGAACCGAAGCTGGTTGTGGAGGAAAGAGTTTTTGAAATAAGCGAAGAAGAAATGGCGGAGTTTGAGGCAGAAGACAGGATAATGAACAGTGAGGAAGGCCGCGAGAGAAGCAATGAAGAATGAAGAACCTCCCTTTTCGCGGCTCAGCATACTCGACTCGGCAACGTGTGCGGGATCAAGAAAAATTACTTCACTAATTTGAGCGCCCATCCCCTGCCCACCGTGATCGCGCCCTGGGGGCAGAACTCCTGACAGCAGAAACAGCGAATGCAGTCGCGGTAGCGTATCTCAAGCTTGTTCCCCCTGTTTCCGATCGCTTTCTGCGGACAGTGACTCTGACAGATGCCGCATCGGATGCACGAGCGGCTGTTGATCACCGGTTTTGACGTAAAGGCGTTCTTGAGCGAACGGCGCGCCCACTCCGGCAGCGGCCATTCCAGGTGTGCATTCGGCGGCAGCCGAAAATGCCCGATCTGCACGCTCGACAATGTTTCGCCAAGGATCCTGATGCGGTCAGGCTGCGTTTCTCCGTAGCCTGCCGCCAGAGCAGCTCTGATAACGGGAAGCTTTTCCGGCGCCACGCCCACCACACTACTGGAAATCACATCCACGGCCACCGGGTCCTGACCTGCGATCACCACACCGATCTGCCGTGGTTCGCCGCTGCCGGGACCGTTCCCTTCCATACCGATAACCGCATCCATAATGGTTAACCGCGGTTTAAGCAATGAGCAGAGCTCGATGAGCATGAGGGCAAAAAGCTCATGATTCACACCGGTATTGAAGTGCCACTGGACCTTGCGTTTGCCGGGCACGCACCCGAAGAGGTTCTTGACCGCCCCGGTGAGCGTTGTCATGCCGTGGGTCTTGAGCTTCGGGAGGTTGATGATCGCATCAGCCTCGTATGCCGCCCGTGCGATCTCGAAGCGCTGGAACCTGCCCTGATTCCTGACCTGCACGACCTCGTCCAGGTCTACCAGCGTTGCACCTTCCTCCTTCACGATGTCAAGGATGCCTGCCTTCTTGCACACATTCCGGAGATCTCCCATGCCCGGGCTGTCGCCTACCATTGCCACGCCGCCTGCTTCCCGGACAAGCCTGATGACGGTACGCACGATCTCGGGATGGGTGGTCACAGCCGCCTCCGGGGGCATGGCCTTGAGCAGGTTCGGTTTGATAAGCACCCGTTCGCCGGGCTTTACGAAGGTTTGCATGCCGCCCAGCAGGTTGACGGCCTGCGTTATTGCGGAGAAGATCCGACCCCGCTCGTAATCAGCACACCGTGATATGGAAACATCTGAAGATCGTTTTTTGTTCATAAGCCCTGTACGGTTTTTTTACTCAGCAATCGTACTGTCGTAATAAGCTCATCCACGGGGCTTACCCCTGCGCTCCTTGTGCCTTATGCCGGGCTGCCTCTCTCAGTATCTCCACCATCTTCCCGTGTATTCTGCCGTTACTCGCGAGGATCTCGTCATCGTGGATTCTGAATTTCGTCCCGGAGAAATCAGATACCCTACCCCCTGCTTCGAGCACGATAAGACTCCCTGCCGCCACGTCCCAGGGTTTGAGTTTGAGTTCCCAGAAACCATCAAACCGTCCGGATGCCACTGAGCAGAGGTCGAGGGCTGCCGAGCCATCGCGGCGAACCTCCTGTGAGGCCATGAGTAGATCGTGGAAATGATCCAGGTTGTTCTTTTCACTCAGCTTGCGGTCGTAAGGAAATCCCGTGGCAAGAAGACTTTTTATGAGTGTATCGATAGCGGAGACCTTGATCGGCTTCCCGTTTAAAAATGCACCCTTCTCTTTTTGTGCCGTGAACAGCTCATCTCTCATGGGGTCGTACACAACACCAAGGACGATCTCATCCCCGTGCTCAAGGGCAATGGAAACGGAAAAACAGGGATAGCCGTGGGCATAGTTCGTTGTTCCGTCAAGGGGGTCGATGATCCAGGTAAAACCGGAATTGCTGAGTATCCTGGTCTCTTCTTCCGCGATAATACCATGACCGGGGAAGGATGCGAGCAGCGTCTCGACGACCGCCCGTTCAGATCTCATATCCATCTCGGTTACCAGGTTGATATCGCCCTTCAAGGTGATCTCGCGTATTCCGTTTATATTGTCTCTTAAGATTCCCCCGGCCTTGAGCGCCGCTTCGCAGGCAACTGATAAAAAGTCCTTCATCCGTCCTCCGGAACCATTTTAAAAAACCAAATGATATATTTATTGCAACTTTATATTGACAATAGAATGAAAGCGAGTTATATATCCTTCCATTATGACCATGACGCTCGCGGAAAAACTCAAAAAGCTGCGGAAAAAAAATAAACTATCGATGAGCCAGGTAGCGCGGATTTCGGAACTCGCGCCGGACCATCGGGGGGGATAACCCAGGGTTATCTCTCCCGCCTGGAATCCGGCAAAGAGAACAACCCCAGCTTGATGAAGCTCATGACCTTGTGCAGCATTTACAATGTTGAGCCCAACGATTTGCTCGTAAAAAGCAGCCTGAAAAAACCTCGAAAGACCCGATAGAAAATCCACTCGCGAAAATCCCTACCGTGCAGTCCATACATGTGGTTTGTGACATTTCATGCAGCTCTTGCCTGTTTGGTGGACTCGCTTGAGCGTCAGAACCTCAAGGGTATGGCAACGCAGGCAATCGTCGTCGTTCGGCTTAATGCGGGCATGCGGCTTGTGGCACTCATAGCAGTTCAGCCGCGCCATCGGTACCCGGTCAGGGAAGGTTGTCTTTGATGATTTCCGATGACAGGTCAGGCACCGGTCCCGATCCGGAATGAAGGCTTCCCGCTGCTTTGGTGAGAAGGCATGGCATCTGAAACAGGAGATATTCTCCATTCCCACCCCATGAATTTCCCAATTCTTGTGACAGCGAAGACAGGCATCCCTATCGGGCCTGAAGGAATGCACTGTCCGGCTGTGACAATCCTTGCAAGCGAGCTTTTCTATAAAGACGTGCCGCGCATGACCTGTTGATTTATTCACGGTCAGAGATCCCTGGGCAGCCTCATCCCAGTGGCACTTCGTGCAAGTCTTCCACGGGGTCTCGTTCCCGTGCGGTTCAGGCTTTTTCTTGCCTGTCGTAAAAACGAACTTGATCAGCAACCCGTTCTGCTCCATCATGCCGAGTTGGTGGCATCCCTGACATACGATATTCCGATGACCCGAGAGCTTCCATGCCGTATGCGCCTCTTCCATGAGATGACAGCTGTTGCAAAATTCGGGGTCCTTCTGGATAAAGTTGTAGTACCGGACCGCAAGCACGATGCTCAGGACCGAGATAATCAGCATGGAGGAAACAATAATGACCTTTTCCCGCGGGCTGAGGCCCTTTTCGAGTTTGTCGATTATTTTTGAAATTAGATTATACATAGTAAGATCAGAAGTCAGAATCCAGAAGAGATCTGTTGAATCTGCATTGTGTCCTTCTCCCGGCTCCTGAATTTTGGCCCCTGACTACTGTATTAAATGCTCCGCGATCTGCACCGCGTTCAGTGCGGCGCCCTTGCGCAGATTATCCGATACGATCCACATATTAATGCCGTTTGGGATCGACTCGTCCACCCTGATCCTGCCCACATAGATCTCATCCTTGCCTGCCACATCGATCGCCAGTGGATACAGGTTTTTCGTCGGGTCATCATAAACGATTATACCCGGTGCACCTGACAGGAGGGCCCTTACTTCGTTGGCAGAAATGTTCTTCTCCGTTTCGATGTTTACGGATTCGGAGTGGCACCGGAACACGGGCACGCGCACGGTCGTGGCCGTCACGCGAATGGAATCATCCTCCATGATCTTCTTCGTCTCGTTCACCATCTTCATCTCTTCTTTGGAATAGCCGTTCTTGAGAAAGGAATCGATGTGCGGCAGGCAGTTGAAGGCGATCTGGTGGGGATAAACCTTCGTCTCGATATCCCTGAAGTTCAGGAGCGCCACGGTCTGGCTCGCCAGTTCGTCTATGGCCTCCTTGCCGGTACCTGAAACAGACTGGAACGTCGTAACCACGATGCGCTTGATCTTCACTGCGTCATGGATCGGCTTCATGGCCACGACCATGCCGATCGTGGAACAGTTCGGGTTTGCGATGATGCCCGCGTGCCCGGCGATGGCGTGGGCGTTCACTTCGGGAACCACGAGCGGCACCGTCGGGTCCATGCGAAAGGCGCTCGAGTTGTCGATCACCACAGCACCGGACTTCACAGCCGCGGGAGCGAACTCCAGGCTGCGCTCAGCGCCTGCCGAAAAGAGCGCTATATCCACGTCTGCGAACGCATCCCTGGTCAATCTCCTGACCACCATCTTCTTTCCGTTGAACTCTACCCGCTCGCCTTCGGAACGCTCCGAGGCGAGCGGAATGAGCTCGGAAACAGGGAACTTGCGTTCCTCGAGAATCTCGATCATTTCCCGGCCAACTGCACCGGTCGCGCCGACAACGGCAACTACATATTTAGGTTTTTTCTTGAGCATTATTTGAAGACCGTTTAAAACTTCTCACGATAAAAATAAAATCCGCCATTCCCGAATGATTTGGTTCGAGCCTGCCCCGGTATGGTTAAAGCCGGGGGAATCCATCGGCTTCACAATAAAACAGGGAAACACAACGTCCCTGGATTCCGGGGCAAGCCCGGAATGACGATTTATAAGGGGATATTTTGCTATTTCTCCACCACGATCCGCAGCATGCGCCGCAGCGGTTCCGCCGCGCCCCACAGAAGCTGATCACCGCAGGTAAACGCATTCAGGAACGTCGGGCCCATGTTCATCTTGCGTAATCGTCCGATCGGCACGGTGAGCGTGCCGGTGATCGCCGCAGGGGTCAGCTCGCGGATGGTTATCTCACGGTTATTCGGGACCACCTTGACCCACTTGTTGTGTTTGGCGATCATGTCCGTGATCTCCGCAAGAGGGACGTCTTTGGTCATTTTTATCGTCAATGCCTGGCTGTGGCAGCGCATCGCGCCCACGCGCACGCACGTGCCGTCGATCGGGATCGGGTTTCCTTCACGGCCCAGGATCTTGTTTGTCTCGGCCTGGCCCTTCCACTCTTCCTTGCTTTGGCCGCTGTCGAGCTGCTTGTCGATCCAGGGGATAACGGAGCCGGCAAGCGGCACGCCAAAGAACTCCTTAGGATAAGCATCGGAGCGAATATGATCGGAGACCTTGCGGTCGATCTCAAGGATAGCTCCGGACGGGTCGTCAAGCAACGCCTTCACGGTGCCATGGATTGAACCCATCTGTTTCAGGAGCTCGCGCATGTTGTTCGCACCGGCTCCCGAGGCAGCCTGGTAGGTCATGGCGCTCATCCATTCAACCAGTCCACGTTCATACAGCCCGCCCAGAGCCATGAGCATGAGCGATACCGTGCAGTTTCCGCCGATGAAGTTCTTGATCCCCTTTGCCATGCCGTTCTTGATCACGTTCAGGTTCACCGGATCGAGGATGATGATTGAATCGGTAGTCATGCGAAGGGTAGATGCAGCATCGATCCAGTAGCCCTTCCAACCAGATTCGCGAAGCTTGGGATAGACCTCGGTCGTGTAATCGCCACCCTGGCAGGAAACGATTGATCATCCATCGCCTTCAGTTCATTGATGTTCCTTGCGTCCTTGAGCGCCGGAACGTCCTTGCCGATGTTCGGCCCCTTGCCGCCGACATTCGACGTGGTGAAGAACACCGGGTCGATATGACTGAAATCCTTTTCCTCGTTCATGCGGCCCATGAGCACCGAGCCCACCATCCCGCGCCAACCGATAAAGCCGACTCTCATCATTGTTTCTATTCCCCTTTTGAGTCGTCATTCCGAAATCAGCTTCTCGCGGCAATTTCCCGATCCGGTCCCATGTTTCGGCGTGCGCACCATCATGTAAAGCAATGGATGAGTAGGCGTAGATACATTTACTCTCCACTCTTAATCGTACCCAGCAGCATTTGTCCCCCTCTTTGATAAAGAGGGTTAGGGGAGATTTTATGCAATCCCCTCCGTCCCCCTTTTCTAAGGGGGAAGTGAACGTGACTAAACCATCCCTGCCACCATATCCCCCACTTCCGTAGTCGAGTAACCCATCTTCCCGGCGGCCTGGCTCTTCATTTTTTTCATGACCGCGACCATTGCCGATTCGATCGCCTGCGATGACTTTGTCTCCCCGAGCGAATCGAGCATCATCATGGCCGCGCCGATGGCTGCCATGGGGTTGATCGCATTTTGTCCGGCATACTTCGGTGCGCTGCCGCCCATGGGCTCGAACATCGAAACACCGTCGGGGTTGATGTTCCCGCCGGAAGCGACGCCGAGCCCGCCCTGGATCATCGCGCCGAGGTCGGTGATGATGTCGCCGAACAGGTTCTCCGTGACCGCCACGTCGAACCATTCCGGGTTCTTGACGAACCACATGTTCGCCGCATCGACGTGGTTATAGTCGCGCTTGAGTTCGGGATACTGCTTCGCGCCCATCTCCTCAAATGCCCGGTACCAGAGGTCGCCGCAATGGGTGAGCACGTTCCGCTTGTGAATGAGTGTGATCGGTTTTGCCGCATACTTGGAATTCTTCGCATTCCGCCTCTTCTTCAATTCGAAGGCATACTTCAGACAGCGGTCCACGGTTCGCCGATCATATATCATCAGCTGCGTGGCGATCTCCTCGGAGGTACCCACGCGCGTCGCTCCACCATGGCCCGTGTAGATGCCGCCAGTGTTCTCGCGGATCACGACGAAATCGATGTCCTCGGGGCCCTTGTCCTTGAGCGGGGTCTCAACATTAGGATAGAGCTTCACCGGCCGGAGATTGATGTACTGGTCCAGGGCAAAGCGTATCTTGAGCAATATCCCTGCCTCGAGGATGCCGGGCTTAACGTCAGGATGCCCGATCGCACCCAGGAACATGGAGTCGAACTTTTTGAACTCGGCGATCGCGCTGTCCGGAAGCGTTTCTCCGGTCTTTAAATACCGCGCAGCGCCGAAATCGAACGCAGTGAACTCAATCTTGAACCCGCCCTTTGCAGCGGCGGCATTGACGACTTTTACCGCTTCTTTAACGACCTCGGGTCCGGTTCCATCACCGGGGATCAACGCGATCTTATAGGTCTTTGCCATGAGTGACGACTCCTCCGCATAGGAAATCAAATCCTAAATGCTAATATCGAAATCCTAAATAAATTCCAACTATGAAATCAAAGGATCAAATCGTTTCTCGCCTTTGATCCTTGGCACTTATTTAGGATTTAGAAATTTGAGCTTCGTGCTTTTTTCGTCGCACTGCAATTATTCGTCCGCATCTCGGTACACGTGTCGTCACCGGGAATGAACTCTAGTCCGCAGGAATGCTGTGAAGGTTCGCTTGATGTGGAATAGGAGGAATCGAGGTTCCCGTTGAAATATACGCATTGGGCGCAGAATGAATCCGAATGAGTCTGAAGCGCTTTCATCAGCTTAAAACACGCTGTCATCTACAGCCCTGCCTTCTTCTTCGTGTATGCCATCAGCCCGCCGGCTGCAATGAGCTCCTGCATAAAGGGCGGCACCGGCGCGACCTTGAACGTATGATTCGAGGTAAGATTGCGGATCACGCCGGCATCCGCATCCACCTCGACCTCGTCACCCTCGTTGATGCCGTCGACGGCCTCAACACTCTCGAAGATCGGCAACCCCATGTTGAAGCAGTTCCGGTAGAAGATCCGCGCGAAGCTCTTTGCTACGACGCAGGACACACCTGCGGCCTTGATGGCGATCGGCGCATGTTCGCGGGACGACCCGCACCCGAAGTTCTTCTCCGCAACGATGATGTCGCCGCGCTTCATCTTTTTCATGAAGTCGGGGTTGCTCGAGTCCTCCATGCAGTGCTTCGCAAGTTCATCCGGGATCGGACGTATTCAGATACCGGGCCGGAACGATAGCGTCCGTGTCGATATCCGCGCCGAATTTCCATGCATTGCCTTTGAATTTCATGTAACACCTCTTTTTTTAACCACGGATGAACACAGATGAACACGGATAATAACTTCACAGAGATCAATCCACTTCTTTTTGTTAGTGCATTAACAACCAAACTTATTGGCTTCTCATCCGTGTCAATCCGTGATAATCCGTGATAAAATATTATTTCAGCTCTTCCGGTCTTCCTATCCTGCCGAGGACCGCCGATGCAGCCGCGATCGCGGGATTGGAAAGATAGACCTCGCTCTTGGGGTGCCCCATCCTGCCGACAAAGTTCCGGTTCGTCGTGGCAATGGATCGTTCGCCTGAGGCGAGGATGCCCATATGGCCGCCGAGGCACGGACCGCAGGTCGGCGTGCTGAATGCCGCGCCGGCATCGATGAAGATGTCCACGAGACCTTCTTTAATGCACTGTTTGTAGATCGCCTGCGTGGCCGGGATCACGATCATGCGGACGTAGGGATGCACCTTGTGTCCTTTGATGACCCTGGCTGCCTCGCGCAGGTCCTCGATCCTTCCGTTCGTACAGGAACCGACCACGGACTGGTCGATATTGATTGCCGCAAGCTGGCTCACCGGCTTCACGTTCTCAGGAAGATGCGGGCAGGCGATCTGCGGCTCCATTCCGGTCAGATCGTATTCCCGAACTTCCACATAGTTCGCCTTCTTGTCACTCTTGTAGAACTTATACTTCCGCCGGGCACGCTTCGCCACATACTTCTCGGTAATTTCATCCGGTTCGATGATGCCGTTCTTGCCTCCGGCCTCGATGGCCATATTGCAGATCGTCAAGCGCCCGCTCATCGGGAGTTTTTTGATCACCTCGCCGGTAAACTCCATGGCGCGGTAAAGAGCGCCGTCCACACCGATGTCGCCGATGGTGCGGAGAATGATGTCCTTGCCGCCGACCCATCTGCCGAGCTTGCCGCTATAGATGAACTTCATGCTCTCCGGCACTTTGAACCAGGCCTCGCCCGTGATCATGGCCGCTGCAACGTCGGTGCTGCCCACGCCGGTCGAGAACGCCCCCAGTCCGCCATAGGTGCAGGTATGACTGTCCGCGCCGATCACGACGTCGCCGGGCACCACGATCCCCTGTTCCGGAAGGAGCGCATGCTCGATGCCCATCCTGCCGACCTCGAAATAGAGCGACAGGTCATGCTCATGAGCAAATTGCCTGAGCAGGCTGCATTGCTCGGCCGAAGCGATGTCCTTGTTCGGCGCAAAGTGGTCGGGAATGAGCGCGATGCGGTCGGGATCGAAGACCTTCTTCGCGCCCGCGGCGCGAAACTCCTTGATCGCGATCGGGGCAGTGATGTCGTTCGCAAGCACCAGATCCAGCCTGGCGTTGATCAGCTCGCCGGGCCTGACTTCTTTTTTGCCGCAGTGAGCGGCCAGAATCTTTTCCGTAATGGTCATCGGCATAGTGTGTGAATATACAATATCTTAGAATTCGTTGCAACTTTTTTTCTGTGGTTTTTCAGGGGGAATGAGTGAAAAAACATGGAATACCATTGTTAATTTCGCTGCGTAGCTCCGTGCGGGTGAGGTCTATTGCGAGGGAGATTATCGATTAAATTTTACTTATTATTTCCCCTTTAGCTTTTTGACTTCTTGGGACGTGTCCAATAAGCCGGCAGATAAGGCATTGACAGTGGTTTTGATCTCTACGATATCATTCTTCATGTCCGTAATGTCGTCTTCCAGTCCGTATATTTTCCCCTCGATTCGATTCTGTCCGTCTCGCAGTTCTGACAACGATTTTGAATGAGAATCGAGTGTTCCTTTTATTTCCATCAGAGCATTTATTATTCGTTCTTCCATGCGGCCGCCTCTACTGCTCATAAAAAACAACGTCAAGCAATGTTATGCACACGATTAGTGCTTATTATAGTAAACGGTTCTTGATAAATCAATGAAAATCAGCTCAACATATTTTAGGCCGAGAACAAGCATCGCAACGACCGGGATGGTCAGTATCAGCGTAGTAACTATCCATCTCTCTGAAGCGGCCTCGCCTTTCACCCTGCCCTTCAGCGCCATAACAGCCGTACCCAAGTCGCCCCTTCAGAAAGCTATTGATCCCGCCCGATCTGCCTCATCTTTGGAAAACGGCGCTCGATGTTCTGCAACAAGGCCAGGGCATCTGCGGGAGAAAAAGTGTCTCCGATGCACTCGACGCCAAATAGTGGATTGAACCTTCCTTTGAGTTTGTCGTCGATTACAAACGTGCCCCATGAAGCCGGGAGCCTGGGTTCGTCTTTCTTGAAGAAGAAGTTATTGCCGTGAGACGCTGCATTGCGAAGGTGACGAAAGACCTCAAACGCGGGCGATTGATCGTTATGAGCTTCGGCCACAGAGTAGGCAGTGTTGAGAAGCATGCAGCAAAGCGACTTCATCACTGCATCTGCCGTAAGGTCTCCGGACTCGCACAGTGCGTGAACCTGCCCCAAGTCTATGGCCAGGTCGGGCCTGACCTTGCCGCGATACCAGGCGATCTTGTCGGGACCGGGAGAAAACGGGTTTTCCTTTTCGAAAACGGGCCCCATTCCCATGGTTGCCGCGAGGAATGCCATGACTATTTCGAAGAACGGACTGTCTTGTGTGAAAATGATAGTGGGTGGCTTATTCATCGTACGCTCTCAGTTACCGACGTGATGCTAATGGATTTTCATAGTTGCGTGATTATACAGGATTCAGAGATTCAGGTAAACCATAAGCGTGGGCCGGGACAAGTCGGAGGTAGCAGTCCCCTTTTACTTCTGGTTCACGCGGAGGCGCGGAGACGCGGAGGATGGGAGGTCGTTCACAATGCGATGAAGGCCTTCTTTCAGGGTTGAAGCTCCAAAATTAAGGAGAAGACCAACCGGCAGATTCATCAGGCGGAGATATGTCAGGAGTTGCTTGCTGTGTACCGGGGCGAGTTTTTCAACAGACTTCAACTCTACCACTACTCGATCATCAACCAGCAGATCAACCCGAAAACCTTCGTCGAAGGGAATATCATCATATACAAACGATATAGGTTTCTGCCTCTCAACCCTCAGACCGCGCTTTTCAAGTGCCTTTGCAAGCACGCTCTCATAGACGGACTCCAATAAGCCTGGCCCAAGTCCTTGATGTACTTTTAGAGCAATGTCAACAATCTCACCTGTAATATCGTCAATTTCCTTCATGATTTCTCCGCGCCCTCCGCGCCTCCGCGTGACACGAGGTGGCTTATTCATCGTACTCTTAGTTCCCGACTTGATTCCAATGCATTTTCATAGTTGAGTGATTATACAGGATTCAGAGACTCAGGTAAACCATAAGCGTGGGCCGGGACAAGTCGGAGGTGCAAGTACCCTTATCTCGGTTTAGACACCCTGATGCTTTTTAAGTGACCAGACTGCTCGATTTGGTGATATACTCTTCCCATCTTAAATTTATCGGAGGTGAGATATGTTTGATTCAACTAGAGATGGGATGTAAAAATGATGACACCAATAGAAGAAAGAGATAAGGCTTTATCAGTAATTGACCCATTTATGCTCGAAATTTCCCTGGTCTACAGAGAATGCTATTTATCAGAAGGGAAAGGTGCGCTTCTTGTTTATGCGGATTCTGTAATAAATGGCAACATTCCCGCTGAGGGTGATTACACAACTAAAAACGATGTTCTTGAAATAATTGATGGCAGTGACTCTAAAGCCAGCCTGGCTGCGCTTTTAAGCACATACGACCCCCATACAGAAGGGATATTGGTTTTAGTTCCGAGCAGTAATAATGCGCCATTTTTTGTTACCGTCAAGCTGAAATCGCGGAGCACAGCAGACTGAGTAGCAAGAGGAATAATTACACTTGGATGGAAGAGCTGAACCTACCGACCTATAAAGTTATGCACCGTAAGAACCAGCGTCCCCCTCGTTGTTAAGCGCCAACTACTTCTTCATTCCGAACCTGAACTGTTTGTTCACAACCTTTTCCACTATTCCGTTCGCGTTTTGTTTGACAACCTTTTTCTTCGCATCGGACTTTTTTGAAAGCTTTTCCTTTTTCGCTAATTTAGCATCCATCTTCAGCTGTTTTTTGAGGATCTTCCGCACATCAGCCATGCGGGCACTCTCTTCGTCAGGTATTTTTGCCGCCGCAGCGTCATCAGATGATGACGAACCGGCATTTTCCGCACGAGCGACACCAAAAGCAGCGGACAGATCGGCGCCTTCAATTTTCCGGGAACTCTTTTTCGAATCCTTTTGGAGAAGGTCCTCCGCCTTGCTCGATACGCCCCGCTTGATCAGGTCGAACGCATCCACACCTCGAAGGGTAAAAAAGAGCATCGGATCTTCGTCGAGCCTGGCGCCGATGCCATAGAGCGTCGCTGCAATGTGCCTGCACATGCTCGCCCAGTCCGGACAGGAACATTCGAATTCGATCTCCTTGGGTGATGGGAACAATCCCGTCTTTCGCTGCATGAACGTTTCTTCGAGTGCCTTGGGGAATTTTCCGGCCAACAATTCTTCGAGGGACTCCAGTTTGCCTTCGCACGCGGAGGTGACCAGGTTCCACGTATTTTTATTCAGCTTTTTTATCGTGATCGTGATCGCATAGGGCTTCGCCCGGGAGCCCTGCACCAGAGCCTTGACCTCGCCTGCGCTGACCTGGAGATCCAGGACCGCTCCGCTCCGGACATCGCTTCTGCCCCCTCCAATCCGGTTGGTGTAATCAGCGTAGGATTCAAGGTTCTTGTTCCACGCCTTGCCCCACCAGGTGCGCGCAATGACGCTGCCTTCGATGATCACGGGCCGAAGGCCCTGCTTTTTCTCCAACTGAGCCAGTTTTTTCTCGGCCTTGCGGACATATTTCGAAAAACTCCGGATTGACATGCAAACTCCTTATGCAAATACCGTATAGGGTCAGGTCCATAATGTTTACTATAAAGTTATGCACCGTAAGAACCAACTTCCCCAAAGTTGTTCATTGTGATTAAATAAAAACAACGTCCGACGAGTTACTTTCGACCATCATAGCATGTGTGCAAGCTTCGGGAAAGAAAGTGCATCGTATGATTCAGTGGCAATGTTACACACCTTCGCAAACATGTCTATCTCAACTACACCTACAAACATTGGTTGGCATCTAAGCAGAAAATTAACAATTTCCTGTGGTAATAAATCGTCCCTTCATATCACTTTCCCTCTGTGGCTGTGGCAACAGTAGGCGCTGCTGCTTGCGGTTTATATTTTCCCCGGCCAAAAAGACGGGAGACCAGGACGAAGAAAAACGGAATAAAGATCAGGTCGATGAAGGTGGCCGAAAGCAAGCCCGCCGGTTACAGCGGTGCCGATGGCGTTCTGGGCTGCGGCCCCGGCCCCCTTGGTAAGGGCCAGCGGCAGGGTGCCGAAGAAGAAAGCCAGAGAGGTCATGATGACCGGCCGCAGCCTGATCTTCACCGCCGTCAGGGTAGCCTCGACCAGTTCATGGCCCTGATGCATCTGCGCCTTGATGAACTGGATGATCAGGATGGCGTTCTTGGTGGAAAGGCCCACGGTGGTGAGCAGGCCGATCTGGAGATAGACGTCGTTGGGCAGCACCCGCAGCGTAACCGCAGTGACCGCCCCAACCAGCCCCAGCGGCAGCATCAGCAGGTTGACGAAGGGGATGGTCCAGCTCTCATACAGCGCCGCCACGGAGAGAAACACCACCAGCAGCGAGATGGCATAGAGCGCCGGCGCCTGTGCCCCGGCATTCTTTTCTTCGTAGGAGAGGCCGGTCCACTCGTACCCGATCCCGGCTGGCAGTTCGGCAGCCATCTTCTCCATCTCGGCCATCGCTTCGCCGGTGCTTATCCCCGGCGCTGCCTGCCCCAGGATCTCCATGGACGGAATGCCGTTGTAGCGTTCCAGACGGGGCGAGCCGTACTGCCAGCGGGCGGTGGCGAAGGCCGAAAACGGCACCATCTCGCCGTTTTTGTTGCTGACATACCAGCTGTTGATATCCTCCGGCAGCATCCGGTATCTGGCATCCGACTGGAGATAGACCTTCTTGACCCGGCCGTTCTGGATGAAGTCGTTGACGTAAGAGCTTCCCCAGGCGGTGGACAGGACGTTGTTGATATCCGCCAGCGACACTCCCAGGGCGCCGGCCCGCACATCATCGATGTCGAGCTTGAACTGGGGCGAGTCATCCTGGCCGTTGGGGCGCACCGCGACCAGCTTGGGGTTTTTCATGGCCATGCCCAGCAGCTGGTTGCGCGCCTCCATCAGCTTTTCATGTCCCAGGCCGCCCCGATCCTGCAGCTGGAAGTCGAAGCCGTTGGCCACCCCCAGTTCAAGCACCGCCGGTGGAGAAAAGGCGAAGGCCAGACCGTCACGGAATCTGCGAAAACGCCTTCATGGCCCGGCCGGCAATGGCCGGCGCCTTCAGGTCCGGGGTCTTGCGCAGTTTCCAGTCCTTGAGCCTGACAAAGGCCAGCCCCATGTTCTGGCCACGGCCGGCAAAACTGAATCCGGCCACGGTGATGACCCCTTCCACCGTTTTGGTCTCCTTTTCAAGAAAATGCTTCTCCAGCTGCCGTATGACCTGGATGGTCCGCTCCTGGGTGGCGCCGGCCGGCAGCTGGACCTGGCAGATGATGAATCCCTGGTCCTCATCCGGCAGGAAGGAGGTGGGGAGCCGCAGGAAGAAGAACGCCATGGCAGCAACGATGGCGCCGTAGACCACCAGGTAGCGCACCGGCTTGCCGAAGGAGCGGCCGACGATCCCTTCATACTTTGCCCTGCAGCAGTCAAACAACCTGTTGAACCAGCGGAAGAACCAGCTGAACCAGCCGGATTCCCCGAGGTGATGCCCCTTTTCCATCGGCTTGAGCAGGGTGGCGCAGAGCGCCGGGGTCAGGATCATCGCCACCAGCACCGAGAGGATCATGGCGGAGATGATGGTGATGGAGAACTGGCGGTAGATGACGCCGGTGGAACCGCCGAAAGAAGGCCATCGGCAGAAAGACCGCCGTCAGTACGGTGGCGATTCCCCAGAGGGCGCTGGTGATCTGCCCCATGGATTTGATGGTGGCATCCTGGGGTGACAGCCCTTCCTCGGACATGATCCGTTCCACGTTCTCCACCACGACGATGGCGTCGTCCACCAGCAGGCCGATGACGATGACCAGGGCGAACATGGTCAGGGTGTTGATGGAAAAACCGGCAGGCCGCCAGCACCCCCATGGTGCCGAGCAGAACCACCGGCACGGCGATGGTCGGGATCAGGGTGGCGCGGATGTTCTGCAGGAAGAGGAACATGATGATGAAGACCAGGAAGACCGCCTCGATCAGGGTCTGGACCACCTCTTCGATGGAGATCTTGACGAAGGGGGTGGTGTCGTAGGGATAGACCACCTTCATGCCGGGAGGGAAGTATTTGGACAGCTCCTCCATCTTGGCCTTGACCCGATTGCCGGTTTCCAGGGCATTGGCGCCGGATGCCAGACGGATGGCCATGCCGCCCAACGGTTTGCCGTTGTAGTACGACTGGATATCGTAGTTCTCGGTGCCGATCTTGCTTTCGGCCACATCCTTGAGCTTGACCGTGGAGCCGTCACTGATTGGTGCGCAGGATGATGGCATCGAACTGCTCCGTGGTCTGGAGCAGGGTACGGGCGTTGATGGTGGCGTTCAGCTGCTGGCCCGGGGTGGCGGGCGTGCCGCCGAACTGTCCGGCCGATACCTGGGCGTTCTGGGCCTGCAGCGCCGCAATCACATCGTTGGTGGTCAGGTGGAAGTTATTCAGCTTGGCCGGGTTCAGCCAGATCCGCATGGCATTCTGGGTGCCGAACAGCAGCAGTTCACCGACCCCATCCAGGCGGCTGATGATATCCTGAAGGTTGGAGACCATGTAGTCGGTCAGGGCGTTGCGGTCCATGGAGCCGTCTTCCGATACGAGCCCGACGATCAGCAGGAAGTTCCTGGTGGACTTGACTACCTGAATTCCCTGCCGCTGCACGATCTGGGGCAGAAGCGGCACGGCCAGCTGCAGCTTGTTCTGCACCTGCACCTGGGCGATGTTCGGGTCGGTGCCGGCCTTGAAGGTCAGGGTGATGGCCACCGCCCCGGCCGAGTCGCTGGTGGACGACATGTAGATCAGGTTGTCGATGCCGTTCAGCTTCTGTTCGATCACCTGGGTGACCGTGTCCTGCACGGTCTGGGCCGAGGCGCCCGGATACACGGCGTTGATGGCGATCTGCGGCGGCGCGATGGGCGGGTACTGGGAGACCGGCAGCGTTCTTGATCGCCAGCAGACCGGCCAGCATGACCATGATGGCGATCACCCAGGCAAAGATAGGGCGATTTATGAAAAATTGAGGCATGAACGGCTCCTTTATTTTTTAGCTGACTGCCGCTTGTCGGAGCAGCCGGCTGGAGTTGCCACCGGTTTGGCTGCCGAACGCCACGGCCTTGACCGGGGTTCCCGGCCTCGCCTTCTGCAGTCCTTCCAGGATGACACGGTCACCTGCTTTCAGCCCTTCGCTGACCAGCCAGTTGTCGCCAACCGTCCGCACGACCTTGATCGGCCGCGGCTCCACCTTCTCTTCGGCCCCGACCACCATGACCATGGCATCGCCGTCGGGGTTGCGGGTGACGCCTCGCTGGGGAACGAGAATAGCATGTTCGTTGACCCCTTCCTCCAGAATGGCCCGGACAAACATGCCGGGGAGCAGGGTCTGTTTCGGGTTTGGGAAGATCGCCCGCAGGGTAATGGAGCCGGTGCTCTGGTCAACAGTGACTTCTGAAAATTTCAGAGTGCCCGGCAACGGATAGGCGCTGCCATCCTCCAGCATCAGCTTGACCCGCGCCTGGGCTGCGTGCTGTTTTTCAGCAGGCCGCTGGCCAGGTTCTGCTTCAGGTGGAGCAGCTCGGCGCTCGACTGGGTGACATCCACATACATGGAACCGAGCTGCTGGATGGTGGCCAGGGCCGCCGGCTGGTTGGCGGTCACCAGTGCTCCGTCGGTCACGGTAGAGCGGCCGATCCGTGCCGGAAATGGGAGCGGTTATCCTGGTATAGGCCAGATTGATCCGGGCGGTTTCCACGTGCCGCTTTGCCGGCCGCGACATCGGCCTCAGCCTGCTTGAACGCCGCATTAGCATCGTCGTAATCCTGCTGACTGACAGCCTTAATTTTTACCAAGCTCACTGATATCGCTCGGCTTTAAGCCTGGCGGGAATGACAGTTGGCTTCAGCCCTGGCCAATGACAGCCTTCGCACTGGCGTAGGCTGCCTGGTAGGTAGCCGGGTCAATCTGGTAAAGTATCTCGCCCGCCTTGACATCCGAACCCTCAGTAAACAGGCGTTTTTGGATGATGCCACCTACCTGCGGCCGCACTTCGGCAATAAGATAGGCCGAGGTACGACCGGCAAGCTCTGTGGTAAGCGTAACACGCTGCGGCTGCACAACGATGACCCCGACTTCAGGAGGGGTGCTAGGAGACTTCCCGACTGTGGTATTCTTTTTTTCGCAACTCGTTAAAATCATGCCTGCGATGAGGATAAGCAGAATAGTGATCAAGTTAGATCTGCCCTTGGTTAGCTTATACAACTCTTCCAATTTCATCTTCGATTTCTCCTGTTTCTATAAAATGTAAAGATGGTAGCATTATATAACCTCGTGGGTCACTTGCATTTCATCATAATAAAGAGCGCTCCGGTAGCAATAAATAGCCAAGTGACGCTAATAAAAATAATCAAAATCCAACATAAAATCGTTACTGTCATTAGTACTTATTTTGGGAAAATAGCTGGAATGACACTTCAAATAGTATGCCTATTGCAGCGAATTGAAGCTTATTAATGTTTGCCGTCACTTCTGACTGCTAATCATCTCCGGCGCTCACTATCTTCTGCATGAATATATGCTGATGCTACAGTTTTAAACTTTATGTGTTGCGAAGAATGGAAACCGCAATGAGTATAGGAAGTTTTAGTGGTTACAAATAACCGCAACGATAACAAATTCTGAAGGTAGTGTATTCTACACAATTAATACTGTCAATATCTTTAATATTGCAATGTCTATTTATTTGCATTCCTGATAACGCAAACCTGCTTTTCTCACTTCTGCCAAACAGATTGGAATCTGTTTATCATTAATTCAAACAGTTACATGTTGGCACGCGACCTGCAATATATCAGGCAAGACTGAGCGAAAAAGGAGGACATGACCATGAAGACCACAATATCAAGAAAGACAACCTACATCGGGGCAGGCGCAGGACTGGTGCTCTTCGCGATTTTTGGGCTTCTGCCCGGCAGTCTATTAGGAGGCGCAATGGGTATTAATATCGCAGGATGGCTTTTCGGTCTTCCGCTCCAGCCGGGACTCTTAGCCAGGGTCATCGTGCTTGCATCCATGCTTATCGGAGTTCTCGTGACCGGTATCGTGATCGTAACAGCCACATCGACCGTTGGTTGGCTCGTGGGCAAGGTACTTGAACCGGGCACCCAGTCCAAGGAAAATAACGGTGAAGCAAAAGCCGCACATAGATAGTCGATAGAGATCTAAAAAATAAAATAGCTTAGGCTAAAAGGAGATATGCCATGAAGAACGAGACAGTAAAAACAGGGATGAAGATCGGTGCAGCTGCAGGTGGTTTGGTTTTCCTGGTGTTCGGGATCATGCCGGGATTCTACTTCGGGAGCTTCGGGACACTGATCCTGCTCCAGAAGATCATGGGTGGTGCGGTTGATCCCACGCTTTTCGTAAGGGCAGCGGTGGTCATGGGCATCGTGGTCGGGATTGCCTGCGCGGCAACGGTAAGCCTCGTGGTCGGAGGCCTGATCGGCACTGTTTTGGGATATGTAGTGTCTGTGCCGACAGCGGGAAGAGAGAAAGCCGCAGAGAAAGCATAAGTGCAAATAAGTAGTCGTTCATAGTGAATGAAAAATTTGAGGGGCAGCCCCGAGTGGCTGTCCCCGTATCAACTTTCAAATGCCATAGAAACTGATTTTCGACGGTCTTTGCCAGACCTTCTGTCTTTTCCACTTCTCCTATCTGGCCCTCTATAATTTGGATCATTGAACTTTCTTCGATCCTCACCCGATCTTCTTTTCATCCAAACCCTCGTGTTAGTTTAATCATTATTAGGGGTAGAACCGATCTAGGCGCTAACATATACGGTTTGTTACTGTATATATTTCTATAATGAAAACTTCATCAACTTCAGCTTACTATAAGGAGGTGGGAAGTAAACATGGCAACTTCTTATCTGTTAAAGTTTACATATCGGAGTAAAACTATTAACGGAAAGGAGAAATTGCCATGTTTGATAACGATTATAACAGGCAGGTCGAAAGGCGTCAAAGGATAAAGCAGACAACATTAGTGATGGGTATAGACATAGGCAACGATTTTAATGCGGTTGGATTTATGAACAGGGAGGGAACTGTCCTGGGCCGGTATCCGAAGGTGTATAACTCCCGGAAAGGATTCGATCAATTCGTACGAATAACAGAAGATCTCAAAGCGAAGTACGGGATGAAGGATGTTCTTATCGGGCTGGAGTCGACAGGCCACTACTGGAGAAAGATCGCCTATTTTGCAATGGACCAGGGATATGCTGTTCGGTTCATACGGACAACCTCCGTAAAGCACGAACGTGAGCTGAATGAGAGCTCATCAGCGAAAAGCGACATAAAAGACGCCATCACTTTAACGAACCTTACTCGGGAAGGGAAATACATCGATACAGTGATCAAGGATGGCGTTTCCAGGCAACTACGGACCTTATCGAAGGTCCGAATTAATTCTGATTAAATCTCGCTACTATAACTGGCCTGATCATATCATATAAAAAATCCAGAAACCATAGGAACTTTTTGGATACAACAGTTCTCGACATTGGGATAAAGCACGCAAGTTCATTGCATTACGCTACTCGATCACATACCGCAGTATTTTATGGAAGAGAACTAGGAACAATAAGGTCGACGAGGTAGACAGGCAAAGAATCGTCCATGAGTTTCAATCAATTGCTTTCATTGCTTCAAACAAAAAGGCCCCACAAAGGGGGCCTTTAATTATTATTCACCTATTCAGAAACGACGATCCGCGAAAACCGGATTAACTACTTCTCGGCCTTCCCTGTTTCCAATACTCCAGCTTGTTCAGCGCATTCACATAGGCCTTGGCGCTTGCCACAATGATGTCCGTGTCCGCGCCGTGGCCCGCGACCTTCTTGCCCTCTTCCTCAACCTTCACGGTCACCTCGCCGAGCGCGTCCGTTCCGCCGGTAATTCCCTTCACCAGATACGCATCAAGCTTGCTCTTCGTTCCCGTCATCAGAGCTATCGTCCGGTATACCGCGTCGACCGGTCCGTCGCCGGTGCCTGTCTGTTTTACGGTGCTTACCGTTGACCTGCATTTCAACGGTCGCGGTGGGTTTGACGCCCGGTGCCGCTCTGGGCGCTCAGATGCAGGAGCACGTACACTTCCTGGATCTGCTGCATCTCATCGGAGACGATTGCCTCAAGGTCCTCATCGAACACTTCTTTTTTCTGGTCCGCAACATGTTTGAACCGCTCGAAGGCCTTGTTCAGGTCTTCTTCGGAAAAGTCATACCCCATCTGCTTCAGCCGGTCGCGGAAGGCGTGCCTGCCCGAGTGCTTGCCGAGAACCAGATTTGTCTTTACCAGACCGATCGATTCCGGGCGCATGATCTCGTAGGTGGTCCGCTCTTTCAAAAGCCCGTCCTGATGGATGCCGGACTCATGAGCAAAGGCATTCGCGCCCACGATCGCCTTGTTCGGCTGCACCGGAATACCGGTGATCTTGGTCACCAGCCTGCTCGTGCGGATGATCTCTTCTGAATGCACCCGTGAATCGGCGTTGAAAAAGTCCTTCCTCGTGCGGAGCGCCATGACGACCTCTTCCATGGAGCAGTTGCCTGCGCGCTCGCCGATGCCGTTTACCGTGCACTCGACCTGCTCAGCGCCGTTCCGGATCGCGGACAGGACATTCGCGACCGCAAGACCGAGGTCATTGTGACAATGGACGGATATCGCCGCCTTGTCGATGTTCGGGACCCTTTCCTTGATACCCTTGATCAGTGCGCCGAACTCCTCGGGCGTTGCATAGCCGACCGTATCGGGGATGTTCACCGTATTCGCTCCCGCCTCGATCACCGCCTCAACGACCTCGTGAAGGTAGGAAATATCCGTCCGCGTGGCGTCCATGGGAGAGAACTCTACGTCATCCACATACGAGCGCGCGTGTTTGACCATCTCAACGGAGCGTTTCAAGGCCTCTTCGCGCGAGATCCGGTACTGGTGCTTCAGGTGGATATCGGACGTAGAGTGGAAGGTATGGATACGCCGTTTTGGGGCGTCTTTCAACGCTTCCCAGGCGCGGTCAATGTCCTCTTTCCGCGCCCGCGCGAGGCTGCAGATCACCGGGCCCTCGACCTCGGCGCCGATCCTCTTGATGGCCTCGAAATCACCGGGCGAGCTGATGGCGAACCCTGCCTCGATGATATCCACACCGAGCCGTGCAAGCTGCTTCGCCAGGGTGATCTTTTCCTCAACGTTCATGCTCGCTCCCGGAGACTGTTCTCCGTCGCGAAGCGTGGTGTCGAATATTCTGATGATCTTGCTCATGATAGGCACCTCTGCATCATACGGCCATGAATCCCGCATGAGCGGACAGAATCCTATATCATTTCTCCCCAGAACTTGACATGTTGGCGCGAATATTTGAACAGCGCTTTATGACCCATCCCCCTCTCAATCTCCCCCTTGTAGGGGGAGAAGATTAAAAATTCCTCCCCTTCAAGGGGAGGTCAGGTGGGGATGGGGTTATATTTCAGTTGCGGTCAAAGACCGCGCTAATAAAAAAAGAGATTAAGGCCGCCTTCTTAATCTCTCGCATCCTCATTGTCGAGGTTTCTTAATGGACTAAGAAGTGGCGGTTTTCGGTTTCCTGAGCAACCGGTACAGGGCCTCGGCAAGGCCGATCGATACATAGGTCAGTGAAACAAAAAACAGGACGAGTGCGGGATGATATGCCACCAGCGCCAGAAAGGCCGCGATGACGACGAGTATCCCGAAGGGACGTCGCTCCTTCAAATTGGCCTCCTTCAGGCTGTGGTAGGTAATATTGCTTACCATGAGGCCGGCCAGCAGGAACGTCATCGCCAACACCCAGTAATCCTTGACCATTACATCGGCCAGCCGCACCAATTTCCATTGCTCAAGACTTTCGATGACGTCTTCGTATGCAAGCACCGTGGTGGCGATCATCAAAGCGGCGGCAGGCGTCGGCAGCCCGGTAAAGTGTTTTTTCTCCGCGCCGCTCATCTGTATGTTGAACCTCGCAAGCCGGAGTGCTGCGCAGGCGACCAGAAAGAACGCACCAAGCCAGCCAATTTTCCCAAAGGACGACAGCGTCCAGGTATACACCAGGACGCCTGGCGCAACGCCAAAAGAGATCACGTCCGAGAGCGAGTCTATTTCAATGCCGAAGCGTGTCGCCGTATGCGTTATCCGCGCGACCCACCCGTCCAACACATCAAAGACCGACGCGATCATGATGGCCCATGCGGCCCGCTCGTAATCGGAATTGAGCGAAGCAACGATGGAATAGAACCCCCCGAACATGCTCAGCAGTGTGATAAGATTGGGAAGTATGTAAATTCCTTTTCTCAATGAAGCACCCCGATAACGTCCTGCGCGCCCCTGACCCGGTCACCAAGCTTTACCTTGATCTCCGCGGTCCTGGGCAAAAAGAGATCAACCCGTGAGCCAAAACGGATCAGGCCGTACCGCTCGCCCGTCTTGATCGTATCTCCGGGCCTGGCATAGCATATAATGCGCCTCGCGATGAGTCCGGCGATCTGCTTCACCAGAACTTTGTCTTTTCCGGAAGCAATGAGCATCGCGGTCTGTTCGTTATCCAGTGAAGCCTTGTCAACGGACGCGACATGGAATTTGCCGGGGTTATACTTGACGACCTCGACCGCGCCGCCGATCGGTGCACGATTCACATGCACGTTGAACACGGACAGAAAAATGCTGATCTGCTTTACTTCCTGTTTAAGGTATGCGGGCTCGTAGATGTCCTTGATCACGATCACCTTCCCGTCGGCAGGCGATACCACGATGCCTTTACCCTCGGGAATGGCGCGGTCCGGATCACGGAAGAAGAACAGGACGAAAAGAGTAAGCACGAGCGACACGAAAGCCGTATTCTTCCAGCCGAAGGCAAACAGCACTATTGTAACGATTGCGAGAGGGATGATGAACGGCCATCCTTCGGCAGCCACCGGGATCCCGTAGTTTTTCATCATGAGCGAAACCCCTTTTACCACGGAGGGCACGGATGAATACGGATTTCTAAAAAATAAACGAAACCCTTCTGAGTTTATCTCGTGATATGCTCTCTGTGTCCTCTGTGGCAAAATCCTTAGTTCTTGCTCTTATCCACCAGTTTGCCCTTCTGGAGCCAGGGCATCATTTTTCTGAGACGTCCGCCCACTTCCTCGATGGGGTGCGTCTGGCCTTTTTTCGTGAGCGCGTTGAATGTCGGCTTGTTCGCCATGTTCTCAAGCATCCACTCCTTCGCGAACTGGCCCGTCTGGATCTCGGTCAGGATCTTCTTCATTTCCTTCCTGGTCTCATCGGTAATGAGTCGTGGCCCGCGGGTCAGGTCGCCGTATTGAGCAGTATTGCTGATGGAATAGCGCATATTCGAAATACCGCCCTCATAAATAAGGTCCACGATCAGCTTGAGTTCGTGGAGGCACTCGAAATATGCCATCTCGGGCGCATAGCCTGCTTCCACCAGGGTCTCGTACCCTGCCTGGATTAGCGCGGTGGCGCCGCCGCACAGGACCGCCTGTTCTCCGAAGAGGTCTGTCTCCGTCTCTTCGCGGAACGATGTCTCGATTACCCCCGCTCTGGCGCATCCGATCGCCGCGGCATAAGCGAGCGCCATGTCCTTGGTGTTTTTCGATGGATCTTGATGAACTGCGATGAGCCCTGGAACGCCCTCTCCCTTGGTGTACTGAGAGCGGACCAGATGGCCGGGGCTCTTGGGCGCGACCATGAACACGTTCACGTCCTCGCGTGGTACGATCTGGCCGAAATGAATATTGAACCCGTGGGCAAACGCGAGGTAGGCCCGCTTCTTGATATTCCCCTCGATGTACTTCCTGTACATATCACCCTGCAGTTCGTCCGGCACCAGGACCATGATGATATCAGCCGCCTTCGCGGCTTCTGAAGGTTCAACAACCTTGAGACCGGCGCCGGCCGCCTTGTCCCAGGACTTGCTCCCCTTGCGCAGACCGACCATCACATCAATGCCGCTCTCCTTGAGATTGTTCGAATGGGCAAAACCCTGGCTGCCGTAGCCGATCACCGCCACCTTTTTGCCCTTGAGCAGCTTCATATTTGCATCTTTTTCATAATAAATCTTCATCCTGTCTCCTTTTCAATAATGTATAAATAGTCGACCCTCTTATAACAGTCTGATAAGCGCAGTTTTGTCGATGTGCCCGACGGGAGAAAGATTTTTACAGTCAGTCCCGTGACGGATTCCTTACTTCGTTCGGAATGATGCAACAGGGATTTGTACAACAGCCCGTTCGTGGAACAGGAAACAATGCATGCTGTGCGGACCCGAGCAACCCGCGGTTCGCACGATGAACCTACTGGATCCGCTTTTTCACTTCGTCATCCTGGAATATCTGGTTCACGGCCGATGACAGCGCCTCGTCAAGCGCGGATTCCAGTCGTTCCTGTGAATAGAGGACCTCCTGGTCGAGTTTGCTGCTCACATTGATCGTTCTGAGTATCTTTTTCTCCAGCCTGCTCCCGACGGTTATCCTGATCTGAACAGATGCCTTCAATTGGGTGAGCATCGAACTGGGCTTGGATTCAAGCCACAGTGTCTTGATCTCGCCGCCGAGCAGAAGATCTGCTCCCGCGTCATTCATGCCGTCGGCTGTCAGATCCCAATTCGCAATGTCCTTCACCGCAATTCCGCGCGCGGTAAACGCTTCTTTCAGGATTGCCGTGGCGGTATCCGCCACCGTGCCCTTTACAACGTAATCGCTCTGCATACCGCTCGGGATCTTCCTTTTGCCCAGGACGGATGGAGGCTCTCCGCGTTCGTCCCGTAAGGGACTTATCCCGACGGATATCGTTGATGCTGTTGCTGCTTTTTCCGAAGGTGCCTGATACCCGATCGTGAGAAGAACCGGTCCCTTCTCGGCGCAGCCGGCGAGGATCAAGAGCAGAAGCAGCGCCAACGCGCATAATCGGCCGGCATGACACGTGCTTTTTTTAAAATCCGCAATCCGCATTCCAAAATTCATAATCATTCCCTCGTTATGGCAACTTTGCCGGTGCGCACTATCTCTTTGATGCCGATGGGCCTCAAGAGCTCGATGATCGCCGCGATCTTCTTTTCATCTCCCGTTACCTGGAACGTGTAGCTCTTCTGCGAGGAATCAACAACACGCGCACGGAAGATGTCGGCTATCCGAAGCGCCTCTGCCCGGTGCTCGGCAGGAGCATTGACCTTGATGAGGCACATCTCCCGTTCCACGAACTCCTTTTCCGCGAGGTCAGTGACCTTGATCACATCGATGAGCTTGTTGAGCTGTTTGATGATCTGCTCGAGGATTCGTTCATCTCCCGCGGTCACGATCGTCATCTGCGAGATCGTCGGATCGAGCGTGGGGCCGATCGAGATGGTCTCAATATTGAACCCCCTGCCGCTGAAAAGCCCCGACACCCGCGACAGTACACCGAATTTGTTTTCCACCAATACGGATATGATATGTTTCATCGTTTGCCCGCCTTAGCTTCTTTGATCGCAGTTTTATTCCGCAATCCGCATTCCGAAATCCGAAATTACTTCACCGCTTTCAGCTTCTTTTCTTCCTTTTTCATCTCTTCCCCGAAGATCATCTCATTGATGGACGCACCTGCAGGTACCATGGGGAACACTTTTTCGTACCGCGCGGTTACAAAGTCCATGAACACTGTCCGCTTGGCTTTGAGCGCCTCCTTGAGCACCGGCACCACGTCCACGGGCTTCACCGCGCGCAGGCCGATGGCGCCGTAGGCCTCAGCCACCTTCACGAAGTCAGGGGTGCTGCCGAGGTCCACCGAGGAATATCGTTCCTGGTAGAATAATTCCTGCCACTGCCTCACCATGCCGAGGAAGCGGTTGTTCAGGATCACCACCTTGACCGGGATGTGGTTCTCCACCGACGTGGCAAGTTCCTGGATGTTCATCTGGATGCCGCCGTCGCCGGAGATACAGAACACTTCCCTGTTGGGATTGGCCACCTTGGCGCCAAGGGCAGCCGGGAACCCGTACCCCATGGTCCCAAGTCCGCCGGAGGAGAGCCAGTTCCGGGGTTTATCGAATTTGTAGTACTGCGCGGCCCACATCTGGTGCTGGCCCACATCGGTCACGATGATCGCATCTCCCTTCGTGACCTCGTAAAGCTTCTCGACCACGAATTGCGGCTTGATGACGTCATCTGCATATTCGTAGGTGAGCGGCCTTTCTTCGCGCCAGGCGTCGATCTGCTTGAGCCAGCTCTTGCGGATCGCATCCCAGGGTTCCTTGATATGGTGGAGCTCCTTGTTGAGATCCGTCATCACATGTTTCACATCGCCCACGATCGGGATATCCACACGCACGTTCTTCCTGATCGAGGTCGGATCAACGTCGATATGGATGATCTTGGCATCAGGCGCAAATCCCTCCACCTTGCCCGTCACCCGATCGTCGAAGCGCGCGCCAATGGCGACAATGAGGTCGGAATTATGGATCGCCATGTTGGCATAGTACGTGCCATGCATGCCGAGCATGCCGAGCGAGAGTGGATGTGTCCCCGGGAAACCGCCAATACCCATCAGGGTATGAGTCACCGGTATCTTCGTGATCTCGGCAAACTCGAGGATCTCCGCCGCGGCATTCGAAAGAATAACGCCGCCGCCGATATAGGCCACCGGTTTCTTTGCCTTGGCAATCGCTTCGGCAGCCTGCTTGATCTGCCACTTATTTCCGGTAACCGTCGGATTATAGCTCCTGATCTCGACCTTGTCGGGGTAAATAAAATCGGCCTTGTTCGTCACCACATCGCGCGGAAGGTCAATGAGCACCGGGCCCGGCCGTCCTGTGGAGGCGATATAGAAGGCCTCCTTGATTGTCTGGGCGATATCCTTCACGTCCTTTACGAGGAAATTGTACTTGGTGCAGGGTCGCGTGATGCCGACGATGTCCGCTTCCTGGAACGCATCGTTGCCGATGAGGGCCGTGGGCACCTGGCCGGTGAACACGACGATCGGAATGGAATCCATATATGCAGTGGTAAGGCCGGTGACCACGTTCGTGGCTCCCGGACCGGACGTCACCAGCGCGACGCCGACTTTGCCCGTAGAGCGGGCATAACCGTCGGCCATGTGGACCCCGCCCTGCTCATGACGCGGCAGAATAATGCGGACATCCTTCTGATCATAGAGGACATCGAATATCTTGAGCACGACGCCGCCTGGATAGCAGAAGAGCGTATCAACCTTCTCCTTCTTCAGGCATTCGAGAAAAATTTCTGCACCCGTGATCTGTTTGTTGGACATGGTTTCACCTATCGTTGAAAATTCCAAATCCCAAAATGACAAATCTCAGCTAAGCACCAACAACCGAATTCCACATTGATTCGAATGTGATGCTTGAAATTCAGTTGTTATTCGGTGCTTGAGATTTGATGTTTATCGTACGATCGCTCCGGTATTCGCCGACGTGACCACCTTCGCATACCGTGCGAGCCAGCCCGATTTTATCTTCGGCTCCCGGGGCTTCCATTTCGCAAGCCGCTTCTTCATTTCCGCCTTGGACAATTTGATCGAAAGCGAACGGTTCGGGATGTCGAGAATGATCCTGTCCCCGTTCCGCACTGACCGCAATGGGTCCGCCCTCCGCAGCCTCGGGAGAGATGTGGCCGATGCAGGGTCCGCGAGTACCGCCCGAGAACCTGCCGTCGGTCAGCAGAACAACGGATTCCCCGAGCCCCATGCCGGAGATGGCCGACGTAGGCGAAAGCATCTCGCGCATGCCAGGACCGCCTTTGGGCCCCTCGTAACGGATCACGATCACGTGGCCCGCCTTGATCTTGTTGTTCAAGATGGCCTTCATGGCCTCTTCCTCGGAATCGAACACGATAGCCGTACCCTCGAACTTCTTCATACTGTCACTCACCGCCGTCTGCTTTACCACGCAGCCGTTCGGCGCGAGGTTGCCGGAGAGCACGGCGATGCCGCCCTCTTTGTGATAAGCCTTGTCGAGCGTGCGGATCACCTCGGCATTACCTACGCGGCCTGCCTTTGCATTGTCCACGATCGATCTGCCGCTCACGGTCGGCGAAGGCTTGAGCATTTTCGTGAAGCGCGACAACACACCCGGTATGCCGCCTGCAGCATCGAGGTCCTCCATATAGGTAGGACCGCCGGGCAGCATATTGCACAGATGGGGTGTCGTGCGGCTGATCCGGTCAAACATCTCGATGGAGATGCCGATGCCTGCCTCATGCGCAATGGCAGGGATATGGAGCGTTGTATTCGTCGAGCCGCCGAGCGCCATATCGATGCGGATGGCGTTCTCGAACGCGTTCTTGGTCATGATCTTCCGCGGCGTGAGATCTTCTTTACCAGTCCGACGATCCGCTTGCCGCTCTCGAAAGCGATCCTGCGCTTCTCGCCCGAAACAGCCAGCGCCGTGGCGCATCCCGGCAGGCTCATGCCGAGTGACTCGGTCACGCAGGCCATGGTGTTCGCAGTGTACATCCCCTGGCACGAACCAGGACCCGGGCAGGCGCAGGTCTCGAGTTCGGCCAGATCAGCCATGGACATCTCGCCCTTCCGCACCTTGCCCACGGCCTCAAACGCTGAAATGAGATTCACCCGTTTGCCGCTGAAAGTTCCCGGAATGCATGGCGCCGGCAGTCACCACGATCGTGGGGATATTGAGTCCGCGCAGAAGCCATGAGCATGCCCGGCGTGATCTTGTCACAGTTTGTAAGCAGCACCAGGCCGTCAAAGGCATGGGCCATGGAAACGGACTCAACGATGTCAGCGATCAATTCGCGGGACGGCAGTGAATAATTCATGCCAATGTGGCCCATGGCAATACCATCGCAGATGCCGGGCATGCCAAAGAAGAGCGGCCATCCGCCGCCGGCGTGCACACCCTTTTCGATGAACCGCTCCAGATCGCGCATGCCGATGTGCCCGGGGATCAGGTCCGTAAAGCTCGTGGCGATGCCGATCATGGGCTTGGCAAGCTCATCCCGAGTAATGCCTGTGGCGAATAAAAGAGACCTGTGCGGCGCACGCTCCAGGCCTT
>CAVWIL010000013.1:0-76809 GCA_963755045.1 Nitrospirota bacterium | reverse complement strand
GGCTGCACAGGTATAGCAGGGGGTGCAGGCGCGCTTAGTGCCCCCGCCGCCGGCGCGGATTGCTCCGGCTCTACTGGCGCCCGCGCAGCAGGAACGGGCGTGAACAATGGTTTGGGTGGCTCTGGCGCTACCGATGGCTCTGGCACTACCAGTTGCTCAAGCACTGCCGGCTGCTCTGGCACTACCAGTTGCTCAAGCTCTGCCGGCGGCTGCGCAGCAGGAGCGGGTACGAGAGGTGGTTTGGGCTGTTCCGGCACTGCCGGTTGCTCTGAAACAGGAGCAGCCTCCGGCTGTGTTTTCGTGCTGAAGAAACCTTGATCATCTATCCAGCAGTCCTGCTCCAGATCGGACATGCCCGCAAAATGTACCTCATCCATCATCGCGCCCATGTACTCGGCGAAGTCCCGCGCCTCGTCCTCTACCTCCAGCATCTTGTCTTCAAAAAAAGGGTTCGCTGAATGAGCGTAAATAAGTTTCCGGTCGGTAAGCAGTAAATGAATCCCGATGTAAACAGAGATCCTGTTTCTCCCCTCGCGGATAAAAAACACGTAGCTTCGCGCATCCTCAAGGCTCGTCTCCGGTGTGGCAACCTGGTGGACGTTCATTGAAAGGAGCACCTTGAATATATGCTTTCCCCTCAGGTCTTTCTCAGTTATGTTTGGGTCGATCGTAAACATGGCTAAAATTGTTATTGGGCGCTTGTTATTTGGAACTTCTCAATTATATATCTTCGAAATGGGTAAGCTTCTTGAACTCACGGTACCTGGCCTCGATCTCCTTGTAATCCAGGCTCCGGAGCCGGTCAAGACTGAATGCCTCCACGTTCAGCGAAGCCATGACGCTTCCGAAGATCACGGCCTTTCTCATACTCTCTTCAGAGAAATTCATGGTGCTCGCCAGATATCCCATAAAACCGCCCGCAAACGTATCTCCGGCACCTGTGGGGTCGAACACGGATTCGAGCGGATATGCAGGGGCACTGAATACGCTGTGGCCGTTGAACATGAGGGCGCCATAGCTTCCCTGCTTGACGACGATCGTCTTCGGACCCATGGCCTGTACGCTCTTCGCCGCCTTGACCAGGCTCGACTCTCCGGCAAGTTGTCTGATCTCCGATTCATTGATGGTCAGCAAGTCCACTTCCTTCAGTGTCCGTTTGAGCGCATCGGGCTTGCTCGATATCCAGTAATTCATGGTATCGCAGGCCACCAGCTTCGGTTTTTTGACCTGCCGCAAGACGTCGAGTTGTATCTCCGGGTCCACGTTCGCCAGGAACACGACATCCGAGTTTCTATAGTCATCCAGAATATTCGGTTTGAAGGTCGCCAGTACGTTCAGATCCGTGGCAAGGGTATGCGCCTCGTTCAGATCATAGCCATACTCCCCTTTCCAGCGAAAGGTCTCGCCCTTCTGGACCTCAAGACCCCGGGTGTCGATGTTTTTGCTCTTGAGAAACTGGATATGTTCCCTGGGGAAATCCTCGCCGATCACCGCCACGAGGCGGACATCGGCAAAATAGCTCGCTGATGTTGAGAAATAGGTGGCTGAACCGCCGAGGGCATTATCAACGTTTCCAAAAGGGGTCTTGACCGAATCGAGCGCGACCGTACCGACGACAAGTAAACTCACGAAGCAAAACCTCCATTGAAATATATTCAAAAGGCAAATATGCAAAATACGATAAATCTGATACGTGATCAATGAAACACATTTCTGCATTCTTCCGTGTGCTCCGTTCATTTTGACTTTTTCATATATTTCCCGATGATCGGCGCCAGGTCTCTCTTCGTTTTCGCCGGTATCAGCTTTTCCGGCGTCATGATCGTGTTCCGGAGCGACTCGCCGCAGGCACAGTTCCGTGACTCCGCCCAGGATGCGGACAGCCTCGCGGATCATGCGCTTTGACGTTTCGATGTTGTGCCTCATCACCGCAAGAACGGCCTCGACGGTCACGGCCTCCTCGCTGTGGTGCCAGCAATCGTAGTCCGTGGCAAGGGCGATGGTGCTGTAGCATATCTCGGCCTCGCGCGCAAGCTTGGCCTCGGTGGCGTTCGTCATGCCTATGACGTCCACGTTCCATGTGCGGTAGATGAGCGACTCGGCGCGCGTCGAGAACTGCGGCCCCTCCATGCAGAGGTAAGTGCCGCCCTCGATGCACCGTTGCTCCAATCCTTGCCCCGGCCTCGATGAGTATCGGAGCTGAGATGGGCACAGACCGGGTCCGCCATGCCCACGTGCGCCACGACGCCGTTTCCGAAGAATGTGCTCCGTCGTTGCTTCGTATGGTCGTAGAACTGGTCCGGGATCACGATGTCGCCGGGCTTGATCTCTTCCTTCATGCTGCCAACGGCGCTCACGGAGATGATGCGTTCCACGCCGAGCTTTTTCATGCCATAGATGTTTGCCCGGTAGTTGATGTCCGTCGGCATGATGCGATGCCCGCGGCCGTGTCGGGGCAGGAAGGCTACCCGCTGTGCCGTGAAGGGTACCGATAATATAATCGTCCGAGGGCTTGCCGAAGGGCGTCGTGATCTTGACGGTCTTGATCTGCGTCAGCCCCTCCATTTCATACAAGCCGCTGCCGCCGATCACACCGATGCTTATTTTTTCCGACTTTGTCGCCTGCCTTACCATGAAATAAAATCCCTTAGAAAATGCAGGGGACGCAGATTTTCGCAGATCAACGCAGATGGTACCAAGACTGTACATCCGCATGTTCCGCACATATCTGCGTCCGAATCCATTTGTTTTTGCTGTTTAGCTTTGCACTGCACCCTGCTCTGCTTCTTTTTTCATTTCCACGGTCTTCCAGAAATTCGACAGGCTTATCGGGGATGATGGTCGAGATGGCGTGTTTGTAAACAAGCTGCTGGTTCTCCTGCTTCAACAGGATGACAAAGTTATCAAACCCCTTGATCGTCCCCGTGAGACGCGCACCGTTCACAAGATACATCGTTACGGGCATCTTTTCCTTGCGCATCTGGTTTAAAAAAATGTCCTGGAGATTTACCTGCGACTTACCCATCCAACCCTCCGTGAAGCCGTCACGAGCGTGCTGCACACTGTCCAGGCGCTGTAACACAAATAATTTTTGTAATCTTATACTACCTTGTTTGAAATTTCAATGTTTTTCTTTATTCTCGCAACGATTTCGCCCGGCTCAATGAGGCCCGTGACGTCCACCCAGACCGCCTCGGGCTCCCGGCGGAACCAGGTGAACTGACGCTTGGCAAACCGCCTTGTATCGCGTTTGAGAAGCGTCACTGCCTCCTCCCGCGACGTCTTGCCGAGGAAATAATCCATGAAAGTGTTTGTACCCCAGTCCCTGCATCGAGGAAAGCTCGCGAGGATACCCGTGCTCCATCAATCTTCTCACCTCGTCCTCAAGCCCTTCTGCGATCATCTGGTCCACGCGCTGTTCGATGCGGGCATATAGTTCGCTCCGGTTCCTGACGAGAAAAATCAACCGGAACGCGGTATGGCCTGTCCTGAAACGAGTGCTCCAGCTGAAAATCCGATAGTTTTCTGTCTCGCAGATAATACACTTCAAGCGCCCTGATTGTGCGCCGGAGATCGTTCGGGTGGATCTTGACCGCTGCCTCGGGATCGACCTTTACCAGATCGGCATAGAGGGCCCCGGTTCCTCCCTCGGCCTCTCGCAGCAGCAGCCGCTCTCTCAGGTCAAGGTCCGCAGGGGGCCCGTGAAACAACCCCTTCGTGAGCGCGCGGATATACAGCCCGGTACCGCCAACCACGACGGGGGTCCCTCCCGAAGCAAGGATCCCATCGATGGCCGCACGGGCGTCACGGAGGTAATCGCCGACGCTGTAGGGTTGATCAGGCGCCACGATGTCGATCATGTGGTGATACACGAGTTTTCGCTGTTCCGGGGTGGGTTTGGCAGTCCCGATGTCCATACCGCGGTAGATCTGCATGGAATCGGCGCTCACGATCTCCGCGCCGAGCTCCCGGGCGAGCTGGATAGACGCGTCAGTCTTCCCCACGGCAGTGGGCCCGGCAATGATAAGGATGGGTTTGTTGTTTGGCATGGATTTAATGCTAGAAACGACCTTTGCCACGGATTAATGCGGATAAGAACGGATAAAATCGATTATTTCCGGAAAAGCAGCTCACCTCTAGGATGAAGGGCTATAAGTACCTTAAACCTATTGTAATCCGATTTTATCATAGGTTTCATCCGATTCTTCCGTGTCTAAGTGCTCTTATTTGGTCAATGGGTGATGATCTCGATCGGGAACTCGCTCTTTCTCCAGCCTTTCATGTTGCCATCCAGTGAATACACCTTTTCATAGCCGGATAGATACAGGGATATCCCGGCGATGCCGGAACGCGGACCATGCTCGCAATAGAGAACGACAGGGTCCGTCTTTGGATAGCCCAGCCCTTTCAGACCGGAGCCGATCGAGTAAAATGGGATATGCACAGCGCCCGGCACATGGTCACGGTCGTATTCTTGCTGTGAGCGGACATCCACAACCAGTGGCGGCTTCTCAGTCATGATCTGACTGAGGAGCTCGTCGCGATTGATGTTCATGGTGCAGCCGGTAACTGCAATTATCGGCATGATGCCGATGATTATTATGATATAACTAACCCTGAATCTTGCTAATTTCATAGATAAATCTTTCCCCTGGTTTTTATTTTTGGGGTTCATTTCCCGGAGGTGTCCCCCCTGAGACGTCAGATTGTATCTGACGTGACTTCTGAGCGCCCCAAGGTCCACCTTCGGCAAGTGCCTTTCCTAAACATATTTTTCCGAGTCTGATCCCAATCGTATGCTTCAAGCAACCCAAGCATAGGTTGTCCTCCACTTTTATATCTATCGAGTACTTCTCTTATATCCTTATGCATGTCTAATTGAATCGGTAATATTTTAAGAAGAATTCCGATCATGTCTTCCATCTTTTTTTCCAAAGGCTTGGATGCTTTGTATGGCTCTATTAAATCAAGCGTAGCTGGAATTAGGCTGCTTATCATAGTTGGATTTTTTTCCGTTTCACGAATCTGATCTTCAAGCATTTTTTTACATTGTTCAACGTTATCAAGATCCTTAAGATCAAATTCAATAGTTCTTATTACGGTGACGTCAAATGGTATATGGTCACCATGCTTAATTAATTGTACAAAAGGTTTTTTAGTAATATGGCGTATTGCGAGTTCATAAAAGACATTAGGGTTGCCGCCGGTTAAATCAGCAATGACAAGATCATCGTTGACGAGATGCTCTACTATCTGCATAGTAATTATGCCTGGGGTAGTTATTTTATCAGATCGAATCGGTTCATTATATCCAAGCTTACCAACAATTGGTTGTATGATATGTTTCAGCAATTTATTCAGAATGATCCCTTATTTCACTGTTATCTGTTCCGATTGGCGTTATGACAAAACATTTTTTCTTAGGCATAGTCCTTCTCCGATAGAATCATTTAGGCTTGTTCCTTTAGATCTAACCGCGCTGTGATCTCCGCAATGCGGGGGTCGCTTCCTTACCCTTGCTCTCATCTTAAGCAGCCGATGAGACTTACTTATAATATTTCAGAAACTCCTCAAAAGTCAGCCCCGCCTTCTTTATCTGATCAGTAAGCAACCACTCTTGATCGGCTTTCCTTTATGCACCGGGATCGAAAGAATGATCGGATTTCCTTCTTTAGTCAGCTTGACGTGGCTGCCTCGTTGCCCTTCATTTTTCCAGCCTACCCGCTCGAAGGCCTTCACCACCCTGTCGGGCTTAAGATTATGAAGACCGGACATTTATGCAGCTGCCTTCTTCTTTTTGTTCTTTTCAGCCTCCACCTCAAGATGTCCCTTGATGGCGTCCTTGATCATCCCCAATGTCTCTTCCACGGTATCCCCCTGCGAGGCACAACCGGGAAGCGCGGGACAATCGACCCAGAAGCCGCCTTCCTCCAGGTCCGGGTGCATAACGACATCGTAAGCCTTCCCCTTGATAGAAACCTTGTACTTTTTCTCCTGATCGAGCTTCTGGACCTCAGCGGTGAGTTCCTCGATCAATTCCCCGATGGCCAGCGCAAAGACCATCTGCCCTTTGGAGAGCGTATCAAGTATCTTCTTTTTATTGTCTGTCAGAACAAAGATGGTCTCCCCATCCGTGATAAACCTCATCTGCGCAAGAGGTTTCTCGATATCAGGAAAGTTCTTTTTGAGATAGTTAATGGACTTCCGTATCTTTTGGAGTGATATCCCCTTTTCGATAAGCATCTTGGCGACCTTTAACTGGACAAGGTCGATGAAGGATAGAGACGGGCCGTTCCGTATCCCGATGCCTCCTTGATGGATGGCTTGATAAAATGGGTCCGGTCCCAGTAGTCGATCTGCCGCTGAGTGAGCCCGGTTATTCTGATCACTGTTTTTGTATTAAACGCCATTTTGCTCTCCGTAATAAATGTTAACTACACGTGTGTATTTATAACAGAATGCAGAATGGTATGTCAAGGGTTCTTCTAACGAGCGGTCCAAGTGACGGGGTGAGAAAGATTGAATAACTACATCCTCTTGAACATCTTCATGATCTCAACCAGGGAAAACCGAACGATCGTCGGCCTCCCGTGCGGACAGGTATGCGGCATACGGCATTTGAACAGGTCGGCAAGAAGCTTTTCCATCTCTTGCCGTTCGAGATGACGATGCACCTTGATCGCGGGATGGCAAGCCATCACGCTCAGCATCTCATCACGCACTTCAAGCATTTTCCCGCTTTTGCCGTGGATGTTCACTTCATCGAGAATATCGAGAAGTAACTGCCTGTAATCGGCGCCGACCATCAGAGCCGGCACTGCCTTGATCACGAATGTGCCATTCCCGAAATCCTCCACCATGAACCCGAGTTTGGAAAGCTCCGGCAGATATTCAGCAAGCATCGTGCTCTGCGCGGGCCCGAGTTCAACCTGGTCCGGTACCAGAAGGTCCTGAACAGGAACCTGCCCGGCTCCGAATTGGTCCTGAAGACGCTCGAAAAGCACCCGCTCGTGCGCCGCGTGCTGGTCGACGATTGCCATCCCCTCTCTCGATTGCGCGATGATGAAGGAGTCGTGGATCTGTGCGAGGGGGTGCAGTTCAGATAACGGCGATTCGGAGACAGGGGGAAGTGAAGAAAAAACATCACCCCTCACCTCGGTCCTCTCCCTCAGGGGGAGAGGATGACTGAAAACACCCCTTCCCTCCGGCGTGAAGTGATATCCCGCATTTCGCATTCCGAAATCCGCAATGGCTTCCTTGATCCTGTCCGCGTTCTCAATTCGGACAGTTTCTCCGGTTCCGCGCAAGCCCTCCCTGATAACGTCCCGGACCAGGTCATGAAGCTGCGACTGGTTGCGAAAGCGGACCTCGGCCTTGGCAGGATGGACATTTACGTCAACAAGCGCCGGATCGATCTCAATAAAGATGAATGCCACGGGATGCCGGTCGCGCATAAGCATGTCACCGCAGGCACTGTAGAGCGCGTGCGTGAGCGACGGATTCTTGACCGCGCGGCGGTTAACGAAAAAGTCCTGGTATGTCTTGTCCGCCCGGCTCGTGCCGGGACGGCCGATGAGACCGTGGACATGAACGCTGTCCCCGCCGCCGGTGAATTCGATCAGGTTTCCGGCTATCTCTTCTCCGTAAAGCTGGAACGCCCGCTCCCTGATGCTCAGGGAGGGGGAAAGTTCAAGCACTGTTTTTTTGTTATGAGTAAGCCTGAAACGGATGGAAGGATGCGCCATGGCCTGGCGCGATACCGCGGTCAGGATATGCGAGAATTCGGTTGCCGGGCTCTTCAGGAACTTGCGTCGGGCCGGGGTATTGAAAAAAAGATGGCTGATCTCAAGGGTGGTACCCTGCGGCGCGGCGGCCTCGGATACTGCCTTGACATTGCCGCCCTCAATCTCGATCAGCGCACCGGATGTCGCGCCCTTCATTGCGCTCTGCAGTCGTACCCGGGACACCGAAGCGATGCTGGAGAGGGCCTCTCCCCGAAAGCCCATGGTGCGAATGGACTCCAGGTCCGTATCGTCGGCTATCTTGCTCGTGGCGTGGCGCAGGAACGCGGTCCGGGCGTCCTCGTTCGACATTCCGCTGCCGTTGTCCGTAATGCGGATGAGCCGCTTGCCGGCCTCCTCGATGTCGATGAATATGTCGGTCGCTCCGGCGTCGATCGAGTTCTCGATCAATTCCTTTACCACGGATGCCGGCCGTTCCACCACCTCGCCCGCAGCGATCTTATTGATGACATGGTCAGGGAGAATTTTTATGAGGGAGGACATAAATTCAGAATTCAGGGGCCGGGAATCAGAAGTCAGCAGAAGTCAGTTCTATTCAGACTTCCGTTTTCTGACTTCCGGCTCCCGCATCTCAATATTTCAGCTTTGCCTTTTTCTGGTCCGCGACAACCACGATCGCCATTGCTATCCGGATGAAGATACTTCTTCGCCACCCGCTGAATGTCTTCACGGGTGACCGAGTTTATCAGGCTGGGATACTTTTGCGGAAAATCGAGTCCGAGGCCATAGATTTCCACGGAGGTGAGCATGCCCGCGATCTTGGCGTAGGTGTCCATCTTGAGCGGGAAGCTCCCGGTGATGTATGCCTTGGCATCGGCGAGTTCCTTCTCGGCAACAAGTTCCCTCTGTATCCTGCGGATCTCTTTAAACGTCTCCTCTATCACTTCGTTCGCCGATTCGTTCTTGGTCTGAATGGAGACAGAGAATGCCCCCGGTTCCTTGCGGGCGGAAAAACCGCTGTGGACATCGTACGCCAGTCCCTTGTTGTCCCGGATATTGTCCATGAGACGTGAGGAAAAACCTCCGCCGCCGAGAATATAGTTCATGATCATCACCGCATAGTAATCGGGATTCTCCCTGCTGATGCCGATATGTCCCATCTCGATATTCGCCTGCGTAATGCTCTTGTCGATCTTCTGTACGATCGTCTTTTCCCTGACCGGCGGCTGCGCGAGCGGCTGCAGCTGCTGATCTTTTTTCTTCCACGACTTGAAATACTCGTCCAATAGCTGCCTGATCTCCTTCTCGTTCACGTCGCCGACTACGGCGATGATCGTATTGTTCGGGCTGTACCGTGTTGAATGAAAATCGATGATATCCTGTCGAACCAGTTTCGGCAGATAGGCCGCCACTTCATCGTTCGTTTTGCCGTAGGGATGATCACCGAAGACCATTTTGGCAAAGGCCTCTCCCGCAATGCTGTCCGGTTCATCCTTCAGCCGCTGGATCTCGGCCAGGGTCTCCTTGACCTTGCGGTCAATCTCCTTCTGGTCAAAGACCGGGTTCAGAAGAACATCGGAGAGCAGGTCGAGGCCTGTGCGCAAGTCCTTGGTGAGCACCCGGAGGCCTGCTGACGCGAAATCGCCTCCACCCGAGACCGAAAGAGAGCCTCCGATGAAATCGATCTCGCGGCTGATCTGGCTCGCCGTACGCTTTGCCGTCCCCTGGGTAAGAAGCGACGCCGCGATCGATGCCAGTCCGGGTTTGTCCGCCGGCTCAACCATACTCCCCGCCTTGATCGCCATGTTCATCGTAACCATGGGAATATCATGCTTTTCTGACAACAGGAGGATCATGCCGTTGTCGAGTACGATGCGCTTGCCGAGCGGCTCGGCTGAATATCCAGTTCGCGCGAATGGGGCAATACACAATACGATCAGAATTAAAATAAAGTTGCGTTGCTTCATAGTACGGTCCTCTCAGTCATTTCACGAAAATACAAAATATAAAGAACTCGAAACAAGTAGGTAACCGCTGAGACGCTGAGGCGCAGAGAAAATCCTTATTATTTTCACTATGCATTTCTCCGTTTCTCCGCGCCTCAGCGGTAGATTATGACTTTTTTCGAGATCATCGAAACATCCCTTATTCTTTTTTTCTCTCTACTCAACCTCTCCCTTTCCCTCATTTCTTTTCCTTCAGCGGGATCAAAATCCCTACGGTCCTGTTGTCCTCAATGAAATATTCTTTGGCCACCCGCATCACGTCTTCTTTGGTCACCGCGCGGATATTTTCCACGTATGTCTCGAGCAATTTCCAGTTTGCTACGGTCTCGAATTGTCCCAGGAGCATTGCCCGGTAGAAGATCGAGTCCTGCCCCATGATGAAGCTCGCTTCGATCTGGTTCTTTGCCTTCTGGAGTTCTTCATCCGTGATCGGTTCGCTTTTGAGTTTCTCGATCTCTGTATACAACCCTTTCTCCACCTCTTCGGTTGTCTTGCCGGGCATCACTCCGGCATAGACGGAGAACAGGTTCGGGTCAGCAGAAATGTTGTCATAATCCCCGCCCGCATACAGCGCGAGCTGTTTTTCATACACAAGGGACTTGTACAGCCGGGAACTTTTACCCGATGAAAGCACCCCCTGCAGAACCTCGAGCGCATACGTGTCATGATGCTTCAGGGTCGGTACATTGTACCCGGCATAGACCGCGGGCAACTCTGCCTGCTTCTTGACAATAACCCTCCGTTCGCCGAGATGCCTCGGTTCAACAGCGGTCACCCTGGGGGCCGTCGGCCCCTGGGGTATGGCGCCGAAGTATTTATCGATCAACGGGAGCAATGTGTTTGTATCAAAATCACCGACCACGACGATCGTTGCGTTGTTCGGTGTATAGTACGTTCGGTAGTGATTGTAAAGTTCATCGCGGGTAATGCTATTGATGTCCGCCATCCAGCCGATCACCGGCCACTGGTACGGGTGGGCGCTGAATGCCACTGACATCATCTGTTCCACCATTAAGTTGACCGGGTCGTCCTCGGTACGCATGCGACGCTCTTCCTTCACCACCTCCCGCTCGGACTGGAACTCCTTGGGTTCGATAAGCAGGTTTTGCATACGGTCGGATTCGAGGTCGAGGGAAATGCCAATGCGGTCCGAGGCAAAATTCTCGAAATAGGCGGTATAGTCCCTGGACGTAAAGGCGTTGTCGTTCCCGCCGTTCCGCTGCACGGTCTGCGAAAAGGTCTTCGGTCCGTACTTTTTCGTGCCTTTGAACATCATATGCTCAAGCAGATGCGACATCCCGGTCGCGCCGAGTTTTTCGTTCCGCGAACCGACCTTGTACCAGATCTGGAACGTGACCACCGGCGCCTTGTGTTCTTCTTTCAGCAGCACCTTGAGCCCGTTCGGCAGGACCTTTTCCGTGACATTCATGGTCTGGCCGAAGGACGTCGAAACAAAAGCAGCCAATAGAGCAACCAACATACATGTTCGTATAATATTTTTCATAGTCATTTTCTCCGCAATCCGAAATCCAAAATCCGCAATTACTTCACTCCGGTATGCCCGAATCCGCCGGCGCCGCGCGCGGTCCCTGCCAGTGTATCCACGGTGACGAACCTTGCTTTCTCGTACCGGGCGAAGACCAGCTGCGCGATCCGGTCGCCACGGTTGATCATAAATGGCTTATCGCTGAAATTGAACAGGAGGATACCGATCTCTCCGCGATAGTCTGCGTCGATCGTTCCGGGCGCGTTCAGCATGCCAATGCCATGCTTTAGTGAAAGCCCGCTGCGGGGCCGCACCTGTCCCTCATGTCCCTCGGGAATGGCGACAGCAATCCCTGTGGGAATGAGCTTCCATGTTCCTGCATCCAGAACGACCTCGCTTTCCACTGCTGCATAGAGATCGACGCCCGCGGAATGTTCGGTCTGGTAGTGAGGAACCGGAAGGCCTTCAGCGTTTTTGAGTTGCGTTATGTGGACGGTAAGGTGATCGGACATGGTCTACATTAACGCATGGCGAGCCATGGCGAATGGATTTTACCCTCTGCGCTTCGCGCTATGCGCTCTGCGCTCTTCGATTTTATATTTCCAACACCCCATCGGGAACATCGGTCCTGCTCAGCGGGCCAAGGATGGTGAGTGAAATGTTCTCCCGGGTAAAGAGCTGCCCGGCCAGGCGTTGCACTTGCTCTGCGGTTACCTTCTCCACTCCCTTGATGATATCGTCCATGGACAGATACTTGCCGAAGTAGATCTCCTGCCGCGCGAGCCTGCTCATGTGGCTGGTGCTGCTTTCAAGCGAAAGGACAAGGCTACCCTTGATCTGGTTCCTCACCCTTGTTTCTTCCGCGGGCGTGATCCCCTCATCTTTGATCTTCCTGAATTCCTTGGTCACGAGGCGGACCACTTCGAGTGCGTTCGAGGGATCTGCTCCGGCGTAGACCGTAAGGAGCCCGGTATCCCGGTACGAGGTCACGTAGGAAAAGATGGAGTACGCCAGGGCGTTCTGCTCACGGATCTCCTGAAACAGGCGCGAGCTCATGCTGTTTCCGAGCACTGTGTTGAGCGCCGAGATCACGAAGCGGTCGTCATGCGTATACTGCATGCCCTTGCATCCGACACAGATCTGCACCTGCTCGAGTTGCTTTTTCTTCACCACGATGGCCTGGTTAAAGACGGGGGTGACCTCATTTTTGGCCACGCCGCCTCTCGCAAATTTCCCGAAGCTCGCGTTCAAAAGCTCGATCAGCCGGGCGTGCTCGAAATTGCCGGCCACGGAAATGACGATCTCTTTCGGACTGTAATAATTATCGATATAGGAAACGATGTCCTTATGCTTCAGCGCCTTGATGGTGTCCCTGGTCCCCAGGATGGGACGGCCAAGCGAGTTGCCGGCCCAGACCGTGTTGGTAAAAAGCTCGTGGATGTAGTCGTCAGGCGTGTCCTCCACACCCTTGATCTCCTCGAGAATGACCTTTCGCTCCTTTTCCATTTCCACGGGATCGAATTTTGAGTGCAAGAGGATGTCCGACAGGATATCGATGGCCATCGGCAGATGTTCATCCACGACCTTGGCGTAGTAGGTTGTCGTTTCCTGCGACGTGAAGGCGTTCATCTCTCCGCCGATGGAATCCATCTCGATCGCAATGTCCTTGGCGGTCCTCTTCTCCGTGCCCTTGAAGAAGAGATGTTCGATAAAATGCGAAATGCCGCCGATCTCCTCCGGCTCGTGGCGTGACCCCACTTTCACCCATACGCCGATGGATATGGAGCGTGACTTGGGAAGGGTTTCGGACACGACCCGTATCCCGTTCGTAAGGGTGTCTTTTCTGTACATGAATTACGATTCCTTTTGCCCTAAAGACACGAAGGCACACAGTTTGAAAAATGCAAAGTGCAAAATGAAAAAAGTCAAAATTAAAAACCGAAAACATGGCCATAGGCCATAACGCAATTTTGCAATTAACATTTTGATATTTGACTTTTTACTTTACATTCTTCGTGTCTTAGTGCCTCAGTGCGGCCCTCTTCTCGGCCATCGCGTGGCAGATCAAGGTTCGTGATTTATTTTTCTTTCTGCTGTTGCGCGTGCAGGGCAGCCCGCTCCTGGGTGATCTTCTGCGCAAGGTGGCTCGGGACGTCCTCGTATCCGTAAAACTCCATGGTATACATGCCCCTGCCGCTCGTAAGGGAGTTGAGGGTGGGAGCATAGGTGAGCATCTCGGACATGGGCACGAGCGCCTTGATCGACTGGCCGTCCGCCTGGGGAACTACGCCCTGCACCTTGCCGCGCCGCGAGTTCAGGTCCCCGATCACGGCCCCGAGCGTATCATCGGAAGCAATAACTTCCACGCTCATGATCGGTTCGAGCAGCACCGGTTTGGCCCCTTCCATGGCCTTCTTGAAGCCCATGGACGCTGCGACCTTGAATGCCATTTCCGAGGAATCCACGGCATGATACGATCCGTCGAACAGGGTGACGCGGACATCCACCATGGGATACCCTGCAAGAACACCTTCGTGCATGGCCTCTATCACCCCTTTTTCCACGGCCGGGATGTACTGCCGCGGGACCACACCGCCCACGATCTTGTCCACGAACTCAAAGCCGCTGTCGCGCGGGAGCGGTTCGATCTCGAGCCACGCGTCCCCGTACTGACCATGGCCGCCGGACTGTTTTTTATACTTGCCCTGCGCCTTGGACTTCGCCCGGATGGTTTCCTTGTACGGCACTTTGGGCGTCTTCATCGTCACCTCGGCGCCGAACTTCCGTTTCAGTTTCTCAAGCGTCACTTCGAGATGGACCTGCCCCATGCCGGACAGAACCATTTCCTTGGTCTGCTCGTCATAGGCGAACCTAAGCGTGGGGTCCTCCTCGAGAAGTTTGTGGACGCCGATACTCACCTTGTCCTCGTCCCCGCGGGACTTCGGTACAATGGCATACGACATGACCGGGTCGGCGAACTTCGCGAAGGTCATCACGATCGGATTGCTCTCGGAGCACAGCGTGTCGCCGGTGAGCGTCTCCTTCATCTTCGCAATAGCGCCGATCTGCCCGGCCTTGAGCACCTGGGTGGTTACCTGCTTTTTACCCTGAACATAAAACAGTGACCCGACTTTTTCCTTCATTTGTTTCGAGGCATTGTACACGCTCGAATCCGCCTTGAGCGTTCCCGAGTAGACACGGACCAGGGAAAGCTTGCCGGCAAAGGGATCGTTGATGGTTTTGAACACCAGGGCGGCCAGGGGTTCATCCGGGGCCGGCTTGCGCGTTATTTCATTGCCGGTCTTGGGATCGATGCCCTTGATCTGCACAGCGGCGGCATGCTCCATAGGCGACGGGAGACACATGAGTATCATGTCCAGGAGCGGCTGCGTCCCCATGTTCTTGACCGGCGAACCGCAGAGCACCGGCAGCAGTCCGCCTCCGATGGTGCCGTGCTTGAGGCCGGCGATGATGTCTTCCTGTGAAAGGTCTCCCTTGTCCAGATATTTTTCAAGAAGGCTGTCGTCGGTCTCGGCGATCTGCTCCACCAGCTTTTTCCGGTAGGCCGCGGCGTCATCCTTCATGTCAGCGGGAACATCTTTTTCCTCGAACTTTCCGCTTCCGTCCTTGGCGAACAGCAGCGCCTTCATTTTGATGAGATCAACGACGCCTTTGAAATTCTCCTCAAGACCGATCGGCAGCTGAAGCACGAGGGAGTTCTTGCAGAAATACTTTTCCATATCGCCCACGGCGCGGAAGAAGTCCGCACGCTCCTTGTCGAGCTTGCTGACGAACGCTATGCGCGGGATCTCGTAATCGCAGGCGAATTTGTATATCTTTTCGGTTTCGGCTTTTACGCCTGATATGGCGGAAATAATGAGGACAGCTCCGTCGACGGCGCGAAGGGTCCCTCTCGCTTCTTCAAGAAAATTGATGTATCCGGGGGTGTCTATGATATTGATGCGGACGCCTTTCCAGTCGGCAAATCCGAGCGAGGAGGTGATGCTTATTTTCCGGCTGATCTCCTCCGGCTCGTGCATGAACACGGAGTTCCCCGCGTCCACACTCCCCATAAGGTCAACGGCGCCGGAAGTGAACAACAACGCATCGGCAAGCGAGGTTTTACCAGCTGCTCCGTGAGACAGGATCGCGATATTGCGTACTTCCTTGACGTCAACATTCGGCATGGACAACTCCTCCCGTGAACAAGAATTTTATTTCGCTTACATTCCTGCGATCGACGAACGAACGTCGATAATCACCATATCTCGGACTTTATTTTCCCTGCTTGTTTGATCAGGACATCAACGATGGCTTCGTTGAACAGGTTGGAGTCCTTGCGGATCTCTGCGTCCACCATGCTTTCGTAATATTTCTTTCCTTCAGCAAGTTCCTCGGTCAGGATATCGAACAAGCTGTCCTTCTCGATGCCCTCCTTGACCTTTGCCTGGTTGTAGAGGAGGATGTCGGACAGGATGGTCCGTGCAAGTCTTTTCGCTTCATCAGTTTTTTTGATCAATCTCATTCTGAATGCCCCTCGTACGACGAAGTTCCAGTGAGCAGATTCCAAATATCAAATACTAATTTTCGCATCAAAATCAATTTTCTCGCCAAGACGCAAAGTTCGCAAAGAAAGGCCGAGCATTAGGTTTTTAAACCGGGATTTTAAAAATTTTCTTTGCGTCCTTTGCCCCTTTGCGAGAGATGCTTTTGATTTTGGGTTATTGTAATTTGGTTCTTCCTATGTGGTTGTTTTTTTTATTCCAGAATCTCGGTGATAATTGGCTTATACTGCGGTGTCTTTTCGACTTTTTTATTATACATCCTGATAAAGAGAAAAGAAACCACCATGCTCACCATCCCGGCAATGAATGCCCAGAGATCGGATGCCGATTCCGTCCCGTACCGCAGGCCCAGGTTCTTGCCGGCAATGGCCGCTGCAACAAAGACCGTCATCGGGATGCCATAGAGAATGATGGACGCCTTCAGATATACCTGCGGGGCCAGCACCACCTTCACCTTCTGACCCTTTTTTGCCCCGAGCGGATTCGCTGCTTCCATGTACTCCTGCTCCCCGGGATGACATATCTCGGAAGCGGAACATTTTTCACATGCGCTTTTGGCCACAATGGACACCCTGGCGATATCGCCCGTCACTTCAGCTACGATGCCTTCTTCTTCGATCATGGTTCACCCGGAAACCGCATAGCGCATGGCGCAGAGCGCATAGTGGATGGGGCATGGAGCATAGTGTTTTATGTTTTCTCTTTATGCTCTGCGCTATGCTCTTTGCCCTATGCCCTATGCCCTAAGCGACCTGCCCTCCACCGCTCCTCAATTTTTCCTTTTCGCCCTCAACAGCTTATACTCGATGCTGTCTACCAGCGCCTGCCAGCTGGCTTCGATAACGTTCTCGGACACACCCACCGTGCCCCACTTGTTCTTGCCGTCGCCGGACTCGATCAGTACCCGCACCCGCGCGGCCGTGCCCTCTGCCGCGGTCAGGACACGCACTTTGTAATCGATGAGCCGGACATTCTCCAGGCCCTTGCCCGGGAAGTACTTGGGCAGGACCTTGCGAAGCGCCTTGTCGAGCGCATTTACCGGGCCATTCCCCCATGCGGCTGTGTGCTCCACCTTTCCGCCAACCTCGACAGTGACCGTGGCTTCGCTCACCGGATTGGGGTCTACCTTCCGTTTTTCCGTCAGGATGCGATAGTCTATACGGTCGAACATGGAGAACACCGACTCGTAGCTGTGGCCAGCGCGCAGCATGAGGAGTTCAAGCGATCCTTCCGCACCTTCGAATTCGTATCCTTCGTTCTCAAGCTCTTTGATCTTCTTCAGGATCGCGCCCAGTTCGGGGCTGTCCTTGGTGAGCGGGATGCCCAGTTCTCCGGCCTTCTGCAGAATATTGCTCTTCCCTGCCATGTCGGAAACCAGGATGCGCCGCCGGTTCCCGACCAGTTCGGGAGAAATATGCTCGTAGGTCAGTGAATTCTTTGCCATGGCATCGACATGGATGCCGGCTTTGTGGGCAAACGCGCTGTCACCGATATAGGGTTGCCGCTTGCGGTGCTGCATATTGGCGATCTCGTCCACATAGCGGGAAACGTCACGGAGCTTCGCCAGGTTGGCGTCCGAGATGCAGTCGATGCCCAACTTGAGCTTCAGGGTCGGGATAAGGGAGCAGAGGTTGGCGTTTCCGCACCGCTCACCGTAGCCATTGACGGTCCCGTGGACCTGGATCGCTCCCAGCCTGATCGCTGCCAGTGAGTTCGCCACCGCAAGTTCCGCATCGTTGTGCGCATGAATTCCGAACGGAACAGCGATCGACTTTTTCACCCGGCTGATGATCTCCTCGATCTCATGGGGCATGGTGCCGCCGTTGGTATCGCACAGGACGAGACAGTCCGCTCCCGCGCCCTCCGCGGCGAGGAGCGTTTGAACGGCATAGTCGGGATTTGCCTTATACCCGTCGAAAAAATGCTCGGCATCATAGACCACCTCATCCATGTGTTTTCTGAGGAATGCAACCGATTCTTCGATCATATCGAGGTTTTCACCGAGTGTGGTCTTGAGCGCCTTGAGCACATGCAGGTCCCAGGTCTTGCCGAAAATGGTCGCAACCGGCGCGCCGGACGCGACCAGGGCCTTCATGCTCGGGTCGTCGGAGACCTTGATCTTTGCGCGGCGGGTCGAACCGAAGGCCGCGAGCCTTGCCTTCCTGAGCTTGACGCGCCGCATCTCCTTGAAGAACTCGATGTCGCGCGGGTTCGAGCCCGGCCAGCCGCCCTCGATATAATGGACGCCGAACTGGTCCAGCTTCCGGGCAACGCGGACCTTGTCCTCGACCGAGAAGTTCACGTCCTCGGCCTGTGCCCCGTCGCGAAGCGTGGTATCGTATAGGTAGAGAAGTGGTTTCATGTTATATTCCGCATAGCGCATGGGGCATCAGAGCATGGAGCATTGCTCTCTGCTCTCTGCTCCTGTCTCTGCCGTCTTACGCCGCCTTATCCATCTCGAAAGTCTCATGGAGCGTGCGAACTGCGAGTTCGGTGTATTTCGCATCGATCACGATGGAGATCTTGATCTCCGACGTGCTGATCATCATGATATTGATCCCCTCTTTTGCCATGGAGGAGAACATCCTGGCGGCCACCCCCGAGTGGGACCGCATGCCCACGCCGACGATCGAGATCTTTGCGATCTCCTCCTTCACGGTCACGCCCCTGGCGCCGATCTCGACGACGACCTTCTTCATGAGCGCTAATATCTTTTTAGAATCCGTCTTCGGCACGGTAAAGGACATATCCGTCAGCCCGCCCTCGCCGATGTTCTGGATGATCATGTCAACGATGATGTTATTCGCCGATATTTCATTGAAGATCTTCGCTGCCACGCCGGGTTTGTCCGGAACGCCTGTTACCGTCACTTTAACCTGGTTCTTGTCGTATGCCACGCCGGACACCACCACTTTTTCCATATCAGAATCCTCCTTGGTCACGAGGGTCCCCGGGTTGTCGTTGAAACTTGAGAGCACCCGTACCGGAACATTATATTTTTTTGCGAACTCGACGGAGCGGGTCTGGAGCACCTTGGCCCCGAGACTCGCCAATTCAAGCATCTCGTCATACGAAATCTTGTCCAGTTTCCTGGCCTGCGGCACCATGTTCGGGTCCGTGGTATACACGCCATCAACGTCCGTAAAGATGTCGCAAAGATCCGCCTTGAGCGCGGCGGCGACTGCCACGGCTGACAGGTCCGACCCGCCGCGGCCCAGCGTCGTCACATCATCCTGCTCGTTGATCCCCTGGAAGCCGGCCACGACCGCGATCTTTCCCTCCTTGAGGGCGTGTTTGACGCGTTCACCGCTGATCTTCTCGATCCGCGCCTTGGTATGGACGCCGTCGGAGATGATCCCTGCCTGCCTGCCCGTGAAGGACTGTGCCTTGTGCCCAAGCGACTGGATGGCCATGGCAAGGAGCGCGATGGTCACCCGCTCGCCCGTGGACACCAGCATGTCCATCTCCCGGGGGTCCGGGTTCTCACTCACCTGATTTGCAAGGTTGATGAGTTTGTCGGTCTCGCCGCTCATTGCCGAGACGACCACCACTACATCATTGCCTTCTTCTCTGGTCCGGACAACACGCTTTGCCACATTCCTGATCCGTTCGGGGTTCCCGACGGATGTGCCGCCGTATTTCTGAACGATGAGCACCTAGTTCCCTCCGCTTTATTTTGCATGGGGCATGGCGCATACTGTGTTGCGTTTTCCTTTGCCCTTTGCCCTTTGCGCCCTGCTCTATGCCCTATGCTGTAAAAAATAATCCATTAACGTATAGCCGTCTTTGAACACGAGCGCATCTTTGCGGTCCGCTATCTTTTCATCGTAGGTAACGGGTCCACCCGTGCGCTCCTTTGTGTTATCGTAGATCACGAACGGAACGGGATCCGCCGTATGGGTCCTGAGCTCGACCGGAGTGGGGTGATCCGGAAGCGCGAGGATGCGGTATTCGTCGAACTGCTTCATGCCATGGACGATGTTGCCGACGACGAATTCGTCAAAGTCCTCAATGGCCTTGAGCTTGTTTTTGAGATCGCCCGTATGGCCCGCCTCGTCGGGCGCCTCAACGTGGAGGTACACAATGTCCTTGGTCTTGAGCGCCCAGAGCGCATGCTCGGCCTTGCCCACGTAGTTGGTGTCGAGCCAGCCCGTGGCGCCCGGCACATTGATCACATCGAAGCCGGCATAAATGCCGAGGCCCTTCGTAAGGTCGACCGCCGAGATCATGGATCCTTCGAGGCCGTATTTCTCCCTGAAGGTCGGCATGGTTGGCCGTTTTCCCTGCCCCCAGAGCCATATGCTGTTCGCCTGTCTTTTTCCATGCTCCTGACGCGCCTTGTTCACCGGATGTGCGGGGAGCAGCTCAAGAGACGACTCCATCAGCTCATTGATAATATCATCGCCTTCACCGCACGGAAGATAGTCTTGAATGTCCTTGTCCTGAATATCATGGGGAGGAGTGCATTCGATCTTGTCTTTACCGCCCTTCCATACCATGAGATGGCGGTAGCTTACGCCGGGATAGAAACGGATACGGTCGCTGCCGAGTTTGCTGTCGATCTCCTCTATGAGCAGCCGGGCCTCCTGCGTTGTGATGTGACCGGCGCTGAAGTCCTCCATGATCGCGCGCCTTCCCCTGCCCGTCGCGGACGACTTGCTGCTGATGATGCGCAAAGTCACGAGATTGCAGCGAAACGCGATATCATCCGGCGCGAGTTCGACGCCGATGCTTGCCGCTTCGAGCGGTGACCTGCCGGTAAAGTACTTCCGCGGGTCATAGCCCATCACCGAGAGGTTGGCCACGTCACTGCCCGGGGGAAACCCTTCCGGCACCGTGTGCACCATACCCACCTCCCCGAGTGTCGCGAGCCGGTCAAGGTTCGGCGTCTTCGCAGCCTGCAGGCACGTCTTGCCCCCAAGCTGCGCATGCGGCCTGTCGGCCATCCCGTCACCAAGAAGAATTATATATTTCATAATAGCCAACAAAAAAAGAGTTCAGGATGCTGGTTTTTCCGGTTACTCGCCACACTTCACCACTCACGCTTCACGGAATCACAAGCTTTAAAAATCACCTTCAATGGCTTCAACCTTCACACCGCGTTCCCTGAGATACGCGATCCCCTCTTCGAGCTTCTTCTCCGTGCCTTCGAATTCCAGCACCACCTCGCCTGCCGATTCTGTTATCCTGGCGTGCCTGATATTCGGCATCACGTCGAACTTCTTTGCCATGGTGAAGATTACAGGCTCCTTGATCAGGTCCTTCGGAAAGGTCAGTTTAACCCTCTTTGTCGCCATAGGCCCCTCCTTGTGTCAGATGAAATGAAAGTGCAAATGCAAAATTATTAAACGTTATTTTTTTGTCCCTCATTTGCAATTTGCATTTGAAATTGTGGTTTTACTATCCTCCTGCGATGGCCGGTACGATCGAGATCGTATCGCCGTCCTTCAGCGCAGTCTCTTCCTTGTTGAGAAAACGGATGTCATCGTCATTCACATAGACATTGATGAACCGCCGGATCTTGCCGCCTTCCGACAGCCGCTCCTGCATGCCGGGGTAGTCCCTCTCGAGCGCGTCAACAAGCTCTTTGACGTTCTTGACACTGCACTCCACCTCCGCTTTGCCGTTCGTCAGATTCTGAAGCGGGGTCGGGATTCTCACTTTGATCGCCATAGCACTCCTCCGGTTCTCATTCTGTTTGGGGAAATAGAGATTAGTGATTAAGGGACCACTGTAATCTCTTGATCATGCATCCTTGACCGGCATCGGCCACTACACCATGGTCAACGTGACTTCGCTTACCTTTCCCTCTTCGATCGAAAAACCCCTGGCGACCGGCTTCGCGCGGTTCATCAGGGTAACAATGACATACACGGCATCGGGATAGTTCGGCATCTGTGTCCCCGGCCAGTATGCCTGGTTCACGTCCACACTCGACGGATAAGCCTGGCTCATGGGGTGTGAATGGAACAAACCGATCATCTTGAGGCCCGAATCCCTGATGTCCTTCATCACGCGAAACTGTTCTTCCGGGTCCATTTCATAGTAGTCCGGACCCGGCTTGGCATTCCTCATGCAATAGGCCTTTTCCACCCTGCCGTCTTTGCCGCCCAGCATCCCGCAGGCTTCGTTCGGTGCTGCCGCAAGACAGTGGTCGAAAATGACTTGCAGGTCTGATTTCTTAAAGATCAATTCCACGCGAGTTACCTCAGAGACCGGTCCTGAGACTTCGGCGATTCAGTCGAACCGCGGAGCCGAAGTCGAAGCAGAGAAAACCCCTACCCGGGTCATGTAACACCCGACAACCCGAAATCCGCACTCCTAATGGCTCATTGAGCAGAACTGCTCGTAATCCATCAGCTCGGTGATCGTCGGATGCGCTCCGCACACGGGACACTCTTTATTCCGGGGCACTTTCACCGTACGGAAACTCATATCAAGGGCATTCCACAGGAGGAGCTTGCCCTTCAACGGCTGCCCGATCCCCAGGATCGCCTTGATCACCTCGGTGGCCTGGAGCGTACCCACCACGCCGGTGACCACGCCGAGGATGCCCGCCTCCTGGCACGACGGCACCATGCCCGGCGGCGGCGGGACCTCGAACAAACAACGGTAGCACGGCCCGTCACCGGGGTAGATGCTCATCACCTGGCCTTCGAACCGGAAGACCGCTGCGCTGATGAGCGTTTTCCCCTGCATTACGCAAGCATCGTTCACAAGGTAGCGGGTCGGGAAATTGTCGCTTCCGTCCACCACGATATCATAGTCCTTGATAATGTCCATGATATTCTTTGATGACAGCCTCACCTTGTGCGGCACGACCGTTACATCATGGTTCAGCGTCTCATACGTTTCTTTTGCCGAGTCGGCCTTGAGCACCCCGATACGGCTCGTGTTGTGCGCGATCTGGCGCTGAAGGTTCGAGAGCTCCACGTGGTCGTTGTCGATCACGCCGATGGTGCCGACGCCTGCCGCGGCGAGATAGTACCCGGCCGGCGAGCCGAGACCGCCGGCGCCCACGAGCACCACCCTGGCGTTCAATATCTTCTCCTGGCCCTCCCCCCCGACTTCAGGGAGCAGGATGTGTCTGCTGTATCGCAGTATCTGGTCTTCGGTGAAATCCATGGTCTCCTATTTCGGATTGCAGATTTCGGATTTCGGAATGGTTAACATCCTTTAATCCGCATTCCGCCTGTCCCGGCGTTTTCGCAAGAGCCGGGGCAATCTGCACTCCTCAATTATTTTTTTACTTTCTCTTTGTCTTTCCGGACGAACACGTGCCACTCTTTTTCCCCGGTCTGTTCGACCTTCAGGACCTTCTGGCCCTCGTTCGTCATGCTCTTGGGCACGTTGTCGGTAGCCGGCTTATGATCAAAGATGATCTCCAGCACCTCGCCGAGGTTCATCTTTTCGATCGCCAGCTTTGAACGCACAAAGGTGTACGGACAGACCTGGCCTTTGAGGTCGATGGTTTTATCTACTTTGATTTCGTCAGCCATATTGCACCTCCGGTGCAAGTGATCAGTTATGAGTTGTTAGTTCTGAGTTAAAACCAAACATGTTAATCCGGACGTAACTCAAAACTTAAAACTCAAAACTCCGAACTATATCCCTGCTTCCCTTCCTCAACCCTGATCACCATTGTCGGCCCTGCTATGCAGTCCATCTTATTGATCTCAGTGAGTGCCCTGTTGACGTCCCGCTCAACAGCCTCGTGACTCATCATCACCAGGGGAACAGCCTCCGCAGCGGCGCGGCCCTTCTGGATGACCGATGAAATGCTGATGTTGTTCTTGCCGAGCACGCCGGAGACCCGCGACAGGACACCGGGTTTGTCCAGGACCGAGAAACGCAAATAGTAGCAGGAGGTGATATCGTCCATCGCACGGATCTTGAGCACTGATCGCGCCCGGAATGCCGCGACCGGCGACCGGTTTGCATGGCCGGAGAGGATGTCCCTGCCGATGTCGATGATATCGCCCACCACCGCGCTGCCCGTAGGCATGTCGCCCGCGCCCCGACCATAAAACATCGTGGAACCAACCGCGTCGCCCACGATCGAAAGCGCGTTAAACACGCCGTCCACCCGGGCAATAGGGTACTCCTCGGGAAGCATGGTCGGGTGCACCCGCGCCTCGACCTCGCCATCCACCATCTTGGTGATCGCCAGCAGCTTGATCTTGTAACCGAGCTCTTTTGCGAAATCGATATCCAGCGGCGTGATCTTCGAGATGCCCTCGGTATAGATATCGCTGAATGTTACCGGTGTGCCGTAGGCAAGCATGGTAAGCACCGCGAGCTTATGCGCCGAATCGATGCCTTCAATATCGAACGTGGGATCAGCCTCGGCATAACCCTTGGCCTGGGCCTCTTTCAGCACCTCATCGAATTTCCTGCCCTCGTTCGTCATGAGCGTCAGGATGTAATTGCAGGTGCCGTTCACGATGCCATAGATCGACTTTATATTGTTCGCGGCAAGTCCGTTCCTGATGGCCGCAAGGATCGGAATACCGCCGGCAACCGAGGCCTCGAACCCGACCGTGACGCCGGCCTTCTCCGCCGCTGCGTAGATCTCCTCGCCGTGCACGGCCAGGAGCGCCTTGTTCGCCGTCACTACATGCTTTTTGTTCCTGAGAGCATCAAGGATGAATTCCTTGGCGGGCTTGTACCCGCCGATCAGTTCGACCACGATGTCGATGTCAGGATCATTGATCAGCTCTTTTGCATCGCTCGTGAGCTTCACGTCGCCCAGGGTGATGCCCCGGTCGCGCTTAAGATCGAGATCCGATATCTTTTTCAGGACAACAGGGGCGCCGAGCCTTCTCTTTATAATATCCGCGTTCTCGATCAGAATGCGCGCCGTGCCCGTGCCTACCGTGCCGAAGCCGATAATGCCCACGTTGATTGATTTCCTGGTCAAGTTCTGGTCCCCTTTTCCCGAGATGTTGTTGATGATAATAACAAGGACTCGATGCAGCTACTCGCAGTTGATCCTGCTGAAATGCTCATGCATCGCTAACCCGTTATTTTTCATAGAATTTTTTCTAACAGTATAGATTTTAAAGCAAAATTGATAATAAAACACAATGTACCTTTTGTCAATAAAAAATACTTATCGAGCACGTTCAGCAAGGCGTTTTGTAAACAATACCTCCAAGAAAAAGCTTGATTTATCAGCCCGCCTGTGATAATGTTTCATCTCTTTAAAAACTGAGTAAGGTCGATTCCCGGACAGGATTACGAAACGGGATTACTCCTTGCTCCCTGTGTTCCAGCAGGGGGCTATAACCCATGAGGAGGCAAACAACAATGCATCTGTACGAATCAATTTTCATCATCAATGCCAACCAGACCGACGAAGAGATCGCCAACGTGATCAAGAAAATGCAGGATGTGGTCGCGAAGCAGGGCGGCGAAATGATCAAGTTCGAGGACTGGGGCAAAAAGAAGCTTGCCTACGAGATCAAGAAACAGAAGCGCGGCCACTACGTGTTTTTCCAGTTCAAGGCAGCGCCCGGCGCGGTAAGCGAGCTCGAGCGCACCTTCAAGCTCACCGATTCGGTGATAAAATTCCTGACGGTAAAGCTCGAAAAGGAACTGCGCACCAGGCCGGCACCCAAGCCGAAGAAGAAGGACCTCGCCAAGGCAGCGGCAGAGGCAGGACATGCCGCGGCGTAGCCGCTGACCACCGTTCGCATTCGTCCGATCTCCCCTCCTGTTCCTGAAACAATGCATGAGGACATCGGAAAATCGAGGTAACCCATGACAAGCTTCAATAAAGTGATCCTGCTGGGCAATCTCACCCGCGATCCTGAAGTGCGCTACACGCCGAACGGCAGCGCGGTTGCGAGCTTTGCCATAGCGGTCAACCGAAAGTACAAGCATGGTGAAGAGACCAAGGAAGAGGTCAGTTATTTCGACATCGTGGTGTTCGGCAAACAGGCTGAGACCTGCGGGCAATACCTCAATAAGGGAGACGGGGCGTTGATCGAAGGCAGACTTCAGCAGCGCCGCTGGGAAGACAAGGATTCCGGCCAGAAGCGGAGCAAGGTGGAAGTTGCGGCGCAGTCGGTGCACTTCATGCCGAAGCGCTCGTCAGCCGGCCAGGGCGGCGGTCAAAATCAGTCCGAGCCCGCGTCCGAAACGCCCGTGGATGAGGGAGAGATCCCTTTCTAAGGCAGCACAGCCGGTCATTGAAAAACTATTAATTACACGAGGAGTTCACTACTATGGCAGCATATCCAGCACGATCATCAGAAAGACCTTCTGACTCGAGAGGCGGCGGTCGAGGAGGAGACAGCAGGGACAGCAGAGGCCCGAACAAAAGGCGTTTCCAGGTCAGGAAAAAGGTGTGCCGCTTCTGCGTTGACAAGACGCCGTTCATTGATTACAAGGACATCAAGACGCTCAGATTCTTCATCACCGAGCGTGGCAAGATCCTTCCCCGACGCATCTCCGGCAACTGCGCGCGACATCAGCGCGAGGTCACCGTCGCGGTGCAGCGGTGCAGAAACATCGCGCTCCTGCCGTTCTCGGGCGAGAAATAAGCTCGCTCTGCATCGGTAAACGCGCATTTTTGTGCTACACAAAGCAGGGAAACGCAGTGGTTACTCATCAGTGACCCTGGGTTTCCCTTTTTTTTGGATCATTCGATTACAGGAACAATATTTACCACGGATACACACGGATATACACGGATAATGGCACATGCTTTTACAAAGCAAAAAAGACGGGGGCAAATTGCTGAATTTGATTTAGACGATTTTGTTTATCTCAGCCGCCTCATTTGGAGGTCGTCCAATCCGTGTTCATCCGATGTCCATCCGTGGCAAAGCATGCCTTAATTTTGTGGAGATCAACAATATGAACTACCGCGCCATCCTCATCGCAACAGCACAGACACTCGGGCTCTTTGTTGCCGGATTCATCCATCCCCTAGGCCAGATATTCGGTCTGTTCACGCCCGTGCCGCTCATTCTCGTCTACGTCCGGTACGGCAGGCCGGCAGGACTGACCACGCTCGTCGCTTCAAGCGTCATGATGTCGGTCCTCGGCGGTTGGCAGGCCGCAGCCATTCTCTTTCTCAGTTTCGGCCTGATGGCCGTCGGCACCTCGGAAGGCATGCGCAGGAACTTGAAACCCGAACAAACCTCGCTCCTGGGCGGCCTCCTGCCGATAGCCGTGTTGGGCTCGATCGTTTTGATCTATCTCGCCCGGGTCGGCAAGAACCCGATCACGGAGGTCGAGGTCTATCTCCGGGAGATCATTGCCAATTCGGCAAAGACCTACACGACCATGGGGCTCAAGGAAATGGCGGACATGGTCAAATCGATCCCGGACAACTTTATCTATTATCTGGCGAGGCTCATCCCCAGCATCACCATTGCAACCTCGGTGACGCAGACAGCCTGCTGCTACGGCATTGCCCGCGCCATCATCCTGCGAAAACCGGGAACAGAACCATTACCCGCACAACCGTCACTCGCTGCATGGCACGCGCCTGACTCGTGGGTTTGGGGCCTCATCGCGGCCCTCGCCCTCATCGTCGTCCCCCTTGAGACGGCACGGTTCATCGGATGGAACATCGCGATCCTGTATGCAGTGCTCTACCTCGCGCAGGGAACTGCCATCGTGGAGCATTACCTCCGGAAAACGGGCATCAGGACCTTTATCCGGGGACTGCTGCTCGCGCTCATCCTGGCCCTGCCGTCCGTCGTGTTCGTGATCGCCCTCGGCATTGTTGACATCTGGGCGGACTTCCGCAAGGTGCGGACTCCCCTGGTACAGACAAAGTAAAAAACTTTTGCAGCGAAGGAGGGAATATTATGCATGCTCTGACTTTCGCCGGTCTTATCACACGTTCTCTCATGTTCATTGCTCTTGTATCCCTTGGTGCGTGCAACAGTGGTGGCAGCACCTCCGGCACACCGGTCCCCTTTTCAGCAAAACTGGTCAAGGCCACGGATCCCGGGGACCTGGAAACGCGCATCAAGGCCGAACTTACCCGCCGCTATGAAAGAATGTATGACTACTATGCATATGGAGGCATTTCAATTGCCGGTGGTGTGGTCGTGCCGCCGCCCCAGATGAGCGGCAACCAGCCATCCACGAGCAATGATACCGGCACGCTGCCACACTCCGAGACCAATATCCAGGAATCGGGAGTGGATGAAGGCGACCTCGTCAAGACCGACGGCGCATTCATTTATCTCGCACGCGGATCGCATTTTTTCATTTTGAAGGCGACCCCGGCTTCTGAAACAGCAATCGTGAGCGACATTGATCTCAAGGAGCCGGTGAACGAGATCCATCTCGCCGGCACCCGGGTCATCGTCATCACAACCCCGATCCTGACAGGTCCGTCCGCAACTGTCACCATAGCAGCCCCCACGGGCATCGCAACCGTCCAATCGATCACACGGGTCTATGACTACGACGTCAGCGCTCCTGCCCATCCCGTTGTTACAGCACGATATGATTTTGCCGGCTTTCTGCAGGGAAGCCGCCGGATCAGCAACACCATCTATCTCGTCACGAACCACACCATTGATCTCCCTTCTCCGGTCACTCCGTGGGATTATCTCAGCACGGAAACTTCCTTTGATTCGGCATGCGCGCAAGCCAGGCAGGAGAATTTGAACAGGATCGAGGCCCTGACCCTCGACGACCTCATCCCGTCCTCAACCGCAACGCTCTTTACTGCGGGTGTCGGAACGTCGTCCACGAGCCCCGTCATCGCCCCCGGCGATGTCTATATTCCCGAATTCGGAAATAGTACTGATCTCGCCCTCGTCATCAGTCTCGATCTTGCCGGGGCAACGCCCGTGGTGTCCACCTCGGGGGTCATGAGTTCCTGGTGCACGATTTACATGACCACGGACAGCCTTTACCTCGCCTCGGGGAACGCCTGGCAATGGATCATGCCGCTGGCCGGCGGGGGAATTCCCCAGGGCAATCCCGAGCCCCGTACCGCTGTCCATAAGTTCTCCCTGTCAGGAGGGGATGGAAAACCGCTCTACACCGGTAGCGGCGTGGTGGACGGCTGGATCAACGACCGGTTCAGCATGGGCGATTATCTTGGATATCTCCGGATCGGGACCACGCGCGGCGGCTGGTGGGGTGAGGATATCAGCAATCAGCTCGCCATCCTTTCACAGGGGACCGGTACACTGATCGAGACAGGAAAGATAACAGGACTCGCGCCCGGGGAGCGCATCTATTCTATGCGCTTCGACCGGGACCGCGGCTATATGGTGACCTTCCGGCAAACGGACCCGCTCTACACGTTCGATCTGAGCGACCCCCGGAACCCGAGGCTCGCCGGGGAGATCTTCGTAAACGGCTTTGCCACGTACATTCATCTGCTCGGCGCCGAGACCGCGCCGCGGCTCCTGACCATCGGCAGGTCGGCTGATGCAACCGGCAGGGTGATCGGCAACAAGCTCCAGCTCTTCGACGTAAGCAGTCTGTCAGCCCCGCAGCTTCTGGGAGACTACGAACTCGGCGCAGGCTGGTCGGACGCCCTGTATGATCCTCATGCATTCCTGTACTACGAACCCCTCGGGATCCTCACGATCCCCTATTACGCCTTCACCCCCGCGACCGGCGCCTACAGCTCCGGCCTGAATGTCTTCAACATCGGTCCTGCAAGCATCAGTCTCCGGGGGATCATTCACGCAGCTGCGCTCACGACCGGGTACGGAACGTATGAAGACACAGTGGACCGTTCGGTGATAATCGGGAGCAGCATCTACGCCGTGGCCCATCGCTCGGTCATCGCGGCAGGGGCTGATCAATTGAATGTACTCGCGGCCGTTGATTTGCCTGAGAGCTACACGTATTACCCGCTGGTCGTTACGGGAGGAACGAGAATGGGAGCAGTGAGGAATTGAGAAGCCTGCTCCTTATTACCGCCATCATGCTCCTCTACCCGGCCCTCCCGGCTTCAGCGGACAGTCTGTCCTACGAGGCCGGCGTTGGTTTCTATTTCTCCTCGGGCACCACGGTAAATCTCCTGCGGTACCAGCACGAGGCCAGGCCGCTTTTCGGATACAGCGGTTATTACGAGGCCATGTACGCTTTCTGGAACGGTCCCGACAATGCAAAGGCCGTTGGCCTGGCGCGGGGAATACGATTGATGACATTCGAAGATCAATATCTGAGTCTTACGGGCGGTTTAAGCCACATCTCCAGGACCACCTCGAATCTCGGGCAGCCTTTTGAATTCTACGGCCGGGTTGCGTATGTTATACATGCGGGCAAGGCGATCTTCTCTATTGGTTATGTACATTTTTCCTCTGGCAAGTTCTTTTTCGGATGGTCGGGGCCCAATTACGGCGAGAATTTTGTGACGCTCTCCCTTGGTATAAGTTTTTAATGGCAGGGATACTTCGCTTCATTTTTGTCCGCCCTGTTCGGTACCATAAGCATTGCCATCCAGGGATACCATGCGTTGACGCGGGAGGAACTTGCAGCAATCGTAAAAGTTGAGCCGACTGATGAGCAGAAGTTCATTGCCCGGTTCGTAATGCCCGATGGCAGTGAAAAGATGTTCACGCTTGCAGGCGATCAGCTTTATGTTGACGCACACATTCTTAAGTGGAAACCATTGGCAAACATTTTCGGGCTGCACACCTCCTATGAACTCGATCGTGTGGCTGGCAGGTATACAGTACCGAATGATGAAGCGACAAAGATCCATACGGTGTATTTTTTGTCCTACGAGAAACCCCTGAATATGTTCGATCTCGGGCAGAGGTTTGCGATGCTTAATCCTCTCCTGGATGCTGAGTACGGATCCGCTACACTCATCAACTTGAACAGCGCGGAAGAATTCAGACTAAGGGTTTCTACGACAGGATTGCTGGTCAGAAAAATCAACAAAGAACCCGGTAACGAGATACTGTTCCGCTAATCTCGTTATTTCCAGTGAACTTGTCAGGGTGCGGCTCAAACCCCTCGTTGTCTGCATAAGAAAGGAGAAAATTATGATTCGAAGAATTCTATGTCTGGCTATGGTTGGGTTGACTCTGTTATGCGGCACTGCCATCGCGAGTAATGCCGGAAAAGAAACGGCTGCTATTTCCGCAGCCGAGAAGTGGCTCGCAACAGTTGATGCCGGGGAATATGCCGCAAGCTGGAAAGAAGCCGCTGCGTTCTTAAAAAATGCCGTAAAGCCGGAGCAATTAGAGCTATCGATGCAGGCGACCCGTAAGCCTCTCGGAAAACTGGTATCGCGAAAAGTACTGACGAGAATCTACAAGACCTCACTGCCTGGCGCGCCCGATGGTGAGTATGTTGTCATCCAGTTCGAGTCGTCCTTTGAGAATAAGAAAACAGCAATAGAGACAGTCACACCCATGCTGGACAAAGACGGTAAGTGGCGGGTCTCCGGCTACTACATAAAATAAAAGACCAAATGAAAAAATCCAGCCCCGCTCACGTCCGGTTCTTCTTGAAAGCCTGCTGCAAAGCGTTGACATCCGGCTGCGGTTTTTCGGGCTGCCTTTCCTGCTTCGGCTGCGGCTGTGACCGGTGCTGCCTCGGGCTGTCCGGATTCTTTTTTAATGACAGCGATATCCTCTTCCTTTTTACATCGACCTCAAGCACCGTTGCCATCACCCTCTGATTGACCTTCACAGCCTCGTTCGGATCTTTAATGTAGCGGTCTGAAAGCTGACTGATATGCGCAAGGCCGTCCTGGTGCACGCCGATATCGATGAACGCGCCGAACGCGGTGATGTTCGTCACCACGCCCGGCAGCTTCATGCCGGCCACTACGTCCTCGATCTTCTCCACACCGTCGGCAAAACTGAAGCTCTCGAACTGTTGCCGGGGGTCCCTTCCCGGTTTGGCAAGCTCAGCCATGATGTCCTTTAACGTCGGCAGGCCGATTGTGTCGGTCACATATTTGCTGAGGTCGATCTTTTTGCGAAGCGCATCGTTCCGCATCAGGTCCGGCACCGCGCAGTTCAGGTCCTTTGCCATGACATCGACGATGTGATAGGACTCGGGATGCACTGCGCTCGCATCGAGCGGGTTGCCGCCGTCTCGGATGCGCAGAAAACCCGCTGCCTGCTCAAAGGTCTTCGGCCCCAGCTTGCTTACATTCTTCAATTCGTCGCGGGACCGGAACGGGCCGTGCTGATTGCGATGTTCAACGACATTCCCGGCGAGCTGCGGCCCAAGACCGGAAACATACATCAACAGCTGTTTGCTCGCGGTATTGACCTCAACGCCGACAAAGTTCACGCAGCTCGCCACCACGTCGTCGAGGCTCCGCCTGAGCGCGGACTGGTCGACATCGTGCTGGTACTGCCCCACGCCGATGGACTTGGGGTCGATCTTTACCAGCTCTGCCAGCGGGTCCATGAGCCTGCGGCCGATCGAGACCGATCCGCGAACCGTAAGATCCTGATCAGGGAATTCTTCCCTCGCGACCTCGGATGCTGAATAGATCGATGCGCCGCTCTCATTCACCATCACGATCTGGATCGAGGCAGGCAAGCCAAGCTGCCTTGCAAAGGCCTCGGTCTCACGGCCCGCTGTACCGTTCCCGATGGCGATCGCTTCCACATCATATCGTTTGCAGAGATCAATGACCTTTGTTCCCGCCTCTCCTGTGTTCTTTTCGGAAAAATGAGGATAGATGACATCGGTGTGCAGCAACTTTCCCTGCCGGTCGATGCAGACCACTTTGCATCCCGTGCGGAACCCGGGATCAATGGCGAGAACGTTCTTTTGGCCCAGAGGCGGAGAAAGCAAAAGCTGCCGCACGTTCTCCGCAAAGACACGGATCGCCTCTGCATCGGCACGATCCCTGGTCGAGACCCGTATCTCCGTTTCCATGGAGAGTGAAAGGAGCCGTTTATAGCAATCATGGACCGCGAGCTTGACCTGTTGCGCAGCGGGATTGTCCCCCTTTACCACCAGGTCCTTGAGCAAATCGAGGGCATCCTCCTCGGGCGGGGTGACGCGCAGGACCAGAAATCCTTCCTTCTCTCCCCGCCTCATAGCAAGTACCCGGTGGGACGGAGCGGACGAGATCGGCTCCTGCCATTCAAAGTAGTCCTTGTATTTGATCCCCTCTTCTTCTTTTCCGGTCAGCACCTTGGTCCTGAACTGGCCCTTGGAAGCGAACAGCTCACGCATCTTCGCGCGGGCGTTCTGGTCCTCGTTCACCCATTCTGCAATAATGTCGCGAGCTCCGCTCAGGGCGTCATCCGCGGTCTCAACACCCTTCTCCTTGTCCACGAAGGAAGCAGCCTCGGCAGCAGGGTCAACGGACACCTCCTGTGAGAACAGCCGCAGCGCCAACGGTTCGAGCCCCTTCTCACGGGCGATCGTCGCTTTTGTGCGCCGCTTGGGACGGTAGGGTAGATATATATCCTCAAGCACCGACAAGGTCTCAGCTCCAAGGACCTTTGCCTTCAGTTCCTCGGTGAGCTTGCCCGATTCTTCAAGGGACTTCAGGATCGCCTCACGCCTTTTGTCCAGTTCCCGGAGCTGTTCCAGCCTGTCGCGGATAGAGAAAACCGCAACTTCGTCAAGCGAACCCGTGGCCTCCTTCCGATATCGCGAGATGAACGGAACCGTAGCGCCCTCATCAAGGAGCGCTGCGCAGGCCTGGACCTGTTTTTCGTTTACGTTGAGTTCTGCTGCAATGATACTGATATGTCCTGTTGTCATGGTGTTCCTTCTTGGGGGGGATGAGGCGGGTATAGTAGCAAAAGGGATTGAGGATGTAAAGAAGAGAAACGAGTGGAGATTGATGTTCTCGCTAGTTCTCTGCAGGAACAAGGATTTTTTCTTTACCAGTCAGAGGGATGCCTCGTTATATTTTGGTCCATCACGGTTATTGACATCGCCCTGAATCCAGCATATATTCGTCCCAGATACTTTCATTGTAAGCGCATCATCGTTACGCCGACCTCGTTTTATCGGGATTATCGCGACGGCCGCTGTGAATCCTTTAGTGACCTGCGGGCACCTTCGGAATTCCAATAAAAAGTGACATGATGATCACAATTGCTCTTGCGATTATCGTATTCATGGTATTGGCTGTGATAGCTACGCCCCGCATCGTGAAGGCCGCGCATGCGCGAATGCAGAGGGCAGCAATGTCGGGAGAAGGCTTGTCAACGTCATTACAGTTTCTGTTTCTGTTCGATTTCGTATGGCTCGTTGGGGATAACCTCTACTATGAGAACAAAGACGGGCGGACCGTTGTAGACATAAATGAACTTCAGGAAATCAGATACCGTTTTAATGTGATCCGGCGTATATAGGCGTCCTGGAATTGATCCCGCGATATGGTCAGCCCACCTCCATCGATGTAGGCATACAGGGAATAGCCGAGGTCATCTCGAGCTTGGAGAAGCGTCTTCCCGGGTTAACCCGTTCTCGCATGATCAAATGTGTGAAGGCGGGCGATGTTGAAGATAATTTTGTCGTTTGGAAAGCCACATGACAATGGAAACTCCACGGGCCGTATCTTGCACCTTGCCAGTTGAGTATGTACATCAAAATATCAGGATACGACCCTGATGACGCCTTCTGGATCTGCCAACCCCGCTCCCATAGTTTATAAATCCGGTCATGTTTTTATAATTTCTGCATGAAAACAACACCATTGTACTCCTTTTTATATGATATAATTGAATTAAGATATGTAAAAAAAGTCAATTAGCAAGGAGGTGTATTATGGCAAGCCTTATGAATGTGAAAGAGAGCAAAGGATTTTGCGATGAAGTCTATACCCAGCTGGCAGACATGAAGGAAAGGATCATTGAACTGAAGAATCGGTCGGTCGCGAAAAGTCCGGGGAAAGACATTGACGGAGGTATGTTCGGACGGCACCTGAGTGAACTCGCGGACCAGATCGACTGGAAGCTCCAGATCTTGTCGCATTCCTGTCCCGTTGACTGGAAAGGTTCTGCGGATTATACGGAGACGGCGCAAGTGAATGCGGTAGAGAAACCCAAAACCGGAGAAATTGATTTTTCTCCTGGGTATGTTGGCGGGTAGACAGAAGCAGAAACAAGCCCCGGAATATTTTATCCGGGGCTTGTTTCGTTAAGGTGGAACCAATATGCAGAAAATGCCCATCATTTATCGGATAGCTATACCCATAACACGTCATGTACTCCCAAAAGGATAATGTCCTATTCTGCCAAAGTAGAAATGTCCTATTCTAAGTTACAATACCCTGGCGTAATTGGAGGGTACTGTGACAGAAATGGACATGATCACCATGAGCAGTAGAGAAACAAAAAGACTGCACATTATCCACCAAGTATTGGATGAAAGGATCACCCAGAAGACGGCTGCTGAACTTGTAGGGTTGAGCAGCAGGCAGATTCGACGGATACTTAAGCGAGTACGAAAGGAGGGAGACGATGGTATTAGCCACCGTTCCCGCGGCAAAGCCTCGAATCGTCGCTTCCCACAGAAAGTCAAAGACAAAGCACTCAAGTTGTATTTTCCCGAATATCAAGATAGTGATTGGTACACACCAGGAGCATGTCACACCAGAAGAGTATCGCGAACGAGTGAAGAAGCTTTTCTGTCAACCACGAAAAACCATGATAGATGTTATCTTAGATAAAGATTAGTGATCATCGCGTCTCGGTTTCTTCCTGAATCTCACAATAACTGCGTATTCTTGCAATTGCATAGTACGTAAGAATTATTTGCGGCGCATACCCCGAAAATATTCTTTACAAAATGGACAGTCCAGGATAAAATCAGCCACTCATTATTGAATCAATAACCAGAATGAGTATTTTGGGAGCAAAAGGGTGGGTACCATGGATAACGACAAATGTAGCAATACCAGCTGCTGTTATTCGGAATATTGTTGCAAAAGCGCATCATGTATAACCATTACGCCGGATGCGAGGAAAATGATCGGTAATCGGGTGGCCAGACTCATGAAAGTGCAAAGTTGGGCGCAATTTTCAGCATCTAGCCTGCTGGAAAGCAGCGGACAAGTTCTCATGGACACAGTCCATAAAGAACAAACGTTAAAGGGGCTTAATACCTGTTTCAAGCCTCCATATTAGTTCTTTTTCACGGGGGGGGAATAGCTTCCCTTTTCTGTAGACATCATTTGACAGCTGCGGTAATGCGAAGAGGATAGATGAAAGTCTGCAAATCTAATAAAATATTAAAAAAGACGACCAAATGTAGTCGTGATTTTTCCTGCCTAACATCGGGTAAATGCGGTAAATGCGAAATAGAGAAGCATTTCGATGATAATATGCTTTATGTGAAAAATCCGATGGATACAGAGAGTGTTGCATGTCCCTATAAAATGTCTTACGGTAGCATTCATGGACATATTTGCACCTGCCCAATGCTTTACGATATATCTGAAAAGAAAAAAATGAGATGAATGATAAGTGAACGACATTTGAGGGTCGGCAGGAAAGGAACTCTTATTTATGTCATTTCACCCAGTGCTTTTATAGCGCTCAGCTTCGATCTGCTTCCCAGATGGCGTAGAAAACCCCCTCGTCACTCAAATGCGGGGAATCGGAACCAGCAGCATAGTACCCTTCCGTCGCTCCACTCACTTGAATGCATAATACAATCAGTAATCGTTAATAGTTCCGGATAGATATTAATCCACAGTTGTAGTGTGGTCACAATATCGATAAGTCAAATACTCTTTCCATTACTCTGCCTTATAATCCATGGGGGCTAGGCAGAACGCGAACCAAAACAATTCACTTTTTTATTGGAACGACATAAGGACGAAACTATGAATCCAAGATTTGATCCATCCTCAGCCATTCAGCAACTTGCGAGTAATTCTGTCGCATTATCGTTATTGATCTTTGCAGTTTTTATCTTATGGTTTATTTCATTAATTGACATACTCAGAAACGAATTTAAAAAAGATATTGATAAACTTGTTTGGTTCTTTACTATTACAATACCTGTGCTTGGGCCGTTGCTTTATTTTTTCATCGGATTTGATCAAAAAGTAGAAAAGGAAGAAGATGAAGAATTCTCTCTCCGGAGGCGGCGATAATGAAATTATCACTTTTCATGTAGTATTCCTCTTAGAAATATTATCAACATCGCTGCATGATTGTAGATGTTATCATCAGCATATGACAACCGCAGCATCACAGAATTAGCGAGGTAAATTATGTCCAAAGTATATTTCTCCACCGCACGCACCCTCAGATGGGATTACAGCCACAGTGTTCCGGGAAAGTTGGAATCCCTGCTCAATAAAATGAACTTCTCCGAACGTTTCACCGAGGACGAATGGGTTGCGATCAAGATGCACTGGGGCTCTCACGGCGCGTTCCGCATCGTCCCGCCGGTCATGATCCGCAAGGTAGTCAATGCCGTGAAGGAGGCAGGAGCAAAACCGTTCGTCACGGACACGGTCAGGATCATGGGCCTCGACTATATAGAAGTGGCGAACCAGAACGGTTTGAACCACCTCTCCTGCGGCGCGCCGGTGGTGCTGGCCGACGGACTGTACGGCAAGGACAGCATCCTGGTCAAGGCGGGGCCGATCCTCGGGGAGATCGCGGTCGCCTCGACCATTCACGATGTACCGGCCATGGTCGTATGCTCGCACGTCAAGGGCCACATCAGCTCCGGCTATGCCGGCGCGCTCAAGAACCTGGCCATGGGCTGCGTAAGCTCAAGCCATCGGAAAGAAGGCTGGAAAAAAGGACGGGGGGCGATGCACTGCCACGGCGAAATGGGGCTCCAGTGGAATGCCGAGAACTGCACCTTCTGCGAACAGTGCAAGAACATCTGCCCGCTCCACGCCATCGATTTCAAGGAAAGTACGTTTGTCGTTGACCAGAACAACTGCTGGCATTGCGGCCGGTGCAGCCGGGTCTGCCAGGAAGGCGCTCTCACGATGCCCCAGGACGATGTGATGTTCCAGAAGAGCCTTGCCGAGTCTGCGGCAGCAGTGCTCTCCACCTTCAAGAAGGGAAAGGTCGTGTACGTCAACTTCCTGTTCCAGATCCAGCCCGAATGCGACTGCATGCCTGTTGCCGACGTGCCGGTGATCCAGGACCAGGGCATCATGATATCCGACGATATCGTGGCCATTGAGCAGGCGTCGATCGACATGCTCAGGGCTGCCCCTTCCCTGCCCCAGTCTGCAGCTGACGAGGCCGGCATCAAGCCCGGCGATGATATCATGTACAAGCTCAATCCCCGGCCGATGCAGATACAGATCGATGAAGCGGAGAGGCTGGGATTGGGAACGAAGAAGTATGAGCTGGTCAGTGTGGAACCGTAGAAAAACAGTAGACAGGAGCCAGTAGCCGGGAACCAGGAAGAAACCAGTTTAAAACTCCTGACTTCTAAATTCTGATTCTAAATTCTGATTCTGACTCCTGACTTCTGACTCCTGACTCCTGAAAGGTTTTGAAAAAATGCCCAAACGCACAAAGATCATCGCCACCATCGGCCCCTCATCGAGTTCGCCTGCGATCATTGCCAGGCTCATCCACGCGGGCATGGACGCAGCCAGACTGAACTTCTCTCATGGCGACTGGAATGACCATACCACGCGTATCAGGCGCATCCGGCTGGAGGCTGAAAAGGCGGGAAAGCAGATCGCCATCATCCTGGACCTGCAGGGCCCGAAGCTGCGTGTGGGAGCCGTGCAGCATGACGCGGTAACCTTGAGACGGGGGGACACGGTGACGGTCACAACAAGAAAAGTCATGGGAACTGATAAAATGTTCTCAATAACCTACCCCCGATTCACCAAGGACCTGAAGACCGGCGCCCGCGTGCTGCTGGACGACGGCAGGCTCGAGCTCACGGTCCTGGCAAAGAGCAAGGCCGGCCTGCGGTGTAAGGTCATCCGCGGCGGCATTCTCAGGAGCCACAAAGGAGTGAACCTGCCGGGCACACAGATTTCGCTTCCTTCGCTCTCCCCTAAGGACAAGGCAGACCTCCGATTCGGAATCGCGCACGATGTGGACTATGTCGCTCTTTCGTTCGTTCGCACCGCCAATGACATCAGCACCACGCGCAAATTCCTGAAAGCGCACGGCGCTGACATCCCGGTCATCGCAAAGATCGAGAAGCCCGAAGCCATCAAAAACCTTGACGAGATCATCCGGGCCGCCGACGGGATCATGGTCGCGCGTGGCGACCTCGGTGTGGAGATGTCCCCCGAACAGGTGCCGCTGCTCCAGAAGAGGATCATCAACGCCTGCAATGCGGCCGAGAAGCCGGTCATCACCGCCACGCAGATGCTCGAAAGCATGATCGAGAGCCCCCAGCCCACGAGGGCCGAGGCCTCCGACGTGGCGAACGCGATCCTCGACGGCACGGACTGTGTCATGCTCTCCGGCGAGACCGCAATGGGGAAATATCCTGTGCAGGCGGTGGAGGTCATGGCGCGGCTCGCCGTGCAGGCCGAGACTTCGGTCGCTCCCCGGTCTCCGAATACGGATCTCTCCGGCCCTGACGAAAGCGTGGCGCATGCGGCATGCCGCGCCGCGGAAGAACAGCATGCAAGGGCCATCGTCACGTTCACCCAATCAGGCTCCACTGCCCTCCTGGTCTCGAAGCACCGGCCGAGGATGAGCATCATAGCGCCGACGCCGTTCGACCAGGTCGCCAGAAAGATGTCGCTCTATTGGGGTGTGACCCCCATCCTCCTGAAGAGCAAACGCACCACCGACGACATGATCGCAAGCGTGGAGCGCGCCATGCTCTTTATCAAGCTGGCCAAACACCACGACCTGATCGTGATCACCGCGGGCGTGCCTATTGGCGTGGCAGGCAGCACGAACATGATGAAGATACATCGGATCGGCGAGGTTAAAAGTCTTGAATCCCGATCGTAGGGGCACCCCCCCCGTGGTTGCCCTTCCATGGGCAGGCACAGAGGCCTGCCCCTACCGAGAGATGCCTTTTGGTTCGGGTTTGTTCAAGCAGGGAGGAAAATATCTGACAGGACATTTCAAGAAAAAAAAGCCGGGACCTGAATACAGGTCCCGGCTTCAATCAACAATATCAAACATCATCACTCTTCCGAGTAGTTCGGGTTCGCCGGTTTTCCGTTCTTTGTCAAATAGTCCGGGCTGAATGCCGGGATCACGCCCGCCTGGCCGTTCTGGGGATGGATCATGAACCGGTAGGACACGAGTTGTCCGACGGTCTCCATCATATGGTTCCAGCCTTTTTTAAACAGCCCGCATTCGTTATTGTAACAAACCCACAGATAGGGCGAATCCCAATCAAGGTATCGTGCATCCATCTTCTCCATGACCGATCTGCAGTGGGGACAGGTCGGGGCCTCTGTAACCTTCCACTCTTTTGTATCCATCATACAAACCTCCCTTCAGCAACGGGATATTATACGACTGTAAGAAGCTGTTTGCAATACTGAAAAAAAGATCGCGGCGATCTCCTGGTTCTTCCCCATTTCCATCTTTTCGTATTTGCCCGTGCTGACGCAGCCGCTCACAATGAGCATAGCTATAAGAACGGTAATGCAGATGCCAAGATTCCTTGTCATAAGCGTACCCTTCCTTTTTCTGTTTTGAATTATTGTGCAAACGATCTCTGATGACGAAAGGTGTTATGAAATCACCGTTCATGAGGCAGACGGTCCTCTTCCCGGACATCGAAAAAGCAGTTCGGATAGGAAGCGATGAGTACCTTGATAAATTCAGTGTCGTCCTTGGAGTCATTAAGCAAGCCGCCGGAACAGAAAGGTAGGCAAATCAGGGAGCGGTGTTCATTCCCTAATCCTTATACCGGATGGCATTGGCAGAGACGATTTGACCACCCGATGCCTCCGACCGGTGCGATCCCGCAAGCATTGTCATGTCTGAAATAATGACCACGGCATTGGCACCCATGCTCGCAGCCGCCTGACGCAGCTTCTCCTCCATCTCTGGGACCGACAGGGCGGCCTCCGGTTCGAGGATGATCTGGCCAAGGGTCTCGAACGGGCGCAGAGGTTGCGTGCGGAGAATCATAACCGTGGTCGGGTCCGTCGGCGAATATGCGGGCATCCCTACCGTGGGCATGATTCGGACAGTATTAGCGGTGGGACAACCGGTAAAGAGCGATACAGCAACGATGATAACGGGCAGCGCGGTCCAGGCTAAAATCCTCGTTCTGTTCATTATGTTCTCCTTTCGGACAATGCCTTTTTATTAATACGATCACTTTTGATGCGGAGGAGAGGCCGGGAATCGAGAATATCAATAGTTCTCTGTCCACAGTTCAAAAAAGCTCTTGGAATGCAGGCAGGTCGGGCACTGATCCGGCGGTTCTGTGCCTTCATGATGGTAACCGCAGTTCCTGCAGATCCAGGTCGAGGGTGCATCCTTTTTAAAAACCTTTCCCTTGACCATATTTTCAAGCAATTTCAGATACCGTTTTTCATGCTCGATCTCCACTTTCGAGATAAACCTGAAAGCGGCTGCCACCCCGGGAAAACCTTCCTGCTGGGCAACGTCCGCGGAACCTGGATAGAGCTTCGTCCATTCCTCGTGCTCGCCCTCTGCCGCCGCTTTCAGGTTCTCGGCAGTGGTGCCGATGCGGCCGGCCGGAAAGGTCGCCGTGAATTCAGCCATGCCGCCTTCGAGTAACTTGAAGAACCGCTTGGCATGCTCCTTCTCGTTCTCTGCGGTCTCGAGGAAGATGGCCGCAATCTGCTCATACCCTTCTTTCTTCGCCGCACTCGCGAAGAAGGTGTAGCGGTTACGCGCCTGCGATTCCCCCGCAAACGCCGCAAGCAGATTCTTTTCTGTTTTGGTTCCTTTGAGCTTCATACTATCCTCCTGGGTAATCGTGTATATAAGTAACCTGTCGCGCAGATGAAGAAAAAAGTTCTCTCTGCAATCCGCAATAATACTATATTACCTCATCTTCCTCGCCGTCTCCCTCCGGGCTAAGAAGATATCGGCTCTCGCGAGCAACCAGTAGCTGAATCGTTCTTTTAATTTCTGGACCAGGGGCCGGGACTTCCATTCCTCGAGCTGAATGCGGGCAGACTGTTTCAGATCGTCCTCGAAATCCGCGCGTGCCTGCGCTGCAAGCTCTGCATCGGTCACGACCACCACCAGTTCGTAGTTGATCCTGCCGCTCCGGACATCCAGGTTTGCCGATCCGGCAATGACGGTATCGTCGGTGATCGCGAGCTTTGCATGCATCATCGCGGGCAGATATTCCCAGACCTCGATCCCCGCCCTGAGCAGCCTGCCGTAAAGTCCCCGCGCGGCCCAGCGCGCCACGGCTACGTCGGTCCTCTGAGAGAACAGGAGCCGCACACGCGCCCCGCGTTTGACCGCGCGTTTGAGCGCACGCAGCATTCTGCCGTGCGGATAGAAATAGCCCATAGCGAGGTCGATGTCCTTCCGGGCTTTTTGGACAACCTCGCGGTAGGCCCTGCGGACCGGCCACACCGGGTTTTCAGGGCCGCTCTCAAGGAACCTCATCCCGTCTCCGTGTATCGCCCTCACATCGTGTCGACTATGAAACAACAGCCGGTGCAATGAAGAACCGGCCCGCGCCCACATCCTCGTAAATGAATGCCTCAGCCATGCCGTTTCCGGGCCCGTGATCTCCACCATATTGTCACGCCAGGGCGGCTCTCCGTGCGCGCCACGATAGTATTCTTCTGCCATGTTCATCCCGCCGATGAATGCGATACAATCGTCAACGAGCAGCAGTTTACGATGGTTCCTGAAGAAAAAAACGCCTTTTGTCAAAGGATGGAACCATTTCACCTTGCCGTCCGCAGCGAGGAGATCATCCCAGAAGGCATCGGGGAGATTCCAGGAACCCCAGGAGTCTACGAGCACTTCGACCAGCAATCCCCTCCGTGCAGCCGCGGTAAGACGATCCCGAAGCTCCCTCCCTGCATCATCGTCGGCAATGATGTACATCTCGAGGGCAATGGAGTACATTGCCCGGTCTATGGCCGTAAACATGACGGGGAAGGCTTCTGCTCCGTTTTTAAGGAGACGAATTGTGGTCATAAGGAGACAAATCCAAAACCCTGATCTCTTAATCCAAACCCGGAAAAGACAAAACTGAAGGTCACGGTAAGGGTTATGATGCCCGTTTTAGCTGACAGCATAGGGCATAGTGGAGGAGCATAGCATAGCTCTGCCCTCCGCGCTTGACGAGACATCTTACGTCACATTTTCGAACGTGTAATCAACCTTCATTTTCATGTCTTTTCTGAGCGTGTGATAGACGGAACAATACTTTTCGTGAGAAAGAGATATGGCCCGTTCAAGCTTCTTGGCTGTGAGGCCGGACCCGGTAATGGAAATGATCATTTCCATGGAGGTATAATACTGGGGCGGCGTGGGGTTGCGCTCTCCCACGATGTCCATCTTGTATGTCTTGATCTCGACCTTCATTTTTTTGAGGAACGACACCATGTCGATCCCCATGCAGCCCGCCACGCTCAGGAGAAGCGTCTCGGTCGGCGAGCAGCCCCACTGCTGCTGTGCGTCGAACTCCACCTCGTATCCGCGGTTCGTCCGGCCCACGAAGACCAGGTCCTTGTCCCAGGTGAGGGTCGCCTTGTTCACCTGCGAGACCTTTGATTTGTATGCATCGAGCGATTCTTCCAGTTCCTTTATTTCCTTTGATTCGGACACGTGACAACTCCTTCCTGTTTTTTGACGAAGCGAAGTAACTGACCTGAGCAGTCACCTTTGCTCTTTGAATTTTTCATTGAGAAGCTGAAGAGCCTCTTCTTCTTTGCCGGACTCAGCCTTGAGCACGTAAGTCTTGATCGCTCCAACCTCGGCGCCGAGCGAAAAGGAATCATAGGTCGCCCGAATGCCGCGAGAGCCGAGATAGGTCACGAGTTCCATCATATAGGAATCATCATAACCGGCCCCGATGTCCGTCCGGAGGATCTCAACGTACTCGACATCATCCCCATTCATCGGCTGGTCCGGCGAGCCGCGCTTCCAGACGTCGCCGTACTCCCACCCCTCATCATCGAGAGGATCATTTCCAGGTTTTGTGCTCATAGTGAATAGTAATTGAGAGACGCGTTACTGTCAAATAAAAAATCTTGATACCCTCCGTGATATAAGATCGTTGACAGGAGACCGGACTTTAGGTAGTATCCGGTCCATGATAGAAATCATCAGCTTTCTTCTCGGACTGGGCTTCAGCCTCCTTGTCTATATCCTTTCCATCAGGCCCCGCGACCTCCCCTGGCCCAAAAAAACAGTCTATTCCTTTTTTACGCTCATCGGGATAACCGGCACTGTCTTCCTGATCGGGGTCATGATGGCCCACGTACTCAGGAAAATTGGGTTCATCTCTTCCCCTTAGCGAAACACTCAGGAAAGGTTCCAATAAGTTATCGGGGAATGTACACTGAAGAGGTCGCGCCGCTTCAGCAGGACAAGGACAAGAGACAACTGCTTGACCGTGAATATCGGATGGTAATATGCTTCGACGAGGTAACCAAAAAAGGCGTGCTCAGACGAGCACGCCTTTTTTATGTTTAACCCTCTATCGCAACGAGCGCATCGCGCGCGATCTCGCGGACCCCGGGATGGCTGTCATGCAGGCATATTCGCAGTGCATCGATTGCCGATGCGTCCTTGATAATGCCAAGCACCGAAGCGGCGTCACCCCGGATGGTCGGACTCTCCTGTGTCAAAAGCCCGATGGTCCCCGGCACCGCTGCCGAGAGTTCCTTCCGATGTTCAACAACAAGCTCCTCCACGAGCGCCGTGGCTCCCAGCCTCACCCTCAGGTTTTCATTACCCAACAGATCGGGAATGAACCGGTAGAGCGAGCTGTCCTGCTTGAACATCGCGATGATATTTTCGAGGAAGCCATTGCCCATATATTCGATGAGCATGGCTCTCATTTCATGATCTTCCATAGGAATAATGACATAAAGAGCGTATTATATACCATCATCAGGGATATTAACAGCCACAATCGTATTTCTGATAAAAAAAAGAACAAGTGAGATGAGGGAAAAAGGACACACCCGCGGGGTGAACAGATCACGGATTCATCGTTTGGCAACCAGGATGCTTTTTACCCGTTTCAGCCGGTAGAACGACTCACGTTCACGCTCGCCGATATACTGGGTAATGGTCCTGATTTGCTCTTCAGCCCGGGAAGGACCATTTCTTCGAGCACTTTGATCCGTCTCGTGGTGCGCAGGATCTCTTCGCCGAGCCGTTTGAGCTTGCTCTCGTATTCGGCAATGTGGAGCATCGATTCCAGGAGCTTCTCAAAGAGCGCCGTCCCCTCTTCAAGATGCGGCGTCGTGCCGAACACGTCGTACCCGCGCTTGTCCGGGTCCGCGTACCGGCGCATCGTGAAAAATGATGTCCTTGTATCGGAGCCCCCAGATGCTTTTCTCGATCACATCGATGCCGAAATCCCGTTCCGTTGCTATGACGATCGATTCGATGCACTCCTTGCCCTCATGCCCGAGCGACAGCGCGAGTTCGCGGAGCGCTTTTCCGTAGGACTGCCTGATGTCTTCCCGCGACCGGAGGAACGGCAGCGTTGCGGCAAGGAACTCCTTGATCAGCGCCTGTTTTCGCGCCTTCAGGATCCCGATGCTGTTCACTACGGACCGGGACTTTTCCTTGAGCAACAGGAGGTTTGTGCGGGTCGGATGGATCATGGAAACCTCGGGCATACAGTCAGAATCAGTTCAAAGTTCAGAGTTCAAAGGAAAGGCAAATCACGCACCGCTAAATCAACGGTTTTCCACTCCGAACTCTGAACTTGAACTTGAACTTTACTTTCAACCACTTCCAACGCGAACTTCTTCATGAGCGCCAGGCCGGCGTCAAGCGTTTCCTGCACCGTGCGCCGGTTCATGCCCTGGCCCACGAAGTCCGCTTCAAAGGCATCGGCAAAATCGAGCATGAGGATATCCCCCTTGCTCATCCCGTCACGGCCGACGATGGCTTCGAGCCTTCGCAGGTCCCTTCCCTTTGCATAATACTTATAGAGATGGTTCGAGACCTTCCGGTGGTCCGCCCGCGTACGGCCTTCCCCGATCCCTTTCTGCATGAGCCGCGACAGGCTCGGAAGAACGTCCACGGGCGGGAAGATTCCCTTCTGGTGAAGTTCCCGGGAGAGCACGATCTGGCCTTCGGTGATATACCCCGTGAGGTCGGGGATGGGATGGGTGATGTCGTCCTCGGGCATGGTCACGACCGGCAGCATGGTGACCGAGCCTTCCCGGCCGTAGATCCGTCCCGGCCCGTTCGTACAGCGAAGCCAGGTCCGAGTACATGTACCCGGGATATCCGCGCCTCCCGGGCAGCTCCTCCCGGGCCGTGGAGATCTCGCGCAGGGCATCGCAATAGTTCGTCATGTCCGTGATGATGACCAGGATGTCCATGCCCTTTTCAAAGGCCAGGTATTCCGCCACGGTCAGGGCGAAGCGGGGCGCCAGGAGACGCTCCATCACCGGTTCGTCCGCCATGTTCACGAAGGCCACAAATCCTGTCTTCATCTCCTCGAGCACTTCAGGTAGAACGAGTACTCATGGAACGTGAGGCCCAGCGCGGCGAAGACGACGATGAACTTCTTTTCAGCTGTCGGCGAGCCGCGAGTTCTTCAGGATGGAAGCGACCACCTCCTTGGACGGCAGCCCCGCGCGGAAAACACCGGGAGCTTCTGGCCCCGCACGAGCGTATTCAACCCGTCGATGGTGGAGAAGCCTGTCTCGATGAAATCCTCAGGCCGCGCGCGCGCAGACGGATTCATGGGAGACGCCGGTGATGGGTGTCCATTTCTCCGGGATGAACGTGGGCAAGCCGTCCTTGGGTTCGAAGGACCCGTTGAAGATCCTGCCCACAATGTCCAGACGATAACGGCACTTTCTTGATCGCGTCGGTGAATGAAACGGACGTGCGGTCGATGTCCAGCCCCTGGGTCCCGCCGTATACCTCGACCAGCACCGTGTCTCCGGTGATCTCGAGCACCTCCGCCTCCAGGTGCCTGCCGTCCGGGGCATGGACCGTCACGATCTCTCCGATCCGCGCTGCCTGCACGTTCTGAACGAACAGGAGCGGACCTGCAATGGTGGATACGGTGCGGTATATGTGTTCGGACAGACGCATAGGTACTCAGCATCAAATGCCAGTAGTCTCGATACCTGCTCCTGTCTCTTCCACTCGATCCCGTTTCTTTATACGACCTTCTTCCAGCGACATGCCCTGCTTCAGCATTGCCGACGGCCCGGTCGTAGAACTCGAGAATCTTTTTGATGATCGCCAAGGTCTTCTCCGGCGGAGAGAAAGCATCTTCGCTGTAGGCGTTCTGCTGGAGGAACTCGTTGCGGATCCGTCTCGGCCGTGCTGCATTAGAAGACGGTCCGTGTCCTGCAGCCCTTCGGCGCCGACGATCTCGGCGACCTCCCGGAGCGACTCCTCTTCCTGCAGGATCTGTCGGCACCGCCGGAGCAGCTCCGCCCATTCGGGCGAAACCTTTTCCCGGTAATGTCCGGCCACCTCGCCTGGCATAGAGCGAATAGCTCTGGAACCAGTTGATGGCCGGGATAATGCCGCCGGTGCGCGAGGGACGTGTCGAGCATGAGGAACGCGCCGGTGGTCCTCAGGCACGCCTGGGTCACCGGCTCGGTGAAGTCCCCGCCCGGCGGCGATACGGACAGGATCATGCTGAGCGACCCGATCTTGCCGTTGAACGTTTCGACCACGCCGGCGCGCTCGAGGAAACCCGACAGGCGCGAGGCAAGATAGGTGGGATACCCTTCTTCTCCGGGCATCTCTTCGAGGGATGCCGAGATCTCCCGCAGGGCCTCGGCCCAGCGCGAGAGGCTGTCAGCCAGGAACAAGCACATGGTAGCCCATGTCCCGGTAATATTCGGCCATGGTGACCGCGGTATAGATCGACGCTTCGCGCGCGGCCACCGGCATGTTCGAGGTGTTGACCACGAGGATGGTCCGCTCCCGCAGCGGCCGTTTGGTCCAGGGGTCCCGCAGCTCCTCGAACTCCGCGATCATGTCCGCCATCTCATTGCCGCGCTCGCCGCAGCCCACATAGACCACGATGTCGACGTCGGCGAACTTCGCCACTGACTGCTCCAGGATGGTCTTGCCCGTGCCGAACCCGCCGGGAAGATCGCCGTGCCGCCGCGCGCAAGCGGGAAGAGAAAATCGATGCTCCGCTGGCCGGTGATGAGCGGCGCGGCAGGCGCGAACTTTTTCCGGTACGGCCGGGCCATGCGCACCGGCCACTCGTGGCATCCGGGGATCTCCCTGCCGTCTTCGTATTCCCCGAGCGGCTCGTCCAGGCTGATATCGCCGTTCGACGACGCGGGCGACTTTTGATCCGTCCTTGGTGCCGCACATGATGTAATGCTTGAAAGCACCCTCGTTCACGGTCCCGATGATGGAGCCGTAAGCCGCCGTCGTCACCTTTCTTCAGGATGACCGGCGAGAACTGCCAGCGTTTCATGTAATCGAGGGCATAGATCTCCCTGCCGCCGGTAATAAAAGGGCCCATCTCCTCCCGAAGCGTTCGAGCGGCCGCTGGAGGCCGTCGAACATGCCGCCCAGGAGACCCGGACCGAGCCGCACCGTGAGCGGCATGCCCACGCCCTTGACCGGTTCTCCCACGGCCAAGCCCGCGGGTGTCCTCATAGACCTGGACCACGGCCCTGTCCCGCTCGAGCCGCACGACCTCGCCGGTGAGCATGGCGTGGCCCACGTAGACCCGCTCATAGAGCTTGAGCCCCTTGAGGTCGACGCTCACCGTCGGTCCCGATATGCCCTGTATCTTTCCGCTCATGCTCACGTCCCTCAATACGATATGCCTTCATAGCTTCAGTTTCACATGATAACCGATCGCGCGCCTGATGAGCCGTGCCGCGTAATCCTCCACCTCGGGCGGGGGCTTTACTGGCGACGGCATGACCAGCAGGATCCCGTGCCACCCCTGCTCGAGTTCCCGGAGCCGCTCCTCGGGCACGCCCTTGATCAATCGCTCATCGATGATGACAAGGCCGTTGTCGGGCTCGGCCATGCGCCTGTTTGAGCGTTTCCTCCATAGCGGGCTCCTCCACTGCATGCTGGGAGATGCCGCCCAGCTTGGAACCCGTACGCCGCATCAGGCGGAGTTATGAACGACGACCTTTTTCATAGCGCGGCCTCCGGCCGCAAACAAAAAGTAAACTTTGACACATAAAATCCGCTAAGAGATGACAAAGAGAAACGTGATGTAGATTATAACAAAATCACTATACATGTCTGATTTTTCCTTTGTCCAAGCTCTTCGCGATATCTACTGAATTTCAGTTGATATTAGTCCACTGCACCATTTCCGCCGGTAGACCACTTCCCTTTCAAGTTCCCTGCCGTGAGAGAAACACGCTCAAGTTCATTGTCTCGATCGAGCATCGCCAGAGATAATCCAGGATCAGGCCGCTCCAAGAGGGTCCTGTCCTGTTCTCTCTCAAATATCGGGTCATGCCCTTATACAGGGCGGTCTCCACCTGCGCGGGTCAAGGTTTCTCGGTGATGCCGGTCAGCTTACGGACCAGCGATGACAGCTGCCGAACAGTATCCTGTCTGAGCCGATGAGCTCCTTGAACTGTTCCTGGGAACGTTGCCGCCTTCGATGAAGGAGCGGGAGCGCTTTCAATTCCAGTCTGAAATACTTATAGGTGCTCATGATGTTCCGGGAATCGATGAGTCTTTTGAAGAACAGCCTCATGACCGGATGGAGGCGCTGCCTGCATGGTCATGGACAAGATAGGTGTTCGTCAGTCGCTGTTCGACCCCGCGCAGGCCGTCGCTCAGGGAGACCTCCCTGAGACCGGCAGAACTTCATCGAGACAGGGGAAGAAAATCACGCTCAATGCCGGCGACGGCAGAGGGAATATCCGACACTCGTCACCAGGATATGCCTTGATCGCCGTCCGAAAGCAGGCTGGCAGCTGAGGAGCTCTTCAACCGCTGCCGGCCTTTTTGTCTTCCCATGCCGGAGGCAGATGAACAGCGTTCTGAGCTCGACATAGAGAAAAAAGGCGCGAATAATTCGCCGGAGTCCCCTGTTCATCTGGAGATAGACCCATCGGTACTCCCGCATGAGGTTTCTCCAGACGCCTTCCGGCGACCGGTCCTTGAGGACACTTCCGTCTGTCCGGACGACAGGTGAGTCGAAGGGGCTGGCATCGAAGGCCAGCGCGTCTCCAATCCGTGATGAGCCGCGCTCGCCTGCCCCTGATCCGCGACAGGAGATATTCGGCGGGATATCCCCGGTCTTCAGGGTCCAGAAGGAGTTCCATCTGGACACCTCCTGGTAGACATCCTTGATCAGCAGGGGGAGCATCTCCCTCCATGCCCGCTCCAGCCGCTTTTCGAAGGTGTTCATGACCCGGATCGCGCCGTCCTCCGCCGTCGCGTCCATCCCGCCCGAGATCGTTTCGTCCGGAACGATCTCCGCACCTGGGAAATGCCTTTTCGCAAGACCGATGTCCGCCGGGTTCACCTGTCACGCTCTGCCAGTGAGAGCGGGAAGCTCCTGCGCCATTTGTTCGAACACGTGCCGGTACCCGTCATCCCTCAATTGCGGCAGCGACCACGGACAGCGGCATTGAACAGAGCGCTCTGACAGCGCATTTCTCCGCGGTGAGCCGCAGCGAGCCTCGACCGGGTTTGCGCTTCGTTCACGGCGTCCGCCATCACGGCGGCGACTCTGGCGGACAAGCTCCTGGAATGTTTCCGCACGCAGCCCGCTCGACCCTGCCGGAGATCTCGGTCGCGGATCCTGCCCGCCTCAGCTTCCGCCTCCTGCCAGAGGGCGCGGATCTTCTCATCACCGGCCCTGCGGAGTGACTCGATCAGTTCCCTGCAACTCATCTCATTTCACCGTGAAGAGGATCATCGTCGATACGACGAACCCGAGGATCACCATGGTCTCGGGGATGGCGACGAGGATCACGATCGTACCGGTCAGCTCCGGCTTTTCAGCCAGCGCCCCCGCCCCGGCGGCCCCGATCTTGACTGCGCCCAGGCCGTCGCGAGGGCTGTGCAGGCCGATGGCCAGTGCCGCGCTTAACGCGATAAGAACTTTTTCGAGATTCATATGCACCTCCTTGTGATATGATCAGTTACAGATTGACACGGTTTACATTCAAAAGCTTACCGATGTCATTCTTCATCGCCTTGTGAATCCTCGTTCATCCATGGTTTCCTTTTCCCATTCATGTATTTTCTCTCTGTGACTCAGTGCCTCCGTGGTGATCTATCATCTCTTTAGCGGCTCGAACCTTCTCCCTCCTGCTCCATGAACTTGCTGAAGAACTCGACATAATGGAGCCTGAGCGAATGAATGGTCGGCGAGAACACGCCGAGGACGATATTGAGCAGATGGAGCAGCCCGGCGACCATTACGCCGGTCACGACATCGCCGGTCAGTCCGCCGAGACGGTTCGCCACAAAGGCAAGCAGCACCGACGTAAGCCCGATGGCCATGATCCGGACATAGGAAATGATGTTGCCGATGCTTTTCAGGAGCTCAAGGGGCGCGAGCAGGCCGCCCGGTGAAAAACAGGAGCGGCGTCAGGAGCAGGATGGCGATGATGACCGGCCGTGCGAGCAGCCCGGGGAATGATGCCGAAGAAAGATGCCAGAACAGCGATCAGGCCCAGGATCATGACGATGCTCAAGAGCTTGTACATAGCCTCTTTTTTTCCTTTTTCTTGAACCCCGTCATGACGCCGAAGAAAAGTCCGAGCAGCACATGGGCCACGCCCACGGCAAGGGTAAAATAGATCATCGGGACGATCGGCCTCCCGCCGTTCGACGCAGAGGGGCTTGAGATGAAAGAATCGCTCAGGCAGGTCGCCGAAGAACTCGCCGAAGAGCACGCCGAAGAAGATCGAATACAGCGATGCGATCAGGAGGATCCTGGCCCCGTCCCGCGACCATGCCTGGCGCCGTGAACTTTCTTATCAGCGACAGGGAAACGAGCAGCGAGGAACAGGCCATATCCGGCATCTCCCAGGATCATGCCGAAGAAGACGGGAAAGAAGATCCCGATGAACGGCGTCGGGTCGTAGGAGGTATACGCCGGCAGCGGCAGAAGGCTCGTGAAGAGCTCGAAGGGCTTGAAGTAAGAAGGATTTTTCAGGATGATCGGGACCCGGTCGAGGTCCTCTTCACGGATCTCCTTCTCCGCCAGCACGACGTGCCGTTGCCGAAAATCGCTCCGCCAGCCGTTTCCTGACCCGCGTCCACATCCTGTCGCCGGCATCCAGCCGTTGATGAAGAAGCACATCCGCGTTTCGTAGGCCGCGGTCGTCGTGGCGAGCAGCGACAACCGGTCATCGATCCACTCCCGCACCCGCTGGTAGATCGGGACCCACCGCTGCGCGAACCGGGACGCTCGGCATTGATCTGCTTCAATCATCCAGGGAGACCTCAGCGATCCGTTTTCTTCACGTAGGCGACCTTTTCCGGGAAGTTGAGACCGCTGAAGGAGGGCGGGAAGATAAGCTCCGGCACGTGCTCGTCGCTCAGGGACCTTCTTGACCCTGTCGGCAAGGTCCTTTTCCACCGTGATGAGCCCGACAAGCGTTCCGTCCTCTGCACTCTCGGTCAGTGAGTTCGAATTTCCAGTCGGTGATGCGCGAAAGGGCCTCCCGCAGATGGTCAGCCATGTCGGGCTCCCGGATGGTCAGTCCGATGAAATCGAGGTCCGGCGTTTCCCTGGTGCTCTCGATCGAGGGGTGCGAGGGTGCCGAGAAAGATCGCGTACCGGTCAAGATCGGTGTGCTCCTTCTGGAGTCGCATCCTGCCGTTCGAACAATCCTTGTGCGCACGGCAGAATGCCGCTCGAGCGATTGTTGCAATGGTATCGATGATGGAACGGGGATCAAGATAACTTTTTCTGACGGGCAGCTTCGGGAGATAGGAAAACAGTCCTTCGATCTTGTGTCGGAGGTCTTCGAGAAACAGCCGTTCAAACATGGTCTTTTCATCGAGGATAAAAGAGCGGATGTCATCGCCCATGCCCTTCTTCGATGAACCCGACCGTTGCCGGCTCGATCTGGAAGATGCCGAGCTCCCGGAGCAGCGAAAGCACATCCTGAAGCAGACCTTTTGCCCCGACGATCTCGACCTTTGACATCCTGACAATCATGGTATCATTCCCGGCAGGATCCTGCGGATATGCTTTTCCACGATCCGCGATAACGTATCGTTCTTCAGCATGGCAAGACGCCCAGCCGTCTGCTCCGCCTGCTTCACGATGTCAGAGGCCCTGACTCCCGGCTTCCTCTGTCGCCTCTTCCAGGGATTGCCGCAATGATTCAGCGATGCGTTGTTCTTCCAGGGCATATCCCGCTTCAAATTCCTTTCTCGTTTGCTCAAGCCATTCGCGCGATTTGGCCCTCTCCAGGTCACAGACATCTCTGGATTTCCTTTTCCACTTCTATGACTTCACTCAGGAAGTTTTTTTCCATAATGCAATTGTAGCAGATAAAAGATTCGGCTTTATTCTCCATCGTTCTATTCACAGTATGTATTTGTCATCACCATGGGGCATGATAATAAAAAAATCGATGTGTTGCGGTTTAAAAACTAATACTTTCTCCGTATAAGAGGATGCCGCCTTCCTTTCTGCCAGTGCTTCTTCATTCAAAGATAATGTACCTATGCAAAGTAATTCCCTCTGCGGGTAAAATAAAAATATCTGCAACCCATCTTCTGAGGGAGGTGTTCCTTGATGAACTATAACGGAGTGAATCATCTGGCCTTGGCCACGGGCAATATGGACGAGACCATCCGTTTCTGGAGGGACCTTCTCGGGATGCGGTTGATCGCAGGGCTTGGCAAGCCCGGCTACCGGCAGTACTTTTTTGAGATTTCCAGGAATGACATGATCACCTTCTTTGAATGGCCGGGGATCGAACCTGTCGTGGAAAAGGAACATGGAAGGCCGGTACGCGGGCCCTTCAGTTTCGACCATGTCTCGATCGGATTGGAAACCGAGGATGACCTCTGGCAGATCAAGGACCGTCTAACCGCGGCCAATATCTGGGTGTCCGAGGTCATTGACCACGGTTTTATCCATTCGATCTATTCATATGATCCGAACGGCATCCCCATTGAATTCAGCTATCATGTGGCAGGAACAAATGTGCGCGACGAACCGTTAATGGCGGACCGGGAGCCTACACCGGCCGCAAAAGAAGGCTCGGAACCGCAATTGGAGAAATGGCCGCGGGTTGACAAACCGACTCCGATAAGCGAGCGAAGGATCTATCCCGGCGCCGGAAGCGAACTGTTTCACGGGAAAAAGAAAACGTAAAAAACACTTTACTGCAGAGGACTGCCTTGAGCGCTCTGCCGAGCTCTGTAGAAGCATGGCCGATCGGGTCCGGGTGAGGGTGAACTTATATAACCCATTATGATCCGGATTCAAGGATGTCTCAGAGAACAATCAGCGTCTATCCGGTTCAACTGCTTTTGCAGACACGCGGAGCGGAAATATGCATGACGTCATTATTGCCGGTGCAGGACCTGCCGGTTCCACCTGCGCCCGTGAATGCGCCCGAGCGGGGCTCACGACCCTCCTCCTGGACAAGGATCCCTTCCCGCGGTCAAAACCCTGCGGTGGCGCGGTCTCCCAGCATGCGCTATCCCTCCTTGACTTTACCCTACCCGAGCACATTATCGAGAAAGAAAGCTACGGCGTACGGGTGCACTACGGCGATAGAAGTATTGAAGTGCAGAGTAAATTCCGGTTTGCAGTACTCGTGAGCCGTGAACGCTTCGATGCATATCTTGCCGAAAAGGCCGTTGAGAACAGGGCACGGTTCGTGACGGGAGAAAAGGTCGTTTCCGTTCAGGAAGCAGGCGACGGGGTGACTGTCGTCAGCGAGAAGGCAACCTACCAGTCACGTTTCCTCGTTGGTGCGGACGGCATTCACAGCCGTGTGGGCTCGCACTGAGGCGGCCGCTTGGCAAGTCCGAGATGGCCCTTGCCCTGGTCTCACACGTGCCGGCGGAAGACGACGTGATAGACAAACGCCAGAGCAGGACCCTTGACATGCATTTCGGTATTGCGCCTCAGGGATATGGATGGCTGTTCCCGCATCGGGGATATTACTCGATTGGCATGATGGGTCTTGCCTCAAGGACTGAGGACCCAAGAAAGGTATTGTCCGATTACGCCCGTGCACTGGGCATTGACCTCGCTGCGGTGCAGGGTCACTTTATTCCAATAGGAGGAATAAAAAGGAAGGTTGCATCAAACAGGATCCTGCTGGTTGGCGATGCGGCAGGATTTGCGGACCCTTTTCTCGGCGAGGGGATAGCGCATGCCATCCTCTCCGGCAAGCTGGCTGCCCGGGCGATCATCGACAGCATACGGGACAAACGAAGTCCCGCTTCGGCAGCAGCCCGTTATCGCCGGGAAAGCGAACAGCGCATCAGAAAAAACCTGGTGGTAGCGCTCCGCATGACAAAGATGCTTGACCGATATCCTGATCTCTTCCTTCGCGTTTTCTTCGATCATCCAAGGGCACTTGAGCGTTATATGGATATCGCAGGAGGCAGGATCGACTACCGGGATTTTCAATACCGGCTGTTCGCCCGAATATTGTGGTACCTGTTTTCAGGCCTTATCTCGAAGGCCAGGATTTAATATTCACTTCAACTTCGCAGCAATCAACAGACCGGGTTCTCCATGATCGATTTTCAGGACCGTTCCTTACAACTTGAGCACGCTCTTGAAAAAAATGTTCATCATGAGACCACCCGCAGCGCCGAGCAAAGCGCCAAAACCTGCCAGGAAAGCCATCACCAGGACGAGAAGAGACCCAACCACGAAGGAGTTCTGCCCCCAGGCAGGTCCGAACATCTTGGTCACATCCCTGGCAGCAGCGTCCCACCAGGTCCCCTGGAAGGTGTCGGACAGAACAATATCCATGGACAGGGCCGCACCCAGACTGACCAGCGCGCCTATCGTCGCGCCGATGATAACCGCTTTTTTAAGACCTTTATTATCAGGCATAACTTTCCTTTCAGCGACCGGTTCATTAAAACGATCACGGCGAACCCATACCCCGCTTGCGGGAAACTAATCATATCTGAGCTCCTGGCTTCTGACTTCCGGCTTCTGATTCCCTGTCCTGTTCCCTGCCCCTCCATACTGCCTTTTTCCAATAACTCATAGATCGCGGTAAACAGGCGCCAGCCTCCCAGGACATACCGTTGGTACAGCTCACCAGCCGACGGCTCAAGGGGGCCGCTCTGCATGAGCTGCGGCAGGAGCGCAAGATGCACCCGGTTCTTGTCGCCGACGGCATCGGCAAGCCTCATGCTCTCCGTATAGGGGACGGAATAATCATCGATCCCGTGGGTGATGATGAATGAGGCGGTGATATATTTTATTGCCCGTGCCGGAGACAGCTGATACACCTATTCCCTCACCGGCAACGGGAGGTTCTCGTAGAGCGGCGCGAAGCGCTCCTGGTCGGTATTGACAAGAAAATCATGAAACGCCCTGCCCTCCGGACCGAGGGATAATGCGAGCGATTCGGCTGCCGCAATCTCGTATCGGTTCCGCTTCTCGATGATCTTTCTGAGTTTCTCCCGGTCATCAGGCGAACGCAGGAGATCCAGATTCCTGTACGCGAGCATCCATCGGAGCGATGCATCCGGCCTGAGCTATCCCCGATGTCCCCCGTACTCGTAAACGCCGGTCAATACGAAGGACAGCACATTGCGGAGATCGTAATATCCTCCGACGGTCGCGACCACGCCGACCTTGTCCCGAATCCGCGGTTCCGCCGAGGCAAGCAGCATCGGCCCCGCACCGAAGCCTATTCCCATCATGCCGCCGCGGGGTCCCGCATGCTCCGCCTTGCTCAGGTACAGGAAGCATTGCAGGATGTCCTCGGCATCGGTGATCCTGATCCGGAGGGCCTTCACGCCCTCGAGATCGGGCACCAGGACAAGGAACCCCGCCCGCGCCAGGTTGTTGGCCAGGAGAACGAGGTGTTCTTCATCCTTGCCCGATGAATTCTCGCCGTGCACGAGGAGCAGCGGAAACAATCTGCCATGCTGGTAGGGACGATAGAGATCGGCGTGAATTATCCGACCCCTGCTCTGAATCGTCACCTTTGTCTTCGTCGGACCGTCGATGAGTTTCCCCATCACGGCCTTCTCCGGCGGCCGCACGCTGTCGATAAGAATGAGAAGGCTCAGGCCCCCCCGCTTGATCTGGGCGGAAAACAGAACGCTGATGATGACCAGCACGGAGAGCACGATGATCTTTTTCATGATAATAGGTCCTTCAGTCATCATCCGTCATTCCCATCTGTATCGTAACACCAAGCGAAGGTCATAACTAAAAGCGTCTCTCGCAAAGATGTAAAGGACGCAGAGAAATCAAGACATTTGAGTATTTAACCAAGTCTATAGATTTCTTCTCTGCGCGCTTGCTCTGCGAGAAATTTTTTCCGTCTGGTAGAATTTGACTTGTAACTCACTCCGCAATCCGCACTATTTCAATATCTCCCCGGTCTTGCGGGACCACAGGAGCAGGTCAAGGTGGTCCATGTCGATGCCGATCTCCCTGGCGAACTGCTCAAGCTTTGTCTCGATCGCGAGGTATCCCGCGCGCGTCGTGGGACGCATGCGCGCGCTGATCACTCCCATCTCGCGGAGGCTGTTCAGGATGTGCTTGTCAAGAATAGCATAGCCGGGGAACCCGATGTTGCGGAGAAAATGGCTCGCCTCTTTATACCCCACCCCTTTTATGCCTTTGTTCTTCGCGAAAAAATCGCGCCGGGCATCGCGGCAGTCAAACGATTCCGATCAACTGTTTGAGCTTCACGCCGCAGACGTCATCGAGATATTCCCTCGTATGGACGATGTACGACGGCCGGAGGCGCCAGAACCGGACGCTGTGCGCTTTGGCGCGCTGTTGCAGTTCCTTCTCGCTGCCGGTTCTGGAGAATATCCTTGAGCGCCTCGACGGTGCGCATGCCCATTTTCGCGCTGCTGCCCGCGGTCAGGATGCAGTAGCAGAGTTCTTCGAAGATCGCCCGGTCGCCCTTTTCGTATACTTTTTTGAATTCGGCAAGCCGTTTCACGATCAGCGGCTTTTTTGTCCGGTAGTCCCGCCTCAGCTCGTCAATGAGTTCTCTTCCAGGCATTGTAGCCGCCCTTCAGGTTGACAGCAGTTCTTGTAACCCATGCCCATAAGCCGTTTGATGGCCCAGATGCTCCGGTTGCCGTTCTGGCAGTACACGACCAGCTCTTTGTCCTTTTTAAGCTTCTTGACCTTGTCGCCAATTTCCGACAAGCGGCACATGGACCGCGCCCGGAATGTGCCCCTGCTCGTATTCCTTGTCCGTACAGACATCGAGGAGCACCATGCCCTTTTTCAGATCAAGTTCCTTGGGAGATATCTGCTTGATCCCCAGCCGGCCGAGAAAACCGAACAACTTGAAAATGAGATAGATCGCGATAACGCTTATCAGTATCGTTGATGCTGTATCCAAAGTAAATCCTCCTTAATTAAGTTCGGAGTATACGAGTTCGGAGTATCGGCAGTAACACTCGCTTCAATCGGCACGTGCTGCGACGATTGCAATCCTAACTCGCTACTCCGTAACTCCGAACTATGTACTTCCCCGCTCTTCACCGCCACCGGCAGTTCAATAATGAACCGGGCGCCGCTCGGGTCATTCCGCTGACACGCTGATGGTGCCGCTGTGGTCCTTGATGATCCTGAGCACGATGGCGAGCCCCAATCCGCTCTTTTTCTTCTTTCGGGAGAAATCCGGCTGGAACAGCCTGGGCATGTCCTCGGCCGCGATCCCCGGCCCTTCATCGGCAACCTCTATCTGCGCCATGCCGGAAGAGGCCATCTTCGCCGCAACCCTGATCCTGCCCTTGCCGCCCATGGCCTCGACCGCGTTTTCAAAAAGATTGATGAACACCCGCTTGATCTGTTCACGGTCGATGAACACCTCCGGCAGGTCAGGTGCGATCTCCTTCACGAACGCAATATCCTTGTGCGCGCCGCCGTAAAGCTGCACCACGCTTTCGAGCACCGGGGCGAGGGGCTGAAGCGTCGGGTTCGAACTCGGCATGCGCGCAAAGTTCGCGAATTCATCCACGAGCTTCCGCAGGCCGTCGGCCTCCTGCACGATCGTCCTACTGCACTCGTCGAAGACCGCATCGAAATCCGGAGCGCCCGCCGCGTGTTTTTTGCGCAGCCGCTCGGCGGAAAGCTTGATGGGAGTGAGCGGGTTCTTGAACTCGTGGGCGATCCGTCTCGCCACATCCTGCCAGGTCTCGGCCTTCTTGGCGCGCAGCAGTTCCGTCAGGTCGTCGAAGGTGATGACCGAGCCGATGGGCGTTCCGCTGCCGTCCCTGAGCGTGGAGATGCGCATTCGGAGCGTCAGCATCCTGCCCCGCACGTTGAGCGACAATTCCTCCTCCGCCCGTCCCTGACCCTGCTCGAGCGTGCGGAACAGGTTGCGGATCGGATCCAGTTCGATGAACCCGAACGCCTCATCGTACCGTTTGCCGAGCACGTCCTGCTCCTGGATGCCGAGGATCTCCGATGCCGACTGGTTGACCGTCGTGATCCTTCCTCCGCGGTCGATGGACACGACCCCGGTCTCGATGTTCGAGAGGATCGTCTTCTTGTAGTTGACCTCCTGCTCGACCTGCTCCCGGGACTGCTGGAGGTCGTGGGTCATCTTGTTGAACGAGTCGACGAGCACCCCCACCTCGTCGTCGGACTTTTCATCGATCCGGTAATCGAACCTGCCTGCCGCCACGGCCGCGGTCCCTTCGGCCAGTTTCCTGATCGGCACCGTGATACCGGCTGCCACGCGGAGCGCCACCCAGATCGCCGCAAGGAGGAGGGCAAGGGTGACCGAAAGGAACCCGAGCCGGTAAGAAAGTTTTATCGGCTCCTTTTTGCTGAACGCCGACCGGTACTGAGCATACCCTTCGCGAATACTGTCCGCCTTTGCGGCCAGGTTCTGGGGGATATAGAAACTGACAGCTACCGCCGCAACAACCCGATTTCCTTCTCCCGGTCCTGAGTGTTCATAGAGCGGGACGACCGCCCGCATGATATCGCCCTTTTTTGCCGAACCCGTTACATCTGCCACGTCCTGTCCTGCAAAGGCCCTGGCAACGAGGTCGGCCGGCGTCTGGGTAAAGGTTTTCGACGGATATTGACCGGTAACAATGACCACGCTCCGCTCACGGGGGGAACTGAAAAGTTCAACCGAGCCCAGACCGTACTCGTCTGCCTTCCTGGCCAGATAGTCCTTGAGCACCTGCTTCTCGAACCGGGGACAAGAGCCGTGCGTCGGTCATCTGACCGCTGATCTGTCTGCCGAAAACAGTGGCCTCTTTCTGGAGACGATCGTAATACTCCTGGGCGACCGAGACCGAGTCCTTGAGGGAATTCTCGATCCGGAGACTGAAAAGCCGCTCGATGCTCCTGGTGAACATCCCGCTCCCGATCAGAAAAAGGAGCACGGGCGGAATGAACGAAAGGCTGACGAACGCGAAGACCAGTTTGGTCCTGAACCTCGCCCCCAACACACCCTGTCTCCGCTCCATCCAGAGTTTCCAGAGGCTCCTGGCCATCATGAAAATGACCGCTGCCAGGAGCAGGAAGTTCGCGTTGATCAGGATGAAGATCAGGATATTATCGGACAGCGGCCCTTCAAAACCACGGAACTGGAGCTGAAGCACGATGGCGAGAGCGGTCAGGAGGAGAAAAGTAACGAGGTAGAGCACACCCCTCCACCTGCTCTCACCCTCTTGAGTGTTCAACCTCATAGTATCGGAAGAATACCAAAAAGACCCGCCAAAAGCAAGGTCTGGTTTCGGCCGCGGCTTGATTAATTCTCTTGACAAACAAGAGGTTTCTCGTATATCTTCTAAGAAAATAATCCGCAACTAAACCCCGCCCCTGGTTCACCTAAGAGGGCGAGATCTATGAGTTAACAGAAAAATCAGGAGGCAGGAATGACCAAACGGTTGAAACAAATCATGCAATCACTTTGTATCGTTCTTCTCCCCATCCTCTTTTCCTGCGCACCTCAAATCCAGCAACATACAGAAGACGCCGTACCGCCTCCGGCGGAGCCTCAGGCTGAAGCGCCTGTTCCTGCAGCAGAATCCGCGGCAGTCGAGCCCCCACCCGCGGCACCGGAATCCGCGCCCGCTGCTGTGCCGGCACCAGTGGCACCTGAATCCGAACCGGTCGAGACCGCACCTGCAACGGAAGAACTTCACTCCTATATCATCAAAAAGGGAGACACGCTCTGGGACATCGCTAATACCTTTTTCAAAGACCCCTTCCTCTGGCCGTTCATCTGGAAGGCAAACCCGGCCGTAACCAACCCGGACCTGATCTTCACCGGGAATAAATTGATGATCCCCAGTCTCACGCCGATCGAACGGGCATTGAAGGCAGAAGCAGCGCCATCAGAACAAAAGAAGGAAGCCGCCGCCGTTAAACAGCAGGAGGGGCCCGCAGGAGCCGCCGTCACCCGTCAAAAGGCCGCCGAGGCCGTAGAAGAGACGCCGACAGGCGCATCCAGGATCATTATGCCCGAGGAACAGATCTATCCAATTGTCGACAAATACGCCATGGTCAGCGCGGGTTTTGTGAGCAATGAAGAAACGGGAGATACGATCGTTGGAGCGGCGGAGAGGGGCAAAACAATTCTCGGCTACGATGATATCGTGTATGTTTCGATGCGCGATGCGGAAAATATAAAGATCGGGGACAAATATCTTATTTATAGCCACATATCCAAGGTCAAGCACCCCAAGACCGGCAAGGACTTCGGCAAGCTCATCAGGGGCCGCGGCATCCTGCAGATCACGGCAAAGGACCCGGCGGCTAAAGTGCTTACCGCGCGGATCACGATTTCCTTCGATGAGATCGAACTCGGCAACATGCTGACCCCCTTCATTGAGCCGTCGCCCATCTATCAATCCGCGCAAAAGAAGGCCAAGGACATCTCGGGGTACATTCTCGAAGTAACGGACAGGCGCAGTATCAATGCCCAGTCAGATGTCGTGTATCTTGACAAGGGGATTGCAGACGGCGTCGAACCGGGAGACAGTTTTCTCGTGTATGAACAGCCATACAAAAAAGGTTTCCCCAGAAAAATGATCGGTGAAACCCAGGTCTTTCTCGTAAAAGAGCATACCTCGACGGCAATCGTGAAAAAAAGCAGCGAAACCATGGGAAGAGGCTATGCTGTTGATTTTAAACAATAGGCCCTGAACAAGCAGTTCGTCTAATGTACGGTAGGCGACGCATTGGGATCGAAAGGATTCGTCCTTACGGCGAACGAGAACAGATAGGGGTAGTCGTATTTCAGATGTTTCATATAAGAAAGCCACTCCACGATGAGAATCGTGTACGCCCGTCTGATGTCGCCGGCGATGTGATTCCCGTCCGCCGCCGGCAGATGCTGCAAGTCCACCCGCACAGCCAATTCCTCGGATAGATGGAAAACCGACCACAGCAGCTCGGTGAAAGTCTCGTGTTCGAGCAGGTTTGGATTCTCGAGCAATCCGAGCAGGAAGTCCCGTTTCCCCGATAAAAAGGTTTTGAGCGCCTCCAGATCACTCTCGGTATGCTGTATCTTATAATCATTGCTGCGGACCCGTTTGACAGCAGCAGCAAACTGCTGGTCCGTCCAGTCAGTCCGCATCAAAAGCTCTCCCCTGATCGTGTCCGTGTTTTGATCGAACGCTGCGAATGACTTGAGAAGCGTGGTCCCCACCTCGCTGAAGAACGTACCGATGACCATGTTCAGCTTGTTCAGCATCGAAAGCTTCTCGCGCACATTCAGCAGCTGGTTCAGGATCAGGGTGACCAGCAGGACCTGAACGGGGATAAAGGCGAGGTCCTGAAATAAGTAAAAGTACGTATCACGCGGTGTTGTGAAAGATCCGGATCTGGATATAATACAGGATGACCGAAACTGCTACCAGCAGTAATCCTAATATGATCTGCCACTTGATGCGATTCATCTCCGGACTCCCTCGACGTATACGGCATATTAAAACCTTTTACCGCGAAGTGCACAGAGAAGGTATCGAATATAAGAATATCGTCTCTGTGCCCTCCCACTCGCAACCTAATATTATCAGCTCCGTTTGCTCTTTATCGTCTTCTAACTTCAGCGTCATAGCTTTATTGAATCAAAAGATCCTTTCTGGTGTCTCTGTGGTTAAGTTTTATGGTTTCATTCTTGTCCGTCTCTTCTCATGCACGTTTGAGATCATCAGTATGGGGACAATCATGGTTCTGATATACCCGCATCTGAAATCAGCGGATGGCTTACTTCAGGAAGAGAAAGAATCCGTTAAAAAAATACACCAGGCCGATTGTGCCGGCACCCATGCCGATGAACCAGAACAGCTTTTTCTTCATCAACGCAGCGATGGAAGAGAGCAGGATGGCGATCTGCAGGAACATCGCGGCCAGGCCGAATGCCCCGGAGTGTATTTGAGCATCATCACGCCGCTTTTCGAGGTCCTCGGCTTTTTTCTTGATCTCCTCCTTTTCCTTTTCGTACCGGTCTATCTTTTCCTTGTATGCCGCTATCCGCTTTTCATAATCATCCGCAAGCGCGCGGGACATGCCCTTGTTCGTCTTGAGGTCCATCTCGAACTTCTCCCGCTGCAGTTCGTAGACGTATCCCTTGATGCTCTTGGACTGGTAATAGGACCACTGGTCCGAGGCCTGGGCCTGGGACATCACCGACCGGGTCGAGAACCCGCCGCCTTTCAGCGTCGAGAGCGTTGCGCACACGGCGAAGATCACCGTGGTAAGCGCGAGATAATTGAGCCATGGTTCCTTTTTGTCTTCCGCCATGAATATGAAACCTCCCTGAGAATGAGTTTTGAAGGGCCATACTACATAAAAATGACCGGAGAGTCAATATCTTCTTGAGGGCTTGATGCACTTCCCGCGGATGTTACGAGGCAGCCGGAGGGGATTTAGTCAGTGAATGGATCACTCTGGTATGGCTTTATTGTCTGCCTTTTGTGTGATGTCAGTCCGCGGGTGATCCGGTCCTTGTTCAGCCCGATACATCATCCTCGATCAATAGTGGGTGAGGTTTTGGCTGATGAGTCAACAAAACACTGCCATAAAAGAGCGCGTTCCATTGAAATCATCCGGAGAAGATGCTACATTTCAATCAGGAGGACAGCTGACATGATCATCGGCGTACCCAGGGAGATCAAGATCGAAGAATTCCGTGTCGGGCTCACGCCCGTTGGCGCGCGGGAGCTGGTGCGGGGCAATCACAAGGTCCTGGTGGAAACGGACGCCGGAAAGGGAAGCGGCTTCCCTAATGATGCATACCGCAAGGCGGGAGCGGAAATAGAAGAGAGGGAGACAGTCTTCAGCCGGGCCGAGCTGATCGTCAAGGTAAAGGAGCCTGTTTCGTCTGAATATCCCCTTCTTCGCGAAGGCGTCGCTCTCTTCACCTATCTCCACCTCGCGCCCAACCCGGAACTCACAAGGCTGCTGCTCGCCAAACACATTACCGGCCTCGCGTATGAGACGCTTGAACACGACGGCAAACTCCCGCTCCTTGCCCCCATGAGCGAGATCGCCGGCAGAATGGCCCCGCTCATGGCCGCGTTCTATCTTCAGAAGTTCAAGGGCGGTTCCGGCGTCCTTCCCACGGGCGTCTCCGGGGTGCGGCCGGGAAAGATCGTGGTCCTCGGCGCGGGCGTGGTCGGCACGAACGCTGCCCGCGTCGGCATGGGGCTGGGTATGGAAACCGTCGTGATCAACCGGGACACGGCCGGCCTGCAACGGATCGATGAGCTGTTCAAGGGGCGCGTAAGGACGCTGCCCATGAGCGCCCACGCGCTGGACGAAGAGATCGTGGACGCCGACATCATCGTCGGCGCGGTGCTCGTTCCCGGGGGCAGGACGCCGGTCCTGATCACGAGGGAAATGCTCGGCACGATGAAGAAAGGCTCGGTGATCGTGGATGTATCCGTGGACCAGGGCGGATGCTTCGAGACCTCGCGGCCAACGACCCATGATGATCCCGTGTTCGTCGTTGACGGGATCGTGCACTACTGCGTGGCCAACATGCCCGGCGCCTATCCCCGCACCTCCACCCTGGCGCTCACGAACGCGACACTCCCGTATATAAAGCTGTTGGCGAGCATCGGGATCGAAAAGGCCGTGGCGCAATCGGCCGAGATCAAGAGCGCGTTGAACACCTATCAGGGTAAGATCATGAACACGGCACTTGCGGAGTCAATGGGGTTTAGAGGGGCGTGAAAATTTCACATAAAGCGAAACTGGCATTCAAGGGTCCCAGAATCGCGCCTGCATCCAAGTTTCTCTATTATTACAATCTCCGCTTTTTTTTGCAGTAGGCTTGAGAAATCAAAGTGATCCAGCCCTCATCGGGCACGAGCAAAACATTCGTCTATAGGACTTGCTTAATTGTGACTGAAATCACTGTCTGCGTCTCAATAATCCACTACTATGGAATTACATGCAGTTACGATCATGCAGGATATTTTCGCAGCTTTCCCCAAGTCACTGTCTCGCAATACGCGGTTCGGTGCTTATAACGTGGTGATTTCATAGACTCATTATTTTGTAAAGACTAGCACAATAGATAATTACGCTTATCATTAAGGAGGTTCACTGTGAAAAAAAGTAATCTGTTCTTATTGGCGGCAACGATCGTCACTATGATAGTAATGATAACGCCGACCACCGGCACTGCCGAGGTCAATGTGAGCGTCAGCATTCCTTTGCCCGGCCTTGTCATACCTTCCCCTCCTGCTATGGCGGTAGTACCCGGAACGTACGTCTATTATCCGCCGGAAGTGTCTGCGGACATCTTCTTTTATGAGGGACATTGGTATCGCTCGCATCCTAACGGCTGGTACATTGCGAATGGCTACAATGGTCCCTGGCGATCAGTGGGTCCCGGACACGTGCCGCGTGCAGTGTACAACGTCCCCCATGGATACCGCGGCATGCACCCTCAATACGACCGGATTGCACATGATGATATGCGAAAGAACTGGCGTGGATGGGAACGTGAGCGGCATTGGGACCACGGCCAGCGCGGGCAGGAGGCGGTCGCGGCCACGATAAGCAGAGCAGGAACGATAACAGAAAGCATGGTAATGAACATCGGGAGAACCATGGAGAGCATGGTCACGGGGAGCGTTAATACCGGTACATGCTTAAGACAGTAGCCAACTCACCCCGGATATCATTTCGGTCGTAAATAAGCAGTCAATACTGCGTGTTGCCACTTTCTCTCACGAAGAGAGAGTGGCAACGCATTTTTTTAGGGTAGGCCCGCATATCAACTAAATAAAACCTCGAAGTGGCAGATATAAGAGGGACCACGCAATTTTCCCGGCACTATGCGCCACACGCGGAGGATGCGGAGCAAGATACGTGCACGCATTATTTCCCGGGGCATGGAATCTCGGAACGTACGCGTGCTCCTCAAGGAGGGGAACCTGACAGAAAGCAAAAGTAATATCCTGAAGAACATCATGATGAATCTGGGAGTGTTGCTCATTCTTGTGGGCTCCACGGCTACGCATGGCGAGCTGGAGTATTTCTTCCTGGCGCTTGCGATTCTCGCGATCCAGACATTCGAATTTGCCGGCGTTCAGGCAAAGAAGCTGGTTATGGCAGAGATCATGCTTTCAGCGACCATAGCCATCGGAGGCATAACACAGCTCGTCACATTCTCCGGCTCGAGGTCGCAGCAAGCGTTCCTCGTCGTATTGCTTCTGGGCGGGCTCTTGATCATAATGGAAGCGATGCAAGTAGGCTCATTTGTAAAGTGCATCCCACCGGGGTCTTCCTTGCTCACCCCCCCTCCCGAATGGATACATTTGCGTGGGTCACCCAACGGTTTCTCTTAAAACTCCGTTTTTAGCATCGCATCATATCAACACTCGCGATTTTCAACTCGAAGCAGAGTACTCACTCGATTCACGAATATTGCACTCTTCACCTCCCATGAATGGTGTTTTGTCAAGTACCATCCTGAGATTAATTTTCTAAGCGCTATTGTCACATCATGTTTTAAGCAGCAGCCTCATCAAATAGTCCGGTTATTATCAGGGAATCAGCCATCCTCCCATTCGAGCTCACCCTATTGGTGGCTCACCTTACTGATGCTGATAGCACGCCCATTCTACTACTCGATCTTTGCGACCAAGGTGTATGCTCGGGCTGTGCCAAACCGTTGATCCCTGCATCCCGGTTCATCTTTGTGTAGGCTGACCTCCTTAATAGTTGATGTTTTTTGTTACTTCACGTGCAGCAACTGTGCATCATATGGCCTTCGGTCACGAAGCACGTAAAAGATGATCTCCGTCAGTTTTCTTGCTAATGCGACTACCGCGGTCTTGAAGCCCCTTCGCTTGGCCAGTCGTTCATGCCATTTTCTCAATGGCTTGCTCTCGCTGTTTGTACTTCGTAATACAGCATGAGCACTCTGTACTGCTACGTGTCTCACTTCGCTTCGTCCTTCGCGGGTTATATGACCATAATCGGCTCGCTCGCCGCTGCTATGAACACTTGGCACCAGGCCGCAGTAACTCGTTAACTGCTTTGCTCGCTTAAATCGCTTTATGGTCGCGATCGCGGCATAATAGGTCTTGGATGACACTTCGCCTACTCCAGGCACGCTTTTCAATAATTCAATATCCTTATTCTGGTAGTCAGCGATCACGTCATCGAGCGCTCTTTTTTGTTTTTGGAGCTCGACAATCGTCTTTTCGTAGCTCTCAATGATTGGACTTAGATGCTTCGGGATGCTTTTATTCTCCTGCAGCTTTGAAAATATCGTCCCATCATCGAAAGCCTTGGCCTTGAGCTTTATCCCTTCTTGTCTCAGCATCCCCCGCAGATGGTTCTTGAGGCAGGTTGAACTCTTTAAAAGCTGATGCCGAGAACGCAATAGATCTCGTAACTCTCGGCTGTCCCCCTCTGCTACATACACTCTTTCGGGCAATTCGTCTATCCGTAATAATTTCGCAAGAAAGATGGCATCTACCTTGTCCGTCTTCTTTTTGTTCTTGGCAATTAGCTTTACCTTGTTCGGGTTGACGATATAAACGCTGATTCCTAATTTCTTGAGTGTATCGTGTATCCAACGGCTATGGCCGCCAGCCTCGACTGCTACCTTTACAGGTTTATTCATCCATCGCTTGAAATACTGCCGATAGCCATCCTTATCTGTTGGAATTTCTTGGCTCTCGATCTTTCTGCCTTTACCATCTGTGACGTACACATAACTGCTTTTCTCAGATACATCGGATCCAATGTAGAACATGGCGGCTACCTCCTTACTGTGATTTTGATTATCTCATTAATCACAGGGTAGCACTATCCATGGGTTTTAGCTTCTATTCATAGTATCTACTACTGTGGTACAGACAATTTGTCAACAGAGGTGCAACCCTTCGGTTGTAATCTACATATAACTAACGCGCGGGCCACGCGCCCTTTCGCACGTCGCTGCGGATCCACTAATGATCAGGAATGCTTGTTTCATTAACGTAGAGCTCAACAGTTCTTTTTCCGCGTACAGTAAACCAATTAGCCCCAAATCCCAGGATTTGGGCTCATTGGTCCTTATAGTCTTATTAATCAGAAACGTATCCCGACTTCATAGCGGCGGTTTTTCGCTTTTTTCTTCGGTGTATCGTCAGGCTTAACCAGCATCTTTTCCGAACCCATACCAACGGCCTCGATGTCATCGGCTGCAACTCCCTTGGCAATTAACTGCTTCATCATCACCTGGGCGCGCCGCAGAATTCCTTGTTTTTTGCCGCATCACCGGAGGAGTTGGTGTGGCCGGATACAACAAACTTGTAGCCGGTCTGCCCCTTTGATTGCAGTGACTTCTTTATCTCCACAATGACGTTGGCGAGTCGCTTTGACTTATCATCGCAGCCTTTTTCCAGCTCATCCGTACCACTCTTGAAGGAACACTGATTCTTGCGGGATTCCTCCAGCAGGCGCTTGTTCAATTTGGAAGCAACGGCCTTGTTTGCCTCGCTACTGGCCTTGCTCTTAGCCATATCGGTGGCTTCTGTCCCCAGTTTACTGCCTGTCGATTTATTAATATCGTCGGCGATGCCGGCAAAAACCTGACCCGAACCAAGAACAACAGTTAAGCCTATTACAACCAATGTCCATTTCATAAAATACCTCCCCGTATATACATTATTTCTTTAACGTCTGTATTAGGCCAAAAACCGTGCATGCTGCTCCCCCCGCCAATAGAAACAGAATCTTTTTCGAGATTCACGCCATGATTTTTAATTGATGCTTAGAGTATGAAGCGACAAAATAAAGCTGTGATTTATGTCACTATTATTGTGTTAGCTCGTCAAAATGCCAAGCACTGCTAATTCAATTTGAAATGATACAATAATAGGTCGGCTTATTCGGAATCAGACAGGGGATTTACTTCGGGGATAAGATTCCGGATGGCATTCTGAAGTAGTTTATTGTGGCTTTGGAACAGCAAAATAGCACTATGTTGATCGATTTCAACATGAAGTCTGCAAGCTCTATGAGCTGCAATTATTGCAGAGGAAGGATTATATTTGCAATGAACAATAATGAAAAATAAACTCTTGTCCAGTCATGCAATCAGCTAAGGTATCTGCCCCCGTTGATATTAATGGTCTGGCCGGTGATGTGTCGAGTTGCGAAACAAGCAGGAGAGTTACAGCGGATAATTCTCTGCAGTGCCAAAACGTCCAACCAGTATAAGATCGGGTTTCAGTTGCTGAATGCCAGCGACCATTTCCGTGCTGATCGGGCTTGGAGCTATAGCATTGACTGTAATGCCATCCTTTGGAAGGTGAGCAGCATAATAATGCGTCAAACCAATACCAGCTTTCGACACAGCGCAATGATGACTGACAACTCCGCCAACCTGTGCTGCAACAGAAGAAAGGCTTAATTCGACGTCCCCACTTAAGGGCACGCATGCCGGGAAGTACTGCCTGAATAGTAACAATTATCAGTTGTAACATGCATAATAGCCAAAATCATCAAAGTGACCTGTTTACGTTCGTTGCAATACCTTGTCAGGGGAATAGTGGCCTCCCTTTTCTTGGTAGTGAGGACGACAAATTGAAGACCGTCTCACAACCGTCTCATCACTGTCTCATTGATACAGCAATGGGGTTACAGCACATGCTGTAACCCCTCGAATAGGTCACGCTCAGTTTGCCTATGTTTTGCTTATTGGAAAGTATGCTATACTTTTTACTTTGCCAAACTTACTGAACTTTACGGCAACGCAATACCGAATGGGGAGCTCAAACCCGTGCTTGAGCCTGAGATGGTCCGGACAGGCGTGATATTGCCGTTGACTGTCCTGCCAAATACCGTGATTGAGTTAAACAGCGAGTTAGTCACAAATATCTCGTTATTAACAGTGTCCACGGCAATGCCCGTTGGGGTGCCCAAGCCCGTGCTTGCGCCTGAAATGGTCCTGACCGGCGGCATGTTGCCGTTGACTGTCCTGCCATAGACTATGATTGATTGTTCCAGAAGTTGGCCACAAATATTTCATTGTTTACCGTGTCCACGGCAATGCCTCTGGGGCGACCAAACCCGTGCTTGCACCTGAGATGGTCCGGACCGGCGCGACTTTCGCCGCCGCCTGTCCTGCCATATACCGTGATTGTGTCGGTCCTGATGTTAGCCACAAATATCTCGTTGTTTACTGTGTCCACGGCAATGCCGTCTGGGGCGGTCAAGCCCGGCTTGCGCCTGAAATGGTCCTGACCGGCGCGATATTGCCGCTGCCTGTCCTGCCATATACCGTAATTGAGTTAATCACGTTAGAGTTAGCCACAAGGATCTCGTTATTTATGGTGTCCACGGCAATGCCGCTTGGGACGCTCAAGCCCGGCTTGAGCCCGAGATGGTCCTGACCGGCATGATATTCCCGCTGTCTGTTCTGAAGTATACCGTGATCGAGTCGTTCCCGCAGTTAGCCACAAATATCTCATTATTTACGGTGTCCACGGCAATGCCGACATGGTTGTTCAAGCCCGTGCTTGCGCCTGAGATGGTCCGGATCGGCGGGATATTGCCGCTGTTTGTTCTGCTATATACCGTGATCGAGTCATTCCGATGTTAACCACAAATATTTCGTTATTTCCCGTGGCCACGGCGATGCCCGCTGGGCCGCTCAAGCCCGTGCTTGCGCCCGAGATAGTCCTGGCCGGCGGCATATTCCCGTTTTCCGTTCTGCTATATACCGTGATTAAGTTGTTAGATTGTTAGCCACAAAGATCTGATTATTTACCGTGTCCACGGCAATGCCCGCAGGGCCGTTCAAGCCTGTACCTGCCAGCCTGAGATGGTCCTTACCGGCGCGATATTGCCGCTGTCTGTTCTGAAATATACCGTGATCGAGTCGTTCCCGGAGTTAGCCACAATTATCTCATTATTTACTGTGTCCACGGCAATACCCTCTGGGGTGATCAAGCCCGTGCTTGCGCCCGATATGGTCCGGATCGGCATCATATCGCCGCTGTCTGTCCTGCAATATACCGTGATCGAGTCGTTCCCGTAGTTAGCTACAAGATTTCGTTATTTACCGTGTCCACGGCAATGTCGTCTGGGGCGTGCAAGCCCGTGTTTGCGCCTGAAATGGTCCGTTGCCGGCGCGATATTCCCGCTGTCTGTCCTCACGTATACCGTGATCAGTCATTCCCGTGTTAGCCACAAAGATCTCGTTATTTACCATGTCCACGGCGATGCCGAGTGGGGCGCTCAAGCCCGTGCTTGCGCCTGAGATGGTCCGGACCGGCATGATATTGCCGCTCGCTGTTCTGCCATATACCGTGATTGAGCTGTTCCCTTTGTTAACCACAAAGATCTCGTTATTTACCGTGTCCACGGCAATGCCGAGTGGGGCGCTCAAGCCAGTAATGATGCCGAATTGTCTCAGTGCATTCACATTCCCGCTCAAAGATGTATCAAAAACGGAAACCGTATCGTTCCCACTATTGATCACAAAAACCTCACGTGCTGCAGATGCGGAAAGGAGTAGCGATCGCCTCGTTGGAACCACCTGATTCGCCATTTGTATTCACAGCCGATACCTGATAGAAAAAAGTCGTTCCGTTGGTTACCGTCGAATCATCGTAAACGGCGCTTAGTAGTCCCGTCGCGATTTTGGTCTTTGTGCCGAGGGCACCAGTAGCGGACCCGCGATACACGTTATAACTCGCGGCATCGGATACTGCGGTCCAGGTTAATCCTACAGTGCTGTTTCCTGCCGTAGCAACGAGGTTTGTCGGCGCTGACGGTGGCGTAGGAGGTGGAGTTGAACTACCGCCGCCTCCTCCTCCGCTACAGCCAAAAAAGGAAATAGAGAGAACCAACAAAATACCCATCAACCCCATGCACTTGTTATTCATATCTCCCTCCCTTATCTATCGTTGTTGATCTTATAATAAATAAAAAAGCCGGGCACACCTCAGGTTCTTCCTGCGGCAGCTCGGCCATCTTGGTCTTCAAAGACCCGTCGCTTTCCGTCCCTTCCTTACGGAGGGTTTGGCTTTGTCGGGAATGTATTACAGTTAATCACATATAAGTGCATTTGTCAATTTCGAGTGTTCGCAACTGATATATTGTATTTGCTGAATGTGAAGTACAGGGGATTAACGAATTACTAATTGAAGCATTGAATATATATACCTATTTCTTCAATGCCAGGGTGTGCGGGGTAAAAAAGAGCTGGTGATGGATGGGGTGAGCCCATAAGGGTCTACTTTCATGTCACTTTACTTCTCACGTTCACAATCCTGCTCATCGATGTGAAATACATGCCCAGATGATCAGCGACCACGCTGATGGTAACCGTGCTTCTCAACTGCTTCGCTGATCGCATTATTGCGTTTCATCACATTCCCGTGTGTTTTCTCACTAAATAGCTTCTCAAGAGAAAGCCTGTCCGTATACCGCTGGCTCCGGGGACTTTCAGGATGAAAGATGGCTTTTTTGCTTGACGGTGCCCTTTAAATGGGTGACCCTAAGACGTTCCCGCCCGGGTTATTGCGGGTGTTGCTGCTTGTACTTGGCTACGGCGGCCTTGAGGTCTTTGTATTCCGCGCACGGGAAGAAACAAAGCTTGTCAAGTCTGGCCAAATGCTCTTCCGCTTTGGGGAGATTGCCGGCCATCAGATACGCCTCGCCTATATACTCGTGAGCGCCGCGATGCCTGGGGTTGAGCGCGAGCGCCTGCTCGTAGTGTTTGAAAGCAGCGTCGAGATTGCCGCGATTGCGCTCGGTATATCCCAGCAGGTTGTGAATGTCGGCGTTTTTAGGATCGCGCGCCGCCGCTTTGTTCAGCAGCTCTATGGCCGTGTCCCAATTCTTGTCCTTGATCGCCTTTTGTGCATCGACGACGTCGGGATCTTTAGGCGCAGTATCGTGTCGTAGCCGCGTAGCGCGGGCCGCATCGAGCAACGCAAGCGCGAGACCGAGAACGAAAAGGATCAGAAGTGAGCGATTAAACGTCTTCATAGGGGTCCTCCTGGCGCTGCTGGTAGAGCAGAGAAAATAAGATCCTTTCTCTGGTTGTCCTGAGAGGGACATGGATCACTATAAAAACAGACAGCCCCCGAAACTCTAATCCTTGCTCCGGAGGCTGATTTATTTGAGGTTGCAATTCATTCTACTTTGAGAAATTAACAATAGCCTCACCGCACCCCACACCCTGTATCCAGATATTCTGGATACCAGGAATATCCGGCGCCAGATCGACTTCTGACACAATCATACGTGCCCTGAACGACTCGTCATTTCCGTCGCCTTGCCGATAGAAATCGGCAAACATCACGACTGTGTTGTCACTGGTCTCCGCGATTTTCGGAAGCTCGTCATTAGCCCCGGTGCACTTGAATGGGCTGAACGAAGGAAGAAGTTGGATCGCCCCGTCCTTAGCGTCCCATCGGACGCCCTGCCCAGCGAGGCACCCGTTGCAGTGGTCCCTGTTCGATGTCCTCCAGGCACCAAAAGCGCCGCCCGTTTTCAGAAACCCGCCCGCCGGGTCGAATGCGCCGCCCCCGGTCAGAAATACCGCGCCGGTGCGAAAGCCGCTGATGACGCGAGCGTTGAAGCCGAAACCAATTTTTGATTCCTCGCCAAACGCCAACGAAATCGTCAGAGACAAGATGGCTATCGTCAATATGGTGATTATCTTTTTCATCTTTCCTCCTCACCGTTCAATTAAACGGTTATGACTATAAAACTAAAGTACTTCGACTGATGCAGTTCCTCCCTCTTTCAAAAAAACAAAATTTCCTATCATCACCCCCTTTTGCATTATCATTTAAACGTCGTTCGCCAATTTAAGAGATGATTCCTCATCCCACTTCTCTTCAATTGCTCAACGGAATCCTACCTTCTTTTTTCTCAAGAAATATTAGCCACTATTGCCGATTCTATTCGACTTCTATTTTGTCACCCCTTCCTCATGTGAATTACGGCCCCCTTACTGTCGGTTGTTGCTCAGGAAACACCTTACGACAGAGATGTATGCTGTCCTTCTGTATAACGAAATATAAACTCTCGAAAATATGGGTGGATTTTCAGTCTTTCTTCTCAGTCCTTATGAAAATGAGGAGCGCGAGCAGATCCGCGTTGATCTGGTCTTATGGGTCGAGCACATGCCGTGCGGCAGGCTGCGACTGAGGCTGCTCGGTGTGGTGCCGACTGTCAAGCAGTCTCAGAAATACTCACAGATTTATATACAATTCCCCAAATAAAAACTGTTTTTGTATTTATGATATCGCGATATGGATGAATGTCAATTAGACCAAAGTATGACCTCACAATTCAGCAAGATTTGAAATACTAACATCCATTTGAACATTAGATAAAGTGCGATAAAAGAGATCTGTGCGCAAGGGGGGCTGCATTATGCGGGGGAGTCTCCCGCCTTTTCCGAAGGTTCATCCGTATTTCAATGCCTTAGAGCTTCTCCAGCGACGGTGAAAGTGTTTGTCATAAGGCAGTAAACGTGGTAAATCCAATTGTAGTGTTTATTAACGTGCTGAAGGGTATCCAGAATGTGATCACGATCATGATCGTCCTTGAAGACCGGCTTCTTCTCGTTCCCACGGGAGGTAAATGGATACAAGGCGTCCTCAGACGATACGGCATAAATAACGCCGAGCATGAGCAGAAAAGGTAATTGCTATGATAATGCCTATATGGAGTCTTTCTTCAGCACTCTAAAAAGGGAGCGGTCACGGGGTGAACGATAATCGGACGCGGGAAGAAGCGAGATTAAGCATTTTTGAGTACGTAGAAGTGTTCTATAATCGCATCAGGAAACATTCGGGCTTGGGATATAAGAGCCCGGAGCAGTACGAAAAGGACCTAAAAGCAACTTAACCAGGTGTCCACTTTTTCGGGGGAAGATCAAGTCGAAATAAGCATACGGCAACGCTAATCGGCGTCCAACGCCCTTCCGCTGGAGCAAATTGTTAGGCTGAGGTCTTACTTTGGGGCACGGAGTTGGGCGCGATACCCCGCTCATGGTTTCGCAATATAAAAATAATAATTAGCTTTGTAGGTCACCCGAGCCTCTTTGCCTACTTGCGCCTGGGTACAGCCTTCTGCAGGCGCATTGCCGCCGGTAGTATGCAGGCGCTGGATACTTTGCGTCTGACTGAAGACGCCCTTTCCCGAAGTTGATTTCGCACTCATCAGCAACCATTGGATGGCGTTGGGATCCGGCCCATTGTCTCTCGCTTTAACCTCGCCAACCACTTTGCTTCCATCATTCGATTCCCAGGTCGGACCAGCATAGTGCCTGCCGATCCTTTTACCGGCACTATCGAACAGTTCAGCTTCCGGCGCTTTGAAGACCCACTCGAACCGCGCCGGTTCGTCTTTACTGGCCTTGCATTCGTAAATCTGCACACCGATGGCTTGTGTCTCAAGCGATAATACTTGAGTCGCCGGGACCTTGAGAGCTTCGGGGACCCCAGGTATCGTTCCAGCTCTAACCGTTGAAAAGCCCGCAAGAAAAGTGACGATTGATACTATGACGATTGCTATTGCATGTCGTTGTTTCATGGCCACATCCCTCCAATGCTAAAAAGCTTCTAGTGAACTGCCTAAATGAATGACTCATCAGCGGCCCTGCGTTTTCAAAAGCCACCTGTCCCTTCATCTCATGCCTTACGGAACAGTAATTTCGTTGCTGTTTAAGGTAACCTCGGTTTGCGCCAACGCCCTGCCCGTAATCGATGCGCCGGTCTGCAGCGTGATCGATGCCTGACCCAGTATAATTCCCTCAAGGTGTGCGTTCGTATTAATGGTCACATCACCGGCAACCTGCCAGAAGACGTTCTGGGCCAGCGCGCCATCGGCCAGGTTAACCTGGAAAGAAGATTCCAAGATAAGAGTTCCCGGTATCTGGAAAATCCAGACATCTGTTGCTGTCCCCGTGAGGGTGATATTCCCTTTTATGTCAACATTGGGAAAGGAAGACCAGGTGTAGGTACCAGGGACTAAGTTATCCCCATTGAGAGTTCCATTGCCGAAGTCAAGATTCGCACCAGTTCCTGCTGGCCGTCCGGCGGCTTCGGTGTACGCTGCGCATATATGCACCCTCTTCTTAAGTTTGCTACTTTTGGGTTGAAAGATAAACTCCATTCCGCGAAAACAGGATATAACTTTTTTTATTTTTATTATACCGCCTGAGTAGGAATTTGGGTAGAAATACCAGAGAAAATAGAAAAGTGTGACCTTAGACTTACAACCGTCTAACCCCGCGTTTCCTTAATTCGAGTTGAAATATGGAATATTTCGAACTATGGAAACTATAACAACTTCAGGAAGGTACATCGCACCAAAAGTTTCAACCGATGTTCTTCACTTTTATAAAATCATGATCCCTGCAATGAGTTGCTGAGGAC
>CAVWIL010000012.1:0-25162 GCA_963755045.1 Nitrospirota bacterium | reverse complement strand
AAAATTTATTTCAGTACTTTATCGTACTCGGCATGCGTCCCGATCGAGAACCACAGCATGCCATCTTCACTTCGACAGCAAGCGCTCGATGTCTATCCGACTGACACTGACCAGTACTTGCTTGTCTTTTTTATGTGGAGGGAGGGATGCTGCGGATTTTCCTTGAGGAGAACGAAATTCTTGTCAGCAATTCCTGGAGATGCGAGGGAAGTTTTTCGTAACATTCCCAGAACAACGGGCTGGCAAAATGCCTCATAATGGTTTTGCTTTCCTTTGCCATAATCCTTGATCCATTCTCAGCAACCCGGTCAAGCTTCCCTGACTTCACATCTTCCTCAAACTGTTTGTCCCATTGCGCAGCATCGAACGATCAAACCAAGCCCGAAATTCTGCGAGTTTGTCGGAGGGCAGATCAGTAACGGCTCTTCCAGTTCTTTTACGGTAACCATGAGAGCACTCCATCTTTTTTTTCAATTCGGTCAGATACATCCTCTTGGATGTTGAGTTGAATATAAAACAGACATAAGCATTTGTCAATCCGAAATCTGAAATCCACAATGTTTTTACAATGCTTCCGCCTTTGCCGCACTGTGCACTGCGGTGATGTGCGTCTTGGCAAGTTCATCTGCAGAGATGTTGAATTTCCTACCGACCATCGCCTCCACCTCACGGATCAATGAAAGCGCATCCATCTTATGTTCCTTCAAGAGATACTGTTTGCTCGCGCCATGGCTGAAGGTGTCCGGAGGCCTATCCTGACCAGCTTTTTCGCAATGCCGGATTCCGCCATCTTCTCGGCAACGATGCTTCCGAGGCCGCCGATGATCGTATGGTTCTCTATCGTGATCACACATAGCGCGACCGGCTGATCGCATCAAGAACGGATCGATCATTGAACGGCTTCAACGTCGAAATATGCATGTGCTGAATTGAGAGCCCCCTCTTCCGGAGCACCTGCACCGCCCGCATCGCTTCTTCGGTCATGATGCCGCTTGACAGGACCGTAATGTCGTCCCCTTGGATAAAACGCGCGCCTTGTTGAATATCATCGGACTGCTGAAGACCGCGGGATCTCGCCGCGCAGCATGCGCACATACACCGGGCCGTGATGTCCTGCATCAGATCGAGGACGGATTCCACTTCGGTCGCGTCCCGCACTCAAGCACGGTCATGTTCGGCATCGCGCGCATGATCGCTATGTCCTCGATCGCCTGATGGGTCGCCCCGCCCGGCGTGGTAATGCCGGGAAGGAATCCGATCATCCGCACCGGCAGGTTCGGATAGGCAACGGACATGGCGATCTGGTCGTATGCGCGGCGATAGATAAAGACCGCGAACGTATGCACAAAGGGGATGAAGCCTTCCCGCGCAAGGCCCGCGGCGAAGCTCAGCATGTTCTGTTCCGCAACGCCCATGGACAGAAAACGGTCGGGATAGGTGGACCTGAACAGATCGATTTCCGTGGAACTCGTGAGATCGGCTGAGAGCACCAGCACTTCCGGTTTGTCAGCTGCCCATCGTACGAGGTTCTTTGCATGGACCCTGGTAACGATTTCGGGACCGACGGATGATTTCGCAGGCGCTGTTTTCTTTTTTTGTTCGGGTGAATACTCCCTGCCGCACAACTCCGCATACGCGGACAGATAGCGGCCCTTTTCCTCTTCGCCCGTGAAGCGGACATAGTGCATCTTCGGGGCCCGCGACTTAAGGACATCAATACCTCGCGCGGCATCGGTATCACAGAGCACGACAACAGGACGGCCATCAGGGTCATGCGATCCGGCATCCGCAAGACGCTTGACGTCGTGCCCATTGACCCTGAACACCCGCGCCCCGAAGGATTCGATCCGCTTGTCCAGCGGTTCAATGTCCATGACCACGCACATCTTGCCGTCGCACTGAAAGCCGTTCACATCAACGAAGATGATCACGTTGTCGAGCCGGTGAAAGGAAAGTGACTGGAGCGCCTCCCAGGTCTGGCCGATCTGGAATTCGCCGTCGGACATGAAGACGAACACCCTGCCCTTCTCTTTTTCTCTTTCTGGCCATGGCGATGCCTGCTGCCTGGCTGATGCCCTGGCCCAGAGAGCCGGTCATGGTCTCCATGCCCGGCGAATGCTCGGCGCCGATCATTTCGACCGAACTTCCATCCTTGTTGAACTGGAGAAGCCCCTCCTCCGCCATGCGTCCCGTCTCGATCAGGGTCGCGTAGAGCACCAGGGCGTATTGGGCCGGAGAAAGAAAAAGCGGTCATGGTCCGGACCGGGGCCGTTAAAAGCAGCGCCGGTAAAGTAATCCGGGTTGTCCGGGCCAGGTACCCCCGGAAACGGTTGAGGGACAAGAGGGGTTTTGATCTTGCCGAGGTCCATGATCTTCACGTAGAGCGTTGCGAGGATCTCCGCTGATGAACAGGCCTGGGAGAGATAACCACCGTTGTTCCTGATCGTATGTTCCAGCACGCGTTTCCGGACGCCTGCAGCGACACGCTTCACCTCGTTCTGCCAGATCACCGGTTCCTTTTTCTTATCTTTGGACCTCATCGTGCTCTAAAATCACCTTTGTGGTTATATAACTACATGTGCCGCAAATAAATAAAATTGAAATGAAATCGAACCAAGGACTTTAACCGCAAAGGCGCGAAGCTCGCGAAGAAAATCTTGTACTTTATGATTCAATGCAAGATTTTTTATTTGATGTCCTTCGCGTTCTTTGCGCCTTCGCGGTAAATGTCTTTGAGAAGTTTGACCTAAAAAGTTACTCCATTTTTTTATTTCTCCCCGGTGCTTCAATCCCGCTATCTCTGTCATTCGCAGCTCTGCCTCGTGCATCTTTCCCTGACGGATGAGATCGATGACATCGGAGTCCACGATCGCCTGAAACACCGCCTGTCGTTTCTGTCTATCGGGGACCTCTTCCCGGACCCGGTTGCGGATGTTCGACATTTTATCAAGGAACAGCCCGTACTCTCTTCCATACTGCTGCTCGATATCCTGCCTGATCTTCTTCGCCAGTGCGGGACTTGCGCCGCTCGTGGAGATCGCGATCATGAGATCTCCGCGCTCCACAACCGAGGGTACGATAAAGCTGCTTTCTTCCGGAGGCACTGCCACGTTGACCAGCATATGCCTCTTCCTGCATGCATGCGCCACAAGGGTGTTCACTTCGACTGACGGCGTCGCGGCGATCACGAGGAATTGGCCGGAGATGTCGCTTTCTTCGTACTGTTTTTTGAGATGGGTGATCTTGCCGGATGTCGGAGAACTCGTGCAGTTTTGGCGTGAGCGCAGGGCTTATGATCGTTACTTCAGCCCCGGCTTCAAGGAGCGCGAGCGTCTTGCGCTCGGCCACCGTACCGCCGCCGATGACCATGCAGGGCCGATCGCGAAGATCCAGATATGCGGGATAATATTTCATGGCGTGTTAGTTTCTCGATGTGGGACAGCGCAGTTTTCTTCATGGCCGGATATTTTTCCGCGAGGGTCTCGAACCTGGCGCGCGCCAGGTCCCGCTCGCCGAGTCCCATATACGAAAGTCCCGCATAATAAAGCGCGTCCTTTTCCGCGTGCGAACCAGGATATTTCTTCAACAGTGTCTCGCACCGTCCCGCCGCAGCCCTATAGGACCCCTTCTTGTAGTAGAAATGAGCAACGTACAGTTCATAGTCCGCGATCCGGTCCGTGCAGATGGCAATATATTTCCTCGCCGGTTCTTCATAGCCGCTGCGCGGATATTTATCGAGGAGCTTTTGCATCTCTCTGACAACGGCATGGGCCGGAGTGGGGTCGCGGTCAATGGTCGTGAGTTCGTTATAGTAGCACATCGCAATCTGGTACTGTGCGTAGGCCGCGTCCTTGTGCACGGGATGGTAGTTCAGGAAGGCCTGGTACTCGACCTGTGCTTCACTGTATTTTTCCTCGCCATAGTAGGTGTCTGCGATGCGGAGCATCAGATCGGCGTCGTAGCTCTTGTCAGGCGATTTTTCCTGGATCTGCTGATACCCCTTGCGGGCCTTTTCGAACGATTCCGTGCGCATGCTCTCTTCGGCTTCTTTGAACACGGCTGCCGCGTCAAAGGGCGGTTCTTTCGGCGTGCACCCTGCGAGGAGGGCAAGGAGTATTGTGATGAGTATTTTTTTCATGTGATGGGAAAATTCTAAAGGATCCGAAGAAAGGACACCAAGCATGACGTACACGCTTCTCAACGGATAATGCAATACGTTCGTTGTCTTGGAAATGGTGCCGGAGGGGGGACTCGAACCCCCACGGGATTGCTCCCACTGCGCCCTGAACGCAGCGCGTCTACCAGTTCCACCACTTCGGCACGGGTGACATAATAAGGTGAAAGCCCGCTATTGTCAAGGATGTTTTTATTCTTCGTATGTCAATAAATGGGGCGTTATCTTCATGCGATTACGGCAGCCCGGCGAGAAAGTCCAGCAGTTTTTTTTTCGTCCCTTCGTCAGCCTGGGACTTAACATGACCGGGTACTTCGATCTCCCAGAAATCTTTGGGCTGCCGGGCAGCGTCAAACAGGATGCGGCCGTGCTGTTCGGGAACAATATCGTCATACTTGCCATGAATGATGACAAGTGGGATTGGTGCGATTTCCCCGATGAACTTCACCGGGCTGAAGTCGTCGTTGACCAGCCAGGACAGCGGATACTGAAACGGCCAGCCGATGATGGAGTCCGCGATCTTTTCCCGTGCAATGGCGCGATAGCTCGAGAACGCACTGTCCAGGATAAGCGCCTTGACCCGGTTTTTGTAAGGCGAGTTCGCCACGGTGTAGACAGCCACGGCGCCTCCGAGACTCTTGCCGAAAACGATGATATTGTCCTGCTTCACCCGCGGCAGATTAAAGAGAAGTGTTTCGAGCGCAGCCTCCGCATCCCGATTGATCCCCTGGACTGTTGGCGTGCCTTCCGACCATCCGTACCCGCGGTAATCGAAGATGAAGAGATTGTATCCCGCATCGATCAGCCACAAGTCGAGCTTTACATGCGTGCTGATATTCTCAACGTTCCCGTGGCAGATGAGGATGGTGCCGAGTTCCTGCTTTGCCCTGAAATACCATCCATGCAGGGTCAGGCCGTCAGATGACTTGAAATAGACATCATCGGGTGAATACTTCAGCACTTCCGAACTCATGACAAATTCTTTTGATGGTTTGAAAAAAAGATGCGTGCAACCCGTCTGCAAAATGAGAAGGACCAGCATCCAGAACAAGAAACTTCCCCTGACTGATATACGCCGCATGTGTTAATCCTCCCGGGAGTCGAGGAAAATCGTCACCGGACCATCATTCACGAGAAATACCTGCATCATCGCCTCGAACGTGCCGGTTTGGACCGGTACCCCGATATCGCGAAGCCGGTTGACGAAGAGATCGTACATCCGCTTTGCCTGTTCCGGCGCCTCGGCATTGTCGAATGAAGGCCGGTTTCCCTTTCGCGTTGACGCCGCGAGCGTGAACTGCGAGACGACAAGCACTTCGCCGTCGATTTCCATCACAGACCGGTTCATCTTACCCTGTTCGTCTTCAAAGATCCTGAGCGATGATACCTTCCTGGCCACGTAATCGAGGTCTTTTTCAGTATCTCCTTTGACTGCACAGAGAAAAACCAGGAGCCCCTTCCGGATCTCGCCGACCGTGGTTCCCGCGATCTCAACGTGCGCGGATGATACCCTCTGGAGCAAGGCTTTCATGAATCAATTTTTAGCATGTTCACAACAGGACTGTCAATTGATTTCCGTACAATCCGCTTGCATTGACAGTTCGTCCGGATTAATATCCTTACAATAATTCAAAAAAAGTACACTCCGTCATTCCCGAGCACTTCTATCGGGAATCCAGTATCGTTGTATTTTGCTGTTGATAGAATCACATGACATTCTTCGATATTAGCCGCTGGATTCCCGATTAATACATTCGGGAATGACGGGAAAAGGATTGTGGCATCATGAATACCCCCTCCGATATAATTATCGGACCTTAAGTCCCTCACACCCCGTGAGATCGACCGGTTTTGCGCTGACACGATGGACCGGAAACCCGGCCAGGGCGTTCGCGTCGCAGTATGGCTCTACCGCAGAAAGGTCGAGGAAATCGATGCCATGGCCGATCTGAACAAGCCCTTCCGCGAAGAGTTGAAATTACATACTCGGATCTCAAAACTCACCGTCGATCAGCGCAGTGCCTCCGCGGACGGGACCGAGAAACTGCTCTATCGGCTGCGCGACGGGAATGCCGTTGAAGGCGTACTCATCCCCGGCCCGGGTGGGCGGCTCACGCTCTGCGTCTCGTCGCAGGTAGGCTGCGCATCGGGCTGCGGTTTCTGCCTTACCGGCTCGGCGCGGACTTGTGCGGAACCTCTGCAGTTTCGGAGATCGTGAACCAGGTCTTCGCGGCGGGGAATATCGTCGGCGATAAAACGATCTCGAACATCGTCCTTATGGGCACGGGTGAGCCGCTCGGCAATTATAATGCGGTCAGATCGTTCATCGAGATCGCTACGGACCGGAACGGGATGGGGTTCTCGCCCAGAAAGGTAACGCTCTCAACCTGCGGACTCGCTCCGATGATCGAGAAACTCGCGGATGATGGAGTGGAGGTGAGCCTCGCGGTATCGTTGAACGCCACGACGGACAAGATGCGTGACGCAATGATGCCGGTGAACAAAACATATCCGCTTGCGCGGCTGATGCAGGCGTTGCGGTATTACGGTGACAAAACAGGCAGGACAGTGACGATTGAGTATGTGCTCTTTAAAGGGAATAAATGATTCGGATGACGATGTGAAGCGGCTTATGGAAATGCTGCGGGACCTGCCCTGCATGATCAATATCCTGCTGTTCAACCCTTTCCCCGGATCCTCGTATGAACGACCTGAAGAGCAGCGGGCCTTCGACTTCAGGGACATCCTCGTGAACAACAGCTACGTGGCCGTTGTCAGGAACAGCCGCGGCCGCGACATCCACGCGGCCTGCGGACAGTTAAGAGCGGCTACATCACGGGCCTGATTCAGGTACAATAACAAAATGTAAAGAACGTTCCACGCGCTTCCCCAGTGGCAAGAACCAACGCCGCCGAATGCCAAAACCGCCCAAAAGCACATCAACCATTAAGCCGGCCAATAGCAAGAGATATCGTGCTTTCATGATTACCTTTTCATTTGTTCCGGTTGTTTTCTCACATCATGCGGATAACGAATCAGAAGAAATAGGGAGGCCGACAGCCTCCCCATGATTATATCTCTGAATATCATTTTTTCTATTGATGACCACTGATCGTCGTGCTTACGGTACATGAACCAGGTGAAGGAGGGCCCCAGCTGCAGGTAAGAGTACCCGATCCATTCGAGAACGAGGTCGCTGTTGCCATAGTAACTACGTAGGACGCGGTCATGCCCAGATCGCAGCCGATTGGATCCTCATTATACCGACTGCCGCTATACGTGAGATCTTTCCCTGACAGCGTCATTGCGGCCGCAGGATCGGAGGACAAAGATCTTGTGTCCTTAACAGAAACGTATTGCTACCGCTCGCCTGCGTCACATTAGCAGTCCAGGAGATGAGTGTACCTGATGGTGGTGCCGGTGTGCAGTTCGAGCCGGTTACGGTCTCCGTCATAGACCAAGTACCTGTTAGATTGAAGGCCGGTGGTGCCAATGGTGCCGGCGCAGCGCCACCCCCTCCCCCTCCTCCACCACCGCAACTTATTAGCAATCCCGTGAACAAGAACAGCCCCAACAAAACAATCGCTACCGTCCCTCTCTTCATGTCCTGAATCCTCCTTTCATGTTTTTTTTGACACTGGACTTGATCATCTTGCGAGCAGCCCTACTGAACTGTGAAAAAAGAAAGCCGAGCATACCGGAAGGTCATCTTTCGGCAGCTCGGCCGTCTTAATTTGCACAAGACCCGTAGCTTTCTGTCCCCTCCTCACGAAGGGTTTAGCGTTTGTCGTGAATGTTATATCTTTATACTACCTTATACTGAATCTAATATCACAAGAATGGATATTTGTCATTGATATATATCAATGACACAATCGAAATATTTTCATGAAATGTTTGCTTAAGAGGATGTGGAAGAGAAATTTGCTGAAAGGATAGCTATCACGATCATAAGAGCGTGCCCTATGATAGTTCCGCTGGATGTTCTATAATCAACATGCTGCGTTCGCGCCTTATGAGGCCTTTCCGCTCCATGGTTTTCAATACGCGACAGATATGCTCAGGAGTGACTGCAATCAGTTCAGCCAGTTCGCGATTGGTGAGCGGTAATGAAAACTCTGCGCGTATTTCTCCACTCGATGTCTGCCCAGCGACGAGATCGCCCAGAAAACGCATTACTCGTTCTTCAGCAGTCATGCAGCTGACCGACTCGACATTTCGCATGTGGTTAAAGATCTCCTTGCTGAGCAGCCGGTGCAGGTGAGAAGAGAATTGTTTGTTCGTTGAGGCGAGCTTTAAAAAAACCTTGGCCGGAATGGCGCGAATGGCGGAAGGGAGCAGGGTGACGGCCGTAAAGGAATATGGTTTGTTCAGGAGAACCGCCGGAGCGCCCAGCAACCACGGCTTACGACGAAGACCGATGATAACCTGGGATCCATTCGATGCAAACCGCACAAGTTTCACCAGGCCCTTTTCAATGAGGTAGACCATGTTCGAAGAGGTTTCCTGTTTGAAGACCTCCGCCCGAGCGGGATAGGTCTTAACGCCGCCTCCGTCGTATCTGTCGTTTTTTACCTTGATAAAAAAAGAAGACAATACATCATCTGCCAGTGTATTGTCGCTCGTTTTTGAAGAGATCGCTGAATTTTTACGCATAGTTTAGAGCCCCGACTGATGAGAAGAGGCATGCCCTGATAATCTCTTATGTCATTCTAAATAAAGCAGATGAAACGTCATTTGTCAATCAGGGATATACCGAGAGCAGACCCATCCAACCGGCTTCGGCGGCCAGTTCAGGGCGATTTCGTTTTCCTGAGTAGGTCGATGACCCCGGCCATATCCGCGGGTAACGGCGCCGTAAATGACATCGGCTCTCCTGTCTCGGGATGGATGAGCGAGAGCGTCTCGGCGTGCAGCATCTGGCGGGTGATGATGCTCTCTCCGAACTGTGTCGCTTTTCCGCCGCCGTACACATGATCGCCGAGCACCGGATAGCCGATGTGCGCAAGGTGAACGCGGATCTGGTGCGTTCGGCCGGTCTTGATCTCCACCTCCACCAGCGTCGCCTTTTTGTATCGTTCCTTCACCATAAAGCTGGTGACAGCCTCACGAGCGTGATGCGTGTGCGTACTGATCTTTTTACGCTCCTTTACATGGCGGCCAAGGCCGACGTCGATCGTTCCGGAGCCTTTTTTGATGATGCCCGCAACCAGCGCGATGTAACGCTTCCTGACCGTACGATTCTTGAATTGCATAGACAGCGAGCGGAGCGCATCCTGCGTCCGTGCCACGACCATCACGCCGGAGGTATCCTTGTCCAGCCGGTGCACGATGCCCGCGCGTTCGCGTGCGTCCCCTGCCCCGCCTGGGGACCATCCCTCACCCAACCCTCTCCCCTGAGGGGAGAGGACAGAGGTGAGGGGCCTCCGGGACGGCAGGCTGCCGTAATGGTAGAGAAGAGCGTTCACGAGCGTTCCGGTGTAGTTTCCGGGCGCGGGATGAACAACGAGTCCAGGAGGCTTGTTCAGCACAACAATATGGGCATCTTCGTAGAGGACTGAAAGTGGAATGGGTTCGGGCAAGACGTCGTGGATTTTTCTTTCAGGAAGCTCAAGCGTGATATTTTCGCCGAGCTTTACCTTATATCCCGGCTTTTCCTGCTTGCCGTCCACAAGGGCAAGGCCGCTCTTGATCAGGGTCTGTATGCGGTTGCGGGAGATGTGCGGCTCGTAATGCGCGATATAGATATCGAGGCGCTTGCTGACGTGTTTTTCTGTGACCGTGTGGGTAATGAGAGGCATAGGATAATGGAACAAATCTGATCATATCCGCAGATTGCACAGATTTCACAGATTAGGGGGACTAACGTCATATTACGAGTGTATCAATATTAGAGTAGACGAACTCGATAAAAATCGTCACTGACATTCCCTCTGTGAAATCTGCGTAATCTGCGGACAATGGGCGATTTATGCTTTTTCTTTTTTCTCTGTCTTCCCCAGTTTCCAAAGCATAAACAGAGAAAACCCGAGCATGAACACAGCGATGATCTGCGACGTCGAGATGATGCCTCCGAAGTACAGGCCGCGATCTACATCCCCCCGGAAGAACTCGATGACGAATCGAAGGATAGCATAGAAAATCGGATAAAGCCAGAAGAGCTGGCCGTCGAACTTCCTGCGCGGCCACAGGAGCGTTAGGATGCCGAATATCACGAACTCTCCGCCCGACTCCATAAGCTGGGTCGGGAAGAGCGGCACACCCAGGGGCGCAAGGGAGTGCGCGTCATGGAAGGTCACGCACAGCGGTCCGCTGCACACCGCCCCGTAACAGCACCCGGCGAAGAAGCACCCGAGCCTGCCGAACGCGTGTCCAAGCGCGATGGAGGGCGCCATGATGTCCGCCGTCTTCCATACCGGCAGCTTGTGCTTCCGCACGTACCAGATCCCGACGGGGATGGCCGCGAGGAGACCGCCATAGAACACGAGCCCGCCCTTCCAGATGGCAAAGACATCGAGCGGGTTCGCCGTGAATTCACGCAGGGTAGTCAATACATAGAGGATGCGCGAGCCGACGATGGCCGCGAGCAGGAGGTACACGCCCAAGTCCATGATGCGATCCGGATCGATGCCCTCCTTTCTGGCGCGCCGGGACGCCAGAAAAATAGCAAGGAGAAAGCCGATCCCGATCATGAGGCCGTACATCCTGATCGGGATGGGGCCAACGGTCCAGTTTCCAAACACGATCTTGGGGATTTCAAACAATATGGGATGCATAAGGGCAAACTCCAATTTCTTAGCACGAAATCCGAATAAGCTCCAAATCACAACAAAGCAAACTTCAACTGTCTTGAAAATTGCCGTTTGAAATTTGGTTATTATTTGAGATTTGATACCTGGGGCTTGGTTCTTGATCCAAACAGCATCTCGACAGCCAGCAGCGCAACACCGATTGAGATGGCCGAGTCCGCCACGTTGAACGACGGCCAATAGTATGATTTCACGTACCACTGGATAAAATCGACCACCTCTCCGTACCGGATTCGGTCGATCACATTGCCCACGGCCCCGCCCGCGATGAGAGAGAACGCATAGACTGGAGAGGCGTTCATGTGTTTTCATGATAAGTACGATGATTGCGGCCACGGCAATGATCGTGATTATGATGAAGAACGCGCCTCTCCATAACTCCGGCAAACTGGAAAGGATACCGAAGGCCGCGCCCTTATTCCGTACATGGGTGAGATTAAAAAAGCCGGGAATGACGATAATAACGTCGTGCAGACGGATACGCGCCTCCACGATATACTTGGTTATCTGGTCCAGGACCAGTACGATGCCCGCGATCGATCCGACCTGGAGATATTTATTCTTCAAGAGGACTCCTTGATAGGAAGAGAAAAGTCACTGGATTCCCGATAGAGGCATTCGGGAATGACGGTTTTGGTTTTATTCCGCAATCCGAATTCCGCAATTACTACAGGTTCCCAGCGCACCTGCTGCAAATCTCCGGATGGTCCTTCACCGTACCGACACTTTCCTGATACATCCAGCAGCGTCCGCACTTAGTGCCCTTTGCCGGACCCGCTGAAATCCTGAGCCCCTTGATCATGTCGCTTGTATACGCCTCGGCCGGTGCCTCCGGTTCTTTCGCGATCTCCACGGACGAGACAATGAAAATGAAAGCCAAGTCTTTTTTGTAGTCATTCAGGAGTTCGAAAAGCTTCGGTTCTGCATACAGGGTGACGCCCGCGTCGAGGGAGTGGCCAATCTTTTTGTCCCGCCTCAGTGCTTCGAGCACTTTTGCCGCTTCCCCGCGCACTGCTATGATCGTGTCCCACCGCGCCTCGAGCTCAACAGGATAATTTTTATCTTTGCCAGAAGACATAAGAGTAATCGGCGCCTCGCGGGGAAAATCCGACAAAAAAACGCTCGGAGTCTTGTCGTTTCCTTTCGTGTATCCCCAGACCTCGTCCGCTGTGAAGGAAAGAACCGGCGCCATAAGCCCCACTAGTGTCGTAAGAATTTCATGCATTGTCGATTGGGCTGCACGCCGCTCCTTCGATGCGGCCTTCGAGGTATAAAGCCGATCCTTCAGAATATCGAGATAGAACGAGCTCATCTCGACGGCACAGAAATTATGGATCGAATGAAATACGAGATGGAACTCGAAGTTTTCATATCCTGCGGTCACTCGCTGGATCAAATACTGGAGTTTTAAGAACGCCCAACGGTCCAATTCGGGCCGTTGTTCTATGGGAACGATGTCCTTGTTGGGATCGAAGTCGAAGAGATTGCCAAGGAAATAGCGGCTGGTGTTCCTGATCCTGCGATAGGCCTCCGCGAGATGGGTCAGGATCTCCGGTGAGATGCGGATATCGTCGCGATAATCCGCTGCCGAGACCCAGAGCCGGAGGACCTCCGCGCCGTATTTGTCGATCACTTCCTGGGGCGCGACCACGTTCCCCGCCGACTTGCTCATCTTCTTGCCCGAACCGTCAACGGTAAATCCGTGCGTCAGAACCGTCCGATAGGGCGCCATGCCGGTGGTCCCCACGGATGTGAGGAGCGAGGACTGGAACCACCCGCGGTGCTGGTCGCTGCCTTCAAGGTACATATCCGCCGGCCAGAAGAGTTCCGGCCGCTGTTTGAGAACCGCGGCGTGGCTCACGCCTGAATCGAACCACACATCAAGGATGTCCATCTCTTTTTCGAATTCCTGTTTCCCGCACTTTTTGCATGATGTACCGGAAGGCAGCAGCTCGGCGGCAGGTCTGGTGAACCAGACATCAGCGCCTTCTTTTTCCACGATCGCGGCCACGTGGTCGATGATCGCCTTGTCCAGCAGCAGTTGGCCGCACTCCTGGCAGGTGAACGCCGTGATGGATACGCCCCATGCCCGCTGGCGCGATATGCACCAGTCAGGCCGCTTCTCGACCATGGAGAGGAACCGGTCCTTGCCCCATCCCGGCACCCAGGTGACCTTGTGGACGTTCTCCACGGTTTTCTTGAGCAGGTCATTGTTCTGCATGGAGATGAACCACTGCTCGGTGGCGCGGAAGATGACGGGGTTCTTGCATCGCCAGCAGTGGGGATAGGAGTGGATAAGCCGTTCTTCGGCAAGAAGCGCGTTCTTTTCCTTCAGCAGGCTGATGATCCCTTTGTTCGCCTTGTGAACGTTCTCGCCCGCAAACTGGCCGGCCTCTGCGGTGAACCTCGCTTTATGGTCAACAGGAGCATACACGTCGAGACCGTACCGGATGCCGGCCTCGTAGTCTTCCTGGCCATGTCCGGGAGCGGTATGCACCACGCCGGTGCCGGCCTCGAGGGTCACGTGCTCTCCGAGAATTACCCGGGAATCCCGGTCTATGAACGGGTGGCGCGCCTTGAATCCTTCCAGCTTCCTGCCTTTGAACTTTTCGATGACCTTGTACTCCGTGATGCCGAATTTCTGGAGGGACTGAATAAGCAGCGCCTCGGCGACGATGATGACCGAGTTCGAGCCGATATCAACGGCAACGTAATCGAACTCAGGATGAAGCGCCACGGCAAGGTTCGAGACAAGCGTCCAGGGAGTGGTGGTCCAGATCACGACAGCGACGTTCTTTCCCGCGAGCGACGGAAATGCCTTTGCCGCATCCTGAAGCTCGAATTTGACCGAGATGGACGGCGACTCGTGGTCCGCATACTCCACCTCCGCCTCGGCAAGGGCAGTTTCGCACGAACCGCACCAGTACACCGGCTTCTTCCCTTTATAGACGCCGCCGGCCCCCACGAATTTGCCGAGCTCCCGCACGATAGCGGCCTCGTAAGCGTAGTTCATCGTGAGGTAGGGATTATCCCAATCGCCGAACACGCCGAGGCGTTTAAACTCCTCGCGCTGGATGTCGATGAACTTCCCGGCATACTCGCGGCACAGTTTCCGTATCTCGGCCTTGCTCATCGTGTCCTTTTTCGGGCCAAGGTTCTTGAGCACCTGGTGTTCGATGGGAAGGCCATGGCAGTCCCAGCCCGGGACATAGGGAGAGGAGAACCCCTGCATGGACTTGTATTTCACGATGATGTCCTTCAGGATCTTGTTCAGCGCGTGGCCGATGTGGATATGGCCGTTCGCGTACGGCGGCCCGTCATGCAGAATGTACGTCTTCTTCCCCTTGTTCCTCTCCTGGATCCGGCCATAGGTCCCCTGCTCTTTCCAGCGCAGAATCGTCCGCTGCTCCAGGTCCTTCAAATTGGCCTTCATGGGAAAGTCGGTTTTCGGTAAATTCAGTGTGGTCTTATAATCCATTCAGTTTGCCCCTACCCGGACAGGCCGGAACCAAGGCGTCTCTCGCAGAGGACGCAGAGGACGCAGAGTTAAATCAAAATCTTCACGTATTGGTTTTAACCAGAACATTGTAAGTATTTCTCTGCGAACTCTGCGGAAGTCCTAAGTGGCCGCTTTTCTTTCATAGGCTACCGCGAGAAAATTTCTTGTCGTTCTAAGAAAAAATCCGAACTCCGAACTCAAAACTGAAGTTCATCAGTCCGTAATTTCCTCGGGATTGATTTTTTTCGGCGCTTCTCCCGCATCGCCCTGGTCCAGACTGAAGAAATCCGTCTTCGATTTTTTTACCGTATCAGCGTATTGCGTCGGTTCGGTTCCCCTGCGGAACACATCGGTATAGACCTCCGTGGCACCATCGCGCGCAAGCAACCCGCTCTCGGGGTCAATCTTCACGAATACCACGTCGTCGGTAGCGACGAAGTCCTCGGCAGGCTTGTTCGCAAGCGCCTTGGCCATGACGCTGATCCAGATGGGAAGAGCGGCGCGCGCGCCCGTTTCTTTATCGCCGAGCGAGGCCTTCGAGTTGTCATATCCCACCCAAACACCCGTGACAATGCTCGGAGCATACCCCATGAACCAGGCGTCCACATAATTGTTCGTAGTTCCGGTCTTGCCCGCCAGTGGTTTCCCGAGGACCTGTGCGCCCCGGCCGGTGCCCTCCTCCACCACGCTTTTGAGCAGGCTCGTGACGAGATAGGCCGTGGTCGGGTTGATGGCCTCGACGGGCTGGGGTTGATAGCTCTCGAGCTCCACGCCGCTGCCGTCGACGATGCTCTTTATGATGATGGGCTCAGTGCGTATCCCGTGGGATGCAAAGGTCGCATACGCCGAGGTGAGTTCGAGGGGCGTTACCGCCGATGAGCCAAGGGCGGTTGTGTAATCATAGCTGATCGGGCTCGTGATCCCGGCCTTCCGGGCGAAGTCAATGGTCTTGTCCAGTCCGATCTTCTCGATCAGGCCGACCGTGACGGCATTGCGCGACAGCGCGAGCGCCGTTCGCAGACGCATGGGCCCGAGGAAACGTTCATCATAATTCGTGGGCTTCCACCCCTTCTTATCGTACTCGTCCTTCTCGTGGATCACCGGCAGGTCCATGAGGATGGAGGCCGGGGTGAACCCGCTCTCGAGCGCCGCGCCGTAGATGAATGGCTTGAACGACGACCCGGGCTGGCGCCGCGCGTCCATGGCGTGGTTGAATCCGCCTTCGACAAAATCATAGCCGCCCACCAGGGCGCGCACGTATCCGGTGAACGGTTCAATCGACACGACCGCGCCCTCTACCAGCGGCGTCTGCTCCAGGATGAACGAGGCAAGCTGCTTCTTCTTGTCGTACGCCTTCAAGCGGACCTTGATGATATCGCCGGGCTGAATGATTTCGGCAGGTTTCTTGAACTCGTTGGGGTCGTCCTTTGGCCTCTTGTGTTTGATGAGCGCCCAGGCCATGTCGTCATGCATGATGTAACCCATCATTCCGCGGCCCTTGACCGTGATCGCGGAGTCGTCGACCGCGAGCACATGGGCATTGAACGATTCGCCGGGCTTCACCATGACGTGGAGCGAACCCCACTCGATCGGCGTGGATTTGAGCTGCTTGAACCCGATGCGGCCGCGGAATCCCTGCCGCTTGTCGAGCGCGCGAAGCCCTTCTTTGAGGGCGATTCCCGCGGTGCGCTGAACGTCCATGTCAATGGCGGTAGTGACCTTGAGCCCTCCCTCGTAAAGCTTGTCAGGCCCGTATTTCTTCTCGATGTATTTCCGGACATAATCGACGATGAACGGGGCGATCTCTTCCTGAGTCCGCAGATTCTCGAGGTTGAGCGGCTGGTCATAAATCTTTTTGCTCTGCTCCTCGGTAAGGTACCCCTCCGCCACCATCCGCTTGAGCACATGCGACTGCCGGAGTTTGGTCAGGTCGATGTCGTTGTAAGGCGAAAAGGCCGTGGGCGACTTGGGCAACCCTGCAAGGAGCGCCGCCTCTGCCTGGTTTACCTCCCAGATGTTCTTGCCGAAATAGGTCTTGGCTGCCATCTGCGCGCCGTAGGCGCCGTGGCCGAAGTAGACCTTGTTCAAATAGAGTTCGAGGATCTCGTCCTTCGTCAGCTCCTTCTCGAGCCTGCGCGCCAGGATGATCTCCTTGATCTTGCGCTTGAACTTCCGCTCCGGCGAAAGGAACACCACCTTGGTGAGCTGTTGCGTGATGGTGCTGCCGCCCTGCGAAACGCGGACTGCGATGATGTTCTTGAGCGCCGCCCTCAGAATCCCGCGGTAGTCAATGCCCGTATGCTGGAAGAAGCGCGGGTCCTCGGTCGCCAGAAGCGCGTTCACCATGTACTTCGGGATGCGCTTGAGAGGCACGTAGATGCCTTTCTCGATCTTGATCTGGCCCAACACCCGGCCATCATCGGCAAGGATCATCGTGCCCGGGAGCGGCTTATAGTCCTTGAGCGACTCCACGGTCGGCAGGCCGAAGGAATAAAAGTAAAACAGGAATGCCACAAAGAGAATGCCGGACACAAAAGCAATCCCCAGGAGCTTCGCTACTTTCCCAGGAGTGAGGCCCTTGATCCACGGCACCGCGACGGCGAACCAGAAGACCTTGAACCGTTCCCAGGCGAATTGGGAGGCCTTCGCGGCCGTTTCACGGATTGTTTTCAACCATTGTTTCATCATTTCTGTGGGCAACCCCGGGCTTTCCGTTATTTTTGAGCAGTGCCGAAAATAATAACATCACGGCGGGATAAAATCAAACGAAAAGTGTATTTCCACACACGTTTCATTGACAAGGAACCCGCAGTTTGCTACAGTGTATTTACCTTTTGATCAATATCCACCACTGTTTTCCCACCCGCTGAAGAGACGAAAGGCCTTTCCCCTATGCCGTTAAGCCACAGGACGCTGGCACACGGTACGATTTGCTGAGCACGTATGCGCACGACATCATTCTTCTCGTCCATCCGGAGGGAAACATCCTTGACGCCACCGAGCGTGCCTTGGCAGCCTACGGCTATTCACGCGAAGAACTGCTCCGGCTGACCATCAAGGACATCCGCGCTCCCGAAACCTAGCACGATATCCCAAACCAGATGTTTCAGGTGGAGGCGCTGAAGGGACTGGTCTTTGAGACCGTGCACAAGCGGAAAGACGGTTCGACATTCCCCGTTGAGGTCAGCTCGCGGCTGATCGAGCTCGATGGACAAAGTTTCTTTTTGAGCATTGCCCGCGACATCACCGAGCGCAAACAGGAGGGGATCGCTTTAATCAGCGAAAAGAACAGGTCAGAGGCGATCATCGCCGCCATCGGTGACGGGATCAGCATCCAGGACCGGAATTTCAAGGTGATTTACCAGAACCAGGTCGACAAGGAAATTCATGGCAATCATGTCGGTGTATATTGCTACAAAGCCTATGAGTATAAAAACGAGACCTATGAAGGATGCCCGGTGGCGGCAACCTTCAAAGACGGTATGATCCATACAACAGAGAGATCGGTCCTGACCGATAATGGTATGATCCATGTCGAAATAACATCCTCTCCGCTCAAGAACGAATCCGGGAAGATCGTGGCGGGGATCGAGGTGGTCAGGGACATTACCGCGCGAGGCCGTGGGTCAACTCGCAGGAGGGATAGCCCACGACTTTAACAATATTCTGACTACGATCATCGGATACAGCCATCTGCTCTTGATGAAGATGGACAAAGGCAGTCAGGGGCGTCAGTTTGCCGAGCAGATCATCACCTCATCCGAACGAGCCGCCCATCTGACACGTAGCCTTCTTGCCTTTAGCCGGAATCACGTCATGGACGTGAAGGCGATCGATCTGAACGTCATCATCAAACGGTCTGAACAGCTGCTCGGGCGGGTCATCGGCGAGGACATAGAGTTCAGGATCGAGCGGTCTGGAAACGAATTGTCGGTTTTGGCCGACGTAGTGCAGATCGAACAGGTCCTTATGAATCTTGCGGCCAATGCGCGGGATGCCATGACGGTCGCCGGGATCTTGCTGATAGAAACGGAAGAAGTAACGCTGGGAGAAGACTTTATCAGGGCCAATTCCTACGGAAGACCCGGGAAGTACGCATGTTTGTCGGTAACGGATACCGGCATCGGAATGGATGAAAACACCAGACTCAGGATCTTCGAGCCCTTCTTTACAACTAAGGAGGTCGGGAAAGGCACTGGACTCGGCCTCTCGATGGTATACGGCATCATAAAGCAGCACGACGGTTATATCAATGTATTCAGCGAACCTGGAAAAGGCACGACATTTAAAATATACTTTCCCCTGATCGCCGCAGTAGCAGTCAAAACGGGAGCTCCTGCTCATACCGAGATCTCACGGGGAACGGAAACCGTGCTTATAGCAGAGGATGACAAAACTGTTCGCGACCTGACCAGATGAGAATCCCAAATGACCTCATGATATATCGTTCGCTCCGAACTCCAAACTACTGACTACGAACTGTATTTAATCACTCCGAACTGATTGCCCCGGACCCTTCCCGCTTCTCAGGAACTCCCCGTACTTCATGTCCAATTTCATGATATGGGCGACGATCCAGTCCACCACCACCTGGTTCGTGGTTGCGGAAAGATAATACGAGCCGCCCTGCATCCGCGTCAGCTGCTCCTTGAGCCCTGCAAGCATGGCAAGATATTTCTTGTGGTCCTCCTGCTGTTCCTCCAGCCCCGCATAATTCGAATCGCGCATATGTTTTTCCTCTTCGGAGAAGTGGATCCGCGCGTAATCATCGAGGAACTTGATCGTCCCTTCGATCTCGGCGTTGCAGCGGTGCTGCTTGATGGCAATGGCCAGGTTGTTGATCCGTTTGAACAGCTCTTTGTGCTGGCTGTCGATCGTGATGATGCCGGTCGCCAGCTTGTCCGTCCATTCCATAAAAGAGCCTCCGGTGCGCACCATGGATAACGGATAATACCAAGGAGAACATGGTAAGTCAAGAGACGGAGGGATGTATGATCCAGGTCATTTGACAGGGAGGCCAAAAGGCAGTAATGTATCTCCATGAAGACTGCCGTCGAGCTCTACAGGCTTTTACCGAGGACCAATTGCGGCAAGTGCGGTCTCCCAAGCTGCTTTGGCTTCGCTGCGAAGCTTGCTACACACCAGGCCGTGCCGGCTGATTGTCCCGAAATGGCCGATGCTGCGCGTGAAGTCCTTCGCGAGACCGGTGCGGAACAGCATGGCTCGCCCGGCACCGTCTATGAGCAGGCACTCGCATTCTTGCAGCCTAAAATTCAAGCATTGGATTTTGAGAAGGTAGCGACTCTTTTTAACGCCGACATCAGTGGGCACGACGAGCTTAAGATCGGTTTTCTGAACGAGAATTATGTCGTTACCAAGAAGAAGATTCTGGATTCCAGCGGTAAGGAACCGCGCCCATGGATATCGATCCTCATCTACAACCATCTTTGCATGCCCGATCCGCCTCCATTGGCAGGAGAATGGATCACCTTCGGCTCGGTGCCTGCATCTCACGCAAAGGACAAGGCCTGGGCCGGCCACGTGGAGGAAGTGATCGCGAAACATTTTACCGGAAAGGTGGATGCGCTCAAGGCCGCCTGCGAGCGGCTCGGGGGAGTTACCGCGAACGCTCAGGGGAACCACGACGCAGCCTATGCATTCCGCTTCTTCCCTAACTATCCCGCGCTGCTGCTGTTCTATGATGCCGTTCCTGGTGAAGATTTTCCCGCGCAATGCAGACTGCTTCTGGACAAGACCGCGCCGCGTTATCTGGACATCGAATCGATCGTCGTACTGGGGGAGGAGTTTGCTATGCGGCTTACAGCCGCATAGTGTTCGGAGCTAGAGTGACTTCATAAGCCCGCTCAGCATCTTCGATATTTCCGTACAAAACAGTCTCGATTGTTTTTTCGTTTCTTCATTAAAATAGGATTGCCTGTAAGATATCTCACTGATCGCAACGCATTCCCTCGCCGATCTTCGAGCTATTTTTACATATTGATTGAACTCTGGTTTAGTCCCGCCGCTGCCTTCGGCAATGTTCAGGCATATAGAGGTCGCAGCTCTTTTGAATTGATCGGTAAGGGAAAACAGCTCCTCTTTTGGAAATGTTTTAGTAACTCTATAAACAAAATCAACATATTCCAACGCTCGTTGATAAACCTCAGGTTTTCGAAATCAAAAAGCTCGCCACGCATTTTCCCTCCCGGTCTATTAACTCCGAACTCATTGCTTACGAACTGATATTGACTTCTCCGAACTCCGAACTCTCTTAACTCCGAACTATTTCTTATTCATGCCTTATTGCGTGAATAAGAAATTCCACATTCCCGTCCTGGCCCTGAATCGGTGAAGGGATGACACCCTTTACGTCAAGGCCGATGCTCCGGATGAAATCCGAGATTGTCGTGACTGCCGCGGCCCGCGCTGTCTCATCCCGCACGATCCCGCCCTTGCCCACCTGTGCCCTCCCGACTTCGAACTGAGGCTTGATGAGCGCGATCAATTCCGATTCGGGCCCGAGAAACTGCATGATCGAGGGGATCACCTTTTCAAGAGAGATGAACGAAGCATCGATCACCACGATAGCGACAGGCCCGGGGATGAGAGAAGGTTCTATTGTGCGAATGTTGGTGCGTTCGATGACAACCACGCGAGGATCCTGCCGGAGCTTCCACGCCATCTGGCCGTAGCCCACGTCCACGGCATAGACCTTTTCGCACCCATGCTGGAGCAGGCAGTCGGTAAAGCCGCCGGTTGATGCTCCAACATCGAGGGCAGTCTTACCCGCAACAGACACCTCGAATTCTTTTAATGCTGACTCAAGCTTCAGTCCACCCCGGCTTACGTAGGGAAGCTGCTCGCCAAGGATGCGGATCTCTGCGTCTTCGGGAACAAGCGAGCCGGACTTGTTCTGTTTCTGCTCGTTCACGAGCACCTGGCCGGCAATGATCAGTGCCTGAGCACGCTCGCGGCTTTCCACCAGGCCTCGTTCAACAAGCAGACGGTCGAGGCGTATTTTGCCGATCTTTTTATTTACGTGCTTGCCCATCGGTGGAAGAATAAGTTCGCAACATTTTGTTTCGCAACATGAGCCTAGCAGAAGCGGTTGAGGCTGTCAACGGACAACCGCTGCGTAATCTGTTTTTTTATTGATGTTTTTTCCGGATTGAATTAAACTAGTATTCGATGCAGATGTCATCAGAGCTGCGCGTGGAGGCTGTGCATATGAGAAAAACATACTTTCTTTCCGCTCTTTTTGTCCTGATGCTTACACTTCTTTGGCTTGACGCCTATGCCGATTCTTTCAGCTGCAAAGGCGGAATCATTTCGACCGACGACAGAAAAGCCGATGTCGTGTCAAAATGCGGTGAGCCCGACTTTCGTGATTCACATCAGGAGGACGTGACCCAGAGACTCGATACGGCCACCCATCAAAGAGTATACATAACGGTGGAAGAATGGACGTACAATCTCGGGCCGAGCCAGTTCATGCGAATCGTTGTCCTGAAAAACGGCAGGGTCGCGGAAATTCGGACCGGGAACTATGGATATTTAAAACCATAGAGGTCTTAACAAGCGATTCCCGCAATGCGTTCGCCGTAAAACTGAGCATTTACGAAGCAACGGTGCGGGTAATTCTTCGTGCTTCTGCGCAGCGTGAGTGGTGGTTATTCCCAAATCCGCCTTTGCGTCACACGTCCTTTGTCCGTAGCGGCGTCACAAGGGAAACGACCTTGGGGCGGGACTTTTCGACGAACTCCCTGACGGAAGAATAAATGCCGTTCGCATCGAGGCCGTATTTCTGCCGGAGAACTGCCTGCGGGCCGTGTTCAATATACATGTCCGGCAATCCGATGCGGTGGGTCTTGATACCCGTCACCCCCTGTGCATCCAGACATTCGAGCACGGCGCTGCCAAAACCGCCCATGAGCGCGTGTTCCTCCACCGTCACGATCCATCCCGTTTTCTTCGCCACGGAAAGAATCATCTCTTCATCGAGCGGTTTTACGAACCGCGCATTTATCACTGCCACGGAGATCCCCTCTGCGGAGAGTCTCTCGGCCGCTTCGACCGATGGAGTGACCATCGTACCGATGGCGATGATCGCGACATCGCGCCCGTCCCTGATCAGTTCCGCCTTGCCAATGGAAAGATTCTTGAGCTCCTGGTCCATGGGAACGCCGTTGCCGATGCCGCGCGGATACCGTATTGCCGTGGGACCTTCGTATTCAACCGCGGTCTTGATCATGTGCTGCAGTTCGTTCTCATCCTTCGGCGCCATCACGATGATATTGGGGATATGGCGAAGGTACGCAATGTCAAACACGCCGTGGTGCGTCGGTCCATCCTCTCCGACGAGACCGGCCCGGTCAAGCGCGAGCGTCACCGGCAGGTTCTGGAGACAGAGGTCGTGCACCACCTGGTCGTAGGCTCGCTGCATAAACGTGGAATAGATCGCGGCGACCGGATGCATCCCCTCCACCGCAAGGCCGCACGCAAACGTAACACCGTGCGATTCTGCGATGCCCACGTCGAAAAACCGGTCGGGAAACTCTTCGGCAAACAGGTCGAGCCCGGTGCCCTCGGACATGGCCGCCGAGATGGCGACGATCTTGTCGTTGTCCTCGGCGAGTTTGATCATGGTCTGACCGAACACCTCGGTGTAGCTCATAATGGGCTGTTTCTTTGACACGACTTTGCCCGTCGCCGGATCAAAGGGTGGTGTGCCGTGATACTGTGACGGATTGCATTCCGCGAATTCGCAGCCCTTACCTTTTCGGGTGATCACATGGACCAGCACCGGCCACGGATAATCCTTGATGTTCTCAAATGCCTGGAGGAGCTGGTCGATATTGTGCCCATCAAGGGGGCCCAGGTACTGGAAGCCGAGATCTTCAAACAACATGCCCGGCACCATCAGACCCTTGAGGGAATCCTCGGCCTTCTTGGCCAGGTTGAACATGGATTCACCGACCCGGGGGATGCCCTGCAGAAAGTTCTTGGCGTCCTGGCGCAACTTTGTATAAAAATGTCCGGTCATCTTCCTGCTGAGATACGATGAGAGGGCACCCACATTCGGCGAGATGGACATCTCGTTATCGTTCAGGATGACGATCAGGTTCTTTTTCAGGTGACCCGCCTGGTTCATTCCCTCGAATGCCAAACCGGCAGAGATGGACCCGTCGCCGATCACAGCGATCACCCGGAAGTTCTCACCCTTGATGTCCCTGGCCGAGATCATCCCGGTGCCGGCGGATATGGATGTACTTGCGTGTCCCACATCGAAATGGTCGCAGAGGCTTTCCTCCCGTTTGGGGAATCCGCTGATCCCGCCGTACTGACGGAGCGTGGAAAACCGGGTGCGTCTTCCTGTCAAAATCTTATGGGCGTACGCCTGGTGCCCCACATCCCAAACAATCCGGTCGTTCGGCGTATCAAAGGCGTAATGCAGGGCGATGGTCAGGTCCACGACCCCGAGGCTCGAGGCCAGGTGTCCGCCGGTCTTCGACACCACTGCGATGATCTCCTGACGAAGTTCCTCGGCTAGCGTCGGCAGTTCCGCCTGGGGAAGCGACCTCAGTTCTTGAACATTGTTCACTTTGTCGAGTATCATGGCTACCTCATAGGTTTCAGCGGTCAGGCTTCAGGGATTTTCCCGACACCTGGACCCCGTCCCCTGATTTCTTAATTTAATTCACTCTCTTCACAATATACTTTGCCAACTCCCTGAGCGGGTCCGCCCTATGGTCAAAGTCCCGCAGGGCATCAATCGCCTTGTCCCGAACCTCATTGGCCCTCAGGCGCGATCCTTCGAGACCGAAAAAGCTCGGGAAGGTCCTCTTTCCTTTTTTCAGGTCGCTGCCGATGTTCTTGCCGATCTCCTCCCGCTTACCCGTAATGTCGAGGATATCATCAACGATCTGAAAAGAGAGGCCGGCCAGTTCGCCATACCGGGTTAGTGCCTTGAGTCGTTTCTCACTCGCCTTCGCATAGAGTGCGCCGACCCGCACCGAGGCCCGTATGAGCGCTCCGGTCTTGTGCGTATGGATGTATTCGAGTGTGGGAAAATCAATCTCCCTGCCCTCGGATTCCATATCAACCACCTGCCCTCCCACCATCCCGAGGACGCCGGATGCGGCGCTGATCTCTTTGATGATGGCAACAAGCCTGTTCGCGGGTACCGCTTCGGTCCGGCGCGGATCGGACAGCACTTCGAAGGCCCTGTTCAATAGCCCGTCCCCCGCAAGGATGGCAACGGCCTCGCCATATACCTTATGGCAGGTCGGCCGCCCTCGCCTGAAATCATCATCGTCCATGGCGGGAAGATCGTCGTGGATCAGCGAGTACGTGTGAATGAGCTCCAGTGCCCCAGCCAGGGGAAGCAGGCCGGAGGACCTTGCGCCCAGCGCCTCGGCAGCGGCAATGGCCAGTATGGGCCGCACCCGCTTGCCGCCGGCAAAGAGACTGTAGCGCATGGCCTCATGGACAGAGGTCGGGAACATCTTTGCAGGTAGAACGAGCTTGTCGAGCGCCTTGTCAACAACGCCTTTTTTTTTGGAAAGGTATGATGTTATATCCATGATGAAAATAAATGCCAAATATCAAATCGCAAATTTCAAATAAGATCCAATCACCCTAATTATAACGACCAAACGTTTGTAACTTGGTGCCTGGTTA
>CAVWIL010000011.1:0-10008 GCA_963755045.1 Nitrospirota bacterium | reverse complement strand
GGATTAAAACTCGCGGCTTTCATTTGACCTGCCATCATCGGCGCGCTGTCAGGGAGATTACATATTTGCAGCCCCTTGTTAGAATCCCTCGAATCCCATATAAACCATTTTTATGCAGAAAAAGGTGACCTCACACCCTTCTTTCGACCGTGCTATAATCATCCCTGTCACCTCTTACCGCATTGGAATGCAAACTCGATCTCAATTACACTCTGGAAAGGAGAATTACTATGAAAAAGATGTTTCTAGCAGCAGGGATAGCCTTGTTTTTGTTTGCCAACACCGCCGGCGCCGAGGTCTTTACCTTGAAAAGCGATCAGATTGGCGGGCAACTGACCATCGACGAGGTCTACTCGGGATTCGGCTGTACAGGAAAGAACATCTCACCGCAGCTCAAGTGGACGAGCGCGCCGAAAAACACAAAGAGCTTCGCGATCACCGTTTATGATCCCGATGCGCCCACCGGAAGCGGCTGGTGGCACTGGGTGATCTTTAATATCCCTCCGGACACAACGGGGCTCGTGACCGACGCAGGGAACCCGCAGAAGAACCTGGCGCCCAAAGGCAGCGTGCAGAGCATGACGGACTACGGCAAGCCGGGGTTCGGCGGCGCCTGCCCCCCTCAGGGCGACAAGCCGCATCGCTATGTCTTCACGGTATTTGCACTGGACGTTCCCAAGTTGGACCTGGATGAAAAGGCCAATGCCGCGCTCGTAGGGTTCATGCTGAACGGGCATGCTATCGAGAAAGCTTCTTTGATCTCGTATTACGGAAGATAGGAAGGCCACAGCTATACGACAGACTCTATACGCGGAACGGGAGGTCCCGTTTCCTGTGAACACGGAGGAGCTCTTGATTTACATTGATGCCAACGAATGCAGAGGCGTTGTTCCTCGCTGTGCTATTCCTGAAGGGCTTTACACAGTGTTAATTCATTCATTAGCATTTTTTCCAGATTGAAAGCCTGGTGTAGAAAAATGAACCCTACGTAATTCAGGGCATACATTTATTCGAGAATTACAGCCTAATCTATCCTGTATTCAGACAGAGGTGCCTATGGAACTCTCCTGGTTCTCCTTCTATAATTTTATCCTCGCCCTCTGGGTCGGCGGGATGGCACTCTTCACCTTCATCGTTACCCCGGTGATCTTCAAGTCCTACCCGAGGGACCAGGCAGGCGAGATCGTGGGAAGACTTTTCCCGGGCTATTTTCTGTACAACCTTATCCTCGCCGCCCTGGTCCTTGTTCTGTTCTTTATCGTTGCGAATGACCATTCAAAACTCGCATACCGGCTCTCGCTGGTGTGCGTAATGACGGCACTGCTTATCAACCTCTTCATTGTTTTCAAGCTCCATCCCGACGCTGTCAGGATAAAACAGCAGGTGACCTCTTTCGAGCGCGAATCGCCCGATTCGCCGGCGAGGAAACAATTCAGGCGACTGCATGGTGTCAGCGCGGTCCTGAACCTGGTCCTGCTCGCAGAGGGGATCGTGCTGCTGATCACCGGGCCGCTCGTCAGAAATGACATTGCAGCCCGGTTGGCGAAGATGACCGTACCGCCTAATTAGGTTCTATAATTTTTTCTTGACTTTTATTGCCGAATCATAGATATTACCACTCTCCAAGTCGGTTGGAACCGGGCGGATAGCTCAGCTGGGAGAGCACAGCCCTTACAAGGCTGGGGTCACAGGTTCGATCCCTGTTCCGCCTACCATAAAACAACAGTCAAGTTCGGAGTTATAAGTTAATGAATTTCTCTCAACTACAAACTCCGAACTCTAAACTCAAAACTCATTTAACGGGGGCGGTAGTTCAGCTGGTTAGAACGCCGGCCTGTCACGTCGGAGGTCACGGGTTCGATCCCCGTCCGCCCCGCCATTTGTTTTGGACACGAGAAGAAAATCACAAAAAATGCCGGGGCACACTGCCTCGGCTTTTTTGTGTACTGGTATCATAACGGAAAAAAAATCACTGCTTACTGCTTGATGAGAATGTGTAGAGGTGGCGGATATTTCCCGTTAACGGTGGCTCCGGTAATTCTTACAACGTTGCCTTTATTTCTCCTGTCTTTGTCTCTCCGAGCGGTTCTACAGGATACTCGTGATCGCGCCAGGCCTGAAAGCCTCCGGCAAGAAGCCGAACACGCATAATACCCTGCTGCCGTAAGCGTAACGCCACCCGGGCGCTCGATGCCTGGTTTGGTCAGGTGCAATAGACGACTATCTCGCGATCTTCCGAAACGTCCACGTGGTTCTCTGCTTGCTCGAATGGAATGCGATGGGCTCCCGGTATGATATAGGGGTCGGCATCAAAGTCAAGAGCGTGGCGTACATCAATAATCAGGACACGATCTCCGGCATCCAATTTCCGCTTCAGCTCTTCCGGTGTGATGCGTGCGATAGAAAGCTCGCGAAAAAAACGCCTGCGCAAAGCATATTTCCAGAGGATATAGATGGTCAGCCCGCCGGCTACGAGAACCAGGAGCGTTGTTCCCATTCCCGCGGCGTATTCTAACGCACGATCAAGCTCTGCGCTGACGATGTAGCCGAATATCGTGTAGGCACCGATCCATATGAATATTCCCACGCTGTCGAAAAGCAAGAATCGTGGCAAACTCATGCGGATGATGCCTGCCAGCGGTATCGATACTGCGCTCAGTCCGGGTATAAATTTTATTATGAGGAGGGAGCGAGCGCCATACCGAGCAAATATATTTTCTGTACGACGGACGCAGGAGTCTGGTTCGAGGGAAATGCGGCAAAGTAAGGACAACACCCTGCGGCCGCGATGCCAGCCCAGGGAGTACCAGACGAGATCACTCAGTAATGCTGCGCTGACGCCTAGACCAATGCAGAGATGCAAGTTCATCTGACCGGTGCCGGCCAAGGCTCCGACGGTAATAAGCAGCGGGACGCAGGGTATGGGAAGGCCCATGGTTTCTACCAGGACCCAGAAAAAAAGCAGTGCGTAACCATGCTGTATAAGGAAAGGCAAAATATGTTTCATGGTAAATTCACCGGGGCAAGTTATTTTATACTCTATCCTTCTCAAGGACAGAAGAACGACGATTATGTTTTCTACCAGAAACACCACTATTATCGTCCACAACATGTGCAGAAAAAACAGAACAGATCAACTACAGTCCTCCAAATACCATTTTTCGTTATCTGATCTTCCCGAGTCTCTTCGCCAATTGCTCGGTCTTGTCCAGCAGCCTCTCCACCTCATCCAACCCCCTGTCCCAGAACCGCGTATCGGAAATATCGATCCCGAGCCTGCCGAAGATGTTCTTCGGGGAATCGGACAAGCCCGCGGACAGAAACTCCTTGACCTCATGAATGAACGCGGGGTCCTGCTTCACCGAATTCTGGAGCGACTTGGAAATCAGGAGCCCGCTCGCGTATGAATAGACATAGAAAAAATAACGGATGTGGCTCCAGTAGACCCACCAGTTCTCCGAACCCTCTGACTGCTCCACCGCTTTCCCCATGTACGCCGCCATGTGCTTCTGGAACAGTTTGCCGATCTCCTCTTTCGACAGATATCCCTTCTCCCTGTACTCCTTGTGCAATTCCCGTTCGAACTGGTAGCATGCCACCTGCCTGAAAATGGACGAAACATCGTCGTTCAGCTTCTGCATCATGATCGCGAGCCGCAGCTCGTCGTCGGCCGAGCGAATGATCTCATCGAGCACGAAATCTTCCATGAACGTGCTCGCGACCTCGGCGGTCGATGTCGGCGTGCCGAAATCCAGGGCATGCTGTTTCTTTTTGATAAGCTCATTGTTGATGCCGTGCCCCAGCTCGTGGGCGATGGTCAGCACATCGTGCAGCTTGTCAGTGTGGTTCAGCAGGATGTATGTGGGCTGGACCATGAGGTGGTGGATGCAGAACGCGCCACTGTCCTTGTCCTTTTTCGGATAAGCGTCGATCTGGCCATTCTCGATAAACCCGGCGAAGATATCAGCGAACTCGGGGTCAAGCTTCCCGAGCACGGCGTGAACAAGGCCCACTGACCTCGGATAGGGGTAGCGCCCGGTCATCTCGCCGTATTCCACGTTCCGTTCATGATACGCAAGCTTTTTGACCTTCAGCAGTTTTGCCTTGAGCGCATAATAGCGCACCGAAATCGGGAACCGCTGTGACACCGCTTCGATCAGGGAGTCCACCACCTCGCTTTCGATGTCATCGGCAAGATGCCGGAGTGTATCCGGACGGGCGGCGCCGCGGAGTTCGTCGTCGATCTTTTTGTTCGCCAATACTGAATTGATCTCGGACTCGGCCACGTCGACATGCTTCGCCAGAATGTCATTGAATGCCGGGGCAGCGCTGTCGCGAACCTGTTTCTTCCTGCTGTTCATCAATCCGATGATCTCCGAGAAAGGCCTCACCTTCCTCCTTCCATCCTCGGTGAACACGGCGCGTTCTTCCTTCGACAGAAAACCGGAGGTCATCTTCGTCCAGTTGGAAGAGGATGTAGCGGACTTGAGGTTCAGTATCTTCTCCTCAGGCTCGCTCAAATGATAGCGGGATTCGGCAAAGATCCGCTCCAGAAAATGGCGGTAGTTTGCCAGGAAAGGGGATGCGAGGAATTGTTGCTGAAGCTCCGGTTTGATCCTGGCGATCCGGAGGTAAAAGAACTGGCTCTCGTTTTCCAGTTTTTTGCTGAACTCATCGATCTTGTTGAACCTGGCCTTCAGCTTCGGATCGTTCTGGTCCTGCTGGGTCCTGAGCCAGAAGTAATACCCTTCATCGCCGTCGGTGCCATACTGCCGCTTCCACGATTCATATTGGTCCAGCGCCTGCCGCAGGATTGCCGGATCTTCAAGATAATCGGTTCGGTCCTTCCAGGTGTTGATGAACGCAGCGCTTTTTTTCTCCACGAGCTTCCGTTTTACCTCGATCCGCGGATCGTTGTCTCCCAGAAAGAGCGGCTTCAGGTTCCAGACAGCCTTGCCGACCTTGAATGGTTTTTTTTGAATGCGGGGCATTATCACTCCTTTGCAACGGATAGTTATCTAAGATCACATATAGTATATTAGTATACCCGCCTGCCGGGACTGTCCAGAGACCGCGGCCCGCGTATGCATTGTTTTTTTGGGCAGCTCATCACTCGGCCACGCAGCATGCCGGGAAGATGTACAGTACCTTCACCCTGATATGCAGGACTCGCATCACTCCACCCTCGCCCTTTAAAAAAGGGCTCGGCCGTGTCTGCCTGATTTTTTCTATTCTCGTTACTGGTTGAAGCATTGCTATGCGTGTCTTTCGCTCAGAGCTACCCGGCGCAGGGGTAAGTCAAGAATTAAAAGGCTTTACTCCACTCAGTGTGAGAATTAACCTCTATGGGGTTTGAGGAGAGACCCATATCTTTGCCTTTCCAGAGGCCCCTGCATCCCATGAATCCCGCCTTGGCGGGACGCGGAGCTGTGAACTGGGGTGCAGAAAAAAAATAGGATCGTGACATGTGCTGAGTTAGGAACATGGACTCGCTTTTCCTCTATTCCCACTTCTACGACTATGCTATACTCGCAAGCATGATACGAGAGATCATGCCCCTCGACCAGGTCCTGCGTAAGCGCGCGGTCATGACCCCGCGCGCGACCTTTGTCAAGTTCGAAGGTAAAAAGTTTTCCTACCAGGAAATGGACCGCCTGGCAACCGTGTTCGCGTCGGAGCTGATCAAGCGGGGAATGAAGCCCGGAGACCCGGTACGCTCCTCTGTCATAACTCTCCGTATTACATCGCGGCCTATTTCGGCATCATCCGGGGAGGCGGGATCGTGCTGCCGCTCAACAATCTTCTTGCTGCTGAAGAGATCGACTTCATCCTGCATGATGCCGCTGTCCGGATCTGTCTGTACGATGCGGACTGCGCCGGAACCGTTGAAAGGCTCGCCCGATCCGGCACGCTCTCTGTGTTCACCCTCTCTGAACTTGCGCATGCGCCTTTCCAGACGGACTCTTTTGCATCGCCCGTCATACGGCTGACGATATCTCGACCATCCTCTACACGTCAGGCACCACGGGCGGCCAAAGGGCGCCCTCCTGACCCACCGCAATTTTCTGGTGAATGCCATGGCGGCAACGGAAGTCATTCATGTGACGCACAAGGACCGTTTCGTCGTCTTCCTGCCGCTGTTCCATTCTTTCACCTTCACGGTCTGCGTCATCCTGCCGCTCATCACCGGCGCGATGATCTCGCTGCTGCCGGGTGTGCGGCCGTTCTCGAAAGTCGTGAGGAGCCTTATCCTCGATCGGATCACGCTGTTCGTCGCGATCCCTACCGTGTATAAGATCCTGGCTGAAAAGAACATGCCGTTCTTCGTGAAACTCCTGCTGAACCTCAGGCTCTGTGTCTCCGGCGCCGCGCCGCTGCCGGTGAAGACTATCCATGAATTCGAGAGCGCCTTCAAGGTCCCGCTGCTGGAGGGATACGGCTTGACCGAGGCCGCGCCCGTCGTGTCGATCAACCCGCTGGAAAAGGAAATGCGGAAGCCGGGAACCGTGGGCCTGCCGCTTCCCGGGATCGAGGTCAAGGTTGTCAATGAAAGCGGCGACCAGCTCCCCCCCGGGATAGCCGGCGAATTTCTCGTGAAAGGCCCGAACGTGATGCGGGGCTACCTGAACAAGCCCGAGGACACCGCGAAGACCCTTCGGGACGGATGGCTCTATACCGGCGACGTTGCCACCATCGACCAATCGGGCCATATCAGGATCATCGACCGCAAGAAGGACATGTTCATCGTCGATGGACTGAATGTCTATCCCTACGAGGTGGAAGAGGTGCTCTACCGGCACGACGCGGTCAAGGACTGCTCCATGATCGGCGTGCCCCACGAGCATGAAGAAGGCAAGGAACTGGGGATCATGTATGTGGTGCTCAAGGATGGAGCGAAAGCCGCGCCGAAGGAGCTCCGGGAATATCTCGCACACATGTGGCGCACTTCAAGATACCGCGTCGGTTCATCTTCACCGAAGACCTTCCGAGAACCGCGACCGGAAAATCATGAAAAAAGAACTTAGAAAAATATACCGGGAAAAAGAATGGATATTCCACCCGCATCATGTGTATTAGTCAGAATCTATATTTACAGAAGCTGTAAACACTTTTAACGATTACAGCCTTTTCCAACGTTCCCTCTTATTCATAACCCTTCAAAATTTCAAACTGTATTCTTCACCGCCTTACCCTTAAAATACCCTTTCGCTATTGTTGACATCTCTATAGATCAGGTATATATTTTCTATTATACATAAATTGTGTGGTATGCTCATTGCTAGATGAACCTCCAGGTCCAGCCAATTTCGCGGAGGAGGTCCATAATGACGCCAGAAGAGCCACGATTGCTTTAGCAGATTTATATTTCGATTTTTTTTATAAGGTGAAGTAATAGCATTAATGTTCGACGAGGTGATATGGAGAACAAAGCTAGCAATCAAGAGAACATTGTTCAATCAAGACGCCTCTCAGACAGCGGAAATTCTTGCTATTGTTTTGAACAATATTACGCAAGGTATGGTCGTTGTTGGGCCAGACTATTCCGTGCTGGCATTCAACAAACAGTTGGAGGCGCTTTTTGGGTTGCAGCAGGGAACAGTCGAGGTAGGCCATGATTTCAGAGATATTCTCAAGGTATGGGCTGATGTGACGGGACAAACACAGGATATCCTTAAACGGACTTTACGAGAACTTGATCTGCCCAATCCCTTTAAAATTGAATTTCAGCAAACGATACAAGGGATTAATCAATGGTGCCTCCTGACCCATAACCCTTTGCCCTCAAAGGGATTTGTGAGAACATATTCTGACATCACCGCGAGGAAAAAGGCGGATAAGCAGCATCTGCATGATGCCTTCCACGATCCACTGACGGGCCTCCCGAACCGGGCACTTTTCATGGACCGGCTCCAACATGTCATCACCGCGTCGCAACGACGGCACGGCACTTCTAACTACGCAGTCTTTTTCCTCGACTTGGACCGGTTTAAGATCATCAACGACAGCCATGGTCATACCATCGGCGATCAACTTCTCGTCGTGGTCGGTCGCAAGCTGGCCGATTGCATTCGGCCCGGAGATACCATCGCGCGACTGGGAGGTGATGAATTTGCCCTTCTCCTGCAGAACATCGACGATCCCGCTTACACGGTCAATGTCGCCGAGCGGATCCGGGAGAAATTGGCTGTTCCGCTCGATATCAAAGGCCATAAAATATTTACCTCGATCAGCATCGGAATCGCGTTAGGCTCGGACGGCTATGAGCGGCCGGAACAGGTCCTGCGCGATGCGGACATCGCGATGTACGAGGCAAAAGGACGGGGAAATGCATCGTATGAGATCTTCGATATCAAGCTGCATGCCAATATCCTGGACCGGATGCAACTGGTGGCCGACCTGCGGGGAGCAGTCGACAATAAGGAACTTACTCTCTACTATCAGCCTATCATCGACCTGAAAACGCAACAGTTGACGGGATTTGAAGCACTCGTCCGCTGGAATCATCCGACGCGCGGCCTCATCTACCCCATGGAGTTCATCCCCCTGGCAGAGGAGCATGGACTCATCTATCAGATCGGAGCATGGATCCTTCACGAAGCCTGCCGCGAGCTGAAATTGCTTCAGGTGCGGCACCCCGCGCAACCACCGCTCAGTATGAGCATCAACATTTCAAGCAGGCAATTCTCACAGCAGGACCTTGTCGGCATACTCTCCGGATTTCTGACTGAGACGGGCGTTGATCCGCACTCCGTGATATTGGAAATCACCGAGAGCATGATCATGGAGAACGTTGAGTGCTGCTGTGGAGACCATGAACCGGCTGCGAAACATGGGGATACAGATCCATATTGATGATTTCGGCACCGGGCATTCTTCGCTGAGCTACCTGCAACTCTTTCCGGTCAGTGCGCTCAAGATCGACCGCAGTTTTATCAACAAACTTACCACCAGCGGCGACAATCAGGAGATCATCACACACATTGTTGCCTTGGCCAAGAGCCTGAATTTCGACGTGATTGCCGAAGGAGTCGAAATGGAGCATCAATTAGCCAATATTAAGAACCTGCACTGCGGCTACGGCCAGGGCTTCTTCTTTGCCCGTCCCATGGCTTTTAATGCAATAGACGTGTGGATGCAAGAGCAGAAGCATCAAATATAAGGCATAATTATTCGGGATCAGGTGCCTGCTTATGGGATCCGTTCTGATCGCCGGTTAAGCGTATGTATCAACTTGTATTCTATATCTCCTATCCATCGGTTGCCGTTGCAGAGTAGCAGGTGAAAGATAAACGCGAGTTTCACTAAGGACATATATATGACAGGAATGAATGGCTACAATACCTCTTCATCCTCTTTGCGCCACGCAGGGTCAACAATGCAGATGAACCTGAGGTCTGTTTTGCCGGAATTCGTGATGCTCTGCTTTGCCAGGGGTGGTATATAGATGGTAGCACCTGGCCAGAAAGAATGAAAACTGTATACCTTTGAGTCGGTTGGTTGGAGACGAACGAGAGATATCGGAGACGCGAATGAATGAAACACAGATTGAACAGGTCAGACGAAAACTTCTTAGTCTCAGATCGGAGCTTCAGAAGCTTGAAGAATCATCGAAAGAAGGGGCAAAGACCGAGGAGCCGGACCCAGCCGATTTAAGCCGGGTTTCCCGAAGGGGCGCTATGCAAAAACGGCTTCTGGTTGAGGAACCGGTCAGGCGGCGTCAGCGTCAACTCGGGAGAATTGAGGGAGCCTTTCGCCGTATTGAAGCCGGCGAGTACGGTAACTGCTTTATATGCAGCGAAGAAATCGATATTCATCGGCTTTTGGAAGACCCGACATGCACACGCTGCATAAAATGTGTCGATGGATAGCATTGTCGATAATGCACAGATGCACGGTCGGACCAGGCCAGACGCGAGTTATCTTTACAAAAAAGTGCCGATAAATACTATCCATTACACATTATGCCCGTCTCTTGCAGTCACTTGCATGACATAAATATGACAGAAA
>CAVWIL010000010.1:0-267883 GCA_963755045.1 Nitrospirota bacterium | reverse complement strand
AGCAAGAATACTTTGCGTGGCCGATACATTCGATTCATTGATCGCCGACAGGCCTTATAAACGTGCAATGAAAAGGGAACAAGCGTTCGCTCATATAGAGCAACAAGCAGGTATGCAATTCGATCCGGACGTCGTGAAGGTATTTCTGAAGGTTTTTGATACATCGAACAGTCAAGCCTGACCTGCTATATCCCGAACATATATCAAGGACATTGATGGTATCGAGATGATGCATCCATAATTCCAATCAGGAGCACTCCATGGAAGCTACGCGGGAGATATACTGGAACGTCGGGCATGGGGTCATACTGCCGATGTACTTCTTTGCCTTTATTGCCATGGCGGTGTTTCTCTATGGATTTTACCGGCGCTTTGCCACGTACAAACAGGGAAAGACACTGAACAGGCTCGACCGTCTGCCGGAACGAATCTTCCTGCTTCTGAAAAATACCTTTGCCCAGGCTCAGGTGCTTCGGGTGTTCGGCCCGGCTCTCTCCATGCCCTCTTTTTCTGGGGCTTCGGCCTTCTCTTTATCGGCACACTTCTCATCATGGCCCAGGTTGACTTCACCCAACCAATCTTCGACTGGATGTTCCTCAAAGGGACCTTCTATAAATTGTTTTCCCTGGTCCTCGATGTGGCCGGCTTTGTTGCGCTGGTCGTGCTCGGAGGGCTTCTCGTGCGCCGTTTTTTCGTAAAGCCGGAAGGACTGGAGACGATCCTCGATGATTATGTAATGCATGCGCTGCTGTTTGCTATCCTGTTGACCGGCTTCGTCGTCGAAGGGATGCGCATCGCCGATACCGAGCTCGTGACCAATCCAGGGCTGGCGCTTTTCTCTCCTGTCGGCAGGCTCTTCGGGAAGCTCTTCTTTCTCGGAATGAAAGCCGAGGCCCTGTCCCGTGCTCACAAGATACTCTGGTGGGTCCACTTTTTTCTGAGCATGGGCTTCATCGTCATCATCCCGTTCACCAAGCTGCGCCACATCTTTACCACATCCACCAATTACCTGTTCACCGACCTTTCGCCCAAAGGCAGCATCGCCACCATCAACCTGGAGGATGAAGGCGCAAAACAGTTCGGCGCGGCAAAAGTCAGCCGACCTCGCCTGGAAGGATATCTTCGATGCCGATTCCTGTACCACCTGCAAGCGCTGCCAGGACCGCTGTCCGGCCTAGGCCACCGGCAAGCCCCTTTCTCCCATGAAGGTCGTGAAGCAGATCGGAGAAATGGCCTTTACCAATCCCCAGGGAGGTCTGATCGAAACGATCACCGAGGAGGTCCTCTGGGCGTGCACCACCTGCCGCGCCTGCCAGGATATCTGCCCGGCAAATATCGAGCACGTGAACAAGATCCTCGAGATGCGCAGGAACCTGTCCCTCATGGAGGGGGTTTTCCCCGGCGACGAGGTGCGGACTGCGGTCAACAATATCGAGGTTAACGGCAATCCATTCGGCCTGGCCTACGCAGCCCGGGGAGAATGGGCCGATAGACTCGACGTGAAGATCATGGATCAGGACAGCAGACGTGGATATCCTTTACTTCGTCGGCTGTTACGCTTCTTTTGACAAAAGAAACCGTGAAGTTGCCCGGAGTTTCATCAAGATCTGCAACGCAGCGGGAATCAGGGTCGGCATTCTCGGCAAAGAGGAGAAATGCTGCGGCGAGCCGCCGAGGAAGCTGGGGAACGAATATCTCTACCAGATGGTGGCCACAGGGAACATCGAGCTGATCAAGGCCTACGGCGTGAAAAAGATCGTCACCACCTGCCCCCACTGTTTCAACACCCTGGCGAGAGATTACAAAGACCTGGGGATGGATGTCCCTGTCGAGCATTACAGCACCTATATCAACGGGCTGATCAACAACAACAGACTCAACATAAAACCATCAACCTTCGATTTCACCTATCACGACTCCTGCTACCTGGGACGCTACATGGACATCATCGACCGAGCCGCGCGCCGTGCTGAAGGCGGCCGGCGGAAGGATCACGGAGATGGAAAAGTCCGGGTACGACAGCTTCTGCTGCGGAGCGGGCGGCGGCCGGATCCTGGCCGAAGAGAAGCTGGGAACGCAGGATCAACGCTGCGCGGGTAACCATGGCCCAGGCGACCGGCGCGCCGCTCCTGGTCTCCAACTGCCCCTTCTGCCTCACCATGTTCGAGGATGGGATCAAGATCAATGACTGTGAAGAAAAACTGAAGGCGCTTGATCTGGCCGAGCTCGTTGCAGCAAGGATTGTTTCAAGTTAAATTCGACGGAAAAAAATGGAACAGGGAAATTAAAGCACTTTTTTGCCACGGATGGACTCGGATTAAAAAAAATGTAGGACTATGAGCAGAGACTTTAATCCGTGTTCATCAGTGTGAATCCGTGGCTAATCAAATTTGCTTTTGGTTCCAGCTTGTCCGGGTTAGGAGAATGAGATGAAGATACTGGTTTGCATCAAGCAAGTGCCTGACATGGAATCCCGGTTCAAGGTAAACGGGGAAGGTATCTGGTATGACGAGACCGATCTTGCCTTCAGGATGAACGAGTATGATGAGTATGCCGTTGAGCAGGCGGTCCAGGTCAAGGAGCAGCTGGGCAACACGCCGGACATCACTGTCCTCTCCATCGGCCCTGACCGGGTCGTGGAAATGATCAAGAAGGCCTTGGCCATGGGGTGCGACCGGGGGTCCACATTCAGGACCATGCCTCCTTCGGAAAGATCCGTGGCAGATCGCTCGCCCATCGCAGGCTTTAGCCGCAACAAGAATTTCGACCTGATCTTCACCGGCATGCAGTCCCAGGACCGGGGCTCCGCCCAGGTCGGGGCCTTCGCAGCCGAACTCCTTGGCATTCCTGCGCCACCACCATGGTCGGGTTTGCCTTTGCCGACGGGACCGTCACAGCAAAGCGGGAACTTGAGGGGGGCGTGAAAGCGGTCGTGAAGCTCAGACCGCCGGCGCTGTTTACCTGCCAGCTCGGGCTCAATACGCCGCGTTATCCGACCCTGCCCAATATCATGAAGGCCAAAAAGAAGGAGCTCCTCTCCGTTCCCGATCGCCGAGTTCCTTAGAGAGAAAGAGATGATTTCCACCGCAAGCGTATATCCGCCGGCAAAGAAGGGGAGCGGCCTTGTCCTGGAAGGGGATGTGAACGACATGGTCGGCAAGCTGATCGGTATTCTGAAAGAGAAAACCACGGTCGTGAGATAGCAACTAAATTTAATATTCTTCAAGACAGGAAGAAAATAAAGAAGCTTTTTGCCACGGATTGACACTGATTGAAAACAGAAAGACAATACAAATTTTATTTTTATCCGTGTTCATCAGTGTGCATCCGTGGCTAAGATGCTTTTGTTTCTTAGTTTCGGGTTGTCCGGATCAGGAGGCTCGACATGAAAGCATTGCTTGTTTGCGAATACCGGGAAGGGAAACTCCTCGATTCCAGCTACGAACTGATCGGCCTTTGCCGACAAACTGGGCGCCGACAAGGCAATGGTCCTGATCGGGAACGAGAATCGGAAGCCCCCCGGGTCAATGCGAAAGTCTACCTGGCCGATGCGGTGAAATACGGGGAATATAACCCGGACCTGCACAAAAGCATCATACTCGAAGCAGTCAAGAGGGAAAACCCCGACTATATCGTCTTCCTCCATTCATCCTATGGCTGGGACCTGGCCCCGCGGGTGGCCGCGGCCCTGAAGGCTCGGCCAGGTTTCCGAGATCATCGGGTATCAAAGACGGAAAATTCGAAGTCGGCCTCTGCAATGCAAAGTTGCGGCGGATCGTCACCCCGCAGACGGGGAAGGTGGTCCTCACCATCCAAGCCGGGGCCTTCAACGCTGCCGGAGAACCGCAGGGGAAGGCGCAGCTGGAAACGATCGATCTTGCCGACGCCGCTTCGCCCCTGGAGTTCATCGGATATGAGCCGGCGCAGAAAAAGGAAGTGGACCTGGCCAAGGCAGAGGTGGTCGTCAGCGCTGGTCGGGGAATCGGTAAAAAAGAAAATGTACCGATCATCGCAGCCCTGGCTAAGGCACTCGGGGGCGAGCTGGGTGCGAGTCGGCCGGTGGTCGATGCGGGATGGGTCGAACACGGCCGTCAAGTCGGGACCACCGGCCAGATCGTGGCGCCGAAGCTCTACGTGGCATGCGGCATTTCCGGGGCGATTCAGCACCTGGCGGGGATGAAGAAATCGGAGTTTGTGGTTGCCATCAACAAGGACAAGGACGCCCCCATCGGCGAAGTGGCGGACGTGCTGGTGGTGGCTGATGTGATGCAGTTCGTGCCGCCTTAACGGCAAAGCTCCAGAAATGATACTCCCGAAAAAAAGCCGCCACGGAGGTACTGAGATACTGAGAAATAAGCGGGCATGACGGACCAGGGATGAGGGAAGAGAGACGTAAAAGCAATCAATAAGACTCATCCCTCCTCGTAGTGAGCGAAGCGGTCATCCCTCCCGCCTCGGATTTCTACTGCTGAACCTTTAATTTCTTCATCTCTTCATCCCGAAGGATCCTCCGCAGTACCTTGCCTACAAGCGTCTTCGGGAGCTGGCTCCGGAACTCAACTTCCTTCGGGACCTTGAACTTCGAGAGCTGATCCCTGCAAAATTGAATGATCTCCTCCGCCGTGGCGGTCTCTCCTTCTTTGAGCACGATGTATGCTTTGATCTTCTCGCCGAGGAACTCTTCGTGAGGAATGCCCACAACGACGGCTTCCTTTACCTTGGGGTGCATGAACAGGACCTCCTCGATCTCCCGGGGATAGACATTCTCGCCCACGGTCTTGATCATGTCCTTGATCCTGTCGACAATATAGAAGAAACCGTCGTCGTCCATTTTCGCGATGTCTCCCGTGTGGAGCCAACCGCCTCGGAGGGTGCGGGCCGTTTCATCGGCATTGTTCCAGTAGCCCTTCATCACTTGCGGACCTTTGAGCACGAGCTCGCCGGTTTCGCCCACAGGCATTTCTTTTTTACCGGTCTCGATGTCCACGATCTTTGCCTCCGTGTCCGGAAACGGCAAACCGATGCTTCCCATCTTCCGCGTGCCGAAAATGGGATTGCAGTGGGTAACGGGGGAGGCCTCAGACAGGCCGTAGCCTTCCACGATCCGTGCCTTGGTCAGATGTTCGAACCGTTCCTGCACCTCGTGCATGAGCGGGCCGGCGCCGCAGATTGCCGCCTTAATCGACGTAAGGTCATAGTTATGGATCCCGGGATAGTTTTCAATCGCCAGGTACATTGCCTGGATGCCCGGGAAGATCGTGGGCCGATATTTATTGATGCATTCGAGCACCTCCCGTGCATGGAACTTGGGGAGAAGGATCAGTCGAGCGCCGATGAGCACGGCGAGGTTCATCGCAGTGGTCATTCCGTAGACATGAAAAAAGGGAATGACGGCCAGGACCCGCTCTTCTCCCTCCTTGCGGACGGTGAGCCAGGCCCTGTTCTGCACGGCATTTGCAACAAGATTCCGGTGTGTCAGGATCGCCCCCTTGGGCGTACCGGTCGTGCCCCCGGTATACTGCAGAATCGCGCTGTCTCCGGGAGAAACTTCGGCGTTTACCGGTGTTGCCTGGGCTTTGCTTATCACGGATAAAAAGTCATAGATCGGCGGTACCCGGTTCACGCGCACCCACTGCTTTTCGATCCTCGCTTTGATCGGATAAAGCAGGTTCAGCGGGAAGGGCAGATAGTCTTTGATACCGCAAAGAATGAGCTTTTTAACGCCCGTCTTGGAAAGGACAGGGGAGATAACGGGGTAGAACATGTCCACAGCAACAAGCGTTTCAGCTGCGCTGTTCTTGAGCTGTACTTCGAGCTCGTGCGCATGATAAAGGGGATTGGTGGCAACGGCAACGGCGCCGCTTCTGAGTGTTCCATAATAGGCGATGACCATCTGCGGGATGTTCGGGAGCATGAGGGCCACCCGATCGCCCTTGTTTACTCCAAGCCCTGCAAGCGCATTGGCGAACCTGTTCACGAGCGCATCAAGCTGCCCATAGGATATCTTTTTCCCGTAAAAGATGAGCGCGGTATGGTCCGGAAACTTGGACGCGGTGCTGGACAGGACCTCTCCCAGGGTAATATCGGGATACTCTAGGTGTGCGGGAATTCCCGCTTCATAAAAACGTGTCCAGGGATGTCCTGAATATGACGGGACGGCTTCCATTGGCTGCCTCCTCGGTCGTGCCTGTGTCAAGACCCGTGAATCTGTCTGCGAAGGATTATTCAGGGTGTTTTATTTACTGTGGATAATGTGGATGTGAGTTCAAAAAGGCTCTATTGAAACTATAGCAAAAAGAGGATGGATGTGCTACTAATTCTGCATGGATGGCCATTTCATAATTTCTTGTCATCCTCTATAATTGGTGATATTCTCAGCGTAGTATATTTACTGTTCAAAAATTCGGCATGAATTTAAATGGCTGATGTTCGTGCAGGAAGAGCGGTGAATACCGGTACTTCTATAAATATGAAGAAGGATGTCATCATCATCGGCGCGGGAGCATCGGGTCTCTTGTGCGCTATTGAATGCGGCAAGCGCGGCCGGACTGTCTTGGTGATCGACCACGCTGAACGAACGGGCTCGAAGATTCGCGTCTCCGGCGGTGGACGCTGCAATTTCACGAACCTGAACATCACCCCTGACCACTATCTTTCCCGGAATCTTCACTTCTGCACGTCGGCACTCGCCCGCTTCACGCCCCGGGATATCCTCTCACTTGTTGAGAAGCACCATATCGCGTATTACGAAAAAGAGGAGGGCCAGATGTTCTGCGTCAAGAGCGCCCGGGAGATCATTACCGCGCTCGAACAGGAGTGTGGCCAGGCGGGCGTAGAGATACGGCTCTCCTGCCGCGTATCGGATATCAGCCATGCAAAAATGTTCGAGGTTGCAACGAGCGAAGGGGAGTTCTCATCGGATTCGCTGGTCATTGCCACCGGAGGGCTTTCCTATTCCAAGCTGGGGGCAAGCGGCTTTGGACACGAAGTGGCGAGAAAGTTCAAGCTCAGGGTCACACAGGTCAAGCCGGCGCTCGTTCCCTTCGTGCTTCAGGGCCGGGACCAGAAGGTCTTCAAGGGACTGGCAGGCATTGCCGTTGCCGCCGCTGTTTCCATCGGCAGAAAAAAAATTCGAGGGAACATTCTCTTCACCCACCGGGGACTGAGCGGGCCTGCCGCGCTCCAGGCGTCGCTTTACTGGGAGCCCGGAGAGCCGTTGCTGATCGATCTTCTCCCTTCACTGGATATCGACGGAGTCTTTCTGTCCGTGCGGCAGAGCAAGATGGAACTGCATACCCTGCTTGCGGGACATCTCCCCAAGCGGTTCGTCCAGACCTGGTGTGATCATTTGGTCATCTCGAAACCGATCAATCAATGTTCTGATAAGGAACTGAAGAGTATCGCAGAAGGGCTTCATGCCTGGAGGATTATCCCCAAAGGGACTGAAGGGTATGATGTTGCAGAGGTGACGGCTGGCGGTGTGAATACGGACGAGCTGTCCTCAAAGACCATGGAGGCAAAGAAGATACCAGGTCTTTATTTCATCGGCGAGGTGGTTGATGTGACCGGATTGCTGGGTGGCTACAATCTCCACTGGGCCTGGGCCTCCGGGTACGCTGCGGGGCAATTTGCTTAAGGATCGAGGGGATGATAGATATTCCTGCCGTGGGTAGCAGTAGCGGTGCTTCTGCTATCGTTGTCACTCAGTAGGTATTGATGATTTCGGTTTAAAAGGGAAAAAACAATGACCCAGCTTGAAATGAAAAAGTTCATTCACCATGCACTCGAAATGAATGACTTGGATGCCGTCGTCTTACTCGTTCAGAAAAACAGAAAGGCGATGAGTCTGCTCATCCGCATGGCATACGACAAGGAAACCCTTGTGGGATGGCGTGCGATAAAGGCGGTCGGTCGTATTGCGAATGTGTTAGTTAAAACCGAGCGCGAATTCCTGCGCATTGCCGTGAGGAAGCTCCTGTGGTCTCTGTCTGATGAATCCGGCGGCATTGGCTGGGCTGCGCCCGAACTGTTGGGTGAGATCGTGCACTCCGATCCGGAAGGTTTTGCCGATATAATACCTCTTATCGCAGAGGTTTATGGTATCGAAGAACAGACATTCAGGCCGGGAGTGGTGTATGCCCTGGCGCGGGTTGCCGAGGTATCCCCTGAAATGATCGTGAACTATCAAAAAATTATCATCAGATCTCTTGTGGACATAAACCCACTGGTAAGAATCTATACGCTTGAATTGATTGGTCTATTATGGCCTGTTGTCTGCAATAAAAACCTGTGGAGCATGGATTACAAAAAAAAGATAGAGAATGCTGTGAATAACATGAAAAACGATAAAAAAGTGGCATTGATATACCATAATAATGACTTTATTGATATTGAAGTGGGAGAATATGCTTCAATTTTGGCAAAAAAATTAAAAATTATATAAAGTAAATAGTTATTATATTTTTTTTCACAATACTTGACAATGAATCGCTCATATTTTATAATATACATGTTATTAACCTTGAGGTGATTATGGGAACTGCAACAAAAAAAGATTATTATGAAATACTGGGTGTTAAAAAGGGTGCTACTGAAGCGGAATTGAAGAAAGCTTTTAGAAAACTCGCGAGGAAGTATCATCCTGATGTCAATCCCAGCGACAAGACCGCAGAAACTAAATTCAAGGAGATGAATGAGGCCTACGAAGTCCTTTCTGATCCAAAGAAGAGACAGCAGTACGATCAGTTCGGGCACGCCGCGTTCGACGCTGGTTTTGGTCAGGGCGCTGGTCCTGGTCAGGGGTTTGAGGGCTTCTCGCAAGGCGCGGATTTTTTCAGAAGCGGTGGTGGGGCCGGGTTTGAGGACATTTTTGGTAATATATTCGGCAACAGAGCAAAGCCCCGGGGACCGACTAAAGGTGAAGATATAACCTATGCCGTTGAGGTCGATCTTGAAGATGCAATCTTCGGCCGTACCATGCAGGTGGATCTCCAACGCAATACGACCTGTTCAACATGCGGAGGCTCAGGATCCCAGCCGGGTACGGCTCGCAGAACCTGCCCAACCTGTATGGGCTCGGGGAGCATTGCCCAAGGTAAAGGATTTATGCAAATCGCCCAGACCTGCCCCACGTGCGGCGGTGAGGGGACGATCAATCCGAGCCCCTGCCGGACGTGCGGTGGCAACGGCGTTATCCAAAAATCAGAACGAATAAATGTCAAGATACCGGCCGGCGTTGACAATGGTTCCAAGGTGCGCGTTGCGGGCATGGGCGGACCGGGCGAACGGAGCGGGCCTGCCGGAGATGTTTATATTGTCACGAAGGTAAGGCCCCATGGGTATTTTGAGCGCAAGGGCGATAATCTTTATTCCGAGGCAAAGGTAACGATGAAAGAGGCGGTATTCGGAGACAAGATAGAGATCCCGACCGTGGACGGCATGGTCTGGCTCACCCTACCTCCGGGAGTTCAGACCGGGCAGCAGCTCAAGTTGAAAGGGAAAGGCGTGCCTCACTTCGGCGGAGGGGGAGTGGGAGACCATTATGTAACGATCAAGGTGGTCACGCCGACCGCTCTTCCAGAACGAGGAAAGGAACTTCTTGTCGAGATTGACAAACTGCATCCAACCGAACCGCGGAAGGACATAACGTTCAGAGGATTCAGGAAGAGATAAAGGATGAGGGACGACGTGACGATGAGACGAAGGATGGAGGAAGTAATGTATTATGCGTCCGTCGTCCTAGTGAGCGAAGCGAACGATCGTCTATCGTCCCTCATGCAGTTCGTGCGGACGGTCATTCATTGTCCGTCGTGATTTGCAACGAGGTATTTATGGTTGCTCGTGAACAGAGATTGTTTATGATCAGCGTGGTCTCGGAAATGCTCGGCATCCACCCGCAGACGCTTCGGATCTATGAGCGTGAGGGGTTCATCAAACCCAAGCGGAGCGGGGGAAACACGAGGCTTTATTCCGAGGAGGACGTGGAGAAGCTTGAGATGATCCTGAGGCTCACACGCGAGCTTGGTGTGAACCTTGCCGGGGTCGAGGTGATCCTGTCTATGCGCGAGAAGATGGCGCAGATGCAACGCGAGACGGAGGATGCGATCAGGCAGCTGCACGATGAACTTGAACGCGAGATCCGGCGCAGGGAAGAGATGAAAACTGCCATCGTTCCTGCGAGAAGGATCGTTGTGATAAGAGAGTGACGAGGGACGGGGGATGAAGGACGAGGGCGGCAGTAAGTAAGTGACGAAGTAATGTCTTATGCGTCCATCGTCCTAGTGAGCGGAGCGAACGGTCTTCTATCGTCCATCGGGCAGTTCGTGAGAACGGTCGTCCTTCATGATTCACAGACGGAGGTTATTATGGCGCGTCTTGACAAATTTACGTTAAAATCCCAGGAAGCGGTGCAGGCGGCCCAGGAACTGGCCGGAAAGCTCCGTCATCAGCAGATCGAGAGCGAACACCTGCTGCTTGCCCTCATTGACCAGCCGGAGGGCGTGGTGGTCCCCATTTTGAAGAAGCTGGGCGCGGACCCCGGCAGGATCAAGGTCGATATCGATGGGGCGCTCAACAAACTGCCGAAGGTGGAGGGACTGGTACAGACTTATCTTTCGCCGAGGCTCAACAAGTTATTCGAACGGGCCGAGCTGGAAGCGGAACGGCTCAAGGACGAGTATATCAGCACCGAGCACCTCTTGATCGCAGCGGCGGACGGCGACGGCGCAGCGCGGGACATCCTTTCCCGCCATGGCGTGACGAAGGACAAAATATTCACGGTCCTCGTTGATATCCGTGGTTCCCAGCGGGTAACGGACCAGAACCCCGAAGACAAATATCAGGCCCTTGCCAAATACGGCAGGGACCTTACCGACATGGCGCGGCGTGGCAAACTTGACCCCGTGATCGGCAGGGATGAAGAAATACGCCGTGTGGTGCAGGTGTTGTCGCGGCGCACCAAGAACAACCCCGTGCTGATCGGCGAGCCCGGCGTGGGCAAGACGGCCATTGCCGAAGGGCTTGCGCAGCGCGTGGTGAGCGGCGATGTGCCCGAGGGGCTCAAAAACAAACGGGTGATCGCCCTTGATATGGGAGCGTTGATCGCCGGCGCAAAGTACCGCGGCGAGTTCGAGGACCGGCTGAAGGCCGTGCTGAAAGAAGTGACCGAGGCGAGCGGTGAGGTCATCCTATTCATCGACGAGCTGCACACCGTGGTCGGGGCCGGCGCTGCTGAAGGTGCCATGGACGCCTCGAACATGCTCAAACCCGCGCTTGCGCGCGGTGAGCTCAGGTGCGTGGGTGCTACTACCTTGAACGAATACCGCAAGTACATCGAGAAGGACCCGGCGCTCGAGCGTCGGTTCCAGCCGGTGATGGTGCGTGAACCTTCGGTGGAGGACACCATCTCCATCCTGCGGGGCCTCAAGGAACGGTACGAGGTGCATCACGGGGTCAAAATCAAGGATTCGGCGCTCGTGAATGCCGCGGTCCTTTCACACAGGTACATAGCGGATCGTTTTTTACCGGACAAGGCCATTGATCTCATCGATGAAGCCGCGTCACGGCTCCGCATGGAGATCGACAGCATGCCCACGGAGCTCGATGAAGTGGAGCGCAGGATCAGGCAACTCGAGATAGAGCGTGAGGCCGTGAAGAAGGAGGAGGACCCGGCATCGCGTGAGCGGCTTGCGAAGATCGAAAAGGAAATAGCCGAGCTTTCGGAGAAACGGAGCGGCCAGCGGGCGCAGTGGCAGTCGGAAAAGGCCGGGATTCAGAAGATACGGACCATCAAGGAACAGATCGAGCAGGCCAGGATCGATGCGGATAAGGCTGAGCGCGAGGGCAACCTGGGTCGCGCTGCCGAGCTGCGCTACGGCAAGTTCCTCGATCTCCAGAAGCAGCTCGAAACAGAATCCGGGAAACTGGCAGACGTTCAAGAGCATCAAAAGATCCTGAAGGAAGAAGTGGACGACGAGGATGTGGCGGAGATCGTGTCCAAGTGGACTGGGGTTCCGGTGACCAGGATGCTCGAGGGCGAGATGCAAAAGCTCCTGCACATGGAAGACCGGCTGCGCATGAGGGTTGTGGGACAAGACGAGGCGATCCTTTTAGTGTCCGACGCAGTACGCAGGGCGCGGGCGGGCATTCAGGACCCGAACCGGCCGATCGGGAGCTTCATCTTCATGGGCCCCACGGGCGTGGGAAAGACCGAGCTCGCGCGGGCGCTTGCCGAGTTCCTCTTCGACGACGAGCAGGCCATGATCCGCATCGATATGTCCGAGTACCAGGAACGCCACACTGTCTCGCGTCTCATCGGCGCGCCTCCGGGATACGTGGGATATGACGAGGGCGGCCAATTGACCGAGGCGGTGCGCAGGAGGCCTTACTCGGTGATTCTGTTCGACGAGATCGAGAAGGCCCATCCCGAGGTCTTCAATGTGCTGTTGCAGTTGCTCGACGACGGCAGGCTTACGGACGGACACGGCCGGACCGTTGATTTTAAAAATACCGTGGTGATCATGACCTCGAACATCGGGAGTCAGTATATTCAGGAACTGCAGAACGACGAGGAGGAGATGCGGCGCAGGGTGATGGAGGCCATGCGGCAGCACTTCAGGCCCGAGTTCTTGAACCGAGTGGACGATACGGTCATCTTCCACCCCCTTGACGCTGAGGTGCTGAAAAAGATCGTCACGATCCAGGTGGGGCTGGTGCAGAAGCGGCTGGCGGACAAAAAGATAGAGATCGAGCTTACCGACGGTGCGAAGGAACTGCTTGCCGAAGAAGGATTCGACCTGGTCTACGGGGCGCGGCCGCTCAAGCGAGTGATCCAGAGGGACGTGCTGAACCCACTCGCATCGAAAATCCTCTCCGGCGATGTAAAGGAAGGTTCCAGGATCGTTGTCGACAAGAGCGGTAGGAAGTTGGTGTTCAGAGCGGAAGCCCATACGGTCGGTGTGGAGTGATTGATCCGGGAAACCAAGGCGTTAGGTCCCGTTGAATCTATCGGAAATGGAATTTTGTCGGGCCTCTTTAAAGAGGAGGCCGTTTTATTCAGAAGACAGTGGCTCCCGCATTACTTCAGTATGGAAGCGAGGGATACAATGAATACTGAAATAAAAATAATTCTGGTGAGATAACGAATAATGTGGTATATTCTTCACTATGATATGCTAATCCTTGTATAATGCAGGTTGGCGATGCTGAAACGGAAAATTATGAAAGAAAATAAGAGTAAGCGGACCACACCCGAACGCGACTATAAAACACTTTTTTACCAAAAGCTCACTGATACCCACCTGTTCTACGATGTCGGTAAGATTATCGCCTCTGAACTGGAACCTTCTGAACTTATCCAAAAGATCATGTCATCCATCGGTAAGGCGATCACCTTTGAGGAAGCCTCAGTCTATATGGTCAAGAAGGACCTGACCGGTATGGAGCAGATATTTTTTCAACCATTCTCATCGCAGGCCAGAATGATGGAATCCATTTCTTTTGACAACGGCGCTCCGGGAGAGATTGCGACTAGCGGTGAGCCGATCTTCTTAGATGATACCGCGCTGTTCGGAAGTTTCCTTCACCACCCGGAAGAAAAAAAGGGACTCGGGAGCTATATCGGCATACCGCTCAAGAATGAGAATCGCATCATCGGGGTCATGGGTTTCAGCCATAGCAAGCTGTCCGCATTCAAGGTCGAGGAATTCGACCTCCTCCGGACGCTCTCCCACCTGATTTCCGCCGGACTGGAGAAGGCGGCGCTTTTTAAAAAGACGCTCGAACTGGCGCGGGTGGATGAACTGACCGGCCTGCTCAATTACCGCGTGCTCATCGAGAAGCTCGAAGAAGAGGTCCGCAGAAAGGTGCGCACCGGCAGGGAGTTCTGCTTTATCATGATCGACATCGATGATTTCAAGCGCATCAACGACCGCTATGGCCATCTTGAAGGCAGCAGGTTAATTTCGCAGATGGGGCCGCTGCTGAACGCGGCGTGCAGGACCGGAAGCACAGATACCTGCTTCCGCTATGGGGGAGAGGAATTCTCGATCCTGCTCGCGGAGACTACTGTCGAGGAAGCCCTTCCGGTCGCCGAGCGTGTGCGCAAGACAATTGATGAATACCCCTTTTCGGTCAAGATTTCCCATCCCTTTGAAAAGGTGACGGTAAGTCTCGGCCTTTCGAACATGGGGCATGATGTCGTAAAGAGCTATTCCGAATTGATCCAGGAGGCCGACATCGCGCTCTATCGCTCAAAGGCGATGGGCAAGAACCAGGTGACCTGTTTCTCCAGTACCCTGACCATGCCCGGCGTAAAATTAGACGAAGAACACGGCATCCATTAGGAAGTGGTCCTTAAAAACACCCGAGCTGGCAGTCGGCAATTTTGATCTTCAGCTCATTGCAGAGCGCGCCGATCTCCCGTAACGAAGTGTTCAGCTCCTTTGCCAGTTCGTGCGCCTTCTCGCAGCTCAGTCGGTTGTTTTCCGACGCCATGTGAACAGCCTCGATCATCTTTTCCCTCGTCATGGTGTCCCTCCCTGTATCCAGCTCTATCTTACCCGAAGCCCGATGTGTCTTGCAAGCACTATACAGGTCAACCTGTTTCCGGTGTTGACTTGTCCCTATTGCTCGGATAAAATAGTACATTCACGCCTCCCAGGAAACAGTTGCTATTTGTAAGCGCTGGAATACGTATTTTCCCGGCGGTGTTCATCCACATCAAGGAGGATTTACCTATGGCGCAGTTCTACGACGTAATCATTATCGGCTCAGGCCCCGCCGGCCTCACCGCCGCACTCTATCTTGGACGGGCAGGCCAGAAGTGTGTTGTGCTCGAAAAGGATTTTGTCGGCGGTTATACCGCCAAGATAGCTCACATCGAGAATTATCCGGGGTATGAGACCGTCAACGGCATGGACCTCACCCAGATCATGGCCAGGCAGGCGGAGAAGTTCGGCGCAACCATCATCTATCCCGTGGAAGTAGTGGATATGGAGCTGAGGGGTGCGGTCAAGCTCGTGCGCACCCGTGACGAGGTGTACGAAGCCCACTCGGTGATCATCGCCATCGGTGTGGCCCGGAAAAAGCTCGAAGTGCCGGGCGCCAAGGAGTTCCTCGGAAAAGGGGTGTCCTACTGCGCAACCTGCGACGGCAACTTCTTCAAGGGGAGGAAGGTGGCCGTGGTCGGATCGGACGACGAGGCCGCTGAAGAAGCGCTTCACCTCGCTGACCTTGCAGAGGACGTGACCATGGTGCCGCACAAGGAGCTTGATATCGTATCAGCGGTAAGGAAACGCCTTTCGTCCAAACCGAACGTTGAAATCCTGCCGGTGGCGAAGATCCATGAGGTCGTTGGCGACGAACTCGTCACCGGGCTCAGGATATCCCACGACGGCGAAGAGAAGGTGCTGCCCGTCGAGGGTGTGTTCATAGCAATGGGTTCTACCCCGATCTCGCAGCTTATCTTAAAGGCCGGAGGGCTGTCCGATGATCGCGGCTGCCTGATCGTGGACAAGCACCAGCGTATGAATATCGACGGCGTGTTTGCCGCCGGCGATTGTACGTGCGGCGGGATGCAGATCGTGGCTGCCGCGGGCGAGGGTTCGGTCGCCGGCATGCGGGCCGCATCATACGTGCGGAAGATCAAGGCGAAGGCTGAGGGAAAATAGTAATGCAAAATGCAAAATCCATAGTGCAAATCTCAAAATGTCCCGACGCGCCATTTTGCATTTTTCATTTTGTTTTTTGCAATGTGCAGTTCTTGCCGCAGGTGAGGTTGTCTTCATGACTGTACAAGATATGCTTGGCCGCACCGGCGTGGTCACCCGGGAAGCCGCGCTCGAGTTGCTTGATGCGCACTTCACGGTTTTGCGTCCTGTGTTGGAAGAAATTCATATCAGCCACTCCCTTGGCAGGGTACTGGCTGGGGATATAGCCTCGCCTGAAGACCTTCCTGAGTTCGACCGCTCTACCATGGATGGGTATGCAGTCAAAAGCGCGGATACGTTCGGCGCTGCAGAGTCACGACCGGCATTGCTTCGGCTGGCTGGCGAGATTCCCATGGGTACGGTGACCGAGAGAACGTTGTCAAAAGGCGAGGTGATGAAGATCGCCACGGGCGGCGCGCTCCCGCGGGGCGCGGACGCGGTGGTGATGTTCGAGCAGACCCAGTTTGTTGACGAAGTGAGCATCGAGGTCGTGAAACCGGTCGCCCCTATGGAGAATGTCATCCATGCCGGCGATGATATCAAAAAGGGCGAGGTCATATTGACCAATGGGCACCGGATACGGCCCCAGGACATGTCGGCACTTGCGAGTGTGGGCATAACTCGTATCAGCGTTTTCAATAAACCAAGGGTCGCAATCATCTCCACGGGGAACGAGATCGTTCCTGCAGACAGCAAACCAGCACCCGGCCGGATACGGGACAGTAATTCCTACAATCTTGAAGGCCTGATCACCCAGGCAGGCGGTGTGCCGGTGAAGAAGGGTATCATCCCTGATGAGTATGTCCGCTTGCGGGAAACGCTTGAGGCCGCAGTCGGAGATTGTGCACTTACCCTGATGACCGGCGGCAGTTCGGTCGGTATTGCGGACCTCACGGCAAAGGTGATCAATGACGCGGGAAAGCCGGGTGTGCTGGTGCACGGCGTTTCCATCAAACCAGGAAAACCGCTTATCATCGGCCTGGTCGGAACACCGGAGAGGCACGTACCGATATTCGGCCTGCCAGGCCATCCAGCCGCGGTCAGCATCTGCTTTGAACTCTTTGTTAAACCAATTCTCATTCGCATGTCCGGCGAGGTCCCCCATCCCGCGCTTGAAGGGCTGCCTTCCTATCGAAGTGTGAAGGCGAAGTTGGCGAGGAGCATCTCTTCCGGTCCGGGCCGCGAAGACCACGTGCGCGTCACGCTTGAAAAGAAGGATGGTCAGCTCTTGGCGCGTCCCGTGTTCGGCGCCTCAGGACTCATCAGCACGCTGGTCAAAGCGGTCGGCACGGTGGTAGTGCCGGTAAACGAGATCGGAATAGAGGCAGGCGAGGAAGTGGAAGTGAGGTTGTTCTGAGCGTTACGAAATAATGATAAAAAACGAGAGTGGCAAGAAGCACAGAAAACCGGGTAGAAACCTGACATGGAATTTAAACAAATAAAATATCTCTCCAACGAACCGCTCGCCGACGCCATCAAAAAGTATAATGACGCGATGACGGATGCCGGCATCGGCGGACCGCTCGCGGGTGAGCGCATTCCAGTAGGCGATGCCCTGGGCCGGATCACGTCCGAGGCGGTGATAGCGAAGATATCGTCGCCGTTCTACCATTCCGCCGCCATGGACGGCTATGCTGTCAGGTTCATCGATACCTTCGGCGCCGCAGAGACCAGGCCCAAGCGCCTCACGGTTCCCTCTCAGGCAATCGCAATCGATACCGGCGACCCCATGCCGGAAGGCTTTGATGCCGTGATCATGGTCGAGGAAGTAGAAACAATATCCGAATCTGAGATCGAGATCCTGAAGCCGGCAACGCCGTGGCAGCATGTGCGTTTGGTGGGCGAGGACATCGTTGCCACCGAGCTTATCATCTCCGAGAACCACGTGGTCCGTCCCGTGGACATGGCGGCTATGATCGCGAGCGGACACACGACGGTGATGGTACGCCGGAGGCCGGTTGTCTCGATCATTCCGACCGGCACCGAGCTGGTGGAGCCGGGCACTGACCTGAAGCGGGGCGATATCATCGACTTCAATTCAACCATGCTGGCGGCGATGGCTACGGAGTACGGCGCCCATGCCGTGCAAAAGAATATCATAAAAGACAGTATCGCTCTCCTGAGACAGGCCATTCTTGATGCGATAGTCGATTCTGATGTGGTGGTGATCAACGCGGGATCATCCGCGGGCAGGGAAGATTTCACCGCCAATGTGATCGCTGAACTCGGGGAGGTCATTGTTCATGGCGTCTCCATCAAACCGGGCAAACCGGTGATCCTCGGCCTCATCAAAGGAAGGCCCGTGATCGGCATCCCCGGATATCCGGTCTCTGCGGCGCTCACGTTCACGCTTTTCGTCAAACCGCTGGTCTACGCATTCCTGGGTCTGAAAGCACCGGGTCCGGACACGATCACGGCAAAGCTCAGCAGGCAGGCAGCGTCCTCGCTCGGGCAGGAGGAGTTTATCCGCGTGAAGCTGGGGAGCGTGTCAGACAACCTGATCGCCACGCCCGTGACGCGCGGCGCGGGGGCACTCATGTCGCTGGTGCGCGCCGACGGTGTCATCCGCGTTCCAGCTCAGAGCGAGGGGATTGCAGCCGGTCATTCAGTGACCGTGGAATTATTGCGCGCAGTTCGCGAGATAGAGAACACACTTGTCTGCATCGGTTCGCATGATAATGCCCTTGACGTGCTCGGCAATTATCTCAGGAAAAAACACCCTGAATATTCGCTTTCATCGGCGCACGTGGGAAGCATGGGCGGCCTCCTCGCACTCAAGCGCGGAGAGGCGCATCTCGCGGGTACGCATCTGCTCGATGAAGAGACGGGTGAGTATAATATAAGTTACATCAAGAAACTTCTGCCGGATACGAAGATCGTGCTCGTAAACCTGGTGTACCGGACCCAGGGCTTCATAGTTGCCAAGGGCAACCCCAAAAACATCAGAGGATTCGACGATCTGAAACGCAAGGACGTGGTGTTTGTGAACCGCCAGGCGGGCGCGGGCACGCGGCTTTTGACCGACCTGCATCTGAAAAAATTATGGATTGACCCGGGCGCGGTAAACGGGTATTATCATGAAGAATTCACCCACATGGCGGTTGCAGCGGCCGTGCTTTCGGGAGCAGCGGACACGGGGCTTGCGGTGCTCTCAGCTGCGCAGGCGCTTGATCTCGATTTCGTCCCTGTGGCCCAGGAGCGATATGACCTGGCCATATTGCTGGATTTCTACGATACGCCGATGATGCAGGCGTTGCTCGGGATCATCCGTGATGACAAAGAGTTCCGGGAGCGGATCGTAAGTATGGGCGGGTACGGGATATCGGAAATGGGAAGGGTGATCGTCGAGTTCTGACAAGCCTGAATGCAAAATGTAAATTGTAAATTGCAAAAGGCAAAGTGAAAACATGGGTCGTCAATCTCAATTTTGCATTTTGCACTTTGCATTTTGACTTATAAATTTTTTCATTGGAGGTAACAATGCTCGCAATCAGCGCGATGCCCGGAGTAGCCACGGGAGTGGTCGGCCTGTTCGGGGAGGTGACGTGGTTCGGCAAGGTGATCGTATTCATCCTGATGGGATTTTCGGTGGTCTCCTGGGCCATGATCCTGCTCAAGTACCAGTTCCTGAGAAGATCGGAGAAGGAGTCCCATGTCTTCCTGATGGAGTTCCGGAAGACGAAGAAAATCGAAGACCTTTTCAAACTCGCTGACGAGAAGAAATACAGTCCCCTGGCCACGCTCTTCGTGGAAGGCTACCGCAAGGCTGAGTCCATTATCATAACCCTTCCGGACGGCAAGGTTACCGCGGAGGAGCGCCCCCTTATATCCCAGGAGATTGAGCGTTCGCTCAAGATCAACACGCAGGACGAGATCGTATATATGGAGCGTTATCTCGCGTTCCTGGGAACAACGGGTACCGTGGGACCGCTGCTGGGACTCTTGGCGACGGTCTGGGGCATCATGGAAGCATTCTACGGGATCGGGCTCAAGGGTGCGGGCGACATCGGCGCGCTTGCCCCGGGACTCGCGGCGGCGCTTATTAACACCTCCATGGGGTTGTTCGTGGCCATCCCTGCGGTGATCGCCTATAACTATTTTTCGGAGAAGATCAGGGGTATTGCCACGCGGATGGATTCATTTTCCATGGAGTTTCTGAGCTTTATCGAGAGGAACCTTTTCCGGGGGAAATCATGATCGAGCGACGGGAACGACATCTTATGCGCGAGATCAACCTCGTGCCGCTCATCGATGTGCTGCTCGTAATACTCTTTTTTTACATGATTATTTCGCCGATGATGAGCCGGGGTTTGGACGTGAACCTGCCCAAATCCGAGTCAAATACCGTGAAACAGGAAGACCGGGTCGTGCTGACGGTCACGCGCGCGCAGGCGCTGTTCGTGGAGCAGGAGCGGGTGGATATTTCGAAACTCAAGGATGTGCTCAACTCCATCCGAAAAACGAAGCCGCTTGTAAATGTGTATCTTCGCGCCGACAAGGATGCTCCCTACGGCGCCGTGGTGCAGGTGATGGACGTTGTAAAACGCGCGGGTATAGACCGGCTCGGCATGGTGACAGAGGCCGCCCCCGGGGGTGAGCCGGCTCGATGATGTTGTCTTCGAGGAAGAGTCCTTCGAGGAATAGACCTGAGCAGTCAGGATATACGCTTGCACTTGCGGTCCTCTATTCTTTTTTTCTGCATGCCGCCATAGTGGGCGTCGCGCTTTTTGTGCACTTCTTCGTATTTCCGAAAGCAGTTCTTCTTCCCGCGTATCAGGTGAAACTGGTGGGCCTACCGAAGGAATCCGTGCAAACGCCTGCGGCTGCTCCGGCCGCACCCGTAGCCGCACCCGCGAAGAAGGAAAAAACACCGGCAATGAAGCCGTCTCCGAAGTCGAAAAAGGAGGTTGTGGCGCTTAAAAAGGCAGCCCCCAAAAAAGACCTTGTGCCTGATTTTACGCGGCAGAAGAAGACGCTGGCTCCGGTAGAACAGTCGAAATCCAGTGAGGCCGCGCCTCAGAAGCCGCCTGCAGGCCCCGCTGTTCCCGCCGCCGGACCCCCGATAGCAGAAAAGAAAAGCGAAGGCGTTGACGTCACCACACCACAGCAGGACTTTAAATATTCATACTATATCGACACCGTCACCAATCAGATAAAGCAGAACTGGAACCCCCCGCCTGAAAGCAGCAACGCGAAGGCGAGGGTCATATTCAAAGTCAACCGGTCGGGCTGGGTTGTATCTGTCGACTTGGATAAAGAGCATTCGAACGCTTCTTTCCCCTTTCAGCAGGCTGCGCTTCGTGCGATCCGTGCGTCCAGCCCGTTTCCGCGGTTGCCGGAAGAGTATTCTAAACAGTCATTGGAGTTCACCGTGGATTTGATCCCGGAAGATTGAGTGATAGGAGAAGGTCCGGGGTTCAGTGGCCAGGGAAATTCGCATCCCGCCTTCCGGTCTCTGAACTCTGATTAAAGAAAATCATCATGAAACGTATTCTATTCATCATACTCTTTTTTCTTATGACCGCAATTCCGGCGCCGGCGCAGTATTACCTTGGCGTGATCCGCGGCGAGGCCAAAAAGATACCCATCGCCGTGCTCGATATCTCTGATGAAACGGGATCTCCGGCACTCCGCGCTATGGCGCTCGAGGTACTGCAATCGGACCTGCGCCGCTCCCAGATCTTCGAGGTCATGGACCCGAAAAAACTGGACCTGAGGGTCACGGGAAATATAGAGCCCGCGTCCGACCTGATCAAGCGCGGCGGGACATTCGGCCTTACCGGTGTGGTGTGGGCCAAGATGCAGAGAAAGAACAAGGACATCGTGCTGTCCGGCAAGCTGTATGACGCGGCATCGGGAATGCGCATCACGAACAAGGATTATTTCGGCAATGCAGAGACGTTCCGGCGCATGGTCCATACCTTTGCCGATGAGATCGTCTCGCGGTATACGGGCGAGAAGGGAATTGCGCGGACCCGCATCGCCTACGTCTCGGACAAGACCCGCGCCAAGGAACTCTACGTCATGGACTATGACGGACAGAACGCGATGAAGGTCACCGCGGACCGCTCTATCTGCCTTTCCCCTGCCTGGAGCCCTGACGGCAAAGTGCTCGCCTACGTCTCTTACAAGGACAAGAACCCGGATCTCTTCGGGCTGGACATGGACACGGGCAAGCGATGGAAAATCGCGGGAAACGAAGGTCTGAACATCTCTCCGGCCTGGTCGCCGAACGGGAAACGCCTGGCCCTGGCCATGAGCAAGGACGGCGGAGCACAGATCTACACCATGGACAAGACCGGGGGTGACGTTGAGCGGCTTACGTACGGGACCTACGATAATGTTTCTCCCGCCTGGGCGCCGAACGGACGGGAGATCGTGTTCACCTCGGGGAGGGCGGGGACACCGCAGCTCTACATCATGAGCGCTGACGGGACCGACGCGCGCCGGATCAGCTTCGGAGGACCGTACAACGCCTCACCCCAATGGTCGTCGCGGGGAGACCGGATCGTGTTCGTCTCTCAGATCAAGGGACTTTTCAAGATCGCGACGGTGAACCCGGACGGGTCGGACATGCGTATTCTCACGAGCGGTCCGGGGAGCGATGAGAACCCCGCATGGTCGCCCTCGGGCAGACAGATATTGTTCAGCTCGAACCGCGCGGGCAAGTCGAACCTTTACATCATGAATGCCGACGGCACCGATGTCGAGCGGATCACACCGAACGACGCGAACTACACGTCGCCGGCGTGGTCGCCCTGAACATACGTACAGAGTTGCTTCATACACCGCATCCCCGGCGTTATCTGTTTAGTATCCGTCCCTCTTGTTATTTGCTTTGCATTTAATCCGAAACCTGTTGCGGTCCTCATCCTTCATATCCCGGCTATTATCTCCAATGAATCCGCGGCCGGTACAGATACATACCTGGGGAGAAAACGTATGCCCGAGTTGAAGCAATAAATCGACATCGACGCGTGTGATGGATGAATAAATAAAAAAGCCGCCCCATACAATCCTCCTGGCGGATGACGATCCAGGCGAAGGGATGGGGCTCTTGTACGTGAAGACCTGACGTTGCAGGGGCATCCTCTGTTTCAGTGCCTTAACGTCGACTAGCGCAGTCATTTCTTATCGTCCCGTTTCTTCCCTTTAATAAAATCGTTCGTGCAGCGGTATGATATACTTTAAAAAAAGGGAGACGTTATTCATTTTTCTAGAGGTCATTCGGTATGCCGCATGCTGGATTGATGAGTGAAAAGGATCTCGGACCTGTGGCCGGGCCGTTGCAGCGCGCGCGTCTGCATATCCGCGGCGGGAAGAGACGGCTGAGGCAGGGGAAAATATCCGCCGGCATCGTGACGCTTTATGACGCCCTTGAGGCCGCGATGCGGTCTTACGTTGATGACCCGGAAAAAAGAGGGGGGCTTGATATCAGGGAGGGCGAGGACCTCAACAACGAAGCGGTTCTCTACCGGATGCTTGTTCGCTCAAGGGTGCTTGACGGGAAACTTGATTTTTACGCATTCGACCGTCTGACTGAAAAGGCGTTGAGCGAGGAGATTCCCGCGTTTGATTACCGCGAACTGCTCGCGGGGATCGAGTCAGTGATGACCCAATTGGGCGTGATGCCGTTTAACGAAGCAGCACTTCCGCCGGAGGACCCAAGGACGTTTTAAAACAAATTTTTTGATTACCACGGAGACGCGGAGAGTTCAAGATGTTGTGGGGGGGGCTAAGGCTGGACGTTTTGGCCTATTGTCTCCCATTCAAATAATATCGACTTTCAATCCCTTTTTGAGCTGTGTCTCCGCGCCTTCGTGGTGGATGTTCCCGACTATGAACAGATTATCGAACGAAAAATCCTCCTATCTTCGTCACGCTGCACACCAGAAGATCGACTGGCACCCGTGGTCCGAGGAGGCCTTTGAGCTTGCTCGCAGCGAGGACAAACCGGTCTTTTTGAGCACGGGCGCGGTCTGGTGCCACTGGTGCCATGTCATGGCCAAAGAGTCCTTCGAGGATGAGGAGACAGCGCGGCTTTTGAACGAACATTTCATCGCGATCAAGCTCGACCGCGACGAACGCCCCGACATAGACCGCAGGTACCAGCAGGCGGTTGCATCCATGGGCAGCGGAGGCGGATGGCCGCTCTCGGTCTTTCTGACACCGGACAAGCAGCCGTTCTACGGCGGCACCTATTTCCCGCCCAGGGATCTGCAGGGCAGGCCGGGATTCAAGAACGTGCTCAGATCAGTAAGCAATTTCTACAAAACAAAACGAGCGGAAATTAATAACTATTCCCTACGGGTCATGGAGGCGCTCAAGCCCGAGGCACTGTATCCGTCCGATCTTGGCGAAGCAATGATCGACGAGGCTGAAAAGGCAATACTTGCGCTCTCCGACATGCGAAACGGCGGGTTCGGCGGCGCACCCAAATTCCCGATGCCCGGAGCGCTGGAGTTTCTTCTTCGACGTGCTGCGAGGAATGGGGGCCCCTCCGCCGGCGATGCTGCGCGCAGAACGCTCGAAGCCATGGCGGCAGGCGGGTTTCACGATCACCTGGGAGGCGGGTTCCATCGCTATTCCGTGGATGAGGCGTGGCGCATACCACACTTCGAGAAGATGGCGGACGACAATGCGGGGCTTCTCAGGAATTATGTTGACGGCTACGCAGTATTCGGGGATGTGCGTTTTCTCGATGTGGCACGGGGCATCATAGCGTTTACGCGAGAGGTACTGTCCGATCCCCGCGGCGGGTTCTTCGCGAGCCAGGACGCGGATGTGACACCCGATGACGAGGGCGGCTATTTCACCTGGACGGAAGAGGAGTTCAGGAAGGCGCTTGACCCCGAAGAGTACGCGTTGCTTTCTTCCTATCTGCTGCATGATCAGGGAAGCATGCACCACGATCCTGCAAAGAAGGTGCTCTTCTCAACCCGGTCAATACCGGAGCTTGCCACAGGGCTTGGCAAGACCCCTTCGGACGTTCAGCGTTTGATTCAGGCCGGCAAGAAAAAACTACTCAACGCGCGGCAACGGCGCGAGACCCCTTTCATCGACAAGACCCTCTATACATCGCTGAACGGGATGCTTATCAGCGCCTACTTTCATGCCTTTGCCGTGCTGGGTGATGAAGAGGTCAGGGTATTCGCGGTCAAGAGCCTTGAACGCATTCTGGCAGAGCGTCTCGTGGAGGAGCTCTTTTACACGCGGAGAACGTTCCTGCCGTGCTCGATGATTATATCTTTCTCATTGACGCGTTGATCTCGGGTTATGAGGCCACTGCCCGGCAACCGTTTCTCACCATGGCGGATGAACTCATGACAGTGTGTCTGCAAAAGTTCCATGATAACAAAGATGGTGGATTTTTTGATACCGAGCGCGAAGTTCTGGGTACGCGGCTCAAGAAGATCGAGGATATTCCGCATGCTTCGGCCAACGCCCTGGCGGCCCTGCTCTTGCTCAAGCTTGCTCTTTTGACCGGGAAGGACGAGTACCAACAGCAGGCGGATCTATCGCTCCGGCTCTTTGCCGGGATAGCCCTTGAAATGAGTGTCCATGCAGGGACCTATCTCTGCGCCCTGGATGCGCATTTCAACATGCTCAAACTTACTGTTGAAGCGCAGCCTGACGGCGAACTCAGCCGGGCGGCCCGCGCTCTTGCCGGCCGTACCTACACGGCGATCGTATACGGCTTGGACAACGGCAGGGTCATCCCGTGTAAACGGGACGTGTGTTACGAGCCGCTCAGCGATCCCGTCCGCCTAAGCGATATTCATTAAAGCGGTACTGCAACCCCCTTCTCCCGAATCGATGAATTAATAATTTCGGCTTGACAGCAGTGCGCTGTCGGGTGTATTGTACCCTGTCGCAGTAATACTCCGGAGAGTCAGAAGCCCCTCACAAGGGGCTTTTTTTGACATCGAGTGGCCACGATCATCATGAAGATGTGAAGGAAAAAGAGTGGAACGGAGAAGGGAAAAGCAGACGCGAAGATCGGCAGCAGCCCCATTTCCCCATGAATTCTCCACGGTTTCTGCAACATTTTTCGCCCTCGTGACCTTCCAGAGCATCGCTCGTTAATAATTCAGGGAATGTATCAAGGGACAGGACAGGAGTAACACATGTGCCGTTTGAGTGCAATCACGTCGAGTGACTTTATCTCCCCCATGGAGAACATTCTGGCGCTCGAGACCATGAAGGAAGGCCATGACGGGTCCGGTCTCGGTCTTATGCTCAAGGACATGGCCGGGCCTTTCGCGGATTACAAGAAGTTTCCAACGATGTCCGCCATCTGCTCGAACCAAGGCCTGGCTATGCTCGAAGACTACATGAAGGCGCAGGGCTTTACGGAGAAGTTCTCCTGGGAGCCGCCGATCAAGAACGTGAAGGGCGTCGAGCGCCGCGATCATTATATCGCGAAGGTCTACGACTATCCCGCAGCGCATAAAGATAAGACCCAGCTTGAAAAGGAGGACCTGCTCCTGCGCACGAGGATCGCGCTCAGGCTGATGGGTGAACCCGACGGGTCGCTCTTCGTATTCTCCTTCTATCCCGACGTGCTGACCCTTAAGGAAGTGGGCGATCCGCTCCAGCTCGGCGAGTTCTTCGGCATCGAGAAGTCCGGTATCAAGTCGAAGATCGTCCTTGCCCAGGGCAGGCAGAACACGAACTATGCCATTTACCTGTACGCGTGCCACCCTTTCTTCATCCAGGGCTACGCCACCATGACGAACGGCGAGAACACGGCCTTTGTGCCGATCCGCGAGTTCCTCATGGGACGCGGCAACCCGGGGTATATGGGCTACAACTCGGATTCCGAGGTCTTCACCCATATCCTGCACTACACGAACCGGACCCTCGGGTATCCGCTTCATTATTATAAAGACGTGATCACGCCGATGAAGGACGCCGAGATCGAAAAGCGGTCCGATGCAGCTCCGCTCCGGCTCTTGAAGAAGTCGCTCCGGCCGCTCTGCATCGACGGCCCGAACTGCGTGATCGGGTTCACGCCCGACGGCACGTGTTTCATGGTGCACGATTCCAAGAAGCTCAGGCCCGGTGCCGTCGGCGGCAAGCCCGGAAAGTATGCGCTCATGTCCGAGGTCTGCGGCGTGGACAGCGCCATTCCGGACCGGGATGAATCAACAGACATCTTCCCCATGAAGTACGACACCGTGATCATCGCGCCCGGCGCGCGGGAGGTTAAGGTATGGAATCAGCTGCACGGTTAGACCAGAACCATCAGCTCTCGTTAAAAGAGCTTCCCTATATCGTCCAGTGGCGCGAGGACCGCTGCACCCGCTGCGGCCGCTGTACGGCCGTCTGCCCCATGAAGTCCATCGAGGCCACGGTTTATACCCAGCGGGTCGTAACGTCCGAGGGTTCGAGCCCCGAACCCAAGGTCACCCGCCGGCTGACCCAGGTGGTGCGCCAGGTCACGGAGATCGAGCGTTACTGCATCGGCTGCGGCACCTGCGCGCTCGTCTGCCCCACGGACGCGATCTTCCCGGAATACAACGTCCAGCACAAGCTCTACCACTTCAGGAACAAGGGCGGCATCCCCTTCATGCGTGGCGGACGGCGGAACGACCCGTCAATATCGACCCTGGACAAACTCAAGTTCACGCGCATCTCGATGCTCACGGACCCGGCGCTCGACGCGGGCAGGCATGAGTTCCGCATCAGGACGCTTCTCGGCAGGAACCTTCCCGCGGAGCAGCTTCCGCTCAGGGTGGAAGGCGATAAACTTACGATCAGCAACCATACGTTCATCCCGCCGGTGCGCGAGATCTACCCCATCCGCATCGGCAGCATGTCCATCGGCGCCCTCTCACCGCACATGTGGGAAGGCCTTGCCATGGGCATCACTTATCTGAACGAGGTCGAAGGCCTGCCGGTGGTCATGTGCTCGGGCGAAGGCGGCATGCCGCCGAGCATCCTCAAGTCCCGCTACATGAAATACTTCATTCTCCAGATTGCGTCAGGTTACTTCGGCTGGGACGAGATCATTCGTGCGCTTCCCGACATGATCGAAGACCCCTGCGCCATCGAGATCAAGTACGGCCAGGGCGCCAAGCCCGGCGACGGCGGCCTGCTCCAGGCCTATAAAGTGCTGGGTCTTATCGCAAAGATCCGCGGAGTGCCGCAGTTTGTCGACCTTGCGTCGCCGCCGACGCACCAGACGAAGTATTCCATTGAAGAGGCGGTCGCGAAGATGATCCAGTCCATGTCCATGGCCTGGGGATTCCGCGTACCCGTGTATCCGAAAATTTCAGGGACAAAGACGGCGCGTGCCGTGCTGAACAATCTCGCTCGGAACCCCTATGCCGCGGCACTCTGCATCGACGGCGAGGACGGCGGCACCGGTGCGGCCTACAATGTGTCTCTGGACAAGATGGGGCACCCCATCGCGTCCAACATCCGTGATTGCTATCTGGATCTTGTAAAACAGGGTAAGCAGAACGAACTCCCGCTCATCGCCGCGGGAGGCGTTGGCAAGGGCGGCAACCTTGCAGCGAATGCGGCAGCCCTCATCATGCTTGGCGCATCGGCGGTGGACACCGGCAAGTACATCATGCAGACCGCCGCAGGCTGTTTCGGCGATGAGCTCAACCGCTGCAATGTCTGCAATCTCGGCAAGTGCCCGCGCGGTATTACAACACAAGATCCCAAGCTGTATCGGCGTCTTGATCCGGATAAAGTCGCTGAACGGGTCGTTGAGGTATTCAAGGCCGCGGATGTGGAACTCAAGAAGATCTTCGCGCCGCTCGGCAGGAGCACGGAGCTCCCGATCGGCATGTCCGACGCCCTTGGCGTGAACGACAAGGACATCGCGGACCGTCTGCAGATCAGCTACGTCTGCTAAGTGCGGATTGCGGAATGAAAAGTAAATCGTAAAAAACGAAAATGTATTGCCACAGAGGCAACAGAGGTCACAGAAAAAAACTTGAATTAATTTTGAAAGATTTCTCTCCGTGTCTCCGCGACTCCGTGGTTAACTAAATGTTTTGAGGAAAAAATGATCATCAAGGGCACTATCAAAGGGAAACGGGTCTCTTCGAAGGACCTCGAAGAGCAGCTTCAAAAGGCCATCCAGAACGGAGCCAAAGAGCTGACCGTTGTTGCTGAAGGCCAGCACGGCATCGGCGGCAGGATCTGGCCCCGCGAAGGACGGATCAAGGTCACGATCGAGGGCACTGCCGGTCAGCGTGTGGGAAGCATGGGCATGGACGGCACCGATATCCTGGTAAAAGGCTCAACGTCAGATGACACGGGCTGGCTCAACTGCGGCGCGACCATCACGGTCCTCGGCGATGTGGCCAACGGCGCGCACAACGCAGGCGCCCAGGGCAAACTCTATGTCCAGGGCGGCGGCGGAGCGCGGTGCGACACGATGACCAAGAAGAACCCGCGTTTCCCGGACCTTCAGTCCTGGTACTTCCGCGGCGTGGGCGACTCCTTTGCCGAGTTCAAGGCAGGCGGCATTGCTGTTGTCTGCGGTGTTGACGCTCGCGATCCCGAGAACGTGCTCGGCTACCGTCCCTGCGTGGGCATGGTCGGGGGTACGATCTACTTCCGCGGTCCCATCAAAGAATACAGCAAAACCGACGTGAAGCTCCTGGACCTGACGGAGCAGGACTGGGAATGGCTCACCGAGAACATGAAGCCCTATCTTCAGGCCATCGACCGCATGTCCCATTATCAGGAGCTCACCAAGGACAAGAATGCCTGGAAGAAGTTTATCTCGTTCACTCCGGCTGAGAAGACCAAGACAAAAGGCAAGCTCAAGATGGGGCTCACCGAGTTCCGCCTGAATGTGTGGGAGAAGGAAGTAGGCAAGGGCGGCATGTTCGGCGCCTATCTTACCCACGACCGCTCCGTGCTTCCTTATATAACCACCGGCGAGGAACGCCGCTGGATGCCGGTCTGGAAGAACGACAAGTATCTTCCACCCTGCGCCTATGCCTGCCCTTCGCGCATACCGTCGCACAAGCGCGCGCAGCTCATCAGGCAGGGGAGGACCGCCGACGCGCTGGCGCTCGTGCTCCAGTATAGCCCGCTTCCGGCAACGGTCTGCGGCACGGTCTGCCCGAACCTCTGCATGACCGACTGCACCCGCGCAAGGATCGACCAGCCGCTGAATATCAAGGCGTACGGTTCAGCGGCGCTGAATCTCAAGGCGCCGAAGAAGGCAAAGCCAACGGGCCAGAGCATCGCGATCATCGGCGGCGGACCGGGCGGCCTCTCCGCGGCATGGCAGCTCGGACTGAAAGGCCATAGCGTTGACCTCTATGAAGCAAGCGGCAAGATCGGCGGAAAGCTCGAGATGTGCATCCCGCGCGAGCGCCTGCCCAAGAAGATCCTCGAGAAGGAACTCTCGCGTTTCGCAGAGATCGGTGTGAATGTCCAGGTGAAGTCTCCCGTGGACAAAAAGAAGTTCGAAAAGATATACAAGGACCACGACGTGGTGGTGATTGCCGTAGGCGCTCATGAAGGACGGGTGATCCCGTTCCCGGGCCACGAGGATGTAGTTGCCGGTATCGACTACCTCAAAGAAGTGAATTTCGGCAAACCCCGAAACCTGACGGGTAAGAAGGTCGTCGTGATCGGCGCCGGCAACGTGGGTATGGACATCGCCTGTCAGGCGTATGACCACGGTGCAGAGTCAGTGATCGCTGTTGACGTGCAGAAGCCGGCCAGTTTCGGCAAAGAACAGGAGATGGCCAAGGGAAAGGGGACGCAGATACTGTTCCCGAAGGTCACCGAGAAATACGATGCCAGGGCAAAGAAGCTTTTTTTCAAGGACGGCACAAGTCTCGATGCTGATATGGTTATCATATCCATCGGCGAGAAGCCCGTTCTTGATTTCCTGCCGCCATCGATCGACACCGACCGCGGCTACATCACGGTGAACGATCTGAACCAGACCTCGGACGTGAAGGTCTTCGCCATCGGTGACGCGACCAAACCGGGACTGGTCACGCATGCAATCGGCCAGGGCAAGGTCGCCGCCGATGTGATCAATGCCCAGTTGATGAACACTGATTATGTGCCCGAAGAGCGGCGTGTGATCCCCTACGAGAAGGTCAAGACCCAGTATTACGAGGTCTGCAACGTGATCGGCAAGTTCTCGGCAAAGAAGGAAGCCGACCGCTGCATGAGCTGCGGGTCCTGCCGCGACTGCGGCATGTGCGAACAGTCATGCTATTACGGAGCTATCTCGCGAAAGACGCTTCCCAACAAGTCCTACGAATACGTGGTGGACGAGGCACGCTGCATCGGCTGCGGCTTTTGCGCCGGCATCTGCCCCTGCGGCGTCTGGGATATGGTGGAGAACGTGTGATCTTGTTGCCGTGGATTTGTCTCGCAGACGAATCGATGTGGTTACATGAGACGGCATCGGATACCCATGTAAAAAACATATTCAGACATGAAGTGACGTGAATTGGAATAGCCCTTTGCCTGGAACTGGCGGAGGGTTTTTTTGTTTCGCATTGGCTCGCTGTCTCGCTTCGACACGGACAATATCGAATGACTTTTTGAGCACGTTCATGTAAAATGAAATCGGTCGCTATGAAATGGTTGCTCAACAGTGCATGGTATGTATCCCAATGTGTTGGCCTGAGCACCAGCAGTAGCAACCAATAGACTGTGTCTGGCCTGTACGGCATGCAAAGATGCCGTATCGACAAGTCGACCCAGCCGTAATAAAAAGAGGAGGATGAAATGGCGGGATTTTTCAGAAGTTTCAAGTTTAAGGCTATTGTGACCGGAATCGTGGTTTGTATCCTGGCGGTATTGTACAGTTATTTCGTTGCGGATACGATCCAGACGAGGATAACCGACGCCCAAATGACGAAAATGGACGGAAGGTTCATGATTGCCACTGAATACCGGCCTTTTGTCAACGAAGATGTCTGGTATCGGTTCAAGTTCGATTCCGGCTCGGTTCAGAACGATGCGATCCGGCTCAAGGGGAAGTTGGTGAATATCAAGAAATACGGATGGCGAATACCCGTCTATTCCCGCTATGAGAATGTCGTGAAGATCGAAGAGGTGAAGTAGAACGCGTGTTGCGCTGCTTCTGTGGCGGCGCCCGGAAGCCGGATAAAGGCCCTTCGTTATTCCCGCGATGCCGTTCATCCCAAGGCTATTGAAAAACGGGATGCGATGAAAGAGCGGAAAATATCTCAGTTACGGTTTTGTTGACAGCGCATCGTTATTTGGATACACTGTACGCTGTGAGTTGCAGGCGCACCCCTGCGATTAGCGCCGGAGTCGTCGACCTTCACATTTGCGGAGGATTGTCATGGAGGCTGTCAAGGCCCTGGAACTGATCGAACAGATGGAAGTGAACCTCGGCGATATGTACATGAAACTGCGGGCGAAGTTCAGCGGCGACAAGGAGCTCGACAGTTTTTTTTACCAGCTCCACCTGGAAGAGATGGATCATATCAACCTGGCGCAATTGCAAAAGAGGGTCGTAAGGGCCAAACCGAGCGACTTTGGAGAGGTACATCTCAATCTCACCGATTTTAATAAAGTCATCTACCTGATGAAGATGATTCTCGCCATGCCTCGTGATAAGATCAATGAGATTCTCGTCCAATGCTATCTGGTCGAATCCAGCCTCGTTGAACAGTATGTCGTCGCAGCGCTGAGGGACTCCAATAAGGAGATGAGAAAGCTGCTCGAGATCCTGAACCGGGGTTTCCGCGACCATCTGGCGAAGCTGGCTGTCCGCGTACGGGACCTGGGCGCTGATCTTACGAACCTCGATTCGGTCCGGCTATTTCCGCGCGTGTCCTTTTCCGGCAGGGTGATGATCAATGAAACGATCTATGCAAAAAGCGTTGATATCAGCGAAAGCGGTATGTTTCTTCTGACCACGCAGCCCTTTCCCGAAGGGACGAGCATCATGCTGTCATTCCCGATCGGAAATGGTATGGTGGTCGCTCAGGCCAAGGTGCGGTATTCCGAGCCGAATGCCGGGATCGGACTACTGTTCAGCGAACTTGCGGAAAAGCCCCGAATTCTGATCAGGGAATTTGTCGAGGATGCTCTTCAAACAATATCGAAGGAGTCGCAGAAAAAGCAGGGAGGGTTCGACGACGATCGGTCCGGGACAGCCTGAGCAGCCACTGCGTCTGCGCATGCGGTGAGATGGGTGGAATAGCAAAACGATCTCACCGAGGGATCCTGTTTTTTCTGAAGCTCTTGTTAAAGGTTTATAACGGTCGGTTGATGAAACCGTTGTTGAATGGTTTAATGAAAAAAATGAAAGGCTTGGAATATCATGCTGTCTTTTCAGAACAAAAAGGTCCTCGTTGTAGATGATTCAGAGACAATGCGGATGTTCATCTTCTTTCAGCTGATCAAGCTGCTGCCGGGGGTGCAGCTCATGGATGCGGAGAACGGCCTGGATGCGATCGACAAGCTGAAATAACAGGACGTCGACCTTATCCTCACCGACATGAACATGCCGGAACTGGATGGGGCCGGGGTCATTCGGACCATTCGCGAGGTGTTCAAAAAGGACACGCCGATCATCATCATTACGTCAAGGGGTGAGCATCTGGAACGCGAGCGGGGCCTTGCACTCGGTGCAAACGGATACCTTACGAAGCCGCTCGATATCCTCGAATTCCGTAAAAAGATACTGGAATATCTCAGCTGAACAGAGATCTCCGATATTGCCCCTTTGAAAATCTTCCCGCCAGTCTCTGACCACCACAATACGCTACCGCGAGAATTTCCTCTTTTTCATCTTCTTCTTCAAGTCCTGAACCGAATAAAGGTGATAGGCGCAATCCGGGCCGATGATCTTTTTTGCAGACTCAAAAGAAAGCGCTATTTTCCCATCGAGTATCAGTCTCCGATAAAGATAGCGGAGTCTGAGCTCTTCTGACGTGTTGATCATGATGTTGTTCCGTTCGTCATTTTGCACTCACGCGTGTGACAGCAAACTGTCTGGGAAATCCGAATAGCAGGGATTCTAATCGGGTTGCCGTCCTGTGAGTTGTCAGCGCTGTATTTAAGCAAATCCGTTGCAAGCCTATTGTAACCGCAGAACACTGCTAAAGCAAGGGCGTATAGCATCGGTTCCTCAGTACGCTGCTGACTAATGAACGGTCCGAAGGCATCGATATCATATACAGTTTTTCCCATGCATTTCTGTGATTCTTCCGAGATGATGTATAGTACTTTACCCTTACACCAACGGCAAAAAAATCCGCAGCGATTTTCGAAGCAACCCATCATTGCAACAATGTGCTATACTATTACTAAGGGATAAAGGATTGAATATGTCCTGTCTAACGATCAAGGAGGTAACGAGGATGAAAAGCAAAAAATTAACAATCATTATGCTAGCAATCATTACAGCGCTGATCGTGAGTAGCTGTTACCGGACTCCGGAGCAGCGGGCAGAGTACATGGTGAAGCACCTTGCATCTGAGCTAAAGCTGGATGACAGCCAAAAGGCAAAGCTCGAGAAGATCAAGGACGAATTCCTGGCCAAGCGTCCGGACATGATCAAAATGCGGGAAGAGACGGTAAAAGAGGCGAATGACCTGATGAGAAGCGCTGAAATTGACAAGACGCGGCTGAACGCCCTGGCTGAAAAAAACCAGACGCAGGTGAATGATATGATCCAGTTTGTCTCCGCCAAGTTTACCGAGATCCATGATATGCTCACGCCGGAGCAGCGGGAGAAACTGGTGGTGATGATAGAAAAGCATATGAGTGATAAACGACACGCTGGGAAGGAACAGGAGAAGGGTGGCTCAGGCTACTAGGCAGTCTGCGATGGTGCGGTGCTCGTTTCCGGACGGAGGAATAAGATGTTTCTTTCGTCCTTTTTATTGAAAAATGACATCAAGCTTCACTGTGACGCGTTTCGGGGCCCCCCTGTTTCATGAGCGTGATAAAGTACAAGCGTAGATAAAACAGGAAGAACACGATATACTATCATGCGTCATCGTTATATTTCACCGAGCATAAGGAGGTAGTTATGCCGAGAGTAGCGGTCATACTTGCGGATGGTTTTGAGGAAGTGGAGGCCATGGCCATTGTCGATGTTCTCAGGCGTGCAGACATTGACACGGTTATTGCGGGTCTGCACGGCGGACACATGACGAGCGCCCGAATGGTGAAGATTATTCCCGATACCGTGATCGACACGGTGAAGGCGGAGGACTTCGACATGATCGTGCTGCCTGGCGGGCAGCCGGGTTCGGACAACCTGAACGCGGACCCGCGCGTGAAGGAGCTGATCATCAGCTTCTCGCGGAAAGGGAAACTGACCGGCGCTATCTGTGCCGCGCCCATTGTGCTCGCGAGCGCGGGTGTACTGCAGGGAAAGCGCGCGACCTCGTACCCTTCCTACAGGGACAGACTTGGCGGAGCGGTGTATGAGGAACGGTCCGTTGTGACGGACGGGACTGTGCTGACAAGCAGGGGGGCAGGCACGGCGCTTAGCTTCGGCCTGGCCATCGTCGAACGACTGGTGAGCAAAGAAAGGGCGCAGAAGATCAAGGAAGCGATGCTGATCCATTACGATTGATAACGACCGTGTTGATGATTCCTGATGATAGCGCTATGTCGTTCCCGCCGGGTTGGTGAATTGCTTCCGGAAAGGCTCACATGCGAATTGCCGTGATCGCCGACATCCATGCGAATCTCGAAGCGCTGGAATCTGTTATGGGAAGGATTGCCGAGCTCACCGTCAATGACATCGTCTGTCTCGGCGACATCGTGGGGTACAATGCAAACCCCAACGAATGTATCGATATCATTCGACGCGAGAAGATTGTGAGCGTGCTCGGAAACCACGATGTTGCTGCATCGGGAAGGGAAGCACCGAACGGGTTCAATGCGCTGGCACAGTCGGCGGTTTTCTGGACCCGCAAACACCTGACGCCGGAAAATAGATTGTTTCTTCTGAATCTGCCGCCTGAAGCGAGGGTGGGTGATTTTATTCTCGTGCACGGGTCCATTCATGACACCAACCGATATTTGCTCTCCCGGGATGCTGCCGCTGACAACTTTCGCCTGCTTGCGGGATTGCCCGGCGACTTGAAGCTCGGCTTCTTCGGACATACGCACATCGGCATGACATTCATTGATCTCCAGGGAAGCATCTCAAGCGATCACTCGTCCGAATTATTGCTTTCATCAGGGATGCATTATTTGATCAATCCAGGCAGCGTGGGACAGCCTCGCGACGGCGATCCCCGGGCCTCATTCCTCCTTTACGATAGCGTTGATGGCACTGTTCGTTTCTTCAGAGTGGAGTATGATATCAAGCGGTGCCAGGCTAAGATTGTACGAGCGGGACTGCCGCCGCAACTTGCGTGGCGGCTTAAGCACGGACAGTAGCGATCGAGTCCGTTTCGCCGGGTTTTACTGTTTATAAGATAGTTGAAAAATCCTTCAGACCATCCAATGCCCGTGCCATACATCCTCACGCTTCCCTGTGCATTAAAACAGGGATGGGGAAAAGCTCTTAGTTCAACGGCAGCGGCTCTCGCATCCAATAATAAAAAACATTTTGCTCCATTGCCTAAAGTATGATAGTATGGCGCCGTTGTGTGAGGCGGGTCAACGATACCTGTTAAAAGGGGTAATCATGAAAAAAATACTGGTCACCAAGAACCTTATGACGATTCTTGGGAAGGAAAAAAGATTATTTAACCGTGAAGACATCAAGCTGTTCTCGGCGGCTACAACCGAGGATGTGTTGTCCATCCACCGGGCGGAGAAGGTAGATATTATTGTTGCAGAACTCCATGCGCCCGGGATGAAGAGCGAAGAGCTTTGTTCTGCGATACGATCGGACAAGGTGTTGAGCAAGGTGTCGATGATCATTCTGTGTCCGGATAACGCGGCGGACATCGAGAAAAGCGCACGGTGTAAGGCGAACGCGGTTCTCACTCTGCCGGTGGACACCGCACAGCTTCTCGAGAAAGTGCGGCAGCTCCTGGATATCTCCTGGAGAGAGTCCTACCGCGTTCTCGTGAGTGTCAGTGTCTCGGGGACCAGTAAAGACAAGTCATTTTTCTGCCGTTCGGAAAATATCAGCATAACAGGAATGCTTGTCGAAACGGAGAAGGTCTTTGAGAAAGGGGACCAGCTGTCATGCTCGTTCTTTCTTCCTGATTCGGCTCAGATAAAAACGACCGGAGAGATTGTCAGGGTCATGAAGCAGGTCGCGGGTTCTAAGACCTGTCAGTACGGCATCAGGTTTTCTGCGCTCTCTGCAGAGGCAAAGTCCGCGATCGATGTTTTTATCGAGCGAAAGTCCCAGGTCAGCACGTCCAGGAGGTGATTTCTACCCCCCGGTTCGGGGTCTTGCGGTTACTCGATGGTGATTGCGCGAAAGGGGCAGATAGTCGGCAGGTCTTTGTGCTCCTCGAAACGGAACATCGTGTAGTCAATGACCCATGCCTTGTCGTCCCTGATCGTGAAGAGCATCGGGTACACTTCGGCACAAGCCCCGCAACCAACGCATAGGCCGTAATCAATGTTCAAAGTCACGTCGTGATCGCCCTTTCATCGGAGAAGAGATGCCGGAGGGAAATCCCCCCGGCTGTCGCACTCACGTTTTTGAGATCTTGACCTTCCAGGTTATCGGTCCCTGTTCCAGATACTCCCATGCAAAGAGCCCCTCCCGCTCATGCAGGAATGAATAGTAGAGCGGCTTGGGGTCATGGTCATTGGTAAGAAGGAAGGCCGCTCCCTTCTCGAGTTCGTCGAAGGTCCGGAAGATCAGGGGATGCCGGTCCCGCGGGATGATCATCGTAACATCTAACTCTTTTAACACCATAATATAACACCTCCCTTTTTTATTTCAATCACATTTCTACGATAATAATCTATCTCAAACGTCTGGGGTTTGCTATGACCTACATCATATCCCTGTTTACTTATTCAGATGATAGCCCAGATAGCCATGCATTGCCGTAAAAGAATTGCACTGGTTGTCCGTACCAGAAAGGCAGAGTAACGATGCACCCTCTTTGCTGAAATATGATATCATATCGATATGGACGGTACGGGTCGAAAGTCCATAATGGGAAAATTCCATGATCGAGAGGACGGGATATGAAAATATTGTTTGCAACAGATGGCTCCGAATATTCGGAACGTGCTGCTGAATTCCTGACCCGCCTCCAGTGGTCACGGGACGACGCCATAACTGTTTTTCATGCTATATACGAGATCCCGTTTCAAGATGATGATGCCTTTCATCTCAGCACGCTCAGGGCAATAAAAGCGAAGATCGCACCCCAGATACTTGATTCAGCGGTAGCAATTCTCAAACCGTCGCATGCAACCATCAGCGTTGAGATCGAGGAAAGTTCGCCGGTCCGATGTACACCTGAACAATGCATCATTGCCGCGGCCGAATCTTCGGGCGCAGACCTTATCGTTATGGGGGCCCGGGGAATAAAAGGAATCGCATCGGCTTTGATCGGAAGTGTAACGAGGCTGGTCGCGATCAATGCATCGAAACCAGTGATGGTCGTAAAACAGGCGGCACAGTCACCATCTCGTCCAATGAAGATCCTTTTTGCTACTGACGGCTCCGAACCTTCCCTGGTTACGGAAGAACTCCTGTGTTCCATTCCTTTCTCTGACGCTACAGAAATCATTATCGTGAATATCGTTGCGTCGAGCTTCGCCGACATCCCTGAGCGGTTCGTGCTTGAAATAAATGAACGGATCAAAGAGGTCGTGGCCAGTGCCAGAACAATTGAACTATCGCAGTCCGAGAAGATAATCGATCATGCCAGGGAGGATTTACAGAAACGATTCAAAAAGATCCGGGTCATTTCAATGGTAGGAGATCCTTCGACGGAAATACTGAAAATCGCGGATACGGCGCATGTCGACCTCATCGCTGTGGGCAGCAGGGGTGTCAGGGGGATCAAGGGAATGCTGGGAAGCGTATCAAGGAATATCCTTACTCATTCAAAAAGCTCTGTCTTGATAGGAAAATCACATTAGGATCAAAGCGTGAATTCACGATTCCGACTTCCTGTAACAGGCGAAATTAGAAAAAAGGGAGCTGCGTGTCAGGCAAGATAACATTCACTTCATCTGATGATCGCCACGCGCGCCGCCTGGGGACCTTCTTTTCCCTGTTCTTCGATAAACGTCACGGCGACCCCTAATTTCAAGTGGCTGAAGTCATCATTGAGAACGCTGTTGCGGTGAAAATAGATCTCACGATGATCGGGCGTGATGATGAAACCGTGCGACTGGTCGGGAATGATCCTGAGGATGCGGCCAGCCGGCGGTGCTTCATGGGTCTTCACCTCACCCCGCTTCCGACGGGCATGCTCCTCAAGCCACCTGGCGGCGGTGTTAAAGGCATTACGGACCGCGACATAGGGATCTTCATTCTCTTCGCGGGTTACTGCCAGTTCCTTGCCGGGCGCTGTAATGTCGATATGAACACTGAAAAGTTTGCCCTGATGCTGCCGGCGCTGCGATTCCTCGACCACGACCCGACAGCTCATGATCCTGTCGTAATATTTGTCCAGTTTGGCAGCTTTCTCATTGATTTTCGTCTCAATGGCATCGGAATGAGGCATGTTTCGAAAGGTGATCTGAATAGGGATTTTCATGGGTGGTCCTCCACGCCGTTGCATTCGGCACTTGTACGCCTCTGATTTAAACGTAGCATAAAGTGTATCGAGTGTCAAATTCCAGATCTCTGCAATTCTCAGGTTCATAAGTATGCGGATAATGGTAGCTGCCAAATGGCAATCTATGCTATACTTTTAACCAAAATAATCGGAAGGATACGGTATGAGAGGAAATAGCGAAAAAAAGAAGGGCAGTGTGATCCACGGTGTGAGCCTACTTACGGACCACGACATCTACCTCTTTAAGGAAGGGAACCATTTTGGCCTCTACGAGAAACTCGGTTCCCACGTCATGACCGTTGACGGCGCAAAAGGCACGCTCTTCGCGCTCTGGGCGCCGAATGCGGCCAAGGTCTCGGTCATTGGAGACTTCAACGCATGGAACAACGACACCCATCCACTTGCGGTCCGTCACGACGGATCGGGAATCTGGGAAGGGTTTATCCCCGACGTGTTGCAGGGTTCGCTGTACAAGTATCACATTGTTTCCCGGCGTCACCATTATCAGGCGGACAAGGGCGACCCCTTTGCCCTATCATGGGAGACCTCGCCCCGGACATCGTCCGTCATCTGGGACCTCGCGTATACCTGGGGTGATTCACCATGGATGAAAGACCGGCATGCGAAAAACTCCCTGAATGCACCGTGTTCCGTGTATGAGCTCCATATCGGTTCATGGCGCAGGGTGCCGGAGGAGAACAACCGTTCGCTCACGTACCGCGAAATGGCCGACTATCTTCCGGAGTACCTCAAGGACACGGGCTTCACACATGTGGAATTCATGCCCGTGATGGAACACCCTTTCTACGGCTCCTGGGGATACCAGGTCACGGGCTACTTTGCGCCCACGAGCCGCTACGGCACGCCTCAGGACTTCATGTATTTGATCGATCGGCTGCATCAGGAGGGGATCGGTGTGGTCCTCGACTGGGTGCCTTCGCACTTTCCCGATGATGCACATGGTCTTGTATATTTCGACGGCACGCACCTCTATGAGCATGAGGACCCGAGGAAGGGTTTTCATCCGGAATGGAAGAGCTACATCTTCAACCACGGCCGGTACGAGGTGCGGAACTTCCTGATCAGCAGCGCGCTCTTCTGGCTCGACAAATACCACGCGGACGGGATCAGGATCGATGCGGTGGCATCCATGCTCTACCTCGATTATGCGCGCAAGGAAGGGGAGTGGATCCCGAATCAGTACGGCGGCAGGGAGAACATCGATGCCATCGATTTTCTCAGAAGCCTGAACCGGGAGGTGTACCGCGCCTTCCCGGATGTCCAGACGATCGCCGAGGAGTCGACGTCCTGGCCCATGGTCTCGCGGCCCACACACGTGGGTGGGCTGGGTTTTGGCATGAAGTGGAACATGGGATGGATGCATGACACACTTGATTATTTTTCCGCGGACCCGGTCTTCCGCAAGTACCATCACAACGACATCACCTTCAGTATCTGGTATGCCTTTTTTGAGAACTTTATGCTGCCCCTGTCGCACGATGAGGTGGTGCACGGAAAGGGCGCTCTCGCGGGCAAGATGCCGGGAAGCGGCCTGCAGAAGATGGCGAACCTGCGGCTCCTCTTCGGCTATCTCTACACCCATCCGGGCAAAAAGCTTCTCTTCATGGGCAACGAGATCGGCCAGTGGGCCGAGTGGAGCCATGAGCAGAGCCTCGAATGGCATCTTCTGCAGTATCAGTCCCATTACGGTGTCTGGAAATGGGTCCGGGATTTGAATCACCTGTATCGGAACGAACCCGCGCTGTATGAGCTCGATTTCGAGAGCGCAGGGTTCGAATGGGTCGACTGCAGCGATCAGGAGGCGAGCATTATAAGCTTCCTGAGAAAAGGAAGGTCGGGTGGTGACAGGATCCTTGTGGTCTTCAATTTCACTCCGGTACCGCGCGTGGGATACCGGATCGGCGTTCCTGAAGGCGGATTCTGGAGAGAGGTGTTGAACAGCGATGCAGGGGAGTACGGCGGGAGCGGGTTCGGAAATTTCGGCGGATTGGAGGCCGCAGCGGAACCGTGCCACTACCGGGCACATTCGCTGCTGATCACCATCCCGCCGCTGGGCATGGTGATGTTTAAGAAGTGAAACAGTAGATAGATATTGATAAACGTTATTGAAGACAGGCAGGCTGCGTCTTTGCTACGTGCTTCTGCTACCTGAATAGTATATCAATAATGATCTCGGGATTGCCGGACCTATTCTATTTTCTTTTAAAATATTCGGGATATAATTTTTGGGCGCATTCTGAACATATTCCGTGGCTGAACTCGGCATCAGTGTGTTCGGTGATATAGGCTTCCATCTGCGTCCAGGCGCCTTTATCGTCGCGGATCTTTTTGCAGGATGAGCAGATAGGCAGGATACCATGCAGGGTCTTGATAGTGGCAAGGGCCTCTTGCAGCTCGACTATAAGGTTATCGCGCTCCTGCTGGTACCGCTGCCTCTCTTTCTCTCCGTTGATCGTTGCCATGCATTTCTCCAGGCCTGAGAAGAGCTTTTTATGGTCTATGGGCTTGAGCACATACCGGTCGATACCGATGTCAATGGCATCCAGGAAATAGCGCGTATCGTTGTGGGCAGTAGTGACAATGATCTGCGTTTTCTCGTCCAGTGCTTTTATCTCCCGGGCCATGGTGAGCCCATCCATGACCGGCATTCTGATATCGGTGATGACGATGCCGGGCCGGTGCAGACGAAAAAGCTCCAGTCCCTCTCTGCCGTTATTTGCCTGCAGAAGGGTCTGCACTCTTCTGCCGAGCGGCGCGCTTACGGCGGCCCTGGTCAGCTCTTCATCCTCTACGTACAGCACTGCTACTTCCAGTTTGTTCACAGACCCCATCTCACACCTCGATCCTGAACTCGGCCCCGCCGTCTACGTTGCGGGCAGTCAGCCGTCCGCCCATGTTATTTTCAATGATCATCTTCGACATGTACAATCCTATCCCCGTACCCTGGCCCTGTTCCTTTGTCGAGAAATAGGGCTCAAAGATCCGATCCAGGTTCCCGGCAGGAATGCCCCCGCCGTTGTCCGTTACGCTGATCATGACCCGCTCTCCCAGACTGTTGAATTCAACGGTGATCAACCCCTTCACCCCCGGGCCCATCAGGCCATGCTCCCGGCACTCCAGAATCGCGTCCTTCGCGTTGTTAATAAGGTTCAGAAAGACCTGCATCATCTCGTTCTCATACCCGAGTATCGTCATCTCTCCGCAGGGAATGATGGGAGAAGTGAAGTCCTCGAACGTCTGGTTATGGACATGGCACGTGATACGATACGATATCCCGTGCGTTGCAAGCTGGGAGGAAACCATGGTCAACACCTCGCCGGCCGCCTGCTTCACATCAAAGGACTTTTTCGTTTTATCGGGGCGGAAGAAGTTCCGGAAGTCGTCAATGGTTTTCGACATGAATTGAATCTGCTGCATGGCGTTCGTCACCGAACGGTCAAGATAATTTCGATCGAGTACGCCGTATTCATAGGCGTCTTTCAGGTCCTGGATAATAGCGTTGACGGCGTTCAACGGCTGCCTCCACTGGTGGGCGATGGCGCCGATCATCTCGCCCATTGCTGCCAGCCGGGACTGGTGGACGAGTATTCGCTCGGATTCCCGCTGCGCCTGCGCCGATCTGAACCGTTGCTCCGCCATGGTGTCGAAGGCGCGGGATACGTCGCCGACCTCGTCCTGAGAGACCGAATTGATCCGGTACTCGAGGTCGCCGGCGGCAACAGCCCGCATGCCCTTTTGCAGGGCCCTGAGCGACCGGGAAAAAGCACGTATGACAAAAAAGGCCGTCGTGGGGATAGCCAGGGCGAGAGCGACAAGGAACACGATGAAGACCCGGCTTTGCCGCTGTGCGTATTCAACAGCGGAGTCATGGTAGATCGTATGCAAACGCTCCACCTCGGGCAGAATGACCTCCATCTCCTGGATGAGGCGGCTCGTTATGCGATCGGCAAACTGCTTCGATCTCGGACTATCTGCTCGGTCGTTCGCGCCGTGATCGTCGAACCGGCCAAAAAGATACCCGATAGTCCTGTGGCCTTGCTTAACCTTGTCGATGATGTTCTGCTCTTTTTTGTTGTTGAACAAGGGCGTAACGGTTTCAAGCTGTTTACCGATATCGGTATGGCGTTCCACCCACTGAAGGCGAATGCGTTCCTTGCGATACATGTTGTTTTCAATGGTAAGTTGGTTGAGCATTGACAGCTTCTTGAAGATATCGTCCGCGATCCGTGCCTTCTCGTTCAACTGAGCGATGACGGTGGCATTGCGGTACTGGATTACGCCGAGGTTCAGGACCAATACGATGGGAAGGACCGCGATGATAATCAGTTTATCTCTGATTTGCATACCTGTTTCGATCTCGCTTTACAGAGTGACGGCATCCGGTTTGAGAGACTGGAGGAATTCCCGGCGGATGAAGGTCAAATAGTTTGGAATCGAGGTCCGAGATGTCTGACGGCTTTCGATCATCCAGCGTGCATGGTCCTCGAGGGTTATGAGGGCCGATTGGCTCAGCCGAACGGAAAATCGTGAATCCTTCAGGATCGGTTCCAAGTCCGCTCGGGTTCCATTGGTAGCCTTGACGACCAGTTCTGTCGCCTTTGCGGGGTTTTCGATGGAGAACTGCTCAGCGCGCAGCAGCGCGTCGATCAGCCGGCGGACGATGTCGGGATTGCCGTCCACGGTGGTCTTCATTGCAAGCAGGTAATTAGCGCTGTAGCAGAGCCCCGGCTCGCTCAGGATAACGGCATTCCGCCCTAGCATTTGTTCTCCAAAAAGGATGTATGCGTCGGAACCGGAGTAGGCATCGATTTCGCCGCGGGCGAGGGCATCCGGCATGTCCTTTGGCTCAAAAAACCGCAACGTCACATCGTGGGCAGCGAGGTGGTTCTTTCTCAGATACATGTCGACAAAGAAGTGGGAAATGGTGTTTTTACGCACGCCGACAATCCGTCCTTTGAGATCCGCGGCTGTCCTGATTCCCCGGTCACCCCGGGCGATGATCTTGGTGGCGTTCTCCGATGATACGAGCGAAGCGAGGATGACGAAATCGTCATGCTCGAAACTCCGACTCACGATGGGGGGCTCACCGGTTGAGGAAAAGCTGCACTCACCTGCGACGAGCGAATCCATGGCCAGTTTGCCGTCCTTCATGTTCTTGAGGGTAATCGCGAGGCCTTCCTGTGCATCGAATCCCTGCTGGTGCGCGATAAGTGGCAGGATCGTCAGTACCCTGCCCTGGCAGAGGGTCACCGGTGTCAGGTTTTTTTGCGGACCAGAGGACTGCCGGTCCTTGCATCCTGATATTAGCGCACTGAACAACAACGCGCAAAGAACTAAGGGCATCGGGAGTTTTTAAAGGTTTTCAGGCCAGTCTCCCGTCTCACTTCGTAACCACCACAATGCCTGAATCGGTGACGATGCATCCCCGCAGCCGGTCCTCTTCGTGGTCGAAGCCGATCTCCATCCCTTCCGGTATGGAAATTCCTTCATCGATTATGGCTTTTCTTATCCGGGAGCGGCGCCCGATCTGAACCTTATCGAAGAGGATCGAGTCCTCGACCACCGCGTAGCTGTGGACCTTGCAGGAGGGACCGAGAATGGACCTCCGCACAGTAGCACCGCTCGTGATGCAGCCGCCGCAGACGAGCGAGTCGATGTTCAGGCCGCGACGGCCATCGTCGTCGAAGATCGTCTTTGCCGGAGGGAGGTTCCCCTGGTTGGTCAGGATGGGCCAGGTGTAGTTGTACAGGTTCAACTGCGGGCTGACGTGAATAAGGTCCATGTTGGCCTCGTAGTATGAATCGATGGTGCCCACGTCCTTCCAGTAGCCGCGCTCGCGCGGTTCCATGTTAGAGATATTATTGTCGTAAAAGCTGTAGGCAAAGACCTTGTCGCCCTGTTCGATCATCATCGGGATCACATGCAGTCCGAAATCGAGGTCCTCGTATTTGCGTTTGCCTTTTTTCAGCATCTCGATGAGCTTTTTCACTGAAAAGATGTAATTGCCCATGGACGCGAAGCAGGAGTCTCTCCCCGGGACCCGCGGCGGGTTGTGCGGCTTTTCCAGGAACGATGTGACACGCAGGTCTTCGTCCACTCGCAAGACGCCGAATCGCGGCGCCTCATCGGCGGATACATCGAGTGCTGCAATGGTAAGATCCGCTTTGTTCATGCGGTGATACGCCATCATCTGCGATATGTCCATCTTGTAGATATGGTCGCCGCCGAAGATGACGACATACTCGGCGCCCGATGCTTCGATGAACCGCAGGTTCTGATAGATGGCATCGGCAGTGCCCTTGTACCACTGATCGCTGACGTTTGTCATTTCCGGCGAGATCGTGTCATAGAACTCACCCAGGCCGGTCCACTTGCCCCAGGAATCCTTGATGTGTTTGCTGAGCGAGTAGGCATGATACTGGGTCAGAATGTAAACCTGCCGGATCCCGGAGTTGAACAGGTTGCTCAGGACGAAGTCGATGATCTTGTATTTTCCGCCAAAGGGGACCGCGGGCTTCGGTCTGCCGATCGTGATGGGACTGAGCCGCTCGCCCTTGCCGCCGGCAAGGACCATGGCGATGGTGTTTCGGGTGATGTTCCCGCTTGCGCTTGTGTACATGCTTTCCAATTCCCCCTCATTTTACCGTGATCGTTCCGGATACGGCGTATACGGTCAAGTATACTGCATTTTCAGTGAATTCGCAAACAATTGAAACGTTCTTCATGCCATGAAAACATTCAATTGACAGCGTTCTCCTGAGTGTGTTATTCATACATCGTCGCACTATCCTGGGAGCAAAGGGGAACAATGACCTCACTGATATTCAAGAGGACCGTGCATCTGCCACTGCCGTCCGATGACGATCGCAGGGCTCATGATCAGCGGATCAGAGATACCGTGGGGCTCAGCCCCCTTGCCATCCCGCTGTCGATTTTGAGAAAGGTCCCTCCCGTTGTCAAGGAGCAGTCCGCATTCCCCTGCATCATCGGTCGGACCGGGAATGGATATTTGGTGATCGATATTGGAAAGGAGCGTTCCTATTCCATTGCCCTGGACATCGGGACCACGAACCTGGTTGTCCTGCTGTTCGATAATATCTCGCAAAAAGATGTTATGACGAAAAGCAGGGAAAACCCCCAGACCATATTCGGCAGCGACATCATGACCCGCATGCACCGAACCATGTCGGGCAACGGCGAGGAGGTCTACCGGGTGCTCGTGAATGGGATCAATGGACTGATAGTCGATCTTTGCCGGGAAGCGCGGGTCAACACAGAGGATATCCATGCCATGACCGTGGCCGGCAATACGGCCATGACCCATTTTTTTCTTGGTCTTGATATATCAACGATACCGGTAGACCCATTCGCTCCCGTGGTACGCACACCGGGGTATTTCAACGCAACGGAGCTGAATATCGCTATCAACCCGGAGGCTATTGTGTATGTGTTCCCGAACGCCGGGAGCTATGTAGGCGGCGACATCACCGCCGGCATCCTGGCTTCGGGCATGGCCCAATCGAACACGACTTCGGTCCTGATCGACGTGGGCACGAATGCCGAGATCGTGATCGGGAACCGGGACTGGATGATTGTGGGGGCCGGCGCTGCCGGTCCGGCGCTCGAAGAGGGGATATCGAAGATCGGGAAGCGGGCTGACACGGGGATCGTGTACGATGTCGAGATCGAGGACGGAGCCATTTCCTGCAAGACCTTTGATCAGGCTCCTCCGGAGGGTATCTGCGGATCGGGCATGGTAAGCCTTCTCTATGAACTTTATCGGTCGGGGATGATCGACCAGAGCGGGAGCCTTGCCGACGGGGATTGGATGACCATCAGGGATGGCGAAAAAACGCTCTCCATTGCCTGTGAAAACCACGATGCCCTCTTCATAACGCAGAACGAGATCCAGAGTTTCATGAAATCCAAGGCGGCCATGTTCACGCTGCTTCTTGTGCTCACCCGCTCCGTGGGTATCTTGTTCAAAGACATCGAGAGGGTGTACGTGTCCGGTGCCCTCGGCACCGGCATCAATGCAATGAAGGCCGCAGGCATCGGCATGCTTCCTCAGTGGCCTGCGGATATTGTGAAGTCCCTGGGGAACTCGTCCCTCGCCGGCGCACGCATGATACTTCTTGACGCAGACCTGGTGCATACGATCAATGTCATCGTTGAAAAGATCACCTACAAACCCATGCAGGACGACCCGGAGTTCATGAAGGAGTACCTGGGTGCGGTGTTCATTCCTCATACGAACCCGGAGATGCTGAAGGTGGGATGATAGCGATTGCGGAATGCGGAGTGCGGAATGAAAAAAACACAAACGAATAAGGGTGGTCTTTCGAGGCGCCTGCATTTCCCGGAAGAAGAAAAGCGCCTCCCGTGGCTGCCGATGCTGCTTGATGCGTACGCAATTGCAGATACGGGCATAGCTGTTGCACTGCGGGATGCTGAAAAAAAACAGAAAAAGAAACTCGCCTGTGGGAAAGGATGCGGCAATTGCTGCGAGCATCAAAAAGACCTGCCCTTCTATCCTCACGAACTGGTCGGCATCTACTGGTATGTCTCAGAAAAATTGTCTGCGGCCACCCGGGACGTGCTGAAAATCCGTCTCGCCATTCATACGGCGGATTCCCCGTGCCCCTTTTTGATCAACGGGTCCTGCTCCATTCATCCTCTCCGGCCTATCGGGTGTCGGCAATTCAACGTCTTCACCACGCCCTGCGCATCGGGAGAGGACCCTTACTATACGAGGCGGGACGATGTACTTGTTCCCTTGACTGACTATACGGACAGGGCTTTTGCCGCAATGCTGCCGTTCTATAACATGAAGAGTGAAGGGGACCTCTCCCGGGCTCTCAAACTAATCCGCTCCCAGATCATGAATCTCCAGACTTTTGACTGGGGCAGGCTGGTTGCGGTGATTGAACAAACCGGCTCCCGAAGGTCTGAATAGTCACGGACAGGTCTCTCTAAGCATGGGCCTCAAATTTGGTTCTCAGTGCCCATGGAACCGGGTGCGATCGACGCCTGGGTGCAGGCTGAAAAGATTAAGACCTGAGCAGAGGGCGATAGCAAACAGTGCCGCCCCGGGAGGGAGTGTCATTGCGAAGAGTGATTCTCGGTAGCGATCCCTTTGTGAGCATGGAGAGTGCTACTCGTTCGCCGGTCGCTTATAAAAGACACGGTACTTATACAAACGTATTTGATGTCGACATTTTTTGCCCCTCACCGTGTCAAAGATGGTGAGGGTGTTTTTTTTGGTTCCTGACTAAAAAGGTCAGATTGTCTGCAGACGTTCCCTGATCTTCCTCGTAAAGTCATCTTTCCCGCCGCTGACATGGTACAGGTCCATGACCGCATCTCTTTGCGATCGGAAGCGTTCGTATCCGGCCCGCCGTGATCGTTCTATTACCGACCAGTTCCCGTGCCGGGAAAATTCGTTATATGCATTTTGCATCTCCGGGTAAATGACTCTCCGATATCCCTCCATGAGCGCTATTGTAAGGCTGAGGGCGCCGCGGTCCTGCGTGTCGACGATCCTCTTGTAAGGGCCGTGGTCCGAGGTGTCGGCGATCAGGTCTTTGATCGCGCGTAAATAATGCTCCGCTTTCCGGTCCCCGGCCTGGGAAAGAAGGTCTTTCCATTCAGGCACCTCTTCCAGGGCTTCCGCGATCTCATGACAGAGCAATATTTTGGAATATTGTTCCGCCATCTCCCCAAGCCGTTTTTCGAAGGTCTCGTCGATGATCTGCCGGCGTTGGAAACCGTACTGTGCAAAGGCATCCTCGAGGGCTGAAACGCTCCTCGCGTTGAGTTCAGAGGCCTTGTACAGGAGCAGCATCGTGAGCGGCTCCAGCCGCAGGTAGATGCTTCTTTCCTGGAGCATACCGGGCGCGGTAAAAAGGTCCCGGACGAATTCAGTGCCCGAAGTGTACACGGTCAGATCGGAGATCACAGAAAGGGAACGGAGTTCCGCAAGAAAGAAGGTGGGTTTCATATACATGCCATAGCCCGCGCCGTAAACGAGATTGTGATCATTCAGCGCCTGATTGATTTCAACGACATCGAAGGGTCCATAGGTCTTCTCGCCTATCCTCAGGTCCCGGAAACCCTTCTCCTCCAGTTCCGGCCAGCGCGATTCCTTGCTGGAGATCCAGGACATGATCTCTTCACGGTTGATCTCTTCCCAGGGTTTGAGGCTTCTTTCGGACCGATAGAGGTCGCGATACCGCATCAAAAGTCCGCAGACCGAGAAATATCCCCAAAACTGCGCGTCAGAGACATCGCAGTTGAATTTGATGTCGTTTCGTAGTGTGTCGTCCATGATTGATTTCCAGGATATCATTATTCCTCAAAATAGAAGAAAAGTAAATGATGGAACATTGCATGAGCCCTCTGGTCTAAAAAGTCCTTGCAACTGCTTAAATAATAAACTATAATTCGAAAATCCCCGTCAGACAGGTTTTTTACCGCATATGTCTAAAAAGAAAATACATGACCTTCGCAAGAAGATTGATGAGATCGACGATAAACTGATCGATATGCTCAATGAGCGCGCCCGGTACGTCATCGAGGTAGGTGACATAAAAAAAGCCGAGAAGCTCGACTTCCATTCTCCATCCCGTGAACAGGAGATCCTTGAACGCCTCAGCGCCCGCAATAAGGGGCCGTTTCCCCAGGATACCCTGCGGGCAGTTTATCGCGAGATCCTTTCATCCTCCCTTTCTCTCGAGCGTCCGCTCAAGGTCGCTTATCTCGGCCCCCGCGCCACGTTCACTCATATGGCCGGAATGCAGCAGTTCGGGCTGGCAGCACAGTATGTACCGGTGGAGAGCATCAAGGACGTGTTCAATGAGGTGGAGCGCGGCCGCGCGGACTACGGCGTGGTGCCCATTGAAAATTCCTCGTCAGGAGCGGTGATCTATACCCTCGACATGTTCATCGACTCCGACCTCAAGATATCAGCCGAGATCATGCTCGAGGTGTCGCAGCACCTCCTGAACAAATCAGGCAAGCTCGAGGACATAACAAAGATCTATACGATCGCGCCCGCGGCGGCGCAGTGCAGGCAGTGGCTCGAAAAAAACCTGCCAGGCGTGCCGATCCTGGATGCGCCGAGCACGGCCAGGGCCGCGGAAATGGCTTCGGACGACCCAACGGTCGGGGCGATCGCCAGCGAGATGGCGGCGGTGCTCTATGGGCTTCAGATCGCGGGGAAAAAGATCGAGGACAACACCAGCAATATCACACGGTTCCTGGTCATCGCTCCGAAATCTCCAGGGAAGACAGGCCGCGACAAGACCTCGATCATGTTCTCCATCAAGGACAAGGTGGGCGCGCTCTATACCATGCTCGCCCCCTTTGCCGAGAGCGGCATCAACCTCAACAGGCTTGATGCCCGGCCGTCGGGACGGAAGGTCTGGGATTACGTGTTCTTTCTTGACATGGAAGGCCACATCGAGGATAAAAAGGTGGCGGCGGCAATCGAACGCCTGAGGCAAGACTGTATGTTCCTGAAGGTGCTGGGTTCGTATCCGAAGAGCGGATGATTGCTAAGGCGGATTGCGAAATTCGGATTGCGGAATAAAACTACACGGACAGATCAGAACCAATATCCTTGAACCGCTATGGCCTATGAAATAAAAACGGCCACTTAGGGAATCCGCGAAGGTCGCGAAGGTTTTATTGAGTTAAAATCGTTTAAAGTTGTCTTAGCGTTCTTGGCGCCTTCGCGGTAAAATATTTTTCCCCATTTGAAAAGAATTTAATTCTCTATACTAAACGGAGTTGAATAGATGATTAACGTTGCGGAAAACATCAAAAGCATATCGCCCTACATTCCGGGCAAGCCGATCGAGGAGCTGGAGCGCGAGCTGGGGATCAGCGGCAGCATCAAACTGGCCTCGAACGAGAACCCCCTCGGGCCATCACCAAAGGCTGTTGCTGCGGTCAAAAAAGCCGTTGAAGGTCTGAACCGCTATCCCGACGGCAGCGGATTTTATCTATCCCAGGCGCTTGCCGGGAAATACGGAGTGGACCTGAACCAGGTCATCCTCGGCAACGGTTCGAATGAACTCATTGAGCTCGCGGTGCGCACGTTCGTCCAGCCCGGGGACGAGATCATCTCGGCTGATCCGTCCTTTGTGGTCTACAAGATGATCACGCAGGCCGGGGGCGGAACGAACATCATCGTTCCGTGCAAGGATATGCGGCATGACCTCGATGCCATGGCAGCGAGGATCACGCCGAAGACCAGGATCGTTTTTATTGCCAACCCGAACAACCCTACCGGCACCATGAACACGAGTGCGGAGATGGACCGTTTCATGGACCGGGTGCCGGACCACGTGATCGTGGCTCTTGATGAAGCGTACTTCGAATATGTTACTCACGCTGATTATCCTGACTCTCTGGATCACCTTAAGGCGGGAAAGAATGTTCTGGCGCTGCGGACGTTCTCGAAAATCTATGGGCTTGCCGGACTCCGCATCGGCTACGGCATCACGACCCAGGAGATCGCGGAGCTGATGAACAAGGTACGGCAGCCGTTCAACACGAACTCGCTGGCCCAGATCGGCGCCCTGGCCGCGCTTGCTGACCGGAAACATGTCGAGAAGTCGATCGCGATCAACAACGAAGGCAAACAGTTCCTGTATCAGACCTTTCAGCGGCTCGGGATATCGTTCATCCCCACTGAGGCCAATTTTATCATGTTCGAAACCCGGCTCGACGGCAGGGAGCTCTATACCGCGCTTCTTAAGCAGGGAGTGATCATCAGGCCCATGGGCGGCAACAGGCTGCGCGTCACGATCGGGATGCCGGCGGAGAACAAGCGGTTCGTTGAGGAGCTGGAGAAGGTGGTAAAGGCATAGCGCAAAGCGCAGAGGGTTTAAACACTATGCGCCATGCGCTATGCTCTATGCGCATTTCCAGAAAGGATCATCATGATAATCGTCGTAAAACCAGATGCGACTCCTGAGCAGATCGAACACATTATAAAAAAGATCAAGGACCACGGCCTTCAGGCCCATGTTTCAAAGGGCACGGAAAGGACGATCATCGGCGCTATCGGCGACGAGGCGATCCTGCAGAGCGTGCCGCTCGAGGCCATCCCCGGTGTTGAGAAGGTGCTCCCGATCTTGAAACCCTTTAAGCTGGCGAGCTGGGAGTTCCGGAGAGAGAAGACCGTCATCAGCGTCCGAGGGCAGGAGATCGGCGGCAAACGGATTGTCGTTATGGCGGGTCCCTGTGCGGTTGAGAATAAAACGCTGCTCGTCGAGATCTCTCAAGAAGTGAAAAAATCCGGCGCCACGTTCATTCGCGGCGGTGCGTTCAAACCGCGGACCTCTCCCTACGCTTTTCAGGGATTGGAAGAAGAAGGGCTCAGATATCTTGCCGATGCACGCGAGCGGACAGGGCTTCCCATTGTGACCGAGGTGATGGACCCGCGGGATATCGAGTTGATCGCCCGGTATGCCGACGTGCTCCAGATCGGCGCCCGGAACATGCAGAATTTCAGGCTGCTCAAGGAAGTGGGTATGTGCAAGAAACCAGTGCTGCTGAAGCGCGGCATCTCCGCCACGATCAAGGAATGGCTCATGTCCGCCGAGTATATCATGGCGGGCGGCAACCATCAGGTGATCCTGTGCGAGCGCGGCATCCGCACCTACGAGACGGCGACGCGGAACACACTCGATCTTTCAGCCGTGCCCGTGCTGAAGCAGATGACGCACCTGCCGGTCATTGTCGACCCGAGCCATGCGGTCGGAAAGTGGGACCTGGTTGCGCCCATGGCCAAGGCAGCTGTCGCCGCGGGAGCGGACGGCCTCATCATCGAAGTGCATTCCAATCCCGAGGAGGCGCTCTGCGACGGAGAGCAATCCCTCAAGCCGAAAAGTTTCAAGCTGCTGATGGATGAGCTGAGACTGATCGCGAAAGCTGTGGGAAGGGAAATCTAAAGAGAAACAAATCCGAAATCCTAATATCTAACTCCTAAATAAATTAGAAATCAAAATGTTCGAAAAAGTATGAATATTAGATATTGTTTAGGGTTTAGGATTTCGTGCTTCGGATTTTCTTAAAATATATGGTTCACTTCAATAACGTCACCATCATAGGTGTTGGCCTGATCGGTGGTTCTCTCGCAAAGGTTTTAAAGACATCAGGGCTCGCAGGTTTGATCACCGGCGCGGGCAGCGGCAGAGAGACGCTCGAACTGGCGCTCAGAACCGGCGTGATAGACCGCTCGGGCCAGGTCTTGTCACAGGCAGTCGAGGACGCGGACCTGGTGGTCCTCGCTTCTCCGGTCGGGGCATTCGAGCATATCGTCACTGCAATCGGGCCTGGATTGAAAAAGGGCGCGATCCTGACCGATGTGGGCAGTGTCAAGGGGGCGTTGGTCAAACGGATCGAAGCAATGCTTCCCTCAGGCGTTCATTTTGTTCCCGGCCATCCTATCGCGGGCAAGGAAAAGCATGGTGTGGCCGAGGCGTCCGAGACGCTGTTTCAAGGCGCGAAATGCATCCTTACACCGACGACAAAGACCGACCCGCAGGCGCTTGAAGCGGTGAGGGCGATCTGGTCGGCCGTTGGCGCGAATGTGGTGTTGATGGATGCCGATGCGCATGACCATATTTTTGCCGCGGTGAGCCACCTCCCGCATGCGGCGGCATTTGCCATGGTGAACACAGTCGCTGAATTCAGCGCAGGTCCCGAGAATTACATAAGTTTTTCAGGCGCCGGATTCCGTGATTTCACCAGGATCGCGGCGAGCTCCCCGGAAATGTGGAGGGATGTCTGCCTGCTGAACGGGGAAAATATCATTGAAATGATCGAGCAGTATCAACTCGCGCTGAACAGCATAAAGAAGGCGATCGAACGCCAGGATGCAGACAAGCTTGATGCGCTGTTCCATGCAGCGAGCGGACTCAGAAGAGGGCTGGGATAGTCCATGACCGATCTTCGCATACAGCCTTCGAGCGGGATCCGAGGCAAGCTTACCCTGCCGGGTGATAAATCGATCTCTCACCGGTCCGTGCTGTTCGCAGCCATTGCCGACGGCGACACGCATATCTCCGGTTTCCTCACCGGAGAAGATACGCAGAACACGGCGAAGGCAATGCAGGCAATGGGTATCGCTGTCGAGGGCCTGGGGACCGAACGCCTCGTCGTGCACGGCAAGGGTCTTGACGGTCTTTCCGAGCCCGCGAGCGTGCTCGATCTCGGCAACTCGGGCACCGGCATGAGGCTCCTGGCGGGCCTGCTCGCGGGGCAGGATTTTTTCTCGGTTCTGACCGGCGACCAGTACCTGAGAAAGCGACCCATGGCAAGGATCGTTGAACCTCTCCAACGGATGGGCGCGAGGATCGACGGCCGCTCTGGCGGCACGCGTGCGCCGCTCTCCATCAGGGGAGGGGGCAAAAACCTTCGAGCCATCGAGCATGCGAGTCCGGTGGCAAGCGCCCAGGTCAAGTCGGCGGTCCTTCTCGCCGGGCTGTACGCGGATGGCGAGACCACGGTGAACGAACCGTCAAAGTCCCGAGACCACACCGAGCGCATGTTCCGCTTCTTCGGAGTGGAGGTAAGGGGGCAGGGAACGAGCGTGACCGTGCACGGGCGTCAGCGTTTGCGAGCCACGGGGCCGCTCACTATCCCGTCCGACATATCGTCGGCAGCGTTCTTCATGGTTGCTGCTTCCATTGTTCCGGGCTCTGACCTGCTGATAACGAACGTGGGAGTGAATCCAACGCGCACCGGTATCATCGACGTCCTCATCGCGATGGGGGCCGACATCGCGCTCGAGAATCGGCGTGAGCAGGCAGGCGAACCAGTGGCTGATATCCGGGTACGGTACCGGAAACTTCACGGTGTTCAGATCGGGGGGGATATGATCCCCCGGACCATCGATGAGATTCCGGTCCTGGCCGTGGCTGCGTCCTACGCGGAAGGAAAAACAATCATCAGGGATGCCACCGAACTTCGAATAAAAGAGTCCGACCGCATAGCAACCATTTCCGCGGAACTTCGTGCCATGGGCGCGACAATCGTCGAGTTTCCCGATGGCATGGAAATCATTGGCACAGACTCGCTGAACGGGGCCCTGTGTGACAGCCACGGCGACCATCGAATTGCAATGTCCGTGGCCGTGGCAGGGCTTGCGGCGAAGGGCGATACCGTTGTGCGCGATACGGACTGGATCGACACGTCATTCCCCGGTTTTGAGCGACTGCTGAGGCAAGCGGCGTACTGATAAGTCAGGAGTCAGGGTCAGGAGTCAGGAGTCAGGAGTCAGGAGTCAGGAGAACATCCTCTTTTGTGCGGTTATAATCAAGTATGAAAAAAAGAGCTCTGGTGATAGCGATCGATGGGCCGTCGGGGGCAGGTAAGAGCACGGTGGCTCGGATTCTGGCCAATCGACTGGGCTACATATATATCGACACCGGCGCAATGTACCGCTCCATCGGATGGAAAGCAAAGAAAGAGCAGCTCGATCCGGCTGATGAAAATGCGCTTGCGGACCTGTGCAGGCGGACCGAGGTGACGATCAAGAAAGACAACAACGATCCGCGGTTTTATGTGAACGGCACTGACGTTACCGGCGAGATCCGTACGCCCGAGATGGGGATGATGGCGTCCGCTGTTTCAAAATCGCCCGCGGTCCGTGCCCGGCTGCTTACGCTTCAGCGGGAACTCGGCAAGAACGGTGGTGTGGTGATGGACGGCAGGGACATCGGTACCGTCGTGTTTCCTGATGCTGACCAAAAGTTTTATCTGGATGCGAGCGCTGAGGAACGCGGGAAGCGCCGTTACCACGAACTGAAGGGAAAGGGCATGGACGTTGACCTCGCGCGGATCACTCAGGAGATCAAAGACCGTGACCACCAGGACAGTAGACGTTCTATCGCGCCGCTCAGGATGGCTGATGATGCGCTCCTGATCGATTCGAGCCTTCTGAGCATCGACCAGGTTGTCGACAGGATGCTGGCTGAAATCAGCAGGGTAAAGAATTAACCGGCGGCTATTGCCACCTCAGCGAATTTTTTGTCATTCCCGAATGTCTCTATCGGGAATATGGTTCCAACATAAGATAAACACCAGATCCCCGATTAAATCATTCGGGGATGACAGATTAAAATACATCTGAATATAATCAACATGTTTAAGTTTCGCTGCAGTACTAGTTACTCAAAGAGCAATTATGGAAATATTTCTGGCTGACAAGGCGGGGTTCTGCTTCGGCGTGAAGCGGGCGATCAATACGGCGTTCAAGGCCGCCGGATACGGCAAGGTGTATTGCCTCGGGCCGCTGATCCATAATCCCCAGGAGGTCGAACGGCTGCGTGAGGCGGGGGTGAAGACGGTCGAGGATTTTTCATCGCTCGACCCGGGGGATTTTCTCATCATCCGGTCACACGGGGTGCCGCCCCAGGTGCTTGCCCAGGCCCAGGACAAAGGGCTCCAGATCATCGACCTTACGTGCCCCTTTGTGAGCAAGGCGCAGCGCGATGCCGAGTCGCTTCATAAGGAAGGCTATCAGGTTATCGTCATCGGAGAAAAGAGTCATCCCGAGGTGCAGAGTATTCTCGGTTATGCCGGCGACAACGCGGTTGTGGTGGAAACGGCGGAGGATGTGGAAAACCAGAAGTTTCAAAACAGGCTGGGTGTTGTCGCCCAGACAACGCAATCGTATAGCAATTTTTCGGAAATTGTGTTAAAGTTATTGCGTCTTTCCAAAGAATTAAAGGTCTTTAATACAATTTGCCATTCAACAACAGAACGCCAGGATGCCGCGCGTGCTCTTGCCGGACAGGTTGATGTCATGCTGGTGGTGGGCGGACGCAACAGCGCTAATACGGGCAGACTGGTATCGGTTTGCGAACAGGAAGGGAAACCAACCTACCATATCGAGGTGGCTGATGAGATCCGGCCCGAATGGCTGAAGGGCGCAACGAGGGTAGGAGTTACTGCCGGAGCGTCCACGCCTGATTGGGTGCTGGAGTGTGTGCTGGAACGATTAAAGAGCGGGAAGGTCGGTTGATAGCAACAGCCGCCGACCATATATTTTCAGGAGGTACGGTATTGTAATGAACGAGAGTCAGGGAGACATCGAGCAGGAAGAGGACAATACGGACGGATGAAGCGAACCAGCAGAACGATTTCGAGCAACTCTACAACCAGTCGCTGAAAAGCTTCAAGTCGGGGACCGTGGTGCGGGGCCGGGTATTGCAAGTCCGGTCCGGGTTCGTGATGCTGGACCTCGGATACAAATCCGACGGCATCATTCCCGTGGAACAGTTCACTCCGGAGGAATTGAAGGCCCTCAAACCCGGCGATGAGCTTGAAGTGCTGCTCGAGGCCGCGGAAGACGCAAATGGCAACCTGATGCTCTCGCGGGAGAAGGCGAAAAAGTTGCAGGTCTGGGACGATCTGAACCGGGCACATCAGACCGGCGCCCCGGTGAAGGGGACGGTCATTTCGGCGATCAAGGGCGGTTTGACCGTCGATATCGGAGGGGTCGAGGCGTTCCTTCCGGGCTCACAGATCGACACCAAGCCTGTGCACCAGCTCAACAGGATGATCGGGCAGGTCCTGGACCTGAAGATCCTCAAAATGAACTCAGGACGGGGCAATATCGTGCTTTCCCGCAGGGCCATCCTTGAGCAGCAGCTGAACGCGAAAAAGGAAGAAATGCTGGCCACCCTCGTCGAAGGCCAGTTGGTGACGGGTACGATCAAAAATGTCACGGAGTACGGCGCCTTTGTGGACCTTGGCGGCATTGACGGCCTGCTGCACATTACCGACATGTCGTGGGGCAGGATCGGCCATCCGTCCGAGATATTGAAGGTGGGCGACAAGATAGAAGTCGTTATTCTGAAATATGACAAGGAGAAGCAGAAGGTCTCGCTCGGCATCAAGCAGAAGACAGAGGACCCGTGGCTTGCGGCCTCACAGAAGTATTCGGTCGGCAGCAGGGTCAGCGGCAAGGTGGTAAGCCTCACGGACTACGGGGCCTTCATCGAACTGGAACACGGAGTTGAAGGTCTGATCCATGTTTCCGAGATGTCCTGGACGCAGCGGGTAAAGCACCCTTCGAAGATCGTTGCCGTCGGTGATGTCGTTGAAACGCAGGTACTGGCAGTGGACCCAGCCGGCAAAAGGATCTCGCTCGGCATGAAGCAGATCGAAGCTAACCCCTGGCACAGTATCAACGACCGCTATCCCGTGGGAACCGAGGTGGAGGGGAAGGTCAAGACCATCACCGATTTCGGGGCCTTCATCGGCCTGGAAGAGGGCATCGACGGGCTCATCCACATCTCCGACCTGTCCTGGACCAGGCATATCAAGCACCCGTCCGAGGTTCTCAAAAAGGGACAGAAGACCAAGGCCGTGGTACTCTCCATCGACGCGCAAAAGGAGCGCATCTCGCTCGGGCTCAAGCAGCTGACGCCGGACCCCTGGGACAAGGCGATCCTTGATCGATACAAGGTCGGTCAGGATGAAACCGTCAAGGTGACGAAGGTGGCCGACTTCGGAGCATTTGTTGAACTCGAGCACGGGATCGAAGGATTGATCCCGAGCTCGGAGATGATGAAGGACGCTCCTGCTCTCAAAGAAGGCGATGAGATGACCGCCCGTGTCATCAAAGTCGACAAGGGAGAGCGAAAGATCGCCCTTTCGGTCAAAGCACTTCACAAGGACAAGGCGCAGAATAATGACAATGATCGGACGACCCTCAAAGATTATATGAACCAGCAGGAGAAACCCGACACGACCATTGGCGCTCTGCTGAAGGAACGGAGCTGACCTTCATGAAAAAAAATCCTGTCCTGATCGTTTTGGTGACCGCCGTAGCGCTGGGAGCGCTTTTTTTCGGTATTGTGTTCCTGGTCTCGCTGCTGTCCGGGAACAAGCGGACATCGACCACCCTGCAGGTAGTGGGGGCGGACCGGATCGCGCTTGTCAAGCTTGAGGGACTGCTGGTTTCGTCGGAACACGTTGTTCAAGAGCTGAACGATTATGCCGAAGATTCCTCCATTAAGGCGATCGTGATACGGATCGACAGCCCCGGAGGGGGCGTGGTTGCGTCCCAGGAAATCTACAACGCCATCAAAAACGCGCGGCACGAAGGGAAAAAGGTCGTTGCCTCGATGGGGACGGTTGCCGCATCAGGTGGATATTACGTAGCCGCCGCGGCGGACAGGATCGTCGCGAATCCCGGCACGCTTACCGGAAGCATCGGCGTCAAGATGGAGTTCGCCAACATCGAGAAGCTCCTCGAGAAGATCGGGGTGAAGGGTATGGTGGTGAAAGCGGGAGAGTACAAGGATGTGGGCTCTCCGTTTCGCGACATGTCAGAGCCGGAAAAGAAAATTCTTCAGGATGTGATCGATGACGTCCACAGTCAGTTTATCAAGGCCGTTGCCGAGGGAAGGAATTTGCAGGAAGCTGAAGTGAGGACCCTTGCGGACGGCCGCATTTTCACCGGCAGGCAGGCCCTCGATCTCAAGCTGGTGGACCAGCTGGGAGACCTGACGGACAGCATCAAGGTTGCGGGGGAACTGGTGGGGATCAAAGGAAAGCCGCGAGTGATCGAAAAAAGAAAGACGATTCCTTTCTTTGATTATTTGAAGGAAGAGTCCGCAGCCTGGATCGCGGACGTTTTAACGCGCGGCATTGGCAGGAGTTCCGTAACATTACAGTATCTGTAATCCGTACCGGTGAAAACCAAGGGTGAGGAGGATCGTGCATGACAAAGGCGGAGCTGGTAGATAAAATTGCGGAGAAAAAGCCGGGGTTGACGAGAAAACAGGTGGAGGTGATCGTCAACACCGTGCTCGATGGCATCAAGGACGCGTTGTCCCGCGAAGACAAGGTCGAGATCAGGGGGTTCGGCAGCTTCCGCATTCGACACCGCCGCGCCAAGGAAGGCAGAAACCCGAAGACCGGCGAGACCGTCTCGGTGCCGCCGAAGAAGGTCCCGTTCTTCAAGGCAGGCAAAGAGATGCGCGAGATGGTCGACGGAAAAATCTAGCGCGCTTTCGTTACCCCGTTAATTTTATAATTCCCTTCTGAATCGCAAACTTGATAAGTCCTGCACGGGTATGGATGCCGAGCTTTACGCTGATGTTGGTTTGGTGGGTGACGACTGTTTTTGACGCTGATATTGAGGATGTCGGCGGCCTCCTTTTGCGTATATCCCTCCGCGATCAGTTTCAGGACCTGTTTCTCGCGGTCCGTGAGTGAATCATACGTATCCTCGACCGGTTCCCCCTTCTGAATGCCAAGATAGCCGTCCATAACGCACGAGGCGATGGAAGGATGAACGTACGTTTTCCCCGACATAACGGTTTCAATTGCAGTGAGCAGTTCCACACCCACAGCTTTCTTGAGCAGGTAGCCGGACACGCCGGCCTTGAAAAAGCGGCGGATATACACCGTGTCCTCATACTGGGTCAGCACCAGGATTTTTATTGCAGGATTGATTTTTTTGATTTCCAGGGTCGCTTCGAGTCCACCGAGCTTCGGCATGGAAATGTCCATGAGCACAATGTCCGGCTTGTGCTTTTTTACTGCCTGAATGGCCTCCACGCCGTCAGCCGCCTCTCCGACGACCTCGTATGCATCGGACATATTGAGAAACGAGGCAATTCCCTGGCGTACCAGGGCATGATCATCAGCGATTAGTATTTTTGTCTTGAAACCCACGCTATCCCTCTCTTGTGAGCGGTACGCTGCACTGTACAATGGTCCCTTCGCCGACCGTAGAGCAGATATTTAATTTACCATTCACCTGCGTTGCCCGCTCCTTCATGCCGCGAACCCCCAATCCACGTCCGGTCTGCAAATTTTCGAGTGCTGACGCGGGGTCGAACCCGATGCCGTCATCTTCAATGATCACGGTGAATTTGTTCTTATCCATCCTGATATTGATAAATACATTCTCCGCCTCGGAATGCCTGGCAATGTTCATGGTCGTTTCCTGGATGATCCGGAAGAGCGTGATCTGCATCTCCGGCGAGAGCCGTTCTTCTGCCAATTCGCTCATGTTCAGGTAGTAGCGAATGTTCTTGTCCTTGAGGTTCCGGTCAGCAAGCCAGACAATCGCCGCTTCGAAACCGAGGTCATCGAGCACCGTTGGGCGGAGGTTCTGGATGACCTTGCTCATTTCATTGATGACCTTCATGATGGTGTCTTTCATCACGCCAACTTTCACCGGATTAAGCAACTCGGGATGAAGCAGGCACATATCAATATTCATGAGGATGGCCGAGAGCGTCTGAAGAGACTCGTCGTGGAGTTCTCGTGCGATCCTTTTTCGCTCGTCCTCCTGGGAGGTGATCAACTGTTTCAGGAGCGTGGTGTTCGCAATCTGTTTTTCCTCCAGCTGTCGAGTCCTGTTTTTTACGCGTTCTTCAAGCTCACTGTTCTGGCGCTGAATGCTTTCGAGGGATTTCGCCAGCTGTTCCCGCATGTCATCAAAACTATTCCCGAGTACGGCAATTTCGTCACTGCCGATATTCCCCACAGGAACGGAGAGATCGCCCTGTCCGATCCGGTTTGTAGCAGTGATGAGGGACCGGATGGGGCTCACGATGTTCCTGCTGATACCAATGGAAAAGATGACCGCTGTCGCGATGAAGATCAACGCCAGCAGAAAAAACTTATTTCTGAGCTGATGGGCCGGCTGAAAGACCTCATCCCTGTTTTGACCGAAGACGATGGCCCATGATACCGATTCAAGCGGCACAACCGCCAACTCGTCCTGCGTCTTGCCATCGTTCTTGGAAAAACCATGGCTGCAGTGATTCACGCCGGACTCATGATCTTTGATCATTCTACTCAGGATACCCTCATGGTCGTGATGTACCAGGATATGAGAGGCTTTATCAGAAGCGATGACGACCTCATTGGAGTCGATAATTTCTATGTAATGATTCTCCGTCTCGGACGTGACCGCGGCCCGAAGAAGCCTGCTCATGACGGAATTCGTGGGATTGATGGCTCCTCCCGCTGCGCCTACAATTTCTCCTGCCGCATCTCTCAGGGGGACGAGGACGAAAATAAGCGGCTTTTTAATCGGTTCGATGGTGTACACATTCGATATGATCGGTCGACCCTCAGTGAGGACCCGGCTCACCCAGGGGATGAACAGCAGATTTTCCTTGCCGTAATCACGGGCCGGATAGGCGAGGATGGTGTCCCCGTGCTTGTTCACCAGAAACACCCCTTCTGTGAAAATTGAGTACTGATAGATTGATTCAAGCAGCTGTTTTACCGGGACCACATTGCCCGTATCGAGATTCACCTTGCCCGAGAGCGAGATGTCGTATAATCGGCTGATATTTGTCTGCAAGAGAAAATCCAGCTGGTTTGCTATGGTATGCGCCGAGGTGAGGCTCTTCTGAAATGACCGTTCTATGGCGTCATTGACGGCTATCGCGCTGAGAACGCCGAGACCCACCGACATAACAATCACATAAAGAATAAGTGAGATAATCAGCTTCTTTTGCATGGAAGATCATTCCTTGCCTCTCTGCAGCATGCTGACAAAGAAACGTTTACAGTATACCCCTTTGTCCCGTAATAGGCAAATACATACAAGGGGTATGTCAAGCCAAAATAGAAATGTCCTATTATTACCAAAATAGAAATGTCCGGTTTTTTAGGGAGCAGCAATAGGCTGTTCCCTTTTCTTCTCTTTGGGAGAAAGAGTTTCTTCCACGGGTGATCCGCTGGAGGGATCCAGGGTTTTCTCTCTTGCAGCATGAGCGGCGCTTCCGCTGTGTCCTCGGTCGGTTGCTTCGTGATCTCCCGGTAGCGCAGGTCCTGTCCTTTGTAGCTTATGTGCATGCTGCCGTCAAGCCGCTCTTCCACCGTGACCTTCTTGGCCCGTGTCGCCTGCTCAATCTGATAAAGCGTGCTGTTATGAGCGATGGTGAAGTCGTTCTTGACCGTGCGCTCTTCTTTGATGCAGAGCATACGGTCGAGCTCTCTGCTGTGCAGTGCTGGCCGGTGCAGATCGGCGCGGAAGCAGCCGCTTTCGCGAACCGCCTGTTGTACTTCGGCAGATAGTCCGTCAAGAACGCGTTTGCCTCTTCGACGCTTTTGATCCCCAGAAGCCGCATCTCTCTTACCAGCCGGTCCTGAAGGGTCTTAAAGAGCCGCTCCACCCTGCCTTTGGCCTGGGGTGAGTTGGCATGGATGACCGTCGATCTCCAGGGCGGCCAGGCTCTTTTCAAAATGGCTCATGGGCTTCTGGTCGTTAAGCTGCTCCTCGATGGTCGGCTCGGCCCAGGACTTATACGTGGTGTGCTTGTCCAGATAGACGCTCTTGGGGATGCCGTATCGCTTTATATACCGTTTCATGCTGTCCATGGCAGGCATGGTGCCTTCGTAGTCATAAAAACGGCCATATACGGTGTTTGTAGCGTCGTCGATGTATCCCATGAACACACAGACCGGACCCCGGCCCTCGAACCAGTCATGATGGGAGCCGTCTATCTGGACCAGCTCGCCGAAATGGGCCTTCCGCTCCCGCCGCTGACGATGCTTCCTCACCTTGCGCTTCTTGTAGGGAATCGCCGCCTCGTTTAGCCATAACCGCAGCGTTTCATCGTTTATGGCGATCCCGTGGACCTCGAAAAGCTTCTCCGTGGCATGGGCGAGGTTGAAATCATGGTACTCTTCCCGGAAGAGCTTCAGCACCCGCTCCTTGACCTTCTTGGGAATCCGGTGGTTCGATGCCTTGCCGCGGGACCGGTGGCATATGCCTTCGTCGCCTTCTTCCCGGATCCGCTTGATCATCCTTCGGATCTGTCGATCACTCAGGCCGATATGGCCTGCTGCCTCTACCTGCGTCATCTTCTTGTCTAATGCCTGATGGAGAATGTGAAGTCGCTTTGCTTCCCTTCTGCTCATCGTAATCATGTCCTTTTCCGCCACAATGCCCTCCCTCCATGGTCGGGCATTGTAACTGGGAATAGGACATTTCTATTTTGGCGAATTAGGACATTATCCAAGGGGTATCGATCAGGACGGAAGGGTATGAATCGGCTAGGTACGTGGAGATACAGTGCTGTTTTTTCCCAGCGAGACGTTCCATCCGGGCAAGTTCGATAGGGTGTTCACGTATCATTCTCTCTTTTGGAATGTACCCGGTGAGGATGCTGGTGTCGAAGGGGAAAATTTCCGGGCTGAAGATGGAGTTATAGATGTGCCAGATGGCGATGATAAGAATGACAAGCAATGACTGGTTTGTGTGAATAACGTTTGCAGCAGGGATAAATTCGCCGTAGAGATACCTGGACGTTGTTATGGGGAACCATAGGATGAGCCCCGTGACGATCATGATAAAATTACTCACCAGGACACCCCAGTAATCGAACTTTTGTTTATAATCGTACCGGTCGCATGAGGCAGGGTGATTTTTTATCCCGAAGTAATACTTGAGGTTGGTAATGGCATCCTGGAAGTCTTTCATTTGAATGATCATCGATGCCTGCCATCGCAGCCGGATGATGCCCACTGCAGCGACGACAAGGTGCTGGATGACCAACATGATGAAGATGATGCCGGCGGCGCGATGCATGAGCCTGACGGCATCAATTCCACCAAGGTGGAAGACGAGCCACTGCGACAGGTCATAGGTATGGAATTTTTGAGATATTCCCGTGATGACGAGAAGAATGAAAACAACGGCGTGTAACCAGTGCTCGACGATCCGGTATTGGCTGAATCGCCTGACGGGGCTCCCGGTCTGCGCACTATTTTTTGCGGTTTCACTCATGGTTTGTCCCTTCTTCCCCGTCACCGGTTGACTGAATAGCGCCAGATGTGCAGCAATATTTGCAACACCAGCCCAATGACCATAAGGGGAGTGAATATCCGGTACAGGATGCTGATGATATACGTGAGCGGTGCCCGCTGCAAACTCAGTTTATAGTGGGATATCCACGCATCAGGAAAATTTTCCGTCGCATCAGCATGACATCTCCGGCATCGCTGCACGAGATTCGATTTAACGATGGTGGCGTCAGGGCTTACCGTACTGCTGATGTTGTGAATGCCGTGACAATCGGTACACACGGCGATTGACTTCGCTTGCTTGGGAAGAAGGTTCTTCTGTTTTATATAAAATCCCAGCGTGACACCGTGAAAATCGGAGAGGTAGGTCTTAATGACGTCCGTGGACAGGCCGTATCTCCCCATGATTTCCTTGTTCGCGTGGCATTTGCTGCACATTTCCGGGATACGCTCACGGTATTCAACAGTGTGCGGACTCTGGATATCGTGCGTTTTATGGCAATCCACGCACACAGGGACATCCTTGTTATGCTCGTTCAGAAGTGCTCCGCCGTGAACGCTTTTCGCATAGATAGTGTAGATGTCGAGATGACATTTCTTGCAGCGGTTGGCGCTGTCAACGCGCTCCTTACCCGCTGCACCGATGGCATGCGAGTTGTGGCAGTCGGTACAGACAGGGGCATTGAGGTTTCCCTGGCTGAGCTTGGTATAGTGGATACTGTCCTGAAGTTTTGTGTATTTGTCGAAATGGCACCTTCTGCACAGTTCGGCCGAAGCGATCGTCATATCCCTTCGTGTCCGGAAGTGCCGTTTTGGGTGCTCTTCGGATGAAAAGCCGTAATGGCAGTCGGAACAACTGAGCTTATTATGCACAGACGCTTCGAGGAGCCCGGGGTCTACGGTTATGGAGCGTTGTTCGCCGTTCTGATATGACACACGGATATGCTGCCGGTGGCACCGTAGGCAGAGCTTTGCCTCATCACTGAGCGACTTCTTTTTTGTGACGCGAATAATGGAATGTGCGCCGTGGCAATCGGTACAGATCGCGGCAGTTCCCGCTTTTCCCCTGCTCAGGATGTCGATGTGGACAGGTCTGGTCCTTATCTGTTCATCCGTATGGCATCGCCTGCAAGTGAGTGAAGCACGGATCTTGTATTGCTCGTGGCTCTGAAAATTCCTTTTGGGATGCTCATCCGCGGCGAATTCGGTATGGCAGTCAATGCAGGCAAACAATGCGTGAGCTGATGTTTTGAGCTTTGATTCATCAATGTAACCGGGAACCGACTCTCTGTTCTGGAACGAGATGGTGATGCCCTGTTTGCCGTGACAGCCGAGGCATGACCTGTTCTTATTTGAGATGTCCCGGTCACTTGCCTCCAACGAGCCCGCCGGTTGCACAATCTGCAGCGGCAGCATGAGTATTGAAAACAGGACGACGTTCCGGATATTCATTGCATATCCCCCGCTAACGACATCATGTCGTCAGTTTATTCCAATGGACTGACCATAGAATGTCTTGTCTTGTGGAACCTCTGAATACCCAATCATGGATAAATCAATGCGCATGTTGGGTCCCTTGCCCGCTCGCATTCTATGGCTCTGCGAGATGAAAGGGTGCCTTCTCTCGACAAGAAAGCACCCTCCCGCAGGGATTGCTAATGAAGTTCATGGTAGCTTGTGTCCTCTCGAATTACCGGCATCCTGTTCACGATCCATCGGAAAATGAGGATGTGCATGGTGGCAATCGATGCTACAATTGCAACCTCATGCCACGGCGGCACGATGTGATGCAGGTGATGCGGCAGGTTCCAGTTAAAAGCCACGATGGAGACATTCATTCTGTTCACCAGGATGCCGAGTACGGCATAAAAGGCGCCGAATCGTACGATGCCCACACGGTGGGTCTTGACTCCGTACGTTAATACGGCGGCAGGAGCAAGGACAAAGAGAAGTATCTCGACCAGGAACCAGTGCCCATAGGGTGTGTTCAGCAGCCCCCAATTGTCGTCATGGGCGACGCCGATCAATTTCAACGCAAAGTAGATGTACATCCCTATGATAGCGCCTTGCCCCAGACCCATGGTCAGACGGTCCAGGCTGTTGAGGAAGGTATCATCCGCCCGATGGCGTAGAAAACGAGCACAGAGAGTGCTGACAACGATCACCATGACCAGGGCCGCATAGATGCTCGAGGTCAGGAAGAAGATCGGGATGTAGGGCGAATACCAGAGCGGGTGGAGTTTTCCCGGGGCGAGGAGGAACATAGCGCCGAGCGCTGACTGGTGAAGCGTCGAGAGGATGATGCCTGCGATCGTCATCCCGACGGTGATCATGAGCGCCCATCGGCGTACGCGTTTCGACTTGAACCACTCCAGAATGGCCGGGCTGAACTCGATGATCTGGACCGTGAGATAGGTTGACACATGCCACGCCACGAGAAAGAGGACGGAGCCTGTTCCGAACCCCATGATCATCGGAAAATAGATGCGCCAGGGTCTGCCCAGGTCGACCATCAGATAGGTCGCGGCAAAGAAATAACCGAGCAGACCGGTCAGTACGCCGAGCCGCACCAGCGGGTGATAGTCCTTAAAACCGAAGATATAATAGGCTGTTGCCATGACGAAACCGGTAGCTGAGAGCGGAACGCCGCCAAAGAGGCCCCAGCCGAGAAAAAGCCCCCAGGGATATTCGTTGGACGCATGGGTCGCGACCACGAGCCCCTGCGTGAAGCGCATCACCATAACCGGCAAGCCGATACTGAGGATGAGCGCAGCGACGATGTTAAACGGCGTGATCAGACTCCGCGTGTACTCCTGCCACGACATGCCCATCCTCAGTTTTTCCATGAACGTGGAACGGAAGTTTTCCGTTTTTGCGAGGTTTTCGTTGCTCATTTCTTTTCCTCCGTTTTTTCATGATCTGTGCCGTTCTCTGAACGGCTGCGGTGCTGTGTTGCGGCGTAAAGCATGCCAAAGAGGGCGGGCCAGATGGTGAACACCAGCGGAACGGTTGACAGGAACCCCTTGGTATTTTCCAGCATGGGGGCCTTCTGGATGTTTGTCGGAAACCCGTAGTGTTCGAAAGGAACGCCTGAGATATAGAGCCAGCTCGTTCCTCCTGCCTCGTGTTCTCCGAAAATGTGGTCAATGTACTTGTCGGGGTTCTTCATGATCCGCTCGCGCGCAACTTTGATCAGATCGATGCGCTTCCCGAAGGTGAGAGCGCCGGTGGGACAAATCTCCGAGCACGCTGTAGGACGGCCGTGTTTCACGCGATGATCGCACATGGTGCATTTCGAGATCCGGGGCTCAAGGGCGCTGTTGTAGTCATAGGCAGGGACATAGTAGGGGCAGGCTACCATGCAATACCGGCAGCCGAAACAGAGATTCACGTCATACGTAACAGGACCTTCAGCGGTCTTGTTATAGGCATGAACAGGACACGCAGTAGCGCATGCCGGTTCGTTGCAATGGTTGCATTGTATCTTGCGGTAGAGCGGCTTGCTTGGGTCCTTGGGGTTCGGGTACCGGTTGACCACCGTATAGGACTCCACCATCGGTCTTCGCGTCTCCTCGAACACCGATGGATCATCAAAGGGCACCTTGGGTGCCGCCAGCTTGTTTTCTTCATTGCAGGCCTTTTCACAGCTTCGGCATCCGACGCACATGGTCAGGTCGTACAGCACACCATAGCGGTCGGACGAACCGCTGAATTCTTTCGCGCTTGCCGTTTTCACACCGGATGTCAGACTAGCCACCCCAAGAGCCCCGCCTATAGCCGCGACCGTGCCCATGAACCTTCTTCTGGTGAAATTCAGGCTGTCGCCTATGGCGTCGGCATCAGGTTTATCACCCGCTTTCCCGCGCTGTTCTGACAGCGGATCGGCGGGCTCAGAGGGTTTCTTTAGATTCTTATCCATAATTCCTCATTCCTCCTCAATAGAGTACTTTATTGGCTTTCGCGCTTGCCTTCTGATCACGCTTGTCATGACACATGACGGTGCAGCTTTTGGGATTGACCCCTACATCGGCCATTCCCCAGTGACACTGAAAACACTGGCGGTGGTAGGCGACCTTCAGGCCCGGCATCTGGGGTGTCGCAGGGTCCAATGCGCCGTGGCAATTTTTACATGCCATGAAACTACCGGTTGTTGCGGTCTTAAACATTGATGCCTTGATGCTATGGCACTCGTGACAGGGCAGACTTGCATTCTTTCCGTGCTGGTGATGGCAAATTCCGCAATCGCCGGCTATGGCGGTATGTTTTTCGTGATTGAAGAGTACGGGCTTATAGATATTCACCAGACTGTCAAGTTTGACGAGACCGCGCGCAGCGGGTGCACCTGATGCCGGAGAAGACCGCTTTCCGTCATCGGCTTGAACTGCCGGTATTGAAAGCAGGATGCAGCACAACGATACAATGACCGTGGTTAGGGTTTTCATTCGTTCCTTTCCTCCTTTGATACAATCAGAAGAGGGGCGCTGTATGGTGAGCGTCCCTCCTCAGGGGAGTCTTATTTCTGTTGAGATTGCCTGTCATCGACAGGTTCTTGCTTTTTGGTCTTCTTTTTGCCGGAGAGGTATGCCTCGGCTGGTCTCCAGGAAAAGGACCCGCTTTTCCCGGCCAGGCCCGCGATCACTGCATAGAACAATGCGCTGACCAGGCCGACAGGAAGCAGGATCACGTAGAGCAGTCCGACAAAGGGCGCGGCGGCGATCTTGCCTGCCAGTTTCAGGTTGTTCTTCATGCCGTTCTGCTTGACGTACACCAGGTCTTCCTGGCCGGTCTCCTTCACCTTCTTGAAGGGTTTCGGCTTCAGTACCTCCCAGAACAGCACATATCCGGCAATGAAGGTGAGGGAAAGGATGTATTCGATCCCCTTGACGTGCGTGATAAAATCAAACATGGAATTCATAAATCGCTCCTCCTTTCTTTAGATTTTTTAAATCAGTCGGTCTTTATGTCATTCACTTTTCAATCGGTGATTTTCTTGCCTTATCGCTGCCACCCTTCTTCTTGTTCTTTCCACCCAGGTATGACTCCGCGGGTCTCCATCCGAAGGAGACAAGGTGCTTGCCCAGGCCGAATACCCCGCCGAGCGTTTTCTGCACCACGAGGGACAGTGCTGTCACGATACCCATGATCGGCAGAAACACAATGTAGGCCAACCCAAGAATGGGCCCCAATAGCAGTATTGCACCTGATGACGCTTTCAGGTACTTTGACCCGCTTCCTCCAGGAAGCGTCCCTTCCTGGTCGAAGTCGACCCTCAGTCCGGTCATGATATCCCAGTACGTTCCGCTTTCAACCCTCTGTCCACCTGTGTGTTTAAACATGATCTGCTCCTCCTTTCGCTGTGAAATATCCTATCGTTGATTGGAACATATCATAAGAAAGGGGATCTTGATAATCGGTATAAATTCTTAGGTTGCCGGGAAATTGTTCGTAGTAACAAAACGTAACAGTTTGTCATGACAACGGCTGCAATATTCGACATGCTGCAGGGAATTTACTAATAAACACTTTTGTGTTGCCTTTGACGAACGCATGGCAAGGAGGTTTATGAAATTGTGAGTATTTATTTGCAGGTGGCGAGATTTTCGAAACAAAAAAAACATTCCAACAGAACCTATAAGGATTGAAACGACTTAAAGCCGCCGTCTCAATCCTTTATAGGTTGGGAGAAGTCTTACTTCTGCTCAGACTGTTTGTCGTCAACAGCTTCGTGCTTCTTGGTCTTCTTTTTGCCGGAGAGGTACGCCTCGGCCGGTCTCCAGGAAAAGGATGTGTTTTTCCCTGCCACTCCCGAGACCAGGGCGTAGGACAATGCGCTGACCAGGCCGACAGGGAGCAGGATCACATAGAGCAGTCCGACAAAGGGTGCAGCGGCGATCTTGCCTGCCAGCTTCAGGTTGTTCTTCATGCCGTTCTGCTTGACGTACGCCAGGTCTTCCTGGCCGGTCTCCTTCACCTTCTTGAATGGTTTCGGCTTCAGCACCTCCCAGAACAGCACATATCCGGCAATGAAGGTGAGGGAAAGGATGTATTCGATCCCCTTGACGTGCGTGATGAAATCAAACATGGAATTCATACTGTTTCCTCCTTGGTTTTATTTTTATGTCAGCGTTCAACGTATCATCGTGATACTGCCGGTTACCCGCTCACTTTTCAGACGGCGATCTTCCCGCCTTATCACTGTCACCCTTCTTTTTGTTCTTTCCACCCAGGTATGCCTCCGCGGGTCTCCATCCGAAGTGGACGATATACTTGCCCAGGCCGAACACCCCGCCGAGCGTTTTCTGCACCAGGAGGGACAGTGCCGTCACGATACCCATGATCGGCATTAACACGACATAGGCCAACCCAAGAATGGGCCCCAACAGCAGTATTGCACTTGATGACGCTTTCAGGTACGTTGTCCCGTTTCCTCCGGGGAGCGTCCCTTCCTGGTCGAAGTCGACCCTCAGTCCGGTCATGACATCCCAGTACGTTCCGCTTTCAACCCTCTGTCCACCAGTATGTTTAAACATGATCTGATCCTCCTTTCGGCTGTGTAATATCCTATCGTTGATTGAACCATACCATAAGAAGGGGATCTTGATAATCGGTATAAACTCTTAGGCTCATGGGAAATTGTTCGTAGTCAAAAAGGGCAGTTTCCAGCACGAAAACGGCCAAAATGGACGCGATGACTCCAGGGGCAATACGCTTCTCGATGCGGTCCTTATCAGAAGGTTTCCCCAGCCACACCTGATTCCACACCATAGCAATAAAAACGTTACGGGAAAAGCTTGAAGAGAAGGCGAAAAAATCGCAGAATGCAGGTCGGGATCAGGTTTCTGAGTGGTCTACCTTGATAATGTCGTGCTTAATGGCGAATTTAACGAGATCAAAGCGGGAGTGAAGGCCGAGTTTCGAGCAGATATTTTCCTGGTGGGCCACGGCGGTCCTTACAGAGATCTTAAGGATGTCAGCCGTTTCTTTATGGGTAAATCCCTCCGCAATCAGTTTCAGCACCTCTTTCTCACGGTCAGTAAGCGATTCATAGGGATCTTCCGTTGGTTCGCCTTTTCTTTTGCTGAGATAACCTTCAACAACACTCGAAGCAACCGCAGAGTGGATATACATTTCCCCGCTGGCAATCGCGTGGATCGCCGTAATAAGGTCGGGGGTCACTGCTTTTTTCAGGATGTATCCAGAGGCGCCGGCCTTGAGAAACCGCCGAACGTATAACGTGTCTTCGTACTGCGTAAGAACGAGGATCTTGATATCGGGGTTCATTTTTTTTATTTCTAATGTTGCCTCTAATCCCCCGAGTTTCGGCATGGCGATATCCATGAGAATAACGTCCGGTTTGAGCTTCCGGGCCGCCTCAATAACCTCCACCCCGTCCGCGGCTTCGCCCACGACCTCAAAGTCTTCCGATATTTTGAGGAACGCTGCAAGGCCTGCGCGAACCAGCGTATGGTCATCGGCGATAAGAATTTTTATTTTTTTCAAAACTTACACCTCGCTTAGGGGAATTCTGAGGAGGACCATTGTTCCGGCTTCAGGCGCTGAGCATATGGTCAGATGTCCCTTCAACAGTGCGGCCCGTTCCTTCATCCCGAGGATCCCGAGCCCTCTTCCGCTCATACTATCTTTGAGTTCAGATCCGGTATCGAAACCCTTCCCATCATCTTCCATGCTCATCGTAAACTCTTCGTCGTTGTTCTTCATATGGATAAAAACATTCTGTGCATTCGCATGCCGGGCGATATTTGTGGACATCTCCTGCACGATTCGAAAAACAGTTATCTGGAACTCCGACCTGAACTGTCGTTCGGAAAGATCTCGCATATTCAAGTGGCTCTTGATCCCCCTGTCTTTAAAATTGCGGTCGAGGATCCAGGCAATCGCCGCTTGGAAACCGAGATCGTCGAGGACGGTCGGTCTGAGGTTCTGAACCAGAAGGTTCATCTCATTGATGATCTGGGTGATGTTGTCGTATATTGCCGCGACCTTTGTCGTTGTAGTCAGGTCAGGGCGGAGTTTGAATACGCCGACATCCATCAGGATGGCCGAAAGGGCCTGGAGCGATTCGTCATGCAGTTCCCGCGCGATCCTCTTGCGTTCATCCTCCTGACTGGTAATAACCTGTTTCAGCAACGTTTTGATCGCGAATTGCTTTTCCTCCAGTTGCTTCGTCCGTTCATAGACCCGTTTTTCCAGGTCAACGTTATATCGCTGGATGCTCCCGAGCGAGGCTGCAAGTTGTATTCTTGTTTCATCGAAGCTCTGGGCCAGGGTGCCGATCTCATCCTTGCTCTGGATCTCTATCGGTTCGGAAAGGTTCCCTTTCCCGATCCGCTGGGCCGCCCGAATGAGCTCTTTGATGGGTCTCACGATTCTTCTGCTCATGCCCAGGGCAAGCAGGAATGCGGTTGCGATGGATATGAAAGCGATGAACAAGAAGTCCTTTTTCAATTGTGTTGCCGGAGTTAAGACACTTTCCTGAGGTTCCCGTATGGATATCGCCCACGGCGCATTAAAAAGAGGTGCCAGTACGATGATATCTATTGTCTTCCTATCGGGTTTGTTCTCTTCTCCATGGCATCGGTGGCACGTGCCAATATAGCTTTTTTTCCTCTCAATTTGAGTTGCAAAGAATTTATTATGATCAATTGGAGTGGAAACGCGGACATTATTGTTTGAAGCAATGATGATTCCTTTATTGTCGACAAGTTGGAAATCGATTTTTTGCTTAAAAGGAGCATACGATATCGCCTGAGCAAGCTGATGATTGTCGGGATTGATTTCACCACCGGCAAAACCGATGATATCTCCGGAATCGTTTTTGAGGGGAACGATGGCGAACATGACTTTTTTCTTGATCGGTTCCAGCGTATACACGTTTGAGATCACCGGTTTCAACTGCGACATGGCCCTGTTTACGGCGGGAATGTTGACGAGATTGATCATGCCGCTACCCCGATAGGGATACATCTGAACCACGCTCCCGTAGCGGTCTAGAAGAAAGATCCCATCCGTGAAAATGGAATATTTATAAGCGTCCCTGAGCGCTTCTTGTTCCGGTTTCCAGTTCCCATCCGTAAAATCGATTTTGCCGGAAAGTGAAATATCGTAGAGTCTTGCCAGATTGTTTTCCAGCAGGTGGTCAATATGGCTGGCAACCATTTCTGCAGCCGAAAGTCGTTCTTCATAGGATTTCTTTATGCTTTCCTGCACACGTCGATAACTTATGAGGCCGAGACTGCCTAATAAAACAATGATGCTTATGAAAATTGAGACGAAGATCCTTTTCAGCATAGGCTACCACGGCACTGATTTCGGAGAGAAATTTTTAAAGCATTTGTGGCTATTGTTGTTATTACTGATCATGAAAGAGTGAGCAAAAAAGTTAAAGACAGTATACCACACTTTAGGGGCTTCCTCTAAAAAAAGCCATACCAATTATTCATCATGTGTTTCAGAAGGGAGATATGACGGGAATAGTGCAGGGATATTATATTACTGGTACGCATGGAAAATGACAACGTCGCATGAAGGGGGTTTCAGAAAAAGGATAGCTCCAGGAACAGCGATCCTGGAGCATTTGTGAGAGACGACTGTAACACGCAAAGGCTGAAAATCTCTCGAACGATAAACCCAAAAGTATTTCCCCCGACCTGTACAGTTTTGGATGACCATTGATACTTGTGCTGGGATCTCCTTTTTTCTCATAGAACATTGCTTTGAGCACCCGGGTCAATGCCTGACTACGCACAGAGTATTACGCGTGAACATGCCCTTCCTGTGGCTCCGGATCTGGGACCGCATGTTTCCCTCCGGGGTGTTTGAATAACTCTTCCACACTCACTCCTTCAATCGATGCCAGTTCTATCGGATGCTCGTGAAGCATTCGTTCACGTGATATCTTTCCTGTAAAAATGGATGTATCCAGCGGAAAGACCTCGGGGCTGAAGATTGCATTATAAACATGCCAGATGACAATCACCAGGAACGCGAGCAGCGCCTCATTCGTATGCGTGGCCTTGGCTGCAGGAATCAGTACAGCGGGAAGAAACTGTGCGACCACTACCGGGAACCAGAGGATAAAACCGGTAGCCATCATGACGCATCCGCCGAGAACTACGCCCCAATACTCGAATTTTTGCCGGTAATCATAACGGTCGCACCGTACGGGATGCTTCGCGAGGCCAAAGTAAAAGAAAATATTCCCTATGGCATCTTGGAAGTCCTTGATATTAACAACCATAGACGGCTGCCATTTTCTGAAGACAACCCCGATAGCGGCAGAGGAAGTATGGACAACCAGGAGCAGCGCGAACACGATCCCTAAATAACGGTGGATCATCCTCACCGTGTCAACCCCCCCCAGCGTGATGATAATCCACTGGGAGAATCCGGAATTATGGAACCTTTGGGACAATCCGGTGATCACGAGCAGTGCGAAGACAATCGCGTTCATATGGTGCTCAACTATGCGATAGACGCTGAATCGTTTGATGTAGGTGCCATTTTCGGTTTTCATTGTACACCTCCTCGAATATATTTACCGGTACATCACATACCGCCACACGTGAAAGAGAATTTGCAGAACCAGCCCCGTGAGCATAAAGGGGATAAAAATCTTATACATCAGCTTGATCAGGAATACGAGCGGCGCATTCTTGAGGCTCGGTTCATAGTGAGAAAGCCAGGCATCGGGAAAGTTATTCGAAGCACCCGCATGGCACACCTGGCACTGCTTGGCAAGGCGCGTCTTCACAATAGTCGTGCCGGCTCCCGTCGTCTTGGTTATGTTATGCACGCCGTGGCAGTCAACGCACGTGGCAATAGAAGATCTTTTCGCCGAAGCGGATGTGCCTTTCTGCTTCCGGTAAAGTTTGAGAGTCACACCATGAAAATCCTCAAGATAGGAATTGACCACTCCGGGATAGAGCCCGTATTTTTTCATGAGATCCTCATTCGCATGACACTGGCCACAGATTTCCGGTACCTTCTCGCGGTAGTCCATTGTCTGGGGATTCTGAATGGAATGCGCCGAATGGCAGTCACTGCATATGGGCACATCGACATTGCCCGTCTTCAGGAGAGCCTTGCCGTGGACACTCATTGCATACGTCTGGTAGACTCCGGCATGGCATTTTTCGCATTTGCGGGCGGTTTGTGTTCTGTCCGCCTTGGCCCGGGCAACCGAATGTGAGCCGTGGCAATCGGTGCAGACCGGCGCGTCAAGCCTGCCCTGGCTGAGCAGGGAATAATGGACGCTGTCGAGGGTCTTCGAATATTTATCGAAGTGGCAGCGCCTGCACGCGTCTGCAGTGGCAAGGGAAAATTCCCGGATGCTTTTGAAATTTCTCTTCGGGTGTTCGGTGGCAGAAAAACCAAAATGGCAATCGAAGCAGCCCAGTTTAGCGTGCACCGACGAATTGAGCGCCGTCATGTCCACTTTGAGCAGGGCGATCTCGCTGTTTATCGTCACCATGGTTATATCATGCGTGTGACATCCCAGGCAGTACTCTTTTTCACCGGCAACCGTCTTCCCGCCAGCGATGGCGGTAATGGCATGGGCGCTGTGGCAAGCGGTGCAGACCGGCGCACTGCTCTCCTTTAAGAGAAGTGCCGCATGAACGGGTTTTGCCCTCAGCGTTTCATCCGAATGGCACTGTCTGCACGCCAGTACGGATTTTGACGCATACTGTTCTTTTGATTTGAACACCCGCGTGGGGTGATCATTCCTGGAAAACTCGGTATGGCAGCCTGCACAGCCGAGAGATGCATGCACGGAAGCCTTGAATGTGACGGCATTGACATATGCTTCCATTGATTCGTTATTCTGAAATGACACCTTAAGCCCCTGCTGTGCATGGCACTCAAGGCAAGACTGCGTCTCATCGGAGAGCGATTGGGCTGCGGCAGTTCCCCCCCCGGAGCAACACAGAATAAAACAGCATACAAGAATGAACGATATAATTATTTTCTTCCGCTCGCACATTGTGACCCTCCCTTCTCTACAAGTAGTCGTTGGATACGCAAACATCGGAGAGGCAGAATCAGGTTACCTGTTCCCATGGTCTGCCTCATTTTCGTAAGGTCTTGCCGAGGAATCATTTCGTCCTCTTAGTTCTCCCCATGCCCTTTTCTTTTTTGTTTCCCTTCTGCCTGCCGGCAAGATAGGCCTGGAGGGGCTTCCACGCAAAGAATATGTTCTTTACTGCTGAGTTAGCCATTCTTTGGACAGCCGTCTTACCCGCGCTGACAATTTTCTTGCCCCCAAAGAATAGTGCCATTGCAATACCTATGAACGGCATGAAAATCGCAAAAATCAAACCAAAAACCGGCCCCAACAAGAGCACCACGGCAATGGGAGCCTTGATGTACTTTGTCGAGCTGTCACCCGGAAGCATATCTTGATCTTTGATCGAAAGCCTGTCACCTGTAGTAATATCCCAGTATGTTCCTGTTACTGCTTGCTGTCCACCTTTCCATATCAACATTTGAGTCACCCCCCTTTGTGTGAGATGTATTATCCCATTCAACTTCACTCAGCTTCACGTCTTTTCTGTTTTCAATGTAACAGAGGATTGAATAAAAGAATAGTGTATACAGTTCCCAAGGGGAGAAGATTATTGTCCCACGGAGGATGGAATATTGTTCCTATAGGGGAGTGAACTGTATTCCTAGAGGAGATGGGGATTATTCCTATAAGACAGTGGATTTTGTTCCTACGTCTTTCGAATGACCACCGGAGGAGCCATGAAAATATTCATAATATATTGAAAATAAACATTTTCCCCATCGTAAAAGAAGTGAATGATTCCCCGGCATAGTGGAAATGTGGGATTGTTTGCTTCTCTCAGACTGAGAATAGGGAGATGGTTTACGCCTGGCGCCTTCCGGCATTAAAGAGGAGAAGAGGGGCGCCGAAACCTAGATGCGCCCCTCCCGGGTTGGTTGGGTTACTTCTGTTCAGTCTGCTTGTCATCAACAGCTTCGTGCTTCTTGGTCTTCTTTTTGCCGGAGAGGTACGCCTCGGCCGGTCTCCAGGAAAAGGATGTGTTTTTCCCTGCCACTCCCGAGACCAGGGCGTAGGATAGCGCGCTAACCAGGCCGACAGGGAGCAGGATCACATAGAGCAGTCCGACAAAGGGTGCAGCGGCGATCTTGCCTGCCAGCTTCAGGTTGTTCTTCATGCCGTTCTGCTTGACGTACGCCAGGTCTTCCTGGCCGGTCTCCTTCACCTTCTTGAATGGTTTCGGCTTCAGCACCTCCCAGAACAGCACATATCCGGCAATGAAGGTGAGGGAAAGGATGTATTCGATCCCCTTGACGTGCGTGATGAAATCAAACATGGAATTCATATTGTTTCCTCCTTGGTTTTATTTTATGTCAGCGTTCAACGTATCATCGTGATACTGCCGGTTGCCCACTCACTTTTCAGACGGCGATCTTCCCGCCTTATCACTGTCACCCTTCTTTTTGTTCTTTCCACCCAGGTATGCCTCCGCAGGTCTCCATCCGAAGTGGACGATATACTTGCCCAGGCCGAACACCCCGCCGAGCGCTTTCTGCACCAGGAGGGACAGTGCCGTCACGATACCCATGATCGGCATTAACACGACATAGGCCAACCCAAGAATGGGCCCCAACAGCAGTATTGCACTTGATGACGCCTTCAGGTACGTTGTCCCGTTTCCTCCGGGGAGCGTCCCTTCCTGGTCGAAGTCGACCCTCAGTCCGGTCATGACATCCCAGTACGTTCCGCTTTCAACCCTCTGTCCACCAGTATGTTTAAACATGATCTGATCCTCCTTTCGGCTGTGTAATATCCTATCGTTGATTGAACCATACCATAAGAAGGGGATATTGATAATCGGTATAAACTCTTAGGCTCATGGGAAATTGTTCGTAGTCAAAAAGGGCGGTTTCCAGCACGAAAACGGCCAAAATGGACGCGATGACTCCAGGGGCAATACGCTTCTCGATGCGGTCCTTATCAGAAGGTTTCCCCAGCCACACCTGATTCCACACCATAGCAATGAAAACGTTACGGGAAAAGCTTGAAGAAAAAACTCTTGACAACATCGGGAAGGTCCGTTATCATAATGTGCATATGCACGAAATAAGAAAGGATCGCCATGTCTCCACGATGTAAAAAGCCGCGGCATTGCCAGTGCAGTTTCAAGGGGAAGGCATTTAAGCCCACGGGCATCCCGATGTCCGAGGTCGAAACGATATCCCTGTCCCGGGATGAGCTGGAGGCTTTTAAGCTCTGCGATCTCGACGACCTGACGCAGGAGGAGGCGGGTCTCAGGATGGGCGTGTCACGAGGTACTGTACAGAGGATCCTTACTATTGCTCGAAAGAAGGCTGCGGCGGCACTCAGCAAAGGCAGGGCCATCGTATTTGAATAACCGTTTTACAAATTCAAGACCAGGGAGGAACAGTAAATGAAGATTTGTTTTCCGGTACAGACAGACGAGGGGATCGAAAGTGCCGTGTACAATCATTTCGGCTCAGCGCCGATATTCGTGGTTGTCGATACGGACACGAATGCTCTTGCAACGATCAACAACCGTGACCAGCACCACACGCACGGAGCATGCAATCCGATGAAGGCACTCGACAACCAGAAGGTTGACGCGATCGTGGTGGGCGGCATCGGCGCGGGCGCGCTCACGAGGCTGAACCAGATGGGTATTGTCGTGCATCGTTCGCAGGCGGCCACGGTACGGGAAAACATGGCGATGTTCACGTCAAAGAGCCTCCCGGAGTTAACACTCCAGGGCTGCTGCGGTGGTCATAGTGATGATGGGGGATGTGCTCACTAAATTTTGTTCAATCATGGATCTCGGAGGTTGCGCTCTATGGAAATCATGAATCAGGCACGAGGTTATGCATATCTGTTCGGCATGCTCAAGAACCAGGAGGCAGATACGTTTTGCCGTTCCTGCAATTCTTTTCTGAAAACGCTCGCGGCGGTCAAGGAAAACATGGCGAAATTCGAAGTCCAGTATGATGAGGAAATCAAGAACCTTCCGGGCCAGTTCTCCCGTCTTTTTGCGGATGCGAAGAGCGGCATCTCTGTGATGCAACAGCCGGAACAGCCCCTGGGCCAGAAAAAAGCGGGAAACTGCAAACTGCCCGAGGGCGTCTGTTTTACAAAATCGGCACTCGCTATTTTGCAGAAAATCTAACAGGTTGATTTCAAACCCCGGAAGCTTGCATGCTTTCCGGGGTTTTTGTTTTCTCTGTTAATCAATATTTTCTGTCCTGCATGCAATTAAGAGAATTATGAAGAAGCAAAGGAGAACGTTATGCTGATTTATGAATATTATTGCGATGCCTGCAGCAAGCGGTTCGAGATCAGTCAGTCAATGCATGATGCTCCTGTCGATTCCTGTCCTGAGTGCAAGGGCAGCATACGAAGAATCTTTTCAGGAGGAAGCGGTTTTCTTATCAAGAACGCCGGTTCCGAAACGCCGATCAGGACCCACTGCGGGAAGTCCCAGACATGCTGCGGAAGCAGAACCCCTTGTGAGACTCCGTCCTGCGGACAGGAATGACGGAAGGTGAATCGAGGACCTTTGAGTATTTCCAATTCGGTCTTTGGGAACGGTGTTTTTCCTGGTCTTGTTTTGTTCCGGGTTGAGGTTTATTCGTAGAGAGGGGCGCCGAAACCTAGATGCGCCCCTCCCGGGTTGGTAGAGTTACTTCTGCTCAGACTGCTTGTCATCAACTGCTTCGTGCTTCTTGGTCTTCTTTTTGCCGGAGAGGTACGCCTCGGCCGGTCTCCAGGAAAAGGATGTGTTTTTCCCTGCCACTCCCGAGACCAGGGCGTAGGACAATGCGCTGACCAGGCCGACAGGGAGCAGGATCACATAGAGCAGTCCGACAAAGGGTGCAGCGGCGATCTTGCCTGCCAGCTTCAGGTTGTTCTTCATGCCGTTCTGCTTGACGTACGCCAGGTCTTCCTGGCCGGTCTCCTTCACCTTCTTGAATGGTTTCGGCTTCAGCACCTCCCAGAACAGCACATATCCGGCAATGAAGGTGAGGGAAAGGATGTATTCGATCCCCTTGACGTGCGTGATGAAATCAAACATGGAATTCATACTGTGTTCCTCCTTTGGTTTTATTTTTTTGTCAGCGTTCAATGTATCATCGTGATACTGCCGGTTACCCGCTCACTTTTCAGACGGCGATCTTCCCGCCTTATCACTGTCACCCTTCTTTTTGTTCTTTCCACCCAGGTATGCCTCCGCGGGTCTCCATCCGAAGTGGACGATATACTTGCCCAGGCCGAACACCCCGCCGAGCGTTTTCTGCACCAGGAGGGACAGTGCCGTCACGATACCCATGATCGGCATTAACACGACATAGGCCAACCCAAGAATGGGCCCCAACAGCAGTATTGCACTTGATGACGCTTTCAGGTACGTTGTCCCGTTTCCTCCGGGGAGCGTCCCTTCCTGGTCGAAGTCGACCCTCAGTCCGGTCATGACATCCCAGTACGTTCCGCTTTCAACCCTCTGTCCACCAGTATGTTTAAACATGATCTGATCCTCCTTTCGGCTGTGTAATATCCTATCGTTGATTGAACCATACCATAAGAAGGGGATATTGATAATCGGTATAAACTCTTAGGCTCATGGGAAATTGTTCGTAGTCAAAAAGGGCATTGCACCGATGAAAATGTTTAAAAACCCTGATAAAGTTCAGGCAGGCGCAAATAATGCGGGTTTTGAACTGCAAATGCTCCTATTGGGCTTGTTCGTAGACCATGCTTTCTGCGATTTTCACAATTTCTGAAGGAGGGGCTACCATGGCCACTTCGATATGGTAGGAAGACTCGTTCCACGAGATGCGGCAGCACTGTTCATTGTCCTTGCACAGACCTACTTCGAGCAGGGCATTTCGTCCCTTGAAGGGAAAGTTTACTCGTTCGTTTGTACGGGTCATCTCTATCAGCGCGTTTGGGACCGGGTTGGGCAACGTTGTCTGCGAAATAGCGAGGGAGACGTTGTTGTCTTCCTTCCGTTTGAATTCCATCAGGATCATTGCATATGGCTTGGACTGCGCTGTTATCCGTGCGGGCGGCCACTGCAATCCTTGAGGATAGTATGAGGGAATGTATATGTCGCGGATATGAAGTTTCGCCTTTACCTCATCGATGCTGCCATAGGTGCTCGGAAGTCCCTGCTGCAGCATGTCGGGCGTCCAGTTCAACAATTTGAGCGAGCCGATCAAGGCGGCAACCGCTATTATGAACATGATAAAGCCGAGTATCCGTTCCCGCATGGGGTCTCCTTTGTCCGTCATACGACGGAGTAGTTGATCATGATGATCGCAATGCTGGTCAAGACAAAAGCAAAACGATCCTTCGTACGCCTCTGTATGTGGTTCGCCTCGAGGCGCGCGATTCGGTCCTCAATGATCATTGCGTGGCTGAATTCCTCCAGACGGTCCCTTGCAAGTGTGCTTTCTGCTTGATCTGCTTCATCTTCGTCAGCAGGACCGTGGAACTTTCGCAGCGTATCTGCGAGCGCCTGTGACTTGCCGGTAAGGGTGATTGCAATATCATCGCAGATTTTTTCCTCTTCCTGAACGATCCTCCGGAATTCAACAAGTGCGATGGGATTGAAAAACTGCACGATCCTGAGCAGGAACGTGACGATCAGCAGCGGCCGTTTATTTCGTTCAATGTGGGCGATTTCATGGGCTATCGCCGTTTGAATTTCCTCTTCCGTCAGCGTCCCGGCGGTTCCTGTGGAAATAAAGATCGCAGGGCGTTTCCCCGTTGTAACGAACAGAATGAGGTCGTCGTCCTGGATGATAAAGACCTCCGGTTTGGGATCGGGCAGATGAGCCAAAGCCTTGCTTACCATTGAATCCGCAGCGGGTTTTTCGCCCTGTGCCTCCTTGCCTCGCGATGCAAGGGCATGCTTGATGATCGGGATTATCTCCTGAACGATGAAGACAATAGTCGTTAAGGACAATAACATGAGGAACAGCACCCACGCCGAAATGCCCCGCCAGATTTCCAGATTCAGCCATCGGGTCATATCAAACAGGGCTTCCAGCCTGAAGGAGAGCGAGCTGCGCAAGGGATTGATCGCCTGGTAGAGTGGAAATGAAAGAATCGGCAGGACGATGACGAGCAGGCGGAAGCGCTGGCGCACGACGGGGTTCTCGATCTTCCACGCCCGAAGTGCCGCGTCGACGAGAAGCGCTGCTATGAAGGAGTGAAAGAACGATTGGGTGATGTACATACCCGGATAGGAATTGTAGAAGGTCACTATATTCATAATGAGGCACAGAAAAATACAGTTCATTATACTGAAATAATGAGATAGTTGCCAGACAAAATAAATAAGCGTATAATTATCGCGTGTTACGCTTCAGTGGCGAAAGGGAGCGTCAAGATGGAATATTTTGACGTTTTGGATTGCGCGGGCCGAAAAACCGGAGAGGTCATCACGCGCGATAAGGCGCACGAGACGGGTGTATGGCACGGGGCATTCCATTGCCTCATCCTGTATGAGCGCGAGGGCAGGGGTTATGTGCTGTTCCAGAAGCGGTCAGCGCTGAAAAAGATTGCGCCCGACAAGTTCGATGTTAGCGTCGGGGGACACTACATCGCCGGCGAGGATGCGAAGGCCGCCGGGCCTCGCGAGATCAGGGAGGAACTGGGACTTGAGGTCCGTTTCACGGACCTTGTGCCTGTCGGACGCAGGGTGTTTGTATACTGTTTTACACCCAAAGCGATCGAATACGAATTCCAGGACGTGTTTTTGCTTGTTCGCGATGTCCGGCCCGCTACCCTTGCGATTCAGAAAGAAGAAGTGGCCGGTGTGCTTGAGATGAACCTTGAAACGGGGATAGAGCTTTTCTCCGGTAAACGATCGACTGATGAATGTTCCCTATACCGTACCGGTTCGCCAAGCGAGCAGGTGCGGGTGTCCGTGAATGATTTTGTCCCGAGTATTGACCGCTATTACCTGAAACTCCTGCTCCTTGCGCAACGGTATCTGAATGGCGAGCGCGAACTTCTTTTGATCTGAGTTGGCGTGATGCCTCAGTTCCGCCCGGGACTTGACTATTACCGCGGTTCGGATAACAAGAAGCCTGCATCCCGGACATAAGACTTAAGTTCTAAATCCCCTTCACGTAAAAGTGTATTATACTAATAAAAAAAGAGCTGTACTTTTATGCAGTGCCTGAACAGAGGTGCTATTATATAATACATAATATTATCAGTCATAGTAATTGAACCGAATTAGAAAAAACATGTTGAGCTTGAAGTAGGGGCATGGTTACCGCCTGTGACTTGACAATCATCGCAATTCAGCTAAATTTGGAAAAGTCATGTCCTGTGAGACATTATGCGGTTCACGGAGGTAAGGGGTGTAACATGACGGATCTCCAAGGTCCATACGATCATCAGTCGCTCCCGGGTAAACAGACAAAATGAAAATAACATATCTTCTACGCGGGCTTGCCGCTGCCGCGCTTGCCCTTATAGCCGGCTCGGTGTTCATGTACGTTTTGCCGCTGGACCGTTGGGACCGCTCGCCTGTTCAGCCGATAGCCTTCAGCCATAAGATGCATGCGGGCGAGAACGGCATTCCGTGCCTGTTCTGTCACCGCGACGCTCCGAAGTCGCCTGTTGCCGGCATTCCCGCTGTTGCGGACTGCCGGGCCTGCCATATGTTCATTGCTCAGAACTCTCCTGAAATAAAAAAGCTGATGACGTACTGGGAAAAAAAAGAACCTGTTCCCTGGGTCAGAGTGTACCACGTGCCGGACCATGTCTATTTCCCGCACATGATGCATATTCGAGCCGGACTCGTCTGCGCAGGTTGCCACAGGATGTGGCCGCCATGCCGCGTGTAACCCGGACCATCAAAATCGATATGGGCTGGTGCCTGAACTGTCATCGGCAGCATAAGGCAAGTATCGATTGCTGGACGTGCCATAAATGACGCATTCGTAAAGTCAGAATGCGTCACCCTGAACGAAGTGAAGGGTCTTGAAACGGAAAGCTAAATCAAGATTCTTCGCTATGCTCAGAATGACAACTTAGTTCTTAATTTTTCTGAGATCGTGACTTCTGAGGAAAGCCGAATGAATCGAAGGACCTTTTTACAATTGAGCGGACTTACCGCCACGAGCGCCATGCTTGCTGGATGCAAGTCGGCAAATGAAAAACTGATCCCCTACCTGATCCCGCCCGATGAGGGAGTGACTCCCGGCAAGGCAGTTTACTATGCCAGCTCCTGCCGCTCCTGCCAGGCCGGATGCGGCATCCTCGTCCGGGTGTCGGAAGGGCGGGCCAAAAAAATAGAGGGAAACCCCGCGCACCCGGTCAACAGGGGAAAACTCTGTGCGCGGGGACAGGCGGCTCTTCAGGAACTTTATCATCCCGACCGCATACCGCAGCCGCTCAAGCGCGTCGGGCCCCGCGGCTCGGGAGAATTCGCGAAGATCGCCTGGGAAGAAGCACTGAACCTGCTCGTGGGACAACTGAAAAACCTGCAGCAGCAAAATGCGACCGACCGTCTTTGTTTGATGACCCCGCAGCTTGCGGGCACGCTGTCCGAACTGACGACGCGCTTCATGCGCTCGTACGGTTCGGATAACCAGGTCTCCTACGATTTGCTCGGCCCGGATTGGCTTCGGTCGGCCAACAGTAAAAGCTTTGGTCAGGGGAGCCTTCCTTATTATGATATCAGTGGGACCCGCTATCTGCTGAGCTTCGGCGCCGATTTCGTGGAAAGCCATCTGTCGCCTGTTCAGTACGGATATGCATTCGGCCGGATGCGCCAGGGCAGGGACACGGTCCGCGGCCACTTCACCTACGTCGGCGGCCGGCTGTCATTGACCGCTGCCTCGGCCGATCGCTGGATGCCTGCGAGGCCGGGAAGTGAAGGGGCGCTGGCCCTCGGCATGGCCAGACTGATCCTTGACGAGTCCCTTTATGATCAAGCTTCAATCGCAGCGAACGGGCTTCACGAGGAAACCCTGTTGCAGGGGCTCAAGGCGTACGATCTTCCCCGTGTCGCTGAGGTGACCGGTCTCTCGCAGCAGGCCATTGCCGAGGTTGCCCGGGAGTTCGCCACGACCCGTCCCTCGCTCGCTCATGGCAGGTGAGGCAGTTGCCTTTCAGAGCAACGGCCTTGAATCGGTCCGCGCTGTCCAGCTCTTAAATGTGCTGGTGGGGAACCTGAACCACGTTGGCGGGACTCTACCCGGACAACGGGTCACCGGATGGCCCAACAGACTCTTTTGACGAGTTCTTCTCCCTTGTTAAGAAAATGCGCGCTGTCAATATCCAGATGGTCATGATCCACGGCGACCCGGTCCACACCATTCCCCCTGCAACCGGTTTTCAGAAGGCGCTCTCCAAGGTCCCGTTCATCGTCAGTTTTTCCCCGCTCATGGACGATACGGCACTGCAGGCTGATTTGATCCTTCCGGACCACGCGGCGCTGGAGAGCTGGGGTGACGTGATTCCGCTTGCAGGCACACGGGATAGTGTGATCGGGCTGATGCAGCCGGTCGTGACGCCTGTATTCGACACGCGCCAGTTTTCCGAAGTTCTCATGACCGTGGCCCATGAACTGGGCGGGCAGATGAAGACCGCATTTCCGTACGAATCATATCTGGAAATGTTGAAGGCCCAGATGAAAAAGCGGGTCGGCCTTGCAGCGGGCGAGGATTTCGAAGCAAGGTGGGCGGGGCTTCTGCAAAACGGCGGACTTTTCAAAGAGGGCCGTGACCAGGGAAAAGGATTCCGCTGGCAGGCAGCTGCGGGTCTCCCTGCTCCCGCAAAACCCGATTTCGCCGGAAATGAGAAAGAATTCCCGCTCCATCTTTCGATTTATCCCTCAACAGCCTTTTATGACGGACGCGGCGCTTCACTTCCCTGGCTGCAGCAGCTCCCCGATCCCATGACTACCGTGGTCTGGGACAGCTGGGTCGAGCTCAATCCCACAACTGCGGCCGAACTTGGGGTCAGTTTCGGAGACCTGGTCGAGGTAACCTCGACTCAAGGATCGATTCGCTTGCCGGCAGTGATCTACCCGGGTATACGGCCGGACATGGCGGCGATCCCCTTGGGACAGGGATACAAGGATATGGGACGCTATGCAAAGGGGCGGGGAGCAAATCCGCTCACATTGCTGGCGGTGATCATGCAGGGAACGAAGCCACAACCGGCCTGGAACGCGACCCGGGTGAAGATAGCGAGAATTTCGGACAAGGGTGAACTGGTGACCGCGGGACATCCCCAGGGGAGCTACCGGAGCGAGTTGATCGAGATATAAGCATAAAGAATTTTCTCGCAAAGTACGCAAAGAATATCGTTGAGATTTGGTTTTAATCACAAAAGATTCGGCCTTCCTTTGCGACCTTTGCGCCTTGGCGAGAAACTGTTTTTTATGAGGTTTAAATAATATGGAAAAACTAACGAGCCCGTACAAATGGGGAATGGTCGATCGACCTCGACCGCTGCACCGGCTGCGGCGCTTGCGTGGTCGCCTGCCAGGCCGAGAACAACGTGGCCATCTGCGAAAAAAAGGAGATCGCCGAGGGCCGCGACATGCACTGGCTGCAGGATCGAGCGCTTCTGGGTGGGGGAATACCCGGACGTGCGGGTGCGCTTCCTGCCGGTGCTCTGCCAGCACTGCCATGATGCCCCCTGCGAGCCGGTCTGCCCGGTCTATGCCAGCTACCATAACCCCGACGGCCTGAACGGCCAGGTCTACAACCGCTGCGTCGGCACCCGCTACTGCGGCAACAACTGCCCCTATGCCGTGCGGGTCTTCAATTTCTACGACCACGAGCATTCGTGGCCGCCGCCTCTCAACAACCAGCTCTGCCCGGACATCACCGTGCGCAGCCGCGGGGTGATGGAGAAGTGCACCTTCTGCATCCAGCGCATCCGCCGGGCCAAGGAAGAAGCCAAAGCAGAGGCGCGAATGATCAGAGACGGCGAGGTGCAGCCGGCCTGCGCCCAGACCTGCCCTGCGGAGGCAATGGTATTCGGCAACACTGGCCGACCCGCAGAGCCGGGTTTCCCGCCTGTCCCGCAGCCCGCGGCGATTCCGGCTGCTGGAGCATCTGGGCACTCATCCCTCGGTCTATTATCTAAGGGAGGAGGGCGCGAACATGTCTGAATCCGACACGCGTTGCCGCCAAAAGCGCCGGCACAACTGAACGACGAGATGCTCTCCTCGATGCGTCCCGCCGACCTTGCGCTGGTACCTGCTCGCTTTCTTCCTCGGGGCGGTGGTGGCCTGGGGCCTGGCTGCCTTTACCTATCAGGTGATGACACGGCATGAGTGTGACCGGCAAGAACCGTCCGGTCATGTGGGGTTTCTACATCACCGGCTTCGTCTTCTGGGTCGGCCTCTCCCATTCCGGGACCATGGTCTCGGCCATCCTGCGCCTCTCCCAGGCCAACTGGCGCAGGCCGATCCTGCGCGCTGCCGAGGCGATGACCGTTTTCAGCATCACCGTGGCGGGCCTTTTCCCGTTGATCCATCTGGGACGCAACTGGATCTTCTTCTACCTGATCCCCTATCCCAACCAGCGCGGGTTGTGGCCCAATTTCCGCTCGGCGCTGCTGTGGGACGTGACGGCGATCACGGCCTACATCATCGGCAGCAGCCTCTTTCTCTACCTGGGGATGCTTCCCGACCTGGCAATTGCCCGCGACCGCTCGCGTGGCTGGCGCCAGACAGCTCTACGCCGTCCTGGCCATGGGGTGGCGCGGCACGCGCCCAGGAGTGGTCGGTCTACCACAAGGCCTCGACGCTGATGGCGGCCCTGATCATCCCGGTGGCGGTGTCGGTGCACTCCATCGTGGCCTGGGACTTTGCCGTGACCGTGGTCCCCGGCTGGCACAGCACCATCTTTCCCCCCTACTTCGTGATCGGCGCAATCCTCTCCGGGGTGGCCGCCGTGATCACCCTGATGATCGTCATCCGCCGGGCCTTCCATCTGGAGGATTACCTGACCCCGCTGCACTTCGACAACATGGGGAAGCTGCTGCTGGTCATCTCCCTGCTCTGGGCCTATGCCTATTTTGTCGAGGTCAGACTCACCTGGTACGCCCATGAACCGATCGAGTGGGAGGTCTTCAGCTTCATGGCGGACAAGTACACGCCCCTCCTGCTGCTGATGCTCTTCGGCAACGCGGTGCTGCCGATCGTGACACTGTGCTTTAAAAGACTGCGGCGCTCCATCGGGGTCATGCTGGTGGTGTCGCTGCTGGTCAACGTCGGCATGTTCATCGAGCGCTTCCTGATCATCGTGCCGTCGCTCTCCCACAAGAACATGCCCTTTATCTGGCAGAGCTTACTCCCCCTCCTGGGTGGAGATTTCCGTCAACCTTGTGGCCCTGGCCAGTTTCGCCCTGCTCTACACCCTCTTTGCCAAGTTTTTCCCGATCGTGGCGGTGACCGACGTGCGAGAGCTCGAAGTCCGCGAAGGCCGATGTTCCGCTCGGACGCGCCGAGCTGCCGTCGATCGCGGGGAAGGAGTAAGCGATTGCGGATTTGCGATTGCGGATTGGGTTAGAAAATCAATTATTTCGCTCGAAGACATTGAGGCTTTTTCGTGGTTTGGTGAACATTCGGTTTTGGTTAAAGGAGTGGTCCGATGGAAACGCTGGGGATATTCAAAGACGTTGAGACCGCGGCAAAGGCCGTGGACAGTCTGGTACAGGCCGGGTTCTCCGAAGAGCAGATCACCTCGCTGACTTCAGTGCCCTATCCCGACGGCGTGCTGGTGAAGACAAATCAACGCACCTGGTTCCGCTGGTTTTCTTTGGCCGGCGGCATTGTCGGCGCAGTCGCCGGCTTTCTCCTTGCGGCCGGCACCGCATGGGTCTACCCGGTGCAGACCGGCGACAAACCGATCATCGCCCTTTACCCGACCGGCATCGTCACCTACGAACTCACCATGCTCTTTGCCATTATCGGCACGATAGCCGGGATGTTCCTGGAGATGAGGCTTCCCCCGCTGAGGGAGCGTCTCTATGACCCCGCCATCTCCGAGGGATTTATCGGCATCAGCGTGTTCGTCCCATCGGCTGACCGGAAAAACCGGGCCGAATCAGTCATGAAAGAAGCAGGGGCTGTTCGCACGACTTCTGAGGTCACGATATGAAACGCATTTTAAAGCTGGTCATTCTTGTGGCCGTGCCATTGCTCATGGCGGCCATCTATATGGACGAACAGCAATCCTACAAACCGTATAAAGCACCGGTCCTTTCCGCGCCTGCCGGCGCTGTGCCCGTTACGGGGAAGGAAATCATCTCGCAAGAGTCGGAGCTCAGAAATCCAACGGCCCCGACTGCGGCATCCCTGTCCCAGGGAAAGACGCTCTTCGAGACGAATTGCGCCATGTGTCACGGAGAAACCTCGGCGGAACGCGGCAGGGTCGGCAAAAAACTCGTTCCGCCCCCGCCCGGCCTCGACCACGACATGTTGAAGGGCCTGAGCGACGCCGCAATTTTCAAGGCCGTCACCCTGGGCTTCGGCCGCATGCCGGCCTTTAAGGACAAGCTCACGCCCGGGGAGCGCTGGAATCTGGTTAATTTTGTCCGGACCCGAAAATGAGAAAGGCCGGCGTTTTTGTCGGTATCTTATATCTTCTTCCTCACCCTGACGGGTCTTCTGCGTTTGCGTTGATCGCTTTTATCTGTCCTTAAGTCAGCTCCTGGTGATTAGCCTTGGTTACCTCCTACGATGTCATCATCATCGGGACCGGGCCCGCGGGCATCTTCGCGGCGCTCGAACTCGTCAAAAACTCCGATCTCAAAGTGCTGATGATCGAGAAGGGCAGCGATATTCAGCAGCGTGCCTGCCCCATGGTCGAATCCGACAGTCCCTGCGTGCAGTGCAGCCTCTGCAGCATCCTGTGCGGCTGGGGCGGTGCGGGCGCGTACAGCGACGGCAAACTTACGCTCACTCCTGAATTCGGCGGATGGCTGAAGGATTATCTTTCTGCAGAAGAGCTCTCGTTATTCATCGACTATGTCGACTCTGTCTATTTGTCCTTCGGCGCCGGAGGCGCAGTGCACGGCGAGGATACTACCGCCCTGTCCCGTCTCAAGAAAAAAGCCGCAGGATACAACCTCGAACTAATCCCCGCGCGCATCAGGCATATCGGCACAGACCTCTGCAAGGAAGTCCTGAGCAAGATCAGGGGGCATCTTGCCGGCAAGATCGATGTCCTCTTTAATGTTCCGGTTGAGCAGATCACAACAAAGAACGGGCACGTGACCGGGGTCAGGATAGGGGATGGGAATACGTTCGATGCAACATATGTCATTGCCGCGGCCGGCAGGGAAGGGTCGACCTGGCTCTCAAAGGAGGCAAAACGTCTCGGGTTATCGGTCCAAAAAAACCCGGTGGACATCGGGGTGAGGGTCGAACTTCCGGCGCCTATCATGAAAGACATAACCGATGTGGCGTATGAAGGCAAGTTTATCTATTACTCCAGAAGATTTCGAGACCGGGTGCGGACGTTCTGCATGAATCCCTACGGCGAGGTGGTGAAGGAATACAGCGAGGGCATTTACAGCGTGAACGGCCACAGCTACCGGAGCAGGACCACGGACAACACGAACTTTGCCCTGCTCGTGAGTACTGATTTTACGAGGCCTTTCAATGAGCCGATCGCGTACGGCAGATATATCGCCGGACTCGCGAACTTGCTTGGCGGCGGCGTGATCGTTCAGCGGCTTGGCGACCTCAAGATGGGAAGGCGTTCAACACCCGAGCGCATCGCAGAAAGTTCGGTCCGACCCACGCTCGAAGACGCTACGCCCGGCGACCTGAGCTTTGTCCTGCCGTACCGCCATCTTCATAACATCACCGAGATGCTCGAGGCGCTTGACAATATCGCGCCGGGTGTGAACTCAGGTGATACCCTGCTCTATGGCGTTGAGGTGAAGTTCTATTCCATGAAGTTGAAACTCACGCCTCGTCTCGAGACGGAAGTGAAGAACCTCTTCGCTGTCGGAGATGGGGCGGGGGTGACCCGCGGGCTGATCCAGGCGTCGATATCCGGCGTGGTTGCAGCGAGGGAGGTGTTGCAGCGGTGGAAAGGGTAATGCGGATAAAACCTGCAGCAGAACCTGTCTCAAAGAAGTGCAAGAGCAGCATTCTGAACACAAACAACCCGAATCAGACCAGCCATCTCCTGTACCAACTTCAGGTTTTAAAATTTATCGCCAATGCCTCTGAAAAGCCTTTCACGAAGGCATGCTTCACGTCTTCAAGAGGCATGTCCCGGCCCAGTTCCTGCGTGATGGAAGTGACGACGTCATTACTGCCGCCGCCGGGGATGACCTCGGCTTCGAGCGCGGGATCGTAATCCATAAGAATCGAGCCATGCTGAAGAAAGGCGCCGGACAGCCTGCGCTGGGCGCTGCCAATGATCTTCCTGCCGTGTACGAGGATCTCGTACCAGGAAGGGGAGGAGAAGCAAGCAGGGTCTTTTGCGTTCTTTTTTACGAGGGCTGCGTGTCTGTTGGAACGCGAGACCATCTCGGCGGGGATGCCGAGGTTCCTGATGCCCTGGAGAAGTCCGGCGGCGATGAGTTTGTAGGTGCCGAGGACATTCGCGGGAAAGAAGGGATCGTCAGTGCGCGCAATGACACTGTAGGTGAGCTCCCGGTCATGGAGTACAGCCCTGCCGCCCGTGATTCGCCGCACAATGTCGATGCCGCGCCGTTCACAGGCGTCTGCATTCACTGCGTCACTGATCTTCTGAAACCTGCCGATCGAGACAGCGGCCGGGTCCCAGGTGTAGAACCGGAGAACCGGGACTTGTTCTCCCGCCTGTGCACGGGCCAGCAGCTCTTCATCAACGGCCATGTTATAGGCGCCGATATGCGCGCCTGTATCGAACATGCGCCAGTTATTCATACAAGGAAGGTTCATTATTCGGCCGGGTCTTGAACCGTCGATAGGACCACATGTACTGCTCCGGCATTTCGCGCACCCATTTTTCGATTTCCTTATTCATGCGCGCCGCATCGGCCATTGGATCAGCAGTTGGGAAATTCTCGAGGGGTGGGTAGATCCGCAATTCGTACCCCCGGCCTCCGGGAAGGATGCGTGTGATGCAGGGGAGACACGGCCGCATTCGTAGTCTCCGCCAGGCGGCTTAGGATTGTCACGGTTGCGGCGGGGATGTCCGAAAAAAGGGACGAAGACGCTTGCACGCTCCCCCATGTCCTGGTCCGGCAAATAGTAAAAGATCCTCCCGTCGCGGATAGCACGGATAATCAGTTTCAGGCTTGCCATGCGTTCCACGAGAACGGGGCCGAACCGGCTGCGTGCGATCAAACAGGTATTCCAGCAACGGGTCCCGGGATCTGCGGTACATGCTCAACGCACTTTTTGCTTCTATCCGCGGCCAGACGCGCACCTCCCATGTCCAGGCCGATGAAATGGGGCGCGAGCAGTATGATATTTTTTCCGCTCGCATGAACGGTATCGAGGATAATGTCCGTCACGGATGGTGATGAATTTTTCAAGCCGCCACGGTGGCGCAAACCAGGCCACGCTGAGGCTGAGGATGGCAAAACCGCTCAAGCGGAAATGCTTTTTTACGAGCATGCTGACGCTCCTGGGAGGCTCATGTCCGGGAAGCAGAGTTCGATGTTGCGCTCAGCAAAGCGACGATTAGGGGTGGGGAACCAGGAAGCGATTGATCCGAGGCCGTTGCCCAGGACCCAGAGAACGCGCGAGGGCATCCAACTCATGATGAGCATGAGCGCCAGGACCGGCCATGCGTACCAGCGCCGGGGGTGCAAGAACGTTTTGAGGGAGACAGTAGCCATAGAGGGCCGATTCAGTTGCGGCAAGGCAGTGTTACACAAAAAAGCCTGAGAGTCAAGTGACCCTCAGGCTTGTAAGGTGTTCTGATCCGCGCACGGCGGGTCGATCAGGAACCTCAGCCGCCGCCCCAGGAATGTCCCCCGGTGCTGCAGACCGCGTTATTCCCGCCCATTGATGAAAACTTGGAGACGAGCTTCCTCGCTTTTTTCTCGCTACAGTAGGGACAGACCGTATCTTCGGCTTTTGCGGTCATGGACTGCAAAAGCACGAACTCTTTATTACAAGCTTCACATACGTATTCATAAAACGGCATTGGTGTGAACTCCTTTCAACAATTGTTCCGACCTGACTAGCACTTGCAACGCTCACGCGCCTGCACGATACAACATAATACTCATGGGACAGAGACCTGTCAAGGCGAAAATGGTGAGCATCGCGTCCACGAAGCCGGTGAAAAGGAACCAGTGCGGGTGCTCGAAATACCCGAGGAGCGCGCTCCCGAGCACGAAAATCCCCGCGAAAAGCCTGATCAGCCTTTCGGGATACCACGTCATTGTGTCCGGGAAGTACATTTGCATTTCTTCTTTTCAATTGCGATATGCCGTCGAAACCATCCTCTGTGCCGATTGCGGCCGGGGTCACGCGCAGGCGCACAGATCTTTCTGCTCGCAGTACGAAAATGCGTTATAATCCGGCGACACACAGGCATCCATGATCGAAAGCCTGCTTACCATACCGACATACTTGTTTTTGTTCACGATGGGGATGAAGGTAAAATTATTCATGAGCATCATCTGTATGAGGTCTTCGGACGAGGTGTCGATATCCGCGGTCGTAGGCTCCGTTGTCATTATTCTCGAGGCCGGGATTGTATTGAGCTTCATGCCTTCCCGTATGGCGCCCAGCACGTTATATTCCGTTATCACTCCTACGACTTCCATGTTGTTGTTCACGACGGGAAGCCCCGGCTGTCCGTATGACATCATTTTGCGAGCCGCCTCCTTTACTGTTGTTTCCGGTCCCACTGAAATTCTCTCACTCATGATCTGTTTTGCGCGTAATGCCATTGTTGTTTCCTCCTTTGAGATTCGGGCTCCGGTCAGGTGATTCCTGATCCGTAGCTCCGTTTAGTTACAATCGTTCCCACTGCTTTGTGTCCGGATCGAACGCCTCGCTGAAGGCAGTGACCTCCTGCCGCAGACCGACCTCGTAGCCCTCGTTCAGCCCGACGTTCAAGAGCATCTTGATCGATCGCAAGGAACTCAGGCTGTTTCCTCCGATCGTTACCGCGAGCCTGTTCGCTTCATCGTCGAGGGCGTCGATAGGAACCACCTTGTTCACAAGCCCGATCCTGAGCGCCTCTTCAGCGTCCACGGTCCGGCCGGTGAAGAGAAGCTCTTTGGCCCTGCCAACTCCCACGGTCTTGTACAACCTCTGAGACGAACCGAAGATTGACGGCACCCCGAACCGCGCCTCAGGGAACGAGAATACCGCATCTGATGAGGCTATCCGGATATCGGCCGCGAGTGCAAGGCCGAGGCCCGCGCCCGAGGTCTCACCCTTGACCGCGGCGATCACCGGGACCGGAAGGTTCTCGATATGCTTCAAGAGATTGTACCCAACCTCGGCAAAATGGCCTGCCTCCTCCTTCGTCATCTTCACAAACCTGGTGTAATCAATGCCTGCTGAGAAGTTTTTCCCCTGTGCCATGAGCAGCACCACGCGAAGCTCGGCCCTGGATGAGATCGTCTCGCTGATGATCTTATTCAGCCCTGACAGGACATCCATGTCAAGGTAGTTATCGGGTGGATTATCGATCGTAACGGTGCTGATCCAGTCTTTGCATTCCATGGTGACGCAGGTGTTTGTCATGGTATATTTCTCCGATTTCGGATGGCAGCGGTCGGATCGCCCCTCACCCAGCCTCTCCCCGCAGGGGAGAGGAGTTGTTTAATTCCGCATTCCGCAATCTGCAATCCGCACTGGTTTACGCGTTTTCCCAGTTCTTCTTCTCAACCATATAATACAAGAGCGGGATCACCACCAGGGTGAGAGCCGTGGATGCCAGCATCCCGAAGATAAGCGCCAGTGCCAGACCCGACCACACCGGATCGGTTACGATCACGGCCGAGCCGAGGATCGCCGCGGCTGCCGTAAGCACTATCGGTCTTGTCCGGATCGCTCCCGCCTCGATCAGCGCCTGGATGAGCGGCAACCCTTCATGCTTCTTGTCGAGGATGAATTCCAGGAGCACAATGGAGTTCCGGACCACGATGCCCGCCAGGGCGATCACACCGATCATGGAGGTAGCGCTGAAATACACGCCGGTCAGTGCAAAGCCAGGCATGATGCCGATCATCGAGAGCGGGATTGCCGCCATGATGACCACCGGTATGCTGAAGGAACGGAACCTGCCTACGAGCAGGAGATAGATGGCGATGAGCGCCACGCCCATTGCCGCACCCAGATCCCGGAACACATCAAGGGTCAGCTTCATCTCACCGTCCCACTTGATCTTATACCCCTCGGGGATCGGATTTCTGTGGAGATGTTTCATCATATCGATCACGGCATAGACCTGGCTGCGGGCGCCCATCTCGGCATACACATAGGTCACGGGTTCAAGGTTCTTGTGATATACGGCCTTGTCCATTTCCGACGGCACAACCGTCACGAGTGATGAGAGCGCAACCTGGTTCCCATGCGGATTCGTAACATACACCTTATCCATGTCCGACATCTCCGCGCGTTCTCCCTTGGGAAGCCGCAGGAAGATGGCGATCGGGTTCTTTGCGTCAGGCTTGTGCAGGGTTGATATCGCCATGCCCGCCAGGGACATGCGCAGGGTCTGGACGATCTGTTCGGTCGACACGCCTGCGAGTGCTGCTTTTTCCTTGTCAACAATGAGCTGGTACTTCTCCTGTTTCTCCTTCACGCTGTCGTCGATGTCCACGACCTGGTCCGTCCTGGCGAAGAGCGCCTTGATGTCCCGGGCGATCTCGCGTTGCTTGTCATAGTCCGGCCCGTAGATCTCAGCCACGACGGTGGCGCGCACCGGCGGTCCCGGCGGGTCTTCCACGAGCTTGATGTTCGCATTGTTTTCCTGCCCGATTTTGGCGATGTCGGACCGTATCTTGAGCACCAGTCTCTCGCTCGAGGTCGAACGTTCCTCCTTGTCGATCAGGTTCACGCGCACGTCGGCGAAATGGCTCGCCTCGCGGAACGCGCTGCCTCTGAGCAGGCCGTTAAAGTCCATGACCGAGCCGGTCCCCACAAAGGTCTCGTAGTCCTTCACTTCAGGGATGCGGCGGAGATACTCGCCTACGGCCCTGGCTGCGCGGTCCGTGTTCTCGAGCGCTGTGCCGGCGGGCAAGTCGATCGAGACGAGGAACGTGTTCTTGTTCGCCTTCGGCAGCATGCGGAACTTCACCCACTGCATGAGTGGAAAGGTCATGGCGATCAGGAACAGGCCGATGATGATGCTCATGAACAGTTTGCGTTTGCCGGGGTTCTCGAGCAGCGGTCCCAGGACCTTTTTATAACCCTTATAGAGCTTTGTCTCCTCCAGGGGCAGCTGCTGCTTCCCATGATGGTCGGTCTTCATGAGCCGGTAGCTCGCCCAGGGCGTCACGATAAAGGCCACGAAGAGAGACGTGACCATTGCCACGGGCACGTTGAAAGGGATTGGCTTCATGTAGGAGCCCATCATGCCCGTGACGAACGCCATGGGGATGAATGCCAGCACCACGGTTATGGTCGCGAGGATCGTGGGCATGCCGATCTCGTTCACGGCCATGATCGCGCCCTGCAATCTCGAATGCTGCTGGAGCTTGTAGTGGCGGTGGATGTTCTCGACCACCACGATGGCGTCATCGACCAGAAGACCCAGGGAAAGGATCAGCGCGAAGAGCGTTATCCGGTTGATGGTCTGGCCCGCCAGCATGCCGATGGCAAGGGTGATGAACAGCGTGAGCGGGATGGCGAGCGCGACGATGGCGGCCTCGCGCCAGCCGAGGGTCACGAACAGCAGGATGATCACGACGATGATCGAGACCGCGAGGTGGAAGACCAGCTCGTTCACCGCGTTGTTGGCCGTCTTGCCGTCGTTCCGGGTAATGGTAACATTGATCCCCGGCGGGATGCTGGTTTTTTTCAATGCATCGAGCTTTGCCAGGATCTGGTCCGAGATCTGAACAGCGTTCAGTTTCTGCCGTTTAGCCAATGCCAGGGTCACGGCGGGACGCTCGCCTGCGGCACCTTCACCAGTGTTCTTGATGCCCTCATGCGTGGAGTGATGACTGTTGAAAGCGATGCGTGCGAGTTTCGTGGTTTCTTCGAAGCCATCGGTTACCTCGGCAACATCGCCGAGATAGATGGGTTTGTTATTTGCAACGCCGACCACGGCGTTCCGTATGTCGCTTGCCCGGGTAAAGAAGCCGCCGGTCTCGAGGGCGAGCTTCCTGCTGCCCTGCTCAAGTTCGCCCGAGAGAAGATTGGTGTTCGACTGGGTGATGGCCCCGGCGATCTGGAGCGGCGACAGACCGTAGCCTGCGATGCGGAGCGGGTCGAGGACCACGCGCACCTGGCGGCTCCGTCCGCCGATGATCGTCGTGGTGCCGACGCCGGGGATCTTTCTGAGCTCGTCGAGCACGTTGTCGGCTACGAGCCTGAGCTGCGTATCGTCATAGGCGCTTCCGGTTTCCGGAGAGAGCGTGATTGCCACGATCGGCACATCGTCCACGTCGATGGGCTTCACGAGCGGCTGTGATGCTCCGGGAGGCGCAAAGTCCATATGGGACATGATCTTGTCGTAGAGCTTCACCATGGACCGCTCTTTGTCCTGTCCCACGAAGAACTTCACGGTCACTACCGACATGGAATTCATCGAGACCGAGTAAACGTCCTCGACGCCCGGGATCTCCCAGAGGATGGACTCGAGCCGCTTGGACACGAGCTCTTCCACCTCTTTGGCCGACGAGCCCGGCATCGTCACCATCACGTTCGCCGCGGGGACAACGATCTGTGGGTTTTCCTCACGGGGAGTGTAGATGAGCGCGAAGAGCCCGAGTATCGCCGTTGCCGCCATGAGCAGCACGGTGAGCTGGGAATTGATGAAGTATTGCGTTATTTTGCCGCTGATGTTGAGTTTCATGATATAAGCCTTTATTGATCGCATGGCGCAAAGGGCATGGCGCATAGCGATAAACACTAATCGGTCTGCAATCCACGCTTTGCGCTATGCACTATGCGAAGATATCTTCTCTTACTTCTCCGCCACCACGACCTGCTTTCCATCCAATCTGCCCAGGTGCTTATCGCTGATCACGCGGTCGCCTTTTTTGAGGCCCGTGATCACTTCCACGAAATTACCGTGCTCCTCGCCGACCTGGATCATCTGGAACATGGCGCCTCTATCGGCGGAGACGACGTATACGCCCGTAACGCCGGACATCTCAACCACGGCGCTCTTCGGGACCAGGATGGCCTGGCGCTTGCCGACGGGGAAGAAGGCCTTGCCGTACATGCCTGTAACGAGCCCCTTGTTGGCCGGGATGTCGATCTTCACGATGAACGAATGGGTCCGCACATCCGAGGCCTGGACCACCTGTGACACAATGCCGCTGATCTCCGTGCCGGGCATGGCGTCGATCAGAACCTTGACCGGGTTGCCCGGCTGAATGAAGAGGATATCCTGTTCCTTCACCGTCACTTCAAGCCGCAGGTTCTTGTTGTCCTCGATCTTGATGAGGGGCTGCCCCGGGAGCGCCATCTCGCCCACGTTGATACGCTTCTCCACGATCTGGCCCGAAATGGGCGCAGTGATGATGGTATAGCTTTCCATGGCCTTTGCCGCCTGCAGGCCTGCCTGCGCGTTCTCGAATCCGAGTGTCGCCTGGTCCATCTCCATCTGGGTCGATGCCGTGGCGTCATATAAGCTCTTGATGCGGTTGTACTGGAGCCTGGCGTTGTTGTATGTTGCCTGGGCCATGATTGCCTGGGCCGTGATCTCGCCGCTGTCGATCTTCATCAACAGTTTGCCTGCGGCAACCTGGTCTCCTTCCTGCACACTGAGATGAACCACTCTGCCCATGACCTTGCTCGAAAGCACCGAGCTGTTCCTGGAACTCAAGGAGCCGGCTGCCGTTACCACGGAGTCGAGGGTTTTCGGCTCTACTATAACGACGGCCACGGACACCGGCGCTTCGACCTTCGGCGCTTCGGCATAGCTGTTCGCTTTCCCGAAGAACATGTACCCGGCTCCGAGTATTGCAACAGCGATAAGAACGGAAAGACTGTAAATGATTTTCCTGTTATTGGTCTTGATCTTGTCCGCAATGGTTTCGATTTTCATGGCCACGTTCCTTTTTGATTTTAAATTGTACTCAGCAATCTGCAATCCGAAATCCGCGCTTAGAGCGTTCCCACGGCGAGGTTCAACTCTGCCTGCGCGATGTTGTTATCGTACAGCGCCTGGAGCACATTCGTGCGCGCCCGTATGAGCGAGTTCTCCGCGCCGAGCACGTCAACGAAAGTGGTCATCCCGACTTCATAGCGCTTCTGTACGATCCTGAGGCCTTCCTCCGCCTCCTGGACCGATGACGAGGTTGCCGCGATCCGGTCGAGGGACGCGGTAAGATTGTAGTAGGCCTGCCTGACCTGGAGCTGCACCGCCGACCGGGTCTGTTCTTCCAGAGATTTCATTTTGGTGTTAGTCGCAAGCGCTTCCTTGACCTTCGATTTGGTAACCAGGCCGTCGAAGAGGTTCCACTGGAGCACGGCCATCACGGCCCAGCTCTTTGCGTCATCGCCTGCGGGTCTGTCGCTGTTCCAGTCCATCTGTGCCATAAGGTTAAGGCTCGGAAGGTAATCGGTCTTGGCCATGGTCACCGACTTCTCCGTATTGCGGAGGTTCAGCTCCATGGACATGAGGTCCGGCCGTTTTGAAGCAGCCTCATCAAGCATGGCATCCATCCCGGATTTCATGTCCTGAGCCGAAAGCGCCCCGGAGATATCGTGTTCCGTACCCTGCGGTACGCCCATGGCGAAGTTGAGCGCTGCCATTGCGAGCTTTACGCTGTTCTGGGAGCGCGTTGCCATCTCCCGGACCTCGGCAAGCTGCACGGTGGCACGGAGCAGGTCTGATTGGAGAACCGCGCCTGCTTTGTACCTCGCTTCAGCTAATTTGACGGTTGCAGCCGTTGTTTCCATCGACTGGACAGCTACCTTGTGGTACTCATTGGCAAGCAGCACGCCGTAGTATGCCTTGATCACGTTAAACACCGTCTCCTGACGCGATCGCTCGCGGTCCTGGACCGATGCCTCCCTGGTGAGCGCTGCCTGTTTTCTTCCGATATATTCTCTTCCGCCATTGAAGACGGGCTGCATGACCGCCAGCCTCGTGTTGTAATTCGAAATAAGATCGGGATTATTCAAGACCGCGGGATTAAAATCCGCGGGTGTCACGATCTCCTGGTTCAGTTTTGTACCGAGCACCATGAGCGGGCTGTCCGTCCTGCTCCAGGTCTCCGACACCGTCACCTTGGGTAAAAATCCCGAAACCGACCTCAGCACGCCTGCATCAGCGACTTCGACCTGCGCATCAGCGGCCTTGAGCCCCGGGTTGTTCCTGAGCGCCAGGTCAATCGCCTGATCAAGAGTCAACATCTCGGCAGCATAGCTGTAAGCCGCTGCTAGTAAGGTCAAGAGAGTGGTGAGGATCAGGTATGTTGCCATAAGTGCTATTTTGCACTTTCTGCTTTGCATTATGACGCCCTGGTCATCGAAACATTTTCGAACATATTCCATGTCATGATCCCGCCTTCAAGATTTTTTACCGTGTATCCCATGCGCGCAAGATAGGAGCAGGCATAGGCACTTCTATTCCCGACCCTGCAGTAGACCACGATCTCTTTATTCTTCGGCAGCTCATCGATCCGGTAACCGAGCTCCTGGAGCGGGAGCAGATACGACCCCTTAATCGCCTGCGAAGCGTTCTCCTGCGGTGTACGTACATCGAGCAGAAGAAAGTCCTCACCTGTATTCAATTTTTTGTTCAGTTCGTCAGGTCTGATGTTCTTGCATCCGGTGCTATTGAAAAACATTTTTTACCTCCATAATGTTCTCTTTTGTCCTTTCTATTACAACATGCATGCCAAATACATAACATGCTGGTTTTGCAGGAGTTTAATTTTATCGGATGCATTGGGAGGGAAGTGTCCGGAAAAAATTGTCGAACGAATAGCAGGTCTTTATTGATCAACTTGTTGATTTTATTATTTTTCATACTTCGACAATTTTGTAACTTACTGCCGCAAATGTCTGCAATGAGATTAAACGTCGAAGATAATGAGATGCGATGAAAATTCAAATTCCAAAGATCCAAATGTCAAATCAAACTTTAAATTACCAACTTCAGATGTTTATTTATTTTAGTCATTGGTCGTTGATTTGAACTTTGAGCTTTGTCATTTGTCAGTCATTTTAATGAATGAGATGAATATCTTAGTTTCTCACAAGGAAAATCCGTGGTAAAATGATCCTGCCATGACCCTCGAAGAAAAACTCCAGAACCTCCCGGATTCGCCGGGTGTCTACCTTATGAAGGATGCAAAGGGGCATGTGATCTATATTGGCAAGGCCTTGTCCCTCTGGAACCGGGTGCGCTCGTACTTCCAGAAGGGCGCCAAGGGAGAAAAGACCGAGATGCTGGTCCGCCAGATCGCTGACCTCGAGACCATCATGACCCACACCGAGCTCGAGGCCCTGATCCTTGAGTCCAACCTTATCAAGAAACACCACCCCCGCTACAACATCATCCTCCGGGATGATAAGAACTATCCCTATCTCCGGTTCGACATGAAAGCCGAGTATCCCCGCCTCGACGTGGTCCGGAAACTGAAGAAGGACGGCGCGCTCTATTACGGCCCCTATGTCCCCGCAGGTGGAATGTGGGAGTTGCTCTCGCTGATCCGGCGTATGTTCCCGCTTGCAACATGCAAAAAGGAGTTCAAAAAAGACAGACCCGAGAGGCCGTGCGTGCAGCACCAGATCGGCAGATGCATGGCGCCGTGCTCGGGAGAGGTCGACACGGGTGCGTATCAGGACATGGTCGGCCAGGTGCGCCTGTTTCTCGAAGGCAAGAACCGGGACTTGCTCGATTTGCTTAAAAAGCGCATGGCAGAGGCATCAGACAAGATGGAGTACGAGCGCGCGGCGGAGCTTCGCGACCGGATCGCGAAGATCGAAGGGGCCTTCGAGAAGCAGAAGATCATTTCACCGGGGTTCGAGAACCAGGACGTGATCGGCATGGTCTCGGAAGGAGGCAACGCGAACATCCAGGCGCTTTTTATCCGGAACGGCATGCTGCTCGGCAGAAAAGATTTCGCCATCCCCGACGTGAACGGCATGACGAACGAGGAGGTCCTGACCGATTTTCTGCGACAGTTCTATGCAAAGGAGATGATCGTGCCCGCCGAGGTGCTTCTGCCCTTTGACGTGCCTGACCGGGAGCTGTTCGAGGTCTGGCTCACGGAAAAGCGCGGAGCGAAGGTGGAAGTCCTTGTGCCGCAGCGAGGCAGGAAGCGGGAACTGGTCCAGATGGCATCGGACAATGCGGGGCAGTCGCTCCGCGAGCACCTGCTCTCGAAAAAGAGCAAGGATCGGGTCCTGCGGCAGCTTCAGGACGAGCTGGGGCTCAGGAATCTTCCGCGCAGGATCGAGGCGTTCGACATTTCGAACATCCAGGGCGCCGAATCGGTCGCGAGCATGGTATCGTTCGAGAACAACCTGCCTGACAAGCGGAAGTATAAACGGTTCAGGATCAAGAGCGTCCAGGGCCAGGATGACTTCGCAAGCATGGCAGAGGTGATCAGGCGGCGCTATACAAAGGCGAAGGAAGAGGGTATACTGCCTGACCTGATCCTGATCGACGGCGGCAAAGGCCAGTTGAACGCGGCGCTCGAGGTGTTGATGGAGCTCGGGATCGTCAACCCATCCCCACCCAACCCTCCCCTTGAAGGGGAGGGCCAGGTACTCCATCATCCTCCCCCCCAGGGGAAGGACCGAACAATAAACCATCCTCTCCCTCAGGGAGAGGACAGAGGTGAGGGTGGGTTTAAAGGGGAGGGGATGAACAAAGAGCCCGACGTATTCGGTCTTGCCAAGGCCCGGAGCGGGGAAGAGGGATCAGACCGGGAGTTCGAACGGGTCTTCCTGCCCGGCGTGGACGAGCCGATCATCCTCGAGCCCACGAGCCAGACCACGCACCTGGTCGCGCGGGTGCGCGACGAAGCGCACCGCTTCGCGATCGCGTATCACCGGAAACTTCGCGAGAAGCGGGCCATACATTCCGAGCTTGACGACATCCCCGGCATCGGCGAGGCAAGAAAGAAGGCGCTGCTGCGCCATTTCGGAAGTCTGGACAGGATCAAGCAGGCGACAGCGGATGAACTGGTGGAGGCCAAAGGGATGTCGAAGAAGGCGGCGGAGGAGATAGAGAACTACTTTAGCGGGGTCAGGGTTCGGGGTACAGGGGACAGGGACGGCAAAATCTAGGGTACAGGATCAGGTTCTAGGGACAGGGGACAGGAAAGCATTAAAAGGGGTGGTGATGGAGAAGAAGATAACGGGCTTTCGGGATCTGCATGTTTGGCAGTGCGCTTATGGACTGACACTGGATCTTTATCGTGTAACCAAAAAGTTTCCAAAATCAGAAACCTATGGATTGACCTCACAACTTCAAAGAGCAGCGTCTCCGTCCCGGCGAATATCGCCGAGGGATACGAACGAAATCATAGAAAAGAATATCTTCAATTTCTTTATGTCGCTAAGGTTCATTGGGAGAACTTGATACGCTATTATTGCTAGCACGGGATCTCTGCTATATGACCGACGAGGATTTTAATCATGCTAATGCCAAAAGGCATGAGACGATGAAGATGCTGCAGGGACTGATAAAATCATTATCTTGATATTGTTTGCGCCATTCTCTGACCCCTGCACCCAGTACCTAGGAGAACTCATGACAAACGAAGAATGGCTGGAAATATTCAAAGGCATCGGTAAAAAAATGTGTGATGGAATTTCCGTCATCCTCGCCAAGGAAGGCGGAATGGTGCCGCTCGGCAAGGGCGCCGGCGGTGACAAAACCTTCCCCGTGGACCAGTGGGCCGAGGATATCATCATTGCCGCGCTTGAAAAGGCGCACCAGCAGGGAGAGTCCTTTACGCTCATCTCCGAAGAGCTCGGCATCAGGAAGTTCGGCGACGGGAAAAAGATCGTACTCGTGGACCCCATTGACGGGAGCAACAATGCCAAGAGCGGGATCCCGTTCTTTTCCACGTCGCTGGCGCTTTTGCATGACGAAGAGCTTTCCACGCTTGCCGTGGGGTATGTCATCAACCTTGCCATGGGCGATGAGTTCTGGGCAGTGCGCGCTCAGGGTGCGTACAAGAACGGCAAACGGATCAGGACCTCCGCCACGCAGGGCATCACGATCGTGGCCTATGAAGCATCGTCGCCCAGGGCCGACCTGCCGCGCATCATGCCGCTTCTCGGGGAGGCGAAGCGTACGAGGTGTTTCGGGTCCACTGCACTTGACCTTTCCTACCTCGCTTCCGGCGCCATCAGCGTATTTGCCACGGCAACGGCCTCGCGCGCCTTTGATTACGCCGCCGGTATGCTGATCCTTGAAGAGGCGGACGGCGTGATCACCGATCTCGAAGGAACATCACTTGACCACATTGTCGCGGGACTCGGCAGGACCGTGCCACTGCTCGCAAGCAAGAACGACGCGACGCACGTAATGGCGCTGAACCTCCTCGCACCCCGACAGCGTTGATCCCCGGTTATCATCAGCCAGTATTGACATACCATTATATTTATGTAATTATGAGGCTATGGCATTAGTCAATCATCAAACGCGTGAAATCAACGCGAAGATCGTTTACTACGGACCGGGGCTCTGCGGCAAAACCACGAATATTCACATGATCTTCCATCGCATTGCTCCGGGACAGCGCGGCAAGCTGATCTCGCTCGCGACCGAAACGGACCGGACGCTGTTCTTTGATTTTCTTCCCGTCGAACTCGGCACGATCAAGAACTACAGGGTGCGGTTCCATCTCTATACCGTGCCGGGCCAGGTGTTCTACAATGCGACGCGCAAGCTCGTGCTGAAGGGCGCGGACGGGGTGATCTTCGTTGCCGACTCGCAAAGAGCAATGCTGGATGCGAACCTCGAGAGCATCTCGAACCTTCGTGATAATTTATACGGTCAGGGGATCAACCTGAACACGTTCCCCATGGTGATCCAGTATAACAAGCGGGACCTTCCCGACGTCCTCTCGGTTGATGAGCTGAATGCGGCGGTGAACCCCCGGCTCGTCCCCTTCTACGAGGCGGTCGCGACGATCGGCGACGGCGTGTTGAAAACCTTCACCGCTATTTCCAAACAAGTGCTCCAGGACATGCAGAAACATCCCGATCAGCACAACTTCACACTGGGAGACATTCTCGGCACAAGGGAGAAAAAACCGCCCCCGCCGGCGGATTTCATGGCGGATACGCCCCCGCAGGAGCCCTCGATGCCCGGCGCGCCCATGGCAGAGGCCAAGCCGGAGATGGCGGCGCTCGAAAAGGCCGTGGACGCGGGGATAAAGGTGGACCTGGGGAAGCCATTTATGGAAGGCGGTCAGATCGTCCTGCCCTTCGATGTGGCGAGCAGAGACCGGGAGGACCAGTTTCAGCTCCGGGTCAGGATCGACATGGAAGCGCCGATGGCAAAGCGTTTCAAGATCACTGTGAAAAATTTCAAAAAGTAAATACCGCCAAGCTGCGGTTTCGCACATTCCGTCATTCCCGTGCAAACGGGAATCCATCCTTTTAACGCATAGAGGTGACCTCTGGATACCCGCATTCGCGGGTATGACGAATTTTAAGATTTGTTATTTGACATTAGGAATTTTCCCCCAAGTGAGGTTCACATGTCAAGAGTTGTGGCACTTATTCCCGCGGCGGGCACGGGTAAGCGGATGGGCAAGGCCAAGGCAAAGCAGTTCCTGCTGCTGGGCGACAAACCCTTGCTGGCGCATACCTTGCTCGCGTTCCAACGCGCCCCGGAGATCGATGAGATCATCCCCATCGTCTCCCAGGAAGACGTGGAGGATTGTCTGCGCGACATAATCGAACGATATCGGATCTCCAAGGTGAAGACCCTGGTCGTGGGAGGCAAGGAGCGTCATGATTCCGTGCTGAACGGTTTGCAGAAGATCGGGAAGGACACAGCTGTCGTGCTTGTTCACGATGGCGTGAGGCCCTTTGTAACGCCTGAAATGATCCGGGAAACCGTTGGTTTCGCGAAAGAGGGAGAATGTGTCGCCGTGGGTGTGCCGATCAAGGACACCGTCAAGGAAGTGGATGAGAAGAAGATCGTGCGCCGCACTCTGGAGCGGGGGAGTCTCTGGGCGATCCAGACGCCCCAGGTGTTTCCGGTCAAGATACTCAGGCGTGCTTACGAGGAATCGTACAAGCTGAAAATGTTCGGGACTGACGACGCCACGCTCGTGGAGCGGACGGGTGGCACGGTGCGGGTTATCATGGGGAGCTACGAGAACATCAAGATCACCACGCCCGAGGACCTTATTCTGGCAGAAGAGATCCTGAAGAGAAGGTAAAGAAATGGCGAGGATCGGAACCGGTTATGACGTTCACCGCCTTGTAGACGGGCAGGAAGCTGATGATCGGCGGCGTGGACATCCCCTTTGAAAAAGGGCTGTCCGGGCACTCGGATGCGGACGTGCTGCTTCACGCGATCTGCGATGCGTTGCTCGGCGCAGCCGGCCTGGGGGACATCGGCAGGCACTTTCCCGACACAGCGCCGATCTACAAGGACATTTCGAGCCTTATGCTGCTCGAAGAGGTGCGGCGGCTGCTTGCTGAGGCCGGTTTCCGGGTGAACAATGTTGATGCGACCATCGTTGCGGAAAAGCCTAAGATGGCGCCGTATATCCCTGGTATGATCACGAATATCTCCGAGGCGATCAAGGTGGACCGTTCCGCGATCAATGTGAAGGCAACGACGACCGAGGGACTCGGCTTTGCGGGAAGGGGCGAGGGGATAGCGGCGTATGCCGTGGCCTTGATCAGAAAGGTGGAATGAGCCATGTCGAGACATCTTCTTCTTATACTGATGCTGATGGGTTTTGCAATGACGGTCTATGCCCAGGCTGACCAGCAGGCACAGACCGAGGACAAGGAACTCAAAAAAAATTACCTCTATCAATGGACCGACGATAAGGGAGTTGTCTATATAACGGATGATCTGGCTAAGGTCCCGCAGGTTTACCGTGATAAGGCATTAAAACTGACACAGCCGAAAACAGAGGACGTTGATCAAAAGCGGCAGGTGCAGCAGCCAGGCTATCGGTCGGGGTCCGGATCCGAGGCAGCAGATGCTGCAGGGAAAGCCGTGTGGCAGCAGCGTATGAGCAGAGCGAAGCAGCGGCTTGAGGCCGCTGAAAAAAATTACCATGAGCTGGATCAGCGAAGAAACGAACTGCTCCAAAGTTGGGGCGGTCCCGCGTCCGGCCGGCTGGATACCCGCACGGATGCGGACAGCATTGAGCAGGAGATGAAAGGCGTGCAGAGAGAGATTGACGCGGCCCGAAATGATCTCGAGGTTGTTATCCCTGAGGAAGCGCGGAAGGCAGGCGTTCCGCCCGGATGGCTGAGAGAGTAAGAGTAGTGATTGCGGATTCGGATTGCGGATTGCGGATAAAAGTCAAAACCCAAACCCCGCTTGTGATTTCGCAATCCGAAATTGAAATTATGATCGAGATATTTCAAAAAATAAAGAAGGACTTTAACGCAGCGCTCTCGATGGACCCGGCAGCCACGAGCAGGGTCGAGGTCTTCCTTACCTACGCCGGGTTCCATGCGCTCCTCTTCTACCGGTTCGCTCACTGGCTGAGCAAAAAACGCGTCCCCTTTGTCCCCCGGGCGCTGTCGCAGTTCGCGCGGTTCATTACCGGCATCGAGATCCATCCTGGCGCAGTCATCGGTTCAGCTCTATTCATCGACCACGGTATGGGCGTGGTGATCGGCGAGACCACTGAGATCGGCGACAACGTCACGCTGTTCCAGGGCGTGACCCTCGGCGGGACGGGCAAGCAGAGGGGCAAGCGCCATCCCACGATCGGCAGCCACGTGGTCGTAGGGGCGGGCTCCAAGGTGCTTGGCCCTATCAGGATCGGCGATTACGTAAAGATCGGCGCGAACTCGGTCGTGCTCCAGGACGTGCCGGACCATTCAACCGTGGTTGGGATACCGGGGAGAATTGTCAAGATCAAGGATGAGCGCGTGGCCGACGAGGCTCTGATGGATCACATCCATATCCCAGATCCCATCGCGGACCGGCTTATCGAACTGCAGGTCCAGATTGATACGTTGAAGATGGAACTGGATACGCTTAAAAACAAGAAGTGATATCTCTTTCTCCAAACCCTGACCCCTGACCCCTGACCCCTGCTTCCACCCTTCACGCCTTCCGGATGTTGGGTCCCCCGCCCTTTACTCTGCTGAGCAGGATCAGCCCAATGATAAAAAAAAGTGCGATGGAGAGGATTGCGGGCCGCTGGCTTCCGAAAGTTGACGATACGGTGCCGAAGACGAGAGGCCCGAGGATTGCCGAGGATTTTCCAACAAGGGAGTAAACGCCGAAATATTCGGCTTCACCGCCCGCTGGCACGAATTGTGTGTAAAAGGCGCGTGTGCCGGCCTGCACAGTCCCGAGACCCAGACCGGCGGTGCATGCCACGGCCCAGAACTGCGGCTTGGTCTGCACAAAATAAGCGATCACGGCAACGAGTGTCCAGAGGACAAGGGAGAGCATAACAATCTTTTTGGGACCCCAGGTGTCCGTGGGCTTTGCCAGGACGAAGGCGCCGATGAGTGCCGTTAATTGAACAGTGATATAAAGCCCGACGAGTTCGCCTGTCCCGAAATGCAGTGTCGTTGCGGCAAAGATGCTTGAAAAGACGATAACGGTATTGACCCCGTCTTCATATAACATATAGGCGATCAGAAATTTTCTCGGTTCTCTGCGTTTCCAGAGCTCCCTGATGGTTTTCCAGGCCTGGTTATACACCCCGGGTCCCGGCTTGCAGTGCGTTGACATCAGCCCGCGTGTCTCCCGGCAAAAACAGAAAGGCGGGCAGGGAAAAGAGTGCGAAGAAAGCAGCGGTTGCGATCCACGTCATTCCATAATGCCCGGATTTGACGAGCGGCAATGCGATCAGGAGAGAGGTGATGGAACCCGCGTAGCCGATGCCGAAGCCCCAGCTCGACACCCTGCCGTGATACTCCGCCGGGGCTATCCGTGGAAGGAAGGAATTGTAGAAGACCAGTCCGCCTTCCATGCCGATGTTCGCGAATACGATCAGGATGAACCCGGCAATGACCGCGCCCGGCGTGAGGAGTGACAACCCTGACAGGGCAACGACGCATATCGTGGTATAGAACGCCAAAAGCCGTTTCCGCAGACCCGCATAGTCGGCGATGCCGCCGAGGAACGGAGAGGAAAGGGCAATGAAGAGCATGCTGAAGGAGATGGCCCGTCCCCACCAGAGGTCGCCCTCTCCGGAGCTGTTGCCGACGATCACACCGGCATAATAGACCGGGAAGATGACCGCAGCGATCACGGCCGAGTAGCTCGAGTTCGCGAAATCGAAGAAACACCAGCTGAGGATCTGTTTTTTGTTCATAGGTTCAGAATAGGTGAAGGCACTTGGACACGGTTCAGTGAGTCTGAGGAAAAGTGGAAAAAGACTTTCGATGAAATCATGGAGACACAGAAAGAGCATTTGCCAGGATTAATGAGGATAAGAGGCGGATAAATTCGGATTTTTTCTCGAGAAAGCTGCTGCATGGATTCTGATTGAATATTGACTCTATTTGTTATCCGCTTTTATCATGAGCTAAATTCGATTTTTCCGTGTCAAAATTCACCTAAGCCAACACCGCTCTGCCGGGTTCCGTTATCAGCTTGATGGAATTAAATACGATCTTCACCATCTTTTTGAGTTCCTGCAGCGATATCGAGAGCGGCGGCATGAGCACGATCACATCTCCGAGGGGACGGATAATAAGCCCGTTCTTGCGGCATTCCAGCACTATTCTGGCGCCGATCTTGTCCACAGGCAGATAAGGTGTTTTCGTACCCCTGTCCTTCACCAGTTCAATGCCGATCATGAAGCCTTTCTGCCTGATATTGCCGACGTGTGAGAGTTCCGAAAAAACTGATAATTCCTTTTTCAGGTATGCGATCTTCGGCTGGAGCCTCGCCAGCGTCTTCTCTTTCTTGAAGAGATCGATGCTGGCAATGGCTGCGGCGCAGGCGAGCGGGTTCCCGGTGTAGGTGTGGCCGTGGAAGAAGGTCCTGAACTCCTGATGCTCACCAAGGAACGCGCGGAAGACTTCGTCCGTCGTAAGTGTCGCCGCAAGGGGAAGGTACCCGCCGGTCATCCCCTTGGCCATGCAGAGAATGTCCGGGGACACCTGTTCGTGCTCGCAGGCGAACATCTTTCCGGTCCTTCCGAAGCCGGTTGCGACTTCGTCGGCGATCATCAGAATATTATTCTTCGTACAGAGTTCCCTGATCCGCCTTACATAACCCGGCGGCTGTATAAGCATGCCGGCGGCCCCCTGGACGAGTGGTTCGATGATGAGGGCCGCCGTTACCGAGGCGAATTTCTGGATCGTTCTCTCGGCATGCATGATGCAGGTCTTCTGGCATTCCGGATAGGTCAACCCGTGTGCGCAGCGGTAGCAGTGAGGAGAGTCAATCCTGCGGGTCTGAAACAGGAGCGGTTTGTAGAGGGAGTGAAAGAGGTCGATGCCGCCCACGCTGACTGACCCGACCGTATCGCCGTGATACGCCCCGGCGAGAGAAATAAAACCGGTCTTTCGCTGGTATTCCGGCCCTTTCTGATGCCAGTACTGGAAGGCGATCTTGAGGGCGATTTCCACCGCCGTGGATCCGCTGTCGGAATAGAATACCTTGGTCAGCCCCCGGGGTGAGATTGCAATGAGTTTTTCCGCGAGCAGTATGGCAGGGATGTTCGAGAGACCCAGCAGGGTGGTGTGGGAAATCTTCCCGAGCTGTTTCGCCACCGCCCGGTCAATCTCTTTTTTGCGGTGTCCGTGGACCGTGACCCAGAGCGATGATACGCCGTCGATATACTTTTTCCCCCGGATATCGGTGAGGATCGTTCCCTTGCCGCTTTCGATGATGACCGGAGCATCCTTTTCCCAGTCTTTCATCTGAGTGAAAGGATGCCAGATATATTGTTTGTCCAGTTTTTCCAGGTGACCCGCTGCAGGTCTTTTTGAACGCCCTTTTGGTGGCAAAAATAGCTCTCACTTTCCTGAATGGGGGTCGGCTAATAATAATATTATTATAGGTCAACAGGTCTTTTTGTCAATAATAAAAAGGGCTTGAAAAGATTCGTATCTTTCTGGTAGAATAGGGGCTTGCGCGTATTCAATATGGTTCATTCCCTGCAGATTTTCCATCCGGAGGTTATTCATACCCATGATCAATAAAAAAAGATTCACCCTTTCCCTATTGTTCATTCTCGTGCTCGGTGTGTTTATCGGTCTCGTTCTGTCTTCACATCTCGAGATCACGAGTCAGCTTCCAGCCAAGAGCCAGGTATCGTCGAAGTCCGTTGATATCCTGACCCAACTCTCCGAGGCCCAATCCGAGGTTGCCGCCCTCGCAACACCTTCAGTGGTGAATATTTCCACGACCAGGATGATCAAGACCCGCGATGAGATGCCCCTTGACCTGTTCGAGGACCCGTTCTTCAGGAGGTTCTTCGGCGATCAGGTACCCCATCCCAATCTGCCGAAGGAGCACAAGGAGCAGAGCCTGGGGTCCGGTGTCATTGTGTCCGAGGACGGCTACATTGTCACGAACAACCACGTGATCGAGAAGGCCCAGGAGATCAAGGTGCTTCTTTCCAATAAAAAGGATTACAAGGCCAAGCTTATCGGCGCAGACCCGAAGACCGATATCGCGGTCATCAAGATCGATGTCAAGGGGCTTTCAGCGCTTCCCTGGGGCGATTCCAATAAACTGAAGGTGGGAGAGATCGTATTTGCGATCGGGAACCCCTTTGCTTTGAACCAGACCGTAACCATGGGTATGATCAGCGCCGTCGGCAGGGCTAACGTCGGTATTGCGGACTACGAAGATTTCATCCAGACCGATGCGGCCATCAATCCCGGTAACTCGGGAGGTGCGCTCATTAACGCGCGCGGAGAGCTGATCGGCATCAATACCGCTATTCTGTCGAGGACCGGCGGATACCAGGGGATCGGGTTTGCGGTCCCGAGCAGTATGGCCAAACAGGTCATGGACAGTCTCCTCAAGTACAAGAAGGTGGTGCGCGGGTGGCTCGGCGTGAGCATCCAGGAGGTTACCTCGGACCTTGCGGAAGAGTTCGGGGTAAAAGACCTGAAGGGCTCGCTCGTGAGCGGCGTGATGAAGGGCAGCCCGGCCGAAAAAGCGGGGATCAGGCAGGGCGACGTGATCCTCCAGTACAATGGCAGGCTGGTTGAGGATACGGGACATCTCCGGAACATGGTTTCCCAGACCCCGATCGACACGACGGTGAAGGTAAAACTGCTTCGAAATAAAAAGGAGGTTGTGGTTGACGTGGTCGTCGCGGAGCTTCCGAAAAAACTGGCAGAGGCCTCGTCACAGGAAAATGAATCGCAGGAGAACAATGAGGAAGAGAGCAGCGCGCTTGCCGGACTTGTCGTGCGAGAACTAACGCCCGACCTCGCGCGCCACTTTGGTTTTGAGGCTAACGAAAAAGGCGTCGTTGTCGTGAAGATAGAACCCGGCAGCAAGCTCTTTGAGGCCGGGATCAGGCCTGGTGATATTATTCTCCAGATAAACCAGACAACTATAACGTCACTGGAAGACTATAAGAAAATCACACCGAAGATCAAGGCAAAAGAAAGGCTGCTGCTCCTCCTCAGAAGGAAGGGGCAGGATCTGTTTGTTACCGTGCGTCCGGAATAGTCTCGCTGCCTTAATGACGGCACTGTTCGGGGATTGGTCTCTCAAGCACTGAAAACCAGATTCTTGCTCAGGGTCACAGCGGGAACGACAGCAGCGGAACGCTTGCGAGAGGCTGAAAACCCTATCATTAATTTTTATTATTTTATAAAGGGAGGTGAGAACGATGGGACTTATCCTTATCCGTATTTTGTTTGTTTTTTTATGCACACTTCTTGGGTATTATGAGGCCACACAACTGTATGATCAGGTCAGCAAGATCGAGGGCATGGCCGTCGGGTCCGGTGTTGCAATCATGATCATTCTCACTGAATATCTGTTCAGAAGAGTCGCATTAAAGGTCATTATCGGCGGTATCCTCGGTTTTATCCTCGGCCTGACGTCGGCCACCATCATCGCCGCTCCCCTCAAGTACGTACCGCTTGATCGCAGCATCGTGCAATTCATTCTTCTGCTCATGAACGGTTTCTTCGGCTACATCGGTATTGTCATTGGTATCCGGGAGGGCGAGAAGTTCAACCCCGCAAACTTGAAAAAACTCTTCAAAGGCAGTGCGGAAGAGAATACCAAGATCATGGACACGAGCGTGATCATCGATGGGAGGATCGCCGACGTGTGCGAGACCGAATTCCTCGACGGCACCATCCTTATTCCGCAGTTCATCCTGCACGAACTCCAGCATATTGCCGATTCCTCGGACTCCCTCAAACGGGCGCGGGGAAGGCGCGGACTCGACATTCTGCACCGTATCCAGAAGATGAGCCACATGGAGGTCCGGATCACAGAAGAGGACTTTCCCAAGATCCGGGAAGTGGACAGCAAACTGATTGCCCTGGCCAAGTCGCTCGGCGCCAAGGTCATCACGAACGATTTCAACCTCAACAAGGTCGCGGAACTCCAGGGCGTCAAGGTCCTGAATATCAACGATCTATCGAATGCCGTGAAGCCCGTGGCGCTCCCGGGAGAGAGCATGCGGGTGTTCGTACTGAAAGAGGGCAAGGAAATGGGCCAGGGAGTGGCCTATCTCGACGACGGCACGATGATCGTGGTGGAGAACGGCCGCAAGCATATCAACAAGAACGTGGATGTGGCGGTTACGAGCGTGCTCCAGACCGCGGCGGGACGGATGATCTTTACGAAACTCAAGGATGAAATGGAGCATGAGTAGTAGAAGTGGAACGTCGCATTGCGACGAATTGGAAATATTAAATTGGAAATTGAAAAGTGAAAATTGAAAGCAGAATAATTTGAAATCTTCAATTTCCAATCTTTAAATTTTCAATAATTTTTTGACTACGGAGGTTTCATGTCAGGTCATTCAAAGTGGGCAACGACAAAACACAAGAAAGCCGCAACCGATGCAAAACGCGGAAAGATCTTTACGAAGATCGGGAAGGAGATCACCGTGGCGGCCAGGCTGGGCGGCGGTGATGTCAACGGGAACGCGCGTCTCAGGACCGCGGTTGCAAAGGCGAAATCAATCAGCCTGCCTGCCGAGAATATCAAGCGAGCGATCCAGAAAGGCACGGGCGAACTGCCGGGGGTCGCGTACGAGGAGATAATCTACGAAGGGTACGGACCGGGCGGCGTGGCGGTCATTGTCGAGTCCATGACCGACAACCGGAACCGGACCGTTTCCGAGATCCGCAATATCTTCAGTAAGGCCGGCGGCAATATGGGCGAGGCGGGCTGCGTTTCGTGGATGTTCCACAAGAAGGGGTATCTCGTGGTCAACCGCGCCAAGGTCGATGAAGACAAGCTGATGACGCTGGCCCTCGACGCAGGGGCCGAGGACATGCAGCCTGAGGACGATAACTTCGTGGTCACAACGACACCGAACGATTTCGAAAAGGTGAAGAAAGCCCTTGAAGACGCGGGTGTTACCCCGGAGGTTGCCGAGATCACCATGATACCGCAGACCTATGTGAAGCTCGACGGCAAGGAAGCCCAGCAGATGCTGCGACTGGTGGAGACGCTCGAGGACAATGACGACGTCCAGAATGTGTATGCCAACTTCGACATACCGGAAGAGATATTGAACGCAAGTTAGAGAATAGTGATTACGATATTGAGTGATTCAGGCATTCCCTCAATCTCTTCATATCTATTTGCGTAATCACTGTCTGAGGGGGTTCTATGAGGGTGTTGGGGATTGATCCGGGGACGCTTACGAGCGGTTACGGGATCGTAGTGGAGGAGGACCATAAGTTGTTCCACGTGGTTTCGGGCGGCATCAGCCCGTCGGCAAAGCAGCCGTTTCCCCTGCGACTTAAAAAGATTTATGAAGAGCTTGAAAAGGTCATCGACAAGTACCGACCGCAGGTGGTTGTGGTTGAGGACCTGTTCGTCTCCAAGAATATCAAATCCGCGCTCAAGCTCGGGCACGCGCGAGGTGTCGCGATTCTCGCGGCCATGAATGCCGGGTTGCCGGTGTTCGAATATGCCCCGCTCGAGGTCAAGCAGGCAGTCGTGGGAAACGGCAAGGCTGAAAAAAAACAGGTACAGATGATGGTCAAGACCCTGCTCGATCTTCCCAAGGTTCCCCATCCCGCTGACGCAGCTGATGCGCTTGCCGCCGCGATCTGTCATATCCATTCTTCGAGGCTCAGGGAAATTCTCAAAAACCCGTCTTCCCTTCGGCAGCCCGTGAGGGGCGTGGGCGGCTTCAGGAACACGGGCATTCGCAGGACGCAGGCCTGATACGATGATCGCATGGCTTTCAGGCAGGCTGAGGCACAAGGCCACCGACCATCTGATTATCGATGTTGCGGGCGTCGGCTATCAAGTCTCTGTGCCGCTCTCGACGTATAACGGGATTCCTGATGACGGAGAGGATATCAGCCTCCATATCTATACCCATCTGCGCGAAGACTCACTTTCCCTCTTCGGTTTTCTGACCGAAGCGGAGAAGAATATGTTTATGCTCCTCCTGGGCGTTTCCGGCATCGGCCCCAAACTAGCGCTTGCGATACTTTCCAGCCTCTCCGTCCAGGACCTTTCACGCGCAATTATGGCCTCGGACGAATCAAGGCTTTTCTCGATCACCGGCATCGGGAAAAAGACCGCGGCGCGCATGGTCCTTGAACTGAAAGACAAGATGAAATTGATCATGCCGATGATCGCCCCGTTGCCGGATGAGGCCGTCGTATCCGATGATCTCGAAGACGTGATATCGGCGCTGGTGAACCTGGGATATAAGAAACCGCAGGCAGAAGAAACGGTACGAAAAGTCAGGCATGCCCATCCCGGTCTTGCGGTCAAAGACCAGATCAGAGAAGCGCTGAGCATGTTGATGAAGAGGTAGTTCACTGCTGTTTGATGAGGAAGGTAATGGCCGAAAGGATCATAGAACCCGAACAGAACGACGAGGATGTGCAGCTCGACAGGAGCCTGAGACCGGTCCGCTTCGAGGACTTTGTGGGCCAGGACAGGATCAAGGAGAACCTGCGCGTATTCATCGAGGCCGCCAAAGGCAGGCGTGAGGCGCTCGATCATGTGCTGTTCTGCGGACCGCCGGGGCTCGGCAAGACCACGCTCGCGAATATTATCGCGCATGAGCTGGGCGTGGGCATCAAGTCCACGTCCGGCCCGGTTCTCGAACGCGCCGGCGACCTGGCCGCGATCCTTACGAACCTCCAGGAGCGGGACGTCCTGTTCATCGACGAGATCCACCGGCTGAACCGGGTGGTCGAAGAGATCCTGTATCCGGCAATGGAGGATTTTAAACTGGACCTCATCATCGGCCAGGGACCGGGCGCGCGCTCCATCAAACTCGATCTGCCGAATTTTACGCTCGTGGGGGCGACCACGAGGACCGGTCTCCTGACATCGCCGCTCAGGGACCGTTTCGGGGTGATCGACCGGCTTGCCTTCTATTCCACCGATGAACTGAAGACCATTGTGCAGCGTTCGGCGGACCTTTTGCAGACAAAGATCGATGCCGCCGCGGCCGCTGAAATAGCCCGCCGCTCGCGGGGCACACCGCGGATCGTCAATCGCCTGCTCCGGAGAGTGAGGGATTTTGCGCAGGTGGAGGGCGACGGGGGGATCACGAGGGAACTCGTCGAGAGCTCCATGACCCGGCTCGAGGTAGATGAAAAGGGGTTTGATCACATGGACCGGCGGCTTATGCTGACGATCATCGACAAGTTCGAGGGAGGGCCGGTGGGCCTCGAAACCCTTGCAGCAGCGCTGAGCGAAGAAAAGGACACGCTCGAGGATGTGTACGAGCCTTTTTTGATCCAGGAAGGATTTCTCGATCGCACTCCCCGGGGCAGACAGGCAACGCGTCTTGCCTATGAATATTTCGGCAGGAAAAAGCCTGCATCGGCTCAGGAACGATTGTTGTAGAAACCCGGGGACAGAAGACAGACTGTTGAGTATTCAAAAGTAAGTAATGGAATAAAGTCGATTAGTGAAGGAAGACAAGCCTGTCCGTCATTCCGGGCTTGACCCGGAATCCAGAGGGTGTCCAGATATTCTGGATTCCCGCGTTCGCGGGAATGACGAATATTGATTGTGGTAGTCCTGCCATCTCATTGAGAGTCTGAAACCATGAACATATTACTCCATATCTGCTGTGCTCCCTGCGCACTCTATCCGTATTTCAGGCTGAAGGAAGAAGGATTCGATTCCACGGGATATTTCTACAATCCGAATATCCATCCCTATCTGGAATACAAAAAAAGGCTTGATACGGTCAGGGAGTTCTCGTCTCGCGTGGGTCTTGAGGTCCATTACCGTGACGGATACGACCTCGATTCGTTTCTTCTCCGTGTCGCGGGAAAAGGGACCCAGCGGTGTGAGCATTGTTACCGAATGAGACTGGATGCCGCCGCCATTGCCGCCCGGGAAAAGAAGATCGGCATGTTCACCACCTCGCTTCTTTACAGCAAGCACCAGAAGCATGACTTGATCAAAGGAATTGCTCTTGAGACGGCATCGGAACACGGCATCGAGTTCTATTATGAAGACTTCCGCCGAGGCTGGCGGGAGGGGATCGTGGAGTCCAGGGCTATGGGGCTTTACCGGCAGCAATACTGCGGTTGTATCTACAGCGAAAAAGAAAGATACGAAAAACGTCCATAATCTTCAATTCACGATCGAGCATGAACCGTCCTCCTCACCAGTTGTCATTGCTCAGGACATGCTCAATCCTCTCACCGCTGTGGAGAAGAAGTTATAAACACCCTCGCCCCAAGGGGAGAAGTGGGGGATGAGGGAATATTACTGATGAGATATTCCATACTATTATGTGTCGCGGTAGTTGTGTTGTCCGCCCTGCCTGCGTCCGCCTCCGAAAATATCCGGGTTGCAATTGCCGACAACCAGGGGGTCGTATCCCTCAAATCCTCGACGGGCTTATTGATTGCAGGAGCGCCGTCGGGTGGTCATGAGAAATTACTGCGCTTCACGCCCGCGTCTGTCGGCGGTAAGCCGGTGCGAATCAGATCAACCGACGAGTTCACGAGAGTGAACGGCAAACGGTACCGGGGCTGGGTGGAACTCAGAAAAAAAAGAATGGGCTTCTCCTTGTCGTGAACGATCTTGACCTTGAGGAGTATCTCAGGGGAGTGATCGCCTCTGAGGTTCCGCCCGATTGGGAGCCCGAAGCGTTGAAGGCCCAGGCCGTGGCATCGCGGACCTACGCGCTCTACGAGAAACGATCGGCGGGGAAAAGACCGTACCATATTCTCGCGACGGTGACGAGCCAGGTATACAACGGGGTCAATGGCGAGCAGGTAAATGCGGTGCGGGCTGTAAAGGACACCACCGGGCTTATACTTATGTATCAGGGGAAGGTGATCCCCGCGTTCTATCATGCCAACTGCGGAGGGCACACGGAGAATGCCTTTCTCTTGTGGGACCTTGATGAGCCCTATCTGAAGGGGGTTGACTGTGAGTGTCAGGATATTCTCAAGGACGGGCTTTGGGAAAAGCGGATAAGTATTTCCCATGTCTCCGATTCGCTCAGGCGTCAGGGGTTTCGCGTAGACGATATTTCAGACATACGGATAACGGGCGTTACTCCCGCCGGCAGGGTCAGGAATGTCACCATTCTTTCGGCGCGCGGTACAACAACTATTCCGGCAGAGACCCTTCGGGCAGCGCTCGGCAACACGGAGATCCCGAGCGTTTTTTTTGAGGTGGAGTTGTCTGAGGGGGAAGCGGTATTTTCCGGCAGGGGCAGCGGACACGGGGTGGGGCTATGTCAGTGGGGTGCGAAGGAAATGGCGGGGAAGGGCCATGATTTCAAATCGATCCTGTCGCACTATTATCCGGGAACGGTCCTGAAGCGGATGAACTAGCAGGCTGATAGACACGGAGCACTATTATAACTACTCAGGTGGGTAGACTGAAGGTTTAAAAGAAGTTTAAGATATATGCTTCAGCCTTCAGCCTATGCCCGAGTAGTTGCCATTTTTCTTGACATCGAAGCGGAGAGGATTATAGAATAGCGCCATGAAGAAAACGAAAAGGGACAAAACAATAAATCCGACAAGAACGGTGATAATTGAAAAACCAGCCGACGTATCGATCACCACGCTGGCGCTCTCCCTTGTTATCATCTGCGCACTTGCTGCGACCGCGTATCAGAGAAACAGCATCTATCATGATTTTTTAACCCTCTGGGGCAACATTACAAAAACGTCGCCGAACAAGCGCCGTGCCCATGAGAACTACGGCCAGGCGCTCTCCACGGTGGGCCGTCTTGACGAGGCGCTCCGGGAATTCAATACCGTTCTCGCCCTGAAGGACGACGGCAGCGTCCCTGCGCGCGACCTGTTCCGCGAGATCGGCGTGGTCTATTTCAGGATGAATCGCATTAATGACGCAATTTCCGCATGGCAGACAGGGTTGAAATATGCACCCAATGACGCCAGCCTCCTGAACAATCTATCGATCGCGCTGCTGCAGACGGGGCGATATGAAGAGGCCGTCGCGCATGCACAGACGGCGCTTTCCTCGGACCCCAATATGCCGCAGGCGCTGAATACAATGGGACAGGTTATGATGCTGAAAAAGGAGTATGAAAAAGCGGCCCAGTATTTTTTAAAGGCGATCGAGCAGCAGCCGGATGTCCCGGCTCGATACTGGAACGTGGCAATGGCCCTGGAGCAGGCGGGGAAGTCCGAAATGGCGCTGCAGTATGCTCGAACGTATGCAAGTATGGAAAAGGACGACGCGGCCCGGCAGCGGGCGAATACCTTTATTGATTTTTTGAAAAAGAAGACGGGTAAGTAACGGCGAGGTCAGTCCGTTCCAAAATTATCCTGAAGAGAATGATGTCCTGTTTCGCGGGGAAAGCCGCGCGGTGGACTTGAATATCTAACTCTTGACATTACTCCAGTGAACCTTTTATGTTGATAACCATACCCCGATGATTTTTTTTCGTCCTGTGCAAGAAATCGGCTGCTCCTTACCTACTGGCTGACACTTACCTGATTTCTCCCGTTTCTTTTTGAGATATAAAGCGCATCATCGGCTTTTTTCGTGAGCTTCTCGGGGGCAAGCTCTTCCCCGCTCTTGATAGCGGCAACCCCGATGCTGATGGTAACTTTGCCTTCCTGTTTATTGTCCTCGATACCGTCGTGCTGCGACAGCTGCTGAATCTTTTCGAAGAGGCGGGATTTCTCTATACCGGCGGCCAGCTGATAAGAAATGATGGCCATGAAATCCATGTCGTCCACGCTCAGTCCGAACTTGGCCGAACTGTCCATGCCGATGATGCCGATGGTTGTATTATGCGCCTTGAGCGCGATGCCGATGTACGATCCATTGAGTTTTTCCTCCCCCGGAATGTGAACAAAGTCAGTGAAGGTCTCATAGAACGCCGTAAGGTCGTGAATATGGAGGTGCTCACCGTTCTCCACGATTCTTCCAGGTGTGCCTTCGCCGACCCGCAGGGAGATTTTGCCGCGAACGTTAAGTCCGTTGTGAAAGACAAGGTCAAGTCTTTCCTGCTTTTCATCCAGCAGGTAGACCGATATGCGCTCGAAGGACAGGGATTTTTGGATGATGTCGAACACCTGCCGCAGCATCTCCCGCAGGTCCAAAAGGGAACCAATAGTACGCGATATATGGTAATGGACGTATACTTCGTTCAGTTTTTTTCGAGCAGGTCGCTCAACGCTTTCTCGTGAGCACGGGATTCATTCAGGTCCTGCTCAAGCTGGGCGTTTCTCTCTGCTAAATCGTCGTTAGACATTGTCACTCCGGAAATCAGTGCATCCGCTCGAGCCTATTTGGTTCATACAGAGGATTACTGCGCTTTCGGCGGCCGGGCCGGTTGTATCGGAATCGCCCCTGGCTGCGTCTGTGATGCCGGGCGAGGGGTAGGCACGGTAGGGTTCCCCTGGAATCGGGAAATGGTTTTGCAGGAGCTTGAGCAGCGGCCTCGTTCGTCGCACCTAAAAGGACTGTTGGCGGGCTTTCAATGATGATGACGGTCTTACGGTCCTTGATCAAAAAACCCATCTTCGGCTGTTGTGGCGAGTATGCAGCGGCAATGAGCGCGTCCTGGCTTACACCGTTCTTCTCCAAGTTCTTGATCAGGGCAGCCGATCGCTCCGCGGCGAGCGTTCTTGCGTCCTTCGCCGCGATCTTTTTTTCTGCCTCTACCCTGCGCCGGAACGGCATGGGTTGTATTCCCGATATAAATATCCTTGCCCTTCAATGTGTCGCTCTTCAGCAGGGCAACGAGGTTCGCCCGGAGTTGGGGGCTCTCATTCGAGAAGGTATAGGAGCCGGGCAGGTAGAGCGCCTGTTCAGAGATGTTCACAACGACCTTATTGCCTGCCGCGAGGACCTCGGCCTTGCCTGATTTGATCTCATTGCCGAGTCCTGCGCTCAGGGCATCGATTGCCGGCTTGAGCCACGCGGTCTCCTTGCTTTCTTTTTCTTTTCTTTGCCTGAGCTCGAGTGCTGCCTTGTCAAGTTCCGGCATCCTGGTTGTCATACGCGCATTATCCTCTGCCATGGGCTTGTATGCTTTGAGGTAGAATATAGTCACCCGCGGTGAGCACCAGGATGAGCAATGCTGTCAAAACAGCAGTGACGATTTTCATTAACATAATATAATTCGTTCCTTTTTTAACGATAGGTGATGCACGTCAGAGAACAACGGTAATCAGAGGCTGTCCGGGTCATTACCGCAATGCACTCACTGCTTTTTCTATTCTGTCGAGTCCCTTTTGAATGTTTTCCATGGAAGTGGCGTAGGAGAGCCGGATATACGGATCCGCGCCGAAGGCATCACCCGAAACGAGCGCCACCTTTGCCTCTTCAAGGAGATAGGTCGCAAGATCGGACGAGTTTTTCATTGTTTTTCCCTGGATCGATTTCCCGTACAGCCCTGCGACGTTCGGGAAGGCGTAGAAGGCGCCCACGGGCATCAGGCAGGAAATCCCCGGGATTCTGTTCAGCCGCTCCACCATGTATTTTCTTCTTTTGTCAAATTCGACGTTCATGGTCTTGATAAAATCCTGGGGGCCCCGGAGCGCTTCAAGAGCCGCTTTCTGGGATATGGAGCACGGGTTCGATGTGCTCTGACTCTGAATATTGGCCATGGCGGTCATGACCTCTTTGGGACCTGCTGCATAGCCGATGCGCCAGCCGGTCATGGAGTGCGACTTTGACACGCCGTTCACCACGATGGTCAGGCCCTTGATCTCCGGGTTGAGCGAGGCGATACTGAAATGCGTGAACCCGTCATAGAGCAGTTTTTCGTAGATCTCGTCGGAGATCACGTATATCCCGTGCTTCACCGCAATTGCCGCGATCTCCTCGAGTGTTTTCCTGTCGTAGGCGAGGCCGGTGGGATTGGAGGGGCTGTTCAGCACCAGCGCCTTGGTCTTTTTGGTGATGGCCTTTTCGAGCTTCTGTGCCGAGAGCTTGAATCCTTCCGCTTCCGTGGTCTCGACAATGACGGGTGTTGCGTCGTTCAAGAGCACCTGGTCGGGATAGGAGACCCAGTAAGGCGAAGGGATGATGACCTCGTCTCCGGGATCGAACAACGCTTCGGCAATATTATAAAGGCTGTGTTTTGCCCCGCAGGAGATGAGGATCTGCGATTTTTCATACGTGAGATTATTGTCTCTCTTGAACTTCTCGATAACCGCTTCTTTTAACTCGTCCGTACCGCCGGCCGGAGTATATTTAGTGAACCCTGACTGGATCGCCTTGATGCCCGCCTGCTTCACGTTCTCCGGCGTGTCAAAATCAGGTTCTCCCACGCCGAAATCCACGACATCGATCCCCTGCGCCTTCATGGCCTTGGCTTTTGCCGCCGTGGCGAGCGTGGGCGAGGGCTTGATGGACTGTGCTCTTTTTGCTATTCCCATGGTCTTGGAATGACCTTTCCTTCGATAAAGATCGCGAGGATAGTGCTTTGATAGTTCACAAATTTTTAGCATAGTAACAGCGCAAAGTCAATGAGATTCTTCTGCAGGACCGGGTCATATATCACTATCGGTGCTATAATAACGCTGTTACCTGTTTTTTGGACGAGGTGAAATATGAAAAAGATCATGATTGCAGGTTTTATAGTGTCAGTGGTGCTTCTTTTATCAGTTGCCCATGGGGCATGGGACCCGAGTGATAAGACAGGGGCGGAGAAAAAGGAAGTGGACGAGACGATCAGCAGATTTCTCAAGGAAGATCCGAGCTTGAAGGCTTTTTTCGACAAGGCCTCTGGTTATGTTGTATTTCCTACGGTTGGCAAGGGCGCGTACATTATCGGCGTAGGGTACGGCAAAGGGCTATTTTTCGAAAACGCTAAGCCGATAGGGCGGTCAAGCATCACCCAGATAAGCGCAGGGGCGCAGATCGGAGGCCAGGCCTTCAGTGAGATCATCTTTTTCCGGGACAAAGAACTTGTCCGGGAGTTCAAGAAGGGCCAGTTTGAGCTGAGCGCACAAGCTTCAGCTGTGGCGGTAAAGGAGGGTGTGGGCAAGGCAGGGTCCTATACGAACGGAATCGCTATCTTCATTCTGCCCAAGGGTGGCCTCATGGCAGAGGCAAGTATTGGCGGTCAAAGGATCACTTTTGAGCCGTTCTGAAACAAAAAAAGACGCTCTCTAAACCGAACAAGCCAGGAACCTAAAGGTCTTTTCTCGCAGAGCACGCCCCCGATAAAGCCATTCGAGGGCAGGCTCCGGACGCAGAGTTAAATCAAAACCTTTATGCATTTGTTTTAACCCGGAACATGTTTTGTGCTTTCCTCTTCGAACTCTGTGCATCTGCGAGAAAATTTCTTGCCGTTTTGAGACGAATTTGATTAGTTAATCATACTCATAGTAAATCACCCTCCGCTCGTGAGAGCGATTTTTTTTGCGCCGTGCTGAAATGCAAAAAGAAAGAGGAACGGCTGGCTGTTCCGGGGAATTTATCCGGATATTTTTACGCCGTCCTCTTCCTTTCCGCGGTTGCAAAGAGGGTGGAAGTATGATAAGATTTTTTCGTTTAAGGAGGTTGCATGCTCGGATTTCTCCTGCGCGGGTCCATCAACCTGCTGGCTCTGGTGATTGCCGGATCAGTGATCAAAGGGATCAGAATTGAAAGCCTCGGAATGGGCATCATCGCCGCATGTATACTTGGCGTTGTGAATACGGTCATCAGACCGGTGGTGCTTATCCTGACGCTCCCGATCAATCTCCTGACGCTCGGACTGTTCACCCTGGTGATCAATGCCGCCATGCTTATGCTTGTTTCAGAAGTAGTGCCCGGTTTCGTGATCGAGTCTTTCCAGGCCGCTTTTTTCGGGGCGCTGGTCATCAGCCTTGTCAGCTGGGGAGTGAATATCTTCATAAGCAACAGCGGAAAATTTATTTCTATCAAGCGGGAGCGCAGGGAGGACAGGTGACGGGAAACAAACACCGGGAAATTCCAAGCAGCCTGCATCAGAGAACAAATACATTCGAGGCACCCGGTCCGCAATCTCAAACGGGTGGTTTGGCGGTCTGGACATTCGTGTTTGGAATTTCTTCGGGATTTGTGGTTTGGAATTTTGGGTTGAGCACCAGGAAAGTCATCACATGACCCACATGCACATTCCAGACGGCATTCTGCCAGTGAGTCTCTGGGTCCTTGGTTTGATACTGATGGCGCTTGCCGTGGGGTTCAGTTTGTTCCGGCTCAGGAAGATGGATAAGGTCAAAAAGATCCCTCTCCTGGGAGCGGTGAGCGCTGTGATGCTTGTGGCCATGAGTCTCGAGATCCTTCCTTTGGCCTATCATATCAACCTCTCTGTCGTTGCAGGCATCCTCCTTGGTCCGGCTCTCGGGTTTCTGGCGGCGTTTATCGCGAACCTCATCCTTGCCCTGATGGGGCACGGCGGGATTACGGTGATCGGGCTCAATACGCTGCTTCTCGGTTCCGAGGCGGTCCTGGGCCATACACTGTTTTACCTGTTTAAGAACCGGATCTCGGTGTTCTGGAGCGCTGCGACCGCGACGGTCCTGACACTCTTCTTGACGACGCTGGCACTGATAAGCATCGTCGCTGTTTCCCATATCAGTCCCGAGCTCATCAGGCATGGCGATGAGCACGGATTCCTCCACCCATGGACAGGTGTCTGTTCGGACGTTCGCGATCATGGTAGTATCGCTGGGGAGCATCGGATGGATCATAGAAGCGGCGATCACCGGGGCGGTGATAAGGTTTATCTCGCAGGTCAAGCCGGGCCTGCTTGACCATGAATTGCATCGTGAAAGGGATGGCCGATAACATGAGGAAGATGACGTGATAGATGTCGCCAGGATCGATTTTTGGGCCGCAAGCGGATCCGGACCCTTCCACAGGGCTTCAACCCCGGCGAAAATTCTTTTTCTGCTTTTCGTGGTGTCGTCCGCGGTCATCTCCCGAAATCCATATCCGCTCATAACAGGTTACGGGGTTCTGCTTGCTGTGGCGGCGGCGTCAGGGCTTCCCTGGTTCAGGGTGATGGGGTTATCGTGGTATGCGGCCCTGTTTGCGATTTTGTATGCGATCAGTCTCCGGGGCGGCTGGTGGCTTGCCGCACTCTTTATTGTCAAGGCAATAACTCCCTCCTTTGCCGTGCTCATGCTCATCGTGAGCACACCCTACCCGAGGATATTTTCCCTGTTTAGCGCCTTGCTTCCCGAGGTCCTTGCCGCGGGACTGTTCATGACCTATCGGACGCTCTTTATTCTCCTCGATATGATGGACAATTTTGCCGCGGCAATACGACTGCGCGGCGGTTTCTCTCCGGGAAGCTTGTATAAGAACGGCGCCAATATTTCAAAAGGCATCGGGATGCTGCTGGTGAGGGCGGTGGAGCGCGCCTCGAGCCTCTATGCGGTCATGGTGGTTCGGGGATACAACGGCAGTATGGCGGAGCAGAGCCCCGTTCGCTTTCAGTGGGAAGATTGGCTTCCACTCGGGACCGGGACCGCGGTGCTCATGCTTGTTATTCTGTGGAAGTAAGTGGAAAGAGTAAGTCAGGAAGTTCAGTGTTCATATAAAACGTTTATAATTGCTGCGTAAGGGTTTTATGGAAACCATTGTCAGTGTTAGCTGTCTGAAGCATGTGTATCCCGACACCACCGAGATCCATATCTGCGGGCTTGACTTTGTCGTTAACCGCGGAGAGCGGGTCGTGGTGCTCGGCGGGAACGGCTCGGGTAAAACCACTCTTCTCTATCACATTCTGGGATTGCTCGCACCCAATGAAGGGAAGGTCGCCGTGTTTGGTGTTAATCCCTCAGGGCGATACAATGACATACGGGAACGCATCGGAGTGCTGCTCCAGAACGTTGATGATCAGATACTTTCTCCCACCGTGTGGGACGACATCTCCTTTTCTCCCCGGAACTACGGATTCGGGAAGAAGGAGAGCAGCCACATGGTGGAACAGGTCATGGATGAACTCGGGATCCGGCACCTGCGCGACAAGATATGCCACTACCTTTCCGGAGGCGAGAAGCGGAAAGTGGCGCTCGCGGGTGCGCTCGTCATGCGGCCGGAGCTTCTGATCCTGGATGAGCCGTTCGAGGGGCTCGATTCCCGATCGCGGACGGAACTCGTGGCGTTGCTGAACAAGCGGAATAGCGAGGGCATGACAATCGTTATGTCCACGCATGACCTCAACCTGGTCTCAGGGTTCGCCGACCGGGTGTATGTGCTCGCCAAGGGGCACGGCGTGATCGCTGCCGGGACGCCGGCGGATATTTTTTTGCAGGTCGAAGCGCTGAAGGCGTCCAACATCGACCCGCCTATCCTCACGGAGCTTTTTCTCAAGCTGCGGGACCAGGGCGTGCAGGTTGACGTGCCGGTCCATGTTGACCAGGCGGTGAGTGACCTGGTTCGTCTCGTAAAAAACCGGTAACCCCATTTGGTGCGGGGGATTTTATCACGGAGGTGCGAAGAATGCCGCAGGGCGGTTTCGAACACAGCAAGGGTCTCATGGTTTTCATACTGGCACTTATTCTGGCTGCCGCGATTCTCGTCGGCGCGACGGCGGGGTACTTCATCTCGCTCGATAACCGGTCCGCCATGCTGCTCATGTTAGCGCTGGTCCCCCTTATCCCGCTGGCGTCATTAGTTCTGTACAGGAAACTCTTCTTCCCGTATTATCGCCGCCTGGAGGACGCCAACCTCGAACTGCATTTGAAACACGAGGAACTTCTCGATATCAAGGACGACCTGTTCATTAAGTTCCTTGGCGTATATGACCTGAATTATGCGGCGAACTCGCCCCGGATGTTCCCGGACCGGCTGAAGGATGTTGCTGATACTACCGCCAGGGTCATGGAGGCCGATGCCTGTTTTATCTATATCTACGATAAGAAAAAGGACGAACTGCTGCTTACTGCGACCAACGGCGTACAGGAATCCGCGGTTGGCAACGTCCGCATTTCGCTCGGTGAGGGGATCGAAGGATGGGTCGGAAGGAGGCTTGAGCCGGTCATGCTCAAAGATTATCGCACCGACACGAGATTCCGTGAGATGACCGGTCTGGCACTGAGCGGCTACCAGTCGCTCTATTGCCTGCCGCTTTATGTATATTCTAACGGCGCCCTTGTCGGGATCATGGAAGTGTTCTACGCCAAAGCGAAGACCTTCACTGACGAAGAAATCAATTTTTTCACTACGCTCTCCGGGATCCTTTCCACGACGATCCAGAACGAACAGATGCAGGTAGAACTGCGCAAGATGAACTCTGAACTGGAGCAGTGGGTCGCTGAAAAGACCGAGGAGCACAGGGCTTCGGAAGAACGATACCGGACGCTCGTTGAAAACGCCTCCGAGTCCATTTTCGTCCTTGCTGAGAATGGAGATATCGTATTTGCGAACGAACAGGCGGTTCGCCTTACCGGGGCTACGAAGTATGATCTTCTGCACAAGAACCTGTTCGAGTTCTTTGTCGAGCCCGCCCGGCCGCGGGAAATTCTCATGGAGGTCAGGGAAGGACGACCATCGGTCAGATCCGGAGAGCTCCGGAGGATTGATGGCACCGTGGTTCCCGTTGAGGTGAACGCCGTAACGCTTTCCCTCATGGGAAAACGGTTTGTCCAGTCGGTGGTGCGCGACACAACCTCACAAACACGCCTTGAACAGCTTCTGGTGGAGAAGGCGCAGGAATTGTCCCTCCTCAAAGCGCGATCGGGTTCCCCGCCATAGTATTTATTCTCCTGTATTGTCCCTGTCATGATTTAGGCCTTTACAGAAACTGGAACCTGTGGTATAAATTATGCATATGGCGGCCTTGCAGGCCGCCATATGCTCTTCGGGTATTCATTCATTATGATCAGTGCGAATTTTTTTAAAGTGATTACGGCAGTCCTCTTCATTACAGCATTTGCCTACGGTAGTTACCTTCTTATGCGAGGAACGGAAATCATCATGCCTTCCCTCTTTCATCCTGCCCCCGGACCGCGGCTGATCATGAGCATGGACGGGTTTCGGTTCACCCAGTCCGAGAACGGAAGGGTCTCGTGGCGCATGGATGCCCGGAGCGCTGACATATACGAGAACAAGGAAGCTCAATTACAGGACATAAAAATTGTGTTTAAGAGCCCCGAGAACAAGGAAGCAACAATCCTTGGTGAAACAGGGACCATGGATACGACAAACGGGAACGCTTCTCTCCGCCGGGTGACCCGGGAGGTAAGGGTCATTACGAGCGATGGCTATCTGCTTACTTCAGACTCGCTCGCCTGGAAGGCGGGTGAACGGGTTGTTTGGACTGCCGATCCGTTCAAACTGCTCGGAAGCGAGATCTATCTTGAAGGGATAGGAATATCGGCGAATGTGGACATGCGTGATATCGTGGTCAAGAACAATGTCAAAGCAGTGCTTCAGGAATAGCCTGTTCCTCGCTGCGTCCCTGTTCCTTATTGCAGCGACGTCGGGGAATACGCGTCCCGGGAAGAACACCCGGGAACCACTGGTGATCACCGCGAACCGCATGCATGCGGAAAAGCTCGGCGACAAGGTAACGTTTACGGAAAAGGTGACCCTCAAACAAGAGGGGATGACGTTAACATCGGATGTGATGACCGTATACTACAATGCCGGGTCGAAGGACATAAGGAAGGTCGAGGCCCACGGCAATGTCGCAGTTCGCAAGGACGGCAGGGTGGCTCACTCGAACAATGCCTTGTATTCCCAAGAGGAGGAAACGATCGTTCTCACCGGAGATGCCAACATCATCGAGAATGAGAACAAGATCGACGGCGAAAAAATAACGCTGTTCATGGCCGATGATCGCAGCATCATTGAAGGCAGGGGAAAGGTAAAGTTTTACAAGGACAAGTCACAGGAGATCGGGAAGAGAAAGTAATTGACATGAGTGACATGCAGGCGCTTGAGGCGTTACAACTGGAAAAGAGCTACCGCGGCAGAAATGTCGTCCGGGGTATAAGCTTGCAGGTCAAACAGGGAGAAGTCGTCGGACTCCTCGGACCGAACGGGGCGGGCAAGACTACGATGTTCTACATGGTCGTCGGGCTTGTCCGGCCGGACAAGGGCAGAGTGCTTCTGGACGGCGCGGATATCACGAGAATGCCGATGTATCAGCGGGCGAAGAACGGAATCGGCTATCTGCCCCAGGAACCGTCCGTTTTCAGGAAACTGTCGGTAGCGGATAACCTGATGGCTATTCTCGAGACCATGGATCTTTCAGGAATTGAACGCAGGGAGCGACGGGACCTGCTGCTAGCCGAACTGGGGATAACGCACCTGGCCGGGAGCATGGCCTATACGCTTTCGGGAGGGGAGCGGCGGAGGGTTGAGATCGCCCGCGCCCTTACGCTGTCGCCGAAATTTATCCTCCTGGACGAACCCTTTGCGGGGATCGACCCTCTTGCGGTCCAGGATATACAGGGGATCATTTCGCTCCTGAAGACGAAGGGGATCGGGGTGCTGATTACCGATCACAATGTCCGGGAGACGCTCGCTATTACGGACAGGGCGTATATCATCAGCGAAGGGGAGATCATCAAGGCCGGAAGCGCGGCTGAAATCATGGCAAGTCCGCAGGTACGGCAATTTTACCTGGGCGAGGATTTTCGGTTATAGGTGTATATATAGAAAGAAGGAGCCAGGAGTCAGAATTCGGGGGAATGTATTGATACTGAATGAATTTCTTCTGGCTCCTGAATACTGGCTTCTGACTCCTGAGTGAATATGGAAGCACGGCTCGAACTAAAACTTCAACAAAAGCTCATCATGACGCCGCAGCTCCAGCAGGCCATCAAACTGCTGCAATTGTCGCGTCTCGAACTGTCGCAGTCGGTCTCCCAGGAACTGATCGAGAACCCGGTCCTTGAAGAGATGACTTCCGAGGAGTCGGCGGATGAACAGCCTTCTGAAGAAGGCGAGGCCGTAGCCGAGACACAAACGGCCACGGAAACGCCGCCCGAGGCATTGCCCGAGCCGGAAGGCACCCAGGAGCTTAAAAGCGATCTCGAAGTCGGCCCCGAATGGGATGAATATCTCAACGAGATGAGCGACGGCCGCGACTATGGCAATGCTGAAGCGGATGACAAAGAGCTGCCGTCCTACGACCAGACCCTGACACGCCTCCCTTCGCTGAGCGATCACCTGCTGTGGCAGCTCCATCTTTCGACATCGGATCCCGACCTGGTGAAGGGCGGAGAAGAGATAATCGGCAACCTCGATGATGACGGTTATCTTCGCGCCACGCTCGACGAGCTCGCGCAGCAGTCCGGCGTGTCCCTCGGTGAGATGAAACGGGCGCTCGACCTTGTCCAGGGCTTCGATCCCCTGGGCATCGGAGCGAGAGACCTTCGGGAATGTCTTTTGATCCAGGTGAGGCAGCTGGACCTTCAGGGTACACTCGTGGAGAAGATCATTCAAGACCACCTCGGCGACCTGGAGAAGAGAAAATATCCGAACATCGCCAAGGCCCTCAATGTAACGCCCCAGGAGGTCATGGAGGCGTCCCAGACCATCATCCACGAACTGGAACCGAAGCCCGGCAGGCCATATCTTACCGCTGATACCAACTACGTGGTGCCGGACGTCTATGTGACCAAGATAGAGGACCGCTACGTAGTGCAGCTCAACGACGAAGGGATGCCGAGGGTCCGCATCAACCCGTATTACCGCAAGCTGCTCAGCCGGAATGAGGCCATTGACAAGGTGACCAAGGAGTATGTGGAGGAACGCCTGCGCTCGGCCCAGTGGCTCATCAAGGGCATGGAGCAGCGAAACAAGACCATCTACAAGGTTGCCGAGAGTATCGTCAAGTTCCAGCGCGAATTTCTGGACCAGGGCATCTCGCACCTGAGGCCCATGGTGCTCAAGGGCGTGGCAGAAGACATCGAGATGCACGAATCCACGATCAGTCGCGTGACGACGAACAAATTTATGCACACCCCGCAGGGGATCTTCCCGATGAAGTACTTCTTTACAACGGGATTTTCCGACGGCAACGGCGCAGATATCTCTTCGCTGACCGTTAAAGACGCGATCCAGAGGTTGATCAAAGAGGAAGATCTTGCAACGCCGCTTAAGGACCAGCAGATCGTCGATGTCCTGAAAGAGCGGGGGATCGAGATCGCGAGAAGGACCGTGGCGAAATATCGTGAGGAATTGAGGATCCCGCCGACCAGCGTGCGAAAAAGGACGGGAAATTAAATACGCCCCTCTACACAACAAGCACCAAATATCAGGTGCCAAATAGCACTCACTATCAATAACCGAATGTCAATTTCAAACGTTTTGTAAATTGGGATTTGGAGTTTGGATTTTATTTGTAATTTGAGATTTGGAGCTGGAATTTAGCTCCGACAAGGAGGGTACAGTATGCAGGTTACCGTGGTAGGAAGGCACATCGAAGCGACGGAAGCGCTCAAGCAGTACGCAACGGAGAAGTTAAGCAGGCTGGAAAAGTATCTTCCGAAGACCATTCAGGTGGTGGTCACCCTTTCGGTCGTAAAAAAAGTCCATCATATCGCGGAAGCAGTGATCAAATCAAACGGTCTGCTGATCCAGGCATCGGAAGAAACGGAAGAGATGTATTCGGCGATCGACCTCTTGATGGCGAAGCTTGAGCGAAGGGTCAGGAGGTATAGGGAAAAGCTGATCGATCACAAGCATCAAAGCAGCAAGGCTGACGCAGTTGCCAGGGCTTCGGAGTCATCGCATCCCGAGGACCGTATCCCGCAGATCATTAAAACCAAGCGATTTGATCTCAAACCGATGCAGCCGGAAGAGGCCGTTATGCAGATGGAGCTCCTCGATAAGGAATTCTTCATCTTTGCCAACGCCACCAGCGGCCATGTCAACGTCATCTACAAGCTAAAAGACGGGAACGTCGGACTCATCGAGCCAGCAGAATAAGGATGTGTTGCAATGCCGACGATTCGGGACTTATTACAGGATAACCTGATCCTCGAAGAGATCGAGGCGGTCGACAAACAGGGGGTTCTCCGCGAGTTCGCCCGGCTGCTCAAAACCATGAACAAGGTCGACAATGAAGAGGAACTCCTGCGCGCATTGCTGGAGCGCGAATCGCTCGGCAGCACCGGCATCGGTGACGGGGTGGCGATCCCGCACGGCAAGCTGCCCACGGGTTCCGAGATGGTCGTCGCCTTCGGCAGGTCGAGCAAAGGGGTCGATTTCCAGGCCCTGGACGCGAAACCGGTCTTTCTTTTTTTTCTGCTTGTGACGCCCGAAAATAAGCCGGGAGATCACCTCAAGGCGCTGGCCCGGATATCCCGGATTCTCAAGAATCCGGTTTTACGGGACAACCTGAGAACTGCATCCCATCGGCAGGAACTTCAGAGGCTGATATACCTAGAGGACAGCAAATATCCGCAGCCGCAGGCCGTACTGAAAAAGTGAAGGTTACGGTCGAGGCATTGACGGGAATCGCGACGGTTCTTGCGGGACGCGAAGGTCTGGGCAGGGAGATCCTGTCAGCGCAGATGACGGCCCCCGAGCTTTCGTCGCCAGATTCGGGGAGGGAGACCGCTTCAAGCGTCATGCACCTTCGTCCAAACCAGGTCATGTACCTGTGTTCGCTTCCCGTAAACGAGCGAATACAACTCGCCCGTGACTTGGTGCAACGGAAGCCCGCGTGCATCCTGCTCAGCGGCGGCAAAACCTGCAAAGAGCTTCTTGATTCCGCGTCAGCATCGAACGTCCCGGTGCTCAAGAGCAATAACCTGCCGAAGCTTCGACGTCTTCTGGTGGAACAACTGGTGCCGAGAACCAGTCTTCATGGCGTGCTCGTGAGGATTTTCGGTCTCGGTACGCTCATCATTGGAGAAAGCGCGGTCGGTAAGAGCGAGGCCGCACTCGACCTGGTGCTCCGCGGACACAAGCTGGTTGCCGACGATATCGTGATCCTGGAACGGAAGAACAACGGGATCACCGGCAGGCCGCCGGACATGAGCACGGACCTGTTGCAGATCCGGGGGCTCGGGATCATCAACATCAGGGCGTTGTTCGGAAAATCCTCAACGATCGGCGTGTGCAAGATCGATCTGGTCGTGGAACTCGAAGAGTGGCAAGAGGGGCATCAGTACACCCTCATCGGTCTGCGTGAACGGCGTAGCCGGATCCTGGGGGTCAACCTGCCGTATCTTAAACTGCCGGTCAAGCCTGGCAGGAATATGGCTACGCTCATTGAAGTGGCGGCCAGAAATCAGATGCTGAAAAAGGACGGCATTTTTACCGCTCGGGACCTTGATAAAAAGCTCAGAAAGAGGCTTTCGGGATGAATCGAACGCATCTGGTGATCATTACGGGCCTCTCCGGCTCAGGCCGAAGCGCAACGCTGAAGGACTTCGAGGACATGGGGTTCAACTGCGTGGACAACCTCCCGCTTGCGCTGCTTTCCGCCTTCGTCGAGTTCGCCCAGGGATCGAAAGAGGCATTTCGTTCAGCCATCGGTATCGACATCCGGGAAAAAGGCTTCCCCGAACGATTCCCGGCCCTTTACGGTGAGTTGAAGTCCCATGGTCTGTCCATCGAAATGCTTTTCTTGGATGCGTCGGATCAGGCCATTGTGCGGCGTTTCAGCGAGACGAGACGACCTCACCCGCTGGCGCTGGGAGATACCCCGTTGCTGGATGCGATCAGACGGGAACGGACAGCGCTTGCCGAGGTCAGGAAACTGGCTGACCGGATCATCGATACCACGGACTACACGGTTCATGATCTTCGCCAGACGATAGAACGGCACTACGCCGCAAGCGATGCCGGCAGGCCCATGGTTATCACCCTGCTCACGTTCGGTTACAAATTTGGTGTTCCCTACGACCTCGATCTCCTGTTCGATCTGCGATTCCTGCCGAACCCGCATTTTGTGCCGGAGTTGAGGTCTCTCACCGGGGAAGACCCGGGGGTCAGGGAGTACATCATGGCGCAACCCGATTCCGCGGAGTTTCTTTCCAGGCTGCACGGGTTCATCGAGTACCTCCTGCCGCGCTATCGGCGCGAAGGGAAAAGCTATCTCACGATTGGGTTTGGATGCACGGGCGGCAGGCATCGCTCGGTCGCGGTCTCACTGATGATCGCGGAGCTCCTCAGACGGAGCGGTTACGATGTCATCATTAAACATCGGGACAGGGGAGAGTAAGAGTTTAAGGAGTCTGATCTGTCGGATCAGTCCGATCTGACTGATCAGTCTGATGAGTCGACTCTATAAACTCGGCAGGCTTTCCTGCCTTTCTCGGAAGGAGATTCGAACATGATCGGACTGGTGGTGGTATGTCACGAGGACATGGGCGCAGAGCTGCTGAAAGCCGCCGAGATGATCGTGGGCAAGGTCAATGCGGTTGCGACGGTCAGCGTGAAGCAGGAAAGTGCCCCGGAATTGCTCAGGGACGAGATCGAGGCGGCGATTAAAAAAGTCGACCAAAAAAAAGGCGTCATGCTTTTTACCGACATGTTCGGTGGAACCCCTTCCAACATTGCCCTTGCCTTTCTGGGAGAATCGATCGAAGTGGTCACGGGCGTCAACCTTTCGATGCTGATCAAGTTCGCGAATCACCGCGAGGAAAAGTCGCTTCCCGAGCTTGCCAGGCTCGTCCAGGAAGCGGCGCAGAAGAGCATCGTGATAGCAAGTCAAATGCTGAAGGGGAAAAAGTAGGTTGTTATGATAGTGTTGAGCCGCATTGATGACCGCCTGATCCATGGCCAGGTGGTGGAGGGATGGGTAAATTATTTGAAGGCGACCTGCTATTTTTGTTGCTGATGACCGGGTTGCGTCAAATGCCTTCCAGCGTTCCATCATGGAACTCTCCGTACCTCAGGGGTTGAAGGTCGCCATCGGCCGGGTCGAGGACATCTGCCGTCAGGTGTGCACCGCGGCGCTCAATGCCGACCGGATCATCCTGTTGTTCTCGAATCCGGCAGACGTCCTGCGGGCCATCAAGTCCGGATTGGACTGTCCGGTGATCAATCTTGGCGGCATGCATTATGTGCCGGGAAAACGCAAGCTCATGGATGTGCTTGCGGTCGATGATGAGGACCTGGCAGCGCTCAAGGAGCTTGCCGCGAAAGGCATCAAGGTGGAAATTCAGACGGTCCCTACCCAGCGGCCTGTGCTGCTTGAAAAAGTATTCACGACCTGCCATGTGTGACGGAGTACAAGGGTCAAGGGGGAGAGGTTAGGGGGCAAGGGTGAACGTTCAGGAGTTCGGAGTGTGGAGTTCGGAGTTGGAGTAGGTAGGGTTTGATTATGCCGATGTTCGATATGCATATGATCCTCACGATAGTGGGCATCGCACTGGTTGGAGGACTCATCGGGCTTGACCGGACCGCAGTCGGTCAATTCATGATCTCGCAACCTATCGTTGTCGGCCCGCTGACGGGGTGGATGCTCGGTGATCCGGTTGCGGGGATCGTCATCGGCGCTGTTCTTGAGCTTATCTGGGTGCTTGATATGCCTATCGGTGCGTTTGTACCCGCGGATGCAACGATCAGCACGGTGTCCGCGACAGCGATCGCGGCGCTTGGGAGCCCGGGGGGCTCGTCACTGCCGGTCATCGGATTCAGTATTCTCCTGACAGCGGCGATGGCGCCGGCAACCATGAAGGCCGACGACATTATCAGGCACTGGAACTCGCGGCTGGCCGACGGGCTTGTTACCGGACCGGGACAGCATTCCGGACGGTCGCTGGTCCGGGCTCACCTGTCCGGAATCCCGGCATTTTTTCTGAAGTCTTTTATCTTGTACCTTGTCTTCCTGCCGGCGGGTGTTGCAGCTGTATCAGCGTTCAATTATTTGCCTGATCGTGTTCACCAGGCGATGTCCCTGTTTGTGAAGTTGCTTCCGCTGCTTGGGGCGGCGCTGGTTGTGCGTAAACTTTCCATAAGACCGGTCGACCTTTTTTTGCTCAGCGGGTTCATGATCGCAACGCTGGCCGGGCTGCTCTTCCGTGCCCCGGCGCTTACGACCATACTGCTTACCGTGACCGTCGGGTGGTTGGGGGCCAGATACCGTGAACGACGTACATAAGAGAATAGATGCTCCCGACCTGTTCAGAGTGTTTCGAAGGGCGTTATTGATCCAGGCGTCATGGAGTTACGAGCGAATGCAGTCGCTCGGCTTCGCATTTGCCATCGAACCGGTGCTCAGAAAACTCTATCCGGACCAGGCCGAATACGAATCCCGGCTGCGGATCCATCTGGAGTATTTCAATACCCAGCCGTACCTTGCTTCTTTCATCCTGGGAGCGGTCGTCAGAATGGAAGAGGACCGGGCAACCGGCCGGAAGGTGAGTGAAGATGTCACCGGTCTGAAGACGGCGCTTATGGCGCCGTTGGGCGCGCTCGGCGACACCTTCTTCTGGGGTGCGCTCAAGCCATTCGCGTCAGTCGTGACCGTCGCGCTGCTCATGACCGGACACTGGTGGGCGCCGCTCCTGTTCCTGGTGTTCTACAATATCTGTCATGTAGGCCTCAGGGCCGGCATGCTGTTCTGGGGGTACCAGAGCGGCGGAGATGCCATGCCACTCATGGCCAGACACAGCCTGATGAGCACGTCAAAACGGTTGAAGCGGATCACCCTTACCGTTCTCGGAGGCATTATCGGGATGGTTCCGGACTGGAGCACGGAGTTCAAGCCGGACGTCAGTGTGTCTATCCCGCAGATGCCGCTCGTGTGGCTGGTTGTCACGCTGGTCCTGGTCGCAATTCTGCGGCTGGGCGGTTCGCCGATAAAACTTATGCTGGGGCTGGCAGTGCTCTGTATTGCCCTGGCGTACGCGGGAGTCATTGGATGAAGAGAAAAGAGCTGTTGATCGAGAATAAATTGGGACTCCATGCGCGGGCCGCGGCCCAGATCGTGAAGTGCGCGAGCGCATTCGGATCCAAGATCACGCTTGTCAAGGACGGTCTTGAGGTGGACGGCAAGAGCATAATGGGCATCATGATGCTTGCCGCGGCCAAAGGGAGCACAATCATGCTTCACGCGAATGGAGAAGACGAGGATGGCGCAGTGGACGGGATGGAGCTCCTGTTCAAGAACAAGTTCGGGGAAAAAGAATAGGAATAGGGTCAGAAGTCAGCGGATAGAAGACCGGGAATAGGAACAAGAATAATGAACGAAAAAATCTACAGAGGCATTGTGGCGTCGCCGGGCATCGTGATCGGCAGGGCGTACCTTCTCGACCGGCGAAGGGTGGTGGTGGCGGGCAGGAGGATCGAGGAAGTCAGCGTCAAGGACGAGGTGGCGCGGTTCAGGAAGGCTGTGGAGGTATCCAGGGCCCAGCTCGAGGACCTGAAAAAACGCTTTGCCAAGGGCCTCGGCAAGACCCATCGCTACATTCTCGAAACGCATATCATGCTGCTCGAGGACAAGATGCTCGTCGACGGCTCGATCAAGCGCATTAAGGAATCGTATCTGAATGCCGAAGGCGCACTCAAGGATACGATCAATGAAATCGGGATCAAGTTCGACGGGATGGAGGACGAATATCTTCGTGATCGCAAGCAGGACGTTGAGCAGGTAGGCGAGCGGGTCCTCCGCAATCTCGTCGGTTACAGGCAGGAGAGCCTTGCCGACATCAGTGAAGAGGCCATAATCATCGCCCATGACCTCGCGCCGACCGATACCCTTATGATGCGGAAGGACAAGATCCTCGGTTTCGCCACCGATGCGGGCAGCCGGACATCGCATACAGCCATCCTTGCGCGATCACTCGGCATCCCGGCCACGGTCGGCCTCGAGAATATCACGGCGGCGGTCAAGACCGGAGATGTGGTTATCCTTGACGGTATTCACGGCGACGTGATCGTGCACCCCGAAGAAGAGACATTCCTCGAATATCTGAAGAAGCAGCAGAAATATAAATATTTTGAGAAGGACCTCGAAAAGATCAAGTCGCTTCCCGCCGAGACGCTTGACGGCCACGTGGTCCAGCTCCAGGGCAATATCGAACTGCCGGAAGAAGTGGAATCTTCTGCGGACCACGGTGGTACTGGCATCGGCCTCTACCGCACGGAGTTCCTGTTCCTGAACAGGACGACCCTGCCGACCGAGGAGGAGCATTACAAGGCCTACCGACATGTCGTCGAGAAGGCCGCCCCCCATGAGGTGGTGATCCGCACGCTTGATGTGGGCGGGGACAAGGTCGGCCTGCCCGGCGGTTTCGACAAGGAGGCGAACCCCGCGCTCGGGTTGCGCGCCATCCGCTTCTGCCTCCAGAATCGTGATATTTTCAGGACCCAGCTGCGCGGTCTCCTCAGGGCGACGGCGCATGGGAACATAAAGATCCTCCTCCCGATGATCTCGGGTCTGCCCGAACTCTATGAGACCAAGAAGATCATGGAGGCAGTGAAGGCGGAGCTGAGGGCGGAGGGCAAGGCATTCAACGAGAACGTCCAGATCGGCGTGATGATAGAGATACCGTCAGCCGCCATGATCGCCGATCTTCTCGCACGGGAAGTAAGTTTCTTCAGCGTGGGGACGAACGATCTGATCCAGTATACGCTTGCGATCGACCGCCAGAACGAGCACGTGGCATACATGTATGAGCCGCTCGATCCCGCCGTGCTCCGGCTGCTTCAGCGGGTGTCCGGGGCCGCACACGACGCCGGTATCACTCTCGCAATGTGCGGCGAGATGGCAGGCGATCCGTTGTACGCCGCGATCCTTCTCGGCATGGGGTTCCAGAACCTGAGTATGAACGTGGCCGCGATCCCCTGGGTAAAAAAGGTGGTCAGATCGGTCCGCATGCAGGACGCCGTCGAACTAGCGTCGCTCGTCATGCAGCAGCCTACGGCTGCGTTGGCCAGAAAAACGGCTGAAAACTTTATGGAAGCGCGGTTCCCGGAGCTGGCAGCGGAATTGTGAAGGATGTTCGTCGCACGGAAAGAGAATTGCGTAACGAGAAACAGCTGCCCCGTGATTTCCATTTCAAGATCCGCATTCCAAGAGAGAAGGGACACCGGCATTGCAGAACACGGAAACTGACCTTGACAAAACGATACACGCTGATCTGATCGCAGAGACAACGAATCAAACTCACGGCGGGAATATCTACGAAGCGGCACGCCGCTACGGTTATAGGGAGAGCAAGATCCTCGACTTCAGCTCGAACGCGAATCCCCTGGGGCCATCGTTGGTCGCGAAACGGGCTGCAAAAAAAGCGCTTTCTTCCATCGGCCGTTATCCCGATCCTGACCTGCTCGAGCTGCGCACGGCGATCGCTCGGTATTTCGGTATAAAACCCGGCCACATCATCTGCGGCAACGGATCGAACACGCTCATCCACCTCATCCCACGCGTGTTCAGGCCGAAGAGAGTGTTAATACCAATTCCAACCTTTACGGAATATGCTGTTGCGGTGGAAGGCGCGGGTGGCGAGGTTATTCCGTTTTCTCTCCCGGAACGCGAAGGTTTCCGGATGGATCCCGTGGAGATGTCTTTTGCGCTCAAGGATGCGGACATGGCCTTTCTCTGCAATCCGAACAACCCGGCCGGCCGGATCGTCCCCAAGGCAGAGATGCTCGAGATCATGCGGTTTGCACTCCAGAACGGGGTAGGACTGGTTGTGGACGAGGCGTTCATGGACTTCGAATTCATGGGTGCCGATTCGATAATCAAGGAAGCCGTGGAGGCGTCCCACGTCATCTGTCTGAGGGACTTTGCGACATTCTTCGGCATGCCGGGACTCCAGATCGGATATGCCGTGTCCAATGAGAAGACCATTGCCGTACTGCGAGAAAGGCAGGAACCGTGGACCGTGAGCATTCCGGCACAGCAGGCCGCTATCGCGGTCCTGGGTGACTGGCCCTATATCAAAAAAACGCGCCGCTTGATCGAGAGAGAGCGCGGCCGTCTTCTCTCAGCCCTCAGGATCCTGCCCGGCGTGGAGACCTTTCCCTGCTCGGCCAATTTCATCCTCATCAAAATCACTTCCATGGATGTGCCTACATTCATTAACAGACTTGGAGAGCGCGGGATACTTGTCCGGGACTGCTCTTCCATCCCCGGACTCGACGGAAGCTTTATCAGGATTGCGGTGCGGACATGGTGGCACAACAGGAGACTTATCAAGGCGTTCAGACAGCTGCTGGTCGGGAAATGACCGGCATCCGGGCCAGGTTGCATTCTGTCAGCGCGCCGTGAATAGTGCGCTGGTATCCAAGGTTCGAGACGATCACATCATACGTTTTCATGATCCCACACTGTCCTATCCGTTCTCATTGTCATTCCGTCGAGTCCAGATCCGCTTCGATATCTATGAGAATCTCGACTTCGAGGCCGACCATGAGCCCGTTACCGGTCATTGGCTGGTTCCATGTCATGCCATAGTCTTCACGGTTTATTATGATCGATGCAGTAAAACCCATGCTTGATCCGTCGCCAAAGGGGTCTTTTACCGGTCCTGACAATTGTGCCGGGATCGTGATCCGGCGTGTTCTGCCGTGTATATGTAAGTCGCCAGTCACCTGCACATGCTTGCCATCCGTCGATTCAATGCGGGTGCTTTTAAACGATATCGCGGGGCATGTATCGACATCGAAAAAATCAGAACTTCTCAGGTGATCGTCGCGTTTCCGTATCCCTGTATAAATGCTTGCTGACATCGATGACCAATTCCACTGAAGAGGCATTGATGTTCAGGGGATCATAATAGATCGTCCCGCTGATCTTGTTGAACTGGCCCCGAACATGAGCGATCATCATGTGGACGATTGAAAATGCCGCTACGGTATGATCAGGGTCTACAATCCATCGAGCCATTGCACCAACCTTTCTCAGGTGCACTCATGCTGCAGAAAACACTGGGGGTCCTCCGCAAGGTAACTTGCGTTGCCGTCTGCTTTGGAAAAGGCGAAGGCAATTGCCCTGCAACCCCTGCAAGCAGACCACTTGCTGCATTTCCCGCATTTGCCCGTATATTGGGACTTGTCTCTCAATCCTTGTAATACGCCGGATGTCGCCCAGATCTCTCTCAGGGAATCGCGTTTTACATTGCCGATGGGAACAGGCAGCCTTCTGCAGGGAGTAACGGTACCGTCGGGGAGTATCGTCAAGCCGGAGCTGCCTGCCGCGCATCCACCCGATGGAAAGGGAGTTTCACCGTCATTACCAGCGGGCTCATTCATCTGCGATGCAACGGGATCTCCCGTGACGATCTGAAGCCCCTTGGCATCGAATGAAAATATGGTATTGTATAAATCCTTCAGAACCTCCCGAGAAAGCATTGTGTTCAGCATGTCCCTCCCGCGTCCCGTGGGTACAAGCCGCGAAAAGCCCACGCGCTGCACCCCGAGTGAGGATGCCAGTTCGATAACGTCCATGAAGCAGGGGGCATTCATGTCAGAGAGGGTGGTATTCAGCGTCACCGTTAAACCTGCTTCGAGAAGATTTCGTATGCCTTGAATTGAAGATTTGAAACTGCCCGGCCCCCTGATGGCATCGTGAATATTTTCGGATCCCTCGATGCTTACCTGGACCCCCTTCACTGCAAGCTTGGCAAGTGCTTCAGCTTTGTTACGGTCGATGAGGGTCCCATTGGATAGAATGAAGGTATCAAACCCTTTGTTTTTTAATTCCTCCAGGACGTTGAAAAAATCCCTCCTCAAGAACGGTTCACCGCCGGTAACATTGAAACTGGAAGTAAAATCGATGTGATGCGTGTCCTTCCACTCGCTCAGCATGTCAGATATCTCGTCTATGACGGCTGTTATTTCAGAGAGAGACATTTCATCAGACCTGCCTCCCTGCTGGTAGCAATGTTTGCACCTGAGGTTGCATTGCTCGGTGAGGTGTAACTGGACAAAAAACTCAAAGGGGTTGTTTACGGGCATTTAAAATTCCCTCAATGAAGAGATGAAGACAATTGTCTCTATAAAATAATAAAATCAGCAGATATGAAAGTCAGATCCCGATATCATGAACCCGATCGATCATATCTGCTTTTTGTTTTTTGTTGCCCGACCGGCAACTTCAGGTCTTTCAGCCCTTTCATTTGTGGCATACCTTAGCAGGATTTTCTCTTGCGGCTTTTTTCAGACGATCCCATAAAGCAGCCTCTTCTGCGAGGGCTCTTTCCGATAATGCCTTTTTCATCCCTTTCACCTCCTTCCCTTTCCAGAGATTGTGACGTAACACATGATTACTCCCGATAGTATAAACAATAGCACTTGTTTCCATCATGTCAAGGAACTATAATATGCAAATTATTCTGCATACCATTAAGAAATGATAATCAAAGAGATACAGGCAAAAAGCATCCTGTCGAAATCACAGATCTATGACTATGCCTTGAATGCGTACGTCGGATGTCAGCATAACTGTGTCTACTGCTACGCCAAATTCATGAAGAGATTTACAGGACACCGTGAACCGTGGGGAGCGTTTGTCGATGTGAAAATCAATGCCCCTGAGCTGTTAGCCGCAGAAGTAAAGAAAAAGAAAATTGGGCGGGTCTGGATAAGCGGTGTGTGCGATGCGTATCAACCCATGGAGGGGAAATACATGCTCACCAGGAGATGCCTTGAGATCCTCGTGGACCATGACTGGCCCTGTACGATCCAGACCAAATCCCCGCTGGTTGTAAGGGACATCGAGATACTGAAGAGGGCAGTCGATTGCGAGGTTGGGTTCACCATAACCACGGCGGACGAGAAGATACGAAAGATCTTCGAGCCGGGTGCGCCGCCAATAGCCAAAAGGGTTGAGGCATTGGCGACCCTGCACTCGGAAGGGATAAAGACCTTTGTCATGGTCGCTCCGATGCTTCCCGGCGCAGAGGGGCTGGTTGACGTTCTGAAGGGCAAGGTGGACCATGTGCTTATCGACCGATTGAACTATCATTACGCGGACTGGGTCTATAAAAAGCACGGAATGCAAGGGGCTCTGGACGATCGTTTCTTTGTGCAAAAGGGCGAGGAGTTGAGAGCTCGCATTTGAGGAAGCAGGGGATCCAATGCCAGAAGTTATGCTGAGGCTGCCGAAGCTACAGCGGAACAAGAACAGCAGTCAATGAATCGACGACATGATATTTCGGGAACATGAGAATTGAATTATTCCCTCAATCTTTCCTTTTGCCATACCGAGCATTCTCTCCGGCGCTCTCTTGAAGAAACCCTGAACACGCCGGTATCGCTCGTGTTCACCGGGAATTCCACAAGAATGCTCTCAGCTCGCGTGTCTGACGGTATCCTGCTGCGTTCGCATGCACCGGATGTTTTTAAATGCTGACAGCGGGGTGATCGGAGAAATCGTATCATTTCTGCAGAACAAACGAAGCAGCAATGCCGCTGTTCCGCAAGTTCGTCAGCGACAACCGCGAGCAGCGCGCGAACAAAGCGCCGAAAAGGGTTACGATCAGGACCGCGGGCGCCTGTCACGATCTTGGCGATCTGTATCGGGAGATCAACGAAAAATATTTCGCCCATGCGATCAATTCCGCGATTACCTGGGGTACGCACCACCCACGCCCATCTGTTCGAAAAAGGACCCTCGGCAGCTACAGCGAACGGTCGAATTTGATCAGGATCAACCCCGTGCTCGACAGGAAGACCGTACCGCGTTATTTCGTGGCTTATATTGTGTACCACGAAATGCTGCATGCCGCCATGGGAACACCCCTGCTGGGGAACCGAAGAAGCATCCACTCCCGGGAATTCAGAAAAAGGGAGAAGGCCTTTACGGAGTACGAACTGGCCGCGGCGTGGGGAAAAAAGTAAGGAAGCCAATCCCGCGACGGACCGGAGAAACGATAGGTTTCCTCAGGCGTTCCCTGTCTGAAACAAAAAGGGAAGAAGACGCCTCGAACAGCATAGGCGAAAACAACCTCTTTTGTTTCCTGGCTGGACATTCATGGTCACTTGTCGTACAAGACTGAACAACCGGCCTCTGATTCGTGCACGGTGAATGCGCACCAATCTCTCCGTGAACGGTATGTATCTTCGTACGCGGCAGGCCTATACCGATAACGTCCGAGTCAAGGTGCATATCACCCTGAAGGAAGAACAGATCGCGGCGGAGGCCCGCGTGGTCCACTACCTTCCTCACGAAGATGGGCACGGGCATGTGGGGCATCGGGCTGCAGTTCATCGCGATCACTCCCGAGTCAGGAGAGATCATCCGGAAGTTCATCCACGATGAGGTCACACACGGCATGGACCCTCCTGAGGAGGACTATTGGGAACTATGATATACTTTTATGCAGCAGGTAATGATGGGGTTCAATGATTCATTTATATCGGTTCTATCGCCGGCAATACACCTTCCGTTTTCCCTCCGTTATAATGAAATGAGGTGCTCGTTGCTAATAGCGCTGAAGGACATGATCAAGGGAAAAATTGTGGATCCGGCCCTGAACCCGAACCCTGAACTCATGACCCTTGCCCCATGCCCTACCAGGTCTTGTACAGGAGGTTTCGATGAAAGTCAGTGAAGCCTTAACCACCCGCCGCACCATACGCGCCTTCAAGCCCGACCGTATCGACCGGGACCTGCTCGTAAAGATACTCGAGCCCGCTCTCCATGCGCCGTCCTGGGCTAATACCCAGCCGTGGGAGATCGTCGTCGCCGTTGGGGAGCCGCTCGAGCGGCTGCGCAAGGCGTATGGTGAGAACCTCAGGAACTGCGTGGCGCGGAACCCGGACATCACGATGCCCAGGGAGTGGCCCGAAGCGTGCCGCATGCGCATGGACATGCTCAAGGCCGAGCGCACCGCGGTACTGGAGCAGGAGTGCAAGGACCCTGCCTCCATCCCGGATATGATGCAGATGAACTACCGGCTCTTCAACGCGCCCGTCGTCGTCTACCTCTGCATGGACCGCTGCCTCACCCCGTGGTCCCTGTTCGATCTCGGCGCACTAAGCCACGGCATCATGCTTTCGGCCGAAGAGCACGGCATCGGCTCGGCCGTGGCCGTCACCCTTGCAGCCCATCCCGATCTGATCCGCAAAGAACTCGGCATACCCGACAACCTTGCGATCGTCATCGGCATCGCGCTCGGTTATCCCGATCCCGATCATCCGCAGAACAAGTTCCGGAGCACGAGAAAAAGTATGGGAGAAGCTGTTCGATTCAATGGTTTTTGATTTGTATAACCTCGCTGGACTCAATAGACTCAATAAATATCTTGAGACTCTCTATCCCCAAAGGAGGATCGTCATGGCTGATCTGTTGAAGGGAGACTTTGTGAGGCACGACCAGTTCGGCATCGGCCGTGTGGAAGCAACGGCAAAGGGCGGCGGACCGGACTGCGAGGTCTATTTCCCGCGGCTGTACAAGCAGGCCCTGGTCGATGTCGACGACCTGCAGCCTTTGACCGATGCCGAAGCAGCCGCCTACGAGATGGTGCAGCTCGCGGCGCGCGAGCTGCACGAGGAGGAGATGCCGGCGATCGAGCTCGGCGCGCGATGGCAGGGCGGGGAAATGGTGTTGAAGCCGGCGGACGCGGGTCAGGCGGCAAAGTCCGTACCGATCGAGGCCTTCTTCCACAAGATCGTGATGGTCCGCGACCGCTTGCGGGTAATGGAAGCCCAGATCAACGGCCACAAGAAGCTGACCGACGAGGAGAAGGTGGAGCTGCAGCAGTACATTACCCGCATCTACGGCTCCCTGACCACGTTCAACATCCTGTTCAAGGACAAGAAGGACCATTTCGTCGGGCAGAAGGGGGAGGGGTAGGAAGCAGAACAGCGAACCGGTCTTTTGCTGGAAGGAAATGTCAAGAAAACACAGGCTGTTGAAAAACTATTTTCGACCCCGTTTCCGTCATTCCCGCCCCTGCTTTAATCGTGCTGGGGCAGGCTCCAGCGGGAATCCAGGCTTTTCAAGATGCTACTGGATCCCCGTTCCCGATACATTCATTCGAGGACAAGTTTCACGGGGATGACGAATTTTGCTTCAAGAGATGACTTTTTCAACAAGCTGAACAATACTGACCCTGAATACATGGTGATATTCTTGCTGTCCCGGGGGAGCAACTATGAGCACGCATAAAAAAGCAACTATCGCTTCATTCTGGGAAAAACTGAATCAAAAAAAACGATTTTCCATTCTGATTATCCTGATTTATATTATTTCCCTGCCGATCATCTCCGTCATTACGTATTACATCCTCAAACAGAACGCAATCACATAATGCGTACAACACCGCCAGCCTGTATCTTAGAACGTATGAGTCAACAAGACATTATGTTGCCGAGGAATTGAGACCCGTCTTGCAGAAGGAACTGCCCGGCAGGTTTGTGGTCCAGGGAATGTCGAGGTCGTATGTTGCAAGAAGCATTTCACGCAGGGTACTGAAGGAACTTCCCGGTCATCGCTTTAAAAACGCCTCTTTGAATCCGAGAAATCCGATAAACAGAGCCGACGAACTTGAAACGCGGATCATCAACGAATTCAGGAACAAAAGTGAGATGACCGAATGGAGAGGGTTCATAGAAGAACAGGGCGCTCATTATTATGTGCTTGCCCAGGCTGGTTTGCCCATACAGGAGTCTTGTCTTTCCTGTCATGGCGACCCCCAAGCAGCGCCGAAAGAAATGGTGGAACGATACGGGGCGACTGCGGGCTTTCATATGAAGGTCGGGGAGAGAGTGGATGCACTCATGGCGTATATTCCCGTGCATGTAGCCCTTCAAGATGCCAGGCGGACGGTTGCTGTCTTTGTCGGGCTTTATACGGTTTTTTTCGGTATTATTTTTTACCTCATCAATATGAGGTTTAAGTGGTTTTATGAGAAGATCGAATCTGATAAAGATATTATTGAGAGCATCGACAAGGAGGTCATGAATCTGAACCATGAGATGGAAGATATCGTTGCCGAACGCACCATGGGGATGTTTGGACTGAAGGTGGCTGACCGGATACGGAACCCGGTGACGGTTATCGGCGGGCTATGCCACCAGCTTGCAAGAAAAGAGATCGAGGGGCTTCCCAAGGATAAACTCCAGGCGATCCTGAGCGAATGCGCAAAGATGGAAACCATCGTAGCCGATTTTGACGAACTCGTAAAAAGCAAGAGGTTCCTGTTCAAGCGTGAAGACCTGAATGAAATCACAGCCACGACCCTGAGGTTCATGGATCGCGAGATAAAAGACGCCGGCCTGACTCTCATCGTGAAGCTGCACGATAAGCAGCTCCTGTTTAATGCAAACAGACAGCTTATAAAGATATCCATACAGCATATCATTACGAATGCAGTGGATGCCTCATCGCCCGGCGGTGAAATAAGCATTGTTACCGGAGAAAAGGATGACAGCCTGTATCTGACGATCAAAGATACCGGGAGAGGGATGTCCTCCGAAGAGCTTCATCGGATCTTTGAGCCCTTTTACAGCACAAAAGGAAGGACCGGCATGGGACTTCCGCTCGTCAGGCAGATCATTACAGAGCATATGGGCGAAGTCATCCTCGAGAGCAAGCTGGGTGTAGGAACAACTGTCCAGTTTATCTTTCCTGTTCGCTGGAAGGAGGAATAGGGGACACGGTCCTGACACTCAGCGGGCCCTTAATTGTAGTAACCAGTATTTACGTTTACAGATATTGTAAATGCTTATAGTGACCGATAACCTAAAATCGAATTTTATCATCCTCTCTATTTCTCGGCTTAACAATGAATCTGAAACATTATAGATTCCTTCCTGAAGTCCGCGGCAGTTGTTTCGTTCTGAAATTGTAGACTTCACATAGTAATTATTAATCCGACTGATTAAAAATACCGAAAATAAAGCACACTATTCAAGCTCTATAGCTTGATCAGATGTCTAACGATCCGGTCTCTCGCTCCGGCCTGCTTTTCCAATCTCGCATTCATCGATGAGATGATCATAATAAATATCCCTTTATAACTAATGATATACAGCAATGATGGTAATTAGTCAATTAAATCAAATAACAATTTGATTTATTGTTAATATTATGCTACAATTTAATTGAATCCAGAATGAAAGGGGAAAAGGAGGGTCTACCCATGAAACGAATCCCATTTATACTAATATCGGTTGCGCTGACCGTTGCAGCAGCTCTTTTGGTTTTTCCCGCGCCTGTACGGGCATCAGAACACCAAAAGATGAATAAAGTCGTTTATACGCAATCGGAAGTTGACCTACGGAACACCATGCGGCAGTTGTGGGAGGAGCATATCGTCTACACACGAAACTTTATCATCAGCTCTTTGGGCGGGCTTGAGGACGCAGGAAAGATAGCGGAACGGCTCCTCAGGAATCAGGATGACATCGGCAATGCGATCAAACCGATTTACGGCGAGGAAGCGGGAAAGAAGCTGGCCACTCTTCTCCGGGACCATATCCTTATTGCCGCAGACATCGTGACGGCCGCCAAAGCCGGCAATAATGACGGCGTGGCAGCGGGCCAAAAAAGATGGACCGCGAACGCGGATGAAATTGCGGTATTCCTCAGCGGCGCGAACCCGAATTGGCCACAGCAGACGCTAAAAGACATGCTGTATAAGCACCTCGCTTATACTACGACCGAGGTTGTCTCGAGGCTGAAGAAGGACTGGCCCGCCGACATCGAAGCCTACGATAAGGGACATGAACACATGCTGATGTTTGCTGATGCACTGACCGATGGGATCGTGAAGCAGTTTCCGAAAAAATTTGCACAATAAAATCGTAACCTATCCAAAGAGCGAGGTCCGGGGCAGAGGAGCTCGCTCTTTCTATTCAAATCGGTTCTCTGTTTGAGTATTCTGGATATCGCTCAAATCATTTTTGGCATGTATAGTTCATGCTTAAATCACCGTTAATAGTTGCGATTTAAAAGAATTATGACGTTACAAATAAATATACACAGTGCCCCTTCTACTGGTGTCTTTTTATAACAAATCAATCCTCCGCTGGGAATCGCGTGGCTTATTTAATCGTTCAAGTGCAATTTTCAATTTGTATCTGATGACAGTTTTAATCAACCGAAATTACACAGTCGTAGGTGAACTCTGGTTATGAATTGTTTTTACAACAACTGTCAACACGAATACTGATTATCACACCTTAATCATTCTGCTCGATCATGAACCGGGGTTCCCGGATCGACTCACCTTTGCAGACCGGGCACTTTCCCGGGCCTCTTAAGCTTTTCGCGTTTTGAAAAGACAAAACCGCACTTTTTACATTCCGCAGGCGCAACTATCAGGCGCTGTCTTGATGAAGTAATCGACTTTCTGATATGTTCAAGATGGGCGGGCACCTCACGCTCAGGTATCCCAACCGCTGCCGATAGCTCTCGTGCAGAGCACGGCCCCTCCAGAAGCGCTGCAATGATCTCCTGCCTGACAGTATCGTGCATTGAAGGAGGTGTCAATGGTTCTTTGGGTTTTTCTTTCATCATGGCCTCTTGACATTATATCGTAAAGTACTACGAGTAGCAAAATTATAGGACGGCCAGGATGTCATACAATCGAGGGCCGGGAACGTGTTATAAGATACCGCCTTTGGTGCGAATGCGGAAAATTACATTGTCAAAGTAATCCCGGCAGGGTAGAATAGTTCCACCTTTTCGACATGGAAACGACTTTTTTTCTCAAGGGACTCATCATCGGCTTTGTCATCGCGGCCCCGGTCGGCCCCATCGGCGTTCTGTGCGCGCGACGCACGCTCATATTTGGCAGGAGGGCCGGGTTCTTTTCCGGTATGGGCGCGGCGACAGCTGACGTCATTTACGGGTTCGTGGCAGCCTTCGGCCTGACGCTCGTATCGGACTTTCTGATCGGCCACAATGTGTTCCTCAGGCTCGTAGGCGGATCGCTCTTGTGCATTCTGGGTGTCAAGGCGCTGGTTAAGGCCCCGGCCGTGAAACACGATTACCCGAAGTCCCTCAAAAAATTCGCAGGAATGTACTCATCCACTTTTTTCCTGACCCTTACCAACCCAATGACCATCTTTTCCTTTGCCGCTGTCTTCGCCGGGTTCGGGCTCGCCGGGGTCAGGGGAAGCATCATTTCCTCCAGCGCCCTTATCCTCGGTGTCTTCCTCGGTTCGGCGCTTTGGTGGCTGTTCCTGGTGGGTATCTTCAGCATTTTTCGCAAGACGGTTCCACACCCATCAACTTCGCTGGGTGAACCTCATCTCCGGTGTTATCTTCATTGCAACGGGTATCATCGCTCTCCTGAGCCTGGAGTGGTGAGCCGGATCATAGTCTCAGAGTAGTTCAGAGTTCAGAGTTCGGAGTTCAGATGTTGTCCGGCTCGAGAAGCCAGTGAGAGCTCGTGTGTTTTTCAATGGAGAGGAGCACGGTGTGAGGAGTAAGGGGTTCCGGGAAACCGAGGCCCATATGCGATCGAACGATCCAGCAAATCGCCGCACAAAGCGGCCGCCGCAGGATCAGCGCAGAAGCGTGGAGGTCGACGTCGAGTCGCTCCTGACGCTCGAGAACCGCTGCAACGGCTGCGCCAGGGGCGAGCGGTGCTGCTGCTCATCGTATGAGGTCTGCATTACCACTGCGGAGGTGAAGCGGATCATCAAGGTACTGCCCGAGGCTGCCAGGTTCTGCCCCCATCTCCTGACCGATGGGGGGTACGACAACGTGTTCGAGGAAGAGGAACCCGGGCTTTTTTCCATCGACACGACCGAGAACGGCCTTTGCCTCTTCGCTTACTGGTCCCATCACCGGATCCACTGCTCCCTGCACACCGTCGCAGTGACGCTCGGCCTGCCCCTGGCCGAGGTGAAGCCGAAGGTCTGCCTGCTCTGGCCCATGCACTTCTCGGAAGGCGACGAGGTCCTGGCCATGATCAACGATGCATTTCTGTTCAACTGCAATGCCCGGAAAGCACCGGGGTCTCGCAGTCTGAGCCCTGGCTTTATTGAGGCGATCGAGTCGGTATACGGCGAGGGCTGCGGGACCCAGGTGAAACACGCGGCGGAGAACGGGGACCGGCGCACGCTGCTGGTCATCAGAAGGTAGAATGTCTGCCATGCGAAAACGATCTGCTTCCCGTTCCAGGTTTGTATCGAAGGGGCTTGTTGTACTTTACGAGGATAAAGACATACTTGTCGTGGACAAACCAGCGGGCCTTTTGTCCGTCGCTACGGAGAGGGAAAAATCCCGCACGGCTCATTCCCTATTAACGGATTACATCCGCAAGGGTTGCGGCAGATCTCAAAAACGTCTTTTCATCGTACACCGACTGGATAGGGACACGTCCGGGACACTGATCTTTGCAAAGAGCGAAGAGGCAATGCTCCGCTTGAAGGCCGGGTGGAAACAAACGGTGAAGAAGTATCTTGCAGTCGTTCATGGCAAGTGTGAGAAGAGCTCGGATACCATTACTTCATACCTGGCGGAGGACGAGGAATATACCGTTTACTCTACAGCAGATAGCACGCAGGGTAGACTGTCCCACACGGCTTACACAGTGCTCAAGGTGACGAAGGGTGTTTCTTTGCTGGAGGTGGTACTGTTAACGGGAAGGAAGAACCAGATACGAGTACATCTCGCCGGCATTGGACACCCGATCGTCGGTGACACAAAGTATGGGAAAGAGGATGAGTCGCAGCCACGCATGGCACTTCATGCCAGATTGATTTCCTTCAAACATCCCTTCAGTGGCAAGCAGCTCACGTTCGAATCAGAAGTACCGGCATTTTTTACAACGCTCGTGGGTCGTTTTGATCAGGAGAGCGACTCCACAAAAATCACCAACCTATCGGCAGAGAGGTCTAAAATTTGCTGAAAGTCTCTTGTTATTCATCTGAACAAGTGAAATCTCAAATCTTATTTGGCAACCTCCGTGATGCTAAATAGCGGGGTCAGATCCTTGTGCGAGGGCAACCGAGATCGACCCTTGCCTGAATCATGCACCGGTCTTCTTTACGAGCCTGAAACCGATATCCGTCCCATTTTCAGTCCATAGCCGAGTATATTCAGCATGCCAAGCGGCTCAAGGTAACGAGCCGACTTCAATGGCCCTGCGTCCACGGAATCGAAGCCTATTCCTTCTGCAAGCTTCGCACTGCCTTTGCTGTCGGCATCGTTGCCGGCAACAAGGACCGTCAGCGTTCTCCCAGCACTTCGTGCTCATGTTCTGGGCAAATACGGTATTGAACGCTTGACCACTAGCCTTGGCACCAGCTTTTGCAGTTCTCGCGCCGGATGTCGTGAAGCCAACTGCAGTTCGTACGACGGGGTCATAACGTTGCTCACATCCACGACGGGTTTGGCATCGAATCGCTTCCCACGGTCTTGGCGATTCTACATGGGCACCCCAGGGAACAGCCAAATTACAACGTCAGCCCATTCGGACACATCGCGTGGTGACTCTTCAGTCTCTGGACCCGAAGCGGACTTCATTCCCTGCACGGCGTAATCCTTCAGCAAGCATTTTCCCACATTCCTTTACCGATGATCGCAATTTTCGTTGACATAGTTTTTCCTCCTCTGATTGAATCATGACTTGCGCTGTCATCGTCGCTCAATCCGATCTGCTTCAAGCACTTTTAATTAGCTTATCTCGCCCGTTATAGTTTTGTCAATGGAAAGCGGTCCTCTGAGAGAAAGCTATCTAAAGTCGTATGGTTTTCTTAACTGCAGTCTTATGAGGATCATGTTGACGTGTTTAATGAAGAAATGGAAGTTGCCGGGTTATTAGTGAAGACTGCCCATCTTGCATCGGCTGTCGAAATAATTGCTCTTCAGATACACGTTCTGTTTTTAACGGATGAATTTAAATAGCCGCCAGAACACGAATAGTGCTCCGGGAAGTGCAAGAAGTGCTGCAAGCCGGCTCCAGAAGATAGCCCTGGAAAATTGAGATGAGATTTTATCTTCTGCTGATTTTTCTCTTTTGGACAGTTCAGCTAATGCGCGTGTATAAAATTCGTGTTCTTCCGTGTATTTGGTCAGGCAATAATTCAATTCAGCGTTAGACTTTTTAGAAAACTCCGGATCGTAGTCCATGTATAAGCCTCCTTTTAAGATAACAGCCACCTTGTAACTGAAAGAGTCCTGAAGAAGTGGCGAATAGCTCCTTTCCCAGCTTTTCCAAGCCCGGTCTTTTTCATTGCAACCGACGCGGGTGACTGAGACAAGCAACAGGAGAAAATACCTCATGCGTGATGACAGCGGTTTTAGCAGGCTGTTGAAAAACTATTTTCGACCGCTTTTCCGTCATTCCCGCCCCTGCTTTAATCGTGCTGGGGCAGGCTCCAGCGGGAATCCAGGCTTTTAAAGATGCTACTGGATCCCCGTTTTCACGGGGATGACGAATTATGCTTCAAGAGATGACTTTTTCAACAGCCTGTTAGTCCGCCATCCGGACGCAATAGTGCAAAGTACAGATTGCACTCGATGTAACCATTCGTCGCATCACGGGACTGCTCAGCTTCACGTGACCTCACGGTGTGATCGTGAGATAGACCGACCCGCCATCGCGGTAGATCAGCAGAAGGACAGCGTCATGCTCGCCGAGCTTCGAGACTGCCTTGTCGTAATCCTGTGCGCTCCGGATCGCCATCTTGTTTATTTCCTCGATTACGTCGCCCGGCTGCAGCAACCCTTGGGCGGGACTATCCTGGCCGACATCGGTGATGACGACACCGGTCAGGTTCTCCGGAAGATTCAGCTTATCCTGCATGCTCGGCGTGAGCTCCTGGACCGTAACATCCTTCATGATGTTGTTGTATTCCGTTTTCTTAACTATCTTTTTCTCTTTATACTCTCCGAGCGTCGCGGTAATGGTCTGCTCCTTGCCTTCCCTGATGATCTTGAAATCCACCTTTTTCCCCGGTGGCGTTGCGGAGACCATATTCCGCAGGTTCGTTGAGTCGACGATCTTTTTTCCATCAAGTGCTATCACCAGATCGCCGCGTTTGAAGCCCGCCTTATCAGCAGGACTGTGACTCTCGATGCCCGCTATCAGTGCGCCTTCGGTCTCTTTGATCCCCAGTGATTTTGCGAGTTCGGGGGTAAGGTTCTGTATGCTCACGCCGAGCCAGCCGCGCACCACTTTCCCGTGCTTGATGATGCTGTCCATGACCGTTTTTGCCATGTCCGAAGGAATGGCAAAACCGATTCCCATATATCCGCCGCTGGTCGAGAAGATCGCCGTGTTGATCCCCACAAGTTCCCCACTGCTGTTCACCAGCGCACCTCCTGAATTACCCGGATTGATGGCCGCGTCCGTCTGGATGAAATCTTCAAAATCAGCAAGCCCGATATTCGACCGTCCGACAGCGCTTACGATCCCCATCGTGATGGTCTGGTTCAGGCCGAATGGACTGCCGACAGCGAGGACGATATCTCCGGTCTTCAATTTACCCGACTCCCCAAACCGGAGCGTCGGCAGATCTTTGGCATTTATCTTTACCACGGCCAGGTCCGTCCTCGGATCAGTGCCGACGATCTTGCCTTTAAACTCCCGTTTGTCGTAGAGCGTGACCTTGATCTCTTCGGCGCCCTGCACCACGTGATTGTTCGTCAGGATGTAGCCCTGCTCTGATACGATCACGCCGGAGCCGAGCGCGGCTGATTTATGCTTTCGTTTTTGTCCCGGATGGCCATTCGGATCGCCGAAAAAATGTCTGAAGAACGGGTCATTGAACATATCGCCGAAAGGGTTGTCTTCCATGGTGATCGTTGAGGTCGTGGAAATGTTCACGACCGCCGGTCGCGCAATATTGGCAACTTCGTCCAATGCCTGGCTCAGTTTGCTGAGCGTGTTTATGGATTCCTGAGAAACGCCCTTATCCTTGGCGGAAACAATACTGCGCGAAGAAAAATCCGACGCCATTAATAAGGCAAGAACCAGCGCACCTATCTTCAGCACATTCCCGGTGTTCTTGTTAAAAATATTCATACACGGCCTCCTTTACAATACTGTTAAATAGTCATGAGTTTTTGATATACATCATATGCTGCTGTTCAGGTGGTGCTTAAAGGTACCGGTCTTGTATACTAATATACTAGTATAATACACTTTTACGTAAAGGGGATTTAGCACTTAAGTTTTATGCCCGGGATGCAGGCATCTTGACAACGATCATGATGGCGATACAATTATGGCATCAGTGACTCACGCCTTAGCCTTCAGAAAGTGTGAAGCAGGTAGTAATCATGCATTCAAAGAATGTTATTGCCCTGCGAAGGAAAAGATCGACAACGCCTGCGATCATTGTTTTCACCGTGGGCCATTCGACCAGGAGTATCGATGAGTTTATCCAGTTGTTGAAGACAAACGGTATTCGCCGACTTATAGATATCCGCACGATTCCCCGTTCCCGGCACAATCCGCAGTTCAACCGCGAAACATTCAGCATATTTCTCAGAAACCGGCGCATTAGCTATCGGCATATGAAGGCCCTCGGCGGGTTTCGGCACGCGCGGGTCGATTCACTCAACAGGGGCTGGCATAATGCCTCTTTTCGAGGCTTTGCCGATTACATGCAGACGCTGGAATTCGAGGCGGCCTTGAACAAATTGATCGATCTTGCCGTTCTGAAGCGCACGGCCATCATGTGCGCTGAAGCCGTGCCCTGGCGATGCCACCGCTCCCTGATCGGCGATGCCCTTACCGTGCGCGGAATCGAAGTTCAGGACATCATCAGCGATAAGAATGTCAGACCCCATACGATGACACCCATGGCAAGGATCCATGGTGGAAAAATAACCTATCCCGAGAAATAGAACGTAATTTGACGAGATTCTGAAACTGATTAAAAAAACGTACTTATTAATAAGTACACAACGTACCAAAAAATAGGCTGACTTCCAAGAGGAAATCAGCATAAAGTAGTATGCGATCCGACGCCGCAACTTGAATTTCTAAATATTTGAGCTATAGTAAAAAATATTGAAGTCTCATGGTTGCTTTCAACTAGATTTTCTTATCTATTAAGAATGCCAGGTCGTTGTTCCGTCTTAATCATGCTACTCTGTAAACAATCGGTTCCTTTTACTCTCTCACTCAGGAGGTGTCGCATGATCAGTCTTGATATCAATGGGAAGTCTTACCAGGTCAACGTCGAACCCGATGTTCCGCTGCTCTGGGTCATCCGGGAACGGCTCCAACTCACGGGCACGAAGTTCGGATGCGGTATCGGCATGTGCGGCTCGTGCACCGTGCACATCGACGGCAAGGCCCAGCGGTCGTGCCAGACTCCGGTCGGAAGCGCGCAGGGGAAAAAGATCACGACTATCGAGGGCCTGCCGGAAAACCATCCGGTGAAGAGGGCATGGGTGCAGGAGCAGGTACCGCAGTGCGGGTACTGCCAGCCGGGCCAGATCATGCAGGCCGCGGCCCTTCTCGCTGAAGACCCCCGGCCGACGGACGCCAAGATCAATGAGCAGATGAACGGCAACCTGTGCCGCTGCGGCACCTATCCGAAGATACGGAGCGCCATCCTGCTCGCGTCGAGAGGAGGCAAGAAATGAAGAACGACCTTACGCGCAGACAGTTCCTGAAGGTGGCAGGCACCGGCCTTGCCATTGCCGTGGTATCGACATCGGACGGGTTCCGCCTTCTGTCAACGGCGCAGGCAGCCGAGGAACCCATCAGCTTCCATCCAAATGCCTGGCTCAAGATCCTTCCGAACAACACCGTTGTCGTGGTGGTGAGCAAGTCGGAGATGGGCCAGGGCGTATACACGTCGCTGCCCATGATCGTCGCCGACGAGCTCGATGCCGACTGGAAGAGCGTGACCATGGAGTCGGCGCCTGCGGGCGATGCCTTCAAGGACCCTGTGTATGGCATGCAATCCACCGGCGGAAGCTCGAGCATTCGCCACATGTATGAGCCGCTCCGCAAGGCCGGCGCCGCTGCCCGGGAGATGCTGCTCACCGCCGCGGCCCAGGAGTGGGGCGTCCCGGTGAACGAATGCGCCGTCTCGCAAGGCACGGGTGCGCCACCTGAAGGGCACGCGAACGCTCACCTACGGCGACCTGAGCAGCCGGGCATCGAAGCTGTCGGTGCCGCAGAACCCGGTGCTCAAGAAGGAGAGCGAGTTCCGGTATATCAACACAGAGGTCCCGCGCCTCGACATGGAGGAGAAGGTGAACGGCACGGCCCGGTTCGGGATCGACTCGTTCATTCCGGGCATGGTCTACGCTGCCATCGCGAGACCACCCGCCTTCGGGGCCGACCTCGCTTCCTCCAACCAGGCGGCAGCCGCAGCCGTTCCCGGTGTCAAGGCGGTTGTGTCGATCCACAATACTGTAGCGGTCTGCGCAGACTCGATCGATGCTGCCTGGAAGGGACGGGACGCGCTGAAAGCGAACTGGCGGGACGCGCGCCATCCTGAGGTCAGCACCCCTGCGCTCGAAAAGACCTTTCTGGACGCATTGAACACTTCGGGCATTACGGCGAAGAAGGAGGGCGACGTCGCAGGCGCGCTTGCCGCGGCAGTGAAAAAGGTCGAGTGCAACCTATATCCTTCCGTTTCTTGCCCATGCCACCATGGAACCCATGAACTGCACGGTCAATGTGCGGGCTGACGGGTGCGACATCTGGGCGCCGACGCAGAACCAGACAGGCGTGTTGGCCAGTGCCGTAGCGATCACCGGCCTCAAACCCGAACAGATAAACGTCCATACCACGTTTCTCGGAGGAGGCTTCGGCAGGCGGTTCGAGCGGGACTTCGTGGAAGAGGCGCTCCTGCTCTCCCGATCCACGGGCAAGCCGGTGAAGCTCGTCTGGACGCGGGAAGAGGACATCCAGAACGATTTCTACCGTCCCATGAATGCGAGCCGGATCAAGGGGGCGATCGATAAGTCGGGCCAGGTCACGGCATGGTCTCATACGGTCGTTTGTCCCTCCATCTTCGCCCGGGTATTCCCGCAGATGATGAAGAACGGCATCGATAATGCCGCGGTGGAGGGCGTCGAGAACATGGAGTACGGCATCCCGAACCTTTTGGTGGAATACGTGCGGCTCGATACGGCGGTTCCGGTGGGGTTCTGGCGCTCCGTGGGGAGTTCGCACAATGCCTTCACGGTCGAGAGCTTCGTGGACGAACTGGCGAATGCAGCGGGGAAGGACCCGCTCGAGTTCAGGCTCGGCATGCTCGCGGCGCATCCGCGGGCGCAGCGCGTGCTCCAGGTTGCGGCAGAGAAGGCGGGGTGGGGCAAGCCGCTCACCAAGGGGCAGGCCCGCGGCATTGCCTACCACCTCTCCTTCGGGAGCTACGTTGCGGAAGTGGCGGAGATATCCGTTGACCGGAAGACCGGCGCGATCACGGTCCACAAAGTAACGTGTGCCGTGGACTGCGGCTCGGTCGTGAACCCCGCGATCGTCAAGGCCCAGATGATGGGCGGCCTGACCATGGGCCTGAGCGCTGCGTTGAAAGAGAAGGTTGAGTTCGCCGGTGGAGGCGTCAAGTCCTCGAATTTCGCCGATTACGAGCTCCTGCGCATGAGCGAGGCGCCTGAGGTCGAGGTCCATATCGTCAAGAGCGGGGAGAAGGTCGGCGGTGTCGGCGAGCCCGGCGTTCCGCCCATGGCGCCGGCGGTCGCAAACGCGGTGTTCAAGGCAACGGGCGCGCGGCTGAGGCGGCTGCCGATGAATCCCGAGACCGTACTCGCGGCGATGAAGAAGGGGTAGAATTGCAAGGGAACTATTAGGTTCAAATATTATCCACAGATGACGCAGATTACATCACGCCCAGGCGTGACGTCCATCTGTGAAATCTGCGGATAAAAGGGTTTGTTGAGGTTATTTATGCAGATCTATGAGGAAGTGCTGAAGCTCAAAAAACAGGGCAGGGCCTCTGCCATTGCCACGATCGTGGAATGCCGCGGCTCATCTCCGCAGAAGCAGGGGGCCAAGATGCTGGTGCGCGACGACGGTTCGATCATGGGCACCCTCGGCGGCGGATGTATGGAGGCGGATGTGGTGCAGGCGGCGATGATGACCATCAAGAACGGCGATCCCATGACCCTGCCCTTTGAGCTCACGGAGCGCGAGGGCGGGCTCGTGTGCGGCGGCACCGTGCTTGTCTACATCGAGCCGGTCCTGCTCGATCCGCACCTGGTGATCCTCGGCGCCGGTCATGTGGGCAGGACGCTGGCGAAGCTGGCGCGATTCACGGGTTTTCGGGTGACCGTGGTCGACGACCGGGCGGAGTTCGCGAACCAGGAGAATATTCCCGATGCGCATGATCTGATCGTCCACGAGTTCGAGCGGGCCTTTGAACAGGTGCCGGTCGAGAACGGGACGTTCATCGTCGTGGCAACGCGCGGGCACAACCACGATCTCGACGCGGTCAAGGCCGCGCTCGGGACCCCCGCGTTCTACATCGGCCTGCTCGGCAGCAAACGAAAGAGGGCACTGCTCCGGCAATCGCTCGCGGACAGCGGCTTTTCCCCGACGGACATCGATCGGGTCATAATCCCCGTGGGCATGGAGATCGATTCGGTTACGCCCGAGGAGATCGCGGTGAGCATCATGGCGCAGATCATTCAGAAAAGGAGAGAACATGGCGCCTCGCGTGGCTGCCCTGCTTCTTGCGGCCGGGGCGTCCAGGAGAATGGGGACGCCGAAGCAGCTCCTGTTGCTCGGCGATAAGCCCGTCATCAGATGGTGCGCCGACTCAATCATGGCCTCGGGTGTTCAGGACCTTGTGGTCGTGGTCAATGCGGAAGGTGAACGGATCGTCGAAGCACTGGAGGGCCTGTCGGCAAAGGTCGTCCGAAACGACGCGGCCGACAGCCAGATGGCCGATTCAGTACGGATCGGGGTCCGGGCGCTCGACGATCGCGTTTCCGGGGTACTCGTCTGTCTGTCCGATCATCCGCTCATTGCGCCGGAGACGTTCCGGACCGTTATACAGGCCCATCACCGCGAACCTGACAGGATCATCATTCCGTGCCACGGGGGGAGGCGCGGACATCCAGCGCTATTTCCACGGACAATCCTGGATGAGGTCCTTTCCGGCGGTACATTGCGCGATATCATTGGAAAAGACGAACGCAGGGTGCAGCAGGTCGAAGTGAATGACGAGGGGGTCCTGCGGGACATGGACACGGTCGAGGACTATCAAAGGGTCCGGGAAATGTTCACCAGAAGATCGGGTTCATGATAACAGGAGACGAACGAGTGCGATCGTGATGGCTATTGCGATGAATGCTCCATTACCATGAAGAGATTGAAAGCGATATCTGATCCGCAGCAGAGAACATGAGGAGGCAGACAATGAATAACACGAGAGACATCAAAGTTCGTTTTGGTAAAAAAAGCATCTGGGGAATTGCAACATTCCTTGCCGCATCCTTATGTGCGACGGTCCTCTTTGCCGCCGGACCGGATGAAGAGTTGATGAACAAGGCCAAGTCCCTGTTCGGCCCGCTCCCTGCGTCAATGCCCTCCCCTGACAATCCCATCACTCCCGAGAAGGTTAAGCTGGGAAATGTGCTTTTTTGGGAACCGAGGATATCCGTTGACGGTACGGTGAGTTGCGAAAAGTGCCACCCCCTGGGCCTTTATGCTACTGACGGTCTCAGGAAGGCTTTGGGGAATCACTGCAAGGAGAACCCAAGAAATGATCCGACCATCTTTAACGCGGCGGCCCAGATCTCGGAACACTGGATCGGCAACAGAACAAGCGTTGAGGACCAGGCCAAGCAGGCCCTCGTCGGACCGCCCGCGTTCGGCATGCCGAGCTATGAGTCAGTGGAGAAGATCCTCAAGGGGATGCCGGGGTATGTGACGATGTTCAAACAGGCTTTTCCCGGGGAGAACAATCCCGTAACCGTTGACAACTTCGCGAAGGCCGTCGGCGCCTTTGAACGAACGCTTATGACACCATCAGCCTTCGATGATTTCATGAAAGGCAATGCAACCGCGCTTACGGATCCGCAGAAACGGGGATTAAAGTCCTTTCTCAGTGCGGGGTGCGGGACGTGCCATTTCAGCCCGTATCTGGGCGGTCAGATGTACCAGAAATTCGGTCTGTTCGAGCCATATGAGAAGTACACAAAGAGCCAGCAGGTCGACGAGGGCAGATTTGCGGTCACGAAAACCCCATCGGACAAATACGTTTTCAAAGTCCCGATACTAAGGAATGTAGCGGAAACACCTCCGTATTTTCACGATGGGTCCGTGGATAAATTGGAGGATGCGGTCATCATCATGGCCAAGATCCAACTCAGCAAGGACCTGACCAGGGAAGAGACGGGAGATATCGTGGCCTTTCTCAAGTCATTGACCGGAGCAATCCCCGAGGCAGTGCTCAAGGTGCCGATCCTGCCGTCAGCGGATTAAGGGTCGTTTACCCTTCTTTCCAAGCGGCAAGGTAGATTGAGAAACTTTAGCGTCTCTAAATAAATTGAGACCGAACTCGCAATTATTTTGAAAAGTACCTTGGCGAATAGCATCCGGTAGAGAGAACATTACAGCATATCGATTCATTCGTTATGCTCGGTATTCATCGGATCTGTCGCGTTACCGGATCATCTCGTACAGACCATGCTATAAAAGTGCTTTATCTCAGGATACATGAACATTGTAGAACTGACCCTACCCTATCGTTCCCAAACGCTTTCTGCCTCCCTGCTGCCGAATGTGAACGAATGCATGAACTATATTAGCGTTATACCCCAAAAGGAATATCGCAAGAACAATAAATGTGGTTAACTATTTGATTTTTCGATATAAAATGGCGGTGGTGCCTTGACGATTGTCCTCTTTTGGGGTATCCTTTTTATTGTTATCCGCTGATTCCGATTTTTTTGCGGCGCTTGCTGTTAACGAGACAACGAATTGATCATTCTGGTCCGAGCGACTAAGGAGGATATCATGGACAAGATCTTAAGAATTGATGTTGGAGCTGCAGGTGGACCCAAGGCGACAGAAGTACCGGTTGGTGAATATGCGGGTCTGGGCGGCAGGGCACTGACCTCGGCGATCATTTCGAAGGAGGTGCCGCCGCTTTGCCATCCCCTGGGCGGCGAGAACAAGCTGGTCATCGCGCCCGGGCTTCTGAGCGGGACCGCCGGCGCCCAGTCGGGCCGGATCTCTGTCGGCTGCAAGAGCCCGCTCACCGGAGGCATCAAGGAGTCGAACTCCGGCGGACAGCCGTCCCAGGTTCTGGCCAAGCTCGGCTATCAACGCCATCGTGCTCGAAGGGAAGCCGACGAGCGACGACCTCTACAAGGTCTTCATCAACAAGGACGGGGTCAAGATCACCAAGGACAACAGCCTCAAGATGCTCCCCAATTACGATCTGGTCGCGAAGATGAAGCAGCGAATTCGGCGACAAGATAGCCTGCATCTCGATCGGGCCTGCCGGCGAGATGAAGATGGCCGCCGCGACCATGGCTTTTACCGACATGGAGCAGCGGCCGACCCGCCATGCGGGCCGCGGCGGCCTGGGCGCGGTCATGGGCGCCAAGAACATCAAGGTCATTGTTCTCGATGACACCGGCATGCCGGTGCGGGCCCCAAAGGACCCGGCAGAAGTTCCAGGACGCGAACAAGCGGTTCGTCGACGGCCTCAAGAAGCACCCGGTCACCGGCCAGGGCCTTCCGGCCTACGGCACCAACGTGCTGACGAACATCCTGAACGAGGCCGGCGGCTATCCCACCTATAACTTCAAGCAGGGCCGCTTCGACGGCGCTCCAAGATCAGCGGCGAGACCCAGGCCGAGACCGAGAACGACGCGCGGGGCGAATGCCGACCCACGGCTGCCACCGCGGCTGCGTCATCCAGTGCTCGGGCACCTACAACGACAAGGACGGCCACTACCTCACCAAGCAGCCTGAGTACGAAACCGTCTGGGCCCACGGCGGCAACTGCGGCATCGACGACCTGGACAAGATCGCCATGATGGATTTCCTGGATGACAATTACGGCATCGACACGATCGAGATGGGCGCGACGATCGCCGTTGCCATGGAGGCGGGCCTCGCCAAGTTCGGCGACGCCGACGCGGCGATCAATCTCGTGAACGAGGTCGGCAAGGGCACGCACCTCGGCCGGATCCTCGGCAGCGGGGCCGGCATGACCGGCAAGGCCTTCGGCGTCGAGCGGGTGCCGGTGGTCAAGAACCAGGCCATGCCGGCCTACGATCCCCGCGCGGTCCAGGGCATCGGCGTCACCTACGCGACCAGCCCGATGGGCGCGGACCACACCGCGGGATACGCGGTGGCCCAGAACGTCCTGAAGGTGGGCGGCGACGTGAACGCGCTCAAGCCCGAGGGTCAGGTGGAACTGTCGCGGAACCTCCAGATCGCGACCGCTGCGATCGACTCCACGGGCATGTGCCTCTTCATCGCCTTCGCGATCCTCGATCAGCCCGATACCTTCCAGGCGATGCTCGACATGCTGAACGCCTTCTACGGACTGAATCTGACCGGCGACGGCGTGACCGAGCTGGGAAAGAAGGTCCTTAAAATGGAGCGGGACTTCAATACCCGGGCGGGCTTCACTCCTCAGGATGACCGGCTGCCGAGCTACTTCAAGACAGAGAAGCTTGCTCCGCACAACGTCACCTTCGGGGTGAAGGACGAGGACCTGGACAAGGTTTTCAACTGGTGATCGTTGGTGATATGTTTCAAAAAAGGAGAGACGCGGGTCTCTCCTTTTTTTTGTTCTCCGGGCAGTGCAGGAGGCGCATCATGCGTCTCCTATGGATAAGTCAATACTCCGGATGTGCAATGAGGCGACATGAACAGGATCGATGGAAACTCAGCTGAGACCGGACCATATCCTCATCTTGCATTCGTCGTGGACGAGCCCCTGGTCCCGGGTTTTTTTCTGTTGCTCCAGCAGGGGGTGATGATCAGGTCCCGCGTCGGCTGCAGCGTTGAAACGTTCCTGCGGGAAGAGCTCAAGGCCGCTCCGGGGACGATCGAGAAGATCCAGTCCATCGTGCTGGACGGAAAGCCGGTCGATGACATCGGCACGGCCGTACTTCACGACGGCTCGACGCTCGCACTCTCCGCTGCCATGCCCGGACTGGTCGGCGCCACCCTCAGGCGGGGAGGGGCCTATTCCTCGCTTCGCAGCGCGATCACCTATCACGAAACAGGGAACGCGTGCATGCCCGGCGAGGGGTGGGTGAACATAAAGGTCTTCAATCTCCTGATGGCGGAGCTGGGACCCAATTTGTTGGGGAAAGGCGTTCTCGTCGGGTCCGCTGATCTTCTCGGCTTCCTGGCTGAGCGAGAGCAGGAGTTCCGACATGGATGCAGCGTCACGCTGGACAAACGATCCGTCGATGTCGGGGCGCTGGCGGGTGCAGGGTCTGGGAAACGCAGGCAAGATCCTTCTTTCAGTATCTACCGGGCCAAAGGGGGCATGACGGTGGAATCTATCCTCCGGCAATGGGGGGAAGAGGGCGAGCTCGTCTCCATCCTTCAAGACATGATCCGCGGGACGATGCTCCCCGTTGACGATCCTGAGAATCCTGATCGTTCCGGGGATGCGCAGGGCATGTATGACGTCATCAATGGTCGTGCCTTCGGGAAATGAGGCAATCTGTTCATCAGGGCCGAATTGGCGCAACGATGCAAAAAGCCTGACCGTAACGTTCATAGTAACAGTATACCAGACTTCCCGGGGCTGATGGAATGCGTTCCTGCGACCGTGCAGTACGGGATGCACCTACGTATGACCTGCATCATACCGTCGCGCAGCCGGCGGTGTAGAATAGAAGCATGGCAACCAGAGATCATCCATCCAAACTCTTTATCGAAGTAACGACCCGGTGCAACCTTCAGTGCGGCATGTGCGTGAAGCAGAACGGCATTGGCGGCATCCCCGAAGGAAGCATGTCGCCGGAGACATTCGAGCGACTGAGTCCTGCTTTTCCGCACCTTGACTCCATTGTGCTGAACGGCATCGGCGAGCCCCTTCTCCATCCGCACTTAGAGGCATTCATCACGAGGGCAAAATTGCTCCTGCCCGAACATGCCTGGGTGGGGTTCCAGTCGAACGGCATGGCGTTCGACGATCAGCGTGCCGCTTCGCTCGTCAACGCGGGACTCGACCGCATCTGCCTCTCTCTCGATACGGTATCCGATAACAGCTTTCGTTCCATCCGGAGCGGCGGGGAGATGAAGGGCATTGTGGCGGCCTTTGCGAGCCTGAACAGGGCCAGGTCGCTGCGCAGGGGACGTGACCTGGAGATCGGCATCGAGTTCGTGCTGATGCGCGATAACCTCGCAGAACTGCCCGATGCGATACGCTGGGCAGGCAGGGCGGGCGCCAGCTTCGCCATCGTCACCCAGCTCCTTCCCTACCAGCGGGGGCTTGTCGCGCAGACAGCCTACGACACGAACAGTACTGCCGCTATCGCTCTCTATGAACAGCAAAGAACAAAGGCATTGCAGGAAGGCCTGGACATCCGGCAATATCTTGATGTCTTTATGAAGGTTGACAGGACCCGGGAGGAAGACCGGATCGTCAGTATCGTCGGGCAGATGAGGAATGACGCAGAGGCGCAGGGAATTACCCTCCATGTGGACCGGCTGCTCAAGCGGGACGAGGAGTGGTTCGCCGACGCCGCGAGTGTTTTCGATGAGGCGCGCCGGGCCGCCCGGGAAGGAGGGGTCGATCTGAAGCTGCCGGACATGGCGCCGCGGAACACAAGAAAGTGCGAATTCGTCGAAGGGAACAGCGCGTTCGTTTCGTGGGACGGGAATGTGCATCCCTGCTACTTTCTCTGGCATCGTTACGCCTGCTATGTAGGAGGCATTGAAAAACAGGTCAAGCCGTGGGTCCATGGAAACCTGCGCGATCGGGACATCATTGCGATCTGGAACGATGCGGACGCCCGCTTGTTCCGGGAGCGCGTGCTCGGATATAAGTTCCCGTTCTGCTATGACTGCGGTTTCGCGCTCTGTGACTATGCAGGAGAGGCGGATTTCGAGCAGGATTGTTATATCGAACAGGTCCCCTGCGGATCCTGCCTCTGGTGTACGGGTTTGTTTCAGTGCCTCCAATAAACCGCTAACGCTGACCTCACCTCAACGGGTTGCACGGTTATCCGAGAATAAAAAAACAGGCTGAACCGTATATTCACAGTGCTCATGATGACTACATGATATAATAAATGAAGAAAAAGGCTTATCAACGTCCGGAAAGAGGAGAACAGTATGCCTGACACAGCGGACCGAAATACAGCAACAGGGGGCAGGGACGGCTGCCTCGATATATCACTGCAGCCAGTAGCTTCACATATCCGGGCGAGCGACGGAAGGGAGATTCCCTTTGCCAGGGCGATGTTGACGATTCATAATGTCTGCAATGCGGAACTCGTAAATGTTGTACCCCACGCCACGCTTGGCCAGGAAGGCGGAACAGTCCAGGATGTCACGAGTTCATTATCTCATTCGGCTCATTCTACAATCCCCCCCAATGGGACGGTCAGCTGGGACGTCTTTGACCTTCTGCTCCCTGCACACCCCGGGACCGCCAGCAAGGTCCACATGTTCGGGTATCGGGCGGCACTGAATTGGAGATTCGAACTTGCCGCCTGGGCCGAATACCGCGTATCAGGCTCATCCGAACCTGTGCAGGTACCTGTCTCACGATGGGCATTGCGATGGAGCGTCGTGGATACCGCTACCGGGGCAGTAGATGTTACTATCGAAAGGTGAAGAAGGTTTTTGGGTTGGTCTGCTGAAAGACGGTCGAGTAATCGTGGAACTGACAGCTATAGGAATGGATATTCAACGACCGGGTACGGTTTTATTTCTGGGTCTTCTGGGTTTGATGTGGGCTGCTTTTATCTGTTTCTGATTCAGTACATGTCACGATCCTTTTTTTTCTGCACCCCAGTTCACAGCTCCGCGCAGGGCATCATTGCCGGTACTGATAACAAGCCTTTTCGAGCAGCGCAGCACTTCCCCTCGCCCGGAGAACGGGCTCGGCCGTGTCTGCCTAGCTTTGTGGCAGCTTCGGTCTTTTCTACCTTGGCATGCCTGTGCGCGAAACTGTTCATGGGATGCAGGGGCTTCTGGAAAGGCAAAGAGTTCTGCCGTTCCCCTGCGCCGGGTAGCTCTGACGCGAGAGACACGCGTAGCAATGCTGCACAGAACATAGTTACGAGAACAAGACAAGGCAGACACGGCCGAGCCCTTTTTAAAGGGCGAGGGTGGAGTGATGCGAGTCCTGCATATCAGGGTGGAGGTACTGTACATCTTCCCGGCATGCTGCGTGGCCGAGTGATGAGCTACCCAAAAAAATAAATGCACACCTGGAACAAGTGCCAACTCAGATAACATTCAGGAAACAGATTGTTAATGAAGAATAAAAAGCTATACTTGCAAATTAAGTGACCCACAGAAAGTCAGAAGAACCTTATTTCTTTGCACGCCGGTCCATCACCGCATCTACTGCTCCTAGCAGACCGTCGCAGTGACGCCCAGCTGCCGTCGTCGCAGGTGAAGACGAAGGTCTTCCTGCTCCGGCCCCTGCACTCTTTTCGGGTCCGCCATACTTGCCCTTTATCCTGAATTGAGTTATAGTCCTCTCACGTTGTGAGATTCCCTCCTGCATGAACTCATGCTGAAAGCGAAATGTTAACATCCCCAAAGCCGATTCAGATCCGCAATCTAGTGATCGATCCGCCGCTTCTCCTGGCGCCCATGGCAGGCCTGACCCACTCCGCCCTCCGCCAGATCATGTCCGGCTTTGGAGGAGTCGGCCTCTTGTCAACAGAGATGCTCTCGGCAAGAAGGTTGCCCACGGAAAATCCCGGGATCTCCCCGTATTTGATCAGGGCCTCTTCGGAACAGCCGCTTTCTTATCAGCTCCTGACCTCCACGTCGGGCGAACTCGGCCGGGCCATAGATGTGCTCCATGCCTGTAAGGCTGATGCCGTGGACCTGAACATGGGTTGCCCCGCGCCTGCTGTCGGACACTTCGGTGCGGGTATCAGCCTGATGGAACAGCCGGAGAATGTTTGCAGCATCGTGGCCGAGACGCGGAGACTCACTTCGCTTCCTCTTACCGCAAAGATCCGGCTTGGAACCGACCTCGACGAAGAAAAACTGACGAGCTTTTGCTGCATGCTCGAGGACGAGGGCATTGATATGATCTCGATTCACGCTCGGCTTAAACATGAGTCCTTTGCCAGAAATCCGCGGTGGGCGTGCATTGCCAGGGTAAAGGAGCGGCTTACGATCCCCGTTATTGCCAACGGAGGGATCTTCTCGGTCCAGGATGCACAAGAGTGCCTGCGCGTATCGGGCGCAGACGGTCTCATGCTTGGCCGCGGCGCGGTGATCCGGCCATGGCTCTTTGCCGGGATCGCCCGCGACGTGTGCGGCTGCGCGATCGCGGAACCGGCAGTATCTTTGCCTGCTGTCTATGGGACATTTGTCGATTTACTGAACGCGCATTTTCGGCCGGAGTACCGTCTGGGCAGGCTGAAGCAGTTCATTCACTATTTTGCGCAGAACTATCAGTTCGGACACTACCTGGCATCAAAGATCCAGTCGAGCACGAGCCTGGATGACGCACGGGAAAGGGCCGAGCTGTTCTTTGCATCGCAGCACACCGCGAATTCCCTGGAACCGGATTGCTGTTGACGTTGAACCCAAGAGATTTTTTTACCACAGAGGACGCGGAGAGATTCAGGTTATTGGCTGTTTTGAAGGTCTCATTCTGAGTCGGCATTTGTCCCCGTGTGCATTGTTTTTTTGGGCAGCTCATCACTCGGCCACGCAGCATGCCGGGAAGATGTACAGTACCTCCACCCTGATATGCAGGACTCGCATCACTCCACCCTCGCCCTTTAACAAGGGCGAGGCCGTGTCTGCCTTGTCTTGTTCTCGTAATTACGATTTGTGCAGCATTGCTATGCGTGTCTTTCGCTCAGAGCTACCCGGCTCAGGGGTACGGCAGAACTTAAAAGACCTACCCCACGAAGAGGAGAATTAACCTCTACTGGGTTTGGGGAGACTCATATCTTTGCTTTTCCAGAAGCCCCTGCATCCCATGAACAGGTTCGCACACAAGCATGGTAAGGTAGCAGAGACCGCAACTGCTACAAAGCCAGGCAGACACGGCCGAGCCCGTTCTCCGGGCGAGGGGAAGTGCTGCGATGCTCGAAAAGGATTGTTATCAGTACCGGCAATCATGCCCTGCGCGGAGCTGTGAACTCGGGTGCAGAAAAAAATAGGACCGTGACATGTGTTGAGTTAGGAACAGAGAAAAGCGCCCACACAAAACCCGGAAGACCCAAAAATCTTTAGTGCTGTGCGGTCTAACCTTGACCTCTGTGCTTTTTGTGGCAAACTCATCTTATTTCTTTTTGGGAATCCGAATTTACGATTTGCCCTTATTGTAATACAAGATTTCTCTGCGTCCTCCGCGTCCTCTGCGGTGAAAGATTTTAAACTCGTCTGACCTATTCCGAACTTGACAGGAGCTCTGCTCCGGTCAGGTCCAGATGCACCGTATCCGCGTCATCAGTCACCCATATCTGCCGCTCCTGTATGGTGAATTGCAGCTTCATGCCGGGCTTCGCCATCCCGGCAAGCGTGGACAGGGCAGATGCAGGCAGCGCTATCACGGTCAGGTTTTTGAAGCGTTCGAGCTTTTGACTGGACCTGGCCCCACCACACATCGACGCCGTGACCGCCATACGTATAAATGAATACTCGTTCCGCGCGTCCGCAGGCCCTGCGGATCCGCTTTTCATCAGGCTGGCCCACATCGATCCAGACCCGGATCGCGCCCGTGAGGTCCTTTTGCCAGAGCGAGGGTTCATCTTCGTTTCCTATGCTGTCGCCGAAGACGAGCGCCTCATCAGCATGCAGGGCAAAGGACAATAGCCGTACCATCATGCGCTCGTCGTTCTCGGATGGATGGCGAGCGATGGTAAGGCCGTGGTCGTGATAGTAGCCGCGCTCCGTATCGGCTATCTGCAGCTCTGCTTTGAATATGGTCGATTTGAGCGCCATGAGGTCCTCTTCCTGAAATGGTGACTATTCTTTGACCGATTGAGAAACCGTATGAGAGTACTGTCGGAAACGAGGGCAGGTTCAATGCGTGAATGGTTATTGAGTATCGGAGAAACCATGCATTCGGCATCCGGTGTAGTTATTCTTCTATAATCTTATACGTGTGCGTGATGGTCCCCGCCTTGGCAAGTGTCGCGCCGACAGAACAATACTTTTCCAGCGAGAGATCGATAGCGCGCTCGACGGCCTCCTTTTCCACGCCTTTGCCCTTTATCACATATTCAATGTGGACTTTCTTGTAGATCTTCGGAGCAGTGCCTGACTTTTCTCCCTGCACATTGATCTCGAGATCTGAAACCTGCTGTCTCTTCTTGCGCAGAATGGAGATCATGTCCATTCCAGAGCATCCGCCGAATCCCACGAGCAGAAGTTCCATGGGCCTGAACCCTTTATTGTGTCCGCCTGATTCATCTTCAGCATCCATGATCAGAGTATGACCTGACGATGCGGTCCCCGTAAACTGCATGTTGTCCAGCAGCGTTACTTTTGCTTTGACCATAATTTTTCCCCAAAATAGAGTGAAACAGTGACTCGATGGTAACAGAACTCATCAATAGAGTCAACGTATTGCTGATTAATAGGGATGCTCGTATAGGTAAAATAACCAAATTAGTAATATGGCCAATATATGCTTATTTTGCGTTATTGTTATTGTAAAATCAATTTGTTGTAGTTTAATGAGAGGTGTTTTGTCGGTTATAGTACCATAAAGTGCTGCTCTGTCCGAATTGGTCATGACATCTAACTTTTGATTATTATATGTTTTATTATTTTAATTGCAAATATTCATGTGGTCCCCATCTTGCATCCATACTTGGTTCGTCAGCTTTTTTCCGTTATCCGAGGTAAATCATAATTACAAATGTAGACTGCCTAATAACTGCAGGTAATACCTTCGAAGCAGTGCAAATTATGTTCGATTATGGTTCAATTAGTATTATTTATTTGACTAAAAGCGGAACTACTCATACAATCCCATGTCTAAACATCTATACATCGTACGTGAAATCATGAACCATGAGATTGCCCTATTAACCCGTCAGGTTCGAACTATTTTTTTATATTTTTTTTTTGAAAGGGGGATATCGCATCGAATAAAATAAAATGTATCCCCTGGTTACAGAGCGTTATGAATTACGTTGAGCGCACTTTGTCGTAAGGGAGCATGATACCGGTCTGATCACTTTTACAAATCTTAGTTTAGCCAGATAATTCTATAAGGAGGATTTCCACAATGAGCACAGATGGTAAGACACCGATGCTTGACGAACTGGAAAAGGGCGCATGGCCTAGTTTCGTGAAAGAAATCAAGAAGGCTGCCGTGAGGAGCAATGCGGCAAAAGATCTGCTCAACATTCTCGAGCGATCGTACCGTGATAAAGTTACGCACTGGAAGCACGGCGGCATCGTGGGCGTGCTCGGCTACGGCGGCGGCGTTATCGGCCGCTACTGCGATCTGCCCGAGGAATACCCGGGTGTCGCGCACTTTCACACCGTCCGTATCAACCAGCCGGCGGGTTTCTACTATACTTCCAAAGCGCTCCGTGAACTGATGGATATCTGGGACAAGTACGGCAGCGGCCTGACCAACATGCATGGTTCGACGGGCGACCTGGTCCTGCTCGGCACCCAGACCGACAAGCTCGAGGCCATCTTCGCAGAAACAACGGCAAAGGGATGGGACCTCGGCGGATCCGGTTCCTGCCTCCGTACCCCGAGCTGCTGTGTAGGTATGTCCCGCTGCGAATTCTCGAACATCGACACGATGGAAATCTGCGATACGCTCACCCACAAGTTTCAGGACGAGCTTCATCGTCCCGCGTTCCCTTACAAGTTCAAGATCAAGGTTGCCGGCTGCGCCAACGACTGCGTCGCCGCGATCGCCCGCGCCGACATGTCCATCATCGGCACCTGGAGAGACTCCATCCGGATCGATGCGGCAGAGGTGAAGAAGTATGCCTCGGAAATGAACATCCAGAAAGAGGTCATTGATGCGTGTCCGACCAAGTGCATGAGCTTTGACGGCTCGGCGCTCAAGATAGAGGGCAAGGATTGCAACCGCTGCATGAGCTGCATCAACCGCATGCCGAAGGCGCTGCGTCCCGGCAAGGAAAAAGGCGCGACCATCATGCTCGGCGGCAAGGCCCCGATCGTGACCGGCGCTCTCATGAGCTGGGTCATCGTCCCCTTCATGAAGCTCGAAAAACCCTATGATAACCTGGAAGACCTCATCCGCAAGCTGTGGGAGTGGTGGGATGAGCACGGAAAGAACCGCGAGCGTATCGGCGAACTTGTCGATCGTCTTGGCATGAGATCCATGCTTGAATCAACCGGTCTGCCGCCCGTGGCGCAGATGGTGAAAGCCCCCAGGTCGAACCCGTACGTATTCTGGTCCGCGGAAGACGTGAAATAACTTAAGGAGGATAACTTAGAATGGCTGACAAACCGAAGAGAATAACCGATATTGGAGCTCCTCACTATAGCAAATTTTTGCCTCCCGTGATGACAAAGAACTACGGGAAATGGAAGTACCATGAAGTGATCAATAAGGGTGCGATGAAGCACGTCTCCGAGACCGGCGACGAGCTCTATACCGTGCGTATGGCATCACCCCGCCTGGTGAGCACCGATTTTATCCGCGAAGTGTGCGACATCGCCGAGAAATATCTGCGGCGGATATCTGCGTTTCACCACGCGGAACAACGTCGAGTTCTTTCCCGACAAAGCACAGCTAGAGCCTCTCCAGGCCGAGCTCAAGAAACGCGGCCATCTGGTCGGCGGCATCGGCTACGGCATCAGCAACGTGGTGCACACCCAGGGCTGGGTCCACTGCCACACGCCGGCCACCGACGCCTCGGGTGTCGTGAAGGCCGTGATGGACGAGCTGCACGAGTATTTCACCACGAAGACGCTTCCGGCGAGAGTAAGGGTCGCGCTTGCCTGCTGCCTGAATATGTGCGGAGCGGTGCACTGCTCCGACATCTCCATCCTCGGCATTCACCGCAAGCCGCCGAAGGTCAACGAGGCGACAATCGGGAATCAGTGCGAGATCCCCACGACCATTGCCTCCTGTCCGACCGGCGCAATCGCCCCGAACCCTGCTGCTGAAGTCCGTGAAGATCAAGGAAGAGCGCTGCATGTACTGCGGCAACTGCTACACCATGTGTCCTTCACTGCCGCTCGCGGATGCGCACGGCGACGGCATATCCATCTATGTGGGCGGTAAGGTGTCGAACGCACGCGGCCCTGCACGCATGTCCAAGCTGGCAATCCCGTTCCTTCCGAACAACCCGCCGCGCTGGCCCGAAGTCGTGCAGGCGGTGAAACACATCGTGGAAGTCTACGCCAAGGATGCTCACCTGCACGAGCGTGTGGGTGAGTGGATCGAGCGCATCGGCTGGGAGCGGTTCTTCAAGTTGACCGGTATCCCGTTCACGTATCAGCACATCGATGACTTCACCTTTGCACGGGATACGTTCAGAATGACCCCGACCTTCAAGTGGGAATAGCAGTATACTGTCATGCCGGCCCCGGAGAAAGACCGGGGCCGGTTTTTCTATGACCTGAACAACCTAACGGAGGGGATGAATATGGATGCCGAGGAACTGCAAAACAAAGTATATGCATTGGTGGAAAAGAGCCAGGGAAAAAAGAAGCTGAAGCCCAAGGACATCAGCAACGCCATGGAGGCTGAAGGCGCGACCCAGGCCGAGACAAAGGCCGCTCTTCGTGTGCTCATTGACGGCGGCAAGCTTGTGTATTCGTATTTCGGCGGCACTGCCGTCGAGATCCCGCACACGGAAGGTTCGGCCAATCCTCAATCATAACGCGATCATGCGGAATATCCCGAGGCTGGTCGTTTCAGCCACACGAGGGGGACTGGGCAAGACTACCATCGCGATCGGCATCACCGCTGCATGGCGCAGGCAGGGCAGGCAGGTGGCGGTTTTTAAAAAAGGCCCTGATTTTATTGACGCAGGATGGCTTGGCAAGGCGGCAGACAGGCCGTGCTACAACCTCGACCTCTTCATGATGGAGGGGGAGAGCATCCTTCGCTCGTTTCAGCAGCATACCGGCGGCGCGGATGCGGCATTGATCGAGGGCAACCGGGGCCTCTTTGACGGCATTGACGAATCCGGGCGTTACAGCACGGCACGACTGGCAAAACTGCTCAAGACGCCTGTCCTTCTCATCGTGGATTGCACCAAGGCCTCCAGCACGATCGGGGCCGTTGTACTGGGATGCCGGACATATGATCCCGAAGTAAATATCAGCGGGATCATTCTGAACAATGTATCGCCCGGCAGGCACGAGACGGTGATCAGGAAAGCCATAGAACAGAGCAGCGGCATTCCGGTCGTCGGCGCAATGCCCCGGCAGAAGAACGGTGAATTCCCCGAACGGCACATGGGGCTTACACCGTTCCATGAGCATCCTGAAGTAGATCAGGCGATCAGCGCTGCAGCGGCAGCGGTGGAAAAATATCTTGACCTCTCGGTGTTATGGGAGATCGGCAGCAATGCGCCGGAACTGGACGTCCCGGCAGCTGTTGCTTCCCATAATCGGTTTTCGGAAGAAATACAACGGCCGCGCATCGGAGTTATCAGGGATACCGCGTTTCAGTTCTACTATCCTGATAATTTGGAAGCGCTCGAAGAGCAGGGGGCGTCTCTCAGGGAGATCAACGCGCTTCGCGACAGCGAGCTCCCCGATATAGACGCCCTGTATATAGGCGGCGGCTTCCCCGAGACACAGGCCGCGGAACTGGCAGCGAACGAACGTTTCTGCAGATCGGTCAAGGCCGCTGCAGACGACGGGCTTCCCATCTATGCCGAGTGCGGGGGCTTGATTTATCTCGGCAGGAGTCTGACGGTCAACGAAAAGAGCTATCCCATGACGTCGGTCCTGCCGATCGATTTTGTTCTCGAAAAAAGGCCGCAGGCGCATGGATATACTGTTGCGGAAGCCGGGATCGAAAGTCCGTTCCTTGACAACGGTGTTATAATAAAAGGCCACGAGTTCCACTATTCCCGTCCAATGACCGGTGACAGGCGGCAACCGATGGCGTATCATATGAGCCGCGGTCACGGGATAGACGGCAAAGGCGACGGGATCGTATATAAAAACGTGCTTGCCGCGTACACGCATCTGCATGCGCTCGGTACGCCGGAGTGGTCTGTTGCTCTTGTTAAGAAGGCCCATGAATACCGAAAAAGCAAGCAGGCAGTGTAGGAGGCGGTTTTCATTTGAGGACAGAAGCAAGGGAAAGTGTCGAACCGGTCTGTCCATTTTGCCGCAGCCGGATCGCGCGGCCGGCTGAGATCACGATAAGCTCGATCGAGCGGGTCCTCGGCGGCAAATGCAGTTCATGCGGCGCGTTGTATCTTGTCGATCCCACGAGCAGGAACGTGGGGGAAGTGATGTTGCAGGCCCTTGGTCTCGCCAGCCAGGAGCTTTCCAAAGAGGCCTCCGACATGATTGCCGGGGAAGATTACGATGATGTGGTCCTCAGTTATGATTGGAGGAGACACCGGTCAACAGGAGAGCCGAGGAGCTTCATGGACCGGCAGGGCCGTATGTATTTTCTTAAGGTAAAAAAGAAACAATAACGGTTTGTTGGGATAGAGCGTACGTGCCGGTCACCAAACCAGCAACAATAAAGAGAAGGACGCTGATGCAGCGCCCGAAAATTTTAACGAACGAAAGGGGACACAACAATGGCAACAGTTGACGTAAAAGGAAAGACGATCGAAGTGGATGAAGATGGATTTTTGGCGAACCTGGATGACTGGAATATGGATGTGGCAAATTACTTTGCTCAGGTCGAGGGTATCGAAATGAGCGATCAGCACTGGGAAGTCGTGAATTTTCTCCGCGAATACTACAAGCAGTATCAGATCGCGCCCATGATCAAGATCCTTGTCAAGGAGATCGGCAAGAAGCTTGGGGCTGACAAGGGCAACACCAAGTATCTCTATGAGCTGTATCCGGGCGGCCCGGCAAAGCAGGCTTGCAAGATCGCCGGTCTGCCGAAGCCGACAGGCTGCGTTTAAGCTTTATTCAAGGTTTTTGTTTCAGGCGCTGTGCGGGCAGTCCATGATGATCGATTTTGGTCGCGGTGAAAGGCCGTGTCCGGGTATGACGCAGCGGGTGTATCCGCAGTGCGAAGGTCATGGTGTGCCGAATAGTGCAGTACAATACTACAATACCTGACAGAAGGAGGTACGCGTAACCATGTATATGGTAACAATCGATACCAACAAGTGCGACGGCGACGGCGCCTGCGTGAATGTCTGTCCGCAGTCGGTGTTCAAACTTGATGGTGGAAAATCTGATCCGGCAAATATGTCCGAGTGCATAAGCTGCCTGACCTGCGTGGAGAACTGCCCGCAGCAGGCGATTACGGTTACCGAGATCTAATGCAGTTACAGACAAAGTCAACCGAAGGGGATAATTGAAAAACTTATCCCCTGTTTTTTTATTTTCACTATGTCTCAGGGAGGTGATACGATGAAGTTAGCCGTGTTCCTAAGTGACTGGAGAAGGACCGAAGACAGCTTTGAACGATTGAAAGCCGACAAAATGGGGGTCATCCTCGTCGGCAACGGCGTCTATCATGCGGTCGTAAAAGAGAACGGCAAGGATTCGCCGGTTCTGGCAAAATCGGGCGCCAGCTTTTACGTGCTGTCCGATGACCTCTTGACACGGGGCTATACCGCTGCCAATGTCAATGCCAAGGTCAAGGTGATCGGTTATGGAGACATTGTCGATCTCGTTATGAACGATTTCGAGAAGACGGCGTGGCTGTAGCGTAAAAGAACGAGGGAACGAATGCGAAAGACGATGGACGAGAGACGATGATCGAGTACGCATTCGTCCGAGTGAGCGCAAGCGAACGTGATCGTCCATTCGTCCATCAGAAAATAAATAAGGAGGATACAATGGGAGAATTTACCTTGGGAGTGTTCCCCTCTCTGGTCGGCTCGATGTCGCTTGATTTTTCCTTCAAGCTCGCCGAGGCTGCGATCGCCAAAGGACACAAAGTGAACATGTGGCTTTCCGGCAACGCCGTCATGATGGCCAAAAAGGGGCAAAAAGCGTTTAAGGACTACTCGCACAATGAGAAGCTTATGAAAGAGCTGATGGGCAAGGGTATGGAGGTCACTGTCTGCGAAGCCTGTGCCGAGGCACGGGGATATCACAAGGAAGACGTGCCCGAAGGCATGAAACGGGCCAGCATGGATTGGTATTTGGCCAAGACGGTCAAAACCGACAAGCTGCTTCACATTGGAGGTGAGTAAATGGGTGCCGTAAAATTATTGTTTGTTGTTCAAAGACCTCCCTACAAGAGTGAAAACCCCCGTCTTGCACTCACCCATGCGATCGCCAGCCAAACCGCTGAGATCTATATGGATGACGGCGATTCGGTCGTTCCGACCGTGGTGTTCGTGGGAGATGGCGTCCTGAACATGGTGAAGGGCCAACAGGCCATGAAGATCTACGGCGTGACCAGCACCGAAAGTCACATCAAAAGTTCCCTGCAGGTCGATGTGCCGATCTGGATCTGCAAGGAGGACATGGAGCGTCTCGGCCTGAAAGAGGACCAGATCATCACCGATGCAGAAGATATCGGCGGCGCGGATCTGACCACCAAATTCGTTTCTTTCGCGGATATTCAGAAGGAAATGGAAGCGGTGAAGCACCTGCTGTTCTTCTAAACAATAATTTCTCGCCCTTCAAGGGGGAGGTTAGGTGGGGGATGGGTCCAAGCGCCGGTTTTAACCCATCCCCACCCCGGCCCTCCCCTTGAAGGGGAGGGAGAGTAAATAATGAGCCTTAAAAAACATTTGATGGAAAAGAAGCCCGCGATCCTGAAAAAGTGGTTCGATGCGGTTGCGGACACCTATCCGGAGAATACCTCCGGTTTTTTAAAGAAGCAAAAGGCCCAGTTCACGAACCCGGTCGGCTATACGCTCGCAGAGGGACTGGATGGACTGTTCGATGCGTTGCTCCAGGGAATGATCCCTGAGACCGTTAAGACCTTTCTGGACGGAATTATCAGGATCCGCGCGATCCAGGAGTTTCCGCCGTCCGAGGCCCTTGCGTTTATCTTCCAGCTTAAGAAGATCGTTCGGCAGGAACTCGGCAGCGAGATCCTGCTCAAGCCCGGGATGACCGATGAATTGGCGGCCTTTGATTCCACCATCGATGACCTGGCCCTCTTCGCTTTTGATATATATATGAAGTGCCGGGAAAAGATCTACGAGCTCAAGGCGAAGGAAGCCACCAACGTGACGTTCAGGCTTTTGCAGCAGGCGCGCATTATCGTTGACGATCAGGACTAGTAACTATGAGGCAGGTCCGATCAACCGCGAAGGCGTAGCCTGCTGTCGCCAGAACGCGGCCATAAACGAAGGTCACGAGGGTGTCGACATCAAAATCATTTTTTAGGATTTAACCCTGAGATTAAAGCCTTTCTCTGCGTTCCTTCGGCTACGCTCAGGACTCCAGGCCTTGGCAGTGAGAGGTTTTGACATTACGTAACTAAACGAAGAGAGGTAACGACATGAAAGTCATATTTTCTTTCATCGCAGTACTGGTCCTTGTACTGATTGCCTACACGGGAGTGACGGTGTTGAACGCGCAGTCTGTCTTCGGGATCGTGATCCCCTATCTGGCGGTCCTCCTCTTTATCGGCGGCATGATCTACCGTATCCTGAAATGGGGAAGTTCGCCCGTGCCGTTCCGCATCCCCACGACCTGCGGACAGCAGAAATCGCTCCCCTGGATCAAGCACAGCAAGCTTGAAAACCCCTCGGGCACGCTGGGCGTTCTCGGGAGAATGGCGCTTGAGGTGTTCTTCTTCCGGTCCCTTTTCAGGAACCTGAAAACACAGTTGAACGACGGTCCCCGGATCACCTACGGTGAGGCAAAATGGCTCTGGCTCGCGGGCATGGCGTTCCATTATTCCTTTCTTGTTATCCTCATCCGGCACCTGCGGTTCTTCATGATACCGGTGCCCGAGGCGATCCAGACGATCTCGACACTCGACAGCTTTCTCCAGGTGGGAACACCGCTTTTATACCTGACCGACCTCGTGCTCCTGGCGGCGGTTACCTATCTCTTTATCAGGAGGGTCGGCCCTTCCGCAATTGCGGTATATCTCGCTGATCGGAGACTACTTCCCGCTCTTCCTGATCCTCGCGATTGCCACGTCCGGCGTACTCATGCGGTACTTCATTAAAACAGACATCGTGAGCGTGAAGATGCTCACCATGGGGCTGGTCAGTTTCAGTCCAGCGATCCCCGCCACCGGCATAGGCTCCGTGTTCTACATCCACCTGTTCCTCCTCTGCATCCTGTTCGCCTATTTCCCGTTCAGCAAGCTGGTCCACATGGCCGGCGTCTTCATGAGCCCCACCCGCAACCTGGCGAACAACAACCGCGCGAAGAGGCACATCAATCCCTGGAACTATCCGGTCCATGTCCACACCTATGCGGAGTATGAGGACGAATTCAGGGACAAAATGAAAAAAGCCGGCCTGCCGGTAGAAAAGGAGTAATCATGGCAAAACTTCCGAAGCCAGAAGAACTGTCGAAGATTGATTTTGCGCCGCCGAAGACGGAGTGGATGGATACGCCCGTGGCGATCAAAGAGGGCATGTTCTGCCATGGAGCGAAGCCGAAAAGCCTCGAGATCCTCAGCTTCCCGAACCCGCGGGACTGGAGACCCATGGACGCGGACTGGAAACTGCCCGAGGACTGGAAGGAGATCCTCCTGAAGGGGATCGCCGAGCGGCTTGAGAAGTACCGGTCGTTCAGGCTCTTCATGGATATCTGCGTGCGCTGCGGCGCCTGCGCGGACAAATGCCACTTCTATCATCGGCACCGGCGACCCCAAGAACATGCCGGTGCTCAGGGCCGAGCTCATTCGTTCGGTCTATAGAAAAGAATTCACCCTGGCCGGCAAGCTGTTCGGCAAGATGGCAGGCGCGCGCGAGCTTACGCTCGACGTACTGAAGGAGTGGTGGTACTACTTCTTCCAGTGCAGCGAGTGCCGCCGCTGCTCGGTCTTCTGCCCCTACGGCATCGACCAGGCCGAGATCACCATCATCGGGCGCGAGCTGCTGAACCTGCTCGGCCTGAACATTGAATGGATCGCCGGTCCTGCCGCGAACTGCTACATGAAGGGCAACCACCTCGGCCTCGAGCCCCATACGATCGTCGGCAACCTGGAGTATATGCTCGACGACATCGAGACCATTACGGGCAAAAAGATCAAACCCTTCGTTCAACCGGAAAGGCGCCGAGATCCTGTTCGTGACGCCGTCGGGCGACCTCTTTGCCGATCCGGGCACGTACACGGCCATGGGCTACCTCATGCTGTTCGAAGAGCTCGGGCTCGACTATACCTGGAGCACCTATGCCTCGGAAGGCGGGAACTTCGGGTACTTCACCTCGAACGAACTGGCAAAACGGCTCAACTCGAAGATCTATGCCGAGGCGAAGCGGCTCGGCGTGAAGTACGTCATCGGCGGAGAATGCGGCCATATGTGGCGCGTCCTGAACCAGTATATGGACACCTGGAACGGACCTGCGGATTTCCTCGAGGTCCCGAAGTCGCCGATCACCGGCACGGTCTTCGAGAACGCACGCTCGACGAAGATGATCCATATCGCTGAATTTACCGCCGACCTGATCAAGAACAACAAGCTCAAGCTCGACCCGAAGAGGAACGACAACCTCAAGGTGACGTGGCACGACTCCTGTAACACGGCGCGCGGTATGGGCATTCTTGATGAACCCCGGTATGTTCTCAGGAACGTGGTCAATAACTTCGTCGAAATGCCCGAGGACACGATCCGGGAGAAGACCTTCTGCTGCGGCAGCGGATCCGGTCTGAATGCCTCGGAGGACATGGACCTCCGCATGAAGGGCGGCTTGCCCCGCGCGAATGCCGTCAAGTTCGTCCACGATCACTACGGGGTGAACATGCTTGGCTGCATCTGTGCCATCGACCGCGCAACGCTTCCCCCGCTCATGGATTACTGGGTGCCCGGCGTGGGCGTCTGCGGTCTCCATGAGCTCGTGGCAAATGCCATGATCATGACGGGCGAGAAAGAGAGAACGACCAACCTGCGCGGTGAACCTCTTCCGGGAGTCGAAGCGAAGGAGGAAAAAGCCTAATGAAACTCTATGACGTCGGCAAAATATTCATCGGGATCCTGGTGTTCGCGGCGATCGCGGCATTTCCGTTCTATTACAATATCGGGAGGGTCAATGCCAAGCCCGAACCTAAATTTGATACTCCCGCGATCCAGGAATGGGAAAAACAGTACGGCAAAAAGGAGTGTGTGGAGTCCAAAGAATTCATGCGGGCTGAACACATGCAGCTCCTGAACAACTGGCGGGACGCGGTGGTGCGTCAGGACAACCGGGGCTACATCAGCGACACGAGCCACAAACGGTTCAATATGAGCCTGCAGAACAGCTGTATGAACTGCCACTCCAACAAGAAGAAGTTCTGCGATGAATGCCATACCTACATGTCAGTGACCCCGTATTGCTGGGACTGCCATATTCCGCCGAAGGAGAAGGAGGAGAACAAATCATGAGCATGGATAGGAGAAAATTCCTCAAAATAGCCGGCATCTCCTCCATTCTGGGCCTCGGCGCAACAGCTGCTTCGGCCACCCATAACCTCTGGGTAAAAGGTCTGGGGCCTGAAGAAGTGGACAAGAACAAGGAGGCGTTGCTTGCGAAGCGCTGGGCCATGGTCGTGGATATGAGCAAGTTCAAGACCGAGGATGATGTGAAGAAGATCATCGATGCCTGCCATTCGACGCACAATGTTCCCGACTACCGGAACGCGGACGGCAGCGTTGACAAGAAATTCGAGATCAAATGGATATGGACAGCGCCCTACGAACGAGCTTTCCCGGGCCAGGAAAACAAATACATGAGCGAACATATCAAGGATATGCCGTTCATCGTCGCGTGCAACCACTGTGATAACCCGCCTTGTGTCCGGGTCTGTCCCACGAAGGCAACATTCAAATACGCGAACGGCATCACCATGCAGGACGAGCACCGCTGTATCGGATGCCGGTTCTGCATGGCCGCGTGTCCCTACGGTGCGCGAAGCTTCAATTGGAGAGACCCCCTCGGCAATAATCCGAATGGCACGCCGATCATCAAGAATGAGAACAAGGAATACCCGAAGCGGGGAAAAGGCGTGGTGGAAAAATGCACCTTCTGCACCGAGCGGCTTGCCGTGGGCAAACTGCCGGCATGTGTTGAAGCAGCGCCGAAAGGCGGCCTGCTCTTTGGCGATCTGGAAGACCCCAACTCCGAGGTCCGGAAGATCGTGGAGAACCAGTATACGATCCGGCGCAAATCCGACCTGGGTACCGGCCCGGGCATTTATTATATCGTAGGAGGAAGCGACCATGCTTGAAAAGGCATTAGTGGGCAGTAAAAAATATTGGGCATGGATCACGTTTCTCGGTATCCTGGCCGCGGTTGGTGTGTTCAACTACCTCCATCAGTTCTCGTATGGACTGGGACTCACCGGCATGCATCGGGACGTGACCTGGGGCCTGTATATCGGCCAGTTCACATTCCTGGTCGGCGTTGCGGCCTCGGCCGTGATGCTCGTGATCCCGCATTATCTGCACGATTATAAAACGTTCGCTAAGATCGTGATCCTCGGTGAGTTCCTTGCAATTTCGGCAGTGGTCATGTGCATGCTGTTCATCCTGTCGGATATGGGACAGCCCATGAGGGTCATGAACATATTCCTGCACCCCACGCCGTCGGCAATGGTGTTCTGGGACACGGTCGTGCTGAACGGTTACCTGTTTATAAACCTCCTGGTCGGCTGGGTCACCCTCAGCGCCGACAAGAAGGGCATTGCCCCGCCAAAATGGATCAAACCGTTCATCTATCTCTCGATCCCCTGGGCGATCAGCATCCACACGGTCACGGCGTTCCTGTATGCCGGTATCCCGGGGCGTCATTTCTGGCTCAGCGCCATCCTCGCAGCGCGCTTCCTGGCCTCGGCATTTGCCGGCGGTCCGGCGCTCCTGATCATCCTTGCCCTGATCGTTCGGAAGATCAGCAAGTTCGATGCAGGCAAGGAGGCCATCCAGGCAGTAGGCAGGATCGTGGCCTATGCCATGTTCGCGAATGTCTTTTTCCTGGGACTGGAATTCTTCACCGCGTTCTACAGCGGCATCCCGGGCCATGCGCAATCCTTCCTGTACCTGTATACCGGTCTTGAAGGTCATAGCGAGCTGGTTCCGCTCATGTGGGTCTCGACGATCTTTGCGGCGGTCTCGCTGGTCATGCTCTGGGTCCCGGCGATACGGAAGAACGAGGGGACCCTGGTGCTCGCGTGTATCATGCTCTTCGCCTCCCTCTGGATCGACAAGGGTTTCGGCCTGATCATCGGCGGTTTCGTGCCGAACCCCTTTGAGGAAGTGCATCCCTACTGGCCGACCATGCCGGAGACCATGATCACCATCGGCATCTGGGCCATCGGGTTCCTGGTACTGACCCTGCTCTACAAGATTGCGATCACGGTCAGGGAAGAAACGGCGGGGATAGAGCTGGAGCATTAATAAAACCGATTGTTGACTAAATCAAGGGTCCACCACAAGGTGGGCCCTTTTTTTATTTCTCACTTGATTTTAACCTTCGGAGTGGGTAATATACACCCTCGTTTGGATGGATTCATATCTTTGTCGAAGGAGGAAACAGACCCATGTACATGGTAGTCGTGGACAAAAAAAAGTGCGACGGCGACGGCACGTGCGTGAACGTATGCCCCCAGGGCGTGTTCAAGATCGAGGACAGCAAGTCCGAGCCGGTAAACATGTCAGAGTGCATCAACTGCCTGACCTGCGTTGAGAACTGCCCACAGCAGGCAATTACCGTCACGGAAATATAGCACTATCAGCAGAACACATTGAATAAGGGGACCGGTGATAACCGGTCCCCTTTTTTTTCTCCAGTTAAGATTCAGTCTGAATGTTGAAATTTAGTAATTCTTTACTCCCGACCCCAACTCCGAACTACGGACTCCAGTTCCCGAATTTTGAACTGATTCCCCTTGTCAATGCCCTGCCGCACTACCCCACAGCTCCTTGAGGCGCCTGTCCCGGCCACACGTGGTACGGTAGTATTTGTAACGGATCGGGTTCTTCTTGTAATAGTGCTGGTGGTATTCCTCGGCAGGATAGAACTCGGTTGCCTGCACGATCTCGGTTGCGATCGGTTCTTTGAAGGTCTTGTTCTTCTCCAGGAGGGCCTTCGACTGCAGGGCCAACCGGTGCTGTTCCTCATTATGATAAAAGATGGCGCTGCGATATTGATGCCCGCTATCACAGAATTGCCGGTCCTTTGCAACCGGGTCAATATTGTGCCAAAAGACATCAAGGAGTTTTTCGTAGGTCACCTTTGCAGGGTCATAGACGATCTGAACCGACTCCGCGTGTCCGGTCCCTCCGGCCGAGACCTCTTCATAGGTGGGCGATTTTTTCTGTCCCCCGGTGTAGCCCGGGGTTACCGACACCACGCCGGGAATTTCGTCGAAGGGGTGCTCCATGCACCAGAAGCACCCTCCTGCGAAAGTAGCTTTCTCAAGGTTCGTTGCAGCTATGGTTGTCGTGCTCGCGATAAGTATGACCGACAGTCCCATCATCGATTGAATAAACATGTTCATGGTACCTCCTCCCTCTGTCAAGAATGCATGAACTCTTTCTCTCATTATACCGCGATTTAAACCGGCTGTTCGCGCACAAAAAAAGGGCGGCCTTTGATGGCCGCCCCGGGTTTATGTGCAGTTTCCGTTACGCTTCGCTAATCCTTTTTCTCCATCATTTTTTGGAATGCCGACATAAGGTCTATTGGCAGGGGAAATACGATGGTTGTATTTTTCTCGGTGCCGATCTCGGTGAGCGTCTGGAGATACCGGAGTTGGAGCGCGATCGGGTTCTTGCTGATGACCGCGGCTGCTTCTCCCAGTTTTGCCGACGCCTGGAGTTCGCCTTCCGCATGGATGATCTTGGCGCGACGTTCCCGTTCAGCCTGGGCCTGGATCGCGATCGCGCGCTGCATCTCGGCCGGCAGGTCCACGTTTTTCACTTCCACCGTGGTCACCTTCACGCCCCAGGGCTCGGTCTGCAGATCGATCACCTTCTGCAACTCGGCGTTGATGGCCTCGCGGTTCGAGAGCAGATCGTCGAGGGAATTCTGGCCGAGGATGCTCCGGAGCGTGGTCTGGGCGATGAGAGATGTCGCGTAGTAGAAATCCTCTACCTCGATGATGGCCTTGTTCGGGTCGATTACCCGGAAGTACACGACGGCATTAACCTTCACGGTAACATTGTCCTTGGTGATCACGTCCTGGGCAGGCACGTCCATGGTCACGGTCCTCAGGCTTACCCGAACCATCTTCTGGATCCCGGGCCAGAGGAAAATGATCCCCGGCCCCTTTACCCCATGTTCGACGCTCACTTTCCCGAGCGTAAAAATAAGGCCCCGTTCATATTGTTTCAGGATCTTGACGATATTGTAAAAAATTGCGATTACGATGATGACCATGAAAAGCAAACTGGTTGCGAATACCTGCGGCATGGTGAGTCCTCCTTTGAAATGTGGTAATTACTCAGTTGCGCTCTTGTGGGGCCGAAGCTCCGCAACCGGCCTGAGTAGTTACGAAATGTGAACGATTCAACTTCCTGCCTCTGTCTTCTTCCGTACCTTGACCTTGAGACCTTCGACGGCAATGACAATGACCTGTTCTCCCTTTTGAATCGGCTCATCGCTCCAGGCGTTCCAGTATTCCCCGCGCATGAAGACCTGCCCGTCGGAAAGAATGTCCGTTTTCGCCGTTGCCAGCATGCCGGTCAGACCTTCTTTGCCGGTGGTCGGCTTCTCCCGATAAACTCGAATAGCGATCGTGACGGTAATGATGAACATGATGGCCGACATGGCCACGACCGGAATAATGACGGCCCATGAGATCTGGAGCACCGGGGCAGGAGAATCGATGAGCATGAGCGAGCCCATGAGCATGGCGATGGTCCCGCCGACACCGAGGATCCCGTGACTCGTGATGAAGGCCTCCGCAATAAACAATGCAATTGCGAGGATAATGAGCATGAGCCCCGCGTAGTTGATCGGCAGAGTCTGGAGAGCGTAGAAAGCGAGGATCAGGCAAATGGCGCCGGCCACGCCGGGGAAGATGGCGCCGGGATTCGAGAGCTCGAAGTACAGGCCATAGAACCCGAGGATCATGAGGATATAGGCGATGTTGGGGTTGCTGATGATGCCGAGGAGCTTGTCACGAAACCCCATCTTCATTGTTATCACTTCGGCGCCAACGGTCTTGAGCGTTTTTTTCCCGATGACCAGGTCAACGGTTTTGTTGTCCATCGCTTTGACGAGCGAAGCAATGTCCGGCGCAACGAAGTCAATAACCTTGTCCTTGAGGGCCTCGGTCTCGGTGATGGAAACGCTGTGCCGCACGGCATCTTCCGCCCACTTTGCGTTCCTGCCCCGCTTTTCGGCGATTCCCCGCACAAAGGCCGCAAGGTCGTTCACGGCCTTCTTTTCCATGGTCTCGTCCATCTTGCCCTGCATCTGAACCGGGTGGGCGGCGCCGATATGCGTGGTTGGCGCCATGGCCGCGATATTGGCCGCGAGCGTAATGAACACGCCGGCAGAGGCGGCCCGGCCACCGCTCGGCGCCACATAGACCACGGTCGGAACGTTGGAAGCCATCATCTTCATCACGATCTGCTGGGTGGAGTCTACAAGACCGCCGGGTGTGTTCAACTGGATAATCAGCGCCTCGGCACCGGCCTTCGACGCGCGGTCAATGGATTTGATTATGTACTCGGCAACCACGGGTGTGATGGGCGCGTCGATCTCGATCAGGTGTATCTTCTTTGCAGAGGGAAGCGGCGCAGCCGCAGGAGGTTCCGGCTTTGTAATCTTCTTCGGCTCGTTCGTGTCGGCGGCCGCCGTGAGAAGGAACGCGCCAGCAATGATCAGGATGAGAGATATGAGAACGGTTAATCGTATTGGTAAGCGCATGGGGATGTCTCCCTGGATAGAAAAAGTATATCCGCATTGTCCATTCGTGTCAAGAAATGCTTGACTCAGAATGAGTTTTTCTGTAGCATCGCTTGTGTGAACGCGTGATGAGAGTGACCGGGGGAACAGGAAGAGGGCGACGGTTGAAGGCGCCGGCAGGGTCTCGTGTGAGACCGACGTCCGACAAGGTGAAACAGGCCTTGTTCAACATCCTCGGGGAGAAGGTGGCTGACGCTTTTTTCCTCGATCTTTTTGCCGGCGCAGGCGGCATCGGTATCGAGGCACTCAGTCGCGGGGCGGGGCACGTGGTCTTTGTGGACTCGTCGCGCGCATCGTTAACTGTGGTCAAGCAAAACATCGAGCAGACCGGTTTCGAAGACCAATCACGGGCCGTGCTGTCGAAGGTCGAGTCATTCCTCAAAAAACCGTCAGGGTCGTATGATATCGTGTTCCTCGATCCGCCCTACGCGGATGAGCTGCAGCCCCTGCTCGAACTGATAGCAGGCGCGGGGATACTGAAGCCTGATTCGATCGTGATCGCCGAACACTTTAAGAAACAATCGTCACCGGCCGATGCGGGTGTTTTGACGCTTTATCGCGAAGCGAAGTATGGCGATACGGTGCTGGCGTTTTATAAGTTCAGGGGTCAGGAATCAGGAATCGGGAGTCAGTAGCCAGCAGCGGGGAACCAGGAGTCGGTAGTCAGGTTTTTCATCATCAGTTCAGCTCTCCTGGATTCTGACTCCTGTCTTCTGACTCCTTTTAAAAGGAGATGCCATGAAACATATTGCGGTTTATCCCGGGACCTTTGATCCTGTCACCAACGGGCACATCGACCTCGTTGAACGAAGCCTGAGAATATTCGACAAGGTTATCGTGGCGGTAGCGGAGAACCCCAGGAAGGAGCCGCTTTTTTCTCTTGAAGAGCGAGTCACCCTGTTCAAAAAAGCGTTTGGCAGGCATAAGAACGTCGTGATCGAGGGGTTTGACGGCCTGCTCGTTGATTATGTCAATAAAAAGAAGGCAGTCGGTATTATCCGGGGGCTGCGTGCGGTTTCAGATTTTGAATTTGAACTGCAGATGGCCCTCATGAACCGCAGGCTTGACAATACTATTGAGACAGTGTATTTGATGCCGAGCGAAGAATATTCCTTTATTACCTCGACCATTGTGAAGGAGGCCGCGAGCTACGGCGGCGATGTGTCGAGCCTGGTGCCGGGAGTGGTGGTGGCGAAGTTGAAGAAGAGGTTCGGGAGGTAGTTGGATGTGCAAACGCTCACATCCGCTCAAGCATGCAACGAAATTACAACGGTTGATCCGAAAAGGACAGGGGGACGCGGTTTTTCATCAAGATTCGGGTGGAGGCGTAAATCCTTGTCCGCAGATTACGCAGATTCGCAGATGAGGAATTGGGATGGGACCATTGAATCGAGAAAACAATGAGATTGTTTTACGGCAGATTTCATTTGCCATGAGACCGTCATCGTCGAACTGAAGGCGTTGTCAAAGCTGGGTAAAGTTGACGAAGCGCAAATAATTAATTATCCTAAATCAACATGTTCTTTTGCAGGTGTGCTGCTTAACCTTGGACCGGCTTCTCTTAAATACCGTGGTTTTGCATTCTCACAATCCGCGAAATCTGCGTAATCTGCGGATAACGATAAACAGAGGATTTCGATGTCCAAGAACATTCTGATCGTAGAGGACGAAGAGACGCTGCGGGAGTCCATCAAGCGCATCTTTGTCAAGGAAGGGTACACGGTGGACGGCGCCGAGTCGGCGGAAAAGGGCCTTGCCCTGCTCGAGACCGGCATGTACGACGTCATCCTGACGGACATCATCCTGCCGGGCATGGACGGGATCGAGATGCTCACCCGTGTCCGGGAACAGGTCCCTGACCAGATCATCATCGTCGTCACCGCCTATGCGTCGCTCGACACATCCATCAAGGCGCTCCGGGCCGGCGCGTACGACTACATCATGAAGCCGGTCATCCACGAGGAGATCAAGCAGGTCGTCCGGAACGCCCTCCGGCAGAAGAGCCTCCAGGCCGAGAACGTGCTGCTCAAGCGCGAGATCGGGAAGGATTACGATTTCAGCAGCATCATCGGCGAGAGCCCTGCGCTCAAGGCCATCCTCGACGAGGTCCGGAAGGTCACCGACACCAGGAGCAGCGTCCTGCTGCTCGGCGAGACCGGGACGGGCAAGGAGCTCTTTGCGCGGGTGATCCACCACAACAGCTCCCGCCGCGACATGCCCTTTGTGCCGATCAACTGCTCCGCGATCCCCGAGAACCTGCTTGAGACCGAGCTGTTCGGTCACGTGCGGGGCGCATTCACCGGCGCGGTCGCCACCAAGAAAGGCATCCTCGAGGAAGCCGAGGGCGGCACCGTGTTCCTCGACGAGATCGGCGACATGAGCATGTCGCTCCAGGCCAAACTGCTCCGGGTCATCGAGGACCAGGTGATCCGTCCCGTGGGCAGCACCAAGGGCAGCAAGGTGGACATCCGGTTCATCACGGCCACGAACAAGGACCTGAAGGCCGCGGTAAAGCAGAACGCGTTCCGCGAAGACCTCTATTACCGGATCAATGTCATTTCGCTCCAGATCCCGCCGCTGCGGGAACGGAAAGAAGACATCAAAGCGCTCGTACAGCACTATCTCGAAAAGTACTCACACGAGATGGGGAGAACAATAAAGGAGATTGCTCCCGAGTCCCTGGAACTCATGATGAACTACGAGTGGGCGGGGAACGTCCGTGAGCTCCAGAACGTGATCGAGCGCGCCATCCTTGTCTCCGACGGCAACGTCATTGCCCCCGAACACCTGCCCGTGGGGCTTGCGGCAGCGTCATCGTTCGAGACGCAGGTCTTTGATAAAAAGCTTTCCATCGAGGAATACACCAAGGCATTCATCCAGAAATACCAGGGCCAGTTCAACGAACAGCAGCTTGCGGACATGCTCTGGATCACCCGGAAATCGCTCTGGGAGAAGAGAAAGAAGTGGGGGATTCCGAGGGAGCGGTAGGGGCGGCGCGAATTCCCCGTGACTTGTTGTCTGCCTTGATAATACCTTGCCATTTCACCATTCGAACACTCTGTGAAAATTACCGCGGATTTGCACCGAGGGAGACGCACGGAGATAACAACCCAACTACTACATATATCGATATATCCCTTTATCCTATCCGTATCTTGTCCGTGATATTCAGTGGTCTTTTCCGTGGTCAACGCTTGAGTTGTTCCGTTGTTCATCATTCAATCCATCCTTTTCATGTACCCGGGACTTCTTGTCATGGGCAACAAATAACTCCTTGAATAGACCCATTCTTTATGTTAAATTTGACACAGTCTCGGGAAGGTACATTATGAAAAGAAAATTATTCATTATTTCCCTTATGATGCTTGGCCTGTATGCCCTGCCGCAAATAACCTGTGGTCAGAACGTTCCTCGTGAATATTTACAGGCGGACCAGATGTTCTCACAAGGCCATTACCCGGAAGCAATTCGTTTATATCAGGCAGTGCTATCCTCTCCGTCCGGCGCTATTTCCCCGGGACTTATCCATACGCGCATCGCCGACAGTTATTTTCGTCTGATCGATTACCAACATGCCCTCGATGCATACCGACAGGCGATCATATACCAGGAGCCTGGTGAGCGAGCGCAGACCCAGTACTGGATAGGGTTCTGCGCCCTTCTCCTCGGAAGAGACGCTGAAGCGGTGACTGAATTCTTGAAAATACCCGAGAGCTATCCAACGTCCGGCATGTTGGTCGGCACCGCGTACTACTGGGCAGGTAGGGCGAGCGAACGGATGGGCAAGAAAGAGCAGGCAGCAGAGTTGTACCGCAAGGCGGGCGGCAAAGGAACGTCCACCCAAGGACGCTATGCGATGAAGAAGGCGGATGCAGTGAATGGGGAAAGCACCAAATATCAAGCACCAAATCCCAAATAGATTTCAAGCGCCAAGCATCAAACATTAAACGTTTCGGTAATTGAGATTTGTTCAGTTTGATTATTATTTGGGATTTGTGATTTGAGATTTGGAATTTGGTGTAAGCATTGTTGAAAGAACTGAGCATAAAAAATTTTGCCATCATCGACCAGCTTCGGGTGGAGTTCGCGCCGGGGCTGAACGTGTTTACGGGCGAGACCGGGGCCGGCAAATCCATCGTTGTCGACGCGCTCAGCCTGGCGCTCGGCGAACGGGCGAACGTGGACCTGATCCGGAGCGGCTTTCAGGAAGCCGTGGTGGAGGCGGCTTTTGAGCTCAACAACCGCATTGCTGCTGACGTATCGATGGTGCTGTCAGAGCAGGGCATTGAGATGGACCCCGGCGGGGACCTGATCGTGCGCCGGGTGCTCTCGTCCTCTGGCAAGAACAAGGTCTATATCAACGGGAGCCTGGCGAACCTCGCCACGCTCGCGTCTGTTGGCGCGAATCTTGCCGATATCCACGGCCAGCACGAACACCAATCACTGCTCTCCCTCGAACGCCAGATGGAGATGCTCGACACCTTTGGCAATCTCGACGCGCTCCGCGATGATGTTACCGCGGAGTATCGCAAGCTGCTTGACATCCGCAAAAAACTCGCAGAACTCCAGGAGGGAGAGCGCGACCGGGCGCAGCGCGAGGATTTGCTGCGATACCAGAAGAATGAGATCGAAGCGGCCCAGCTGAAGCCGGGCGAGGATGAAGAACTTGCGAATGTGCAAAAGGTCATGGCACATGCTGAAAAGCTCGCGGCCCTTTCAGCCATGGTGGATGAGGCGCTCTATTCCTCCGACGGCGCGGTGCTCGCAAACCTGAAAAAGGCGATCAACGGGCTGAAAGACGTGGTCCAAATCGACAGCAGCCTCTCGGGTGCGCTTGAGCTCTGCGAATCGGGCCGCGCTCAGATAGAAGAGGCCGCACGGGAAGTCTCCTCGTACCTCAATCGCGGCGAGTTCGATCCCCAGCGATTGGAGCAGATCGGGGACCGGCTGGACCTGATCCAGAAGCTAAAAAAAAAGTACGGGAATACGATCGAGGAGATCATAGACTTCGGCGTAAAAGCGTCGGCCTCGCTTGAACGCATGGAACGGAGCACCGAGGAGATCGAAAACCTGAAATCAGGGATACAGGAAATAAAGTTCGGCCTGACCGACAAGGCCAATCAGTTGACGAAGAAGCGAAAAGCGGCGGCTCGCGAGCTCGAGAAAAAGGTCGAGACAGAGCTCAGCCACCTCGGGATGAAGAAAACAACCTTTACGGTGAAGATCACGCAGGAGCCCGGAGGGGACACGTTTGACGGTCTCAAACTCGGGCCGCGCGGCGCGGACCGCGTTGAATTCCTGATCTCGCCGAATGCGGGCGAGGAGCCAAAGGCGCTCGCGAAGATCGTCTCGGGCGGCGAGTTGTCGCGCATCATGCTTGCGCTCAAAACGATCCTGGTGGAAGGCGACAGCATCCCCACGCTCGTGTTCGACGAGGTGGACGCGGGAATCGGCGGCGCGGTGGCGGAAGAGGTCGGCAAGAAGCTGAAGCGCGTGGCCTCTAAACGACAGGTCTTCTGCATCACCCATCTGCCGCAGATCGCGAGCATGGCCGGGAGCCACTACGGAGTTACCAAGTCCGTAAAGAAGGAGCGAACAAGCACCGAGGTGCGGCTGCTCGACAAACAGGAACGCGTGGATGAGCTCGCGCGGATGCTCGGAGGAAAGACGATCACCGAGGCCACGATCAAGCATGCCGAGGAGATGATCGAGCGGGGAGCTGCGTGATAAGTTCGGAGTTAGGAGTTCTGAGTGCGGAGCAAAGACACGAGGAAGGACGAATATGCCTAAGTTGAAAACAGTGCTGGATCTGATCGGGAACACGCCATTGGTCAGACTCAATAAACTGCCGGGTGCCGGCGATGCCGAGGTGTGGGCAAAGCTCGAAGGATTTAACCCCGGAGGGAGTGTCAAGGACCGGCCGGCCCTCGCCATGATCGAGGATGCGGAAAAAAAGGGATCCTCAAAAAGGGCATGAAGATCGTGGAGCCCACGAGCGGTAATACGGGCATCGGTCTCGCCATGGTCGCCGCGGTCAAAGGCTACACGGTCATCCTGACCATGCCGGAGTCCATGACGGTCGAGCGTCGAAGACTGCTCGAAGCCTATGGCGCTCAGCTTGTGCTCACTCCCGCTGAAAAAGGCATGAAAGGCGCGATCGCGAAGGCAGATGAGATCGTTGCATCCGGCAAGGAATACTTCAAGCCCGACCAGTTCGGCAATCCCGCGAACCCGCAGGTCCACCGCCGCACAACGGCAAAAGAGATCATCAAACAGATGGGCGGGGGAAAAGTGGATGCGTTCGTGGCCGGTGTCGGCACCGGCGGCACGATCACGGGCGTGGGAGAGGTGCTCAGGAAAAAATACAAGGACATCACGATCTTTGCCGTTGAACCCGCGGCCTCGCCTGTGCTTTCGGGGGGCCAGCCCGGACCCCATCCCATACAGGGGATCGGCGCGGGGTTCGTTCCCGCGATACTGAATACCAGGGTGTACGACGGGATCATCAAGGTCGGCCAGGATGACGCCGCTGATATGGCGAGGCGGTTGGCGCAGGAGGAAGGCATTCTCTCGGGCATCTCGTCCGGCGCGGCGTGCTGGGCGGCGCTTCAGGTGGCGGCGCGCCTGGGAAAGGGATCGCGCATCGTCACGATCCTGCCTGATGTCGGTGAGCGGTATCTGACGATGGGAATATTTGAACGGCGTGAGAAGTGATGTGTGATAAGTTCCAAAGGAATCGAATTCCACTCAAAGAGGTCCGAAAATCTCGAAGCGTTAGCACGAATGACACGAATTGGACGAATTGCACTTATAAAAGAGGAGATTGTTTTTACTTTGCGACATTAGGAGCATTCGTGCAATTCGTGTTTAAAGGTTAAGTCCTGGCTCGTCCAGGTTAGGAATTCCCTTATGCAAAATCCAATTTATCTCGACTATAACGCCAGCACACCGGTAGATCCACGGGTGCTGCAGGAGATGTTGCCCTACCTGAAGGAAAAGTTCGGCAATCCATCGAGCAGCCATTCCTATGGCGTCGCCCTCAAGGCGGGCATCGAGCAAGCGCGCGAGCGCGTCGCGGCACTTCTGGGGTGCGAAGCAACAGAGATCATTTTCACCAGCGGGGCGACGGAATCGAACAACATGGTGATCAAGGGTGTTGCCGAGTCAGCGCCGAAGGGCAGCCACATCATTGCGTCCCGGATAGAACACCCGGCGGTGCTCGAGCCGTGCCATTATTTGGAGCGTCACGGTCATGCCGTGACTTATCTGCGCGTTGATAAACACGGGCTCGTGGACCCCGCGGACCTTGAACAGGCTATCATTCCGAAGACCTCGCTCGTCACGATCATGCATGCGAATAACGAGGTCGGGACCATCCAGGACATCAGTGTGCTTTCACGGATCGCCGCATCCCGCGGTATCCTGTTTCACACCGACGCGGCGCAGAGCGTTGGCAAGGTGCGCGTTCAGGTAGAAGACCTCGGCGTGGATTTTCTGACCATCGCCGGCCATAAGTTTTATGCGCCGAAGGGTATTGGCGCGCTGTATATCAAGAAAGGCAGCACGCTTCCGCCGATGATGCACGGGGCCGGACACGAGCGCGGGCTGCGGCCGGGTACGGAGAACGCGGCGTTCATAGTAGGATTGGGCGCGGCATGCGTGGTCGCCTCGGAGATCATGGATACCGAGGGACCCCGCCAGATGAAACTCGGTCGGGGTTTGTTCGACGGATTAAAGCGCGCAGGGCTGAAGGTGCATCTGAACGGCCATCCTGAAAAGAAGCTGCCGAACACCTGGAACATCAGCTTTGAGGGGTTCGATTCGATAGCGGTCATGGAGGCCTTGACGGGCATAGCCGTTTCCCCCGGCGCGGCGTGCCATGGCAGTACGGTGAATGCATCACCTGTGCTGGTCGCCATGGGTACGGATCCGGCGCTCGCCCGCGGCGCGATCCGGTTCAGTTTGGGGAGAGAAACAACAGAGGCGGAGATCAATATTGTAGTCGAGATGCTGAAAAAGAAGCTGGCAAAGTAATAGTCAGTGCTTCAACTAGAGAATGAATAAAGAACAGATGTCGGGTTTCGCATTCGCTTTACCCGACCTACGAAACTATCCGGAGTGATCCCGTCTGTCTCAATGACCTGAGGCAGGGAAGAACATGTAAAAGGCTGCCTTCGTTGAACGCTCTTGTTCAGATAATAAACGGATTCAATGGGAACGAACAGCAATCAAAAAGCGTGTGAGGGCGGAACAGTGATTTTAGAAAAGGATTCTTATCAAAGGATCATCGATAACCTCCATGATGGTCTCTATTTAGTGGACCGGGACAGGATTATAACCTACTGGAACAAAGCAGCTGAACAGATCTCTGGATTTAATGCCCATGAGGTAGTTGATAAATCCTGTTCTGATAATATACTCACCCATGTCGACAGTGACGGTAATAGTCTTTGCACTTCGATGTGCCCTCTTGCCGCATCCATCACTGACGGAAAACCCCGCGAAGCTGAAATATACATGCACCACAAGGATGGGCACAGAATACCGGTTTCTGTCCGGATCAGTCCATTAACCGATCGGGAGGGCACGATAATCGGCGGGATTGAATTATTTACCGATATTAGTAATCAGGCAGCCAATACATTGAGGGTAAAAGAACTTGAAAAGTTGGCCCTTCTCGACAACCTTACTCAATTAGCAAATAGAAACTATGTTGAGAGAGAAATCCAGAACAGATTCGAGGAAAAGAAACGTTTTAATGTGCCCTTCGGTATTTTATTCATGGATATTGACCATTTTAAAAAATTTAACGACCGGTATGGTCATGATGTAGGTGATGATGTCCTTAAATTTGTTGCGAAAACATTTATTGCCAACGCCAGACCTTTTGACCTTTTTGGACGTTGGGGAGGTGAAGAGTTCCTTGGCATTATTCGCAACATAAACAGCAAAGATCTCGAGTTGCTGGGGAACAAGCTGCGTTCATTGATAGAAAATTCGTACATAATGAGTGAAAACGAAAAGCTGCGTGTCACCATTTCGATCGGGGCTACACCGGTTGATGAAAACGACACTATTGATAGCCTCATAAAACGAGCAGACATTCTTCTGTATAAAAGCAAAACAGAGGGAAGAAATCGTTTGACGTTGGGTTGAATAGCATCGCCGAACATTTGTATTACGTCGGTTTGTAATGACATGAGCACAACCGTCGAAGCCGTCGACATGGAGCGGGGCAATCTTCACCGGAAGATCAAGTTGCCGGGGATTGAAGCACGAACTACACGAGAAGTAAGAAGTAAATCATCCCATTATATTTCACCTTTCACGGTTTACGGCTTTATGATCGATACCAATAACCTCACCAAATATTTCGGTACCCTCGGCGCGGTCCAGTCCATCAGCTTCTCCGTGAGCAAAGGGGAGGTCTTCGGGCTCCTCGGCCCGAACGGCGCGGGGAAGACCACGACGATGCGCATGTTGACCACGCTGCTTTCTCCTACATCAGGCACGGCATCGGTCGCCGGATATGATGTCCGTGCTGAACCGCTCCAGGTCAAACGTTCGATCGGCGTGGTGCCTCAGATGCTGAACCTCGACATCGATCTTACCTGCGCAGAGAACCTTGAGTACCATGGAAGGCTCCACAAGATGGAGCCTGCGGACCGGGTTGCGCGCACCGAGGAACTGCTTCGATTCGTCGGGCTTTGGGAAAAGAAGGACACCCCCGTGGAACATCTCTCGGGCGGCATGCGCAGAAGGCTGCTGATCGCCCGGGGACTTATGCACCGGCCCGGGGTCGTCTGTATGGACGAACCGACGGTCGGGCTGGACCCGCAGGCGCGCAGGATGATCTGGGGGTTGATCGAGTCGCTGAAGCGGAACAATGTCACGATCCTTCTAACGACTCACTATATCGAAGAAGCGGATGCGCTCTGCGATCGTGTGGCGATCATGCGTGCGGGCAAGATCATCGTGATGGACCGACCCGTTGTGCTCAAGGAGCGCGTGGGCAGGTTCGCTGTTGAGTGCGTGGGGAGGCATGATTCACCAAGACAATTCTTCAAAACCCGTGAAGAGGCGATCGATGCCAGCCGCGTCATGTGCACGGATGTCATGATACGGGACGTTACGCTTGAGGATGTGTTCATTGATCTGACGGGGGAGAGGATCGATGTTTAACATCAGGATTCAGAATCCAGGAGACAGGAGCCAGAAGACTGTCCGCATGTATTGTTTCTAACTCCTGAATTCTGACTCCTGGCTCCTATATACGAGGACCTACGATGAACTTTTACCCCATAATCTGGAAAGAGATGACGCTCATCCGCAAGAAACCCTGGCGGTTCCTTGCCTCGAGCCTGGTCATGCCGGTCCTTTACCTCGTGACCTTCGGCTGGGGCCTCGGCAGGGGAATGAGCGTTGGTGGAGGCACGTATCTTGAGTTCGTTCTGCCCGGCATTCTCGCGCTCTCGGCCATGAACAACAGCTTCACCCCGGTCTCGACGTCGCTCAATATCAGCAAGCTTTACACCAAGACGCTGGAAGAGGTGCTCGTCGCTCCCGTGAGCCCCTGGGACATCACGCTCGGCAGGACGCTCACCGGTCTTGCGCGCGGGTCGTTCTCTGCGCTTATGCTCATGCTGGTGGGACTGATCTCGGGCGTGCATATGCATTTGTCAATTTCATTTTTTGCGATACTGTTTCTTACGGCATTCTGCTTTGGCGCCGCGGGCGTGGCAGCGGCCATGATCACTCGCACGCATGAGGACATGGCGAACTTCAACAGTTTCTTTATCCTCCCCATGTCGTTCCTGGCAGGCACGTTCTTTTCACCGGACAAACTGCCGGAGCCGTTCCGGAGCCTCATCCTGGTTTATCCGCTTACGCACGCGAGCATGCTCATGCGCGCTCTGGCGTCAGGCAATGATCTTGCTCCGGGTTCCGTGGTCGTGCTGGCGGCATACACGGCGGTATTCTTTTTCGTCGCAGGCAGGCTGGTGAAGAGGACAGGATAAGGTCAGATTAAATGCGTCTCTCGCAGAGCGCGCCCCCGATAAAGCCATTCGAGGGCAGGCTCCGGACGCAGAGGTAAATCAAAACCGCTCAGCCTGGCTTTTAACCCGGAACATTTTAATGCTTTTCTCTGCGAATACCCTGTTCCTCTGCGAGAACAATTTCCTTTCGAGCGACCTCAGATAAGTCGGATGCGACGCCTTCCTGTTCATGAAGGCCATAACTCGTTTAAATTCAACCGCAACAACGCTCAACTTCCTGTTTTCGATTGACTTTTCACGGCCGTAAGGCTAATATTCCAATCTATATTCTCATCGAAAATATCAGGAAAACAGCGAGTTTCAACGAGATGCCGAAAGTACAATTCATCTTTGCCATTCATAATCATCAGCCGGTCGGTAATTTCGACTTCGTGGCTGAGGACGCTTATCAGAAATCGTATCTGCCCTTTATGAAGGTGCTTGAGCGTCATCAAGCGATCAAGATCACGCTGCACTACACCGGGGTTCTCTACCATTTTTTCGAACAGCACCATCCGGAATTCATCGACATGCTCAGAAAACTCGTGGAAGAGGGCAGGGCAGAGGTCCTCTCCGGCGGATTTTACGAGCCGATCCTCGCCATGTTGCCCCATGAAGACAAGATCGGCCAGGTCCGTGCGCTCACGGACTACATCAAGCGCGTGCTGGGTTATGACGCTCAGGGTCTGTGGCTCGCTGAACGGGTCTGGGAGCCGCATCTTCCCCATGCCATTGCCGCGGCGGGTATCAACCATGTGGTTGTCGATGATTTTCATTTCAAGATGGCCGGGCTCAGGGACGACGAGCTTGACGGGTATTATCTCACGGAAGAGCAAGACGGTATTTTGCGCATGTTCCCGGGAAGCGAGAAGCTCCGCTACCTGATCCCGTTCCATCCGCCGGAGGAAAGCATCAACCATCTGTCCGCTTTCCGCTCAACGGAGCGCAACCGTCTCGTGGTCATGGCTGATGACGGTGAAAAGTTTGGCGTCTGGCCCGAGACATACCACACGGTGTACGAAGAGGGCTGGCTTGATCGGTTCTTCACGCTTCTGGAGCAGAGCAGCGAATGGCTCGAGACCACGACCTTTTCCGAGTACCTTACGAAAGAGCCGCCTCGCGGCAGGATTTATCTGCCAACGGCCTCGTACATGGAGATGGGTCAGTGGGCGCTCCCGACACGCGCCATGAAGGAGTATGACGACGCCCTGGCAAAGGTGAAAGGTTCCCCCGATTTCGCGGGCCTCAGACCCTTCATTAAAGGCGGGATCTGGCGGAACTTCCTGGCCAAGTATCCCGAGAGCAACCACATGCACAAGCGAATGATGATGGTGAGCCGCAAGGTGCATGATGTTCTCGATGCGCAAGGCACGAAGAGAAGTGCCGAGTCAACGCGAATGCTCGACCATCTTTATCAGTCGCAATGCAATGATGCTTACTGGCATGGTGTTTTCGGCGGACTCTATTTGCCGCATTTGCGGTCTGCGGTGTATGAGCATTTGATACAGGCGGAGTTTCTTGCGGATCAGGCGCTGAAGGGACGAGGGACGAAGGACGAGGGACGAGGAAAAAACAAAAAGAGCGATTCGGCCTCATGGCTGGAGATCGAGAAGGGCGACTTCGATCTGGATGGGAGCGAAGAGGTCATGCTGAACTCCGGACTCATGAATCTGTTCATCGATCCGGCGGAGGGCGGCAGGATCACGGAGCTTGACTGGAAGCCGCGCTCATTCAACCTTATGAACACGCTCACGCGCAGACCAGAAGGGTATCACGACAAGATCTGCCGGGCGGGCAGGGACGTGGATGCACATGAGGTACAGACGATCCATGACCGGGTAGTGGTCAAAGAGGAAGGGCTCGAATGCCACCTCCTGTACGACTGGTACAAGCGGGGATCGCTCCTCGACCATTTCCTCGAGTCCGGCGTCGACCTGTCGAACTTCATGCGGTCCGAATACTACGAGGCCGGCGATTTTGTGCTTGGCGCCTACGATCTGAAGCATAAAAAAAAGGCGGATGTTGCAACGCTTGCGCTGGAGCGCCACGGGAGTATTGCGGGGCTTGCTGTCCGGCTCAGGAAAGAGATTTCCCTGCGCAAGGCTGCCTCGGAATTTATGGTGCGCTACGAGATAGAGAACCTGAGCGCCGAAGAACTTAACACGTCTTTTGGCAGCGAATTCAATGTATCGTTCCTCGCGGGGAACGCGCACGACCGCTACTATGACGTCCCGGGCCATGTGCTGGAAAAGCGGAACCTCGCTTCCACCGGCGAAACAAACAATGTGAAGCAGGTGAGCCTCGTGGATGAATGGCTCAACCTTAAACTCACACTTGCATTTTCTCAATCGGCAAGCCTATGGCGCGCGCCGGTTGAAACGGTCTCGCAATCCGAGGCCGGTTTCGAGCGGGTGTACCAGAGCTCGATGGTGATGCCGATCTGGCGGCTCTCGCTATCGCCGGCGAAGTCGTGGGAAACGGAGATTCGGGTGAAGATTGAATAAGGCTTGAATATTCAACATCGGCAGTGCTCAGGATGTTAGAACCTTTCAGGAGAAAGGGGGCAAATCGCAGAAAGAGAGAAAAGGACCTTCTTTTATGTATGTCTTTCATCCCCCTTTCGCCTCTTAATTCCGCATTTTCCCTGATCGCTTTCTGATCCCGAGTTGTTATTAAAATTTGAACATTAAGAGAGTATCATCAAAATGAGAAAAGTTATTGTGCCATGTCTGCTCATCCTGTCGCTCGCCGCCGGCGCCGTTGCCGCGGAAAAATCGCTCGGCGTGAAGGAATATACCTCCGTTGAACAACTTGCTGCCGCGATCACGTCATACTTTCCCAAGGTAGAGGGTGAGGTGAAGACCGTGGCGGGGGACCAGGTTACGATAACGCTCGGGACCAAGGACGGGCTTCAGAAAGGAGTTGTCCTTTCGGTCTGGAGAGATGGCAAGGAGATACTGCATCCCGTGACGAATAAGGTGATAGGCCATCTGGAGGAAGAGGTCGGCAGCCTCGAGGTGACCGTTCCGGACGAGACGATGTCCACCGGAATAATGAAGAAAAAACTGATGGAGCCGAAGGCGGGAGACAAGGCCCGGATCACACCGAAAAAAATAAGCATCGCGCTTATCCCGCTCCGGGCGGAACATCCCGAGATCATCCAGGGACTTGCAGAGCGATTGAAGGAAAACGGCAGGTTCACCGTGCTCGACAGCGAAAAGGAAGCGGCATTTCTGAGCGATAAAAAACAGCGCGACTCCTCCCTGATCAAGGAGATGGGAAAGACCTTCAATCTCGATATGGTCCTGACGATCGAGATCATTCCCTCTGAAAGCAAGTATCTGGTGACCACGGGTATGTTCTATGCCGAGGATGCCAGACCTCTCGATACGATCGTTGCCCTGCTCGATCTCAGAACCAAGCGCGACGCACTCGGCGAGGTCAAGCCGTTCTTCGCTCCGCCGAGAGAGGAAAAAAAGGAACTTGCGGACCTGGGGTTCGATGCCCGGCTGTTCGCTGCAGCTGACCTTGAAGGGACTGGCTCGCTCCAGTATGTTTTTTCCGACGGGGCGAAGCTTCATATCTTCAAACAGGGGAAAACGGGATGGAAGGAAGAATGGGTTGAACCGGTCGCCTATATCCCCGGCGAAATGCAGCACTTCAACCTCGATGTGGCCGACATCAACGGAAACGGCAGGCCGGAGATCTTTGTGACCGGCATGCTGAACGGCAAGGTCATCTCCTCCGTAATTGAGTTCCAGGACGGCGTATACCAGCGGATCGCCGATGTACCGGGATTCTTCCGGGTGGTCTCCTCTTCCGGGAAAGGGCCCATTCTGATCGGCCAGGCATACGACCCCGTTTCGTTCTTTGCCGGGCAGCCGAAACAATATGTCTGGCTTGACGGAAAATATGTCCCGACGACGGAATATCCGCTGCCCCAGGGGGTTGACCTCTACGGGTTTGCGTATGCCGATGCAGAAGGAGCCAACCCTCTCCTGGTTGCCCTCAACGACAAGGACCAGCTGGTTGTTTACTCCAACGGGGCGATGATCTGGAAGAGTGAGGAAAAGTATCCCTCAGGCGGGACGATATTGACGAAGCCCTTGACGGGGATCGAATCAGTGATCTCAGCGCCACCGACCGCAGTCAACGCAGTGACGTTGTCGCAAGAGATTGACGACAAGTCACGGAAGGTGAGGATAAGCGGGCGGGTGTTTTCGGTAGACCTGAACGGAGACGGCAGAGATGAGATCCTGGTGCCGAAGAACAGCGGCGGGTCGTTCCTGAGCGCGCATAACAAGGCTGAGTTCATTGGCCTGGGCTGGACAGGCGCCAGACTCGAGCAGCGCTGGAGCATCGGGGACATCCCGGGCGCAGTCCTGGACTATCAGGTCATTCGGCAGCAGGGATCGGGCACGCAGGTCCTGGCGCTCATAATGAAGCCCGGCGGGTTGTTCGGGGCCGACCGCGTTCGCGTGATGAGCTATGCGCCGAAGTAGAAAAAAGTGAACTGCCGAGGACCATAAACCCTTTCAGGTGAAAGGCGGAAAACTGGACGAAATGAGGGAACAAGGAAGTTCTGTTATTATACGTTATATATCTCCCTTTCGCCTTTAATTCTCCATTTCTCCTGATTGTTTTCTGATGTACCTGGGCAGTCACGAAAAATGTTGAATCCATGATGCCTGCAGGTCGCATGAGTGTAAAATGGAGATTCAAGAGCGAATGAAAAGCAAAAACCAGACGATTGAACAGCTTCGGGCCCAGCTCGATGTGAACAGCCTGCCGAAACATGTTGCCGTCATCATGGACGGCAACGGCCGGTGGGCGTTGCGCAAGGGTTTGCCACGCGTCGCCGGGCATAAAAGGGGCGTGGACACGGTACGCCGTGTGACGGAACAGTGCCGGCAGTACGGCATCCAGGTGCTGACCCTCTATGCGTTTTCCGACGAGAACTGGGGCAGGCCGAAGGAAGAGGTGGGTTTTCTCATGGACCTGCTCGGGACCTTTCTCAAGGCCGAGATCGCGGCCATGAAGGCGAATGGCATCACGATTCCGCACCATCGGCAGGATCGAGCGGCTTCCGGCATCAATACAGGCGTGGATCCAAAGGGCATTGTCCGAGACCGAAAAGAACACCGGGCATGGTACTGAACGTCGCTCTGTCCTATGGCGGTCGGGGCGAGATACTGGAAGCGATCAAGCGCATGCGTTCGGCGGATACGGCAGCAGCCGATGTCACTGAAGAGATCTTTTCCTCCTTTCTCGATACCGCGGGATTGCCTGACCCGGACCTGATCATCCGCACGAGCGGCGAGAAACGCATCAGCAACTTTCTTCTTTGGCAGGCCGCCTACGCCGAACTTTATTTCACCGATACCCTTTGGCCTGATTTTGAAGAGCGTGACCTCCTGGCGGCGCTTCTGGATTACCAGGGGCGTCAGCGCCGGTTCGGTCTGACACAGGATCAACTCGCTCGGAAGTGATGGTGTTGCATGCAGCTTGAAGCCGCTTTTCCGGCATCCCTGTCGTGTGTTGAGCGGAACCAAAGAAGAACCGCTTGAATCCTACGTTTCGGATTTGCAGCGGATCTCAGGGAGACAACGCATGTTGTATAAAAGAGTGATCACAGGACTGCTGTTCCTGCCCATCTTTTACATCTGTCGCCTGGAACCTTCCCCCGATCTATTTCACGGCGCTGGTGGTGGCAGCCGGCGCCGTGGGACAGTATGAATTTTACCGCATGGCGCAGGCCCGGGGATCGCATCCCCACCTTGTGCTCGGGATCGTGCTCGGCGCGCTGATTGTACTGGATTCCTATCATCCCCTGCTTCCGGTGATGGGGGGAGTTCCTTTCCGGTCGCCGCCGGCATGCTTCTGATCATGATCGCACGGCTTTTTTCCTCCCGGCCCGTTGACGGCGCGATCGAGGACGTTGCGGCCACGTTCCTGGGGATGTTCTACGTGGCCATGCTGTTCGCCTTCCAGGTGGCGATCCGCACGGGCGATGAACGGCAAACAATGGCTGGTGTTCCTCTATTTCATCATCTGGGCATCGGATATCGGGGCCTATTCCATCGGCATCCCCTTCGGCAAACACCGGCTGTATGAAAAGGTGAGCCCGAAGAAAAGCATTGAAGGGCTTCATCGGCGCGCTGGTGGCGTCCGCAGGCATGGCGCTTCTGTGCAGGGTCTGGTTCATGCCGCCTATCGGTGCGGGCGAAGCGATCGCGATCGCGCTTGTGCTGGCGGTTGTCGGCACGATCGGCGACCTTACGGAGTCGCTGTTCAAGCGCGCGGCAGGGGTCAAGGATTCGGGTGACATCATTCCCGGGCACGGCGGCATTCTCGACCGCATGGACAGCATGCTGTTCGCCGCGCCTGTGTTGTATTATTATCTCAGGATGAGATAAAGGGAGGAGTTAGGAGACAGGAGCCTGAATTCAGAATAATGGCCTGAGACGTCGTCGTTCTTCTGACTCCTGACTTCTGACTCCTGACTTCTTATGAAGAATATATCCATACTGGGTTCCACCGGTTCGATCGGGCAGTCCACGCTTTCGGTGGTCGAAAAATTTCCTGACCGCTTCAAGGTCGTTGCGCTTGCGGCGGGCAATAACGTCGAGCTGCTCGAGAAACAGGTCCGGCAGTTCAGGCCATCGATGGTTTCCGTCGTGAGCGAGCCTTCCGCCGCGGAACTGAAGACGGCGGTGCACTGACCTCAGCGTACGCATCTTCTCCGGCGTCGAGGGCATGATCCAGGTTGCGGCTGCTGAAGAAGCCGATATCACCGTTTCGGCCATTGTGGGGACCGCAGGGCTGGTGCCGACCATGGCGGCGATCCGTGCGGGCAAGGACATAGCGCTTGCGAACAAGGAAGTGCTCGTGACCGCGGGCGAGCTGGTCATGGCCGAGTGCCGGGCACGGGGTGTCCAGCATCCTGCCGGTGGACAGCGAGCACAGCGCCATTTTCCAGTGCCTGCACGCGGGCGCGAACAAAGATATCAGGAAACTGATCTTGACGGCATCCGGCGGTCCGTTTCGGACTTTTGCAAAAAAAGATCTTGCAAAGGTGACGCTGGCGCAGGCGCTCAAACACCCGAACTGGAGCATGGGCAGGAAGATCACGATCGATTCCGCCACGCTCATGAATAAGGGGCTCGAGGTGATCGAGGCGCGGTGGCTCTTTGACATCGCGCCCGGGAAGATCAAGGTGCTTGTCCATCCCCAAAGCATCGTCCATTCCATGGTGGAATATCATGACGGCGCGGTCGTGGCGCAGCTCGGCATGCCCGACATGAAGGGCCCGATCGCCTATGCGCTCTCGTATCCCGAGCGGCTTGTCGGATGTATCCCCGGCGCTCGACCTCGCTAAGGTGGGCACGCTCACCTTCGAGGAGCCGGACCTGGACCGGTTCCCCTGTCTTGCCTATGCCTTTGATGCTCTGAAGACCGGGGGCAGTATGCCGGCGGTGCTCTCGGCCGCGAACGAGGTGGCGGTCAAATATTTTCTCGAAGAGAAGATCGGCTACGCTGACATCGCTCGGGTGATCAGGACCGACGATGGATGCCCATAGGCCGTCGAATATCAATACCGTTGAGGATGCGCTCAAGGCAGACCTCTGGGCGCGGCAGGAAGCGGAAAAGGTCATAGGCGCAGGGTCGAGGCAAGGTCAAGGGCAAGGCAATAAGAAAAGATTTTACGGAGATCGGGAGAGGGAATAATGGAGAAAGGGGACAATCCAATCATGTCATGCTCCGTTTCCACGCCATATCCCATTTCTCCTGAAGAATTTTCAATGTTTTGTTGTTTATCGGTTCATCGTATTTTTTAGGAGGAACAATGACATTCGTGTATTTTTTAATCGTGATCGGCATTCTCGTGTTCGTGCACGAGTTCGGTCACTTTATCATGGCAAAGCGGGCAGGTGTGCGGGTCGAGAAGTTCTCGCTTGGCATGGGGCCGAAACTCTTCGGCTTCAAGAAGGGTGATACGGAGTATGTCCTCTCCGCGCTGCCGCTCGGCGGGTATGTGAAGATGGCGGGAGAGAACCCTGACGAGGAGCCCACGGGCGCTCCGGACGAATTCCAGTCCAAGACCGTGTGGCAACGCGCGAAGATCGCGGTAACGGGGCCGCTCACGAACATCGTGCTGGCGTTTCTCATTATGCCGTTTGTCTTCATGGTCGGAACGTACAGCGAAGGCCCTGCCAGGGTCGGCTATGTCGAGAAAGGTTCACCTGCCGAGCAGGCGGGTTTCATGTCGGCGACGTGATCGAGGAGATCAACGGCAGAAGCATCAGCGACTGGACCAAGGCGTTGACCCTTATCGCCGTGAACCCGGATACGGATGTGAAGGTTATGGTCGACCGGAAGGGCGAAAAAAAGACACTGACGCTCCGGCCTGAACTGGCACACAGAGCTCAAGATCGGGACCTCCGGCCTGGTCCCCGATATTCCTGCGGAGATCGGCAAACTGAAACCGGGGTTCCCTGCCGAGAAGGCCGGGCTCAAGGTGAACGACAAGATCATTGCCGTGGACGGCAAGACCGATCTATCACTGGAACCAGTTCTCCACGCTCGTTAGCGACAGCAAGGGAAACAAGCTTACGCTTACGCTCGAACGGAACGGCAAGCGCATCGAGAAGATCGTTACCCCGAAAGAGGATGGCGGCAGGCAGGTCATCGGTGTCGAGCCGGTCATGCGGCTGGTGTTCAAGAAGTATGGATTTTTCGAGTCCCTGCGGCTGGGCTTTGACAAGACCATCGAGTCCGTCGACCTGACGTTCATCACGCTCAAGAAGCTTATTACCTTCAACCTCTCGATCAAGACGCTCGGCGGCCCGGTGATGATCGCGCAGATGTCCGGCCAGGCCGCTGCCGCCGGATTTTCGGCGTTCCTGTCGCTCCTTGCCATGATCAGCATCTCGCTCGGCGTCCTGAACCTTCTGCCGATCCCGGTGCTCGACGGCGGCATGATCCTGTTCCTCATGATCGAGGCGGTCCGCAAAAAGCCGCTCAGCAGGAAGGTGATGGAGGTTTCCCAGAGCATCGGGGCCGGGTTGTTGATCACCCTGATCGTCGTGGTTTCGTACAACGATATCATGAGGATGTTCTTCAGCAAGTAACAAATCACATTCACCTCCTCAACCTCAACGAATCCTCTCCCCTGCAGGAGGAGAGGAAGCAAAGGATTCCACCGCTCTGCGCACCCATTTACCGGTCTGCGAAGGAGAGGGAGTTTGGTTGTGGCATTGGTCAGATATGAACATGGATCATTCTTATCACACGAAAAAAAACAAAACAGATTTCCCTCGGCTCCGTGAAGATCGGCGGCGGCGCGCCCGTCGCAGTCCAGTCCATGTGCAACACGGACACTCGCGACGCAGCCAAGACGCTTGATCAGATCCGCGATCTGGAACAGGCCGGGTGCGAGATCGTGCGGCTCGCGGTGCCGGATGAAGACGCCGCGAAAGTCGCTCGGTGAGATCAGAAAAGGCACGAGGATTCCGCTCATCGCCGACATCCACTTTGATTACCGTCTGGCGCTTGCGCGGTAAAGCAAGGCGTGGACGGTCTCCGGATCAATCCCGGCAACATCGGCGGGAAGGACAAGGTCGCCGAAGTCGTCCGCGCATGCGAGGACAGGGGCATCCCGATCCGCATCGGCGTGAATGCGGGCTCGCTTGAAAAGCATCTGCTCGAAAAGTACCAGCATCCCACCCCCGAGGCGATCGTTGAGAGCGCCTTTGGTCATATCCGTATCCTCGAAGACTTGAACTTCACCAATATCAAGATCTCTCTCAAGGCCTCTGATGTGATGACGACGATCGCATCCTACCGGCTGTTTTCCGAGAAGTCGGATTATCCGCTGCACATCGGCATCTCGGAGGCAGGCACGCTATTTTCCGGTACGATCAAATCAAGCGTGGGGCTCGGCATCCTGCTGGCTGAAGGCATTGGCGATACCATGCGCGTTTCTCTCACCGCGGACCCGGTTGAGGAAGTGCGCGTTGCCTACGGGATATTGAAGTCGCTCAAGATCCGCCAACGAGGCGTGAATATCGTTTCCTGTCCCACCTGCGGCAGGACCGAGATCGATATCATCGGTCTTGCACAGGAAGTGGAAAAGAGACTGGCGCATATCAAGGAACCGATCACGGTCGCGGTCATGGGCTGCGTCGTGAACGGACCCGGCGAAGCGCGCGAGGCAGACGTGGGTATTGCCGGCGGCAAGGGTGTCGGGCTGCTCTTCAAACACGGCGAGATCGTCGCGAAGTTATCGGAGGCAGAGCTTGCTGACGTGCTTGTAGAGGAGGTGGAAAAAATAGTTAATAAGAAGTCAGGAGCCAGGAGCCAGTAGCCAGAAGGAGAGCGGATCAAACTATTTTCCTGGCTTCTGGATTCTGGCTCCTGTCTCCTGTTTTGAGGAGGTTCCATGCGTTATTCCCGTTTATTCATCCCGACATTGAAAGAAGCGCCGGCCGAGGCCGAGGCTGTCTCGCACAAGCTCATGGTGCGCGGCGGGTTCGTGCGTCAGCTTGCTGCCGGGCTCTATATCTATCTTCCTCTCGGCCAGCGGGTGATGGACAAGATCGACCGGATCATCCGGGAGGAAATGAACGCCATCGGCGGCCAGGAAGTGACCATGCCGGTGCTGCACCCCGCCGAGGTGTGGCAGCAGACCGGACGGTGGGACGCCATCGGCGACGAGATGTTCCGGCTCAAGGACCGGAGCGGCCGCGACATGTGCCTTGCCATGACGCATGAAGAGATCATGACCTGGCTCGCGGCGCACGATCTCGCGGTCGTACCGCGACCTGCCGCAGATCTGGTACCAGTTCCAGACCAAACTGCGCGACGAGGCGCGTCCCAAGAGCGGTATCCTGCGCACGCGCGAGTTCGTCATGAAGGACTCCTACAGCTTTGATCGTGACGAGGAGGGACTCGACAAATCCTACGATACTTCATCTCGAAGCGTACAAGAAGATCTACAGCCGGTGCGGGATAAAATTCTACGTGGTGCAGAGCGATATGGGCATGATGGGCGGCACGGGTGCCCACGAGTTCATGGCGCCCTCTCCGGCCGGCGAGGACGACGTGGCGCTCTGTGACAGCTGTGGATATGCGGCGAATGTGGAGCTTGCGGAATCTTCCCCTGTGTCACCGGCGTTTCCCGCGTGGCACTATGAAGAGGTAGCTACGCCGGAGAAACGCACCATCCAGGAGGTAACGGGTTTCCTGAAACTGGCGTCGAACCTTTTCATCAAGTCCATCCTCCTCATGAGCGATAAAGGGCCCGTACTTGCCCTGGTACGCGGGGACCAGACGTTGCATGAGAAGAAGCTTACGAAGCTCATTGGTCCGCACAAGCCCGCACAGAAGGACGAGGTGAAGGCCGCGCTCGGCGTTCCTGCAGGCTTTATCGGACCGATGGGCCACACGATAAAGATCCGGAAGATAGCGGACCCCACGCTCAAGCAGGGCCTCTATGTAGCAGGGGCGAACAAGGAAGGGTATCACGTTAAGGGGGTCAGCGCCGATAAACATTTCAGCGATGCGGAGTTTGCCGATATTCATACTGCCGCGGCGGGAGATGCCTGCGTGCAGTGCGGCAAACCGCTCCGCATCGAGCGGGTGATAGAGATCGGCAACATCTTCAAGCTCGGAACGAGGTACTCGGTGCCGCTCAAGGCGAATTATCTTGACGAGAGCGGCGCGGAGAAGCCCATCATCATGGGCAGCTACGGCATCGGCCCGGCGCGCATCGCTGCAGCGGCAGTCGAGCAGGGGAATGATGAGAACGGCATCATCTGGCCGGCCGCGATCGCGCCGTACCAGCTCCTTATTATTCCGGTGAACGTGAAAGACACGAAATCCATGGATGTCGCCGAAGAGATGTACGCGGCCCTGGAAGAAAAGGGCTTTGAGGTCCTGCTAGACGACCGTGACGAACGCGCCGGGGTCAAGTTCAAGGATGCCGATCTTATCGGCATTCCGTATCGTATTATCATCGGCGAGAAGAATCTCAAGGAGGGGCTCGTGGAGCTCAAAGAGCGGAAGACCGGGAAGATCGAGAAGTTGAAAGTGGAAGAGGCGATGGAGATGATAGCAAAGAGGCTGGTCCTGGAAACGTAGGGCCCCGGTAGTCAGTATGGAGGATTCCCCCGTTATCACTTTTGCCTGCTCCCGGGTAATCAGAACGTGCACCCTATGTTTTTACAGGGAACAGGTAATAATTGTTAAATAGAAGGCATAAACAGTAGCCACAAAAAAAACTTGAAATTCCGAATCAAAGTGCCTATAATCGAATCTGATGGAGGGTTTGATCGATGGAAGAGACTGTCTTGCTGGAATTGTCACCACAGCAGCGTGCCGATATTAAGAAACAGATCGGATTTGAACTGCACGAGATCTACCTTACCAAACGTTCCTTGAATAAGCTCCGGGTCTTCCGGCTCAGCCTGAGCGAAGAGCAGCAACAGATCCTGGAAGAGAAGCTCGGACAGAAAGTCCGGGAGCTTACGGTGACGCGCTCGATTGCCACACGGATCATCTGATCACTTTACGGACAGTGTCTGATTCACGCTTCCGCTTATTGCGGTGCGATCAAAACTCAAGAAGGAGGTATTGCTTCGTGAAAAAGTACATTGTTGCCATTCTGGTCCTGGTCATTGTTGCTGCCTTTGCTTTTTACGGTTGTGAGAAAAAACAGGCGGCTTCACCGCCTCCTGCGCAGCCTGTTGTGACACCGGTGCCTGCTCCGGCGCCTGCCCCGCTGCTCCGGCGCCTGCCCCTGCTCCGGAACCGAAACCGGCGAAGAAATAGTCTTGTATGCATTCAACCCCGGCATGATAAGCACGGCCCCCGTTCTGCGGGGGCCTTTATATTTTAAACGTGGGGGTATACGGGACCACTATGACAAAACTGACGATTGACCTGCTGGGAGAGATACTGGTCAAAGCGGGAAAACTGAGCCCCGAGCAGACCCGCGAGATCAAGATAAAGCAGGACGTCCAGCGCATGAAAGTGCTGAAGGCCCGGGGTGAGACCGTCCATCGGGGCAGGATGCGTCTTGAGGACGAGGTTTCGTGCATCGAGGTTGCGGCTTCGTTGAATATGGAAATACCGGGTAAGCCAGGCCAGATCCTGACCGAGGACATGATCAGTGAGGAGGTGGCTAAACATGCCGGCCTGCCGTTTCAGAAGATCGATCCCCTCAAGCTGAATCCCGAGATCGTCACGCAGATCCTCTCGCGGGCCTTCGCGCGGCGGAGCATCTCCGTCCCGATCGGCCGGGAGGACGACACCCTCACCCTTGCCGTCGCGGACCCCTATAACGTCGAAGTTATTGAGAACGTCGAGCGGATGGGGTACAAGGTCAAACGCATCGTCTGTCCGAAGACGGACATACTCAAGATCATCACGGAATTCTACGGGTTCCGGTCGTCCGTGACCGCCGCAGCCAGGGAGATGACGTCGGAGGTCGACCTCGGCAACCTGGAGCAGTTCATAAAGATGAAGTCCGTGTCCGAGATCGAGGCCACGGACAAACATATCGTGAATGCCGTGGAGTTCCTGTTCCGCTATGCCTTCGATCAGCGGGCGAGTGACATCCACATCGAGCCCAAGCGCGACGCGAGCGAGGTCCGGCTCCGGATCGACGGCATGCTCAACACCATCCATCGCACGCCCAAGGCCGTGCATTCCGCGTTCGTATCGAGAATCAAGATGCTCTCGCGCATGGATATTGCCGAGAAGCGACGGCCCCAGGACGGCAGGATCAAGACCGAATATAAGTCCCGGGAGGTCGAACTCCGCGTTTCCACCATGCCGACCGCCTTCGGAGAAAAGGTGGTGATCAGGATCTTCGATCCCGACATCCTGCTTCAGGACCTTGAGGAGATCGGGTTCTCGCCCCGGGAATACGAGCTGTTTCGTTCCTTTATCACGAGGCCGAACGGCATCATCCTCGTTACCGGCCCCACGGGCAGCGGCAAGACCACGACGCTCTATTCGGCGCTGAAGACCGTTGCCACGCCTGAGGTGAACGTGGTGACCATCGAGGACCCCGTTGAAATGGTCCATGACAAATTCAACCAGGTGAGCATCCAGCCGCAGATCGGCGTCACCTTCGGCAGCACGCTCAGGACGATCCTGCGCCAGGACCCGGACATTATCATGGTCGGCGAGGTCCGGGACCTCGAAACGGCCGAAAACGCGGTCCAGGCCGCACTCACGGGCCATCTTGTCTTTTCCACGCTCCATACGAATGATGCGCCGAGCACGATTACCAGGCTTATGGACCTGGGAGTGCCATCATACCTTATCGCCTCAACGATCATCGGTGTGATGGGCCAGCGGCTGGTCAGAAAGATCTGCAAACACTGTGAAAAGTCCTATGAACTGCTGCCCGAAGAGGCGCAGGCCGTGGGACTCTTATCGGGCAAGGACCGGAAGGTCGTGGCAAAGTACGGAGAGGGATGCCCCCAGTGCCGCGGCACCGGTTACCAGGGGCGCACCGCCATCTTCGAGGTCATGGAAATGAACGACAGGATCAGGGCGATTATTCATGACAAGTCCGATGCAGAGACCATCCGGAAGGCGGCGGTCGCGGACGGCATGGTCGGACTGCGAGAGGCAGCTGTCATGAAAATGCTGAAGGGCGAGACCACCTTCGATGAGGTCATCAGGGTAACGGGGGAGAAGACTTTAAGAAAGCAGGGCCGGAGTCCAGGGTGACAGTTGCCAGGAACGAAGCTGATTTGTCTGTACTTCTATCCTGACGCGTGTGCCCTGGCCCCTGTACCCTTACGCTTGAACTATGGACGTCTTTATCGCATTCATATCCGACTCCTGGCCGTTGCTTGTCGGCGCAGGCGCAAGCGTTCTGATCGCGGCTTTTTTTGCGGCTGCGGAAACCGCTATTGTGTTCTCCAACAAGGCGCACATCCGGGAGTTGTCAGAATCGGGAGATAACCGGGCAGGGACGGTCGTCCTGCTGATGCAGGAACGTGATCGTCTTCACTCCACGCTTTTGCTTGCCGAGAATTTTTTCATCGTTCTCACTGCAGTTCTTGGCATGGTCATTGCCGCGAACCTGATCGCGCAGAAGCCGCTGGCAGTGGCGGTCACCGTGCTCCTTGTAACTCTTGCCGTCGTTTCCGTTGCCAAGCTTGTCCCAAAGGGGATCGCCTGCAGAAATCCGGACCGCTTTGCGCTCATCGTCTCCGCGCCGTTGCAGCTGGTAATGAAGCTTCTGTCGCCGCTGTCCCGGTTGCTTGCGGCCACTGCGGACCTTATCGCCGGGTCGGGACCGCAGGGCATGTCCTGCAGCGCGGTGGTCACGGAAGAGGACATCAAGGCCCTTATCAATCTCGGTGAGGACAGCGGTTCGCTCAAGGAAGAGGAGAAAGAACTGCTCCATAAGGTTTTTGAGTTCGGTGATACGCTGGCATCAGAGGCCATGCGGCCGCGGACCGAGATCGTGAGCGTGCCGTCGAGTGTGACCCTGCAGGAGGTCCTGACCCTGGTGTCCGAGTTCGGCTATTCCCGGTATCCCGTGATCGAGGACACGGTCGATACGGTGATCGGCATCCTGTACATCAAGGACATCCTCGTGGGCATGGCGTCGGGCGAAGTGAAGCGCGAGGACGGCATCCAGCGGTTCGTCAGGCAGGCCTACTTCATCCCCGAGAACAAACGGGTGAGCGAGCTCCTGTCCGAGATGCAGCGGGACCGGTTCCAGATCGCCATTGTCATCGACGAATACGGCGGCACCGCGGGCCTCGTGACGCTCGAAGACCTGATCGAGGAGATCGTCGGCAGCATCCACGACGAGCTTGAGGCCGGGGACAAGGATGTTCAGATCGTGGACGAGAAAAATTTCGTGGTCTCGGGCCAATCGGCGCTTGATGAAGTGAATGAGATGCTCGACACGAACCTCCAGTCCACGGATTTCAACACGCTCGGCGGGTTCGTGTTCGGGCTTTTCGGCAGGATGCCGAAGGTGGGCGAGCAACTCAGATACCGGGACCTCAAACTGGAGGTCCTTGAGCTGGAAGGCAGGAAGATCAGCAAGGTGAAGATATCGAAGCTGTGAATGCGCTAGAGCACATAGAGGCAGTGAGCAGCATACGCGTCAATGACATCTGTTTAACCTATGCTCGTGCTCTATGCGCTATGCGAATTAGGAGGTGTGAATTGCGGAAGAAAGTGACGGTTGTCGGTGCGGGCCATGTGGGCGCGACCCTGGTGCAGCGGATCGCGGAGACCCGGCTTGCGGATGTGGTGATGGTGGATGTGGTCGAGGGCGTGCCGCAGGGCAAGGGGCTCGATCTCCTGGAAGCGGGACCGGTGATGGGATACGATTCCCGGGTGACTGGCACGAACAGCTATGACGAGACCGCGGGGTCGGACATTATCGTGATCACCGCCGGGCTGGCACGCAAGCCGGGGATGAGCCGTGACGATCTTCTTGCGGCGAACGGAGATATCGTTAAAAAAGTGGCCACGGAAACGGGCAAGCGGTCGCCCGGGGCCTTCATGATCGTTGTCACGAACCCCATGGATGTGATGGCCTATGTTGCCATGAAGGCCTCCGGCTTTCCCCGGGAACGGGTGATCGGCATGGGCGGGGTGCTTGATTCGGCGCGGTTCCGCACATTCATTGCAATGGAGCTCGGCGTGTCCGTTGAGAACACCCATGCCTTCGTGCTGGGCGGGCACGGCGACACCATGGTGCCGCTGCCGCGTTATTCATCAGTTGCGGGCATCCCGATCACGGAACTGATGAGCAAAGAGACGATCGACAAGCTCGTCGACCGCACGCGGAACGGCGGGGCCGAGATCGTATCCCTGCTCAAGACCGGAAGCGCCTACTATGCACCAGCCGCAGCCGCGCTCGAGATGGTCGAGGCCGTGCTGCTGGACAAGAAGAAGATCCTGCCCTGTTCCGCGTACCTCGAAGGTGAGTATGGTGTCAAGGGGACGTTTGCCGGTGTGCTGGTGAAGCTCGGCGAAAAGGGCATAGAACAGCTCGTGGAGATCAAGCTGAATTCCGATGAAAAGGCGGCGTTCATGAGGTCCGTGGACGCGGTGAGGCAGGGATGCGAGAAATTCATGTAGACGAGATCAGGGACAACGTCGCGCAGATCTGCCTCGACGCGGCGTATAACTTAAGCGAGGATGTGATCACCGCTTTTGACCGTGCGATCGAGACCGAAACCGCACCCGGCGCTAAAGAGATCATTGAACTCCTTAAGGAGAACGCCCGCATCGCGAGGGAAGAGCATATCCCGATCTGCCAGGACACGGGCATTGCCGTTTTCTTTGTCGAGATCGGACAGGACCTCAGGATCAAGAACGGGTTCATTGTCGATGCTATCAATGAGGGTGTGCGCAAGGGGTATAAAGAAGGTTATCTCCGGAAGTCCGTAGTCGATCCGATCACACGCAAGAACACCGGCGACAACACGCCTGCGATCATCTATACCGAGCTGGTGCCCGGCGACAAGCTCAAGATCTCGTTCTTACCGAAAGGAGCGGGGAGCGAGAACATGAGCGTGATCCGGATGATGCGGCCCACCGAGGGGGTGGAGGGCATCAGGAACTTTGTTCTCGAATGCGCGCAAAAAGCCGGGGCAAACCCCTGTCCGCCGGTGGTGATCGGGGTGGGCATCGGAGGAAGTTTCGAGAAGGCTGCGCTGCTTGCAAAAAAATCGCTCCTCCGCCCTGTCGGCAGTCCGAATCCAAAACTCGAACTTGCAAGCCTGGAAGAAACGCTGCTCAAGGCCGTGAACAGGACGGGCATCGGTCCCGAAGGGTTCGGTGGCAAGGTAACTGCCATGGCAGTTCATATCGAAAGTTTCCCCTGCCACATCGCCAGCCTGCCGGTTGCGGTGAATATCAATTGCCATGCGGCCCGGCATAAGACGATCATATTGTAGTTTTGCAGGAAGAGTGATCTGAAAATTTCAAATGATAAATCGCAAATTACAATAACCAAACAGTTGTAATTTGATGTTTAGTATTTGGTGCTTATCGTCAATTAAGGTGAACAATGACCGACCCCATTAAAATACAGCCTCCCCTGACCGATGACGTTATCTCGAAGCTCAAAGCCGGCGATCGCGTGCTTATCACGGGCGTGATCTATACCGGGAGGGACATGGCGCACAAGTATATGGTTGAAGGACACCAGAAGGGAGAGAAACTGCCCTTCGATCTCAACGGCCAGATCCTCTACTACACCGGACCGACGCCGGCACCACCGGGCAGGCCGATCGGCTCCGCCGGGCCGACCACGAGCTACCGCATGGACAAGTACACGCCGTACCTGCTTGAACGGGGACTCAAAGGCATGATCGGGAAGGGACCGCGCGGTCAGGAAGTGAAAGATGCGATAAAGAAACAGAAGGCGGTTTATTTCGCAGCCATCGGCGGAGCAGGCGCGCTTATTTCAAAGGCAATACGCAAAGCTGAGCAGATTGCGTATGCGGAGCTCGGGACCGAGGCCGTGATGCGGCTGGAGGTTGAGGACTTTCCGGCCATCGTGGTGAACGATGTATACGGTGGGGATTTGTATAGAATGGGAGTAGAAAAATATAAGGATTTGGGAGAGGTCGACGGCGAGTCGTGTTAATGGTGTAAGCTCAAATGCCCATGTTCAACCTTCGCATGAAAATGCGATCATACACAAACCATTGAAAGCTTTTTTATCAGGTGAACGTGATCTGGTTTTTGAACTTTTAAATTTTCAGGTCATCCCGGAGGAACAGTAATGTCAATCAAGTCACAGATCAGAACCATCCCTGATTATCCCAAGAAAGGGATCATGTTCCGAGACATCACCACGCTGCTCAAGGACCCCGTGGGTTTCCGGCTCGTCATCGATACCCTGACCCAGCGGTATATGCATGTGAATTTTAAATTCGATACTATTGTAGGCATCGAGTCACGGGGTTTCATTATCGGCGCGGCACTGGCGTATACACTCGGGAAAGGTTTTATTCCAATCCGCAAGAAGGGCAAGCTTCCGGCTGAGGTCGTTTCTCAGGAATATGATCTCGAGTACGGCACGGACAAGATCGAGATCCACAAGGATGCGCTCAAAAAAGGCGAGCGGGTGCTTCTGGTAGACGACCTCCTCGCTACGGGTGGCACGGCACTGGCCGCCGCCGCACTCATCGAAAAGCTCGGCGCAAAAGTCGTCGAGATAGCGTTCATCGTTGACCTGCCTGATGTCGGCGGGAAAAAGAAACTCTTGGAAAAGGGATATAGCATTTTCGCCCTTACCGAGTTTGAGGGGGATTAGGTCCATGGCAACATACGTGTGGAGACATTATTTCGCCTCCTGGTATGCCGAAAACCTTCTCGGTGACATTGTCGTTTATTTTGTTCCCGCCAGAAGCCCGGAGTGCATTCCCGTTTGCGACCAGCAGGCCGTTGAATAGATGACTCCACATTGCCGCAGAGTATAATTTTTTTTCTGGGAAATGGTATGGAAATACAAGAGAATCGTTATGCGCATTAGAATTCGGCCTTATAATCACACAATTATCAAATAAGATCATTTAAAATTTCAATTGAATAATTCTTAAACTTGTGGTAATATACCCATCACGTTTTTTTATAATCCACTAAAGGAGGGGTAGAACGAATGAAAAAAGCAGCAGCAATTCTCGCAGCAGCAATTCTGGTTGTTTCTCTGTTTTCACTGGCGTTTGCAGCAGAGCCGATGAAGGGCACAATCAAAAGTGTGGACGCAAAGGCAGGCACGGCCGTATTCTGTGCTGAAGGCACCACCGCCGATGTGACCCTGAAGGCCGACAAGGCCGTCGACCTCAGCAAAGTGAAGGCTGGCGACAAGGTAATGATCACCGTCGACAAGGACACGCTAACGAGCGTGAAGGCGTCGGCAAAGCCAAAAGCAGCAGTGGGTTGTTAACCGAAGAACCAACCACAGGGAGTCACCTTGAAAAAGGGCGACTCCCTTTTTTATTGTTTAGGCACGGCGCAGTCCAGCCCTTCATCTTTTCCCGAAGATATCCATCCGTAGAAAACGGACAAAACAATATCGACAAAATAGCTTGATTTCGTGAGGACTTTTGTCTATTATTAGTGCTCTATCTCGGTTCAGGAGTATCCAATTTTTTAAGGAGGAGCATACGTGATCAAGGTTAATCAGGAAAAGTTGCAGGAGAAGATCAAAAAATTGAAACAAAAGGCTGTGGAGAAGAAAACGAAAGCCGCAATCAAGTCCGACCCTGAACTGCGCACGGCGCGCAAGAAGGTAAAGAGGGCCCAGCGGAAGCTCCGCACGGCTAAAGCATACAAGTCAACAGGCAAGAAAGCCGGCGAAGCAACACCGGCCGCTTCTGCATAAACCGGATCGCAGCATGCGGTTCTGTTCTCCTTTAGCGTGTATTCGACTGTTCGTTACCGGACTCCTACCGGCGTTTGCATTGATCTATGCCTGCGCCGGCAGGGAGGTGCCGTTGGCCGCACCTGCCTCCACTGCGCCGGCTCCTGTTGCAGCTCCAGCTGCAGTCCCGGTTTCGGTACCTGTATCCCGTAACGTAAACCGAAAGAGATATACCGTGAGACCGGGATGGCTGCATGGTACGGTAAGGATCTCCACGGGAAAAAGACGGCAAGCGGCGAAGTCTTCGATATGTATGGGCTCTCGGCAGCGCACCGGACCCTGCCGCTCGGCACGGTCATCCACGTTACCAACCTCGATAATTTCAAGACCATACAGGTAAAAATAAACGACCGGGGACCGTTCTTTAAGAGCAGGTTTCTCGACCTGTCCTATGGAGCAGCCAAAGCGCTGGGTTTTGTGGCCCAGGGGACTGCACGGGTAAGGATCGAGACCCTTGATGCGGTGCGCGGCCCGGTGCAATACACGGTTCAGGCGGCCGTCTTCGCCGAGGAAGAGAACGCGCGGGCGTTGAAGGAGCGACTGGATACCAAATTCGAGACGGTCTCGATCGTTCCCTTTGAAACGAATAGTGCCAGGTTCTATCGCGTGTGGGTGGGCGCCTATGCGTCCGAGGATCGTGCCGAGCACGTGGCGGGCAAACTGATGCTCGAAGGTTTGGAGCCGATCGTGGTGAGAAAAGATTAAGACCGTTTGACACCTGTAAAATTTCGGACGCTTACCGGTGACGCGGAGAGACTCGAAAAAGGATTAATTAAACACGGTTTACAGCGGGAATTGCATTATTATGTTTATCATTACAGCATCCCTGTCTTATCATTCACCACGTATTTTGCAGAAAAACGTACTACCAGGTAGGGGCCTATGAAGATCAATGTTCGTGCCGGGAAAATAGAGAAGCATAAGACGGATGCAGCAATCATCCTGCTTTTCGAAAAAGAGAAACCGGGCAGGGTTGCAGAACGGGTGGATAAGGCGCTCGGTGGAATGATCTCACGCCTTATTAAGAAGGGCGATGTAAAGCTCAAAACGGGCACGGTTCATCTTCTCTACCCCGAGGGCCGGATCCGTGCTGAACGGCTGCTCCTCGTGGGACTGGGTAATCGGAGTGAGTTCACACCTAATCGCTTGCGGCAGGCCGCGGGCAAGGCGGCAAGTTCGCTGAGAAGCGCCGGGGCGCGGGACATCACCTTTATTACTGACGGGGTCGTTCTTGATGCCGAAGAGCTTGGGCAGGCGCTGGCAGAAGGGACCATACTCGGACTCTACCGTTTCTTGAAGTATAAAACCGGAGAGGAAAACGGCCTTGCGAGAGACGTGCGGACGATCACTCTGTCTGAAGGAATCCATCGGCGGGATCAAGGCCATACAAAAAGGTGTGAAGGCGGGTGAGGCGATTGCCGCGTCCACCGTCATGGCGCGTGACCTGGTGAGTTCGCCGCCTGCCGACAAAACGCCGCCGATCATCGCTGCCAAGGCGAAAGAGATCGCGCGACAGTTCGGACTCAAGCTCCGGGTCCTTGAAAAGGACAGGATGCGAAAGCTCGGCATGGGCGGCCTGCTCGGCGTTGCCGCGGGAAGCGTGCAGCCGCCGAAGTTCCTCATCGTTGAGTACCGGAAGGGCGGGAAGAAGCCATTCGTAGCACTTGTCGGTAAAACGATCACCTTCGATTCAGGCGGCATCTCGATCAAGCCCTCCGAGAACATGGACAGGATGAAGGACGACATGTCCGGAGGCGCAGCGGTGCTCGGAGCGATCCGGACCGCTGCAGCGCTCAAGTTACCGCTCAATATCGTCGCTCTCCTGCCGGTAACGGAGAACATGCCAAGCGGCAGCGCGTACAAACCAGGCGATGTGCTCCGCACCATGTCCGGTCAGACCATTGAGATATTGAGTACCGACGCGGAGGGCAGGCTCATCCTTTCCGATGCGCTCACCTATGCCTGCACCTACAAACCCGCGGTTATCGTGGACATCGCTACGCTTACCGGTGCGTGCGGTATCGCTCTTGGCACCGAGGCCACGGCCATGCTCGGCACTAATGACCGATTCAAGCAGATGATACGCATTGCAGGTGAAAAGGCCGGCGAACGTGTGTGGGAGATGCCGCTGTGGGAAGAGTATTACGAGCAGATCAAGAGCGACATCGCGGACATGAAAAACACCGGCGGAAGGAGGGGCGGCGTCATTACGGCTGCAGCGCTTCTCTCGAAGTTCGTGCAGAAATATCCCTGGGTACACCTTGACATTGCCACGACGGCCTGGACCGAAACGGAACGGCCCTACACGCCCAAAGGTGCGACGGGTATCGGCGTTCGGCTCCTGACGCAGTTCCTGAGAGATTACGCGGAGAAATGAAGCTGAAAAGTCGGGACGGCAGTAAGTTGAGAAGCTGTTCCGGAATCTTCAGCCGTATTTATTACTTCGGATCGAAGGCATTCCACCGGGAAGAATACATCGTCATTGCAGCCGAGGCAAAAGAGGGGAGCGATGTCTTGAAACTGCGCAACGCAAGCGGCGTTCCCGTATGTGCAGGGTCGAGTGTGGTGCAAACCGGCCGGGTGTTTAAAAAAGCATTGACGCAAAGCCTCCTGTCAGGCTGGACAGGAGGCTTTTTCTTTACCTTGGCTATAAATGCCTTGACTCTTTCCCGGGGTGCTTTTAAAATGATGAGACTTGTCACGAAGCAAACAACCCTCAAATGATGCATCCCACTCTGACATACGACAACGCGATCATGAATCTCGAGAAGGTCATGATCAAGGGCCGGTTCACCAAGGCGGATGTTTTCATCACGCGGTTCGGTGAGCACCGCTTCGTGGTGAAAGACTATTCGCAAAAAGGCTTCTGGGAAAGGAATTTAGTCGGTCTCATCGTGATCGGAAGGGAGGCCAGGGCATACGAGGCGTTGAGCGGGGTCGAGGGGCTGCCGCCGAAGTTCAAGCGGCTCTCGCCCTATTCCCTTGCCATCGAGTATCTTGAGGGTAAGGATCTTGGTTGTTTTCAGCGGGGCGAGTTCGGGCCTGAGGTCATACGACAATTCGAACGGATCGTTGATGAGCTGCATAAGCGCGGCTGGGTGCATCTCGATCTGCACCGACGGACAAATATTCTGTTTGTTGACGGCAAGATATTCATCGTGGACCTGGCCTCGGCACTCCATGCGGGACGCATTCCTCTGATCGGCCGATTCTTCACCGGGCTCTTCGGGATTGCTGACCGCTTGTCACTCATTAAAATGAAGAAAATCTTCGGACCGGAGCTGTTGACGGATCGGGAGCATCGGTGGCTCAAACTGCGAAATGTTTTCATGTCGACGAAGTGGGATGATAAATAGAGATTGGCTTGAAATGCCTTTGTTTAATATGCCGGACGTGATCCGGGATCAGGGGCTTTTTGAAAATTCCGAATGCCTGCCTTCGAAGGAATGACGATCCTTGAATCGTCGGTGTGATTTAGTCCTCTCTTCCGTAATACCAGACGCTCTTATTTTCTCCGAAATTTCCGTCCCTTTCGCGATCACTATGATGCCCGATGGTGTTACGTGATAGCGCTGCTTGTCTTTCTCAAGATTATACCCGATCTCGGTCTCCGGCGGGATCACGACGTCCTTGTCGATGATAGCTCGGCGAATACGACTGTGCCTGCCGATATCCACGTTCTCCATGAGTATTGAATCGTGCACTTCGCTGTAACTGTTCACCCGGACATTGGGCGACAGCACGGAATTCTGCACCCGGCCGCCGCTCACAATGCAGCCATGTGCCACGATCGAGTCAAGTGCGATGCCGAGCCTGCCGCCTTTTGTCTCCTGTGCGAACACGAACTTGGCCGGAGGATTCTGCCACTGGTAGGTGCGGATGGGCCAGGCCTTATCGTAGAGGTTGAGAACGGATCAACGCTTACAAGGTCCATGTTCGCTTCCCAGTAGGCATCGATGGTACCGACGTCGCGCCAATACTTTGCCTCTTTCTTGTTCTCATCCCGGAAATTGTAGGCGCAGACCCTTGAGGTCTTCATCATCTGGGGGATGATGTTCTTGCCGAAATCGTGGGAGGTTTCCTGGAGAGCGTCGGACTTCAGATGCTCCAGCAACGTCTTGGTGTTGAACAGATAAATGCCCATTGAAGCGAAGGCCAGTTCCGGACGGCCGGGTATGCTTTTGGTTTCTTGGGTTTTTCCTCGAAATCGAGGATGCAGCACGATCATCCACCTCTATAATGCCAAAGGCCGCTGCGCTCTTTTTCGGGATCTCGATAGCAGCCACGGTGGCATCCGCCTTGTGCTCTTGATGAAACCGAAACATCTCGGCGTAGTCCATTTTGTAGATGTGGTCTCCGGCAAGCACGAGCACATGGTCCGGCGCATCTTTCTCGATCATATAGATGTTCTGGTAGATGGCATCGGCCGTACCCTGGTACCACTTGTCTCCTACCCGCTGCTGGGGTGGTACGGAAATGATGTATTCGTCCAATTCACCGGAAAAGAGGTTCCAGGCGAGCCGCAGGTGTTTGTCCAAGGACAGGGACTTGTATTGGGGCAGCACGGCGATCTTGCGAATTCCGGAATTGATGCAGTTCGACAGGGAGAAGTCGATGATCCGGTAGATTCCGCCAAAGGGGACCGCGGGCTTTGCTCGATGGATGGTGAGGGGATGGAGCCGTTCTCCCTTGCCGCCGGCAAGGATCATTGCCAGAATTCATATGCAGGATTTCTCTCGCATTTCGGGTTGTGAAGTATTAATATGAAAGCAGTTCACGGTGCCTGTCAAACCGATCCCAAAGACTCCTCATGACTGCGAGCTTTGACGTGCTCCCCCGATCGAGCCGAAAAGCGTCCCTGTTCTTCAACGTATTTGAACCAGATCCGCTTCAGTGAAGTTCGGTAACCTGACTTCACTTTTATTAATAGATATTAATAAGTTGCGCATGATTTTTTTTCTAATATTTTCCCTTGATTTTTTATCAGTGGTTGCTAATATGTATAACTTTTATTAACATCAAATAATAAATTTGTCTTCCAAGCTGCATAGGTTACTGAATGTTGCAATCTTACTTGTTCTTAATATCATGCTAAAATCACCTTGGAAAATCAATCTGCGAATCTTATTTACGGATTGTTTGGCCGCACTTTCAGCAGGGAGGTCCTTATCGTGCTCCAGCAAGAAGACCTAAAGAAGGTTGATTCGGTCCTCGATGATTCCGCAGGGTCAGCGGGGCATGCTCATCGCCGTGCTCCAGCGGGTCCAGGAAAAGATCGGTTACCTGCCTGAAGAGGCAATGACCATGATCGCCGAGCGCATGTCCCTGTCGCTGAACAATGTTTACGGCGTTGCTTCGTTCTACAAACATTTCCATTTCAAGCCCCGCGGCAAGAACATCGTCAAGGTCTGCATGGGTACTGCCTGCCACGTGCGAGGCGCGAAGGCTGTGCTCACGGAGATGGAGACACAGCTCGGTATTAAGGAAGGTGAAACGACCAAGGACCTTTCCGTTACCCTTGAGACCGTCGGGTGCGTGGGGTGCTGCGCATTGGCGCCCGTTACCACGATCAACGACAAGGACCTGTTCGGCGAACTCACGCCAAAGATGGTGGACGATATAATCATTACATGGCGAGGAGTGAACATGGAACTCACGTTTAAGCGGCTAGAACAATGTCACCAGACCTCGAGGCCTTCGCACTGAAGCTGAAAAAGGAGCACGAGGAAAGCGACGCCCACCGGGTGCGCGTCTGTTGCGGTACCGCTGTCAGGCCACGGGTCGTTAACAACTGATCGAACAATTCGAGAAAGAAGCGTCGGCAGAAACAGGTCGAGCTTGAGATCGTGAAGACCGGATGCCAGGGCTTCTGCCAGCGCGGTCCGGTCGTGATCCAGGACCCGCAGGAGATCTTTTACCAGAAGGTGAAAGTGGATGATATCCCGACTCTCTTCTCCGATTCCGTGCTGCATGGCGTACCCTACCGCAAGAAGCTCTACCGCGAATTCCCGCTTGTCCGACCGAACGTAGCAAGTGCAGGACATCCCTTTTTACAAGAAGCAGAAACGTGTTGCGCTCCATCGGAATGGTTTTATTGATCCCTGCAATATCAACGACGCCATCCGCGAGGACGGATATGCGGTCCTGCGAAAGTGCTGACCGAGATGAAACCCGACGAGGTCATCGATATTGTTAAAAAGTCCGGCCTTCGCGGCCGCGGCGGCGCTGGTTTCCCTGCAGGCCTCAAGTGGAGCACACGAAGAAATCGGGATGCTAAGATCAAGGCAGTCGTCTGCAACGGCGACGAAGGCGACCCGGGCGCGTTCATGGACCGCGCTGCTCATGGAGGGAGATCCCCATTCCGTCATCGAAGGCATGCTGATCAACGCCTACGCCATCGGCGCCCAGTACGGCTATATTTATGTACGGCATGAATATCCTCTGGCCGTGAAAAACCTCGGCATTGCCATCAACCAGGCGCGAGCAATGGGTCTCCTGGGAAAGAACATCCTGGGCAGCGAACTCGAATTCGACCTCGAGATCAAGGAAGGCGCGGGCGCGTTCGTGTGCGGCGAATCCACGGCCTGGTTGCCTCCCTTGAGGGCGAGCGCGGCATGCCGCGGCCCCGTCCTCCGCGACTCTCCGAAGCGGCGGGCGGTCTGTGGAACATGCCGACGAACCTGGAACAACGTAGAGACCTTTGCTAATGTCCCCAGATCATCACCAAGGGGCTTGATTACTATACCTCCATCGGCACCGCGAAATCCAAAGGCACGAAAGTGTTCGCCCTGACTGGCAAGATCAAGAACACGGGCCTTATCGAAGTTCCCATGGGCATCACGCTCCGGGAGATCATCTTCGATATCGGCGGTGGCATGCTGAACCCGGAGCAAGAGGTTCAAGGCCGTCCAGACCGGCGGCCCCTCGGGCGGCTGCATCCCGGCCCAGTTCCTCGACATGCAGGTAGACTTCGACACCCTAGCGACGGTGGGTTCCATCATGGGCTCCGGCGGCATGGTTGTCCTGGACGAGGACGACTGCATGGTGGATGTGGCCAAGTGCTTCCTCTCCTTTACCAAGAGCGAGTCCTGCGGCAAATGCCCGCCCTGCCGCATCGGCACCTGGCAGATGTACGAGCTCCTTGACAAGATTACGTCCGGCCAGGGAGAAAAAGGCGACATCGAGCTGCTCGAGAAGATGGGCAAGATGGTCGTTGCCGGATCGCTCTGCGGCCTCGGTAACAGCGCCCCGAGCCCGGTGCTCTCGACCATCAAGTATTTCCGCGAGGAATACGAAGAACATGTGAACGACAAGTACTGCCGGGCCAAGCGCTGCCAGGGCTGGGTACGTCCGCATCCTGCCGGAGCATTGCATTCTCTGCGGTATGTGCAAGAGAGGCCTGCGCCTTCGACGCCGTCGTGGAAATGCGGGACAAATTCTTTATCGACCAGGACTACTGCACCAAGTGCAAGGCCTGTTACACCGTCTGTCCCACGCAGGCCATCGAGATCGAGAAGAGGAGGGATCCATGTCGCACAGGAAAGTAACTGCCCGGTTAATCAGCCACGCGGGCCGAAACCCGACTTCTTCTACAATGACGATTCCAAGAATGGCATGTGCTCCAAGTGCCATCCCGCAAGCTCGGCATCTTCGACGCTATCAAGATCCTCGAGGCTATCCAGACAGGTAAGGGAAAAAACACGTCGCCCTCCTCAAACGGATTGCCGTGGACGTGAAAGACGGCGGCATGTGCAAGAAGGGGAAGGACCACGCCGATATCCTGGCGCGTTCCTCGCCACCAGCGCCAGGAGACCTTGACCGCCACATCAAGGGCGTCTGCGACTACCACGAATGCAAGCGGCCTCGTGAGCTATGAAATCAACGCCGCGAAGTGCACCATGTGCGACAAATGCCGCGAGGTCTGCGCGGACTCGCCATCGAGGGCCAGAAACAGCCTTATAAGACCGGGTTCACACCTTCCGCATCCGGCAGCAGCGCTGCACCCATTGCGGCGAATGCATCATGGTCTGTCCCGAAAACGCGGTCTTCGTCATTGAGCAGGACCGCGAGGTCGCCGTCAAGCAGCCCTGCGGACCCTGGTTGGCACCTGCGACATCCGCTGCAATGCTCTCGGCAAGGCTTTCCGGCCTGCTCTATTCATGACATGGCGGAACAGTGCTTTGCCGGAAAGTAGATACAACGTCGTGAACAGTGCTAGCACCATGATCAATGATAAGCTCAAGTTTCGATGAAAAATCCCGAATGTTCCATTTCGAATTTTGAATTTAATTAATTGATTCTTTGGAGGATGTTATGACGACCAAGATGGTGAACATGGAATTTGACGGCAAGGCCGTATCGGTGCCCGAGGGGATGACCCTTGTCGATGCCGCGGCAACGGTGGGAGTCCATATCCCGAACCTGTGCCATATCAAGGAACTGCGCGGCGTGGGCGCCTGCCGCATGTGCATGGTGGAGATCGAGGGCATGAAGACCCCGGTCACCGGATGCACGACCCGGACCAAGGAGGGCATGAAGGTCCAGACCAAGACCCCGAAGGTCGAGGAGATCCGGAAGTTCGTGACCGACCTGGTCCTTTCCTTCCATCCGCTGGATTGCATGACCTGCCCCAAGGCCGGCGCCTGCGATCTCCAGCGCTATGCCGCGGACCTGAAGATCCAGGAATCGTCATTCGGCAGGAAGAGCTTCAATTACCCGCTGAACGACCGGAGCCCCTTCATCACCATCGACAACAACTACTGCATCCTCTGCGGCCGCTGCGTGCGGGTCTGCAAGGAACAGGGAACGAACGTGCTCGACTTCATGGGCCGCGGCATCACCACCAAGGTTTCGACGGCCCTGGACAAGCCGCTCCACGAGTCGGGCTGCACCTTCTGCGGTTCCTGCGTGGACGCCTGCCCGGTGAACACCATCATGGAGCGGGACCGCTGGCAGCACGGCCGGGAGTGGGACCTCGAGAAGCATGACACGGTCTGCACCGCCTGCGGCTCCGGCTGCAGCGTGACCACGAGCAGCAAGAACGGCAAGATCGTCAAGGTGAACGCGAAAGAAGACAACGGCTACATCTGCGCCATCGGCCGTTTCGGCTTCGACTCGATGAAAGCCGCGAACCGGATCACCACGCCGATGAAGAAACAGGGCGGCAAGCTGGTACCCACGACCTGGAAAGACGCAGCCAAGATCGCGGCCGACGCTCTCAAGAAGGCGGGAGCCGATGCCGGTTTCATCGCCGCGGGTTCGCTTACCAATGAAGAGGCGTATGCGGTTCAGGAGCTCGCCCGTGAAGTCACGGGAAGCGCGAATATCGACACGCCGGCATCCGTTATGCAGGCGGACTGATCTCGGCCCTTCGTGCGGTTTATGGCGATGCAGGCATCGCCATCGCGTCCCAGGCCGATCTCAGGTCCGCGGACGTGTTGTGGTGATCGGCGCGACCCGTCTCAGAAAAGCCAGGCCCTCCAGGAGGTCGAGGTGATGATCCGGAGAAGGGCGCAGGCAGGCGCAAAGATCATCGTCGTGAACCCGGACAAGATCGAACTCGCCTCCCACCAGAATGCCATTCATCTCCCAGCTCAAGAAGGGACCGACACGGTCCTTCTCGCGGGGCATCATGTAGCGCGCGATCGCCGAAGGCGCTGACGTCCCCGGCAGAAAGGGTTTGACGCGCTGAAAGAAGTCGCTCGTCAGCATCGACAGGCCGCTTCGATCTCGGAGTGTCGGCGGAACCGATCACTGAAGCGGCAAAGGCGTTTGCAGTGGCAAAGCAGCCGGTGGTCGTTATCGGGACCGGCATCTCGGCAAATGAGGATGCCTCGCTTCAGGCCTTGAATCTGGCCTCCTGAAAAGTGCTGGCGTTCTGCCACTCATGCTCGAGGCGAACACCCTTGGCGTATCCAGATGGGCTGCCTGTCCGACAGTGGACCCGGTTTGCCAAGTGAAGAAAGCGGGAAAGAGCTACCGCGAAATGAAGTCCGGCATGAGGGCGCTTTTGATCGCCGGGAGTATTCCGGACCCGGATTTTAAGGCCGATTTCATCATTGTCCAGGCCAGCCATGCGACGCCCTTACCGAAAAAGCCGACGTCGTGTTCCCATGACCTCCCTGTATGAAAAGCAGGGAACGATCATCAATACCTACGGCACAGCTTAAACCGTTGCCCAGGCGCAGCCCGCCTGCGGGGAGACCAAGGACGGCGGGTTATCCCGCGGAAATGTCCGCTGCAATGAGCAAGACCAAAGCTTCACGGCCAAAGACGTTGCCGCGCTGGTAAAGAAAGCCAAGTCCGGGAAAATAAGTTCCGTGCGTTCAAACCTCAAAGCCCGGCTGCAAACCCTATGGAGTTTCACTCAACAACTTCTCATGGCCATGAACCAAGGAATGATGTCCGGTTCGGCAGAGATCAAGGTTATGGTTGTTAGAACGCCTGCATTGCGAAAGCAGAAATAACATTCTCGCTAAAATCACAGCCTAGAATATTTGTTTCGTCCGATTTAAGCTACGATCAACTCTAGTAACTTTTAGTAGTATTTTTTTTTAATTTTGTATAACGCCCCCTGCTAAAATCGAGGGCATTTTCGCCTCATTGCGAAAGGAGTTTCCATACTCATGAAAGAAAATTAGAAATCGGTTGATCCGGCTGCCCAGGCATCTGAAGGTAGCCGGTCTGACAAGGTATCGAGACCGCGTTCGATCGCGCGGAGAAGATGAAACCATGCCCTATCGGTCACTCGGGCGCGTGCTGTAAAATGTGCCACATGGGTCGGTGTCGCTGACGGGAAAAGAAGAAGAGGCCGTGGGCGTTTGCGGGGCCTCGCTGCCGGTTGTGGCGGCGAGAAACTTCGCCCGCATGGTTGCCGCCGGAACCGCAGCTCATTCCGACCATGCCCGTGACCTTGCGAACACCCTTCTCGCCGTAGCGCGAGGGAGAAGCCAAGGATTTCAAGATCAAGGACGTCCGCAAGCTGAACCGGGTTGCAGGATACCTCGGCATCGACGTTGAAGGGAAGCCGGTGAACGAAGTTGCCGAGAAGGTGGCGCTGAAATTTCTCGAACAGTTCGGACAACAGCGGGGAGAACTACGCTTTCTTGTCACGGGCGCCCAAGAAACGGCAAGAAATGTCCAAAAAGCTAGGCTAGCGCCTCGCGCAATCGACCGTGAAGTCGTCGAGATGATGCACCGGACGACCATGGGCGTTGATCAGGAAGCGAATAATATCATGCTCGGCGCCATGCGCGCGTCGCTCGCTGACGGGTGGGGCGGCTCCATGATGGGGACGGACATCTCGGACATCCTCTTCGGCACTCCCCGGCCGGTCAAGGCCCGGGCCAGTCTCGACGTGTTCAAGGAAGACCACGTGAACCTGGTGGTCCACGGACACGAACCGTCGTTCGCTGAAATGATGGTTGTCGCGGTGGAAGACCCGGAGATCACGGCATACGCACAAACCAAGGGAGCCAAGGGCGTGAACCTCGTGGGCATGTGCTGCACCGCGAACAAATCCTTGTCCGGCATGGCATCGACACGGCAGGCGGATTCCTGCAGCAGGAGCTGGGAGATACTGACCGGTATGGTTGAGGCGATGGTGGTGGACGTGCAGTGCATCATGCCCGCGATCGGCGAAACTTTGCAAAAAAATACCACACGAAGGTCATCACGACCACCAACAAGGGTAAGATGAAGGATGCCATTCATATTGAATACAATGAGCACCATGCCCTGGACCTTAGCCAAAAAAGTCGTGCGGATCGCGATCGATAATTTCACGAACAGGAAGAAGGAAGATGTTGCACACGCAAAGATAAGGCCGGCGGACATGGTCGCCGGGTTCTCCCACGAATATATCGAATATATGCAGGGCAGACTATACGGGGGTTCGTTCCGGCCGTTGAACGACGCGATCATCGCGGGGCGTGTCCGGGGGGTGGTCGGCCTGGCGGGATACAACAATCCCCCGGATCATGCCAGGACGGCCTGCATAATTTCCTTACGCGCGAACTGATAAAGAACGACGTGCTGGTGGTCCAGACCGGCTGCTCCGCCCATGCCTCGGCCAAGGCAGGTTACATGACCCCGGAAAATGGCGTGGAAAATGCGGGCCAGGGTCTTCGCGAGGTATGCGAGGCCATCGGCATCCCTCCGGTGCTCCACCTCGGCTCCTGCGTCGACAATTCGCGTATTCTGACCATCGCGTCCCCTATCGCGGAAGAAGGCGGGCTTGGCGACGACATCGGCGGCCTCCCGGCGCTCGGGCATCGGGCCGGAGTGGATGAGCGAAAAGGCCATCGCGATCGGCACCTACTTTGTCGCATCGGGTGTGCCGATCATCTTGGCGCGGGTTCACCGGTCAGCGCCAGCAAGCGATCAAGGACCTGATGGAAAACAAGTGGTGGGATACGGTAGAGCCGGATTCTATTTGAGGAAGACCCGGGAAATCCTCGAACTGGCACTGAAGCTCATCGACACCGCCGGGAGAAGCTCAAGATCCGCAAGTACGAGCCGGGCGCCTTCGGCACCGAGCGCGTGCTCATGGATATGGCTGCGCGGCGCGGTGCTTCTTCGCGACACCGCATGGAGAAGATATCTAAGGAAGAATACAGCACTATCCAAAGGAGAGGCCTTTGAGGCCTCTCCTTTTTTTTATTTCCGGGATCAAGCCATGATGTCATAATCGATATCGGAAAGCGTATGTATCAGGCCGAACGGATAAACAGCATCTCTCATTTGATCGGGACGTGCCTTGCGGTAGCGGGACTTGTCTTTCTGGTCGTTCACGCCGCCCTGACCGGTGATCCCTGGAAAATCGTCAGCTTCAGTATTTACGGCGGTACGCTTGTGGCGTTGTATTTGTTTTCCGCGCTTTATCACAGCACCGGGGGAAGATCAAGACGGTGTTCCAGTCATTGGACCATGCTGCATTTACCTGCTCATAGCGGGCACGCTATACACCCTTACCCTCGTTACCCTGCGCGGTGCCTGGGGATGGTGGCTGTTCGGCGCAGTCTGGGGTCTGGCTCTCGTCGGCATTCTTCAGGACCTCCTGGCTGGAGACGCAGGAGCATTCTGTCGGTCGTTATTTACCTGCTGATGGGCTGGCTTGTCGATTGTCGCGAGGGCCCGCTTGTGAATGCCCTTCCGCCGCGGGACTGATCTGGATCGTGGCGGGAGGGCTGTCCTACACGATCGGGGTTGTTTTTTATGCGCTGGATAAGAGGATTTCTACAGTCATGGAATCTGGCATTTATTCGTGCTTGCCGGCAGCGCCAGCCATTATATTCAGATTTTGTTCGTATATAGCACTAACCATGACGCAGCCAGGATTCAATATCTTGTAGTGTTTCCGCCGCCATACAATATCTCGTGTGCATGTATTTCTTTGTAAAAAAAATATAAAAAAACTTGACAATCGATATTTTTTTCAGTATCATCATAAGTATACTTACTATAAGTAATATCAGTAAACTATCCAGAGAGGGTACCATGGTCACGCGCAAAAGCTCAAAAAATATAAAACGAACGAGATATGCAATCGCTTCGATATTTCTCGGGCCACACTGTTCCGGTGGGAGAGCGATGGATTGTTGACCGGCGTCGAACGGGACTGGCGCGGCTGGAGAGTCTACAGCGAGAGCAACCTGAAGGAAAATCGAAAGGATCATAAAAAGCAAGAATGCCGCGTGATACGGCGCACATCTGCTTCCGGAGCGATAATGCTTTTTTCCAAAAAAATAGAGCCCGATCGCACTGGACATCGGGTCCACCTTTATCAAACTTGTTCAGCTGAAGGGCTCGAATAAAAAATATCAGCTGGTGAAATTCGGCATGGTTCCGCTGCCGCCTGAAGTCATCGTGGAAGGCGCGGTCATGGATGCCGGACGGGTCGTGGAGGCCATCAGGGAGCTGCTTGCGGCGCAGAAGGTGACGACGAAAGAGGTCGTGATCTCGGTCTCCGGAAGTTCGGTCATCATCAAGCGCGTTTCCGTAGCAGATATGACCGATGAGGAGCTTGCGGAATCCATCAAGTGGGAGGCCGAGCAGTATATTCCCTTCTCCATCGACGACGTGAACGTCGACTTCCAGAAGCTGGGCCGGGAGCCGACGGAAGGCCAGGCCGACGTATTGCTGGTTGCCGTAAAAAGGACAAGATCAACGATTATGTCAATCTCGTGAAAGAGGCGGGACTGGAACCGGTCGTCATGGATGTCGATGCCTTTGCGCTGGCGAACATGCATGAACTCAATTATGACATCGAGACCGGCACAACGGCGCTTTTGAATATCGGCGCATCGGTGATGAATATCAATATCCTGAAGGACGGAATGTCGATCTTCACCCGCGACATCACTGTCGGCGGCAACCGGTATACCGAGGCGCTCCAGAGGGATTTCGGTCTTACCTTTGAAGATGCGGAAAAAGTGAAACGGGGCGAGGATGTCGAAGGGGCGGACAAGGAACGATTTCAGGGGTTATGTCTTCCGTGACCGATGATATCGTGTCGGAAACGCAGCGGTCATTCGAGTTTTTCCGTTCCACGACGGGAAGTGAAAAGTGTCGCCGGGTCCTGGTTTCCGGAGGATGCGCCCGGATCGGGAATTTTACGACGGTCTGTCCGAACGGCTTGAGATTCCGGTCGAGGTGAGTCAATCCGTTTAAGAACATTAAAGTCGACCAGAAGCGGTTTGACCCCGCGCTGATGGCGGAATCGGCCCCTTTGTGCGCGGTTGCCGTGGGGCTTGCGATCAGGAGGCCGGGAGATCGATGATTGGAATAAATCTTCTGCCTACCAAGAAAAGCCGCCCAAGAAGGTCATCGATCTTCAGCAGCAGCTTTTGCTCGCCTTGCTGGTCCTCATCCTTGTCGGGATCGCTATGTGGTTCTTACTGGAACAGGCAAAACAAATCATTGATCGCTCTTGAAGGGAAAAGGCGACCGCGAAAAGCAGATTCGCGAGCAGGACAACGTCCTTAAGGAAGTCAAGAATGTCGAGGAAGAGCGAAAAAAAGTCGCTGAGAAGATTGAAATTATCGAGAAGCTTAAAAAAAACCAGGCGGGACCCGTCCGGCTGCTTGATGAGATTAGTAAGGCGCTCCCTATGGGGGTCGTTATTTCATCGCTGACGGAAAGCAGCAATAATATCAAGCATAGAGGGCGAGGCATTTACAAATGAGGATGTCGTGCGGTTCGTCGACAACCTCAAGGCATCGCGCTTCTGCTGCAGATGTTTCGCTGCTGGAAACCAGCCAGACGAAACGTGAGGGACTGGATATTTACAAGTATAAGCTCCAGTTTGTTTATAAGGGATTATAATGGCGCCATTATTGATAAAATACAAAAGGTTCCCCCTAAGACTAGGCTGATCGTTTTGGCGCCTTTATTGTTCGTACTGTTGATCGGCTATGTCTTTCAATTCGCGATTCCCATGAACACCCAGATGGATCAACTCAAAAATTGCTTTCCGAACTGAAGCCAAAATAAGGAGAACGACACCAAGATCAGGAACTCTCGATGCGAACTGAAAGCCGAAGTCAAGGCAAAACAGGCGCTGCTTGTCGTGCTTACCGAACAGCTTCCGCCCGAATCCGAAGTCTGCGGTCTCTTGAGGCAGATACAAAATCTGGTGAATCAGTCGGGCCTCGTCCTCAAGTTCTGGAAACCCGATAAGCGGAGGACCCACGAGAGCGGGCTGTACGAGGAAATTCCCATATCCTTGTCTTTGATCGGCGGATATCAGTATACGGCTTCCTTATTCGACCACGTAGGGAAGTTGACCCGTATTGTAAATATTCTCAACATAAAAATGAGCGGAGCAAAAAATATGGAAAAAAACGGGAACGTAGAAGCTGATAATCAATTGCACGGCAATGACCTTCTCGGCAGTGGAGAAAAAAGTTGAAGCACCGCAAACAGGGAAAAAAATCACAATAAGGTAATGCTGGTCCTGGCCGATACACTGTTGCTCGGCACAGCCGTATTCTCTTTTTGGCTGCTCCGATTCGGGCAGGGCCGTCGACAGCGCCCACACCGATTGCCGCAAAGCCGGGCCAGAAACCGATCAGCCAGGCGAACTCCGACGGCGATTGAGGAAAAAAACCAGCGACTGCGTATTCCTATAATCCTTCTCGAAAGACGGGACCCCTTCGCGCCGATTATCGTGAAGGAAGAGATTAACACGCGAAAACGAGGGAGATCGCCCGCCGCTGGAGCGGTATAATCTGTATGAGTTCAAGCTTATGGGCATCTTATGGCAAGGGTTCGGCTATAATGCGCTGGTAGAAGGCCCTGACGGGCAAGGCTATCTTGTCCGAGTCGGGACCCATTATCGGGCCGAGGCAAGGGTGTTGTAAAGAAGATAACCACAGAGCACAATGATCCGTTGAAGAAAAATTCAAACCGCTTTCGGGTAATCCTAGTGTAAGAGATTGTGATCGAGCTCCGGAAAAAACAGGAGGGAACGCCATGAAGTTCACTCAACCGCTGAAGGTATGTTGGTTGATTATCCTCATCTCTTTCGTATCAGCGCTTCATGGGTGCGCGGCCAAGGCGCCGGCAACGGCTAGATCAACCAGGAACGCAGGTCCTCCTCAATAAGATAGAGCCCCGCGAAGTGGACGGGAAAACGGAAATCACCATCGAGGCATCGGAGCCTATCCTGCAGTATACATCGTTCCAGCTAACGGAGCCGCTCCGGCTGGTTGTGGATATTTCCGACGCCGGTATCGGCAAATTCCCAGGACAAGATAACGGTGAACAGCGGGGCTGTTGCTCGACATCATCCCCAGCCAGAAGGACAATTATCGCGCGGCTTGAAATCGGACTATCCCAGGCCGTAGAATCAAAGGTGTATCAGTCCGGCGGCAAGCTCATCGTCGAACTCAGCCAAGCCCGTTGAGGAGGTAAAGACGGCTCCTGAAGCGGTAACGCCCGCGCCGCTGCCAGGAACCCCTCCACCGGCGCCGGTACCCGCCGACCCGGCCGGGCAAAAGGAACCGCAACGGTTGTTACCGCGGTTCGGGCATCTGCTGGAAAGGAAGGCGTCGGAGTCGTCATTACGGGCGATGGCGCCATGGTCCGAAAGCCTTTATGGTTCCCGGAGAATAAGCTGGTCATAGATATTGCGGGAGTCCGAAGCCGGGTCAGCCGCGGGTCATCCCGGTCAGGAAAGCAGGGCTTGACAAGGTGCGCGTTGGCCAGCACGAGCCCCGACGATGGTTCGTGTGGTGTTAGACCTAACCAGGGCGCTCCAGTATACGGTTACTCCGGAAGGGAATACTGTTCGACACATTGAACGACGGCCCCCCTCGGCGGCGAAGACGAGGAAAAGCCGCCTCAGGAGCGGGCTGCTGCCCAGGAGCAGGAAAAGGCCCCCGTTGCCGAGAAAGAAATGCCGGTGCCTCAGGAAGCCGCAGCTGCCGTTCCTCCTGCCGGAGCAGGAACGCGTTGAGGCCGTGAAAGAAAGATGACCGGATTGGAGACGACGCTCCTTGCCGGAGGCGCAAACAGATTTTCGGGGAGGAAAATATCGCTCGATCTCCAGGATGCGGACCTCGTGAATGTCATGAGACTGTTCGCGGAGGTGGCGAACCTCAACATCATCCTTGCCCCCGACGTGAGAGGCAAGGTGACGGTGCGCATGGTCAATATCCCCTGGGACCAGGCCATGGACATCATCCTCAAGATGAACGGCTTGGGATACGCCTTGGAGGACAATATCCTGCGTATCGCTTCGGTCGGTGCATTGACGAAAGAAGCGGAAGAGGAATTGAAGGCGAAGGAAGCGAAAAAGAAAGCGGAAGACCTGATCACCCGCATCGTCCCGATAAACTATTCAACTGCGGCAGCGATCGAGGGCACGATAAAGAAATCCCTGTCTCCGCGGGGCGAGACCGTTACGGACTTGAGAACGAATACGCTTATTGTCAAGGATATACCCCGGAATGTTGAAGAAGTGGTGAACCTCGTCAGGCTTCTCGACAAGCCGATAGCCCAGGTCATGATCGAGGCGAGGATCGTTGAAGCCTCTTTGAATTTTAACCGGTCACTTGGCGTTCAGTGGGGCGGGAACTATAAAGCCGATGCGGCACACGGCAACCCGAACGGGCCTCGTCTTTCCCAATTCAGGTTCGGTAACGGGAGGTCCCACCATGGGGGCAACCCCTTCGGGAAACGGCAACTTCCTGGTTAATATGCCTGCCCCCGCCGGCGTCGGAACAGGCGGCGGCGCCATCGGGTTCTCGTTCGGGTCGATCAGCAAGGCGTTGAATCTGGACCTTGTGCTTTCCGCGCTGGAGTCCACCGGTGAAGGCAAGGTCATCTCGACTCCGCGTGTCAGCGCGCTGGACAATAAAGAAGCCAAGATAGAGCAGGGCATTTCTATTCCTTTCTCGACAACATCCGCTTCGGGTACGCAGATACAGTTCATTGATGCGAAGCTGTCTTTGATCGTGACACCCCATGCCACGCCGGACAACAAAATTTTCATGAAGATCCAGGCGACAAAGAACGCGCCTGATACGTCACTTCTCGGTGCCCAGGGCCAGCCGTCCATCCGTAAGAACGAGGCCACCACCGAGATCCTTCTCGCAGACGGCGAGACCGCGGTCATAGGCGGCATTCTCATCATTGACCGCGGTGTAACGTACACCAAAGTACCTTTTCTCGCGGAGATTCCTCTGATCGGTTGGCTCTTTAAGAGCAAGGTAAGTCAGAGAGGAAAAACGTGAGTTGATGATCTTTATAACGCCGCGCGTGGTGCGGCAGGAAGTGATTTAGAAAGAATTGCAATGGAGGTTTTCGATGAAGATCGCTAAGAGAATGGTTATTACCCATAAGCATGATATTTATTGTATCCTCAGGCAATGATGATCGATGGATGCGGTAGTAATAAAGAATCAAAAGACCAGGGGTGCCCGTTCGGGGTTCGTACTTCTGGCGAATTCCGGCGATACGATTACAGGGTCTGCTAATGCGACTTTTACAGGCGTCTCATCGCCCGGAAATCCATTTCCCAGGGAGGTTGGTGCTCTATCTCCTCTTTGTATTCACTGTTAGCGATGCATCCGGTTCGCCGAGGAACAAGGTTTGCGTGCTCCTTTACACTGATGGTTTTTGGTACACAAACGCCACGTCCTTCGACAACAATTAACGGTACCGGCCCTTTTTAATGCCCTTGCCGTGGCGACCGATGATTACGGCAATGCCGTAGTGTACTGGAGCACGGAAGTGCTGCCGACGGCCAACCCCGCAACAATTATTCCGCCGGCGACAACTCTTACTGCAGGATCTAGATCAAAAAGGACAGTCATTTGTTCAAGCATACTCCGGGACGCTTTCGAAGGAATATACGGTAGACTGGACGGTCCAGGGAGAGCCGGCACGGTCGTATCTCAAGGTGAACATAAAAAAATGGCAACTCGTTCTATTCAGGCGGAACGCACTCCGCCTGAACTTGTGTTAAAAGGGAATTTATGCATTCGTCATCATTGGAGATTTCAATAATTAACAACGTCGATGGTGCTGTAGAAAGAGCATAGAGCAATATGCCATTGCTTTGTAGGCGCCGATATTTTGACAGGACTTTTTTTGGAGATTCATTAAAATTCAATATCCTACCTCAGGCGCGTTCATTGCATATCAAAATATAAGTAAATATTTTTTCTGATCTTTTTTACCTCGGCCTGTCATTCCAATTGAAAAACCCTTTTTAAGTGGTAAGGAGAATACTATGAGAATATACTGCTTACGATCATGATCCTTATCTTGGGAGCGCTGCTCTTATGTAGCTGCAGCACAGGAAGCGGACGGGACCGGGATTGGCTACATCGGGCACTACTCCGTCTACTGCTACTACTGGTCAGAATCTGTCGCCAACTGTCATTACAACCAGCGGGGATGGCGCTACTGCAGCTCTCTAGTTCTTCAGTCCAAGGAACTCGCGGTGAAGTAGTATGACTATGTTTAAGAACCTTGGGTTTATCGCACAGAGTCAGATGGTTTCAGCAACTACCGTGACAGGGTCTGGATCCTGTCCTGATTATGGGACATACGATTATAACAGCATATATAATAGCATCTCCGGGAAGTATAACGTCTTAATCAATTTCAGTCTGTGACAGAGAAGATGGTTTTCAGTATGATGGAAGCTATTCAGCATACGGAAAACCGGGCCGGTTTACAGGATGGCTGGCGGTTTGAAAATCATGAATTTTAAGAATAATTACACAACGCTGATCGTTCATTGGTCGGATGAGTGTTTATTAATAAAGTATGGAGGGCTTGGGAAATCCTGCAAATGCTACATATACTTTTACCGCGAATGGTATCATGCAGGCATTTGATTATTATTCCCTCGGGCAACATACGATGACCTTTAGCAATTTGAAGACAGATTACGTTATCAGCACGGACAGTAATATACAATCCTCGTCTATAACGGTAAATGGAAAATATTCGGCTAAGCATTTAACAAACACGACATCGATAACCTATGCAGATTTTACTGTCAATACTCAAAAACAGACGACAACCCAGTATTGAGGATTTCGGATACTCGGCAGGGTTATAGCCGACAGTACGCCCAATACCCTCTTAGAGGGCGTGTTTGACATTGTGACAACGGTTCCCGTAAGGACCCTGTCGTCTCCCTATCCTGCAAAAACAACACAGGGGACTTTTGTTATAAACAATACTGCGACAGTCCAGTATGGCGCGGTAAACACAATTGCAGTACCAGTTTGGGTGATGCGCCAATAAATTATGTGAAAGAGTTTATGCTTATGAAACAATGCGATTTCTATGCCATGGAACAGCAATTGCCGATAGTAAGCGGCTTGACAGTACAGCCTCGGGAAACATCATGTCAATTTCAGCTCTTTCCTCGGGGCGTCATCGTCAGATTTGAATTGCTATACGGATGTTCATGTGAAATATTACAATGCTGCTAGCTTGCCGACGCCACCGGTTGTTGTGCCGGACAATTATCTGTGGATTGTTCACTGGAATTCCAATCTTACCACATGCGCTACCACGACGATGATCCCCTATCAGGAGGCGACGAGCAGCACTGGAGTGACGACGGACACGTGTGATGTTGGACTGGATATCAACGGGGCGGCTCAGGATATAACATCTGGAGGGGTCGAGCATTTTCTTGCCGTGGCATTACCCGCTGGTTATTAGTTCTCTTGATTGATAATTACAGTTGTCCTCTACCAGTACAATTGCGGCTAATTGCTTGTGGGGGATTATCTGTTTGGTCCGTATTCTTGCGCCTATAGCAGCTCCGACATTGATGGTTGATCCGCTTGCATGGTGTCGATTTGGCCCGATCCGCCGGCCGAAGGAATTTGGACGGAAGTATTGATGTACTTGCTCCAAACTTGGTGTTGAACCCCTGGCATTAAATTAAAGGATAGCCCAAATATCGAGTGCCCAAGTTATGGTGTGGAATGACAGGGTGGGCCGATTCTTTGTCTCCCGCGGCATGAAAAGGAAACCATTAAAGTGAAAAAGAGAAAAGCCGGAGGGGGGATCCCAAAAATATTTTGTAGGTATCGACCCCGATCTCCGGCAATTATCCAGTGAAAGCGCCCGCTGCTAAGTTGCTACGCCCTGTTCTGTCTGCTATTCCTCAGGCTTTTCTGCTTTCTCTTCTGCGCTTCGATCCGCTTCCGTTTCTTTTTTAATGATGGCTTTTCATAAAAACGTCTGTTTTTCAGTTCCCTGAAAAGGCCGTCGTTCTGCATCTTCCGTTTGAGAAGCCTGATCGCTTTTTCTATATTTTTATCATCAACTCTTATTTCCAAGATTTAATATTCCTTCCGCCGCCCGCCGGAGCCACCACGGTCGAAGCCGCCCCTTCCGCCCGGCCTGCCGCCGCCACCACCGGGTCTGCCTCCACGTCCTCCAGCACGTTCGGTCTGCGGCCGTGCCTCGCTCACATTCAGTGCCCGATCCATGACGGTTGTTCCGTTCAGGGTCGCAATGGCCTTGTCAGCATCCTCATCATTGGTCATTTCAACGAAGCCGAATCCCTTTGACCGGCCGGTACCGGCATCGGTAATAATCTTGCAAGACTGCACCTCTCCGATGGGAGTAAAGACATTCTTGAGTTCTTCTTCAGAAATATTGTACGACAGATTGCCTACATAAAGCTTCTTAGCCATGTTGCCCTCCCGTGTTTTTGTTGAATCTCAAAATTGCAGCAATGCATGATCAAAGCGGATCCCTGAAGAGCGGGGGGTCTGCAAGGGTCATTATTGTTTTACGACGTTGACCGCCTGGAGTCCTTTGGTGCCTTTTTCAACATCGAAACTGACAGCATCACCTTCAGACAAGGACCTGAAACCGTCGCCCTGTATGGCCGAAAAATGGACGAAAACATCATTCCCCTCGTCGGTGGTGATGAATCCAAAGCCCTTTGCATCATTAAACCATTTTACCAAACCGTTTGACATCTGTTCCTCCTTGGGTGATCAGTGGCTGACTCGTTTGAACAAAAAAAAGACTGCAAACTTAAAAGGAAGTTTTTGCAGCCGACCATTAACAAAAACTCACGTCTCCTTATTTCCCTAATGGTAATAATACTCTGTATTGGCCGGAAAAGTCAACTTATTTTTTCAAATTTTTGGCCCGGCCGCGGGGTTGCTCTTCTCTCCTACTTTTTGCGAATATCCTGACAGGTGTACCGTGGAACCCGAAAGCCTCACGCAGGTTGTTCTCTATGTAGCGAAGGTATGAGAAATGTACGCCTGACGGGTAGTTGACAAACACGACGAATGTCGGCGGTTTGATTCCCACCTGCGTGGCATAGTAATATTTCACGCGTTTCGCCCGGTAGAGCGGAGGTTCATGCCGTGCAACGAGCTGTGAAAAGACCCTGTTCAACTCAGCGGTCGATACGCGTCGCCGGGTTTCATCCATCACTTTGTCGATCTCTTCAAAGACATTGGTGATCCGCTGGCGGGTAGCGGCCGAGATGGTGATTACCGAGGCGTAATCAGCGAACTTGAGGCGCTGCCGGACATCCGCGATGAACCGCTTGTATTCCTCTTCCTTGTCAGCCACCAGGTCCCACTTGTTCAGGACGAGTATGATCCCCTTGCCAGCCTCATGCGCAAGTCCCACAATCCGCTCATCCTGCTCGGTGATGCCTTCGGAGGCGTCGATCAGCACGAGGGCTATGTCCGCCCGTTCAAGGCCTTTCATCGCGCGCATGACGCTGTACTTTTCCACGCCGTGGCTGATCTTGCCGCGGCTCCGGATGCCTGCCGTATCCACGAGGATATATTGTTTCCCGTAATACGTATATACGCTGTCCACTGCATCCCGGGTAGTACCTGCGACAGGGCTCACGATCATCCGGTCTTCGCCCATGAGTGCATTCACGAAAGATGATTTGCCCACATTCGGCCGCCCTATGATGGCGATCCTCGGAATTTCCACTACTTGTTTTTCTTCCGATTCCTGAGGCGTTTCCGGCAACATGTTGCTGAGCGCATCCATAAGGTCGGAAAACCCCTGGCCATGTTGGGCTGAAATGGGATAGAGAGCATCAATGCCGAGGCGGTAAAAGTCCGTGATGAGCCCTTCGTGCCGTTCTCCATCCACCTTATTTAACGCATAGAGAACGGGCTTGCCCGAGGCCCTGAGGCGGTGCGAGACCTCGATGTCCGCCGGGAGCAGGCCCTCTTTGCCGTCCATCAAAAAGAGGATGCAGTCGGCCTCCTCCACAGCGAGGGTGGTCTGCTCGCGCATTTTCGTGTACATGACGTCTTCGGTCTTAGGCTCGAACCCGCCGGTATCCACGAGGAGAAAGTGTTTGTTCATCCACTCGGCTTCGGCGTAGTTCCGGTCCCTCGTCACTCCGGGCTTGTCATCGACGACGGCGAAGTTCCTGCCGATGATCCGATTAAAGAGGGTGGATTTGCCGACGTTCGGACGGCCTACTATGGCGACAACTGGTCTTGGCATAATTTAATATACATTCCCGATTCTCGTATTGAACCGCTAAACAAATTCAAAGATCCCTTATCCAAACCAGTTACAATTTTGATCGAGCGGAATTATTTTGAGCTTAGAATTTTGTTGCTGGATTTTCTGCACTATAGCACTTTTATTCTCAACAGCACAAGAAAAAACCTTGCGAAGCCCAGTTATTTATGTTATTTTTCTAAATCACTCACGAGGGGGGCTTCATGCGAAGAGGCGTTGTCTTGACAATATATTTATGTTTGTTTCTCTTGTCCGCTTCAGTTTCCAGGGCAGAGTTTTATCACTGGGTTGATAAGGACGGGAAGGAATTCTATACGAATGAGCGGACACAGGTGCCGAAGGAATATCAGAATACTGCGACAGCCGTGAATCCGGACGAAAGCCGGGTCAGCGTGGGAGAGAGGCCTGTCGCGAAGGGGAAACCGAAGACCTCCCTTAAAGACCACAAAGACAAGTACGGCAAGGGAGAGGAACATTGGCGCAAACGGGCGGAGAAACTCAGAAAAGAGTTGGTCGCTTTGCAGGACAGGTACGACCTTGTTCTGAAACAGGAAAAAGAAGACGAAAATAAGCCGAAGAAATTGGCCGCAAACAATGGCAGTCAAAAAAAGAAATCTCGAACCAGCCTTGAAAAGAAAAAAATAGCACTTGAGAAGGACCTTACCCGAAAAAAACATGAGCTTGAGGTTGAGCTGCCCGAAGAGGCGCGGAAAGCCGATGCATACCCGGGGTGGATACGGGAATAAAGTGTCAAGCGGATGACCTCGATATGCTGTCGCTGTTCACGACAACCATCGATGGAATCCATGATCACTGATTTTCTGAACGTTCGCTGTCCATGTGTAAATACTATGAAAAAGATTATCGTCGCTCATAACCTCCTGGATGACATCGGGGGAAGCAACACAATCTTCAAAAGGAGCGGGATCACGGTCTTCCCCGCGTCGTCTTCCGAGGAAATACTCGATCTTCACCGTTCTAAAAGAGCGGACCTCGTCATCACCGACGCAGCCTTGCCATTGATGGGCGGCGCCATGCTCTGCGCCAGGATACGGGGCGATGCAGCGCTGAAGTATGTGTCGATCATCGTCATCGGTGACGAGACTGAAGACCCCGAAAACTCCCTGTCTCTTAGCAAGGAAGCCGGCGCCAATGTCGTCATCCGGAGGCCGTTGGAACCCGGCGTACTTCTGTGGCAGGCATCCCAGCAGCTTGTTATCCCGGCTCGAAAGGATATGCGGGTATTGTTGCGCGCCTCAATAAAAAATGGCATTGAAGAGAACACGCCATTTTTCGTGCGCTCTCATAACATCAGCATCTCCGGGATGCTGATGGAGACAGATCGCGTGCTCAATCTCGGTGACCGGCTGACATGTGCATTTAATATAGCCCACTGTGAGATCACGCTGACATGCACGGTCGAACGGATAGAAACCTCCCCGTCGAAGAGAAATCAATACGGGGTGAGATTCACGAACTGCGATACAAAGGCGTTGATTATTATTGAGAACTTTGTCAAGGCCCCTCAGGGCAGTAGTGAAAAAGAATAGCAAGGAAGCACGGTGACTCCAGGTATTATTCGAGCAGCATGCCGGAATGTCGCAGGAGGATCTGTTGGAAGAACGGTACGATTTTAAAAGAGTCGAAGAGCGCTGGCAGCGCTCCTGGCAGGAGAGCAAAACATTCAAGGTAACGGAAGACGCCTCAAAGCCCAAGTATTATTGCCTGGAGATGTTCCCGTACCCGTCCGGCAGGATACACATGGGCCATGTCCGGAACTATGCCATCGGCGATGTGATTTCGCGCTATAAGCGGATGCGGGGATTCAATGTCCTTCACCCCATGGGGTGGGACTCTTTCGGCCTCCCCGCTGAGAACGCGGCCATCAAGCACGGCACCCACCCGCAGAAATGGACTCTTGAGAACATCGCATTCATGCGGGACAAACAACTCAAACGCCTCGGCCTTTCCTATGACTGGGACAGGGAGATAGCCACGTGTCTCGAGGACTACTACCGCTGGAACCAGTGGTTCTTCATCAAGATGTATGAGCGCGGCCTCGCGTATAAGAAGCTTTCATACGTGAACTGGTGCCCGTCGTGCAATACAGTGCTCGCGAACGAGCAGGTGGAGGATGGTCTCTGCTGGCGCTGCAGCTCAGTGGTAACGCACAGGGAACTGGAGCAGTGGTTCTTCAAGATCACGGCCTATGCCGAAGAGCTTTTGGCCTCTCTTGATAAGCTGACCGGTTGGCCCGAGCGCGTGCTTACGATGCAGCGGAACTGGATCGGCAAGTCCACGGGCGTGGAAGTGGACTTTACGGTCGAGGGCACGGGAGAGAAACTTGCGATCTTCACCACCCGACAGGACACGCTCTTCGGTGTCACGTTCATGAGCATTGCTCCCGAACACCCCATGCTCGAAGCACTGATCAAAGGCAGAAAACAGGCCGATGCGGTCCGAGCTTTTTGCCAGCTCGTGATGAGCGAGGACAAAGCCAGCCGCACCGACGAGAAAAAGGAAAAGGAAGGCATCTTCACCGGCGCCACTGCGATCAACCCTCTGAACAACGAGAAGGTCCCGGTATGGGTCGGGAACTTCGTGCTCATGGAGTACGGGACCGGCGCGATCATGTCCGTGCCTGCCCATGACCAGCGCGACTTCGAGTTTGCAAAGAAATACGGTTTGCCCGTGCGGGTCGTGATCCAGAACCCTGAAAAGAATCTTGTCGCTGAAACGATGAAGCAGGCCTACATTGAGGACGGGTTCATGGAGAACTCGGGCCCGTTTAACGGGCTCTCAAACATCGCGGCGAAAGAGAAGATCGCCGATTACGTGGAATCGAAGAAACTCGGCAAGCGGACCGTGAACTGGCGGCTCCGCGACTGGGGGATCTCTCGACAGCGTTACTGGGGCACGCCGATCCCGATCATTTACTGCGACAAATGCGGAACGGTCCCTGTTCCCGTCGATCGGCTTCCGGTCAAACTGCCGATGGATGTGGAATTCACCGGCAAGGGGCTCTCACCCCTCGTGGAGTCGAAATCCTTCCGCGAAACCATGTGCCCGACCTGCGGAGGATCGGCCCGTCGCGAGACGGACACCATGGATACGTTCGTGGACTCGTCCTGGTATTTTCTGCGCTACTGCTCACCGCAAGAGGACAGGGCGCCCTTTGACAAAAAGTCCGCCGGGTACTGGATGAGCGTGGACCAGTACATCGGCGGCATCGAGCACGCAGTGCTCCATCTGCTCTATGCGCGCTTCTTCACCAAGATGATCCGCGACCTCGGCCTCTTCGACGGAGACGAGCCGTTCACGAACCTCCTGACCCAGGGCATGGTGATCAAGGACGGCGCCAAAATGAGCAAATCCAAAGGCAACGTGGTGGACCCGGATTTCATCCTCGCGAGATACGGCGCTGACACGGCCCGGCTCTTCTCGCTCTTTGCAGCGCCGCCGGAACGCGACCTTGAATGGAGCGACCAGGGCGTTGAGGGGGCGTACCGGTTCTTACACCGGGTCTGGGCAATCGTTTACAAACAGAGCGAAGCGGTAAAGCATGTCATGCCCGCTGGTCCCGATGCCCGGGGAGACACCCTGTATCGCAAGACCCATCTCACGATCAAGAAGGTGACCGAAGATATCGAGCGGGAGTTCCATTTTAACACAGCTATCGCGGCGCTCATGGAAATGGTAAACGAGATGTACGATTATACGTCAAACGGCGTGACCAAAGACGCGCTTCCCGTGGTCCGCGCTGCGATCGATGCGCTCACGCTGCTCCTCGCGCCCTTTGCCCCGCACTTTGCCGAGGAACTCTGGGAATCACTCGGCGGAAATGGAACTATTGCAAACGTCGCCTGGCCGCAGCATGATCCCGGGGCAATCGTGGCAACGGAGATCGTCGTCGTCGTACAGGTCAACGGAAAGGTCAGGAGCAGACTGACGCTGCCAGCAGGTGTCTCCGATAAGGAGATTGAAACAGCCGCTCTCGCTGACCCCAAGGTCATGGAATTGAGCGCCGGCAGATCTCCGAAAAAGGTAATTGTCGTCCAGGGCAAGCTGGTGAATGTGGTAGTATAGGGTGTCATGAGAGACGAGAGACGAAAAACGAGTGACGAGATGGGACTGATGAGGGACGATAGACGACGGACGAAGGACAAAAAGGTTTTGAACTATTCGTCCATCGTCTTAGCGAGCGCAGCGAGCGGTTGTCCATCGTCCGTCGGATTCAAAGGCGGTCGTCCGTCCTCCATCGATTTGTTTCTGCTGTCCCTGCTCCTGCTGCTCTCCTCCTGCGGATACGGGTTGACTTCTGTGGGAGGGGTCGTGCCCCGGGACACCAAGACTATCGCCATTCCGGCGTTTATTAACGACACGGCGGAGCCCCTTGTTGATGTCGAGGTGACCAAGGCTGTGGTGAACGAGTTTCTAACCGATGGCAGGCTGCAAGTCGTCAGTGCAGAAACAGCCGATCTGGTGCTTAAAGGGAGGGTGACGAAATTCGAGATGATCCCGGCTGCCTATACAGCCGATAATTATGTTCAAGCCTATCGAGTGAATATAGGATTGAATTTAACGGTAGAGGACGCCAGGACGCACAAGATTATCCTGCAGGATACGGGCATCGGGTCGATCTTCAACGCGACCTATGCCGTATCGATCGCCACGAACAGTGGCGTCTCGACCGTTGATATCACAGCTACGAAGATCGCAAAAGAAACGGCCCTTAAGAGTGCAAGCAAGGACGTGGCATCGACGGTTCGGAGCAGGCTTGCTTGACGGGTTCTAGGGAATGCTTCAAATACGATAGTTTTGTAAAAAGTCCGCAATAGCCTTCTTTCGTCATTCCCGTAAATACGGAATCCGGTCTCTTCAATCTGCTCTCGGGTCCTGGATACCCCTTTCGCGGGTATGACGGTTCTTGAAATATCGTTTTTTGTTATGCTCAAATATCACGACCTCATATCCAGCCTCAAGCAGGGGAAGGTCCTCCCCCTCTACCTGTTCTTCGGCGAAGAGGAATTCCTGATCCAGGAGGCGGTCGACCTGGTCATCAATACGGTTGTTGATCCGAAGGCCCGTGACTTCAACTTCAATACGCTTTACTGCAAGGACACGTCATCCTCCGCGCTGGTGAACCTTTGCCAGACACTCCCCTTCATGTCCGAAAAGCGGCTCGTGATCGCGAAAGAGATCGATGCCTTCAAGGCGGCGGACCTTGAAGAACTTATTCCCTATCTCAATGACCCTTCACCCAGCACCTGCCTGCTTATGATCTCGAACCAGCCCCGGTTTGAAAAAAAGGCCGTTACCTCCGCCGTGGAGGCCCATGGTGCGGTGACACGGTTCTATGCGCTGCTGGACCGCGAGATCGTTGCCTGGATCGAGGAGTGGGCAAGGACGCGGGGTTTGTCCATACGACGTGACGCGGCCCAATTCCTGTGGCAAACCCTGGGGAACGATCTCCAGAAGATCAGCAATGAACTTGAAAAGGTCCTTATCTTCTTAAAGGAGAAGAAGACCGTCACCGTTGATGATGTAAAAACCGTGGTGGGAGACTTCCGGGAGTATTCCTCCTTCGATCTTGCGGCCGCGCTCGGGCAAAAGAACCGGGAAAAGGCCTTCCTCATCCTTTCGCGGCTGATCCAGGAAGGCGAAGCGCCCGTTGGCCTGCTCGGCTCGATCGCCTGGAACTTCCGCCGGCTTATGCAGGCAAAGGCCATGGAGGCAGGGGGCTTCGGGGCCGATGAGATCATGAAAAAACTCAGGCCGCCCGTCATCTTTCATCAGGCAGGTATGTTCAAGGAACAGATGCGATGTTATACCCTGGATGAACTGCGCGAGGTCTTTGCTGTTATGCTGTCAACGGATAAAGCGCTCAAGTCGAGCGGTTTGAACGGCAGACTGATCCTGGAGCGGATGATCCTGAGGTTGTGCGGGGGATAGAGCATGAGGGCATGGAGCAGAGAGCAACGTGTAAAATCCTTTGCCCCATGCGCCATGCTCTCTGCGGTTACTATTTTTTACGCAGCAGTGATCTTGCCCACTTTCGTCGATAAACGGGAGATCTTCCGGGAAGCCGTGCTCTTGTGCAGGATTCCCTTTGACGCGGCCTTGTCATAGGCTTTCATAGCATTTACCATGGCTGCCTTGGCTACCTCCGCGTTCTTGGCCTCAACGGCCTGCTCCACCTTCTTTGACAGGGTCTTGAGCAGGGATTTCGCGGAGTTGTTGATGAGATGCTGCTTGTCGGCTTGTTTCTGCCTTTTGATCACTGATTTATGAATTGCCACTTCTTGCCTCCTTAATGGGGTTAAAACCGGAACCATCTTTGTAACACAAAGGGACGTTTGGTGTCAAGAAAAAAATCCTTTTCTTACCGGCTGTTTTCTGATAAAGTTACCACTTATTTCTGCATTTCTTTAGAGGTGAATCCGCATGTCTGAGCAGGTAAAGGTCGCAAAAGCCGCCGGCGTTGTCGGCATTGCCACGCTTGCCAGCCGCGTCATGGGGTATTTCCGCGACATGGTCATGTCCTGGGCTTTCGGTACTGGCCTGGCCGCAGATGCCTTCTATGTGGCATACCGCATTCCGAACCTTCTGCGCGAGCTTTTGGCCGAAGGTTCGATGTCCGCAGCGTTCATCCCGGTCTTTACCGAGACGCTCACCAAGGATTCCCGGGAAAGCGCCCGCGATCTGGCGAACGCGGTGTTTGCCCGTCTCCTGGTGATCCTGATCGTCCTGACCGGTCTCGGTATCATCTTTGCTCCGTACGTTGTCAAGGTGGTTGCCTGGGGATGGGCGTACCGGGCAGAGCATGATAAGTATGTCCTCGGGGTGATGCTCACGCGCATCATGTTCCCGTACCTCCTGTTCATCGGGCTTGCGGCGCTCGCCATGGGCATGCTGAACTCGCTCCGGTCATTTCTTACTCCCGCGCTCTCGCCCGTCATGCTGAATGTAATGACCATCAGTGCCGTGGTGCTGAGCATCCGGTATATGTCTGAACCGATTTATGGCGTGGCAGTTGGAGTTGTCCTCGGTGGAATGTGCCAGTTCCTGATCCAGGTGCCGGCGCTCAGGAAGCAGGGGATGATGATGCGGCCGCAGTTCGAGCCATCGCACCCGGGCGTCAAGAGGATCGGCATACTGGCGCTGCCGATCATCGTCAGTTCTTCGGTGAACCAGCTGAACATTTTCATCGGCACTATCTTTGCGTCCTTCCTGCCAACGGGAAGCATTACGTATCTGTTCTATGGCATGCGGTTCATCCATTTTCCCCTCGGGATCTTCGGCGTCGCCATTGCCACGGCAGTGCTCCCGACCATGTCGGCCCAGGCAGCGCGAGGCGAGACCACGGAGTTCCGCGAGACGTTCTCGCTTGGGCTGAGGCTTGTCTTCTTCGTCATGTTCCCGGCCATGGCAGGACTCATCACGCTCCGGGTGCCGATCGTGAACCTTCTTCTGGAGCACGGCCACTTCGACCATGTATCCACGCTGGGCGTATCTGCCGCTCTCCTGTACTATGCCGTGGGACTCTGGGCCTTTGCCGGTGTGAGGATCGTTTCGCAGGCATTCTACGCGCTCCAGGACACCAAGACCCCGGTCAAGATCGCGGTAGCGGCGCTGTTCACGAACATCCTGTTGAGTACGGCATTTCTTTCCTGGACAGAGCTTGCCCACGGAGGACTTGCCCTCGCCGCGTCATTGGCATCCATGTTGAATATCACCTTATCGACCGTGTTTCTCAGGAAAAAGATCGGACGCATGGACGGCAGAAGGATCGGACTATCGCTCCTCAGGATCGTTCCCGCGTCCATTGTTATGGGCGTGATAGGCTGGTGGGTCAGCAACCAACCGGTCTGGGGCGGGACCGGGAACACTCATTATATAAAGCCGAATTGCTCGGCGGAGGTATGGTCGTGAGCATGCTGTTCTATGTCATCGCCATGTGGATCTTGAGAAGCGAGGAATTAAAATTCATGTGGGGGATGGTGAGGAGAAGAAAAGGGTCCCACGACCGGAATCAGGGAGGATAGGGTGATGCAGAATATGATGGTTTTTAAGACTCCCCTTGGCTGGGCAGGGGTTGCTGCGTCGGGGCAGGGAGTATGCGCGATTGTTCTGCCGAAGAAAGAGAAGAAGGCAGTCGAGCGGGAGTTGCGTTGTTCGGAGTCGGGATTTCCCCGATTGAAACATTCGAGGGCAGGCTGCGTTCGGAGCGCAAGACATCGAAATCCGCAGCTATTCTTGGAAGGGCCGTAAAACTCCTCCAGCAATACTTCTCAGGCAAAAGCGTTTCATTTGACCTGTCTGTCGATATGCGTTATCATACGGCCTTCAAGCAGGCGGTCTGGAAAGCAACAGCGGATATCCCCCTTGGCGAGACAAGGTCCTACGCCTGGGTCGCGAAGAGGATAAAAAATCCCAGGGCCGCGAGGGCGGTTGGCCAGGCGCTCGGCGCGAACCCCGTACCGATCCTCATCCCCTGACACCGGGTCGTCAGCTCAGCGGGTGCGCTGGGCGGGTTTTCGGCAGGGATCGGGATGAAGAAGAGACTCCTTGAGTTAGAAACAAAATGATCGTCAATAGGGCACAAAGACACAACGTTATATATGTTTTTATTGTGCTCTCGGTGATCTTTCTATCACCATGGTTGATCGGGTTTCGGTATCAACAGTATACAGGAGAGAAGAAAGATATGATGCTCATTCGTCTGGTAGTCGGCCCCCTCCAGGTGAACTGCTTTATCCTTGCGGACGAGAAGACCAAAGAAGCTGTGATCATCGACCCGGGTGACGATGCGCAAGAGATACTGAAGATCATCAAGGAGAAGGGTCTGAAGGTAAAATACATCATAAACACCCATGGTCACTTCGACCACATCGGTGCGAACAAGGCGCTTAAGGATGCCACAGGCGCAGAGCTGCTCATACACGAAGGCGACGCTCCGATGATGGCCTCAGCGCCGATGCAATCCCGCGCGTTCGGCATGAATACACCATCTTCTCCCCTGGCAGACCGGTACGTGAAGCACGGGGACATGATCAAGGCGGGAGAAATATCGCTCAAGGTCCTTCACACGCCCGGCCATTCTCCGGGCGGTATCAGCCTCCTGGAGCAGGGGATGGTATTCACCGGGGATGCGCTCTTTGCCGGGTCAATCGGCAGGACCGACCTGCCGGGCGGAGACCTGATGACACTGCTTCGTTCCATCAAGACGAACCTCATGACCCTGCCGGACGATACGAAGGTCTTCTGCGGCCACGGTCCCGCTTCCACCATCGGCGAAGAGCGGCAGGAGAACCCGTTCCTGAACAGGCAATCCGGGTTTGAATGATCCGGTTTGTCTTGAGGTTTTGCTCCCGGTGTGGTAAAATGTTCCACTCTGAAGCACTGATGACAATGCTTTTATCCGCAGATTTCGCAGCATGGACGCAGATTTTTTAAAAAAACAATCAGGTTTGTTTTAATCTGTGAAATCTGCGTAATCTGTGGATAATGTGTTGACCTGAGCAGTTACCTTTTCATTCACAAGGAGAATCTCATGGTTGTCGGTCCGATTCGAGAAGGTCTCACCTTTGACGATGTACTGCTTTTGCCCGCAAAATCCGATGTCCTCCCCAAAGACGTCGATGTCCGAACGCAGCTTACCAGGCGGATCATCCTCAACATCCCGCTGGTGAGCGCGGCCATGGACACCGTGACCGAGACAAAGCTCGCCATCGCTCTTGCACAGGAAGGGGGCCTCGGATTCATTCATAAGGCGCTTCCTGTCGATGTGCAGGCCGAGGAGGTGGACAAGGTCAAAAAGTCGGAAAGCGGTATGATCATTGACCCCATCACCATCTCGCCGGATGCCAAGATAGCCGACGCACTGGAACTCATGAAGAAGTATCGCATCTCGGGCGTGCCCGTTACCAAGGGACACAAGCTTGTAGGCATTCTCACCAACCGGGATCTCCGGTTCGAGACCAGGTTGAGCCTCAAGGTCTCCGATGTCATGACCAAGGACCATCTGGTTACCGCGCCGCTGGGGACCACGCTTGAAAAGGCCATGAAGATCCTTCAGAAGTACAAGATCGAAAAGCTCCTGATCGTGGAAAAGGATTTCAGCCTGCGCGGCCTCATCACGATCAAGGACATAGAGAAAAAGATCAAGTACCCGAATGCCTGCAAGGACAAGCTGGCAGGCTGCGTGTCGGCGCGGCGGTCGGAGTAGGCGATTATTCCGAACGCGTGCCCGAACTTCTGAAGGCAGGCGTGGACATCGTCGTAGTGGACACGGCGCATGGACATTCCCAGGGCGTACTCGACGCGGTCAAGTCCATCAAGAAGAAATACCCGGACCTCGATCTGGTGGCAGGGAACATCGCTACTGCCGAGGCGGCAAAGGACCTTATCAGGGCGGGAGCGGACTGCCGTGAAGGTCGGCATTGGTCCCGGTTCCATCTGCACCACGCGGGTTGTATCGGGCGCGGGTGTGCCGCAGATCACGGCGGTCATGGATTGCTGCAAGGAAGCGGACAAGTCCGGCATCCCCGTCATCGCCGACGGCGGCATCAAGTTCTCCGGGGACATCACAAAAGTGCTTGCGGCAGGGGCTTCTTCCGTCATGATCGGCGGCCTCTTCGCCGGCACCGAGGAAAGCCCGGGCGAGACGCGTGCTATTCCAGGGCAGGAGCTACAAGGTGTATCGCGGCATGGGTTCCATCGGCGCTATGGAGCGAGGCAGCAAGGACCGCTACTTCCAGGCGCACGAGGAAGAGCGAGCCAAGCTCGTTCCCGAGGGCATCGAGGGCAGGGTGCCATATAAGGGGACGCTTTCGGCGAGCGTGCACCAGCTCATAGGCGGGGTGCGGGCAGGCATGGGCTACTGCGGCTGCGAGTCCTGAAGGCGCTGAAAGAGCGCGCGCAGTTCATCAAAATTACGAGCGCGGGGCTACGCGAATCGCATGTCCACGATGTGGTGATAACCAAGGAAGCTCCGAATTATAGGTTGGATTAAACAGAGGGGTCAGGGTCAGAAAAACTTTATCAGTTCACATGCCGAAAGTTACCAGCATAGAAATAGCTCGCAGCGCGAAAGTGAAGAAAGCGGCGGACAGTCATTGCGTCGATAGTTTTATCCCGTGCAGTCCGGACATGACGATCTGCGGCGACTGTATTGATAACCGTACAAAGAAGAAGTGTCCGCGGCTCAAGGAGTGGCTGGCGAAGAGGGAACGCTAAGATCTGATAATACATTCACGGCCCCGTGTTTGATTTGAAGAACACGGGGCCGTGTCGTTTTACCCCGGCCTTGATTGCATTTGCCGCTGAGAGCCGGTATAATTAAAAAAATAAAATAATGATGAAGAGTGAAAGGACCACATGTTAGAACGCATCCAGAAGATCATATCAGCCGCGGGGGTAACTTCCCGGCGAGCTGCGGAAGAGCTTATCGCCGAAGGCCGCGTGCGCGTCAACGGTCAGGTGGTGACTGAACTTGGCACCAAGGCCGATGCATCCAAAGACCACATCAAGGTAGACGGCAAACTCATCAATCCGCATCAGCCGAAAACCTATATCATGCTGAACAAACCGGTTGGCTTTGTCACAACCATGTCCGACCCCGAAGGGAGACCCACGGTCCAGGATTTGCTGAAAGGGGTCAAGGTCCGCGTCTATCCCGTGGGCAGGCTTGACTACAACACCGAAGGCATGCTGATCATGACGAATGACGGGGATTTCGCCCACTTGGTCACCCATCCCAAGCATGAACTGCCTAAAACCTATCTGGCGAAGCTCAAGGGCGTGCTTGACGAAAATCAGATAACAAGTATCGAGACGGGTCTCTTTCTCGATGATGGGAAGACCGCGCCCGCGAAACTTAAGAAAATCCGCAAGGAAGAGGCAAATTCCTGGGTCGAGATCACCATCACCGAGGGCAGGAAGCGCCAGGTGCGCCGCATGTTCGATCGGGTCGGACGGTCTGTGATCAAGCTAAAGAGGATCAGGACCGGAAATCTGGTGTTGGGCGATCTCCCGGAAGGGACCTTCCGCTATCTGACGCCGGTCGAGGTTAAGGGACTGATGGATCTATCTCAAAAAACAGAGGTCAAGCCGCTGAAGCCTGCAAGCGTGCTGAAGCCGGTGGTCGTTAGAAAAGAAGGTCCGGCCGCCGGTGGGTCGGGCATGGGATCGAGAAGTCCGAGACCTGAGCACCGGGGGCAGGGGTCAGCAGGCAGAGGCCGCGATGACAGAAGACCGATGAAATATGAAGCACGAAGACGGCCCACGGGAGCCGTTGTCATGCAGGATACGAGTGACGGGCGAAGGAAGAACCAGATTATAAAACCTCGAACTGCTAACGAACCGGGTGGGCAATTGGTCGATCAACGAGGCCGAGCGCTATTCGTAAGCACGAGGACCTCAATCGCAGCGCGACAACGGGAGCAGCTGTTCGCAAAACAACCTCAGCAGCGACAGCAATGGAAAATCGGGAGACCAGACGGATGCCAGCCCAGCGCTCCTGGGCCAGCACCAAGAGCAGCGAATCAAGAAGCAGAGGTTCAGCATATGAGACAAGGGAAGAGGGACGAAGACCGTCTTCCGGTCCGCGGCCGGACAGGAGAGCCTTTACAGGAAGAAAAGGACCCGGCGGAGCCGCAGGTTTTGCACCTCGCGGAGACAGTAGGTACAGCCCGACATCACGTCCAGCCGCGAACCGCTCAACAATGAGAACAGGCAGCGGCAGACCCGCAGCAGGGGCAGCCATGGGGAAACCGGAAGTCAGACGAAAGCCAGACCAGCGACCCTGGCCCAGTACGAGAAAGAGTGCTTCAGAAAGCAGGGGGCCGGGCGTAGTTCCGGGTTATGGAGCGCGAAGTGTCAGCATTGACCGCCCTGCAACAAGATCTGCCACGAGCCGCCCGACAGCGACGGCAAGAGTCGGCAGACCCGCACCAGGAGCAGTCTCGGGAAGGCTGGAGACCAGGCGAAAACCGGCATCGCGGTCCTGGCCCGACAGCGGCAGCGGCAGAAGTGATTCGCGAAGCAAAGGGGCATGGCATGGGTCGCGGGAAGCGGGACAACGGCCGGTTTCCGGGCCCCGTCCAAACAGGAGTACCTACACAGGCAAGGGTCCGACACGCGGGAACAGACCGGCGGGATCTCGGGGCCCCGGGCAAGGGGCTGGCAAGAGGGGGCCAAGACGTTAGGCGAGAGAGCCGTCAGATACTTAAAGAATCAAATTCTTCTTAACAGGGGAAGGAAATTTACCGCGATAGCCTATAAAAGAAAAACGGCCACTTAGGGAATCCGCTAAGAACGCGAAGGAAGCAAAAGATTCTTCCCTGTTTAAAACAAAGAATTAAAGATTTTCTTCGCGACCCTTGCGCCTTTGCGGTTCCAATGTTTTGGTACTGATGGAGCTTGATTGTATGGAGCATCTTCGAGCACGGGTAATCGTTCATGGTTACGTACAGGGGGTTTGGTTCCGCCAGAGTACAAAGGATGAGGCGATCCGCATCGGCGTGGGGGGATGGGTCATAAACCTTCCGGATGGCAGTGTGGAAGCCTTGTTCGAAGGGGAAAAGAAAAAGGTCGAGGAGATCGTCGGCTGGTGTCACCGCGGACCATCGGGAGCGCAGGTGAGCAAAGTGGATATCTTCTGGGAACCGTACAAAGGAGAGTATAAACATTTTGACATCCGCTTCGGCAGGTAGATATTTTTTAGTAACTAAGGGATCAAATTCTACTCAAAAAACGGCAAGAAATTTTCTCGCAAAGACGCTAAGCTCGCAAAGAAAGGCCACTGCATTCGGGTTTAAACCAGGACTTAAAGAATTTCTTGGCGTGATTCCCTAAGTAGCCGCTTTTATTTCATAGGCCATTGCGTCTTTGCGAGAGACGCCTTTTATTTTAATCCTTTCTCAATCATGAAAACCGCCATGAACATTCTTATCGGCATCGCTCTTATTGTCGTTGGACTTTCGTTCATCCTGGTGTATGCCAATACGCATCCTCCGAAGTATCCGCTCCATATACCTCCATCCGAATTCAAAGCTGATTACGAAGAGGTCTCGTTCACCAGTGCGGACAGCATTGTTTTAAAAGGCTGGCTGGTTAAACCCTCTCATCCCGGAACAAAATCCCCTGCCATCATCATCTGTCACGGTGTCGGCGCTAATCGGTCTGATTTCACCGAGCTTGCGGTATCGCTTTCACATCGGGGATACTTTGTTCTCCTGTTCGATTTTCGGGCCCACGGGGAAAGCGGCGGGCGGAGAACGTCGCTCGGCTATCACGAGCAAAAGGACGTTCTTGCAGCGCTCAATTTTCTCAGGACGTGGATTGAGGTTGAGCCCGGACGCATCGGCATTTACGGCTTCTCCATGGGCGGGTCAACAGCGATCCTCGTAGCGGCTAAAACGGGCGCGTTTTCTGCAATCGTCGCTGACAGCGCCTTCACGAGCCTGCGCGATCAGGCCAAGGACGCGATCACGGGGTTCTATCATCTACCCTCATTTCCTTTCCTGCAGCTCGCCGTTCTCGGATATGAGCTTTATTTTCAGACGCGGGTAGATGCCATCTCTCCAGTCAGCGTCATCGCAACCATAGCTCCGAAGCCGTTCCTCATCATCGCGGGAGAAGGGGACAAACTGATCCCTGCGGACAATGGAAGGAAACTATTCAGCGCTGCGGGTGAGCCGAAAGAACTCTGGATAATTCCCGGTGCGGACCACGGCGGAACGCTTGCCGCAGCGGGGAACGAGTATGCAAAACGGGTAGGGGAGTTTTTTGATAAGAATTTGAAATGAAATTTCACCACGGAGACACGGAGATGCAGAGAAAAGGAGATCTATACTCTATGAGAAGGAAATCAATGTGTGCTCTTTTTCTCACTGTCTTCATCCTGCTGTTTGTGACCGTCTTTCTCTGTCCGCTTTCCGCAGCCGAGAAGGCAAAATGCCTTACCTGTCACAAGAAGCTGACAAAAGGGAAGTTCGTGCATCAAGCCCTTCAGTCAGGGTGTCCCGCGTGCCACTCGGCGATCAATGCCAGGGCTGTGCCGCACAAAAAAACGAACGCCCTGGCACGAGGGCTCTCATCGGAACAGCCTGATCTCTGCTACGGCTGTCACGATCAGGGGATGTTTACCAAAAGCAACGTTCATCCCGCAGTGAGCATGGGCTGTACCGGCTGTCATGACCCCCATTCGTCAAAGAACGCAAAATTGCTGAAAACAAAACTCCCGAAGTTATGTTTTACCTGCCATGACAAGACCGGTTTTACCAGGAAGGTTGTTCATCCGCCCGTGGCTGGAGGCGGTTGCCTGACCTGCCATTCTCCCCATGCTACGGACGAGATGGCGCTGCTCTTGAAAAAACCGGTCGCCCTGTGCCTCGAGTGCCATCCCGATGCCATGCACGGGCAGCACGCGCCCTCCCGCCAGCCGCCCGTAAGCGAGCAGGCAACGGGAAATACCGGGGGACCGATTTTGCAAGACCCCGCGAGACCGGGCAAACCATTTTATTGCGGAAGCTGCCACACCCCGCATAGTGCCGATAACTCTTATTTATTCAGATTTGATGCGAAATCTTCAAAGGAGTTTTGCATTCACTGCCACAAAGTATAAACTGGCGCTTGAACATCGAACCATAAACATACCACGGGACGTTGTTGCACTCGTTGCCTAGCGATATCGGATCCGCAGGGAACCGCTTATATGATTCAAGTGAGTGAAATAAATTGCCCTTTATGCAAACTCCCGATCAGGGAATGCATTTGCTGCCCGGAATGAGGCCACGTGTGCCCCCTGGACGAGGGGGAATCATACTGTCCCATCTGTTTTCCGGAACCGGAACGAGAATCGACGCAATCTCCTTAGTCGTCCCAAATATTTCCAAAGCGCTGGAGTTTGGTCTATATCGTTTCAATTGTAACTGTCATCCTACACAGTCTCAAAGATAGCCGCCAACAGGACTAACTCCGCTTCCCGCCTGCGAACATGGCCGCGAAGGGCCGGCCATCAAAGGCCGACTCGACGTGGGAGATCTTTCCATTTTTGATCTGATGCCACTCCGCCACCAATGTCGTGGCCTTGGCAGGAGCTTTGTTCTCCAGCTCGAAAAAGACTGCAGCGTCGTTACCTTCCGCGATGATCTTCTTCACTTCCAGCCTCATCGTAATGGATAAAAGACCTGTCAGGGCTTTGAGATAGGCTTCAGCGTTCGGATATGTCTCAAAAAGTCCGACGAATACGAGGTCCTCGTTCAGATAGCGGCGGGCCTCGACGATGTAGTTTTCGCAATTTAAAAGAAATTAACACTGTTTAGTATGATCCAAAGGTAATTGGCATCGAGGAAATGGAACTGGTCTTGAAAAAGGCAGGAACGTACATTGAAACAGTAAAATAGTTTAGAAAAAGTTATTTATTTAATACTAAGGTTTTATATTTCACAAATTTCACATATCTCATGTTCCATACTGACTTACCTTTATTTAAAAGTTTGCTATACTTGTCCTAAACATAGACATCGTTAATCAGTAAACAGGGGCAAAATGTTGTCAGCACTAATTTATGAGGAGAAACAAAAAGACTACTATTAAGCAATCTTGATCATAAGTAGTCTATATTTTATTGCAACGTTGAGTCCCGCATTTTCAATCGAACCTATCGATAAAACTTCTGATGGGATAGTAAGTAGATAGACTCCGAAAGAATCGTTAGTGAGGGGGTGAGACCGTGGTCTAAGGGATAAGGAACTATGAGGCACAGTACAATAGAGTTGGATTCAGAAAATAGTTATCGGGGATTCATTAACAAGTGAGCCTTAACATTCAGTACACAATAAAAGGAGGATTTACCATGAAAAAGATATTTGTATTAGTTACAGCCGTTATCTCCACCGTAGTCCTGATGCTCTCTCTCGGGATCAATTTTGCTCGAGCGCAAGAAGAGAGAGACACAGTGATAAAGTCGTGTGAAATGACTGTTGAACAGGGGCAGATCATGATGGAATATGGCAAAACGCTGAAGGAATGCCCGGAAGATAAAGCTACGATGATGAAAGAGGGCGACAAGATGATGAAAGCAGGCGACACGATGGTCAAAGAAGGTGGCAACATGAAGACGCAGGGCAACGCGATGGTGAAAAGCGGAAAGACGAAAGAGGGCGACACGATGATAAAGCAGGGCGACATGATGGTGAAAAACGGAAATATGATGGTGAAAAACGGAAAGATGATGATGGAAGGTAAAATGGACAAAGGAGCGATGACGAAAGCGGGCGAAACGATGATCAAAGAAGGTACAAAGATGAAAGAAGCAGGCAAGAACGGCATCACTGACTTTTCCGGCACTACGCATGACAGCAGGTAGGTTTCTCTCCAATCCCAACAAGATCGAGAGGTGCATGATATTACGTCATGCACCTCTTGTTATTCAGTAGGCTTTTTTCTTCAGCCCCGCGCTTGGCCTTGGTTCTTCACTTCACAGGAGCGTATGTCCATCTATTTTCTCATGACCCTTTTGTCGGTAGTTATGCTCCTTGCGGCCTTCCTTATTCTTCACAAGAAATATTCATTTGCATTCTCAGTATGCACCCATCGAGCTATGGGTTGTGATGGCATCCGTGGAGGTAGCTGAAGAGTGTGAGGCGAGGGTGCTCCATCGCTTCGATTTGCACGATTGCTCCCCGCCCTCTTGTTCTCATCAGGAAAGAGAGGTGTTCATATGAAACGAAGGGTTGTCATATTCGTCATTGCCTTCTTACTTGCGAGTTGCGCAGCCAGCACGAGTCAAAAACGAGCAACGGTGCCGATCGACGACTCTCCCCAGCAAGGGCCGGCAAGCGCGCCGATAACCGTTGTGGAATTTATTGACTATACATGACCACACTGTATGGCGGTCAGTTCGACCGTCAAGAAAATAGCGAACGAGTACAATGGGAAGCTCCGTCTCGTTATCAAGGAAGTCCCCTACGCGCCACGGCAATACTCCGTCAATGCCGCCCTGGCCGCCCTGGCCGCCGGAGATCAGGGAAAGTACTGGGAGATGCACGACATGTTGTTCGAGCGTTGGCAGGAGTTTGACGAGGCAAGTTTGACAAGAAATGCTCGGGATATCGGGCTCAACCTGGAGCGTTTCAAAGAGTCGATGAACATCAAAGAAACATGCTGAAGATCTTGAACGAAATTATAGACAGGCTGCAGCTCAGCACGTGCATGTGACGCCGACGTTTCTCATCAATGGAACAAAGTACGATGGTGAACTGACCTATGAGGAGCTCAAGAAAATCCTTGATGAGGAGCTCTCCCATGCAAAATAGTAGAAGCACCTGTCCGTGGACCGCTCTATCGGCTGGTCGTTGTGACGACGCTTGCGCTCTTGTTTGTTGTCTCCGTCTCCGCCGTATTTGCCGGACGCCTGGAACCACTCACAGCTGTGCCGGTTCCTGAGCAGAACCCCCAGACACCGGAGAAGATCGAACTCGGCAAAAAGCTATTTTTTGATCGTCGGCTGTCGGGCGACGGCACCATGAACTGCGCCGTATGCCACAACCCGGAGAAGGGGTTCAGCGATGGTCGCGAAATATCCCTCAACTATCCTACGACGAGAAACTGGCGCAACTCGCCTACGCTCATGAATGTGGGATTCCAGAAATACCTGTTCCACGACGGCCGCGCCCAGACCCTGGAGGAACAGGCTCTCTTTCCCATGATGTCCGCCTTCGAGATGAACCGGAACCTCGATTTCGTCGAAGAGGTGATCCGGTCGGTGCCGGAATATGTGGAAGCGTTCAAGCAGGTGTTCGGAGACGGGGACATCACCCGGCAGCGGATGGCCATGGCCATTGCCGCCTTCGAGCGGACCCTGGTTTCCAAAAATCCGCCGCTCGACCGCTACCTCAAAGGAGACCAGAAGGCACTCTCTGCTGAGGCGAAAAAAGGGTATGAGCTCTTCATTGGGAAAGGCAAATGCGCCGAATGCCATGATGGAGTAAGCCTGTCGGACAACAAGTTCTACGCACTGTATGTGCCCGAGAACGTGGAACAGGAAAAAGATCCACGCGTTGCAGCGACGAGGAGGTTCGTGGCCAAGGTCTATCACTACGAGGATTTCCGGAACCTCATGGAAGATCCCGGCAGGTACCTGATCACCAAGGACAAGAACGATTGGAAGGCCTTCAAGACGCCGACAGTGCGGGAAATATCCAAAACGGGTCCCTATATGCACAACGGCATCTTCCAGACGCTCGATGAGGTAATCGAATTTTTCGACCAGGGCGGAGGCAAGGGCAATACTACGCTTAAACCGCTGAACCTGAGCGCCGAGGAGAAGCGACAGCTTAAGACCTTCCTTGTCGAAGCATTGACTGGCGAGGAGACCGACTTTCAATATCCGAAAGTACCCTAACCGCGGTTCTTGCCGCAGTTCCGTTGGCGTGTGAACGCGAGTCGAGACCCTCAGTTCCTCTCGATTGGCCATGGATTACGGAAGAGACCTAAAACAGGCTGCAATGAGTTCGGGGAGGGAAATATGTTATGAAAAACTCACTGAGCAGAAGAGATTTTTTTAAGAGAGCCGGGATCGGGGCCGTCGGATTGGGGTTCGGGGTTTCTCTCTTTGACGGAATATATCAGTACGCCGAGGCGGTCACCGAAGATGAAAAACACACCCTTCTCATGAAGGGCGCGGTAAATTTTATGGGGTTCATTGCAAAAGAGGTCACCCCCAATGATGAATTTTATATCACGACCTATTCGGACGCTGTGCCGGCCATTGACCCCAAGAAATTCAGTTTAAGGGTCGAGGGCCTCGTTGAAAAACCTTATACCCTCAACCTGAAAGAACTCGAAGAGATGAAGGACAAAACGGAATATGTCACGCTGGAATGCATCGGCAATCCCGTTGGAGGAGATTCCATCAGCAACGCCCTCTGGGATGGCGTGACGCTGAAGAAGATCCTGGACAAGGCAGTCCCGAAAAAGGGGATCGTGAAGACCGTCTTTTATGCAGAGGACGGGTACAGCGACAGCATCCCCTATGACCTTTCACTGTCGGAAGACGTATTCCTCGCGTACCGGATGAATGGAGTGCCGCTACCCCGAAAGCACGGCTTTCCTTTGAGGGCGATAGTTCCCGGCATTTATGGAATGAAACACGTCAAATGGCTTTCAAAAATAGAACTCGTTAATTACGATTTCAAGGGGTACTGGGAGAAGAGGGAATGGTCCGATGACGCGATCATTCCCAACAAGTCTCAGATCCTGATGCCGATGGAGGGCAAGACGATACCCCTTGGCAATTATGTTATCGGAGGAGTGGCGTTTGCCGGACGGTACGGCATAAGCAAGGTGCAAATCTCCCTCGACAATAAGAGGACGTGGCATGATGCCGCGCTGAAACCGCCGCTTTCAAAGTGGTCATGGTCGCTCTGGAGCTACGATTGGAAGCCCTCAAAGGAGGGGGAGTATATGATAACCGTTCGCGGAATCGACAGAGCGGGGAAAGTCCAGGAGTCTCCGTCTCTCCTGGGAAAGTTATTCCGTTCATTTCCTGATGGGGCAAAAGGTCTTCATTCCTTGAGTGTGAATGTAAGAAAATAACAAAAATAAGTCGGGGTCTTCGGGTTATGGATGCCATTGGGTCGATTCACGATTCATGATGTGGCTCTACTTCAAGATCGCCTTACCCAGATTGGTCCTACTCCTGCAGTAGCTAGTCCTGCCCAGGACGGGACGGGGCTCTGCGGGATCTCGCGTTATCACTCAAGCTTTCAACTCTCCGTTGGACGGGCTCTACTTATTCATCGTTCTGCACGCAATCATCCTGATCGCGGGCGGTGTGACTTGTCAGCTATTTTGCTTTGACATATCCCGGTTTTTTCTGTAAGTTACCAACATGTATATTCTCGGCATCGAAACATCGACCACGACCGGCAGCGTTGCCGTGGTTTCCGAAGACAGCGTTATTGCACAGTACAGCCTCAACATCGAGGTGACACACTCGGAGCGCCTCATGTCCACGGTGGACCGGGTGCTCAAGGACACGGGTCTCTCGATAGCCGACATTGATGGCTATGCTGTTGCGATCGGCCCCGGATCATTCACCGGCCTCAGGATCGGTCTTGCAGCGGTCAAGGGGCTCGCGCTCGTCACCGGAAAACCGGTTGCTGCCGTGCCGACGCTCCAGGCGTTGGCGTGGAAGGTGCCCTATGCAGCGTACCCGGTCTGCCCGATGCTCGACGCACGCAAGAACGAGGTGTATGCGTCGATGTACCGGTTCGAAGGGACAACCCTGGTGCAGGTCATGGCCGAGGCTGTGATCTCTCTCGCACTCCTTTCCGAGCGAATATCCGAGAAGACCCTCTTTACCGGCGAAGCCTCCCATCTCTTCCGTGAGGAAATAGTGAACCTGTTCGGAGATCTGGCCCTGTTCGCGCCGGTCTCGGCAATACTCCCTTCAGCGGCCACTGTCGCGGAGATCGGCCTCGCAATGATCAAGAGCGGTAAACAGGCCGATGTGGACAGCGTGACACCGCTGTATATTAGAAGATCCGAGGCAGAAGTGATGTGGGAAAAATTAAAAAAAGAACTTAACCACAGAGAACACTGAGTAAAATCTTTTAGAGTCATCTCCATTACAAGTGGGTGGCATTTTACAGCTGCATATCGTGAACTAGTTAAAAGTCAGGGATCATACGTAAAAAACGTCTTTTGCAAGCAGAGCACGATATTTTTTTCTGCACCCCGGTTCACAGTCCCGCGCAGGCATGCAAGTGCCAGTGGGGTTAACAAGCGTCTTCGAGCAAAGCAGCACTCCACCCTCGCCTGTGCGAACGGGCTCGGCCGTGTCTGCCTGGTTTTGCGGTGGAACCGGCCATGAATGCTTTACGCATGCTTGTGCGCGAGACTGTTCACGGGATGCAGGGGCTTCTGAAAGACGGGGACCTTTTAAGGCTTTACCCAAACCCCGCACGTCCCCGGAGTGGCCCTTACGACATTTATGGGCACCCGTCTTGGCCTAAGGAAGCGTCCCGCAGGGTGAACGCGTACTGTCTGAGGCCGCAGGCCGAGTTTACGCGGGCGAGTGGACGTGGCCTTAGACGGGTCAGAAATGTCGTTCAGGCCAAGAAGGGGATGTGCAAAAAAACGATATCGTCCTCATGAAGTCAGTCCTCTGTGTCTCCGCGCCTCTGTGGTGAGAAAAGCCTTCTCAACAAAATACGAATGATGATAGATCTCATGAAAAAAGAGGACATGGACCAGGTCCTCAAAATCGAGCAGGCCTCCTTCAGCATGCCCTGGTCGAGGAACCTCTTCCTGTCCGAATTCCGGAGTCCGCTTGTCTCCACGCTCATGGTTGCGCTTGCGGATGACCCGTTGCCGCGGAGCGTGATCGGTTATATCGTGTTTTGGCTTGCTGCCGACGAGGTGCACATCCTGAACCTGGCCACGGCGCCGGGGCAGAGAAGGCAGGGGGTTGCGAAAAGGCTGGTCCTTGCAGCCTTGAAGCGGGCTTATCAAAAGGGCGCAACGAGGGCCTTTCTTGAGGTCAGGTCATCGAACGCAGCGGCCCAGAAGCTTTATTTAAACCTTGGGTTCACGGGAACGTCCGTGCGGCGGGGATACTACGATTCTCCGGTTGAAGATGCCGTGCTGATGACCTTGGAGCAGGCGGCGTTCGAGAACCTCGTGAAACGCGATGAAACGGGTTAACAGCATGTTTTTAAACTAATTATTCCCGCTTGCCTTTTCCCCGAAGATATGTTACTTTTTACTATATACAGATCATCATACAACTGCTCTTTTCCAGGACCTTCTCACAGATATTTAACCCTAAAGGAGGGACGCAATATGATGGATGTGGAGGTAAGCGAAGAAGCACTTGTAACAAGACTCAGGATAGAGAATTCGGAGTACCAGAAGTGGGAGCAGGAGCATAGAAAACTCGAAGACTACTCTGATTTCGTTCGAGACCCACCGGTATCTCACTCCTGAGGAAGAAGTAGAGAGAAAACGGATCCAGAAGCTGAAACTGGCGGCAAAAGATAAAATGATGGATATAATCAGGCGCACCAGAGTAGGGCGGGCCTGACAACTTGAAGGCAGGGTAAACAAACCTTGCCTTTTGTGTTTATTCATTCCGAGAGGACATGATAATCCCTCTTTACATGAGAGCGTAAAGGGGGATTTTTTTATTGACTCTTTCCCTCCATATATGTTAAAAATTACAAACATTTCCGATAGTGGAGAATACCATTGAGGAGCGACCGTATCAAGA
>CAVWIL010000009.1:0-83704 GCA_963755045.1 Nitrospirota bacterium | reverse complement strand
GACTGATGCCTGTATTTTTTCTGTTCCTTGCGAATGCTCTTGATATCACATCCCTCATCCGGCATAATGCCTCATGCTCCTTATCTTTCCTCCTGCAGCAAAACCCTGCGAGCCTCCTGCGGGCATAGCGAAACTTGCGGGCGCGCTTAGCGCGCGGGGAATATCCTGCATGGTCCTGGACGCGAATCTCGAAGGACTTCTCTCTCTCATGCTGAAGCCGCAGACCGCGTCCGATACCTGGACCCGGCGGGCGGTTAAAAATATTTCCTCCAATCTCGCGGCACTCCGTGACCCGCGGACCTATCGCAATCCCGACCATTACCGCAGGGCCGTAAAAGATGTGAACCGCGTGCTGGAGGCCTCTGCCAGGGAGTTCCATGCGATCCTCGGCCTGGCGGATTATCACCATCAACAGCTTTCTCCTGTGCGGAGCAGTGACCTGATCATCGCCGCCGAGCATCCGGAACAGGATCCGTTTTATCCCTGGTTCAGCAAACGGCTTCCTGAAATTCTGAAAGACCTTGTTGTCTCGCACCCGATACCATCATTCGAGAGCAGGCTGCGCCGAGATGAACGCCTTCGACCTTGCCCGCGGCAGGCTCCGAACGAACGGCAGGTCTCGTCGGTATTTCCCTGAATTATCTAAGCCAGGCACTGACAACCTTCGCAATGATCGGCTACATCAGACGCGAGTTCCCCGGTTTAAAGATCGTTCTCGGCGGCGGACTGGTGACTTCCTGGATGAAAGGTCCTGCGTGGAAGAACCCTTTTGGCGGACTGGTTGATCATATTATCGCCGGACCGGGAGAGGGGCCGCTGCTCGAACTGCTCGGCATCAAAGAAATCGGGCATACGCACGTTACACCGGACTATGGCTCCCTGCCTTCTGAAGAGTACCTGTCTCCGGGATTTATTCTTCCTTACAGCGGATCGAGCGGATGCTACTGGAACAAATGTTCTTTCTGCCCGGAAACAGCGGAGGACAATCCCTATGTCCCGGTTCCCGCGAAATTGGCGATGACTGATCTCAAATCGCTGATTGCGAAAACGGGTCCTGTCCTGGTCCATCTGCTCGACAATGCGGTCAGTCCCGCGCTCATGCATGCGCTGGCGAACGATCCCCCCGGAGTCCCGTGGTACGGTTTTGCGAGGATCGGCAAAGAGCTCACGGACATCGATTATTGTATGCAGCTCAAACGATCGGGATGCCGGATGCTGAAGCTCGGACTGGAATCAGGCGACCAGGGGGTTCTCGACCGGTTGCGGAAGGGGACCGATCTTGCAACGGCATCGCGGGCGTTGAAAAATCTTCATGCTGCCGGGATCGCCGCGTATGTCTATCTTCTTTTCGGCACCCCGGCTGAGACGGTCAGGGAAGCGCGAAAGACGCTTGAATTCGTCGCTGCTCACAGCGATGCGATTACGTTCCTGAACCTCGCAATTTTTAATATGCCTGTGTGCGGGCACGAAGCCCGGGAGTATGAAACAGAACACTTCTACGAGGGAGACCTGTCGCTCTATGCGGCTTTTAAACATCCTCACGGATGGGACCGAAGAGCGGTGCGGCGGTTTCTTGATATTGAATTTAAAAAGCACCCCGCTGTCTCGGCGATCCTGAAAAACGACCCTCCGATATTTACCTCCAACCATGCCGCGTTTTTTACGCATCCATGACCCTTTGACGGGAAAACAGGATCGATACATTTCTGAAAGATCCGGTGCCGTCATTCCCGTGAAAACGGGAACCCCGTTTATTTCAAGCAAGTACTGGGACCCTGGATACCCGCATTCGCGGGTATGACGACTTATTGCAAATGAATCCAGATTTACAGAATTGACCAAGATATAAAAACAAATATCCAGTTCATGGTAACTCTTTTCCCGGCGCATACTGTGGTCCCGCTTTTCTTGTTGTAATAACCGGCCATTTGTAATAAATTATCCCCTATGATAAATTCCGGCAATGCACACAGAATACGGGCCCTGGCACTGACGGTCCTTATGGTTTTTATCTGGCTCGTTCTGGGCATGGTTTTCTCAAACCGTTTCTTCCCCCCCTTTGAAGGTCTTGAGCTGCGGCTGATGCCGTGGAAAGCCCTGGTCCCTCCTGATACCAGCATCGACCAGCGTCTTTCCATTATGCAGGGGCAGCTCGATTCATCCAACGTTGTCGCTCATTATGCCTTTGTGGTCATGATCATTTCGTTTGTCTCCCTTACCATGTACTTGTCCGTTGTCTACCAGCAAAAACAACGGAGGGCGCGTGAGAACATGATGCTCGTCCTGAAAAATCAGGAAATTGCCCGTCGAAACGAATTTATTCGATATATCTCGGCAACGATCGGGCATGAATTCAAAAACAACCTCGGACGGATCAAGCGAAGGATCGACCTGCTCCCAGGACTGCCCCGAGAGGCGACCGAGCGCATCGACGACAATCTGGACAAGTTGTTCGCTGATATTGATATTTTTAAGAAAATATCAGATGAGCGCGAGGCCGGTTTGGTCGACTTTCAAAATGTCAATCTCGTAGCCATGCTGCGCCACCTAGCAAGCCAATACAGCGACCTCGCCGATATTACGATCCAGGAGACGATAGCTGTTCCGATGATCTATGCAGCCCCGCCCTTGCTGAAGACCGTATTTGAAAATGTTATCGACAATGCCGTCAAATATAAAAAACCCGACCAGCAGCATGCGAGCGTTCTGGTATCCTGCGCCATGGACACGGACGGCAGCAGACGGTACCTGACGCTTTCCATCCGGGACCAGGGTATCGGCATGGATGAGCAGCAGGCTGATCAATGCTTTTACCGGGGGAGGGGCATCGGAGAGAGTTGGGGACAGGGGCTCTATTTTGCCAAATACGTTGTCGGTCTTCATGCCGGGAGGATCAAGATCGGCAAGGAATATACGGCCCCGGGAGTTGGAACGGAAATAATAATCAATTTCCCCTTTATCGAGGAGACGCCCGATGTTTAAGGTGCTGATTGCAGACGATGACTTCGAGGACCGGGAATTGCTGAAGCTCGAAATTCAGCGGGCGCTCAAGGACGAGGACCCTGACCTCCGGTTCCACGAGGCAAGCGGCGTCAGGGAGGCCCTGCAGGTCCTGACGACGCAGCTCATCGACCTTATGACGCTCGACATCGAATTCGACCGGATGGACGAGGGCATCGATATCCTGCCGGAGCTCTTCGAGACCCATCCGACGCTGAACATTATCGTCATCAGCGGCAAGCTCGACAAACGGGAGGTTTCGGAGCGCCTTTTCCGTTTTACGAAGGACAATGTGCTGAAAGGCAAGAGGTGGGCCAGACATTTCGATGTGCTTGACAAGAAGGACAACAAGTCTGAGGCCATTCAACGCGCCTATGCCTTTGCCGTTCAACAGCGGGATGTTGCCGACAATGTCCGAGATCTGTTTCTTCTTGCCGAATCCTATCTTGAGAAGGACATGCTTGACAAATGCCTGGAGGTCTATCAAAAAATACAGCGATTGGCGCCCGGTGAAACAGAGTCCACGGAGAACATCAGCATCGTCAAGGGAGGACTCTCGATGGAGCAGGCATTGGAATATTACCGGCGCGGAGAGAAGGTCGTCGCTTCACTTCTGATGGGTAATCATCTTGAAAACCGGTTGAGGACGTTCACGACCGCGGTGATCGGCAGGAAGCTTCCGACCTTGTCGGACGGATTGAAAGAGATGGAACAGGGCCGCCGCATCAGTCACGCAAGGATAGCTCTGTTCTACGATTTGATGTATTTGCGCAACAAGGCCATCCATTCACCGGCAACTGTTTCCGAGGCTGACTTCACGGTGGCAATGAAAAAACTTGACCGTCTTGAGGAAGGCGCGCCATGAACGATAAATCCCTGTGGAGATACGCGCCGCCTGCCGGCCCGGTCCTGAGCCTCTTGCTGATCAGCCTGGTGCTTCTGAGCGCCCTGCTCTACTACCGGGCAGTCAGGATCCAGCGGTTCCTGGAACCGGCTCTTGCCATTTCCCAGCCCCGAAACGAATTTTCCAAGAGCATCAAACTGATGTTTCAGAGGGAGTTTGGAGCGGAACAGATCAAAGGCCTCAAGGTAAGAGGGAGCTCCATTCTCATGGAGAAGTCGTTCCTGTTTTCAGGGGACGGCGCCCTGAAGTCCTCGGCACATGCCGATTTAAAGAAGCTTTCTCGCATTTTTTTGTTGCTCATGGAGAATGAACAGACAAGATCGGATATCAGCCTTGTACTGATCATTTTGCGTTTCCCTTCAAGCGGCACCTATGCTAAGTATGCGGCGGAGAGAGTGCAGGCGCAGCATATGGCCGGCTTTATTCAGGATGCACTATACGTCGCAGAGCCCCAGCTCGCGATACGATACGGGTCTTATTTTGTGGCCTCTGCCCAACCGGCAAACCCGATGGAGGGAAACCGTGAACTGATTGAGCTCCGCATCATTCCTTCTGAACTCCTTCATATCAGGGTGCTGGAAAAATTGGAGAAGTACGCCTTTTAGTCTCTCCCGGAGCAAGCCGGGACACCAGGTCTGACGCATACAAAATGCAGAGTACGCCGCAGAGGCGCCGTGAATAATAAATCAATGGAAACAAACAACAGACAACACCGTTCTCTTCTGCAAAAGATCGCCCGCAGGGTCATGCTCGAACGGGGGTTGCTTCCGGATTTTTCATCCGAATCACTGGCAGAACTCGCTGGCATCGGGGGGCCGGCCGAAAAGACTGAAGGCTCGATGCGCGACCTGCGCCATTTACTGTGGTGCTCCATTGACAATGATGATTCCCGAGATCTGGACCAGCTTACCGTTGCCGAGTCGCTGGCCGATGGAATGGTCAAGGTCCTTGTCGCGGTTGCCGATGTCGATGCCCTGGTCAAAAAAGGCTCGGCCATCGACGATCATGCGCGCCAGAACACGACGTCAGTCTATACCGATGCAACAATATTTCCCATGCTGCCCGAGCGATTGTCGACGGACCTCACGTCGCTGAACTACGCCTCGGACCGTACTGCCGTCGTGGTCGAGATGGTCCTTGGCGGCGACATGTCCCTTCAGCGGTCCGATGTATACGGCGCGCTCGTCCGAAACCGCGCGAAGCTCACGTACCACGGCGTTGCTGCCTGGCTTGAAGGTGCAGGGCCGATGCCGAAAGAGATCGGCGAGGTAGACGGACTGAGCGAGAACCTCCGGCTGCAGGACCGGGTGTCCCAGGAGCTGAAGACCTTCCGGCACGACCATGGCGCACTGACACTTGAGACAATGGAGGCGCGTCTGGTGTTCGACGCCGGCGAGCTCAAGGAAATTGTTGCTGAAAAAGGCAACCGGGCGCAGGACATTATAGAGAACTTCATGATCGCGGCGAACGGCGTTACGTCGCGCTTTCTCGCTTCGCGGAACCTGCCCTCGCTCCGGCGTGTAGTGCGCACGCCGAAGCAATGGGACCGGATCAGGGAAATTGCCGCGGAGAAGCGCTTCACACTGCCTGACGAGCCTGATTCGAAATCCCTGGAAACGTTCCTGACACAGGAGAAGGCCGCTGATCCGATCCACTTCCCGGATCTCTCCCTTTCCGTGATCAAGCTGCTGGGTCCCGGCGAATATATGCTCAGTCTTCCCGGGGGCATACCCGAAGGACACTTTGGGCTCGCGGTCAGGGATTATACCCACTCCACTGCCCCGAACCGCAGATTCCCGGACATGATCACCCAGCGCCTGCTCAAGGCGGCCATTGACAGCAAGCCCTTGCCCTATGAAAACCTTGAGCTGCAGGGGCTGGCACTACACTGCACGCAAAAAGAGGACGCGGCAAAGAAGGTGGAGCGGCAGGTCAGAAAATCCGGCGCTGCAATGCTGCTGGAAGACCGGATCGGCGAGCGGTTCGACGCCATCGTCACCGGCGCGGCTGCAAAAGGCACCTGGGTCCGCCTGCTTCATCCACCCGTCGAAGGAAGGCTGTCGAGCGGATTTGAAGGCATGGCCGTCGGCCGCCAGCTGCGCGTGCAGCTTGTGAGCACGGATGTGGAGCGGGGATATATAGACTTCAAGAGGGTGAATTAAGGGAAGCAGGCGTCTGAGATGATACGCAGGTGCGTCCATTCTTAAGGAATGCGCCTTGCAATGAGCTGTTTTTTATAAATAAACTTCCGAAACTGACGAGTGGTTCCTGCTTTATTTCCCCATTATTGACTTTTCAGCCACAAGCGCTATACTTTGTTAGTATCAGATCGGGATGCTTTCGTCCGGGCGATGTTCTCTCCTCAAAACACAATTAAAACACAACGAACAAGGAGGTAACTCAAAATGCGAAAAAGCTCGACTTTTTTCAGGATAGTATATAAGGCGTGGTTTGCGGCAATTCTTCTCATTTCGGTACTTATAATGGCCGGATGTAGTAGCAGCAACAATAACAGCAGCGGTGGCAGCAGCTCCGGCTCGTCATCGGCGCCGGGCATACTAGGTGTTTCACTGACCGATGCGCCGGCCTGCGGCTATGACGAGGTGAATGTTACTGTCAGCAAAGTGCGGGTTCACCAAAGCATTTCCGCAGAAGAAAACGATGCCAACTGGCAGGACATCACGCTGAACCCGCCCAGGAAGATCAACCTGCTTGATCTGACCAACGGGGTGCTCGAAAGCCTTGGAACGACATCATTGCCGTCCGGCCATTACACGCAACTGCGGCTGGTGCTGGCATCGAATGGCACCGGGACGCTCGCCAACTCGCTTGTCCTGTCGGGTGTAACCCCAACCACCGAGATCCCGCTCGATACACCGAGCGCGGTGCAAAGCGGGCTCAAACTGATCAACGAGTTCGACGTGCTCCCCGGGCAGCGTGTCGATCTGGTGCTGGATTTCGACGCCTGCAAGTCCGTTGTGAAGCGCGGCCATAGTGGAAAGTACAACCTCAAGCCGGTGATCAGGGTAATTCCCGTTGTGCTGAACGGCATCAACGGCTTTGTCGCCACTTCATTGACCGGCAGCAACGTCGCTGTTTCTGCTCAGCTGAATGGCATGGTCGTGCGAGCAACAGTGCCGGACCCGCAGACCGGCGAGTTCTTCCTCGCGCGTCTTGACGCGCCTAATAATTACGACGTCGTTATCACCGCGGATGGCCATGCAACTGCGGTCATTGCCGGGGTCCCGATCTCGACCTCCACCAGCACCGCCACGGTCAGTTCCAGCTTGGAACCAATCACCCTGCCGACTTCGACGACCGGAACCATCAGCGGGACGGTCGTCCTGGCTCCGCCCAACACGGATGTGACCGCTTCCGTGGCAACGAAGCAGACCTTCACAGGCGGCCCCACGGTGACGGTAAAGTCTCAGAACGTTGAGGCGGATACCGGCGCCTACAGCTTCACGCTGCCCGCTGACGCGCCGCTGCTCGCCAGCTATGGCACGGGTTCTTTACCTCTTGCGTTTACGCCGCAACCTGACGTAGCCGGCAAGTACAAGGTTGAGGCTTCCGCTACCGGTTATGTGACCCAACCCGTTGACGTGGACATCTCGGCTGCGGATGTCACGCAGGACTTTACCCTTGTGCCGTGAACAAGATGGGACAAATAAAAAGGGCCCCGTGAACGGGGCCTTTTTTTTGACTGTTTCTCACAACACCTCTCTCTCAACAACGGACGGGATGATATCTACGCGATGCTTGTTTTAAAAACTCTGTAATCTAGTGCCAATCCTTTTATAATCACCTTCGCGGCAGCGAACGTCACCCCGGTCCGGCTGCTTCATCCACACATAGATGTGGCGAGTCTAAAGACGAAATCGGAGACTTGGGCCGGGCGGCGAACAAGATGGTGCAGGTCGTCCGGATCGCTTGCGCGCCCTAAGGCTGTCCAGCGGGTTTAGTCATGGACGGCGCTCACCAGTTGTTGGCTGCCTCTTAAAACCGGACATTTATATTTTGTCATGACATTATTTATTAGCCACTTTGTTGACTTTTCAAGCACAAGCGCTATACTATATAAGTATTAGATAGGGCTGCTTTTGTCAGTCGATATTCTTCCTTCAAAACACAATCAAAAAACACAACGAACAAGGAGGTAACTCAAAATGCGAAAAAGCTCGACTTTTTTCAGGATAGTATATAAGGCGTGGTTTGCTGCAATCCTTCTCATTTCAGTACTTATAATGGCCGGATGCAGCAGCTCAAACTCGTCGTCGGCACCGGGCACGCTGGGCGTTTCGCTGACCGATTCCCCGGCCTGCGGCTTTGACGCGGTGAATGTCACTGTCAGCAAGGTGCGGGTCCACCAAAGCGCTTCTGCCACAGAAAACGATGCCGGCTGGACAGATATCACCCTTACCCCGGCGAGAAAAATCAACCTGCTCGATCTGACCAACGGCGCTTTAGAGGACTTAGGCCAGACACCGCTTGCGGCCGGCCATTACACGCAACTGCGGCTGGTGCTGGCTTCGAATGGCACCGGGACGCTCGCCAACTCGCTTGTCCTCTCAGGTGTAACTCCAACCACCGAGATCCCGCTCGATACACCAAGCGCGGTGCAGAGCGGGATCAAACTGATAAATGAGTTCGATGTTGCCCCCGGGCAACGCGTCGATCTGCTGCTGGACTTCGATGCATGCAAGTCCATCGTAACGCGCGGCAACGGGAGCTACCTGCTCAAACCGGTGATCAAGGTCATTCCCTTTGTGGTGAACGGCATCGACGGCTTTGTCGCCACTTCCTTGACCGGCAGCAACGTGGCGGTTTCCGCCCAGGTGAACGGCACAGTCGTGAGATCAACGGTGCCGAACCCCCAGACTGGAGAATTTTTCCTTGCTCGTCTTGAGCCCAATAACTACGATGTCGTCATCACCGCGGACGGCCATGCCACCGCGGTCATAGCCGGTGTGCCGGTGTCGAGCGCCACCAGCACTGTATCGGTCAGTACCAGCGTGCAACCAATCGACTTGCCGCCCTCGACGACCAGAACCATCAGCGGCACGGTGACCTTGAATCCACCCAGCACTGACGTAATTGCCATCGTTACATCGATGCAAACCGTTACAACGGGTCTCACGGTGACGGTGAAGTCGCAGGCGGTCCAGGCATTCGATTTGATTTCCAGTCCCACCTATACGCTGACATTGCCTGTTGACGCGCCGCTTCTTGGCCAACTATGGCACGGGCATCACGCCTATATCTGTTAACCCCACAATCGCGGCTGCTGGCAAATACAATGTCGAGGCCTCCGCGACCGGCTACCTGACGACCCTGCCCGCTCCTGTAGACATCTCGTCATCCGATCAGACGCAGAACTTTATCCTGACCCTGACACGTAGACTATACAGGAATAAGCGATGAGGGCCCCGAAAATGGAGCCCTCTTTTTTTGACTGTTTTTCAACCCCTCTCGATTTCTACTCCTGAACATTACATGAATCACAAATAAATGCAGAGCTCTCCCTCTGCGCCCGCCGAATATCCGGCAGGATAATTTGCTATAATGAATAACTGAGTTCGCATTTTTCATCGCATGAGGGAGGACCGGACTATGAATTGCCTGGTACTATTGGGAAGGGTATTTGTACGTGGCCATATTTATTATGGCAGCGCCGGGGCATTTCTCCGCGGGTACGATCGGGTACGCAGCGAGCCATGGCGTACCCCTGGCCTCGATTGCCGTACCGTTGTCGGGGATGATCGCGTTGGCCGGCGGACTGAGCATCCTTTTAGGATACCGGGCCAGATGGGGCGCGTGGCTCATTGTGCTCTTCCTGGTGCCCGTCACCGTCATGATGCATAATTTCTGGGCAGTAGCGGACCCGAATGCGGCTCAGATGCAGCATATCATGTTCATGAAAAACCTCTCGATGCTTGGTGCGGCGCTGATGATCACGCACTTCGGATCCGGGCCTTTGAGTCTGGATGATCGAACGAAGTAAGTGGTTTAATAGAATGATATTCTTCTCACAATGGGTGGATCAGTCTTGCCTCTTGACAGGTTAACAGGATGCAGAAGAATATGAACCATAATTCGATGTTGTCCTGTAATCTTGCTGAAGGGCTTTTCCGGCCGGCTACGTCGTTATGGGGTTTATCCGGGCGAGGTGAGAACAATGACTAAAAAAATGCCGGTGCTATTTATCGGGCACGGATCGCCATTGAACATTATTCTGGACAACAGTTTCACGCAAAGCCTGGGTGCTTTGGGGAAGAGTCTGCCCAAACCAAAGGCGATCATGGTCATCTCCGCACACTGGCTTACAAAGGGAACCTTTGTGGGCTGCATGCAGAAGCCAAAGACCATTTACGATTTCTACGGGTTTCCTGAAAAGCTGTATGAGACAACCTACCACTGTCCAGGCGCTCCGGAAGAGGCGTCGTTTGTGACAGGCGCGGTTACGAAAGACTCGGTGAAATGCGATCATGGCTGGGGATTGGACCATGGTGCCTGGGCAATCCTGAAACACCTGTATCCTTCTGCAGATATCCCGGTATTCCAGCTGAGTCTCGATTATTCTTTTAATGAATGGGACCCGAAACCGCTCCAGTATCACTATGATCTCGCCGCCGGGTTGTCTGAATTGCGAAGCAGGGGTGTTCTGATCATTGGGAGCGGAAATATCGTTCACAATCTCGGGATGTTCGATTACATGAACATTGCGGCGAAGTCATTTGACTGGGCCGTGGAGTTCGATGAGCGAGTGAAATCAAACTTGACCAGGGGAAACCACCAGGACCTGATCCACTATACGAACATGGGAAAGACAGCGGTCCTTGCCGTGCCGACGCTTGATCATTATCTTCCCATGATCTATGCCATCGCCCTGCAGGAAAAGAACGAACCTCTTCTCTTCACCTATGAAGGGTTTCAATACGGCTCGATCTCGATGACGTGCTTTCAAATCGGGTGATGTTTTTCAGTCCGAGAGTCTCTATTAAGCATTCCGACGGTCACTGGTCTTTGGCTTTTCATCCGCGTTCTGATCCGCTCATTGAAAACCATTCCGCATACCCTGCCTTGAACGCGAGCAAGCTTCACTTTCCTGCTCTATCTCTTTCGCCCGAAAAACATTTCGATCCTAAACAGGATTCCGGGAGTGCCGATGTAATCCCTATCCCGCGGGAAGCGGTACTGGGGGGCAATTTCGAAAAAGAACCATTCCCGCAAGAAGCTCTGGCGGTAGCGCACCCTGAATACGACTTCCAATAATTCGCCGACCGGCCTGGTCTGAAAAGCGTTGCTCCATTCGTATTCCAGGGCGCGTTTCGCGTCAAGCGGTTGGCGCAGCGAAAAACTGAGGCCGTAGAAATAACCCCTGCTGGTTTCGATCCAGGAGCCGCCGACGCTTGTGCGGAAGAAGAGCTCGTAAGGAAGCTGCCGCTCGAGATCGAAGACCGTGTTCACCTGCCACCTTGTGAGCGTGTTCCAGATTGCCTCCTGGGTGAACCGGAAGTCCCATGTATTGAGCGGGCGAAAATACCGGTATCGTGGCGCGATAAACAACGCGGGCGAACCATGAGTGAACTGTGCTCCGCTCCTCACAATGAAGTTTTGCTCCGCCGTGGCACGAAGCGTATAATGGACAGCAGTTGTAACATTACGCTCTGTCGTTCCGATGCGTTCGGTGGTGGCACTCGGCAGAACCGGAGTTGTGGCAGGAGTTTCAGCAGGCTCTGCCGATACGACGACGTGTGCCTTCCTCTCCAACTGCGGAAGTGCCAGGCGTATGTCAAACGCCGGCTTATATGTAGGGCCCGATCTTTCTTCTTTGAAGAAATCATACCGGACCCGTATATATGAGCGGTTTTCCTCCTTTATGTACCGATCGTCCGAAAAAAAGGAGTCAAGCCAGGTCGCAGTGGTAAGAAGCCGCTCGGATATTTCGCCGTGCAGCTCATCAATAAATCCCATCTTCGGGCCGATGAAATCGGGTTCCAATGACGTATCCGAGGGGGATGATTGAATGGTTTCGATAAGCGGGGCAGTTGCTTGTTTCTCAGTTTCCGAAGGCTGTTCTCGTAGTGTTTGCGACTCCTGTTGCTGCGTGGTCGTAGCTGTAGTGGACATCTCTTCGCCGTTTGCCGGGACAGCCAGAGAGTGGTGAAAGACGATCAGTATGACAATCAAGGCTATGTGTTTAAAGATCGGCATCGTTAACGGATTATGTTAAAGAGAATAGGCAAAGGGTAGCAGAAAGTCAAGAGGCAAGAGAAAAACAGCACGCGGCCCGGATATGACCGCGGGGAGGAGAAATGTAGATTTTGAGGAACCTGCGGGGAAGGAAGAGATACGCCTTATTTAGGAGGCTTGTTGTACTGGACACTGACCTCATAGGCGATACTGGCATGGCCGTGTCGGAGATCATCGCTTTTCCCATTGCAGACGATTTTGCCTGATACAGATTTCTTGTTGTTTTTAACCAGACTGGCAACCACCGGCGTCAGGTCAAAACCGCCGTCAGAGCATTCTTCCCGCATACATTCAAGATGAAAACAGGCATAATTAGTTGGAGAAAAACTTATCGTGCGCTTCATCAGGATAGGGTCCGCCGTCCTCTGGTAATAGGTCATGCGAAACATGATGTTGGCAACCGCAGGAAACCGTTCGGAGACCAGACCGGCAGCAAGCATGATATTTCTCTTCAATTCCAGCTTTTCCTTGTAATTTTGTTTAATCGCCATGGTGCCCCTTTCTGATGATAACATCCCAAATGGAAAAGCCGCAAAGACGCCTGTCTTTGTGGCCTTTCTGGTTTGATCTTCTGTGACCTTTTACATTCTTATATTTATCATTATCTCACTTTTTTTAAATAAAAGCAACCTTTGTTTGGCATTAAAATAGTCCTTTTCGCATTATATCCACAATTCCCCCTTTTTTTAATGGCTAAACCTTATACCCTGGTCGCATTTATGGTAACAATTTCAAAGCTGTGCAAGCGATCTCGAATTGCGACTGCGCAGTGCAACCGACCTGGGCAGTTACAAAAAAAAGGGATGAGCATGGGCTGAATTCCTGATGAAGGCGTCTTTAGACACAATATTGTCCTGGGCGGCTTCATCCCAGCCCGTATATCTCCCGCATCTCTTTCGAATAGCCACCACCCTGTTCATGAACGACCAGCGGCGGCAGGATTTCAAGACCAACCCCCTTTGTTTTTATTGCTTCAATCAACACAAGCGACGCAGGTTTTTCCTGAAAGGGATGCACACACCGGAGGCGCTTTGGTTCCATCCCTCTCTTTCGCAATAATGACATCATTTCTGCTGCGCGGCTTGCGGGAAAGACGAGGAAATATTTGCCCTTGTCCTTTAAAAAGGTCTGGAGGTCGAGCCAGTGCGCTAGCGATGTGGTCACGTCCTGACGTGCGGTTTGTCGTTCCCGGGAGGGGCTTTTTCGACCGGTCCCGTATTTGATATAGGGTGGATTGGCGATAATGACATCAAAAAAGTCCGGCGCAATAGACCGGCCCAGATATCGAATGTCCTGCTCAAGAGGCATGATAATATCAACAAGACCATTATGCTGTATATTTTGGCAAAGGAGGTTGAATGCCTGTGGTTCTATTTCAGAGGCAATGATCCGCGCTTTTGGAAATTTTCGTGCAAGCAGAATTGAAATGATCCCGGTTCCCGAGCCCGGTTCGAGAATGCGGCAAAGAGGTTTAATGCTGCAAAAATCGGCGAGAAGAAGACTGTCCAGTGTAAAACGGAAACCTTTTTTCGGTTGAGCAATGCTCACCACGCCGGCGTTGCGGAGCGAGATGCTGTCAAGGGTTGAGGAAGTCATGGACAGTATCTTTTATCACACATACCGGTGAACCCGCAAAGAAAGCAGGAGGCGGTGGTTGAGTAACGGCGATTCATTTTCTCCTTCGTAAAAGAGAATGTCACTTTATCTTTTCCACGTACTCGTCGGGCAGGCGTTTAGGTCTTGCGTTCGCATCGACAGCAACGACCTTTGCCCTGCATTCGACCAAAACGCGACGGGACATCTTTTCCCGCATCACATGCTCGAATATCATCGTGGCCCGTGTCGCGTCTCTGACCCATGTTTCGATCTCGATCGTGTCTCCGTAACGGGCCGGCGCTTTGTAGTCGATCTCGACGCGGAACACCATGAAGATCGTGCCTTGATCCATCAGCATTTTGACCGAATGGCCCCTGGAGGCAAGGTACTCGGTCCGCGCACGCTCCATGTAGCGCAGGTAGTTGGCATAGTATACGACTCCGCCGCAGTCCGTGTCCTCGTAATAGATCTTAACGTCCATGGCATGGTTCATGGCCGATCTCCTTATGAAGATACAGTTTAAAATAATTTTCTATTCTTGTCGAGCGAAAGATTAAGTGTTTCAGCGTGATTCCCGTATCGGGAGCTAGGGTGGCCCCCAGGAGAGAGGATGAAAATAAAAAAGGCGTTGCCTGCGGACCGTTACTGATATTCCGTTGAGCCGGGGATTCTCTGCGGGATTTCAATGGCTGCTTCTATGGCTCTGCTCAGCAGACCCTGTGAAGCTCATTGTTCCTTTCTTCCCGCACTATCCTTCGACTTCGGGGCTTTCGGCTCTTCCATGTTTATAGAAGCCTGTGAAGCAACCAGTGAATGACCGCTCAACTTGCAGACTTCTTACCGGTTTCGGCTCTCTGTCCAACACGGTGCCTTATTCCCCTCAAAACGGGCTATCATCTCTACACCTAGTCGGTGATGGTCCGGCAACGCCCTGTGAACTTCGTGCGTTTCTTTAGAAAGATCACTACGTCTTTCTAATTATAGTATACCACATCCTTCGTTATTGTGTGGAATTTTTTTTGAGAATTGTCTTGACCAGTTAATGAATTGCCTTTAGAATTTCCCCATTTCAGCATGCATACAATCAAGCCCTCAAAAAACTATTTTCTCGATGCCGTTCAGTCCGGGAAACTGCTGCCCCTTTCAGCCGAACTCGACCTGCCGGGACTGACGCCGCTTTCCGCGCTTGAGGCCATCAGGGGGGAAGGCTATCCCGTTCTTCTCGAAAGCGCCCGGGTGAACGACAAGATCGGACGGTATTCGTTCGTTACGGCGGAACCCTACCTGATCTTCCGGTCCCGCGGGGACGATGTGGAACTCAGTCTGCCGGTCACGCCCACAGGCAAATACGGAAGGCGGGCGTCCATGAAACGAAAGCCGCTCGTGAAGCTTCGTGAGCTTCTCGCCAATTACCGGACAACGCGGGTTGACGGCCTGCCCCCTTTCACCGGAGGTGCAGTGGGGTTCTTCTCATACGATTTTGTGCACCAGATCGAGAAGCTTCCACGCAGGGCGCGGATTGAGCTGGACATCCCTGAGGCGTATTTCGTGTTCGTGGATATGGTTGTTGCCTTTGATCATATCCTGGAAAAGGCGTGGGTGATCGTCAATCCGGGAGCACGGGAACAGGAAATGGGCTTTCGGAAACCGGAGCGGGACCAGTGGGGCAGGCTCTATGATGAAGCAAAAAATAAGATTATAGCTCTGAGCTCAAAGCTCGCCGCAAAGGTTAACGAGGGCACTGTTCAGCTCCCTGAAAAAAGCGTTCCGGGGAGTTTTATCCTTGCTCCGAACATGACGAAAGACCAATTCGAGTCCATGGTCGTGCAATGCAAGGAATATATTGCGGCAGGGGACATCTATCAGGCGAACCTGTCTCAGCGGCTCTCGGCATCGATCGATGATGCGGACACGCTGCGTTTATACACAATTCTGCGAGATATCAATCCATCATCGTTTGCCACGTACCTCGATTTCGGCGACCTGCAGCTGGTGGGCTCTTCCCCCGAGCGTCTGGTCCGGCTTTATAACGGTATTGCCGATACGAGGCCGATCGCGGGTACGCGCAGGAGGGGAAGGGATGGAACGGAAACGAGTGCGCTTTCCGTGGAGCTCCTGACGAACGAAAAGGAGAGAGCGGAGCACATCATGCTGCTCGATCTCGAGAGGAATGACTTGGGCAGGGTGTGCGAGTATGGCACGGTGCGGGTGGACGAGATGATGGCAGTGGAGGATTACTCCCATGTTATTCACATCGTCTCGAATGTCCGGGGTACGCTTGCGCGGGGACGTGATGCCTTCGACCTGGTCCGTGCCGTTTTCCCGGGAGGCACGATCACGGGTGTACCCAAAGTCCGCTGTATGGAGATCATCGACGAGCTTGAACCCATGGCACGCGGACCCTATACCGGCTCCATCGGGTACCTATCGAACGCCGGCGACATGGACCTGAACATCATCATCAGGACCTTTGTCGTGAAGGACGGGATCGCTCACATCCAGGTCGGGGCGGGGATCGTTGCGGATTCCGTTCCCGAACAGGAATACTATGAGACCCTCCAGAAGGCCGAGGCGCTCAAGAAGGCGCTGGAGACGCTGTGATGGAGCCGTTTTCCCTGTTGCAACTTTAGCCTACTTGCGTTATAGTGCCAAATTAATTGAGAAAAGGAGCCTGATTGATGTTCCTGGTGGAGCTTGTTTTGCAAGGTGTGCGGGGATTTCGTGAACCTACCCGGTTGAGGTTCAAGGGTGGATTCAACCTTGTCATTGCCGGTAATGAATCGGGAAAGACCACGGCAGTGGCCGCCATGCAGCGCCTGCTGTTCCCCATCAATCAGGCCGGAGCCCTTGATAGCATGGTATCCCGGCACACGCCCGACGCATCACGCGCGGCACTTGTGATGTGTTCCGCTGACAATGATTACTACCGAATCATCCAGGATTTCTCAAAACGCGTCGTAAACATTTCTCAATACAATCCAACGAGCAAGGAATTCAGCCTTCTGCATAAGGACTGGGAAAGCGCCGCTCGGTTCATGGCCGAATTGACCGCCGGGATTACCGCAGAGGACTTTTCCAGAATTTTTGTTTTTCAGCGGGAGCAGCCAGTCCGACCGGGAAGGTTTAATTCAGCCGCATTGCTTCGTTCGGCGCCGAGCACGCCGGTTCCACCCGCAGTTCGAAAGACCTCCGGAAATCAGGAAAGGCTCGCCGTACTTCGTGAGTCCCTTCGCAAGGCGGAGGAGGCCGCGGATGCCGAGTACAAGTATCAATCCGTCAAGCTTGCACTGGAAGAGAACAGAAAAAAAACCACCTCCCTCGACGAGCTCGGGAGGAAAAAGGCAGAGCTGGAGTCATCGCTTAAGGCGCTCAAGGCGTACGAGGCGATACCCGATGACCTTGGCGCGCTCATCGAGGCCCAGGAGCGGCGTCTGGGCCAAAAGCTGGCTGATGCCGATGAGCTCAACAAACGGATCGATGGGCTGAAGATGCAGCGGGCGGCAATACCTCCGTTCGTCTTTATCTCGGACAAGTTGTTCATCACCGGCTGCGTCCTGGGCGTCCTGTCGGTCATCCTCGGGGGATTTGTGCTGACCGGGGACATGGCCTATTACATCCTGGCCGGTGGAGTCCTTCTTGCACTCGCGTTGATGGCGGGCGCGTGGTATTTCGGCTCCCGGAAGGATGCGCGGCGCAGGCAGTATCTGAAGGAAGAGGAACACCTGAAGCAAGAACTCGCTGAACTTGAAAAACGTTTTCAACAGGAAGGGGCGACCCTAACGACCTATATGCTCTCGACAATGGCTACATCGACGGCCGAGCTTAAAGAAAAGGCAGAGAACTACCGCTATTTTCTCTCCCTCAGGGCCGATCTTGAAGAGCAGCGACAGCGCAGCCTTGGGGATCTTACCCTGGAAATTCTCCAGCAGCAGTGTGAGGATCAGCAGCGGGAGATCGTGGAACTGGAAAAGGCGGCGCAGGCACTCGCTCAATTTAATGTGGACACCTACAGCATTCGTCAGGATATTGAACGGCTGGAATCCGAAGCATCCGCCGCATCCGCGGGGACGTCGTGGGATTTCGGTGCTGAAGCGCAGCATCTGCCCTCAGATTCTGATGATTTTTCGGCAGGCGGCAGTCATGGTGGATTCCTTGCGGAACTCAGCATCGCAAGCCGGGTGGGAGGGATCGAGATGGAGACGCTTGTCCCGGCGGTTGAAGCGGCGGCCCAGAGGAGCCTGATTGCAGTTACCGCGGGCAGGTATGTAAGGCTCGAGGCCGGCCATGATGGCGATCCGATCGTGCATGCCAACGACGACTCGGTGGTGGCTTACTCGGAACTGAGCCACGGGACCAGGAGCCTGATCACCTTCTGTCTCAGGACCGGTCTGGTCGAGGCGCTTGCCGGGAAAAGGCGATTTCCGTTCATTCTCGATGATTCGCTCGCAGAATTCGATCCAGCGAGGCAGAAGGCCGCATGCCAGGTCCTTCGCGCCCTGGGTGCGAAGACCCAGGTGATCTTGTTCACCTCCAACCCCGCGCTCAGGGCAGAGGGAGATGCCGTTGCGGAGCTCAAATAAATGAAAGGAACTTTCATCACCTTCGAGGGCATCGAAGGTTCAGGCAAGTCCACTCAGATTGCGTTGCTTGCGAACTATCTTACCGCCAGGGGAGTGCGGTATGTGCTCACCCGGGAGCCGGGCGGGACGCTGATCGGCGATCAAATACGGAAGATCCTGCTTGACCCGGCGAACAGAGTTCTCGATCCCGCAGCGGAACTCCTCCTGTATGCCGCCAGCAGGGCCCAGCATTTGCGCGAAATCATCGTGCCCGCGCTAGCGGGCGGTGCGAATGTTCTCTGCGATCGGTTCTCGGACGCCACGCTTGCGTATCAGGGGTACGGGAGAGGGCTGAATATTGAGATGATCCGCGCTCTCGACCAGATCGTAACCGCGGGGATGCGTCCCGACCTTACCCTCCTGTTTGACATCGAAGCAGCCTCAGGAATCGCCCGTGCGCGGGGGAGGAACAATAGCCGCGGACTTGAAGCCGAGGCGCGGTTTGAGAACGAGGAGCTTGCTTTTCACGAGCGGGTGAGGCAGGGATACCTGGCGCTGCTTGCGCAGGAGCCCGAACGCATCCAGGTCGTAGACGCGTCTTCATCGGCCGAAGCGATCCAGGCAAAGGTCAGGAAGATCGTTGATGAGAGGTTGCGAATCTGATAATGAAATGGTCGGGTAGCGGTTCCTGACTCGGACGAACGAGAAGCGAAATTTTTTTACCACGCCATGCACTCGCGCTGGCGCACTCATAAACGCCGGGTGCAGGCAGAGGACTCAGAGGTCACAGAGGACAACGCGTAGAGTACTCCTCGTATTAATATAATTGCAGTGCGCTGTCCTCTGTGTACTCGGCGACCTCTGTGACTGAACTGCTATTCCGTTTTGTGTATATTTTTATTCATTCGTAAGTCGCAGGGCATCCGGTAGATTGTAAACACGTTTGAGCTTATCAATTATGACGTTTTCGACGATAGAAGGACACGAAAAGTCCATTCGAATCCTGCAGCGGGCGATCGCCAACAACGCCCTTGCCCACGCCTATTTGTTCTCAGGCCAGGCGGGGATCGGAAAAAAGAAGACAGCCTTTGCCCTTGCCGCCGCGGTGAACTGTCTGAACGCGAAGCCGGAGGGCGGGTGCGGCACGTGCCCTTCATGCCGCAAGGTTGAGACGCTCGGCCATCCGGACGTGCATGTGCTGGTCCCGGATGGGGACGAGATAAAGATCGACCAGATCAGGCAGGTGCAGGCCGACTTCGCGCTCAAGCCGTTCGAGGGGATGAAGAAGGTACTGATCGTTGATAATGCCGAGACCATGAACCCGGCATCATCGAACGCGTTTTTGAAGACACTCGAGGAGCCTCCCGGCGACGCTCTCATCATTCTGATAACCGCGATGCCGCAGAGTCTTCTTTCTACAATCCGTTCGCGCTGCCAGGAGATCACGTTCCATCCGCTTCCCCGCAACACGCTTGCACGGGCGCTTGCGCAAAGGCGCGGACTCTCTGAAGAAGACGCGTGGTTTATCGCGGCGCTTGCGCAGGGAAGCATGGGCCGCGGACTCGAAATGGACGTTGAACAGGAAAAAACCGCCCGGGATGAGGTTGCGACGCTCTGGACCGGGCTGGGGCAGATGGGTCCCGGCGAGACGCTGTCGCTGGCGGAAGCGCTTGCGAAGGACCGCGAAAGGCTCGGACGCCTGATCGAGATCGGCGTTGAAGCGCTCAGGGACACGCTGGTATACCGGGAGACAGGGGAAGAGCGACTGCTCGTCCATGCTCGGGCACAACAACTCTACCGTCAGGTTGCCGACCAGTATTCGCTTCCCCGGCTTCTTGCGGACATGGAACTCTTCATTGCGAGCCGGGACCTGCTGGACCGGCGGGTGAGCGCCCAGCTTGTAGCGGAGAACCTGCTCCTCAAGTTTGGGAGAGGATGAGCACAGAAACAGTCAGAAGCCAGAAGACAGAAGACAGGACAGAAAATCGATGACAGAAGAAACTATGATAAGGATAGCCGGAGTTCGTTTTCATGATAACTGGAAGGTGTATGATTTTGACGCAACGGACATTAATGTTGCCGTGGGCGACAAGGTGATCATCGACTCCGACCGCGGACTGGACGTTGCTCAGGTGGTCCGCATGAGGAGAATGCAGGAGCCGCTTGCCGTGGAAGCGACACCTCGGGTTGAGCAGGAAGTCGAACGGCCGATTGAAGGCGGGGAAGAAATCACCCCGGCGGGAGCCGCGCCTTTTCCGCCCGCATCCAAGCCGCCACGAGGGCTGCGAAAGGTACTTCGCAGGGCAACGGAAGAGGACCTCGCACGGGAAAAGAAAAACCGCGCTCGCGAAGCTGAGGCGTTCAGCATTGCACAGGTCATGATTACCGAGCGGGAACTGCCGATGAGGCTTATCCGAGCGGAATATTCCTTTGATGCATCGCGCGCCACTTTTTTCTTTTTTTCCGAGACCAGGGTGGACTTCCGTGAGCTGGTCAAGGACCTGGCGCACAAGCTCAAGAGCAGGATCGAGATGCGCCAGATCGGCGTCCGGGACGTTGCGCGGATGATCGGCGGGTTCGGTCCCTGCGGCAGGGAGCTTTGTTGTTCGGCGTTCCTGAAGAACTTCGAGCCGGTCTCGATCCGGATGGCCAAGAAACAGGAAATGATATTGAACCCGGCCAAGATCTCCGGGGTCTGCGGCAGGCTGCTCTGCTGCCTTTCCTACGAGTTCGGGATGTACGATGAGAACAAAAAGGACCTCGCAGACATGCGCGAGGCCGCGGCCACTGAAAAGAAGCTTGAAGTGGAGCAGCGTATCACCGAGGAACGCAAAGAAGCCGACGAGAGCCGCGCGGCAGAGGAGAAAAGACGCCAGGAGGACCGCAAACAGCAGGATCAGCGGCGGGACAAACAGCGGGAAGGCGGCCAGAAGGGCGGCGGCAGGACTGAAAGGAAGAGGGACCAGAAGCAGGAAAAGAAGGCACAGCAGCCGAAACCGGAGCAGTCCCGGGAAAGTCAGCAGCAGAAGCCGGAAAAGCAGCAGCCGCAGCAACAGCCAGCAGCCACAGGAACGTGATTCGCAGCAGCCACAGCAGCAGGAAGGAACCGCGTCCGCACGGAAGAAAAAACGCAAGTTCTGGCGCAAAAAAAAGAAGGGACAGCAGGGCGAGAACAAACCACAGGGACCGGCGAGCGCTTGAGGCAGGCCCGGAGTTAGGTAGGGTCACGGGTCAGGGGTCATGGGGCGTGGGCATCGTACGAATTGCGCATTCCCAGTTGATAAATTCGTGAAAATAGTTTTGAAAACACTTTTGCCGTCATTCCCGTGAAAACGGGAATCATCTTTTCCGGCAATCACTTGGAACCTGGATACCTGCCTTCGCGGGTATGACGATTTTACGAGACCATCATCAATGAGTTCCGAATAACGAACATATGACCGGTAAATTCTACATCACTACTCCCATCTATTACGTGAATGATGTGCCGCATATCGGGCACGCTTACACAACGATCGCGGCGGACGTGCTTGCGCGCTACCATCGGCTCAGGGGGGATGCCGTGTTCTTCCTCACGGGCACGGACGAGCACGGCCAGAAGGTGGCAAAGGCCGCGCAGGAGCGCGGGCTTACCCCAAAGGCGCACGCGGACAGCATGACCGTGAACTTCCAGAAGCTCTGGAAAAAGCTTGATATCACGAACGATGCCTTCATCCGCACGACCGACAAGGAACATGTCGCCGTGGTGCAGGAATTGCTCCAGAAGCTCTTCGACCAGGGCGAACTGGAGCAGCGGACCTATGAAGGCTGGTACTGCACGCCTGATGAGCGATTCTGGACCGAGAAGGAGATCGTGGAAGGCAAATGCCCGGATTGCGGCAGGCCGGTGGAGCGTATCTCGGAAAGCAACTATTTTTTTCTGATGAGCAAGTATCAGGAACGCCTTATCGCGCATATCGAACAGAACCCGAACTATATCCGTCCCGATTCCCGGCGCAATGAGGTGCTCGGGTTTTTGAAATCGCAGACCCTGGGCGATCTCTGTATCTCGCGGCCCAAGGCGCGGCTTGCCTGGGGGATCGAACTGCCGTTCGATAACAATTTTGTCACCTACGTCTGGTTCGACGCCCTCGTGAATTATTTTTCAGCCACGCGGTATCTGAGCCCTCCGGCAGCAGGGCTCGACGGACCCGGCTGCACGGGAAAAATTCTGGTGGCCTGCGGACCACCACCTGGTCGGCAAGGACATCCTTACAACGCACAGTGTGTACTGGTCCACGATGCTGATGGGGCTCGGACTGCCGCTTCCGGGGAACATCTTTGCCCACGGCTGGTGGACACAGGACGGCAAAAAGATGTCGAAGTCGCTCGGGAATGTGATCGATCCGCACGAGGTCGTCGATGCTTACGGCGCCGATGCGTTTCGCTATTTCGTGCTGCGGGAAGTGCCCTTCGGACTGGACGGCGACTTTTCGAAAGAGACCTTTGTCACGCGCTTCAATACCGAGCTGGCGAACGACCTGGGGAACCTGCTCTCGCGGGTACAGACGATGATCGGGAAGTACTTTGAAGGAAAGATCCCGACAGCAGGAGTTGAACAGCCGCTCGACCGTGAACTGCGCGAGACCGCGGCGCCGATCTTGTCCAGGATCGATGAAAATCTGTCAACGCTCGCGTTCACCAAGTATCTTCACGAGGTGTGGTCGCTCGTAACGCGCGCGAACCGCTACGTGGAAGAGAACGCGCCCTGGACGCTTGCAAAGAAAAACGATATGGCGCGCCTCGGAACCGTGCTCTATAACCTTTCGGAGTCGCTCAGGCTGATCGGGCTGTATCTCTATCCGGTGATGCCGTTGACCTCACAAAAGATATGGAACGCTCTTGGCAGGGACAAGCAGATCGCCTCGTGCCGGTTGAACGAAGAACAGCAATGGGGGAAGTTAACGCCCGGCACCGCCATTCAGCCCGGCGCGCAATTATTTCCCAGGATCGACCGGAATAAGAATATGGAGAAGAAGATGGAAAAAACGGTAGAGGATGTAAAGGAACCTGCGCCACAGCCGGCAGCGGCCGGTCCGGAGCTTATCGGGATAGAGGATTTCATGAAGGTCGACCTCAGGGTCGGCAAGATTATTTCTGCCGAGCGCGTTGAGAAATCAGAGAAACTGATAAAACTCAAGGTGGACATCGGCACTGAAACCCGCCAGGTGGTTGCCGGCATCGGGAAGAGCTATGGTCCTGAAGAGCTCATGGGCAAGTCAATCGTGATCGTGGCGAACCTGAAGCCCGCCAAGCTCATGGGCATTGAGTCCCAGGGCATGCTGCTCGCCGCGAGCAGCGGGGACCTGCTTGCCGTGGCCACCTTCGACCGGGAGACGAAAACGGGGAGCAGGGTGAAGTAGGCTGTTGAGCCGCGAATGGACGCGATGATCGCAAATAAAGTCAAAGAATATTTTACCACGGATGGACACGGATGCACACGGTTAACAAACGAAGGAGCAGGGTGTAGAGGAAAGACATTGAATTGATTTTTTCAGCGGTATCACGGCTTCGTATATTTCCTTACGGTTTTTCAAATCGTGTTTATTTGCAGCAAACCCGAAGCTCTCTTTTCTTCATCCGTGCTCATCCGTGTCCATCCGTGGTTAACTATGTTTTTCTTGAGAAAAGGTTGAGAGCATGCTGATCGACACCCACGCGCATCTCGAGATGCGCGAGTTCAATGACGACCGCGACGAGGTGATCAAACGGGCACGCGAAGCGGGCGTCGAATACATCGTCACCATCGGCACGACGATCGAATCATGCCGTGACGCGGTGATGCTTGCGGATAAGCACGAATTCATCTACGCCGCCATCGGCATCCACCCCCACGAGGTGAAGGATGTTCTTCATCCCGCATACGATATCATCAGACACTTTGCGCAGCACAAGAAGGTCGTAGCTTACGGCGAGATCGGGCTCGACTATCATTACGAACATTCGCCCCGCACGGACCAGAAAAGAAAATTCCGAGACATGTTGCACGAAGCGCGCGAACTCAAGCTTCCCATCATTGTTCATGACCGCGACGCCCATGACGATATGCTCCAGATCCTGACCGAAGAATGGGCGCCCGGGCTCGGCGGCGTCATGCATTGCTTTTCCGGCGATGTGGAGCTGGCGAAAACCTTCATTGAGATGGGGTTCCTGATCTCCATCGCTGGGCCGGTCACCTTTCCCAAGGCCGAAGCCCTGCGCGAGGTCGTGCACAGGATCCCGATCGAACACCTGCTGGTCGAGACGGACGCACCGTATCTTTCTCCCGTACCGATGCGCGGCAAAAGAAACGAGCCCGCCTTCGTACGCTATACGGCGGAGGCCGTTGCTGCAATCAAGGGGCTCACGTTCGATGACGTTGCCAGGATCACGAGCTTCAATGCCATGCAGCTCTTCGGCATCGGCACGATACCTGATCGCGGCCAGATAACCTATCCCATACGGAACTCGCTCTATCTCAACATCACAAACCGCTGCACCGCGGCCTGCACGTTTTGCGTACGGTATCACACCGATTTTGTGAAGGGTCACAACCTTCGATTGCGCGAGGAACCCTCGGCGGATGACCTCATCAGGGAGATCGGGGACCCGAAACGATATGACGAGGTCGTGTTCTGCGGATACGGCGAGCCGCTGATCCGGCTCGATGTGGTAAAGGCAGTTGCGGCAGAGGTGAAGCGGCTTGGCGGCAAGGTGCGTATCGATACGAACGGCCATGCGAACCTGATTCACAAACGGAACGTTTTGCCCGAGCTGGCCGGGCTCGTGGACGCCGTAAGCGTCAGCCTGAATGCCCAGAGCGCGGAGGTCTATGAGAGGCTTTCACAGCCCCAATTCGGCGCCCCGACCTATGAGGCGGTCAAGGAATTTATCCGCGAAGCAAGAAAATATATCCCCGATGTAACCGCTACCGTGGTCTCCGCGCCCGGTGTGGACGTCGAGGCCTGCCGAAAGATCGTTGACGGGCTTGGCGCAAAGTTTCGGGTGCGGGAATATAATGTGGTGGGGTAAAAAGAGTATAGCGCAATTTATTCCTCATTAACAATCTGTCTGAAGGTTATCTAAGTCGGCACTTGTCTCACGTATGCATTGATTTTTTTGGGCAGCTCATCGCTCGGCCGCGCAGCATGCCGGATATTTACAGTAACTCCACCCTGGTATGCAGATCTCGCAGCACTCCACCCTCGCCCTTTAAAAAAGAGCTCGGCCGTGTCTGTCTTGTCTTGTTCTCGTAACTACGAACTGTGCAGCATTGCTATGCGCGTCTTTCGGTCAGAGCTACCCGGCGCAGGGGAAGACAGAATCAAAAAAACAGCAACCCGTTGAAATCTAAAAAACCGTGTGGTATAGTGCCCAGCGAGGTTCAAGCAGTCCGCATCTTATTCTCATCAGGGAGTTACTATCTGAATGTCGTTCAAGCGGAAAGACGTTTATATACACAATATCTTCTCCACGGTGGCGCCCCATCTGGATCTTCTCACGAGCAGTTTCAGTTTTGGGTTTGATCACATCTGGCGCAAGCTGGCCGTGTCCCGATCGGGCATCCGCAAAGGCGATCAGGTGCTCGACGTCTGCTGCGGCACCGGCAAGCTGGCCTTTCTGCTCTCCAAGCGAGTAGGCCCCGGGGGCTCAGTCAAGGGTACAGACTATTGCGAGGAGATGCTCGAGCTCGCGAAGGTCAAACAAGGCTCCCGTTACAAGAATGTCTCATTCAGCTTCTCGGATGCGAAGAATATCTCCTTCCCGGACAATTCATTCGATGCCGTCACCGTGGCCTTCGGTATACGGAACATCCCCGACACCGACGTAGCCTTGCGGGAGTTCAGACGGGTGCTGAAGCCCGGCGGAAAATTCATCTGCCTCGAGCTAACGAGGCCCCGCGTCTCCTGGTTCCGCGTACCCTATGAATGGTACGTATTCAAAGCCATGCCTTTTATCGCGATGCTGGTCACGAAGAAGGCCAAACCGTATTTATATCTTCCCCGGTCCATCAATGCCTTCTACTCGCCTGAAGAGTTCAAACAACTCATTGCCACGTGCGGCTTCACCGATGTCATCGACGATTCACTCACGATGGGGATCGCGACGATCACGAAGGCGGTTAAAACCTAAAGGGCGTCTCTCGCAGAGCACGCAGAGTAAAAATTAAAACCTTTAGTCTTGGTATTTACCCAGAACATTTATTAAGCTTTTCTCTGCGAGCTCTGCGGAAGTCCTTAAGTGGCCGCTTTTCTTTCATAGGCCACTGCGAGAAAATTTCCTGAAGAAGAACTTGATTCCGATAAACCGACAACCATGATCACCGCACTCATCATTTTCATCATCACCTACCTGTTCATCGGCCTGCGCCAGATCCCGCGTCTGCATATCGACCGGCCCGCGGGCGCCCTCGTGGGAGCGGTGCTGATGGTCGTCTTTGGTGTGCTCACCCTCGATCAGGCATTTAGCGCCATCGACATGCACACGCTCCTGCTGCTCCTCGGGATGATGATCATCACGGTCTATCTCCGCACGGCGGGGTTCTTCGAGCTCATGGCGGACAAGCTGCTCTCGCTTGCCAAAACGCCGATTCAGCTCCTCATCCTGGTGGTGCTGTCGTCCGGCCTGCTATCCGCGTTGTTCGTGAACGATACGATCTGCCTGCTGTATACACCGATCATCCTCGACGTAACGGTCCAGCTGGGAGTGAACCCCATGCCGTATCTGCTCGCGCTTGCCACGTCGTCGAACATCGGAAGCGTTATGACCGTGACCGGTAATCCGCAGAACATGCTCATCGGCATATATTCGAAAATATCCTACCTGTCCTTCCTGGGGGCGCTCTTTCCAATTGCCCTTGCCGGACTCGCGGTGAGCGTCGTGGTCATCTGGCTTGTGTATGTGAAATGAGATGAAGGCCGGCGCATTTCCGACCCGGCCCCTGATGCCGGAGTACCGTGTGCAAAAAAAGCTGCTCTTGAAGTCGCTCCTGGTTTGCGGCGCGGTCCTCGTTTCCTTCTCGCTGGGATATCCATATTCGCTCGTTGCCGCAGCCGGTGCAATGCTGCTCCTGGTGATCGGCGGGGTGAGTACCGAAAAGATCCTCGAGGGCGTGGACTGGACGCTTCTTCTGTTTTTTTCCGGATTGTTCGTCGTGATGCACGGCGTGGAGGTGTCGGGTCTTGCCGCAACAATGATCGAGCAAGGCAGGTGATCTAACAGCGCTCTCGCCGTTGGGCAGGATTGCGGGGTTGTCCGCGGTATCCGTCATTCTCTCGAATCTGGTAAGCAACGTGCCGGCGGTGATGCTGCTGAAACCGCTTACCCAAACGCTCGGCAGCGGACAGTTCGTGTGGCTCGCACTCGCCATGAGCAGTACGTTGGCGGGGAACCTGACCCTCATCGGTTCTGTTGCCAACCTGATCGTGGTACAGCAGGCGCGAAAACGGGTGGAGATCGGGTTCATGGAGTATTTCCGGGTTGGTGCATTGATCACGGTCATGACGATCGCGATCGGTATCGCGGTGCTTGCTGTAGAAGTAAAACTGGCAGGCGGCGCTGAAGCCATTGCAGCAGAGAAACCGAGACAGTTGTCGTCAGTGACGATTACGCCGTCCGACCACAGGTCTGAACCTCGTACCTTCAGCATCGTGCTGATCTGCGATACTCAGGATGCCAGGGCCCAAGGTCTGCAAGGTTTTCGCCAATTGAAAGACAACGAAGCCGCGCTTTTTGTGTTCGAGAAGCCCGATGTCGTCACCTTCTGGATGGGAAGCGTCGCATACCCGATCGATATCATATTTGTCGGCCCCGATAGAAAGGTCGTCCGTGTCTATCCGAACTGCAGGCCAGGGAGCCGGGATATATATCCCTCCGGTAAGCAAGCTGTCTGGGTGATCGAGACCGCGGCAGGCTCCGGGATCAAAGTGGGGGACGGAGTGAACTTTACCGAAAACTTGAAAAACAAAGATAAACATTAGTCTGTTACGTATTTTTAAAATTATCAATTTCCAATTTCAATTTCCAATTCCGGCTTTCCGGACTAGGAGCCTGTGTGAGCAAGTTCACGGATTACATCGATGGTATTGCGGATAAGAGCTCGACGCTGGCTAAAGAGGAGCTGAAGGAACTTATTCTTTCAGCCAAGAAAGATGAGTCCGAATTTGTGAGATTGCAGGCGGTAAATGTTGAACATTGGATCGTCATGCTTTCAGCAGGCCAGGTGACACCCGCAGGCTTTAAAAGGCTTGTGACGAATATGGATGTTCTCATAGAACTGGAGACCATTAAGCTGGATGTCTCGGCTAAAGCCAGTGCTCAACGTCTTGCGGACGGCATTCAAAAACATATAATCGACGGGCTCTGTAAGCTTTTATAACGAAAGTCCGGCACAGTTAAAGAAGCTAAGAGTGATTGTGGAAATCATCAAAAAAAACAGCGAAGTCGTCATGCCATTACAAAGGGCCTCACCCTATTGGGGCTTTTGGAGAGCGTCGAATAGAGACTTTCGCGCCTTCCCCGTAATTCATTCCTTGTTCAATGTTCAACATGCAGAATTATCGTTCAACGCCATGCGAACGATCCTGATGAACTCGCTCGTTCCCACCGGTTTGTTGATATACTCAAACACGCCGAGATTCAATGATTGAATAAAATTTTCAATGCTGGTATACGCAGTGAGCATGAGCACAGGAATGGAGGGAAGTATATTCCGCAAAGTTGCTACCAGTTCCAGTCCATTCATGCCCGGCATATTATAATCGGTTATCACGAGATCGATTTTTTCTCCTCGACGGATGTCCGACAAAGCCGATGCACCATCCGGTTCATCGATGACCCTGTACCCTAAGTCGCTCAGAATCTCGCTGTAGATCCGCCGGTTTTCGGGTTCATCGTCAACCACGAGGATTGTCTTGATTTCATTCGTTGTTTCTGGCTCGGTTATCATTTTGGGACTCCTTTCAATCTCTTATTTTTTGGGATTTGAATTGAAACGAACCAGGCATTTTTTCTGTAAATCAAAATTAACTCATCTACGTTCATTTAACAAGCAATCTAAGTACCAAATTCCTCAAACCATATATTTTTACACTTAACATAATGATTAATATGAATTAAAATAGTTACTAAAAATTCTTGGAATTGTCTGAACTATTCTGAAGTGAATGCATTTCACTACAAGACATAACGCTTAAATCTGCTTAAATCACGATAGTGATTGAACAATCAGTCAGTTACGGGTTGTATGGAAAAAGCTTCGGAAGGTCACCGCTGATCAGCTGTTGTGAAGGGTTTTCTATAGATCTCGATATATATCCCTCCGGCAAGCAAGCTGCCTGGGTGATCGAGACCGCGGCAGGCTCCGGGATCAGAGTGGGGATGGAGTGAACTTTAAATAGATGGCGATCGTGGAGTGCGGATTGGGAAATCGAACTGCGGAATGAGTGGCAGGGTATCAATGACATCGGGATTGCGATCAATACAACCCGGGAACCATTCGACAGCGAGATGAACAAGCTTCATTCGTTGCCAATCCGGTATTTTCGCGTTACACTATGCCCATGAACTCACCCGGCCCTTACCCCGGAGGACAGGGTCCTCATTCTCGGCGGAAGCGGTTTCGTCCAGAACACCTCCAGAGCCGCGCCGAGATCGCGCAGATTCTCTCCTTACAAGTACATTCCCATCGCGAAAACGACCTTTGCCGAGGCTGTACGCATTGCCCACACAGAAGAGAAGACGGGCCCGGGAATCAAAGGATTCTGACATGGTCATCGAAGAAGCTGTCCTTATCAACGCCGACCTTGCGAAGATCTGGAAGACCTTCACGGATCTCACGTGCTGGGCTGACTGGAACACCGTGGCCACCGACGCTGCATCGGGTTCGGGCCGCCTTGAGGAAGGAGACACGTTCACGTTCTGCCTCCGTCCTTTTTCCGTGCCGATCACGATCGAACCGAAGATCGAAAAGGTCGTCCCCCGGGAGAAGGTCGTCTGGAGCGGTGGCAGGTTCGGCATCACCTCGCGGCACGAGTTTCTGTTCCAACAGGCCAGGAACGGCGTGCTCGTGACCAGCCGCGAGCATTTCAGCGGCTTCCCATTGCTACTCGGCGGGAAACCGCTCACGGAAAAAGTTTCACGCGACCTCGTTGTCTTGATGCTGCAGCAACTGAAAAAGGCATGTGAGGGTGATGCAGGGTAACACGAGCCTGTATCACAATGGTTTCCATTGCTCAGGGCCTGGAACCGATCCACGTGCACGGGGGATCGTCACGAACATTAGCACAGTAGGGCATCAGTATGAGGATCCCTTACGACTTCGGTTCAAGCCGTGGTAGCTTTAAGTAAGACATTAGACTTTTGATGGGCTCTGTGGGCATCGAGGGCCTTGTCTTCTGGCACTCGGTTTGTGCCCGGGCCTTCATCAGACTTTTTTCGGCTATTGTAAAATTCTAAAAAATTTACTATAGATCAGTATCGAAAAGTACTTCCGGCTCGTGCCCTTTCTGACCACGACCAGAAGTCCGGATACGGTTGCTTATGAAATGTCCTTTGAACATCATCATTAGGCACGGTTTTGCGGAACTTCGGCGCCCTGTGCATCCTCGCCTTCGGACTTGCGCCAATTTCCGGCGTTTTCAGCGAAGAAGCACCGACCGTGGTCGCCCTCCCGCCGCACATTCGGGCATTCCAGCCGGGGAAACCCTGACGTACGATGTCAGCTGGTCGAATATCATCTCAGCGGGGACCCTGACCATGGAGGTTAAAGGTAAAACCTTGCCGGACGGCAAGAGTGTCCTCGAGTTCATCGTGACGGGGCATTCCACAGGACTGGTCGGCAGCTTATATCCGGTGACTGAAACGGCCCTGAGTGTGTTCGACCCTTTGGTCATGCAAAGCCTCTCATACAGCCTCAAGGAGAAGTACGGTAAGAAGGAGAGACGGCGCGTCGTGGTCTTCAACCGTGCGCAAAAGACCGTGATCAGCACGCTGAACAACGACCCGCCGGCAACCCTGGACGTACCGGAGCAGGTGCAGGACGGCTTGTCGTCGCTCTATTACCTTCGGACGAGGGAAGACCTCGAGACCGGCAAGACCATCGTCATCGATGTGCTTGACAGTGAAAAGAACTGGTCCGTCGAATTCCAGGTCCTGGGCAGGGAGAAGTTGAAAACGCTAGTCGGTGAGTTCCCGACGATCAAGGTCAGGACCTATCCCAAATACAAAGGCGTCTTCATGAACAAGGGCGAGGTGTTTATCTGGCTCACGGACGACAGCCGGAAGGTTCCCGTACTCATGAAGAGCCACCTCAAAGTCGGGTCCTTCGTGCTCACTCTCACTGAGATGAAACTATGATATCAGTCCCGAAACGCGTCACAAATGCTAGAAATTTTCTCGCAAAGACGCCAACCTCGCGAAGAAAGATCTATTAGTATTTTTGTTTAAACCGAGACGTGCAGATTTATGGCTCTTTGCATCGTCAACTGTTCTTTCGTAGGCTCATTGCGAGAGACCGTCCTTTGGTTCGTCCTGCCCCCGTCTTCATCCCGCCCTGTACACGAAAACTCTTGTTTTTATGGGCACTATTGTTTATAATATATGTTCTAATTCTTTATTGATTGTGGAGGTACTGTATGCCCGTTTATGAATATGAATGCGGAAGCTGTGGGGGCCGCTTTGAGGCTGTCCGGAAATTCAGCGATCCGGATCTCTCTGTATGCGCGCTGTGCAAAGCCAAGAATATCCACAAAGTGCTTTCTACGCCGGCCTTCGTGCTTAAGGGGAGTGGCTGGTATGTGACGGATTACCCGTCGAATGACCGAAAAGAGGGAAGTGCTTCGGAGAAACCCAAAGAGGAGCCAAAGCCGGCATGTGCTGCTGCGGGCACCTGTACTGGCGCCTGTCCGTCCAAAGGCTAAGACCCGATGGAACCCATACACGTCCAGATACCCTTTCCGATGCTGAAGGATTACCTCGAGATGCTGCGTAAACGCCGCTATGACCTCGAGATCTATTTTTCCGGCGCGGTCCTCGACCAGATCGAGAAGCAGGATATCGAGAAACTGCTCGAACGCCTTGACTGGAATCCCAAGCTGACGCTCCACGCGCCGTTCATGGACCTGAACCCCGGCGCCATGGACCCCATGGTGCAGTCGGTGACACAGGTGCGTTTCCGGCAGATCCTGGCCGTAGCAGCCATGCTGAAACCGCGCGCTGTCGTGTTCCACGCGGCCTACGACCGGTGGCGCTACAGCGGAAGGAAGGACATCTGGCTCGAGAACAGCATTGAGACCTGGCAGAAGGTCATGGACGCGGCAACGAAGATCGGACTGCGCGTTGCGGTCGAGAATGTGTTCGATGAAGAGCCGGATGCGCTTCAGATGCTTATTGAGAAGATCAACAGCCCGGATTTCGGGTTTTGTTTCGACACAGGCCATTTCAATCTATTTTCATCGGTCACGATGGAACAATGGTTCGCGTCTCTCGGACGCCACCTGGTGGAGGTTCATTTGCACGACAACGATGGGACGGCCGACTCGCATTGGGCCCTGGGACAGGGGAATATCGATTTTGAAAAATTCTTCGGTCTGATGAACGCCCATGTTCCGCTCCCTGTTCTTACCGTTGAAGTGCACGATAAAAATGGTATAGAGACGAGTCTGGAGCATGTGAAGCGACTTATGAAGAAAGATGGATAGGAATCAAATTCTTCTTAAAAAGGCAAGAAATTTTCTCGCAGAGACGTAGCCTGCACTTGCGTAAGCGCGGCCATAAACAGAGTTCGCAGAGAAAAGCGAAAAAAATATTCCGGTTTGATAACAATACATAAAGATTTTAATTTAAATCTGCGTCCTCGGCGGTCTCTGCGAGAGACGACTTTTCGGTTCCGGCTTGTCCGGTTAAGCGTTCCCCTTCTTCAGGAATGAAATAATACAATTTACCGCTGTTGGGAGTTTACCTTGACAGACACCAATCGTTCGCATAGATTTACGATCATGAAAAAGACCTTCGCTCTGTTGTCGCTCTCCATTTTCGTTGTTTCCTGCGCAACGCTTTCCTCCGGGATGCATGAAAACGTATCCGAGGCGATCGGGCCGGACGTTAGCAGACAAGCCGATGCCTATTACCATTTTATGGTCGGCAGGCTTTCTGAAGAGGATGGAGCATTCGACGTCGCCATGAAGGAATACGAGGAAGCCTCCCGGCTGGATCCGAACGCGGCTGAAGTCACCCTCGCCCTCGCGACCCTCAGTTTTCGCAAGGGACAACTCGATCAGGCGATCCGTTTTGCCGAGCGGGCCGCGGAACTCCAACCGGACAACACGCAGCCGCTTATGCTCCTTGCCAGCATCTATACGAGCAAAAAGAGATACGACGATGCAGTGACCGCTTACCTCAAGGTGATAGCGATCAATCCGCAGCAGGAGGACCCCTATCTGTACCTCGGTTCATTGTACGCATCTCTGAAACGGTACGATGAAGCCGTGGCGACGTTTCATGCCCTTGATAAGATCAATCCCACGATGCTCATGTCACCTTATTATCTCGGCCGGATCTACACGGAACAGCAGATGTATAAGGAAGCACTGGCCGAATATAAGCGCGCGCTCTCCATCCGGGACGACTTCGAGCCTGCATACGTAGGCATGGCGTTCATCTATGAGCAAATGGACAAAGTCAACGACGCCATTGAGGCATATAAAAAGGCCGTCGAGATCAATCCCCACAACATCGAGATCGAGCAGCACCTCGCCCAGCTCTATATTCAGCAGAATTCGCTTCCCGAGGCATTGGAACAATTGAAACGGGTGACCAACCTGGACCCGAAGAACTATGATGCCTTTGTCAAGATCGGCCTTATCTATACCGAGCAGAAGAAATACGCAGAGGCAGTGGAGGCATTCCATATCGTTACGCGCGCAGTCCCGCAGGAGCTGCGGGTCAGGCGTTACCTTGCCTCAACCCTGGTGGCCGCGGAACGGTATTCGGAGGCGCTTGCGGAATACCAGGCTCTCCGGTCAGCAGCACCCGAGGATACCGACACGATCCTTCAGATGGCGTACGTCTATGCGCAGATGGGCAGGACGGCGGACGCTGTGCCGCTCCTGGAAAAGGCGCTCGCCGAACAGCCTGGGAAGCCCGAGCTGTATCTTTATCTGGCCAATGCGTATATGGATCTTGAGAAATACCAGCAGGCTGTTGATACGCTGCATCAAGGGGTTCCAGATGGCGCCGGACCGGGACGACCTGCTGTTCAGTCTGGCAATTGCCTACGAAAAGCAGGGCAAGCGCGACGAGATGATCGCTGACGCTCAGAAAGACGATCGAGCTCAAGCCGGACCATGCGGACGCCCTGAACTACCTGGGCTATTCCTTTGCCGAAGCGGGAGAGAACCTGGACGAGTCGATACGGCTTATCAAGCGTGCACTCGTGATCAAACCCGAGAGCGGCTACATCCTCGACAGCCTCGCTTGGGCCTATTATCAGAAGGGCATGCTGAAAGAGGCGCTCGCGACTATGAAAGACGCTGTCGCGAAGGTACATGAGGACCCCGTGATGCGCGAACACTTTGGAGATATTTACCTGAAGCTTTCCAAGAAGGACGAGGCCAAACTGCAGTGGCTCAAGTCCCTGGAACTGGACCCCAAGAACGAGAAGCTTCGCGCAAAGTTTAAGGAGGCGGGGTTCGGTAATCCCGATGACCTGCTCAAGGACGTGACCCCAAGGAAAAAAGGGAAGAAGTGAAGGCCCGCCGACTCATCGCCCTCATCGCTGTTCTATTCCTGTTCTCGTGTCTCCCTAAAAAACCAGAGATCCCCGGGACCGAGGTTCCTGCCGGTCCGTTCGTCCAGGCGCTAGAACGGCAGCGCCAGGCCTTCACCGGGCTTAAGGCGCTCGCGACCGTTGAGGTGGTCACGCGGGGTAAAAAACGCTTTTTCGATACCGTGGGTATCGTGCTCGATGCTCAGCGCAGGCTTCGGGTGGAAGCCTTCGGGCCTCTGGGCCAGTCCCTCATCGCGCTCGTATGGGACGGCAAGGAAGTATTGCTGCGCATGCAGGACAACGACCGGGTCATGAGGCCCGGGCAGGCAGGGATCGAGAAACTTCTCGGCATGAGCGTGGAGGCAAAGGATCTTTGTGCCATCTTCTCCGGGACGATCACGGAGATCACCCGGCCTTTGGACTCGCGGGCGTTCTGCACGCAGAAAAACGCCTGCGTGATCGAGCTGCCTGAGGGGGACACGGAGCGTCGCATCCGTGTGCTGCTTTCCTCAGGAGGCCCGGCGCCGTCAGTCAGGATCGCCGATCAGGAGCTCTACCGGTCGAACACCCTGGTGTACCGGACACGGTATGAACGCATGCAGGAAGTATCGCATATTCTCGTGCCCCGGACAATCGTCATAGAAAATCCCGAAAAGCGCGTGATGATCACGATCGAATACACCGAGACGGACGTGAATGAGAACGTGGCTGACGATGTGTTTACTCTTTCAGACCAGGGGGCAGAGGTCAAATAAGGGAAGCCGGAGAAATAGTTACTCCAGAATCAAATTCTTCTAAAAACAGCAAGAAATTTTCTCGCAGTGGCCTATGAAAGAAAAGCGGCCACTTAGGACTTCCGCAGAGTGCGCAGAGATAAGCGCAAAAGATGTTCCGGATTAAAACAAATACATAAAAAGGTTCTGATTTAACTCTGCGTTCTCTGCGAGAGACGCCTTTTGGTCCGGCTTGCTCCGTTTTCACTCTGCCATGGCGTGCTGGTCCGGGTTAGGATGTAGGATGAGGGATGTGGGACGGGGAGTAGAGAGAAGACACATGGACTCGATGAACACTATCACGCTTCAGTCTCCGGCGAAGATCAACCTTTGTCTGTCCGTGCTCGGCAGGAGGCCGGACGGTTACCACGACGTGGAGATGCTGATGCAGATGGTAGGGCTGTTCGACGAGGTGACCGTATCGCTTGGCGGACGGGGCATCAGGGTGACCTGTGACAGCCGTGCAGTGCCGTCCGGGCGGGAGAACATTGCCTGGAAGGCGGCATCGGAAATGCTCGGAATCTCCGGTAAAGAAGCCGGCTTGGCTATCGAGATCAAAAAAAACATACCCGTCGCAGCCGGGCTCGGTGGAGGGAGCGGCAATGCCGCAGCCGTGCTCGTGGCATTAAACAGACTGCTCGGCATTGGACTTGACCGGGACCACCTGGCTGAAATCGGCGCTCGAATCGGGATGGACGTGCCCTTTTTCTTCTTCGGCCCGACCGCCCTCGCCCAGGGGAGAGGAGAAATCCTCACGGAGCTGACGCCGTTGCCGCGTATTCACATCTTACTCGTCAACCCGGGGGTTGAGACCTCCACTGCCTGGGTTTACAAAAACTTAAATTTGAGGTTGACAAAAAAAGGCGACTGTAATAAAATTGCAAGGCTTAATCTCCGAAATATTGCACTGGGGCTCCATAATGACCTTGAGACGGTGACCTCGGTACGTCTCCCGGTGATAAACAGGATAAAAGAAGCGCTTTTGGACCGGGGGGCCGTGGGCGCTCTTATGAGCGGGAGCGGACCGACGGTGTTCGGTATATTCGAGACGGAGGCTGCATGCCGGGTTGCATCGGATAGCCTTTCCCCCGAAGGATGGATGTTTTATCCGGTAGAAACATTGACCGAATCACCGCTCGCGGAGTTTTGTGCTGGCTAGCAGAACATCATTCCGAACTTGTCAGGATCGACCCTAGTACGACGATTCTTCAGCGTTAAGGGGAGAGTCTATGGAAATCACGGAGGTGAGGGTTTTCCCGGTCAATAATGAAGAACGTCTCAAGGCCTATGCAACCATAACGATTGACAACGTGTTTCTGGTCAGGGACCTGCGTGTCATTCTCGGCAACGCGGGATTATTTGTGGCCATGCCGAGCCGCAAGATGAAGGACGGATCGTTCAGGGACATTGCCCATCCGCTGAACAGCGAGACCAGGCAGGTGATAGAAAAGAAAGTTCTTGCCGAATACGAACGCGAGCTGGCCAATCCCGCGAAGCAAGAGCCGGCGCCGAAAGATTCCGACAGGCAATAATACGTTTTAATATGAGTTTGCCGATTCTGCATGTGATACGAGAGGATAGGCGCCTGCCTATCCTTTGATTTTTACCCCGTTGGAGAATGCAGCCCGCCCTGTGTACGGCTGAACATCTCTTTGAACGGATATGGTTCGTCAGCAATATGTTTTTAGTCTGCGCAGTTGTTCTCTATCGGGGTTTATTCGACCCCGCGGCCAGGTCCGGGGTCGGCCTTTGATCGGGGATCGTCTAATGGTAGGACAGAGGCCTTTGAAGCCTTTTATCGGGGTTCGAATCCCTGTCCCCGAACCAGTAATCGGAAAAGAGGATGAATGAATTGAAGGCAAGATCACGGGAAATAAAGATTTTTTCGGGCAACGCAAATCCGGCGCTGGCAAAGGAAATCTGCCAGGACATGAACATCCCGCTCGGGAACGCGCTGGTGGGCCGTTTCAGCGACGGCGAGATCAACGTCCAGATCGTGGACAACGTGCGCGGCATGGATGTCTTTGTCGTGCAGCCCACGGGGAACCCGGTGAACCGGAATCTCATGGAATTGCTGATCATGATCGATGCGCTCAAACGGGCGTCGGCGACCCGCATCACGGCGGTGCTGCCCTATTACGGGTACAGCCGGCAGGACCGGAAAGTGCAGCCCCGCGTCCCCATTACGTCCAAGCTGGTGGCCGATCTGATCACGACCGCGGGCGCGAACCGGGTCCTTACGGTCGACCTGCATGCGGGCCAGATTCAGGGGTTCTTCAATATCCCCGTGGACAATCTGTTTGCCGCACCGGTGCTCCTCGAGTATCTCCGGTCGAAGACATTCAACAACCTGACCGTTGTTTCGCCCGACGCCGGCGGCGTGGAGCGGGCGCGGGCATTCGCCAAGCGGCTTAATGCAGCGCTTGCGATCATCGACAAGCGGAGGGACAAGCCGAACGAGGCGCAGGTCATGCATATCATCGGCGACGTCAAGGGGCATGACTGCCTGCTGCTGGATGACATGGTGGACACCGCCGGAACGTTGACCGAAGGCGCGGCCGCGCTCAGGGCGAACGGGGCCGGTACGATCAATGCCGCCTGTTCCCACGCGGTGCTCTCAGGCCCGGCGATCAAGCGCATTAATGAATCTTCGCTCGATGAGCTGATCACAACAAATACGATCGCTCTGGACAGCAAACAACAGGAATGTAAAAAGCTGAAGGTGCTTTCTGTTGCGCAGCTTCTTGCCGATGCCATCACGAGGATTCACGAGGAAACATCGCTCAGCTCGTTGTTCGTATAAACGGAAGAGAGGAACCACGGGTGAACACGAATAACCGCAGGGACGCAGAGCCTGTCCTGTGTGGTAACCGAAGCGTGTTCACCGGTGTTTATTCTGTCGTCATGTATAACGCTTCATTAATAATTGTATCGGAGGAGAAATGGAAAAAATATCATTAACAGCACAAGTCAGAGACAAGGTGGGCAAGGGAGCTGCCCGTGGATTGCGGAGGGATGCGCAGGTGCCGGCGGTCCTCTACAGCCATGGCAAGTCCACGCCCATTGTGATGGTCAATAAGGACGTCTCGAAGGTCCTGAACGCCGAGGGTGGAGCGCATGCGCTCATCAACCTCAAGCTCGAGGGAGGAAAAGGCGCGGGTGTCAAGCTGGCACTGATCAAGGACTACCAGGTGGACCCCATAAGCAGCAGGCTCATTCATCTCGATCTCATGGAAGTCGCCATGAACCAGAAGGTGAAGACTCCAGGTGGCGGTGCACATTTCCGGGAATTCCATCGGGGTGAAGGAAGGCGGCATCTTCCAGTATGGTCAGCGTAATCTCGATATCGAGTGCCTTCCGGCTCATATCCCTGATTTTATCGACGTCAATATCGAGCATCTCAAGGTGAACGAGTCCCTCCACGTGAGAGACATCAAGGCGCCTGAAGGCGTCAAGATCCTGACTGATCTGGACGCGACCGTGGCGACGATCCAGCCGCCGATCTCGGAGGCCAAGCTCGAGGAAATGCTTACCGCGACCCCGGCTGTGGCAGCGGAGGGTGCTGAGCCCGAGCTCGTCAAGAAGACGAAGAAGGAAGAAGAGGCTGCGGCTGCGGCGGGCGCTGAAGCAAAGGGCAAAGAAGGGGCCAAAGAAGGTGCAAAAGAAGCTGCTCCGAAGAAGGAAGCTGCACCGAAGAAATAAGGCGGATCAATGCAGAATGTAACGTGCACAATGCAAACTGAAGGTATGGCCGCCTTGTCTTCCTTGTGCAATCTGCAATTTGAAAAACGCACTTTGCGATCACGGGTCCGATGAAGATCATCGTCGGGCTCGGCAATCCGGGCAGAACGTACGAACGCACGCGTCACAATGCAGGCTTCATGGCACTAGACGAGCTTGCCAGAAACCTGCGTGTTGACAGTACTCAGGAAAAACACCACGCGCTGATCGGGAAGGCCAGGATCGATTCAGAGGAATCGCTCCTGGTCAAACCGCAAACGTATATGAACGACAGCGGCCGGGCGGTGGCTGCGATTCTGAGGGACGCTTACAAAACCGTGTCCGATCTCATCGTGCTCCACGATGATCTGGATCTTCCGCTTGGGTCCGTGCGCGTGAAGATCGGCGGTGGCCACGGAGGCCACAACGGGCTTCGCTCCATCATCGAGTGCCTGGGGTCATCGGACTTTATCCGGGTCCGCATCGGGATCAACAGGCCGGCGCTGAATATAGATGCGGCGGATTACGTGCTTAGCCCATTTCTCGCCGAAGAGCGTCCGGCTGCTTCAGAGGCCGTTGCAAAGGCCGCGGAAACGGTCAGACGCATTGTTGTTGAAGGCCCCGCACGGGCCATGGATATCGTTAATCAAAAGTAAGCATTCAATCAATAATATCAGAAGCCCGGACCTGGAGGACCATTCCGACAGCTCCGGGTTTTTTTTTGGTTTAATACCGATTTGCCACAAGGCACGAAGACATCACGTTGATTATATCGTATAAAGTGTCATGCCCGTGAATGCGGGTTTCCAGGGTCATGAATCTGTGAAAAGACTGGATGCCCGTTTGCACTTGTTATGTCGGATATGTAGTTTTGACTTTCTTTGCATCAATGTTAGTTGTCCTTAGTGCCTCCGTGACTCAGTGGTAGATATAAATTTTAAGGAGTTTTTTATGGGTTTCAACTGCGGTATCGTCGGTCTGCCGAACGTCGGCAAGTCCACTATTTTCAACGCGCTCACCTCCGCGGGTGCTCAGGCCTCGAACTATCCCTTTACCACCATCGATCCGAACGTCGGTGTGGTGGACATGCCGGATGAGCGGATCGACAAGCTTGTCGAGATCTACAAGCCGAAAAAAAGAACCCCCACGAGCATGGAGTTCGTGGACATCGCCGGTCTCGTCAAGGGCGCGGCGCAGGGGGAAGGGCTGGGAAACAAGTTTCTCGCCAACATCCGCGAGGTGGACGCCATCGCGCACGTGGTGCGCTGCTTCGAAGACCCGAATGTCATTCATGTGGCCGGGAAGGTGGACCCCCGGGAGGACATCGAGGTGATCGAGGCGGAACTCATGCTTGCGGACCTCGATGCTATAGAGAAACGGCTGTATAAAGCCGAGAAGACGGCCAGAACCGCGGATAAAAAGGTATTGGAAGAGTTGGAGTTCATGCGGAGGCTCAAGGACATGCTTGCGAGGGGGGAGCCTATCCGCCGCGCGACCCATTCCGAGGAAGAGACCGTGTGGCTCAAGAGCTACGCCTTGTTATCCGCTAAACCGGTGCTCTATGTGGCGAACGTGGCAGAGGACATGGTGGACAAGCCGAACCCGCTTGTGGACGCGGTCAGGAAGATCGCTGCCGAGGAAGATGCCCGAGTCGTCGTCATCTCGGGCCAGGTGGAGGGTGAGATCGCCCAGCTTCCCATGGAAGAACGAATGGAATACCTTGCAGGCATGGGGCTCAAGGAGTCAGGCCTCGATCGCATGATTCGCGCGGGCTACGAGCTCCTCGGACTTATCACCTACCTTACCGCAGGCGAGAAAGAAGTGCGGGCATGGACCATTACCAAGGGCACCAAGGCGCCGCAGGCCGCCGGAAAGATCCACTCGGATTTTGAAAAAGGTTTCATTCGCGCAGAGGTGTTCCATTTCAATGATTTGATGAAGCTCGGTTCTGAGAAGGCCGTGAAAGAGGCGGGTTTGCTTCGTTCTGAAGGCAAGGATTACGTGGTCAAGGACGGGGACATCATGCTCTTTCGGTTTAACGTGTGATAGGGTTATAACAATACGCTGGTATTCACCGGGGGATGCTTATCGGAAGAACGAACAGCTCCGGGAACTCTTAAAGGTGATACCTCCGAACAAATCCGAACATTTCAGACAATCGGTAGAGCTCAATTGCTTCAATGTGAAATTCTTGCAAGTCACCTTGGGTCAAGAAGAAACGACAAAAGTATTTGATAAAAAAGCCCGGCAAAGAGTGCCGGGCTTATCTGTGTCTTGGGCAGACCGTGTCGGTGTCAGCAGGAGCTTTTGCACTTGCAGGTGACCGCCATTTTTTTCGTTACCTTCTTAATGGTCATTGGAAAGACCTCCTTTCTTTCGAACACGCCTTAGATTCTGAGATGTTCAATGCATTTTTTCGGATTGCCACAATACGATTATCGGTCCGTATTATCTTATAGTATATCATAGAGCGCGCACCGGTACAGGTCTTTTCCACTTTTCCCCTCGATAAGCTCCGCCCGGTATCTGCACCCTCCCCGGCATACTTCAAGGTACTCGCAGTCGCACTGCAGGTCCTTAAGCTTGACCGGTTGTATTTTACCCCAGGCTGATCTAAGGCCATGGTTCACGGTGCCCACGGGCTGGTGTCCGTAAAATGTACATTTTGCTATATTTCCATCTGCCATCACCGCCATGAGATGGAGGCCGCAGCCATACCCCTGTGTGGAGGAATGAAGTCCATTACCATATCCATAGCCGAGATATTTTCCGCCTTCATCGGGACTGACATAAAACTCCTCATTTTTCTTCAGCCTGCCGACCAGACACGGAACATCCACGGTCCAATCCTTGATCCCCATCTTCTTGAACAGCTGTTCCATGCTGTCGAAGTCCGCTGTATTATGCTTATGTACCATAGTGGACACTGAAACATCAAAGCCGGCGTCAAGCGCGTGTTTCATCGATTCCATGGTTCGTTTAAATGTCCCGCTTCCCCGGAGTTTGTCGTGGGCAAGTTCAAGGCCATCCAGGCTCACCTGTATCTCTTCGACGTTGAGCGCTTTCACGTCTTCCTTTTTGAGGAGCACTCCATTCGTGAACAGGACCTTCCTGACGAAAAAATCAGGAAGCATCTCGTTGATCTCGTGGAACTTGCTGTGTACCAGCGGTTCGCCACCGGTTATCAGGACGCGTAAACCCTGCATCTCCTCGAATTCGCGCAGGACCTTTTCCACCTGGTCCACGGTCAGTTCGTTGTGACCGGTAGTGCCGATATAACAATGCTTGCATCTGAGGTTGCAGGCATCGGTGATCTGGAGTTCCAGGTACCGGAGCGAAGGCTCGGGCCCCTGTTTGAGAGCGGGCCGCCGGACCGCATCCGGGGTTGTTGTCAGCAGTCCCTCGGTCAGGCAGTAATCCACGAACGCGCTGTTCTTTGAGGCGCACCCGTCGTGCGAGGCGCACTTTTTAAGAAAAGTGAACGATGCGCTGTCAAGTTCGTATAACTCGTCCTTTGCGATCTGATAAACTGACGGGATCTCAAGCCATTTCAGGACAGCCCGCCTCGCCAGGTAGTAAATCATAGCGTTATTATAGCACTCCATAAGTAATTTTGTTATAATGGCACCATGACGCACAACTCGCCGCTGGAACAAACACTTTGTTTAAAATTCTGTTCCTATTATAAGCCTGGGAAAAATGAAGCGCTTGCGTGCAGAGGCTATCTGGTTGCGGAACGATTATCGGGAGAAGGGAAAAACCTTGTTCTTGAAAACATCAGTGGCGACTCAAATCCGGTTCTTAGGGATAGGCTGGTGAATGTCCTGTGCCTTGCCTGCGACTTTCACGAACAGGACTGCGACTTTATGCAGGACCGGGCAGCACGGCCTTGCGGAGGGTTTGTGCTTCTTGAAAAACTCCTCGGGTCGGGTGTGATCACGCTTGAAGATATCTACTAAGGGTCTCATTCGCTGTCCGGGACGGTGCCCGGAAGATATGAATGTGTCGGGCAGTTGCAACAAAAAATCCACAGGTGAATTTGGGAGAAAAACGGGGGCAGTGATAATCAAATGAAACGAAAGTCTTCTTCTCCATTTTCCCCTCCATCCCGTTTTCCACTGTAATAGAAAAGCATTAAGAAGATATCGATTCACTGATGTAATTGGAGAAAGACTCCTGTCCTATCGAGAACGATTCTGAAAGAGGAAACCATGGACTATTCCATCAAGATCGGCGGCGAGGCCGGGCAGGGTATCCAGACGATCGGCGACACGCTGGGACATGTTTTTGCCCGCTCGGGATACCACGTTTTCACCAACCAGGATTATGAGTCGCGCATCCGGGGCGGTCACAATTTCTACCAGATACGATTTTCGGACCGGCCGGTTTCGGCGCCCAGGGAAGCAATCGATATTCATCGTTGCCCTGGACAAGGAAAGCATCCGGCTGCACGAGCAGGAACTCACCTCCCGCGGCCAGATCATCTATGATTCCGAGACGCTCAAGGAAAAACACGACAAGCCGGCGTTCCTCGACATCCCCTTTGCGAAACTTGCCATGGAGCATGGCGGCGACAGGATCATGGCGAACACCGTAGCAACGGGGGCGGTCCTCGGCATGCTCGGGATGGACCTTGATATCCTGATGGGCCTCATTGCCGAGACCTTCGCGAAAAAAGGCGAGAAGGTCATCACCGCGAACAAGAACGCGGCCATGGCAGGATTTGACCACGCCGTGAAGGGATGCCTCAAGTGTAACTTCTCCGTCCGCACTGACGGACCCAAAAAATCCCTGATGCTCGTGGGCGGTGTTGAGTCCATCGCCCTCGGTGCGCTGGCGTCGGGGTGCAAGTTCTACTCCGCCTACCCCATGACGCCTTCGACAGGCATTATGAACTATCTCGCGACCAAGGAAAAGGAATACGGTGTTGTCGTGGAGCAGGCTGAGGACGAGATCGCGGCCATCAACATGGCGCTCGGCGCATCCTTCGCCGGCGTACGCGCCATGACCGGCACCTCCGGCGGCGGATTTTCGCTCATGGTCGAGGGACTCTCGCTTGCGGGCATGACCGAGACGCCCATCGTGATAGCCATGGGGCAGCGGCCGGGACCGGCGACGGGGTTCCCGACACGAAGCGAACAGGGCGAACTCCAGTTTCTCATCTCCGCGGGACACGGGGAATTCCCCCGTGTGATATTTGCGCCGGGCACGCCCCGCGAGGCGTTTTATCTCACGAACAAGGCCTTCGATCTCGCGGAAAAATACCAGATACCGGTCTTTATTCTCTTTGACACGTATCTCGCCGATACTCAATGGACGTTTGAAGGTTTCGATATGGACAAAATTCGATACCAGGATCATCGCTTGCGGGGGGATGCGTTCAAAAAACTTTCAGAATACCGGCGTCATGCATTCACGGAGACGGGGATCAGCCCCTTCGGCGTGCCGGGAGACGCGAGGCACCTTGTGGTCACGGACAGCGATGAGCATGACGAAGAAGGCCATATCGTCGAGGATGCGTTGACACGGGTCAAGATGGTGGAGAAGCGGTTGTTCAAAAAGCTGCCGCTCATCAGGCAGGAGATCGCACCGCCGTTCCTCTACGGCGATCATGACCCTCGTGTCGTGCTGACCGGGTGGGGCTCAACCTACGGTGTCATGAAAGAGGCGGTCGACGCCCTGTCAAAGTCAACGAGCATCGCCATGCTGCATTTCAGTGAGATTTTCCCGCTGCCGGACCGGGAACGCTTTGATTATCTCCGGTTGCTCGAGAAGGCAAAGCTCCCCCTCTGCATTGAGAACAATGCTACCGGCCAGTTCGCCCGTCTCCTGCGCAGCGAGACAGGGTTTGAGTTCAAGGCGCAGATCCATAAGTATCGACGGCCGGCCGTTCACGGTGGAAGAACTGACAGGAGAGATCAATGATCACCTTGGAAACGTATAGAGGACAGGTCCCGGCGTGGTGTCCGGGGTGCGGCAATTTCGCCATCCTGAAGGCGTTCAAAGATACTCATGGTCGAACTCAACCTGGAGCCACACCAGATCACGATCGTCTCCGGCATCGGCCAGGCAGCAAAATTTCCGCACTACACAAAGTGCAACACCTTTAACGGCCTTCACGGCAGGGCGCTGCCCGTCGCCACAGGCGTCCGGCTCGCGAACCACGAGATGCCGGTGATCGTCACGACCGGCGATGGCGATTGCTACGGCGAGGGCGGCAACCATCTTCTGGCCGCCATGCGCCGGAACATCAATATTAAAGCTGTTTGTACACGACAACCAGGTCTATGGCCTGACCAAGGGACAGGCATCTCCTACGACGGGCGAAGGGGTGGTGACCAAGAACATGCCGTTCGGCGTGATCTCGGAACAGTTCAATCCCATGGCGCTTGCTGTTGCGCTTGACTGCGGCTTCGCGGCGCGAGGGTATGCGGCTGATACGGAGCACCTTAAAGATCTCATGAAAGAGGCGATCAACCACAAAGGGTTTGCGCTCCTCGATATTCTTCAGCCCTGCGTTACCTTCAACAAGGTGAACACCTATGAATGGTACAAGCAGCGGGTCTATCATGTCGAGCCGGAGTATAACCCCGAGGACCGGAAGGCGGCGTTCGCAAAGGCACTCGAGTGGGGAGACCGCATTCCCATCGGCGTCATCTACCGCAATAACCGGCCGACGTTCGAAGAGCGCATTCCGATGATCCAGGACAGGCCGCTCGTCCACCAGGAGTTCGACGCTGACAAAGATCCAAAGAACGATAAAGGAGTTTTATTAATGCCCTCGATTCGCAACCTTACAAAAAAACGATCCAAAAAAGCGGGCCTTCCTTCCGGAACGCTGGTGTATACCGGGGAGAAGAAGGACGAGCAGGTCAAGATCCATGTTATCGATTATGATGAGGCGAACGTTCAAGAGATAGAGATGGCATCTGTCGATGCCTGCATCCCGTTCAAAGACAAACCGACCGTGACCTGGATCAACGTGGATGGCGTGCATAATACTCCGGTGCTCGAGAAGCTCGGCGAGTGTTTCGGCCTCCACCGGCTTGTGATGGAAGACATCATGAACACGGACCAGCGGCCGAAAATGGAGGACTACGGAGAGTATCTCTACATCGTGCTCAAGATGCTCGCGGGCGGGAAGAACGGCGAGATCATTACCGAGCAGGTCAGCCTTGTCCTCGGCGCGAACTTTGTTCTTTCTTTCCAGGAAGGGGTCGAGGGGGATGTTTTTAATCTGATCCGCGATCATCTCCGGACCGGAAAGGGACGCATCCGGAAAATGAAGGCCGACTACCTTGCCTACGCGCTTCTTGACGCGGTAGTTGACAACTACTTTGTGATCCTCGAGAAGTTCGGCGACAAGATCGAAGCGATAGAAACGGAACTGATCGGGGACCCGAAGCAGCAGACTGTGCAGAGGATCTATCAATTAAGGCGGGAGATGATCTTTCTGCACAATGCGGTATGGCCCCTCCGGGAGGTTGTGAGCAGTCTGGGCAAGCATGAGTCATCGCTGATCCGGGAAGCCACGGCGCCCTATCTCAGAGACGTCTACGACCATGCCATCCATATCATCGACAGCGTGGACATCTACCGCGAAATGCTGTCCAGCATGCTTGACCTGTACCTGTCGAGCGTCAGTAACCGGCTGAACGAGGTCATGAAGGTCCTGACGGCCATCTCCCTGATCTTCATGCCGCTCACGTTCATCGCCGGAGTGTACGGGATGAACTTCAAATACATGCCCGAGCTCGAGTGGCGGTATGGGTATTTTACTGCGCTCGTCGGGATGTTCGGTATCGGCGTATCCATGTTCATTTATTTCAAACGGAAGAAGTGGCTGTGAGCGAAAGAATTAAGCTCGGAGTCTGGAGTTCGGAGTTCGGAGCAACGTAAAGCAGAAGAGGGAAGCAACGATCTCCTCTTCTGGTTATCCCTCCAAGCTACTGCACGAATGTCTAACGGCTTGTAGAAAAAGTCATCTCTTGAGGCATAATTCGTCATCCCCGTGAAAACGGGGATCCAGTAGCATCTTGAAAAGCCTGGATTCCCGCCTGCGCGGGAATGACGGAAAAGCGGTAAAAAATAGTTTTTCAACAGTCTGCTAATCCTCCTAACTCCGAACTATACGCTCCGAACTACTTAATACCTCATCCTCACCCGATACGTCAGCTTCACTTCCTGGTCCTTCGGTACCGGGATGTTGAACTCGGCGGTAAAGGCCTCGCTCTTGCTGTATTCGTGCGATGATGAGAGCATCTTCCAGTCGCCCGGGATAGGCTCAACGACCTTTACGACCACGTCTTCCTTCTTGTGGTTCCTGAGCGATATTTCGAATGCCGCTTCGTAGGTATCATATGCGATCTTCTTCCAGTCCGTCTGCTTCCTGCCGCCTACCACGTCAAAGGCATCGCCCAACTTGATCCTGATCTTCTCGTCCTTTGGGGTATGGTCGATCGAATCCTCGCCCACGAACTGGAGGCTGCCTTCCTTGTCGGCCTTGTAGACCCGCACCGTGCCCTTGGGCAGCGGGATGCCGAGGTTGTTCACCTTCTTGTTCTGGATCTCGACGAACACGCCGATCTTCTGGTTCGACATGGGATCGCCATAGCGATTGTAGTAATAATAGTTCGCTCCGTGGTACAGGAGCTCTTTTTTAACCGGGATATCGTCGGCAGTCACCAGGCTGATCTGCTTGGTCTGGTTGTCCTTTACCGTGGCAGGACGCCCGAGGGTATATATATGGTATTCGAAGAACGAATCTTCCTTGAACTGCGGCGCTGCTGCTTTTGCGGCTCCTTCCGCCACACGCATCATCTTGTCCTTATACTCAAACTCGTTTTTCACCCGGTTCACGTCACCGGCAACGAGCTTGAGCGTCGCGTTCTTATACGTTGCGCCGCTGTGGTTGTCGATGGTCACCCAGCCCGAGAGGTCGGCCTTGTCGTCCCTGTCATTCAGCGTCACGACATAATCGGACCGCCAGTTGATGCCGTTCGTAAGGTAGGTGGCCTCGATCTTCTGCGTTGACGGCAGGTCGTTGTCGAGCATCCAGACAAGGGTCGGCTTGGCATTGAGGTCCTCCGGCACGCCGGGGAAGACGATCCTGCCGGGATGGCCGAAGGTGATCTCGTCTCCGATCTTGAAGATGGGCTGGCCGTTGTTCGACAGGAGCGTGGCAGTCACGACCTCCTCCCGTTCTGTGTAGGGATTCTTGGTGTAGAGTTTGACCTCCTTGCCGACATACTTGTCGAGCAACTTCTGGGGATTCAAGAGGTCATACTCATAGTTCTGTTCCAGTACCCGCAGTGTTTCCGGTTTGACGAGGGACTTGATATGGACGCTGGTGGGCATGATCTGCGAAGCCACATCCATGAACCGCAGGTCGCCGATGCCTTTGAACAGCTTGATGGCGCGCTGGTCCTTGACCAGGCCGAGATTGACGTTGTAAATGGTGAGCGCTACGCCGGTCTGGTCGTCCAGCGTGCTTGAAGTTGTTGGGGTTTTGACTTCCTGTTTGACTGCGGCGGAAACCGGACACATGCTTATGGTTGCGAGAAACACTACTGATAAAACCGGGACAAGATATTTGATCTTCATGACGGGCCTCCTGTGCAAATGGATTTAACTGCTTCTGGTCCATTAGACAGGGGAGGGGAGGAAAAAGTTCCCGAAGATTTGAGAAGAGAATGAGGTAAGCGAGAGCGCGCGTGTCTGTGTGACCGTTCTCGAGCCGTTAGGTTGAAAGAACGGTACAATTCTGGCCGACACTTGCCAATTTTAAAAGTAACTTGAATTCTAGATATATTTGAGAATAGATGCACACTGCGATATCGCCTATCGCTAGTAAAATTTTGGCATTATCATGCCTTGCTTATGCAAAGAGTCAGGATAATCGTAGCATTCTCTACGTCATGATAAATGGTTTCTCAGGATCGCCGATTAAACCATTTAAGGCGGTTACTCGACTTGTGGGTTCTCGTCTTTTTGCAAGTGTAATACTGGCAGGCTATCATTTAGTTGATCCTCGTCAGTTTACGATATTTCCCGTAGTGCCTTGAGAGCTTCTATTTCATATATATCATATTTCCTTCGTAATTACTTTAAGTATGGGATGTAAGACAATGCCCCACATCTGCGTGTGACATCGCACAAAATAAGTTTGACCTGCCTCCGTTAAAAAATGGACAGATTTGTCTTCTACACCTGTATCCCAATTTCATTTCGTTTTCGATCTTCATTTCTCCCGCATTGTTCAAATATTTTCTGAAAGCCACCTGCTTTTAAATCGGAGACTTTTTTCCCACTTATTATTTCATCTAGAGAACTTAATGTATGCGGTGGAATCATCCGATAAATATAGAGTTGTGCTAACTGTTTTTCATCTTTTTCGTGAAATTCAAACTGTTGGCCAGTAAGATTTGTCGTTCAAGGTGCGCAGCCATATACTGCCAAGATTCGATAAAATGCTAGAACTGTTTGAAAGATAAAGATTGAGTTTATTCTAAACTGCGCTTAAGTGCCATATATTCCCTTTCGGTTTTAACCGGTCCAACGCAACGTGCTGCCACCGCGACTATTAGTTTTTCTTAATCACCGCTGTTGGCAGTAGCTATTGGTTAGGTTGAACATGGCTACCGACGAAATTCCCAATTGTCTTCATACTGCTCTGCGGTCGGGGTTGGGATTCTGTATTTCTCACCCTTTATTCCGACCCGAAAGACTCTCATCTGTCCGTCCTTATGATCCATATCGTCTTTCAGCCACAAGCGGTGCTGTGCCTTCACGTATTTCGCTACGATAGCGCTTGGGACGATGAAGAATCTGGCCACCTTCGATTTTAGTCCAATCATCACAAAGCAGTACCACAGTTCCGGCCTTGCAATGGATCATGTTTTCTTGCTTGATCCAGCCGTTTTTAAATTTTCCGAATAATCTATAAGCAGTTAGCCTCTTCCTGGAATGCAAATTGATCTTTGACTACTCGAGCTTTTAGAACTTATTGGTTCTGCATTCGACAATAAGATATCAACATTATTACTCCGGCCGAGGTTCATTTTAGCATCATATCCCCAAAAAGGAAGTCGCGATAATGCAGCTAACTCCCCCGCTATGGATACGGAGTTGGGAGAAATTATCTTATTTCGTCACAGCTTTTTTCATATTGCTTTCGTTTCAAGGGCTTGTCTGAGGGTCGCGGTTTTCGAGACCAACTCGAGCCGAATGCTTAGAGTCAGCGTCGAGTATCATGTACTCCAACCCACTAGCTGACTACCCACTGATAATACCGTGAGCGCTTAGTTATTCTATGCCTTTCTCTGTAACATACAATTTATTTGAATTCCAATATATAAGGTCTTGTTCGACAGCCTGTTCAATGTAACGATCAAGTGTAAGGCGGTGCATTGAAACATTGTCAACAAGGCACTTAAACCAAATGTAGTCATACTCGCGGCCTTTAAAGCACTTAACAACTGCTTTCATTATTTCTTTTACACCATCGGATACACGGTCAGGCGTGCACCTTCTAATGTTTAAATGGCTTAACCCCAATTTTAGGTTTTTCATATAATGGAGAGTTTTGATTGACACGAAGCTGATTATCTAATTTATATTCAATATCTTCGTCGTTGATAAATTTATGTCTTGCTTTCACTTGAGAAATGTGGGCCTCATGTTAGTGCCTGATTAACGACTATTAGCAATTACTTTGCTGCCATTAATCCTGGACAATCACGACGTAGTCACTATCATTTTTTCGTAAGCAACATCACCTTCGCCTGCATTAGCTTTTTCGACATATTTTTCTGAGCATATTATGACGACATAGTCGACGGATTCCAGATGAGTCTCCAAAAAATGAGGAAGATCATCTCCAGGTTTTAGATCCCACTGGTCTAAAATGGCGTCGACACCTCTAGTCCTAAGGGTTGATGCAAAATCCAAAACCCATTTCTTATGTTCAGCGCATCGTGTCAATAGAAATGAATACTCTAGGTGGGTTCATAGATATGGTCCGTTTAGAAGAACGCGGCCAAGACGTGCGTTATTACGCGTCGGTTTTGAAGCGTTGGTCATTCGTCACTTTTCCTTCTCAACTTGCGTTTCGTCCTATGTCTTCTCAACAACTGGCGTCGAAACGCAACCCACCGGAAAGACCAGAGCAGCGCTTACCGGCTTGCTCAAGTCTTACGCGGTATCAGTTGCTGAGAAAATATTGAACATTCCAAAACGATACGGCGTAAAACCAATGCCGTGGAGAGGAGGCTGCAGCGATATAGCACTTCTCGTAAAAAAGTTGGCCCGTTCGTTCATGGCTAAGACGGAAACCGTTTCCGAAAAGCACCGGCTTTGCAGGTGTAGTAATGCTTTCGCGCCGTAAATCCTCATGTAAGTTCTATCGATAGTTCCCTGAGCTTATCGATTTGACCGCCTTGTTGTCTTTCCCTTCACCTTCTCCGATAAGTCGGCCTTCCTCGATTCTAATGCCACATCAAACTTGAGTCCGATCGAAGGGCGCAGCCGTAAAGCCTAGAAGGCAAGTGACTCAATAGTCACGTTCTTCAGTAGTTTCCCCTTCTCAAGTAGCTGTCCCCGATACGCGCCAGCAGACCGCCACTACTGTGAGCGAAGCTATTTCTTGTTCCTCTATCCACGTTCCTTTCCGCTCAGCGTCGTAGATAGCGAGGAGGCGCGGGTTGTCTCCGTACCATCACAACACTAGATCGATCCCACGTTGTCGATGACTTCGGCCGCAGTTCGCATACCTTGTCAAGGCCACGATCGTTACACCATTTCCGCGAACAGGTGCTCGAGTCCAGTTAAGCTTGCTTCCCTTTCCCTTAACGAATCGTCGCAAGCCACTGAAGGCCGGGAGTAGCAAGAGTCCTCCGGTACTCGCTCGTGGCGCTGTACTGACAGGCCCTGTCTCCGTGCGGGTCACACATGCCGGAACTTTCGGGTCAGTGAGGATCACCTAGTACTGTGAAACGCTCTCGAAATACGTCCATTACGGCAGCAATTCCTCTGCGTCCTTGTCCGACAACTTCATGGAGGTGCCTCTCGCCGTTACTGGCGACAGGCCAGCTGGAATCGCTCGGTAGTTGTTGTACTCCGCGACGTGACCGGTGGCCCGTTGATTCCGACCAGTACCGGAGTAGGACCGCTCTCCCGTGTCACGTAGACCTCTTCAAGACTCGGTAGAAAGACGATTATCGTCTTGCCAGTCTCGACTGCTTGTTTAATTTCTCGCCTCCAATGCTCACAACATTCCTTCAACTGGAAGAGGCGCGGTCGCTTGAGGCTTGGCTTACCCTGGAAATGTTCACCGTAGCTCGTGAAGTCACCGATTTGTGGTTTGAAGAGCACGATATCCCAATCCAGAAGGGACATCTTCGATTGGAAAATCGCGTACTGTATATCCGTCGAGGCCAGCTCGAGACCAATAGTCAGTATTCGTTTATCACTCATAATAGAAAGGTGACCTCTTGCATTGCATAACAAGTTGTTATAGGGACGGATTACACTAGCACAGAATATTAGGCTGGTCAATATTAATGGCAAAAAGACATGTCGAGAGGGTCGCAGAAAGGTGCACTCTACTTTACTTCAAATTCAATTCTTAATACGATTTGTCCATCCTTCGATACAGGCTGCCCCGCCTCATCCCTGACAGCGCCGATACGTTTCAGCTTTTCCTTGAGCTGCTGAAGCTTCTGAGCATCGATCGAAATTTCATAGATCCTCTTCGCATTGGGAAGGTCCTTCTTCTGAATCGATCCTCCGAGCTGCTTAACTGTTTGCTCAAGTTTCCGTACGGAAGCGTCAATGTCATTGACCCGTACGCTGATGACGGAACCAACCGCATCAGTTGGCGCCACATTTAATGCCTGCCGCATTGGTGCCGCGGATTTTGATTTCTTTTCCGCATGCGGCGCAATTCCGGTCGCCTGCTCCGATATGGCTGCGGGAGCGCCTGCTTGAGACGCAGCAGATTTGAGTGAGTCAGCCTCTTTTTGGGCAGGCATGGGCTGCTCAGCCGGCATGACAGGAACTGCGGGAGCGGGGGGTGGTGCTGTCGCTTGGCCTTGGAGCGTTGGCTGCGGAGGTTTCTCGTATTCCTGTTTCATGTCCAAAGCTTTATACGCTGGTGTTTGCGGAACCTGCTTTGAGCGAAGAGCAGGTCTATCAGCTTTAGCAAGTTTATCCTGTGCAGTGTCTGTTGGAGGAACCGGCTTTTTGGCAGCGAACTCCTGGCTCGGCGCTTCGGATGTTCTTTCTGCCGGCTGAATGTTCTGATAGATATAGAACCCGGTCACGGCAAGGAACAGGACCGCAATGGCCTGGATCGGGATCTTGACTGCTAATGGGTAGAATAATCTCTGGAAGAGAGATTTCTTTTCACCAACCTCCGCGCGCACCGTTGCCATGATCTTCTGCGTCATCCATGCAGGCGGATCGATGTCTTCGACGGTCTTGATGTGCTCAATGGTCTTGCGGAGTTCCTGAAGCGCATCAGTGCACTGCGTGCAGGTCTTAAGGTGCGCTTCGATCTCCGCCCGTTCTTCACCCGTGACAGATCCGTCGATATATTCGGAAAGTCTATGACGTATGTCGTTATGTTCCATTGAATACCCCATTTATATCACAGGTAGCCGCAACCCTCAGGTTGCGTCGACGCAGGCTAAAGCCTGCGGCTACCAAGGCATGATTCGATCAAAGAGAGACCATTGCCTTCTTCAGACAATCCTTGACCATATCCCTTGCCCTGAACAGCCGCGACTTTACCGTGCCCTCGCGCACCTTGAGCATGCTCCCGATCTCTTCATACGAGAACTCCTGCATATCACGAAGCACGAGGACCTCCCGAAAATCCGCATCCAGCGCCTTAATGCAGTCCTGCACCCTTGTCCGGATGTCCCGCGTTTCCATGCGATCCAGCACCGAAGGCTCCTTCGACGGCGGGTCAATGGTCATCGTGCCGTCATCGGTCTGGATCGGATCATTCAGGGAATAGGCTTCATGGCTCTGCCGGGACTTCACCTGTTTCAGCCGGTTCTTTGAAAGGTTCAATGTTATTGTCGTGAGCCAGGTCGTGAACTTTGCATCCCCACGGAACGTTTTGATGTTCCTGTAAGCAGAGACAAAAGCATCCTGCACGACCTCGCACGCATCGTCATAATCCCCGATCAGTCGATAAGCGATGTTGAGCATCTTTTTCTGGTGCTTTGTTACGAGCTGTTCAAAAGCCTGCAAATCGCCTGTTTGTGCAGATGATACGAGCGTTGCATCGTCATCCGGACCAGAAGCGCTGCTCCTTTTACTACTATATGACAAACTTGCCGTTGGATTTGTTCCGTCTAACATCACGTTTGTGATTGTATCGTAAAAAAGTTACTTTTGCATCCGTAAAATGATATTATATACCATATCAATTTGTAAAAGTCATTGCACAATGTTCATTCCGAAGAAGAGAGGAATGTTTATGTAAAGATCTTACTCGTATCGTGTCTGAAATGACAAGGAGGAATCAGATTTTACGATACATCAAATACTCGTTAAGAGAGGACCTATGGCGGACAAGGTGTTGATCTTCGGGAAAGCCGGCTGACCTCATACCGATAAGGCCAGGTCGGTCTACGGGAATAAGGCTGTGTATTATGATGTGCAGGCTGACAGTTCGAAATTGAATGACATGATGATGTATTCAAAAGGCGTGAGGAAAGTACCGGTAATCGTGGAATATGACAAGGTCACTATAGGTTATGAGGGCGATTCATGAGGGATCTGATGACCGGCAGGCTGCCGGTAAGGTTCGATTGAGGTGGAAGCAACGCATAAACCAGATCTATCTTAGTAACTAAGGAGTCAAATTCTTCTCAAAACGGCAAAAAGTTTTCTCGCAGAGGCGCAGAGTTCGCAGAGAAAAGCTATAATATTTTGGGTTAAAACAAGACGTAAAGCTTAACTCTGCGTTCTCCGCGTGCTCTGCGAGAGACGCACTTTCGGTTCCGGCTTGTCGGGGTTAGGGGGACGAACAGCATTATGACATTGGATAATTTTTTTATTGATAAGGAAGACACGATCCTTTTGATCGTCGATATTCAGGAGAAGCTGGCTGCGGTCATGAAGGAACGGGAGAAGGTAGTGCAGGAATAACCTTCACCTGATCGAGCTTGCCAAGATGATACACATGCCGGTCATGGTGACGGAGCAGTATTCCAAGGGACTCGGCCCAACCGTGCCGGAGATCCGGGAGGCGGTGCCGCTCTATAGCCCGATCGAGAAGATGACGTTCGATTGCTGCGGACAACCTCCGTTCTTCGAGGAGCTTAAGGCGAAAAAGAAAAGGAGCGTCGTCCTGACGGGCATGGAGACGCACGTCTGCGTGCTCCAGACATGCATCAGCCTGCTCAAGGGCGGGATCAATGTCCATGTGGTTCAGGACGCGATCTGTTCCCGCTTCAAGGAGAACTGGAAGATCGGGATCGAGTATATGCGCGATGCGGGCGCTGTCGTGACCTGCACCGAGACGGCGCTGTTTCAGCTTCTCAAGGTTGCCGGCACGGAGGAGTTTAAGGCGATATCGCGGAGGATCAAGTAGCTGGTTTGCCACGGATGGACACGGATAGGCACGGATAAAAACAATGAGCTTGCTTAAGATAGTCGGTTTGCCACGGATGGACACGGATAGGCACGGATAAAAACAATGAGCTTGCTTAAGATAGCCGGTTTGCCACGGATGGACACGGATAGGCACGGATAAAAACAATGAGCTTGCTTAAGATAGCCGGTTTGCCACGGATGGACACGGATAGACACGGATAAAACAATGAGCTTGGTTTATGAAGAACTGACAGAGAAAGTGATCGGAATTTGTTTTGAAGTCTCAAACGAACTCGGCTCGGGTTTTCTGGAAAGTGTGTATCAGAAGGCTCTTACTATTGCCTTGACTCAGAAGGGGCTCACCGTCGAGGAACAAGTACCACTCAAAGTAAAATTTAGAGGTCAGGTGGTCGGAGATTTCTATCCCGACATTCTTGTCAATGGCAAGTTGATCCTGGAGCTGAAGTCGATAAAGTCAATCAGCTCTGAGCATGAAGCGCAAATGATCAATTATCTTAAAGCAACGGGCTTAAACGTGGGATTGATCATTAACTTTGGAAGAACAAAACTTGAATGGAAGCGGTTGGTATCCTGACTTCACCATCCGCGTTAATCCGTGTCTATCCGTGGCTAAATCATTGTTTGGTTCATGTGAGGCTTACCATGGCACAGGAACTCATCCCTGACGATGTAAAACAGACCATTAGGAAAACATTTGAAGACACGCTCAAGGAAGATGTCGCCATTGAAGTTTTCACCGGGAGCGGAACGAATGACCAGTTCAATGAAACTGCTGTGGCACTGCTCAAGGCCCTTGCCCCTCTTTCAGATAAGCTCAAGGTAACATTCCACACCATCGGCGATGAGCAGTCGGTCAAACGCGGCGTCACCCGCACACCGTCGATACTCATCGCGCCTGACAAGTATCGCATCAGATTCACCGGCGCTCCCATGGGAGAGGAAGGCCAATCCTTTCTCACGGCGATCATAATGGCATCCACGGGAAAGGCCATCCTTTCCGAGCCATCGATCAAGCAGATAACCGAACAGCTGCATGAAAAACGGGACATTCAGGTCTTTGTCAGTCCGACCTGTCCCTATTGTCCGCTGCAGGTCCTCTCTGCAGTTTCCGCTGCGATCGCAAAGCCCGACCTGGTGTCTGCAGAGGCTGTAGAGATCTATGAGAACCGGGACCTCGCGGAAAGCCTCGGCTCTCTTGCCGTGCCGCAGACATTCATGAACAATACCTTTACCGGCGCCGGCCTGCAGCCGGAGCCGCTGTTCATGGAATCCCTGATGACCCTCAAGGAGCCCCTGGCAGCATCAACACAGATCTCGGGAGAACCGGTGGAAAAGGACCTGGTCATCATCGGCGGCGGACCCGCGGGGCTCACGGCTGTGATATACGCCGTGCGGGCGGGACTCGACTCCGTCCTGATCGAAAAAAGCAACCTCGGCGGTCAGGTGGTCATCACTCCGGTGGTGGAGAACTACCCGGGGTTCATGCGCATCGGCGGCAAAAGTCTCATTGATCTGATGGCGCAGCAGGCAGCCCAGTATACGGAACTTCATATCGGCGAATTCGTGACCGAGGTGGTGAAAGACCCGCAGGACGGCAGGTTCCATCTCAAAACGAACCACGCCATCTATATTACCAAGGGGCTGCTGATCGCGACCGGCGTTGACAACCGGGTCCTCGAAGCAGCAGGAGCACAGAAATTCTACGGCAGGGGAGTAAGCTACTGCGCTACCTGCGACGGGTATTTCTTCAAGGACGGCAAGCACGTGATCGTGGTAGGGGGCGGCAATACGGCAGTTACCGACGCGCTCTATCTTCACAACCTCGGCGCAAAGGTGACCCTCGTTCATTGGCGCGATACGCTTCGGGCGGAGGCACGGCTGCAGGAGAGCTTCAAGCAATCGGGGATCCCGGCACTGTGGGATAGCGAGGTGAGGGAGATCTCCGGCGACAAGATCGTAAAAGCCGTCAAGATCAGGGACAGGAAGTCCAGCAAGATCTCGGAGATGCCCGCCGATGGCGTGTTCGTAGCCATCGGTTATGTTCCGCAAAACGAGATCGCAACGCAGCTTGGTCTCGAGCTTGATGATCAGGGATACATAAAGACCGACCTGATGACCATGCGGACGTCCATGCCGAATGTGTACGCCGCGGGAGACATCACCGGTGCGCCGAAGCAGATCGTCGTTGCGGTCGCGCACGGGTCCATTGCGGCCATGACGGCGTTCGAGGACCTCACGCAATCTTCCTGGGCAAAAAAGGAGGCCGTGGAGAAGGCTTCGTAGTACTGCAGTGAACTTGTTTCGTCATTCCCGTGGAAACGGGAATCCAGGATGTAGCTTGGATATAAAGACCACTGGATACCGCCCCCCGTTTTCACGGGGGCAAGTTGATGCCCGCGTAGGTGGGGACAGGTATGACGGAAGGGTAAAAGATGCTGTTGTTATAGTGTCATTATTTCTAAAGGTTCGCCGTAGTAATAGTCACCTGGACGAAAAAAAGCCTGCTTCGCAACTAAGTTGCTAAACAGGCTCTGGATACTATCATAATGTGATATTTTCGGCCAGACTGCTTTCCTAAAATTTCACCTTCGGCGCTTCCTTCTCCGCCTGCGGGGTTTCGTAGTAAGTCGCCTCGTTCACGCCTGCCAACGAAGCAAAGAACTTTCCGAACACGCTTCTCCGGTACGTATTGAGGACCTTCACCGTGTCATTGTACCGCATGCGCTCAACCGCGATCCGGTTCTCCGTGCCCGCAAGGTCATCATGCAGTTTCAGGAAACTTTCGTTTGCCTTCAGCTGGGGATAGGTCTCCTGGAGCACGAGCAGGCGCGAGAGCACGCCTTCGAGTTGTCCCGAGGCCGCGATCTTGTCCTTGGGTGTCGGTGCTTGAAAATATTTCGTGCGGGCATCGGCGATGTGCTCAAAAAGCTCCCTTTCATGCGTTGCATACCCTTTGACGACCTCGACCAGGTTCGGGATCAGGTCGTAGCGCCGCTTCAGCTGATTCTCGACCTGCGCCCACTGATTCTTGACCTGCTCGTCCATGGCCACCACCTTGTTGTACTCGCCGACGCCATACATGATGGCCCCGATCGCAAACACCGCGATGACGCCGAGAATGATCAGTACTGCCTTTACTCCGTTGCTCATGATTTCCTCCTGTGTTGTGATTTATCTGATTCACCTTCCTCTCCCCGTTGGGGAAGAGAGAAGTGCTGCTGGCTGTTTATCAAAACCATATGGCAAAGCCGCATCATATACCCTCCCTTTCAAGGGGAGGGCTGGGTGGGGATGGGTTTGCATTATCATGTAACGCCCGCCAGATGCACTCTTGTACCGCATTCATCTGGGTCAGAACCTCATGATTCCAAAACCGCAATACCCTGAAACCGGCTTTTCCCAGAAATAATGTCCGTTCGCTATCACGAAGTGTATCTTCCGTATGCTGTCCGCCGTCAACCTCAACAATCAGTTTCTTTTCGAGACAAGCAAAATCAAGTATGTATTGCTCATAGGGATGTTGTCGCCTGAATTTGAATCCATCAAACTGCTTGCCCCTTAAAACGCCCCATAGCTTTCTTTCCGCGTCCGTCATATTATTCCGGAGAGTTCGTTGCAGCTTATGGTCGAGAACATATTTGTTTGTCTGGCCATGCATGGGAAGACCCATCCCCCACCTGGCCTCCCCCTTGAAGGGGGAGGGAAAAACTGTGCTCAGTTGAAGAGTATGCCCCTTGGGGAGAGGGAACCTTAAAGAAGGAACTCACCAGCCTCCTGATGCTCCGCCGCCCCCTCCGCTTCCTCCGCCACCGCCTCCGAAGCTTCCTCCGCCTCCGAAACTCCCACCGCCGCCGGACCAGCCGCCGCGGCCTCCTCCCCCCGTGAAAAGAGCAGGAGCAAAAGAAAACATTGTCCGGGATTGGCCACGCACAGGACCAGCAGGATGACCCCGAATGCGATAAGGATGATCTTGTTGAACGTACTGATGGGCTTGCCGGAATAGGCCCCGCGAGGCTGTGTTCTCTCCGATCCATTCGTTATGCTTACGCCCTCATGGGCGGCGATCGTCTTGATCACGGCGATCGTGCCGGCGTAGATCCCGGTGCTGTAATCGCCTGCCCTGAAATAGGGGACGAAGTATTCCCGTCCGATCGTGCCGACCATGCTGTCGGGCAATACGCCCTCGAGCCCGTAGCCCACCTCGATCCGGTACTTACGGTCATTCACCGCGACAACGATCAGGACACCGTTGTCCTTGCCCTTTTGACCGAGCTTCCATTTTTCCTTCGTATTGAGCGCGAATTCCTCGATGCCCTGGTTGTCAAGGGTCTGGACCGTGAGCACCAGCACCTGGGCCGTGGTTTTCTGCTCAAGTGTCTGGAGATAGGCGTTGAGTTCGCTTTTCAAGTCGCTTCTGATAATGCCGGCCAGGTCGACCACATAATCCCGGGGCGTATCGGGAGGCTGCGGCGTGGAGGCGCTGACAACGGAAGCGCAGGCGGCTGCAAGGAGAACGACCGCGATGAGGAGTCTCTTAAATCGTGAGGTCATCGATGATCTTTCCCGCGGCCTCAAGCGTCTTATAGTAGCGTTCAAAGAAGGATGCAAGTTCCTGTTCCGATGGTTTGAGGAGCTTCAATTTGAGCATGAGCAAGTTTTCAAAAATATCGGTATTGATCCCTGTTGCGGCGCCGAGCACGGTAATGACGTCCGTGCGCGGGATCGGCGGTTCCTTGCCGAGGAGGGTGATAATGGCCCGGAAGAGCGCCATGGAGCCGGTGAAGGACCGTACCAGCACGGCGGCAATCTCTTCCTTCTTTCCGAGTGAGGAGACGTATCCTTGTCTCAGGCCGATGAGTTTTGTCTTGATCTCGCGCTCGCACTGAAGCCGGAGGTTCGGCATGGTGATCCGCAGGTCCTGCAGCAGATCATGCCCGTACAGGGTCTTGTGGATGATGCTTGAAGTCGAGGAACTCGACGGGGAATGCGTCAAGCGATGTTTCGATGTACTCCGGGGTCATCACGAGCGGCGCGGCGATCCGATTCTTGCCGTATTTTTTACCGAGGGGCGCCAGGAAGACGAGGACCCGCAGGTCCATTGTTTTCAGCACGAGCACGGAATTGATGTCCGAAAGCTTCTCGTTGTAGTCCGGGATCACCGCGCTTCCCACGAGGTGAAATGAATGGATGTTCGCTGCGTGCTCCCTGAGCAGGTCTTCGAGCATCGGGGTGATCTTGCCTGCGACCGCGGGGTTCAGTCCAGTAACATTAATATTATTCATCATAGTCGCGCATTATACCATAGGAAGACCTTCTTCACAACGGAGCAAATCCCCATTGATCCGGATGGTCAATCGTGGCCGGTCCGGGGCACACGAGCGGATTCCCTCTTTACCTTGCCCGCCACTCTGTGCTATTATACCTCCCCGTGAGTCCTATAAAACCTACGATCATCCCGCGTTCCAAACATGCCATCTCCCGCACGTGGATCAGCCACAACGCCGTGCGCGTCCTCTACAAGCTGAAAGAGCACGGGTATTTCGCCTATCTGGTGGGAGGCAGCGTGCGCGACCTGCTGCTCGGCCGCGAGCCCAAGGACTTCGACATTGCCACGAACGCCACGCCGGGCGAGGTCAAGAAGATCTTCCGCAACTGCCGGCTCATCGGCCGCAGGTTTCGTCTCGCCCATGTCCATTTTCATGACGAGATCATCGAGGTTGCGACGTTCCGGTCCATGGTGTCCGATGAACCGGTGGCACTGGACGCTGTCCCTGTTGCCGAACAGCTGCAGCCGGAACCGGCGGAACAGCCTGCGCAGGAAGCAGTTGCTTCCCCCGGAGTCGAGGGTGTTGCGCCTTCAACTCCCGGGGTGCGGACGAAGGCCCCTGTCAGGCCCAAGCCGCCGCGCATGCTCAAGACCGAGGGCGGTATGATCCTCCGGGACAATGTCTTCGGCACGCCGAAAGAGGACGCCCTCCGGCGCGACTTCACCGTGAATGCGCTGTTTTACAATATTGCCGACTTCTCGGTCATCGACTACATAGGCGGGTTGCAGGACCTCGAACGCGGGCTCATCCGCATCATCGGCGATCCCCTGGTGCGGTTCACCGAGGACCCGGTGCGCATGGTTCGCGCTGTGCGGTTCGCGGCCCTGCTCGGGTTCGAGATCGAAGAGAAAACCTATCACGCCATACTGGAGCTTAAGGACCAGGTAGCGCTTGCCTCTCCGTCCCGGATGTACGAAGAGGTCCTCAAGCTCTTTTTGCTCGGTGAGGGCGAGAAGACCTACCAACTCCTCAGGAAGACGGGTCTCTTCGACGTCATGTTCCCTCGTTTGAACGAGTGGGTGGACACAGAGTCCGACGGCTTCCCGCACATCTGGATCGGCAAGTCGCTCGAGTGGGTGGATGGCTATGTGCAGGCCGGCCGGCAGGTCCCGCCGTCCATGTTGTTCGCACTCATGTTCGGACAGTTGGTCGAGGGAAAAGCCGCTGAGTTACGGAAGCAGGGGGTGCCTGCACTTGATGCCATGACGAGGGCAGTGACCGAGACCATGCTGGAGCAGACGCAACGGGTGCAGATCCCCAAGAAGGTCGGGCTGTCGATGCGCGACATGTACTGGGATCAGCAGCGGTTCGAAAAGCGGGAAGGAAAATACCCCCGCTATTTCCTGCGGCGGCCCGGGTTTGCCGATGCCTTCGAGTATCTGCGTTTCACGAGCGAGACCACGGGCGAGAAAAAAGAGCTCCGCGCCTGGTGGAAAGAATTCATCAGGGAGCATCCGCTCGCGCCGGGCGAGGAAAAGGAACTACAGGAAAGCGCAAAGCGAAAAGCGAAGCCAACGCGGCGCAGGCGGAGACGGGGCAACAAACCGCGGACCGAAGGCCAGAAACCGAAGACATAAAAGCATTTTTAACCACAGAGGACGCAGAGGAAAGACTTGAGAAAAAAAGATATTTTTCTTATCCGTGTTAATCCGTGTCCATCCGTGGTAAGCGTTTTAAACGCTGAACGCTGAACTGTATTCCCAATTGTATTCCCAATGCCCAGACCACCGCGTTTTTTCATATCTCCCGAACAGGTCAGTGGCCAGAGCATCACCATCTCCGGCGATGACGTGCACCATATCGTGAAAGTCCTTCGCATGAAGACAGGCGACGAGCTTCTGCTGTGCGACGGCAAAGGCGCCGAGTATTCAGCGAAGATCGCGCAGGTCAATAAATCCGATATCACAGCCGTGGTGAAGGCCCGATCGAAGCGGGAAATCCGTTATCCCCTCATCACCCTGGGTCAGGGCTTGCCAAAGTCCGACAAGATGGACTGGATCGTGCAAAAGGCCACGGAACTCGGCGTTGCGAACATCGTTCCTCTGCTCACCGAGCGGACGATCGTGAAGGTGAGGGACGAGGAGAAGCGGGTTGCTCGGTGGCAGAGGATCGCCCGGGAAGCGGCCATGCAGAGCAACAGGCTGGACATTCCGCAGGTTGGTCATCTAGTATCGTTCCCTGAGTTTCTTCGGACCCTGTCCCCTGAACCCCGGACCCTGCTCCTCCTCCCCTGGGAAGAAGGAACTGTCCCGATCAAGGAAATCCTTCGTGCGAATCCTGAGATTAAGAACATCAACGTTCTCATCGGCCCCGAAGGCGGGTTCTCGGCACATGAGGCGGAAGCGGCTCACAACAAAGGATTCCATCTGGTGAGCCTTGGCCCGAATATACTCCGCACCGAGACCGCGGCCATTGCCGTGCTCAGCATGATCGGGTACGAGTTTTTTGATGGCCGACCGGCGGCCGGCTGATTTCCATTGCCGGGAAAGAATTTCTGTTCACGTGGACAAACAGGGACAATCACCGAATATGAATCGATCCTCTCTCGCGCGTTATGCCTGGCTCTCTATTGCCGCGGCAATCCTGACCATCGGGCTCAAGACCGCGGCGTATCTTATCACCGGCTCTGTGGGACTGCTTTCGGATGCGCTCGAGTCCCTGGTGAATCTTGTGGGCGCGATTATGGCGCTGGCGATGCTGACGATTGCGGCCCGGCCGGCTGATGACGACCATGCCTACGGCCACAGCAAAGCGGAATACTTTTCCAGCGGTGTCGAGGGAACCTTGATCGTCCTTGCGGCGGTCAGCATCGCGATAACGGCCATCCCGCGGATTTTACATCCCCGATCTCTGGAGCAGGTCGGGCTGGGACTTGCAGTGTCCGTCGCCGCGGCCCTGGTAAACCTGGGGGTGGCGCTGGTCCTGCTCCGCGCCGCGAAACAGCACCAATCCATCACGCTGAAAGCCAATGCGCACCATTTGCTGACCGATGTCTGGACCTCGGCGGGTGTGGTGGTCGGTGTCGGCGCGGTCGTTCTGACCGGATGGCAGCGACTGGACCCCATGGTAGCTTTGATCGTTGCGGGCAACATTGTATGGTCAGGGTTCCGCATCGTCCGGGATTCAGTAGCAGGATTGATGGACACTTCGATCCCCCCTGAAGATCTAAAGAACGTGCGCGATATCCTTGACCGGTTCGGCAGGCAGCACGGCATAGAGTGCCATGATCTTCGCACACGGCAGGCAGGGAATAGCCGGTTCATATCGCTCCATGTGCTTGTTCCCGGCTCATGGACGGTCAATCGCGGGCATGAACTCGCCGAGCGCATCGAATCCGAAATCCGGAGCGCGTTGCGTGATGCCGAGGTGATTACACACCTGGAATCGCTTGACGGTCCGGCATCCTCGGCAAACAGGGAGCAGAAGAGCGTAAGTGCATGTCCCGACGATCTGCGGGAAAAAGCCCGGGACGAGAAGAAGCCCTGAGCGACGACAGTAAACCTGCATGAGCGCTGGATTTCGCGATCCGTGACGGTTCGAGACGCATAGTTTTTCCCTGGTCGCCACTTTTCATGTCCCGGTATTGTCCCCGGTATTTCCCTTGACACAAAAACAGCGGAGATGTTAATATCAATTTCCCTGAAACAAAGACATCCCTGTCCTCCGAAGGAACAATCGGGGGGAGGCTGCAAACCCGCTACCCCGGGGAGACGCGATGAGAGGAGCACTTCACGTGAAACTGGCGATTGGTGCGGACCACGGCGGCGTTGAGCTCAAACAGGAGATCTTGAAATTTCTCCAGTCGATCAAGAACATCGAGGTTTCCGACTTCGGCACGACGACCAGGGATTCGGTGGATTATCCCGACTACGGGCGAATGGTCTCGGAAGCGGTATCACGGGGGACCGTCGACCGCGGCATCCTGATCTGCGGTACCGGGATCGGCATGTCGATCGTGGCGAACCGATTTCCCCGCGTGCGGGCCGCGCTTTGCCATGACAACTTTACCGCGAGGATGAGCCGGTTGCACAATGACGCCAATGTGCTCGTAATGGGCGAGCGGGTCATCGGCAGGGGCGTCGCCCTGGACATCGTAAAAGCCTGGCTTGAGACCGAATTTGAGGGCAGCCGTCACCAGCGCCGGCTCGACAAGATCAGAGAGATAGAAACGTCGATCGGATCAGCGGGAAAATAGCTGCAAGAAGCAGTGGGGATCATAATGCATGGAATACCCGGTTCCCTTGCCCGCGGCACGATGCCCCTTGACCCTATTCTTTTGTAAAGGATACCAGAATGTCGGACCTAAAAATGGAAGACCCCGAGGTCTATAACGCGATCAAAAGCGAGGAGGAGCGCGAGCTCTCCAAGATCGTCCTCATTGCATCGGAAAACTATGTGAGTCAGGCCGTGCTCGAAGCGCAGGGCTCGGTGTTCACGAACAAGTATGCTGAAGGATATCCGAACCGGCGCTATTATGGCGGGTGCGAGTTCGCCGACGAGGTTGAAACGCTCGCCATCGAGCGGGCAAAGCAGCTCTTCGGCGCGGAGCACGTGAACGTACAGCCTCACTCCGGCTCCTCGGCTAACATGGCGGTCTACTTCAGTGTGCTTAAGCCCGGAGACACGATCCTTGGCATGGGGCTCGCCCACGGCGGCCACCTGACCCATGGGGCCAGCGTGAGCTTTTCAGGCCAGCTCTACAAATCAATTTCCTACGGCGTGGACAGGAAAACAGAGCTGCTTGATTATGATGAAGTCGAGCGGCTGGCGATCGAGCACAAGCCGAAAATGATCATTTGCGGGTACAGCGCTTATTCGCGCGTCCTGGACTTTGCGCGCTTCCGGCAGATCGCCGACAAGGTGGGCGCTTATCTCATGGCCGATATCGCGCACATCGCGGGACTCGTAGCGGTGGGCGAGCACCCAAGTCCCGTACCCTTTGCCGACTTCGTGACCACGACGACGCACAAGACCTTGCGGGGCCCGCGCGGAGGCATGATCCTGTGCAAACAACAGTTCGCCAAGGCCGTGGACAAGGTCATCTTTCCCGGTATCCAGGGAGGGCCGCTCGTCCATGTGATAGCGGCCAAGGCCGTTTCCTTCAAGGAAGCGCTCATGCCGGAGTTCCGTGATTATCAGCATCAGGTCGTGAAGAATGCAAAGGCGCTGGCGCGGCGGCTTACCCAGGACGGGTTGCGCATTGTTTCAGGCGCCACGGAAAATCATCTCATGCTCGTGGACCTGACCCCAAAGAATATCACGGGCAGGGACGCAGAGATCGCGCTCGACGCCGCGGGGATCACGGTAAACAAGAACAGCATCCCCTACGACCAGAAGCCGCCGGTGACCACGAGCGGCATCCGACTCGGCACCCCGATCGTGACCACGCGCGGAATGCGCGAGCCGGAAATGAAGATCATCGGTGACCTTATTTGTGAGGTGCTCGTGAACGGCAAATCCGCTGAGAAGCTGGCCGCGATCAAGGAAAGGACGAAGGCGTTCTGCGCCGGATTCCCGCTGTTCGCCGGGGAAAAGACGACGGCGTAGATCGCCGAATTGGAAATTGGAGATTGGAAATTGTAAATTGGAAAATTATGGAAAAAGGAGCTGCCACAGCATTCATTCTCAAATCTCCAATTTCCAGTAGAGGCCTTATGACAAGACCTACGTGGGACGAGTATTTCATGGAGATCGCGCACCTGGTGAAGAAGCGGGCCACCTGTCTCCGCCGCCAGGTCGGGGCCGTGCTCGTGAAGGACAAGAACATTCTTGCGACGGGCTACAACGGCGCCCCGTCGGGCATCGAGCATTGTCTCGATCGAGGCTGCCTGCGCGAGCAGATGGGAATCCCTTCGGGTGAGCGGCACGAGATCTGCCGCGGCCTGCACGCGGAGCAGAATGCGATCATACAGGCTGCGCGGCATGGAACGAACATCGACGGCGCCACGCTCTATTGTACGAACCAGCCTTGCGGCATCTGCGCCAAGATGATCATCAACTCGGGCGTCAAGCACATCATCTTTGAGGATGGGTATCCGGACAAACTCGCCGAAGAAATGCTGAAAGAGTCAGGATTAAAAATCTCGCAGTACAGGAAGGACGAAGGACGAGGGACGAGAGACGAGAAGAAAACACGTCCGTCGTCCTAGCGAGCGATCGTCCATCGATATTTCCCCGGGGGTCCGATGCGTTGTCCCTACTGTTCCAGCATAGATAACAAGGTGGTTGATTCCCGGATGGGAAAAGAAGGCGAATCCATCCGGCGGCGGCGCGAGTGTCTGAAATGCGAGGGGCGGTTTACCACCTACGAGCGCGTGGAGGAAGTGCTTCCCTCGGTCATAAAGAAGGACGGCCGGCGTGAGCCCTTTGACCGCCTGAAGATCCTGAACGGCCTCAAAAAGGCCTGCGAAAAAAGACCGATCAGCATGGAAATGCTCGAGCGGACCGTTGAAGAGATCGAAAAAGTTCTTCAGGAAAAGGGCCTCAAGGAGATTCCGAGCACGATGGTGGGCGAGGAAGTGATGGAACGGCTGCACAGGCTTGACGAAGTGGCCTATGTCCGTTTCGCCTCCGTGTATCGGTCCTTCCGTGACATCAACGAGTTCATGAGCGAACTGAAGGACATCCTGAGCAACAAGGAAATGAAGGACACTAAGGACGTTGTCACGGAAAAACCGCAGAAGGCGGAAGAAAAAAAACAAAAGCCTGAAAAATTGCTCCTCCCCCTGGATTCTTGAACTCCTTTCCTAACTCTATGCCCGACTCTGTCGTTGATATAGCTGTCGGCGTCGCTGTTCACAAAACATTTCACTATCGAGTGCCTCAGGAGATGCGGGGACGTCTTGTTCCGGGATCGCGCGTGCTGGTGCCGTTCGGGAACAGGCGCATCGAGGGGACGGTCATCGGTTTTCCCGGCAAGGCCGAAGTCACCGGTCTGAAGTCCGTGATCGAGCTTCTCGATAACCCGCTCACGCCCGGGCTCCTCGCTCTTGCCCGCTGGATATCCGATTATTACCTGCACCCGTTTGGCCAGACCATCGAAGCGCTCGTGCCGAAGGCCCTGTCCCGAACAAAACCGAAAAAGAAAAGATACCTGCAGATCGTCGCGGGGGACCACGATATGGGGTCGATCCGCGGGCCGAAGCAGAGAGAGCTTCTGCTGCTCCTGTGCGATCGCCAGGTCATCGGCATGGAGGAGTTGAAGGACTATGCTCCGGCCACCATCAGGTCACTGTGCGACGCAGCGATGGCGACGATCATCGAGAAGGAAGCGAATGAGAAACCGGACGCCGGGGAGTTTCTTCCGAGTGCGCCGCCCGGGCTCATGCCAGCGCAGTCCGAGGCCGTGCGGCGTATCAACGAGTCTGTTGCCGGTAAAACGTTCGGCGTATTTCTCCTGCACGGCGTGACCGGGAGCGGCAAGACCGAGGTTTATCTTCACGCCATCAGCGGACTCGCGAACACGGGAAAAGGGGCCATTGTGCTGGTGCCGGAGATCGCGCTCACGCCCCAGCTGCTTGCCCGGTTCAAGGGCCGTTTCGGCGACCGGGTGGCGGTGCTGCACAGCGGGCTGACCGACCGCGAGCGGGCCGACGAATACCGCCGCATCCAGGCCGGACAGGTGAGCGTGGCAATCGGTGCCCGCTCGGCAGTGTTCGCGCCTTTTGAGAACATCGGGCTTATCATCGTGGACGAAGAGCATGAGAACTCGTACAAACAGGACGAAGGTCTTCGGTACAGCGCACGGGACGTTGCGATCATGCGCGCGAAGCTCTCTAAACGCGGTCGCGGTCCTCGGTTCCGCGACGCCGTCCCTCGAAAGCTATTACAACGCCCGATCGGGCAAATACCAGTATCTCCGCCTGGCGGACCGCGTGGACCACCGCCCCATGCCCGAGGTTGCTGTCATTGACGTAAAGACCCTGCCCAAGTCTTCGCTCTATTCGCCCCTGCTCATCGATCATATCACGCAGCGGCTCGCCCGGAACGAACAGTCCCTCCTGCTGTTGAACCGCCGCGGTTTTTCTTCCGTTCTGATATGCAGTGACTGCGGTGTAGCCGTCAAATGCCCGAGCTGCAGCGTGTCACTCACGTTCCATAAGACGGAGCGGAAGTTGAAATGCCACTATTGCGGTTTCATCACCCGGCCGCCGGACAAGTGTCCGGCCTGTTCAGGCCTTGCGATGAAGCTGCTCGGATCAGGAACACAGAAGATCGAAGAGGAACTGAAGGCGCTTTTTCCGGCAGCGCGCATCCTGCGCATGGACAGCGACTCGGTCAAGGGCAGGCAGGCCTACGAGACGCTGCTCGGCAAGGTGGACCGACGGGAGGTCGACATCCTGCTCGGCACGCAGATGATCGCCAAGGGGCACGATTTTCCGGCAGTGACGCTTGTCGGCGTGGTGGATGCCGACGTGGGGTTGAACCTGCCTGACTTTCGCGCTGCCGAGAAGACCTTTCAGCTGGTCACCCAGGCCGCGGGCAGGGCGGGACGGGGCGAGCTGGGAGGCGAAGTCATCATCCAGACCATGAACCCGAACCACTACTCGGTCCGGCACAGCATGACGCATGATTACGAGGGTTTCTACAACGAGGAGATCGCGTACCGGACACAGCTCGGCTATCCGCCTGTCGGACGCATCATCAAGCTCGAGATAAAGAGCGCGCAGGAGTCGCTTGCCGGGGAAGCGGCCAAGACGGCCCAGAACCGCATCCGCAGTCTCATGCGCGGCAAGGACACGGTTCTCCTGGGTCCCGCCCCGGCGCCGATCTCACGGGTGCGCGGCCAATACCGGTTCCATCTATTGCTCCTGTCGCAGCAGCGAGACAAGATCCGGTCCCTTGCGATCGAGGGACGGAACGCAGTGGAGGAGAAGTACGGCAGGAAGTGCAAGGTGATCGTGGACGTTGATCCCGTGAATTTGATGTAGGGACAGGAGTCAGGAGTCAGGAGTCAGGAGTCAGGAGTCAGGAGTCAGGAGTCAGGAGAACCACACTTCCCGCCAGCTTGACACAGAGGTCGCCAGGTGGTAGTATTGGTCTGAATTCTGGTCAACCTGAATGGAGGTCATTACTGTGAAGACACTGTCGCTTTCCGAAGCGAAGATGAAACTGAGCAGTCTTATCGACGCGATCCAGGCCACGGACGAGGAAGTGCTCATTACGAAGAATGGAGCGCCGGCCGCGGTCATGGTGAGCCCCGATGAGTTCGAGAGCCTGAAGGAAACCATCGCTGTGCGTTCTGACGCGGCCCTGATGCGCGAAATAAAAGAAGGCCTGAAGGACCTTAAGCGAAAGAAAGCGAGACTCTATACGCTTGAAGAACTGTTCGACTGAGATTGAATATGAAACGGCAACTCTCCAAGCTGCTGGTAGCCGATCATGCCGCCTCAGTCCTTCGCACGCTCCATCCGGACATCAAAAGGAAGCTCAGAACTGCTTTTCAAGTGATCGCGGCTGATCCCTACGCAGGTAAGGCCCTCACCCAGGAACTGGACGGATTGAGAAGCTATCGTGTCAGCCGGTTCAGGATCATTTACCGTATCAAACAGGAAAAGCAGGTTGAAATTATCGCAGTCGGTCCGCGTGAACGCATCTACGAGGAGACGTACAGACTTGTCAGCAAATCTGAAAAGTAACCTTGATTCTAAACCGTCATGACAGAAAAGAAACAGGACACCGCGGTCGCTACAAACCGCAAGGCGTTCCACGACTACTTTATCGAGGAGACCGTCGAGGCCGGCATCGCGCTTCAGGGCACGGAGGTGAAGTCCCTGCGCCTGGGGCTGGCGAACCTGACGGACAGCTACGCCATCGTCAAGAACGAAGAGATGTTCCTACTGAATGCGAACATTAGCCCCTATACCCACGGCAACATTGCGAACCACGAACCGCTCCGGACCCGCAAGCTCCTGCTGCATAAAGAAGAGATCCGCAAAATTACCTGGAAGGTGTCTCAGAAAGGGTTCACGCTCATCCCGCTCAAGATCTATTTCGTGCGCGGCAAGGCCAAGGTGCTGATCGGTCTTGCCAAGGGCAAGAAGTTCTATGACAAGCGGGAAACGATCAAGGCGAAGGAATCGAAGCGGGAAGTGGAGCGGGTGGTGAAGGAACGGAACCGGTAACGACCCGCGAAAGCACTCTTTTTTTCTGCTACAATATCCCTATCAACAGCAGTGCAATATGTTCTAAAATATCATTAATACTACTTTAGAATCCGTTTGCAGTCCAACCTCGTGATGCGTCAAGCTCATGCATCGAGAGGCTTGGCCCGAATGGACAACGGAATACTCCGTCGCCGACCCTGACATCATGTAATTTAATTGAAGGAGGATGCTATGAAAAAATATTTTGCCGGAATGCTGGTTTTCGCCATGGTATTGACAATTGCGCGTTTGGTTTCAGCTGCCCCCACGATCGAAGGAAAGCCGGTGGAGTACAAGGCCGGTGGAGTGACCATGAAGGGCTACCTGGCATATGATTCGAATATCAAAGGCAAGCGGCCAGGGGTGCTTGTGGTCCACGAATGGTGGGGACAGAACGAGTATGTCCGCAAGCGCGCCAGGATGCTGGCTGAACTGGGCTACACGGCTCTGGCAGTGGACATGTACGGAGAGGGTAAACAGGCCATGCATCCCGACGACGCGGGGAAGTTCTCGTCAGAAACCATGAAGAACTTTGATACCGCGAAGATACGCTTCAAGGCGGCCGAGGATTTTCTTAAAAAGCATTATACCGTGGACCCGAAACAGATCGCGGCAATCGGCTATTGTTTTGGAGGCGGGGTGGTGCTGAACATGGCCCGGCAGGGCGTTGACCTCAAGGCCGTGGCGAGCTTCCACGGCAGTCTCGCCGCGGTCAAACCTGCTCAGGCGGGAAAGGTAAAGGCGAAGATCCGGGTGTATAACGGCGAGGACGACAAATTCACTCCACAGCAGGCGATCGATGCGTTCATGCAGGAAATGCAGGACGCAAAGGTCGATTTCCAGTTTATCAACTATCCCGGCGCAGTCCACAGCTTCACAAATCCCGAAGCTGACGAACTTGGCAAAAGGTTCAACCTTCCGCTGGCGTACAATGCTGAAGCTGATAAAAGGTCATGGGAAGACATGACTAATTTTTTTTCAGCGGTCTTTAAAAAATAAGGGTCTTCCGGGTTTTGTGTGGGTCGCTTTTCTCTGTTCCTAACTCAGCACATGTCGCGGTCCTATTTTTTTCTGCACCCCAGTTCACAGCTCCGCGCAGGGCATGATTGCCGGTACTGATAACAAGCCTTTTCGAGCATCGCAGCGCTTCCCCTCGCCCAGAGAACGGACTCGGCCGCGTCTGCCTGGCTTTGTGACAGCATCGGTCTTTTCTACCTTACCATGCTTGTGCGCGAACCTGTTCATGGGATGCAGGGGCTTCTGGAAAGTCAAAGATTTCTGCCATTCCCCTGCGCCGGGTAGCTCTGACGCGAGAGACACGCGTAGCAATGCTGCACAGAGCATAGTTACGAGAACAAGACAAGGCAGACACGGCCGAGCCCTTTTTTAAAGGGCGAGGGTGGAGTGATGCGAGTCCTGCATATCAGGGTGGAGGTACTGTACATCTTCCCGGCATGCTGCGTGGCCGAGTGATGAGCTGCCCAAAAAAACAATGCACATGTGGGACACGTGCCAACTTAGATAACATTCAGGAAACAGATTGTTAATGAAGAATAAAAAGCGATACGTGCAATTAAGTGACCCGCAGAAAAGTCAGAAGAACCAAAAATAAGATGACGAATTCTCAAAGCATTCAATGACCGCGCAGCAAATCCAGAAACGTTTACGACAATTCGCTACCAGGGAAAAGGCGAAGGTCCTGCAGAGGTTCTTCAAGACCGGGCCGGGGGAGTACGGAGAAGGGGATGTCTTTCTCGGGGTCGTGGTCCCTGACATCCGGAGGGTGTCTAAGGAATTTCAGAACGCTCCACTCGATGAGATCACGACGCTGCTTGCCTCAACTGTTCACGAGGAACGCCTGCTCGCACTTCTCATGCTGGTCCAAGCGTATGCCAGGGGCGATTATTCTCTCCAAAGGAAGATCTTCAGCCTTTACCTCAAGAACACAAAGTTCATAAACAACTGGGACCTCGTAGACCTGTCGGCCCCGAACATCGTTGGGGCATACCTTCTGGACAAGAGCAGAAAGCCGCTGTATACCTTCGCTCAATCAAAGAATCTGTGGAAAAAACGAATAGCGATATTGGCAACATTCCAGTTTATCAAGCAGAAGGATTTCGATGATACGCTCAGGATATCGAAAATGCTTCTCATGGACGATCACGATCTTCTTCACAAGGCGGTTGGATGGATGCTTCGAGAGGTCGGAAAGCGTTCTCTTTCTGTTGAAGAGAAATTTCTGAGCCGACATTATAAAAAAATGCCGCGTACCATGCTGAGGTACGCGATCGAGAGATTTCCGGAAGAGAAAAGACTGAGGTATTTGGGCGGGAAAATTTAAGTGACGGGAGAAACGCGGGACAACATGCAATCGATGCCGCGCGCGGCCAGGCTTGCCATAAAGCTCATTTCGGCAGTGTTCCCCTGATTTATTTCAGGCTCTTCAGTTTCTGCAGTTGCAAGGTGGCGGTTTCAATGGCATTCTTGATCCCTGTATTTTCAGGGTCAAAAACGAGGGCTTTTTTCCAGATCACGATCGCGTCATCGAGCTTCTCCTCGCGGTATTTCATTAGGCCGTTTTCCATGAGGGTTTTGGAGCATAAGGTTATCTGCTCGTTCAGGTAATCGTCGTCGAATGACAACGATTGGGCGAAATCCCTGGTGGTAATGCCGCTTTCGAACAGCGTTTTGTAAATGCTTCCGGCTTCCGCAAAATCCTTTTTCTGATACGCGGTATCCGCGGTAGTCCTGATCTGCTCAGCTGTTCTGGCATAACTGCTTCGCATTCCCGAATAATGATACCTGTCATATGCGTTCGAGTAGACCTCGAGCGCCTTTCTGTACTCGCCGAGTGCTATATTCGCCTGAGCCTGTTTGACTGCATCAGCGATGACCTTTTGTTCTTGCCCTGCCGGGCTCGCTGCCCGTTGGAGATATGAGCACGCCGGCGTGAATACGCCAAGACAGGCGCAGAGCAACATAGAGGACAATAAGGTCATGTTACGCATGGATCATCCTTTATTCGAGAACTGATCAACGGGAAGGGGATGGGCCTCGATCACCTGGTGGAGCACATCGACCAGGCGCGGGTCGAACTGCGTTCCCGCGAAAAGGGTCAATTCATGAAGGGCCTCTTCACGGGAGAGGGCCTTTTTGTAGGGTCGGGCAGAGGTCATGGCATCGAAGGCGTCAGCAACGGAGATGATGGCCGCATAGAGGGGGATGTCGTCCCCTCGCAGTCCGTCGGGATATCCTTCACCATTGAACCATTCATGGTGGTGTCTGACCGGCGGCATATATTTTTGAAGAGACGTCGCCCTGCCCAGGATCGCGGCGCCGTTCTCGCAGTGATTCGCGATCTCGCGGTGCTCCTGCGGGTCCAGGGGACCATCCTTGAGCAGAACGAAGTCGGGGGTCTTCAATTTTCCCACATCATGGAACAGACTGGCGATCTCGAGGTCTTCAAGCTCCTGATGGGAAAGCCCGATTGCGGCCCCGATCTTACGGGCCAATTTAGCGACCCGTGTGGAGTGTCCGAGTGTATAGGGGTCTCTTGCATCGATGGCGGCAGAAAGCACCGTGACCGTGGAAACATATGCTTCTTCCAGCTCTGTTGCATAGGTGCCGAGCCGAGCCTGCTGACTGGTGATCAGTTCGGTCATCCGGTTGAAACTCTCGGTAAGTTTGCCGAGCTCATCTTGCGAATAGATCCTGAGCTGTGCTTGTCTTCCCTGCTTGAGTTCGTCGACACCCCTGGCAAGCTCCTTGATGGGCCGTGTTATGACGGAAGACAGCACAATGATGCACCCGATACCGAGAAGCATTGTAATGCCGAACCCGGCCAGGATCTTTCTCCGGGTTTCGGCCCTTGCATGGTACAATACGGAATTATTGATCCCGATAATGACGTTGCCTATTTGTTTGTTGTCAAAGAGAATAGGAGAGACAAGTTCCAGCAACTTTTCCGACGCCGGTTGAACCTCATACACGCGAGTGCCGTCCGGGTTTTCTTTGAATATGACGCGTGGATAAGAGACAAATGTTTCTCCCCGCCTGGCAATTTCGGTATGGGCCAGTATCTTCATGTCTGCATTGGTGACTGCCATGTATTCCACATCGGGATTCGCGCTCTTTACTTTGGCCACGATATTGTCGATTCCCAGCAGGTCACCCGAGAGAATGCTGTAGGGCGCCAGGGCCGCCATGCTTTTGCATAATGATTCCGCTCTCTTGATGACCTCGTCCAAAATGTGCCTGTTCATCGTCTGAATAGTAATAAGAGAAAAAAGGGAGGCAGTGATAAGGAGAAGGATAACGATAAAGAAGGCAATTTTGAATCTCAATGTGGAAAGCAGTGTCGTTCTCATATCAACCTTATTTGTTCTTCAGGTATGTGAAAAGATCAATCATCTTAATATCACAATTTGAGGAGAGAGTCAATTAACCAGAATTTGAATTTGCGCAATAAACGACCGCGTGCTCATTTTGATGGTGTGCGGTTATGATGCCAGAACCGCAATGAACTCAATCCGGACCATTATACAACATATAGAATAAAAGACAGTATTTTTTTTAAGGTTGAAGAATCGCAGAAAATATGGTGTAATGAGAACAGGTTGACAAGGTTACATTGAGGAGGACGCTGAGACAGCGACTGTATGATCATTTCAATTATTGCGGCTATGGCGGAAAACCGGGTGATCGGTCGTGAGAATGATCTGCCCTGGGACTTGCCCTCTGAACACAGACGGTTTAAGGAGATCACGATGGGGCATCCCGTCATCATGGGCCGCAAGACCTTCGAGAGCATAGGACACCCGCTGCCCGGACGGAAGAATATCATCATCGCGACCCAACAGGGATTTTCACCCGAAGGATGCACTGTCGTGAAAGATCTTCAGGCGGCGCTCGCGGCCTGTGAGGGTGCTGATGAGGCCTTCATCTGCGGCGGCGAATCGGTATTCCGTGAGGCCATGCCGCTTGCGGACAGGATCTATCTAACGATCGTCGATGAGGAATTTGATGGCGATGCATTCTTCCCCGAGATCCCCGATGCTTTCGTGGAGGTCGAGCGGAAACAATTCGAGGACATCCTGCCTTATTCAATGGTCCGGTACGAACGCAAGGCCGGGTGAACGCATATAAAAAGCAGGTGGATTGTACTTTCGGAACAGCCTTTTCAATGTGCCATTTGAAGGTTGTTGGACTATTGTAAAAATCAAGATCAAATTTTTTTACCACGGATGGTCGCGGATTGACACGGATACAGTAAAGGAATGTTAAGCGCCTGTCATTTTGAGCCGAGTTACTATAAAGGATAAATTTCTCAATGAAAGCTAAAGCTAAAACCGTCTACGTCTGCCAGTCCTGCGGCTCTCAATCTCCCCGATGGATGGGCAAGTGCCCCGACTGCGGCGCATGGAACACCATGGTCGAGGAGCGCGTGGAGAAGCCCAAGGACATCGGGAGCGCGAAGCGCTCCGGGGGATCGGAACCGGTCCTCCTGGGCGAGATCCAGGCCAGGGATGAAGACCGTTTTGTAACGAAGATCGGCGAGCTTGACCGCGTGCTCGGCGGCGGGATCGTTTCCGGCTCCGTGGTGCTTATCGGCGGGGACCCGGGTATCGGCAAGTCCACGCTCGTCCTCCAGATGTTGAAACAAGTTTCCGAGCTCAGGGGCAAGGCGCTGTACGTCTCGGGCGAGGAGTCGCCGTCCCAGATCAAGATGCGCGCCCAGCGGCTTGGCGTCAAGACCGATAATCTCTATGTGCTGGCCGAGACGCAGCTTGAAGAGATCATCCATGCGGCTGACGGGCTCGAACCGCAGGTCCTGGTCATCGATTCCATACAGACCATGTTCACCTCGGAGCTGCCGTCCGCGCCGGGCAGCGTGGGCCAGGTGCGCGAGGTCTCGGGCAGGCTCATGATCCACGCCAAGCGCACGGGCATGCCGACGTTCCTCATCGGCCACGTGACAAAGGACGGCGCCATCGCCGGGCCGCGCGTGCTCGAGCATATCGTCGATACAGTACTGTATTTTGAAGGCGACAAGGGGCACTCCTTCCGCATTCTGCGGGCGGTCAAGAATCGCTTCGGTTCCACGAACGAGATCGGCGTGTTCGAGATGAAGGAGAGCGGCCTCGCCGAGGTGTCGAACCCCTCGGAAATATTTCTTGCCGAGCGGCCGGCAGATGCTACCGGCTCGGTGGTCGTCTCATCGCTCGAAGGCACAAGGCCGATCCTAGCCGAACTCCAGGCGCTGGTCGCCCCTTCAAAGCTGGCTATGCCGAGGAGGACCTGCATCGGCGTGGACTTCAACCGCGTGTCGCTTTTGCTCGCTGTGCTCGAAAAGCGCGTAGGCATGCACCTCATGGGCATGGACGTGTTTGTGAACATCGTCGGAGGGTTGAAGGTTGACGAGCCGGCCATTGACCTCGGCATCATTGCCGCCGTGGCATCAAGCTTCCGCGAGAAGCCGATCAATGCACAGACCGTGGTGATGGGCGAGGTGGGCCTTGCAGGAGAGGTGCGGGCCATCAGTCAGGCCGAATCACGCCTCAAGGATGCGGCGAAGCTCGGTTTCACGCGCTGCGTGCTGCCGGCGCTGAACGTCGAGAAGATGGAGAAGACCGCTGCGCTTAAAAAGATGGAGCTGATGGGCGTGCGGACCGTCGATGAGGCGATGGAGAGGTTGTTCTGAGTTGTAGACTGTGATCAAATCGACGCAATTCAACAGGGTTAATACTGTAACCCGACTCGCTCGCGGCAAAAGGCCACCGCGCCCCTTAGATTCCACCCCCTCCTTTTAAAGATTGTCATGCCAATCTGCCTGTGGTATCTTATTTCTCATGGCCATCGGAAAACTCTGGAAATCCTTCGGCAGCAAGACAGGCGTGACGGTCCTTGTCGCCCAGCTCATCCTTGTTCTGCTCCTCATCTATTTCTATTCAAACTATAAGTCAAGCGACAAGTGTGTGGCATGCCACGCAGATAAAACGCGGATGACAAAACTGGGCTATCCCGAGTTCGTGATGACCCGCGAGCAGGTGCAGAAGGAGTCCCGTCACCCGAACACCGAGTGCCGGGATTGCCATCTCGGCAACGGCCTGTCCGATGTCCCGGCCAAGGCGCATGCCGGCATGCTCAAACTTATCGTTCTCGACAATGACCTGAACATCATGCCGCGCAAGGGTCACGTCAAGCAGCTGCTCCCCGCCGGCGATGACCGCGTGCGGAACATGCTGCCCCACCTCGCTGACGGCGAGTTGGACTACGATGTCGGAACGATTCTCTATCATGACCGCAATCTGGATACACTCGGCTACGATCCAGCTCTTGCAGAAAAGACCTGCGGAAAATCGAACTGTCATCCCGATGAAGTTAAGCAATTTCAGACAAGCGTGATGGCATCAAACTTTCGGCAGCGCTCCATGCGTGTCTGGAACGACATTCACGGCCCGAATAATTGAGGGCCGTCCTTCGCGGACACCCAGCCGGTCGGCAGGGCGCAAGGAGACAGGTTCTCCTTCGAGAATACACAAAAGATCGTTGAGCAGATCAATCTTCCGTTCTCGCATGAGCAGGCGGTCGCCAAGCAGAAGGCATGCAACATCTGCCATACCGGCTGTCTTGATTGTCATTACGCCCCCACCCGCGAGCAGGGCGTCCACGCGTTCAGAAGGGTGCCACCATCCGCAAACTGCTCCGGGGGAGGAAGGAGCACGTTTGTCTGTCACGCAGGGACTATAGAACGCAGAAGAGGGGACAGTTATCTCGGGAAAGAATTATCCGAACCCCCTGGTTTGCCTGAGGACGTGCATGTGACAAAAAAGATCGAGTGTGTCGACTGTCACCAGTCCGGACCCGGTGGCATGGGTCATATCGAGCGCAGGGCGACATGTCAGGATTGTCATATCGAAGTTGAGCAGGCCATGGCCGGGAGTGCGCACAAGAACGTGGCGTGCGAGGCCTGCCACGTGAGGGTTCTTGGGGGCTATGAGATGACTTCCTGGGGACCAGGCAAGATATTGTCAAAGCCGAATCCGTTCAAAAAGTATTCATTGTACTACGGCCCGCAGGAGCCGCCGATCTTGATCAAAAATCAGAACAAACGATGGATACCGGTAAAGATCTGGCCGAACAGCGCTGGCGGCATGAAAGGGACCATTGCGCCAAGGCCGGGGCTCACCTTCCGCTGGCCGAAAGGCGAGACACAGGACTCCTATGCGCAGCTCGGGACATTCAGCTTCCCGGGCGGGAACAACAACTATCTCGCCTGGATCCAGGTCGAACAGGTGGCGCACCCGCTCGGGAAATCGCGTACCTGTGGAAGCTGCCACGACTCGGAGGCTCAGGTCGCGCGCGTAACGTGGCGTTTCTATGATACCCAGGGCGCCGAGCCATTCACGGGAAGCCAGAAAATTGTTGCGGATAAGAATGGTTTATGGATAAAGGACATCAGGGCCACATCGAAGATCGAGCTCATGGAAGGCGGGAAGATAGAAAATTTTGCTGCATGGATGAAATTGGGCGATATCTGGAAAACGAGCGGCGATTTTTCCATCCCGAAGTCCGATCCCGTGAAATACCGGGCCCTGGAGAAGGGCATTCGCGACACGCTGGCCCGCCTTGATGTGATCGATAAGAGTCTTAAGGCGAAAGAAGCGAAGGGTGAGAATGTGAAAAAGCAGAGGCGGAGATGGAAAGAGACAAAGGCGGCGACGGTGCATGAGCCGGGGGCGGCCTTACCGGCGCTGGATGAGATGATTATCAAACAATAAATAAGTGGTGCATTTTATTTTTGTTGAAAAAGCTATTTTCACTGCGGAGGCGAGAAGACGAGAGGAACGTCCCCTTTTTATAGCAGAACAGCGTCTTTTTATTATTTGATTTGTCAGGATATATCAAAGGATTTCAGAGTCTTACATCACCATTTTAACCAATGAACATCGGATATAGATACTGCTGGTTATGTCGTTGGACCCTGGAAACCCAATTTGCTAAAAAACTTTAAACTGTCAAGTTGTTACTAATTGACAACAGACGTGGTATCATAGTATAATTCATTACGATTCCTAAAGGGGGAGCAATTTATGAAGGAAAACAAAACACTATATACTTTTGTGCTCTTTGTGCTCCTGACGATCTCAGCCTATTTCCTCGCCGATACCGTGGATGCTATGATCGGTCGGAGCCTTGATGCCGCACCCAAGTTCACCACGCCCTTGGAGCGCGATCGGCCGGTCCTTGAGCCCCGCCGCGAGTTGAGCGACTATTCCTCTATTCTGGACCGCGGGCTCTTCGGCGAAGGCAAGGGCCCGTCGTCTGCCGGACCAGCGGTCGAGTCCACGAACTACAAACTTATCGGTACGATAGAGGGCGGCAGCTTTTCCGGCGCCGTGCTCGAGGACGCATCCGGTCAGGCATTCTACGGGATAAACCAGAAGCTGCCGGACGGGTCCCAGATCATCAGGGTGATGCGCGACAAGGTGACTCTCCAGAGGTCTGACAAATCGAAGATCGACATCCAGCTTGCCGACGACGACAAGATCGTCACCATGCAAGCGCCGGCCGGAAACGCCGCTACCGGGGTCAAGAGAATGTCGGACGGAAAATATATGGTGGACCAGCGGGAAATGCTCGCAAGCACCGAGAACATGAGCCAGATCCTCACGCAGGCTCGGGCACTGCCCTACATGGAGCAGGGGAAGACGGTGGGGTTCCGGATCAGCGAGATTGTCCCCCGGCAGCATCTATGAGAAGATCGGGCTCCAGAACGGCGATGTGATCCAGAAGGTCAATTCGCAGGAAGTGGATGATCCCGCCAAGTTCTTCCAGCTCTATCAGGGCTTGAGGACAGAGCGGTTTATTGCCATCGACCTCATCCGGGGCGGTGCGCGTCAGACGTTGAATTACGAGATACGATAATCGGCAAATGACAGACGCGGTGACGGAGTGATACGGTGACGGGGAGAAAAGATGAGTGATAATCATTTTTCCCGCGTTGCCGCTTTCCTGCTGTCTCCGCGTCGTTGCTATTTTACACGGAGGCAACGAGTGAAGAAATTAGCGGCCCTGCTGTTGGTGATGATAGGGCTTGTGAGCGCAATTGCATCATACGCCCAGAGCCGCCCGGGTTCATCACCCGGTGCGGCCAAACCCGCTCCGGCCGCGACCGCACCTGCGCCCGTTGCATCCGCCGCTCCCGCCAGTCAGGCTGATCTCAAGACAATCAAGTCCAACGACAACTACGTTACTCTGAACTTCACGAATATCGACATTAACGCACTCATCAAGGTGATGAGCGAGCTCACCCACAGGAACTTTATCCTCGACGAGAAGGTGGCGGGAAAGATCACGATCATGACGCCGACGAAGATGTCGCCGGACGAGGCGTACCAGGTGTTCCTTTCTGCGCTCGAGATCAAAGGTTTTACGGCCGTGGAAGACGGCACGGTCACCCGCATCATTTCATCGGCCACGGCCCGGCAGAGCGGGCTCAAGGTGTTTCAGGACGGAAATTTCCGCGGTGAAGGGTTTGTGACCCAGCTCATCAGGTTGAAATTTGTCAGTCCCCAGGATATGGTACGAACCATCTCCCCGTTGATTACCAAGGACGGCAACCTGATCGCCTATCCCAACACGAATTCAATCATTATCACCGACGCGGTGTATAACATTAAAAAGATCGAAAACCTGGTCCATGTCATTGACGTTCCTGCGCCCGAAGGGAAAGGGAAGATTAACGTATATAACCTCAGGAACGCCAACTCTGAGGATCTCTCCAAGCTCCTGACCGCGCTCGTCTCCCGGCTGCCCGCGCCGCCTCCGGGCGGGGGAGCTGCCCAGCCGGCCAGCTCTTCCATCCTGGAAGGGGCCGTCAATATCTCAGCGGACAAATCCACCAATTCGTTGATCATCGTCGCCTCGCCGGGAGATTACGAGACCGTGAAGGACGTGATCCAGAAGCTTGATATTCGTCGCCGCCAGGTATATGTCGAGGTCTCCATAATCGAGTTGAGCCTGTCAAAGATGCGCGATATCGGGTTCGAGTTCCTGTTGGTGCCCCAAGAGATCCAAGCCGGACCAGGCGCCCCGATAACGCCCATTGGAGGAACGAACTTTAACAGGATCGGAACCCTCGCCACTGGTCCGGCAGCCCTGGCCCAGATGAGCGGCCTCGCCGTTGGAGCGATAAAGGGCACCTTCACCTATAACAATCAGACGTTCCTGAATGTGACCGCACTTCTTCACGCGCTCCAGACTGACGGCGATGTAAACGTGCTCTCGACGCCGAACATTCTCACCATGGACAACCAGAAGGCCGAGATCATGGTAGGCCAGAACGTCCCTTTTATTACGGGCCAGACGCAGAACGCGGTAACAGGCAGCGGAACACTTTTTAATACAGTTACCCGGCAGGACGTCGGCATTAAGTTGACGATAACGCCGCAGATCGCCTCCTCTGATAATGTCCGCCTTGAGGTCAATCAGGAGATTTCCGACGTGATCACAGCCACCCTGAATAATCAGGCCGGACCAACGACCAGCAAGCGTTCCGCGAGTACCACGGTTGTGGTGAAAGACCGCCAGACCATGGTGATCGGCGGCTTGATCCGCGACAACGTTACCTCAACGACCTCAAAGGTGCCGTTCCTGGGCGACATCCCGATCCTCGGTTGGCTCTTCAAGTCCACGACAACCAGCATCGATAAGGCGAACCTCATGATCTTCATTACTCCCTATATCATCAACAATGAAGACGATGCCGGCGATCTGGTAAAGCAGAAGAATGAAGAAATGGACAGGTGGCGTGAGGAATACCGCATGGAGAAAAAAAGCAGTACCATGAAACCGCAACCGATACTGAATCCGCAGGACAGAGCCGGAAGATTGGAACCGGCAATGAAGTCCGGGAACACCGGCACAAGCATGGAAGACGAGAGCTCCCTGAAATACCATGCACCGGCTGCGGGCGCGGTGGAGAGCGTTCCGACAACAACCGTATATCCCCCG
>CAVWIL010000008.1:0-115576 GCA_963755045.1 Nitrospirota bacterium | reverse complement strand
CTGGCGATAACATAGGCCCAGCCGGTATAGGTGTGGAAAACGCTCATCTGGTGCGGATCCGGGGTGAGCAGTGCGAGAACGTTGTTGGAGAGAATGGTCCAGGAGATGCTGAACAAGAAGTAGTAGAAGACGACACGAAGAACGGATTGCAGGCCGGGTGTTTTTTTCATAGTGATTCCCCTTCCCCCAGATTTCTCCACAGAAGGAGAAGAGGAGAGCAGGCGGACGGCTGTTTAGTAATAATGAATTCGTAAAAAGTCAGAATGTGTCATCCCGAACAAAGAGAGGGATCTTTTAACCGATTGCAAAACCAAGATTTCTCACTGCGTTCGAAATGACAAATTAAGTGTGTACCGACTTTTTACGAGACCATCAGTAATAGTATATCAGGGCATGAAGCGTTTATGGAAAGCTTACCCCTGAACGACGGTATTGATCGCGAACTTTGGTGGGCGCAGAATGGCCTTCTTTACGGCGCATTGGTCCACCACCTTAATAAGGGCCCGGTGGTACTTTTCCGGAAAGTCCGGCGGAACATTGATGTCGATGGCGATGGTGTCAAGATACGTCTTTCCTTCGGGTGTGGTCGCAAATTCGAGCCGCTCGGTAAGGGTAATGCCGTCGGTTGGGATCTTCCGCTCCTGACAGAAGTAGAGGATATAGCTGCCGGCACAGGTTCCGATGGAGGCAATAAAATGAAAATAAGGACTCGGCGCGGTATTCTCACCGCCGTCGAGCTTCGTTTGGTCCGTGGGAATGACCAGCCCGTTTACTTCGGCATTGACCTTTTTCCCGCCGGGGAAGGTGATCTTAATGTCCATGGAGCCTCCTCTGCAAACTATGGGGATACAGCCGACACTGACAAGCCCCACTGAAAATACTACATGCCGGAACTAAAAAAGCCAGATCCGAATTTTTGACACGGATTTTCACGGACAAGAGCCGGATAGCATCGGATTTTTCTGAAAAATGAATTCACCCGATAAGGTGGATGGTCTTTGGGAAATTTTATTAATCCGCCTTTATCATGTGTAACCCGCTTCTTCCGTGTCTAAAAGTCTTTTTTCGTCAGTGAAAATCAGTTGATCCCCTCAACGATACCGACCAGCTCAAGATCGAAGGTCAGTTCCTTGCCAGCCAGTGGATGGTTGGCATCGAGCGTCAGGGTTGTTTCGGTCACATCCGTTACCGTTACCAGGCTGGTCTGGTTATCGATCTGGGTGATCTCGAGTCGTTGGCCGATCTTGGGATTCACGCCCGCCGGCAGCTTGCTGCGGTCCATCGTCACGACCATATCATCACGATGGGGACCATAGGCCTGCTCCATCGGAATCTTTGCGGTCTTTAGTTCGCCGATCTTCATACCTATCACCGCCTGTTCGAATCCGGCGATCACCTGTCCTTTGCCGATGGTGAACTGCAGCGGATGACGTTCCCGGGAGCTATCGAAGATGGTCCCATCCTGCAGTTTGCCCATGTAATGTAATTGAACCGTATCCCCCTGTTTTGCCTCTGCCATGGTGTTCTCCTTGTATTCTCGTGAGGTAAAAAAAACCAGGGAAATGCTTCCCTGTTTTGTGTGGTGATTCTTGATTTTTGTTGCTCCAATCTACTCTTTCTGAACACAGACTGCAACTGTAAAATTTATTCGTGGTCGGATAGTTAGATTGACAAGACAGGTGCCGTACAATATAGTATCATAGTATAGATCGTTTGCCATACAGGAGGCAGAACCATGAAAAAAAAAGATAATCCACTTCCAAAACCGCCGAATTCCGCCTTTGGAAGAAAAAACCGGTTTGAACAGCCGGATGAACAGCCGACGTTGATGGCGGACCGCATGGCTGGGGCCATGGCCGAGGGAAAGCTTGATGAATTTATCAAACAGGAGATGCCTGACAATGAATATGCCAGGAGCCTGGCCAGCATGATGATGGGAATGACCGGCATGCTGCCCATGGGGGAAACCCCGGCTGCGCCGCCTCCTGTTGAACAACAGCCGCAGTCATCCGGAAGTGTGCCCGCCGGAGCAGGTGTTACCGACGGCTGAAGTACCGACGGAAGTGCTGGAGGATGCAAGAAAAGCAATCGAGGGCGGCGATGTTCAACGCCTCATGAAACTTCTTCAACAAGAACACAGCAAACGGACACCCAGTTCAGACCCCGGCACATCTGAAGAGGCTATCGCCACCCCATCGCCTGACCAACCCGCCATTGACAAGGACCAAGTCGACGCATTGCTGCAGATCGCAAAGGACAATAGTGTCTCCGTGGACTGGCTGATCCTCAGGGCGATCAAGGTCTATGTGCAGGAATATCAGAAGACCGGGAAGTTATAGCCTTTCCACGTCAAAGTCGCAAGGTAAACTCAGAATTTGCTCAGATTCCTCTGAAGGGGTGATGAGTTTGGAATGGCATTTGCGAGCTGTATAACATACCCAAATGCGTACTTAGATACTTTTTTCTGCTCAATATATTGTTGTAACCATTGCAAACCTCACACGTTGATATGAATGGATGAACATTATGTTCAACAAACTTAACGGATGGCAACGGTTATGGGTTGTGGTTTCTCTTGCGCTGGGAATTGTATCGGTATTCTATGCTTATGTGAGCTTCCCACGCGAACCCGTTGAGTTTATCCCGAATGACCCTCCTGAAGAATGTATGAAGATCATAGATAATCTTAAAGAGAGCGGGAAGAAGAATATTTTTCTCGACGACCCGCTTGGACTTTTAGGTAAGGAGCAATTGAGTAGGGTGTGGTATGAGGAGATTCCCGAATACAAAGCCTGTGTAGATATAGTATCACGCAGTGCTGAGAAAACTCATTGGGTAACGTCTGTTGTCAAGCTGGGCGGTGTTTGGCTGGCCACCATCACTTTTATTTACGGTGCTGGATTTTCCGTGGCGTGGGTGAGAAAAGGGTTCCGGCAGCATAGGAAATAGAATCGTTTCTGTCGAGAAGTATAGATAATGAGACCCAACCTGCCGATCCACAGCGACGGGCACGAAACGCGCGTCTCGCCCGCGCGTTAAATTTATCAATAAGTAGTTCAGTTATCGGATCAAAGGTCTAAAATAATAGGCCATACAAATATAACAAGCAACGCCAATGGTTTGTGGATAATCGGAAACCAATGATCGAATTCCTTATTAGACATTTCGAGACTATCGCCGGAAGCATACTGTTTATTAGTTTCAGCGGATACGTTACCTGGCGCATTTATACAAAAAAAAGATTTATTGAAGCTGCTGATAAATTCCGCGGTATAATTCTGAGAGAACTTAAAGGTTTGTTTCCTGTTAATGGTTTCTGGCGTCCCAAAGAGTATCAAAGGTTCCCTAAGTCTATCCCTGTCATTAAAAAGGCCGCTCTGGAATTTCGTCCCGCTCTCCCTTTCTATCGCAAAAGCAGGTTTGATAAAGCAGTTCTGGCATATTGCGAACAAAGCCAAAACATAAATTGGGGAAATGCGGTAACTGATGTTGTTTTTTCTGATGAAATTATCAAAACGCAAAAAGAACGATTTGCAGAATGTGTAGATCATCTTTTATCCTTTACAGAATAATATTAACCTGGTGTTCGAGTCCCGCGCTTCGCAACGCGGGTCTCAACACCGTGTTCAACATAAACAGGTGGAAAAAACCCTGGATCAATTGATGCATTGAGGCTCCGATGGACAGGCGGGAAAGTATCTGGCGGGTCATACAGGGAGAACGAAGCAAGCGCCTTCCCCGGGCCGTATTCGGTGGCGGACGCTGGTCCTATCGCCAGACCGGCCTCGAGATGAGGGACCTGGACAAGGACCCGGGACATTTTGCAAACGCTATCGCCGGCCTGTTCAATGAGCTTGATACGGACATCGTGTTCGCCGGTTCGGGCCTGAACTCCTTTCCTGCCGAGGCTATCGGAGGAGAACTCGTTTTTCGCGACGGGCAAGCCCCCCTCCTGTCCACCCCGATCATCGAGAAAACAGAAGACGCACGCTATTTCGAACAGATAGATATCGCTGATTCGCCCCATTCCCTGGCGCTGATGGAAATGATCGCCCAACTGAGAAGGCGGCTTCCTGAACGGTTTCTGTGCTGCACGTCCTGGGGACCTCTCACCTGGGCCATGATCCTGTGCGACTGGAACCTGCTCCAGGAGAGAACTTTTTCGGACCGGGAATTCATCCGGGAAGTATGCGAGCTGGGCGTCCGCCTTTCGTCCGCCCTGTTCGGACCGCTCATCGAACAGGGCCTGCTTGACGGCATCGTTATTTCCGATGGAGCAGCCACGCTTATCCCTCTTGATCTGTATCGCGATGTGGTCCTCCCCTGCGAAAAGAAGATCTTCGATCAGTTCAATGCGCAGGGAACAGCGCGATTCCTCCACCAGTGCGGAAACATCAGCTCCCAGTTCCTCCTCTATCCCGATACCGGCGCTGACTGCATATCCCTCGACGCCGGGGTGGACCTCGGCGAAGCCTACCAATGTTACCGCGGCCGGCTCGTCACCGCCGGAAATGTGGATGTGATCAAGAACGTCTTCGGCGGAGACCCCGGCGTGCTGTGCGAAGCGGTGAATGCATCCGTGTCCGGAATATCAGACCCCTTCCGGAAATTCATCCTCATGCCGTCCTGCGATCTGCCCACGGACACGCCGCTCAAGAACGTGAAGGCATTCCTCGCGTGCGCGGACCAGTGGAACGCACAATAAAATCAGGGCCGTCCGAGTTTTGTGTGGGTCATGTGATTGCGAGAATCTCTATTTATTCTTCACCAGCAATCTGTTTTGAAGGTCTCATCTGAGTCGGCATTTGTCCCGCGTGTGCATTGTTTTTTTGGGCAGCTCATCACTCGGCCATCCCCGATAAGCATTCAGCCTCGCATGCCGGGAAGATGTACAGTACCTCCACCCTGATATGCAGGACTCGCATCACTCCACCCTCGCCCTTTAAAAAGGGCGAGGCCGTGTCTGCTTTGTCTTGTTCTCGTAATTACGATTTGTGCAGCATTGCTATGCGTGTCTTTCGCTCAGAGCTACCCGGCTCAGGGGTACGGCAGAACTTAAAAGACCTACCCCACGAAGAGGAGAATTAACCTCTACTGGGTTTGGGGAAAGACTCATATCTTTGCCTTTCCAGAAGCCCCTGCATCCCATGAACAGGTTCGCGCACAAGCATGGTAAGGTAGAAAAGACCGATGCTGCGACAAAGCCAGGCAGACACGGCCGAGCCCGTTCTCCAGGCGAGGGTGGAGTGCTGCGATGCTCGAAAAGGCTTGTTATCAGTACCGGCAATCATGCCCTGCGCGGAGCTGTGAACTGGGGTGCAGAAAAAAATAGGACCGTGACATGTGTTGAGTTAGGAACAGAGAAAAGCGATCCACACAAAACCCGGAGACACTAAAATCATTAGCCTGGCGAAATAGATCGTGGGGAAATTCGAAGCCGGAGAGCCATCAACCTGTCAAAGGAAGAGAGCACATAATGATGAAGGCCGAGAAAATACGCCGGTGGTTATGTTCTCAGTTTATGTACCATCTTATAAAAATCACATTTCATGCAATTCTCGTATTTCTGTGCAAAGGTCCCCTGTACCTTGCCCTCGCAGAACGTTCCCGCCACTGCCCAGCAGATCCTTCCAAAATTAGCATGTGCGGGACATTTCGCCGTAGCATCTTTATCCCTGCCGCATTTCATGTATTCCCAACACTTTATTTTAGCTGACTCCTCATCGCTCTGCTGGGGGAAATACAGGCTGAAGGTGGAGCCTTTCCCTTTGGCGCCCTCCGCCTTGATGAAGCCGCCATGTTCTTCCATGATCTTTCTCGTTATGGAAAGGCCCAGACCGGTGCTGCGACCCCTCTCCTGTGTGGTAAAGAACGGCTCGAATATCAGGGACATTTTATTTTCATCGACCCCCGTCCCGGTATCGAATACCTTTACGTAAACGTATCGTACGCCGTTGAGGAGCTCACTCCCCGCGGTTATGCTCAAGGCGCCGCCGCGGGGCATCGCCTCGAGTGCATTGGTGACAAGATTGCTGAACGCCTGACTCACTTGTTCTCTGTCGATCAAAATAGGAGGAAGATCTTTTTCTATTGCCACTGCTACGGTCACTGATTGTTCGCTGCAGGTATGCTCGAATGTGTTGACCACATCCAGCACAAAATCCTCTACACGATGCTTTTCAAGATGGTATCGCACATCACTGGAAAATGTCAGCACATCCCTCAATATTTTCTCGAGCCTGGCGACTTCCACGACGATGATTTCCGCATGTTTTTTCTCCTTTTCACCCGTAGCTTTTTTCTGGAGTATGCGTGCAAACCCGCCAATTGCGGTAAGCGGGTTTCGTATTTCGTGCGCCACGTCCGCAGTAAGCCTGCCCATTGCTGCCAGCTTCTCTGCATGAATCAATTTGTCCTGGGATTTCTTCAGCTCACTGCTTTTTTTTGCTACCTCTCGTTCGAGACTCTCCGTCCAATTCTGCAGCTTTTCCCTCGCCGTTTTGAGCTCCTGTGTCATTTCGTTGAAAGACCCGACCAGCTGACCTACTTCATCCTGTGAAACCGCCGTTTCGGTCCGTTCGAGATTTCCCTGTGCGACACGTCCCATGGCCTTCGACAGGGTTGATACGGGTTTTAGCACAAACCTGCTCAGAATTACATAGAGGATGGCGGAGATGACGCTCATTAATACGAAGGCATACACGGTCGTGTTCACCATTTGTGTTTGTATGTTTTTATCGACGGAGGCGAGAGAAAAATCCGATTCAAGGATGCCGAGTATCCGCACAGTCGCGGGATGGACATGGCAGGCAGCCTGCGAGCAGGAAGGTTCGTTGTAGATAGGATCAATGAAGGTCAGCACCGTATATCCCTCGGTTCCCCGGTAGGTCGTCCACTGGCCGGTTCCGGCCAGATTGCCGGAGGGTCCATTGTTATCGACATGACAGCCCTTACATTCGCGGGCAGTCCTGTTGATCTGTCGCCCGATTTCCAAATGCGCTGAAGAGTATGAAATCCTCCCTGTGCTGTCGAACAGCTTGATCCCGTTGATGTCCGTTGCTGATTTGAGGTCGTCTATGGTTTGCTGTATTGCTTCTCTGTCGAAGGTGAGCATATCGTATCGTATGCTTTTTTTAATGAGATCGGAGTATCCGGCGGCGTCCTTCACGGCTTCGTGAATAAGATTTATCCTGCCCGTATGGATCAACGTGTACCATGATATGCCCACCCCGACGATGATGAGCGACATGAGGGCAATAATAAGCTTCGCTGCGAGGGATTTGGATATTATGGTGAGGAGATTCGTCAAGGTGCGACCTCAAGCAGATTGCGTCCCCAGGAACGCCTGCACCTGCCGCTTGATCTCAAGATGATGCAACGGGATGTTCGGAACGTCCTTGTTCCCGGGAATTGCCAGGACATGGATAAAGGCCGGCCCTGCATGCGGTTTTTTCATCACATCGATCAGGTGTTGCTCGCCCGCCACGGTTGTCGTATTCCTGATCCCGAACCCCTGTGCCACGTGTTCAAGATCAACGCACGTTCCCGCCAGCGTGGGCTGATTCCCGGTTGAGCCGTAGGCGCCATTGTCGATCGCGATGATGGTCAGATTGCGCGGAGCAGCCGAGGCTGCGGTAGCGAGCGTGCCGGGATTCATGAGCAGGCTTCCGTCGCCGTCGATGACGACGATCTCTTTCGATGACGCAAGCGCGAGGCCCAGGCCGATGGGCGTTGCCATGCCCATGCTGCCGAGCATGTAGAAATTCGATGGCTGATGCTTGATTGCAAACAGTTCCTTGGAAGGCCATCCGAGATTGCTCACAACAACATGCCCGTCAAGATACGGCGCGATGATCTTGATGATATCGTACCGGGTGAGAGTAGGAGGCGAGGGATGATGGACGAGGGATGATGGACGATGAACAGCAATTTCATCATGCGGTATATCGCACTCCGAACTCCCGACTCCCGACTCCGAACCGAGAACTCCGCAATCAGAATTTTCCCACACCTTCGGGCTCATCAGGAATGCATGAACGCGGTTCTTTGAGTAAACATCGGGCAATACCTGCCCGACCATTTTCAGGTCTGCGGAGGAGTTGACCTCTGTCCATCCGATGCCTGCGCCGGAGAGAAGGCCGGGGAGGCGCTGGCCCATGGGGAACTGGGCCTCGATCTTCTCCTGGTAGACGCCCCGCCGGCTCACGAAGATCGCAAGCGGGAGCTCGTAGAACTGCGTGAGAGAAAGCAGGGCATTGATCATGTTCCCGATGCCCGAACTCTGGACGAACAAGGCGGGCCGTTTTCCGGCGAGCGCGGCGCCGGCGCAGATACCGACCCCCTCCTCCTCGCGCGTCAGGGGCAGATGGGGAAAGTCCCGCGCCGCCATTTCGAGCAGGGTCTTGATCTTCTCGCAGGGCAGGGACGCGGTGAAGTCGATCCCGTGTTCCTTCAGGATCGCTATGAGCTCTTCTTCAGGTCGTGGCATAGCAGGTCCTCGATCTCCTTCCCGGTGATCTTCTTTGATACGAATGTGGGCACCACGGCATAGGTCCTCCGGTCCTTCCTCAGCCGCGCTTCGCCGCCGCCGGTGATGTTCAGGAGCACGGTGTCGTTTTTCCTGATGCTGCCCGTCTGGATCGCCTGCTCCAGCGTGGCAACGGCAACGCCTGAGGCCGGAACGATGTCGATGCCCTCGGTCTTGAGGAACATATCCATGGCAGCATAGACCGCATCGTTCTCAATGCCGTACATTTTCCCCCGGGTGGCGGTGAGCGCGTCATACACGCCGCCCTTCACTGAATAGGCTGGATACCGCGTGGACAGGACGCGCGTGGTGATCCTGGTGATCAGTTCGGGATTCAGGTCCGCGGGAAAAAGCGCCCTGCTCCCGTGTTCCCATGCATGCAGCATCGGGGCGAAGGGAAGGTTCTGGCCGAGGTGCAGGACCGGAAGTCGCGTGCCGTATCGTCCGTCCCGGACAAAGCGCTCTGCCATTTCCCACCCGCCGACAGCGCCGGTGCCGCTGCCAACTGCCTGGACATAATGGTCAGGCAGCTTTCCCATTTTCGCGACTGCCTCGAGCATCACGATACCGAGACCGTCCCGCTTCGCAACATTCTTCACCCCGCCCTCGAAGGGATATCCTGTGACAAGGGCGATCTTCTTGGCAACATCGATGGAATCGGCATAATCGCCATCGTGGACCGCGAGCGTCGGGACTGCGAACTGGGGCTCCAGGTACCACATCTCCATGAGGCACATGCGCGGAACCACGATAACCACCGGAAATCCAGTGACCGCGGACAAATGGGCAAAGGCACGGGCCGTGTTGCCTGCCGAAGCCACGATCAGGCCTTTGATTCCGTTCTCCCTCGCGTTCTGGAGCACGGTCGCCGCCTCGAACTCCTTGAACGTACACGTTTCGAGCAAGGCCCCTCGTTCCGGCCAGTAGCCGTTGAACGCAATGAAGAGATCATCAAGACCGACTTTTGCTGCGAGCCCCTCGGAGCGGAAGATCAATGGTCCGGGCTGGCCGACCCCCGGCTCATGGACCGGCAGCCAGTTGAACCGCCACACGCCCGGGGCCGCGCTCTGCGTGAACTGGACGTCCTTGTACTCCGTCACCAGAAGCGAGTCCTCGCAGTGCTCGCCGACGGCAAAGGAGGAATTATCGATGATGGTATTACAGTTCCTGCAGCGTATGGAATAATGGCTCATGACTTTTCACCTGACCGGGACAATCTAAACCTAAAGGCGTCTCTCGCGGAGGCGCGGAGTTCGCAGAGAAGGGCTAAAGCAATTCTGGGTTAAAACCAAGACTGAGTGTTTCGATTTAACTCTGCGCTCTCTGCGCCTCTGCGAGAAAATTTCTTGCTCTTTTCTCACTTCTCAACCTTGAACACGATGGTCGCGTCCTTCGCCACGTTCAGGCCGGCCTCCACTTCGATCGCCTTCAGTATTGCGGAGGGGACCGGGCAGGCGACATGCTTCAGATGCTTCGCGGCAGCATGGTACACAGGGTTGGTCGTGAACCCGGCGAGCGCCGCGAAACGGTCGAGGGTCTTGATATCCGCGGCCATCTTTCGCACCATCTCGCAGTCCGTCTCTATGCTCACGGAGATGGCCTTGCCCGGGCCTTTATCCGCAGTGACCGAGACCGAGAATCCGCAGGAGCCCGGTTTTACGTTGACCTTTGTCATGTGCGCCTGCAACTCCTTTTATCCTTTGATCTCCACTAGGTTGTTCGTTTTCGCGAGCAGCTCCTTCAGGTTAGGGAACTTGTCTTTCATGTGCGGAATGTGCATGGCCTGCATGAACTCCTTTTCAAAGGACGGATCCGTGGCGATCTCGACGAACTCGACCCACCGCGCCCGCTCGTTCGCCTCGCGCCGCTTGTCTCTGTTCAGGAGCGCCATGCGCGAACCATCGCCGGCCGCGTTGCCCACGGCATAGACCATGTCGATGGGGCAGTCCGGGAACATGCCGAGGGTGAGCGATGCCACCTTGTCGATGTGGCTCCCGAACGCGCCGGCCAGGATCACGCGGTCGAGCTTGGTCACGCCCAGTCGCTTCATCATCAGCTTTGCTCCCGCGTAGAGCGCGCCTTTTGCCAGCTGCAGCGCCCGCACATCGCCCTGGGTGATGGTGATGTCATGGCCGATGGAGGTCTCCGCTGCCCAGGCGAGTACATATTCGGGTTTGCCGTCGACGGCCAGCCTGACCCGCGGCGTGCCGAGGTCCAGGACGAACCTGCCGCTCTTATCGATGATGCCGGCCTTGAACATTTCAGCCACGACACCGATGATGCCGGAACCACAGAGGCCCTTGGCCTTCACTTCCGCGATGTGCGTGTGCCAGTCAGCCTTGCCGATGACCTTGTAGCGCGGCTCTTTGGTTGAGGGGTCGATCTCGACCGTTTCGATCGCGCCCGGCGCTGCGCGCATGCCGAACTTGATCTGGGCGCCTTCAAAGGCCGGGCCCGTGGCGCATGACGTGGAGCAGACCTTGTTCCGGTTGCCCAGGAGCAGCTCGCCGTTCGTGCCGATATCGATGATCAGCACCATTTCGTCCTGGTTGTAGGGTTCCTCGGCGATCAGGACGCCTACGTTGTCGGCGCCCACGAAGCCGGCCTCGATGGGCAGCACATGGATGTAGGCCGACGGGTTGATCTTCAGGCCCAGGTCGCGCGCCTTGATGTCGAGTGAGTTCTGGACCGCCGGGATAAAGGGCGATTTGCCGATGTATTCCGGGTTCATGCCCAGGAAGATGTGGTGCATGGCCGTGTTGAACACGATGGTGAGATCATCGATCACAAAACCGGGATTGGGCGCGTCCTTCGCGATGTCCGATACCACCCGCTCGATGATCTCGTTCAGACCGGTGATGACCGCCTTCTGCATGGTCTCGAGCCCGCCGGGATTGCTCATGGCATAGGTGATGCGCGACATCACGTCCTCGCCGTAAGGCACCTGGGGGTTCATCATGGATTCGGTGTTCTCGACCTTGCCCGTGCTCAGGTCCGTGAGATACCCCACACAGGTCGTCGTGCCGATGTCCACGGCCAGGCCGTAGCTTGCTTCGACGAACCCGGGCTCGACCTTGATGATCTCCTTGTCCATCCAGACAGTGACCGTGGCCTTCCAATCGCCTTTGCGAAGAATGTCCTGGAGGTCCTTCAGGACAAGGTAATCGAACGTGAGCCCCTTTAGGCCGTAGTCGTCTTCGAGGAATTTGAGCACACGCTCCCAGTCGCCGGTGGTCATGTCATGGAGCGTGGGCTTTGCAAGCTCTACGTTGTACTTCTTGACCGCCGGATCAAGCTTGATCGTGAGCTCCTTGGCCGCCTTGCGCACGACCTGTTTGCCTGCACGCGATCGTTCGGGCACGAAGACCTTTATGTCGCCGTGGATCTCGGCTGTGCACGACAGCCTGATGCCGGGGCCGTCCTCGGGTTTGATGTGCTTCTTCTCAGCCTCGGACAGCGGCGAGAGGTGAGCCATGCCCGATTCGATGTTGTCCTTTTCGAAATACCCTTCTTCGATCCGTCACCTTGCACTTGCCGCAGACCTTCTTGTTACCGCAAAGCGCCTCGATATCGACGCCGAGGGATTGAGCCGCCTGAAGGATCGTCTTGCCTTCCTCTATTTCTCCCCGGCTGCCCGACGGCTGAAAGATCACCTTGTGTTTCTTGGTCATGATTCCTCCGGTAGTGCTAACAAATCCGAACTTTAAATGACAAATCTCAAATAATATCTAAACTGGAAACGCTCAAGCTCTCAAACTATCCGGTCCTTGATATTTTATTTGAAATGTGTTTGATGCTTGGTGCCTGGTTCTTCCTCCCATACGGGCAGATGTTGATGCACAGTCCGCAATTTGGTTTATTGTCTATTGCCCTCTTCGCTGCCTTATGACTCCTGCAGGCATTGAGCTTTACCAGTTCAACGAAGGGCGACGATCGCGACCACTCCGCATCCGGTTATTGCCTTCGATGGGCAGTGCTCTATGCAAATCATGCACGATCCGCAAAGGCAACGCTCGATGGGCACGTCCGCGCTGAGCCGGGCATCCGTCAGAACCGTGGCTAGAGACAACCGCGGTCCGTAGTCGGGGTTGATGAGAAGCCCGTTCTTGCCGATCCACCCCAGACCCGCAGACGTGGCCGCCATCTTGTGGTTGAACAGGGAGTACAACTTTGAGATGAACGTGCTATTTTTCCTGTCCGAGTCCGGCGGGATGGCCAGTGTCCGGTGTCCCCGGGCTTTCAGGAACCGCACTGCGCGCTTCTGGAGCTTCACGAGCAGGCTCAGGGTGTCTTCATTCAGTCTCCGGCCCACACCGATGGACACTGCCCTGTCCAAATGGGCGATCTCCCCGCTCAGGTAGCCGCGAAGGTCTGCGACTCCCACTACTGTGGCGCCATGGTCCAGCAACTCTCTCCTGAGCGAGGTCTTCATTTCGCTTTCTTCGCTTCAACCTCGTCCTTCATCTTCTTGAGCGAGGCGATCATGTTGATGGCGTCCTTGAGCGCGTTGGTCGCGTCCTTGGCATAGCCGTCCGCGCCATATTTATCGGCAACATCCTGGGACACCGGTGCGCCGCCCAGCATGATCTTCACGTTGGGATTCTTTTTCCGGAGGTCATCGATGACCTTTTTCATACCCGTCATGGTCGTGGTCATCATGGCCGACAGGCAGACCAGGTCCGAGTCCGTCTTCATCTGCTCTTCCACGAACTTTTCGAGGGGCACGTCACGGCCCAGGTCATAGACGGTGAAGCCCGCCACGTCGAACATCATCTTCACGATGTTCTTGCCGATGTCGTGGACATCCCCCTCCACGGTCCCGATCACCACGGAGCCCTTCACGCCCAGATCGAGCTGCTTCACGTGGGGCTTCAGGATATCCAGGCCCGCGTAGAGCGCGTCGGCACACATGAGCATCTCGGGTACGAAGTACTCCTGGGCCTCGAACATCCGTCCGACCTCTTCCATTCCGGAGACGAGACCGTTGAAGATGGCGTCGTTTGCGTCCAGGCCCGCGTCAAGCGCTTCCTGCGCGCCTTCTTTGGACGCGTCCTCATCGTATTGGATCACGGCGTTCCTCAGTTTCGCTATCAGTTCCGCTCTTTTCTCATCCGTTGCCATGTTATGCCCTCCTGTAATTTCTGACTTCATCCAGCATGGCCCTGATGTTGTCCGGCGGTACCGTGGGCCAGATGTCGCAGCCCGGCCAGACCGCGCTCACACCGTCGTCCATGCATTTTTTGACAGTCTGGCGCACGAGGTCCGGCGAGCCCGCTACCAGCACGTTGTAGGGATCGTAGTTCCCGAAGATGAGCGCCTTTGGACCGAGCTTCTTGCGGGTCTCGGCAACGTCGTTCTTCTGGTCGACGCTGATCGCCCTTGCGCCGCTCTCGGCCATGAACGAGACGATGTCATTTGTTTTGCCGCAGATATGGAGCACGCTCGGCACACTCAACTGGGCAAAGATCTTTTTCAGATACGGCAGGATCAGGCTCTTGAACACCCGTGGGGAGAGCACGTCGGACGTGGCGCCCATCTCACGCACCGAGATATAGTCAGCACCGGCCTTTTCATACTCCTTGGCCACAACGATGATCGTATCGGCCATCTGGTCCAGGAGCTTGCCGATCTTGTCCGGCTTCTTGAACGAGAGCTTCAAGAGATCATTCAGCTCCATGATCTGGCCCGCCAGGGTGAAGGGGCCGAGCACATAGGTCCCGATGGCCGCCTCGGCCCCGATGTCCTTCTTGAGCAGCTTGATTGCTTCGACCATGAGCGGCACCCGTCCGCGCCCGGTCAGGCCGGAGGGGATGACGATGTCCAGCTCGGCCTCGTTGTGGATCAGCTTTTTCTTGATCGTGGGGTAGAGCAGGTCTTCGGAGTGGGCATAGACGTTGATCTCGCACCCAAGCGCCTCGGCCTCGATGCAGAGGTCGAAGGGCACCACCCCGCATTCGAACCCGAACAGCTTATGGGTCGATGCCGCGGCATCGGCCATCATTTTAGCATCGAGATGCGTTGCCGCAAACTTCTGGTTCAGCGATTTCAGCCCTTCGGTGGTCACGTTGCCGAATCCGCTGAAGCACGGCAGCCGGTCGATCTCTTCGCCGGCGAAGAGCTTCAGTATCCGTTCTCTTGCATTCATGTCAGTCATGCAGCCTCCTTAGTAAAATAATTATTGGAAATTGGAAATTGAAGATTGGAAATTTTAATATTTAACTCCCTCTTTTCCATTCTTCCAATTTCCAATTTTCAATTGGCACGTTAGCTTGCCGCGCCGCACCTGCGGTCAGTTTTCCCAAAAACTCCGAAAAGTACTTCTTGATCGGGATGTTCTCGTTTTCCGAGATCGTTTGCGTTTCGTCGTATACCAGGGTCGAGAGCAGGATCTGCGCCGCTGCCACTGCAGGGAATATCCGCGGCGCCGTAACGATGGGGCCGTAGAAATTGAAATCGCTCCAGATCGCCGATGCCATGCCCTGCACCACGGCGTCCATGGCCTTGAACCCATCGAGGCTCCAGATGGTCTTCGCCTCTTTCCACATATGCGTGCCGTTCGAATAGGCGCCGCCGCAGGGAAGACCGAGCTTCTCCTTGATCATCCGGTTGGCAGCGAGCGAGAACGACGTCGCAGGGAGATTCATGACCGACGTATCGACGATGACGGTCTCGAAGCCGTCAGCGCCCTGGGCGAGGATCTTTTCCAGGGAGTTCAGCCTGCCGCGCGGGGACTGGTCAGCGTCGTCAAAGGCCTGGACAACGACATGTTTGATCCCGAGGTCCTTGAGTTTCTGTACCTGGCCCTTGATGTCCTTGTCCCAGGGCGTGATACTGTTGTAGAGGAACTGGTCCTGCAGCCCCAGCCTCGCAACATATTCCGTGGCCTCTGCGCGCTTTTCAGCGACCCACATGTCGATGCCGAAGCACATCTTCGTCGTCTCGCGGAAAAAGTCGATGTAGATCTTCGCCTCTTCGGCAGAGTTTGCTACCATGGCAACCATGGAGGGGATGCCCGTGGAGGCTGACAGCGCCTCCTGTGTCCTGATCAGCTCCACCGCCTTCACCCGGTCGAAATTGCCTTTGCGGTCCGCGGCGATGCGGTCCTTGTTGTGGAACATGGAGGCGATCAGGAGCGGCGGGTTCTCTCCAGGCTGCCCGCCGACCTTCATGCCGCCGAGGTTATATACCTTCTGCGTTTGTTTAAATCGAAACATCAGCGATCCCCTTTAATAGATGGTATTAACCACAGAGGACTCAGAGAAAACATATCGCGGAAGGTTAAGCGTCTTACCTCTGTGTTCTCTATGGCAAAAATAAATTATAAATGTATGATTCCAAAATGCGGGGGAGCCTTTGAAACGCTCCCCCTCGAGCTCTGTTAGAACACACCATGATCGAACTTGGGCTGTGGGAGATATTCCCATTTCTCGCCCTTCCGGAACTTGGCCTCGATGTCAAGACACTTCAGGGCGTACTCGAAGGCATAAGGGATGCCTGGTCCGCCGGGCACAAATCCGCCGAGGATCATGCCGACCGATGCGGCTTCGAAGATCTCGCCCGTGGTCGCGCCGGCATTGATGGCGGGGATCACGTGGATGATGCACCGCGGGGAGCAGTAGGCAACGCCGCCTGACATGAACATCAGCTCTTTTATCTTGCGGGAAAGGGCGCCGTCCGCGAAGATACTCGCATAGAAATCAGCGAAGGTCCTTCCCGGTTCGGGCGTCACGGTGTTGATGATCTGGAACATGCGCGGTACGAACCCGCACTGCTTCTTCATGTACTCATTTACTTCTTCCAACGTCATTTTCTTGTCAGCCATTTGTGTTACCTCCTTGTGCCCGGTCGCGTTTTCGCGCCGGAAAACTATTTATTCAACTACTCCAGGATTCCTATGCTGCGCATCTCCTCATTCGAATCTGGAACGCGTTCACCTCCTTTTCACCTTGCCCCCCGGCACCTTTATCCTCTCCCTGAAGGGAGAGGGTAGGGTGAGGGGTTTTCATTCGCCTTATGCCGATTCGTCGGTATAATTGTTTCATCAGTATTTCCATTCGTGCGCCATCTGGATGAACTTCTGAATGTTCTCGTACGGGACGGTCGGAGGTATGTCACACCCCGGCATGAGCACGAACCCGCCATCGGTTCCGGCTGCCCTGATGATGTCCTTGCAGGCGTTCTCCACGTCCTGTACCGTGCCGTTCAGCATGATCTTTACGGGGTCCACGTTCCCGCCGAAACACATCTTGCCGTGAAGCGCCTCTTTGGCCTTGGTAATGTCCGTCTTGTGGTCCAGGCTGATGCAGCTGGCGCCGGTCTGCGGGAACAGGTCCAGCCGGTCCGTGGTGTTTCCGCAGATGTGGACCAGTGTATGGACTCCCTTTGACTTTGCCCAATCGGTGAACTTCTTGAGGTACGGCACGGCAAATTTTTCGAACTGTTTTTTGGAAATGAGATCGCCCGACGCAGTGGGGTCCGCGAGGCTGATGACCTCAAGGGTCTTGTCCGCGACGATGGGCTCGTAGAGATGGATCAGAATGTCGGTTGCGAAATCGACAACCTTCTCGACAAAAGCAGGTTTCTTGAACGTGGCCTTCATCATTGTTTCTTCGCCCACAAGCCGCGCACCGAGGGTAAAGGGACCCCAGGCCGTCATGGTTACGACGTACTTGTTGCCGATCTTCGCCTTGGTCTGGCGCAGTGCTTTAATGACGGTCGTAATCACCTCGTCCTTGTCGAGGTCGCTCAGCTTGAGCTTCGCAAGATCCTCCTCGGAGGAGACAAAATGATTTTCCAGGTCCGGCGCGCCCATCTCGCGGAACTTGATCTTCCCGCCCAGGGCCGACGCATGGAAATTGTTATAGCCCGAGCCCGGGTAAACAATGTCGCACTTAAGTGTTTCGCTCATGGCGACAAGCATGTCGGTCATCTTGTTCGCGTCCCGCGACAGGGCTTCGAACGACGTACCGTGCCGCTTGATGCTCCACATGCCCGCGCCGAACAGGGTCACCGGCAGCCGGTCGGGCTTGCCCCCTTCATATGCCTTCAGGATCACTTCCTTCGGTGTCATAGCATCTCCTTTCGTATCGTATCTTTTAGGGTCGCACCATCAAACCGCGATGCTGTGTATCGTTCGCTTGATTGCTTCGAGGTCGATCACGGTCTTTACGGCCTGCGCGTGTGTATCGACATGGTTATCGCCGACGAAGAGGATCGGCATCAGGGGCGAAACGGCCTTGATGATCGTCGCCGCATCTTCTGCAGAAAGACCAAACGGTTCCGAATCAACGATAACGCAGTGATAGTATCTGCGCATGACCATCTGGACTGCCTGGGCCGGGTGTTCGATGGTCTCCACATTGTATCCGTCATCCCGCAGCATGCTGTAGAGGCTTTTTATCAAAATAGGATTAGAGGAACAGAGGATGATGTTCTTCATGACCGTGTGTATAGTGCATATGCGATGCCAGCAAGGCTTTGGACTCTTTTAGCGGGTCTGTGACCTTATGTCAATGCCGGGGAAGCGGGTCAGGCAGGCGTGCGTGAAGGTGTGAAGAAGAGGCGAAGAGCATTATAAAGACTATGATATTCGTCCGATTTCAATGCCGGGCGAAGCAGCAATGCAAGCGCTCTGAAGAACCGGAGCAGACGATTTACCGAGCATAAAGCGGCTAAAACTCTGATTTGATATAAGCGCTAACTGTATAATAGATGAAGAATGCCCCACGAACCGGGGAAATTTGCCTCATGTTGTTCATGATTCCTCATACCCTTTTTGCACGACGTCGGACATCTTTTGAGGCTCGCTGAATAATTGCGCGGTCAATACAATGTGTTTGATGCCATGTAACTTTTTTGCGATCGCTTGATCGGACTCATGGCACTTGCCTTGCAGTTGTTTGGTATGAGGTGAAATCGGATTATGAAGGATCCGGCATGAAAACGACGATCGTGTGTGGATTATTGGGGTCAGGCAAGACAACATTCATACGAAGTTTCGTGAAACACAGGACTGAGAAGACGGTTGTACTCGTGAACGACTTCGGGGCAGCCGGGATCGACGGCGAGATATTCTCTGCGGGAGGCATCGAATCAGTGGAGCTTCCGAGCGGGTGCGTCTGCTGCACCCTCAAGTTCGACCTCATCACGACCATCCAGCGCATCGTGAAACAGTTCGCGCCCGAGCACCTGCTGATCGAGCCGAGCGGCGTGGCATCCCCGTCTGGCGTGTTGGAGGCGCTCCAGAGCGCGGGCGTAAGCTCCGCATCGGTCATCGGGATAGTCGATGTGGCGGAGTTTGCCGAGCTGTATGAGTCGGGGATGTACGGCACTTTTTTCAAGGACCAGATCGAGAACTCAGACGTGATCCTGGTGAACAAGACCGATCTTGCAGACGAGGCAGCCATCGTTGCCGCGGAACGATTGATCATATCCATCAATCCCCGGGCGATCCTGATCCGGACGCAGAATGCAGAACTAACGCATCCTCTCCCTGATGCGGAGAGATTTGAAGCGAGGGGAAAAATTCAGGATCTGAACGGGAAACTGCCGGTCGAAGTGCAGGATCATTTTCGTTTCCAGACAATGTCGTTCCGAATCCATTGTAAGCCGTCACTCGCCGATTTCGCGGCATTCTTTGATGATCTGGCGAAAGGGCGCTTCGGTTCAGTGGCCCGGGCAAAGTCACTGGTCGAAACGCTGGAAGGACCGTATCGATTTGATAGTACCTACGGAAAGGTCGACAGGGTTCGATTTGAAAAGAATATCGAGAACAGCAGGCTTGTGGTCATCGGGGAAGGGCTTGAGAACGAAGCCGTTCTGCAAAAGATAGCCGCCTGTTCATCCTTTTTACTCGGGGATGAGCTATTATACTGATATGAATGAATCTCAAAACGAATGAGAAAAGGAGAACTGACTATGACACTAGTGAATGGACTCGATGTAGACAATCTTATGAATGTAGTTGGAGCAGTAAAGCAGAACTGGGAAAAAGGTAAGACGGTGTGGAAGGCGACGACCACCTGGAAGGGAGGATTCAAGGTGGAAACCTGCTCCCGGGATTTCACGTTGCTGGCAGATGAACCGGAGATGCTGTGCGGGACCAACATGGCCGCCAATCCCGTGGAAATGGTTCTTCAGGCCTACGGCGCTTGCCTGACCATCGGATATGCCATGAACGCCGCTGTACGCGGGATCACGCTCGACGACATCAAGATCGACCTCGAAGGCGAGATCGACCTTCCGGGGTTCCTGGGACTCGAAGCTCCGGAAAATTTGCACATGGCCAAGCTTCCGGGTTTCAAGAACATCACCGTCACGGTGAAGATGAAATCAAAGACCGACAAAAAAGCGCTTGAAGAACTCCATAAGCATGTCATTGCCACGTCCCCGGTGGGCGTCACGCTCTCCCGTCCGGTCGCCATTAAGGCCACGCTGGAGGTGTAAATGCGGGCAGGCGCGGAACAGGGATTATTAAGTCAGACTGATAAGGGTGGGGGCAAGCTGTTCATCATCCTGTGCGCTTCGGGATTCGAGAACGTCCCGCGGGTGCGTTCGGCGTTGATGTTCGCTACGCTGGCGGCATCGGCAAATTATCGCGCGATCCTGTACTGCATCCAGAGTGCTGTGGACGTCATGGTCAAAGGCGCCATCGAGAAGCAGGAGAAACCGCAGCCCAATGTCCCCACCCTGCGTCAGCGGCTCGATGAGGCGATGGAAATGGGCGTGGAGATCCAGTGCTGTACGCAGACCATGGCAAACAACAAGATAACGGAAACGGACCTTCTCCCCGGCGTCAAGCCGGCCGGAGCCATGAGCCTCATCACCCTTACCTCGCAGGCCGCGGGATCACTGTGCTTTTAAGGGACGCGTGCTCCGCTGCAGTAAAGAACCGCAGCTGAACAAGAAACAATCTGGGGTCAAATCGCTGAACGTCATAGTTAATGAATGTTGACGTTTGACCCCGCTCGTCTTCCCCCTTCAGCCGGCACATCTCATGCCAATTATTTAATCTCTAAAGACATCGCGAACAGCAAGTTGGTGGTCATCGTGGAAGGCCTAGACGGGCACGCGATGGAAAGAGCTACTTTACCAGGCACAGATAAAGACGCACACAATACCCCTGGTCCGCGGAAATCTAGCGGCTGCCCATTACAAAAAAGTGGATATCACAAATATCATCAAGCCATTGAAAGACTCGAGAGAAACCTGAAAAATACATTCTCAAGTATTTATCGATTCAAGGGAGCTCGCGTAAAAGTTTCGCAAGATATAGTGCAGCGTCGCTTAATCTATCAAACAGCGTGCGAGCAAAAGAGGGTTATCCCGTGTTATGCCGACAGGCTGAACCTGGTTTTACATGAGAGTGGCGATATTTATCCAGGTGAAATGCTGAACGAAAGCTTCGGTAATATAAAACAGTGTGGCTATGACGTTGGGAGAGTAATGAGATCAGAGAAGGCTTTAAAGATAATCGATATAATACGAGCAAATCAATGCTACTTTACACATGAGTGCTATTCTATGACAAACATCCTTTTCAACCCGAAACTATATCCTGCTCTTGCTAAGGAATATCTTCACGTAACGCGTTGATTGATATTCTTTTTATCGCACAAACCTTTTACCAAACATCTCACGCATTTCGCTCTTTAAAAGACTTCAGGAGGTGATGTAAGGCACCTCCTGAAGTCATGACGTCGCAAGCGGCTTTAGATCATCAAATGCGAAACTGAAGCATTACAGTTACGGTCTTGAAGTCCTTGTTTACTGTATCTTCCTTGTCAAAGTCATTCAGAGAGTATTCAAGAGTAAGTCTTAAATCCTGGCCTTTGAGCAAGTAATTAAGCCCGAGCGCTGACCATTTGATTTCCTGATCATAGACACCGTTTAGCTGCGCGAATCTCCATTTTTCATAGCGGCCGAAAAGCTGGAGATTACCGGGGCCTATCTTCTGCGGAAGCAGATACCCCACCTTCGAATACCAGCCGTTTTTCTCTCCATTCAGACCAACACTCCGCGGGTCGGGGTCAGGACCTTTGTACGCCCCATCAAAATCTTCCTTGAGATATGCACCGGAAACAGTGAACGTGCCTATGTGCGTCGGATATTCAAAAAACACATCGTAGGTGTACGCCTTATAATTCTTTGCCATACCCTTTCCGGTGACATTCCCATATACCGCATCTGGTTCGTATTGATAGCCTGCACCTATGGTAAGCACTTTCTTTGTGCCGAGATAGGTCCCCTTGTAGGTGAGTGAAAACTCTGGGTCCAGCAGGGAGAAGTGGGCACGTGCGGTGTAACGCAGAGAACTCTTTGGGTCATTGGCGTCATCATTACCCTTCATAGCAGCTAACCGGTACTGAAACAGTGCATTGAAGCTATTTCCCCAGAGGACCAAGCCGAAATCACGGTTCAATCGAGGCAAATCGGTGTAGACAAAGAGGGAGCGGTCCACGCTGAGCGGCTCGAAGCAGCTCTCATTGTCCTCGCGTATCAAAGGGTCTTTAGTCAGTCCCGCGCGGAGCCGGAAGGCGTCGGCATAGTCCGCAGTTACAAACGTGTCGATAATATCGAAATTTTTCTGCGGCGTATTAGACACCGTCTCGGGGAAAATTCTTTCATCCCCCTGGAATTGAATCGCTGAATAAAAGCCGTAGATGTCGTTCATCTGTCCCGACATCATGAGCCTGTTTCTCTTGAAGTAGATGTCGGATGTATCGCTCGTTCCGTTGGGGCCGGAGCCCGTATCCCTCCACTGTCCGTAAAGCTGTAACGCATAAGAAAACTTAATCGAAGACAGTGAATTTGCAATCTGTTCAGCTACGTCCTCTTTTGTAAGTGCCGGTTCTGCCTGCTTTGCCGGTTCTGGCTGCTTTGCCGGCTCTGCCTGTCCAGCCGGCGCTGTCTGTGCGGCCGGCTCTGTCTGTGCGCTGGCAGCACGTCCAGTGACGAACAAAAGAACCGCCACCAGTACCCCCACTGGCAAAACGGATAGTATATACTTTGCCTTTGCCATGAAAGCCTCCTTTGTACATCGATACGTCGCTCGAAATTCCTCACTTCCTCGCCACTAGCACGAGCATCTGGGCTCATCGCGGTATTTAATACGAGGTTTTTTCTCCGGTGGGTTCTTTTCCTTTATTTGTGAGCCGGTTTCTTTTGTAGAGATACCCTCTCCGGATTTCCCGCCTTCACGACCTTTTTCCATACGCTCCGCGTCATTCTTGGCATCTTCAGGTTGCACAACACCGCCCTTCAATCCCATTCCAAAGCTCTGTTGCGGTTGAATGCCCCAAAAAGACAACGATGCCGTTACGAGAGCCATGCAGGTGATAAGTGTTTTCACTTCTAATATCCCGGTGCTATAGGGCTTCCTCCCCCGCCACCGCCGCCGCCCGTACCGCCTCCGACACCAAAATACGCCGCGTCCCCCTCCTCAATCTCATTTCCAGAGGCGTACGAGTTGGGTGCCAAGGGGGTACATCCCGTGGGGCTGAATGTTATAACGCCGGTCAAGCTTAAACTGCTTGAACAAGTGCTGCCATCTAGGGAAAGCAACTCAACAGGTCTTCTTGTGATGAAATCCCACCGGTCGTTCAAGGTGTGGCCGGTGAGTGCACCAAAGGTGATAGTCATGCCCTCCGTGCCTATTGTTATTGTACCGGCAGAGATCGGAACTAATGTCGCATCCCATACAATCGTGGTTGTCGTACTACTCTTGGTCCAGCTGAACGTATCGGTAGCCCCCACACCATCGATCTGGACTCTGAAGTTTCTGTTTGCAGTCCCGGTAAAGGTGCCTCCTGCAGTCATGTCATTGAGGCCAGTTCCGGTAAAGAAGACGGGGCCAGGCGTGGTGTCGTAATTGTATACGACGAGTTCGCTGCGGGATGGGACATCGGTCCTTAAGGGAGAATCAGATCTTAGCTGTCCGCCGTTAGCTGGATTTGCGGATAATTGACCCCATTGGCTCCATGAGCCGTCGTAGAGGGTAACTGGCCAATCTAAAATAGCATCGAGAACAAAGAACGCCGAACTGGCGATCACCCCAGTCCTTCAGTAGACATGCGTCAATTTCGTATTGTCAATGTTGACATCAGTGAACATTTTAGCAAGGACATCCGGTGATTTGAAACGAAAGTTATTTGCCGAGTCGAAGAGATCGGTGAAGAGCATTGCCTTGGCACCTTTTATACGGCCTTCGAACACGGTAAAATCACTTCCGGGGTTATATACGCCACCGGTTGAACCCCGCTTGCCGGCATAGGAACCCTCAGTGGGTGCAGTTCTCATATCAATGGATATGGCATTTGCTGTTCTGCCTTCAGCCTCATTGATCATATCAGCCAAAGATGCCCTGAGGTCGGCACGAAGCGAGGAATTGCTCTTCACACTGAAACTAGAGGGCGTGGGTGAGGCAGGGGTATCCGTCGTTAGTCCATAAGCCGCCTTCCAGGAAAAATTGATCCCGTCAAGCACCTTAAGCTTTTCCTTGGCAAAGCCCCAGTAGCGGAATATCCAGTAGGCCCGTGTAGCATTAAGAACCGTGCTTCCGGATGGAGTGGCCGCCCCGCTGGTGAAGACGATGGTGGTGTTTTTATCTATTCCGTTTTTTTGAATCAGGGCATCCATATGCGGGCCGTCCAGAACCATGTTGATGTCGGTTGCGCCGCCTTCCTGGCGAATTTGATTTATGTCATTACTGTTCACGAATTGCGCGCCCGGAATGTGTCCTGCAGTGTAAGTTCCAAGAGAAGTGATGTCGAGAATGACTACCCGGTCGAATCCTGTGCTGTTCACGATGCCGGCGTCTATCCATGCTTTGAGGGTTTCAGGCGGGAGCAGCGTGGATGATGTCCCCGTGGTGACCGGGGTGTCGAAACTACTGGTGCTGCAGCTGTTCATGGAGAGCGGGATCAGTGGGAGAAACAGCGACATTGCTACCAGCTGCCATAGGAAACGTTTACGATGTTTTTTAAAAAAATCCATCCTCAGCCTCCTTCTGCCGAAATTGTGCATGCAAAATTAATGAGCGGGCTTCACCTTTTATTATTTCCTCACCTCCTTTTCATAAGAAATGAAATCTACTATACATTGTTTGACATATTGTGGCCTTGTGCAAATACTAGAAGCAATAATAACATTTGTCAACTGTAAATGTTCGTTTTATCTTATTTTTTACTCAAATTTCGAGCATAACATAATGTTCTTCTAGAAATATAGTTGCCTTTTCGAACACATCTATAGTCTAAAAAAGTATGAAGGTCATTTTTTTTACGAGATGAAAATTTCGTCCCTGCCTCATGACCGCAGTTCTTTTATTTGTTTGTGACTTTGAAGACGATCGGTCTCAAGGCCAAATACGAGTTGATATAATAATAACTATGTGTGCGGACGAAGCGGGTGTAACCAATTAATGTTGTCCTGGGAAGTTAGGCGCTAAGTGCGAATGAGCACAGGCATTTCAGGAGCATTCTCCTCATGTCTCCATGAAACGAGGCGTGGCCAGGGTGGCACACACTAAACATATCTTGATTATAACTGCCCTTCCCTTAGGCTGGTAGTAATCTCATCAACCAAATACATAATTTAAATGGGACGAAGAGATAATTATGAGAACCCAGGATGCCAAATTATTGTTTCTTCGCATTAAGATTATTTACTCGTCGAGTCATTGTAACTCAATTAATGAGTGAATTAAAATCATAAATTGGACTGCTTAGTATATATTTCCACACTAGTTTTATATTGGAATGGATCGGATAGCGCTTCAAATCTCTTTGACACCCGATAGCCCTTCAACTTTTGTTCAAGATGCTTTGAAAGGACGGGATGCGGCTCTCCGGATATGATTACTATGAGGATGTTATTTTTCTGAACTTGGTTTTCTGTGTAATACTTCGGGTTTTTATACTCCCAAGTAAATCTCAAGCGCCATGTTTCAAAATTATTTGGTGGTGGAAATAACTCTGGAGAATACCGATACAGTATCTTCGATTTTGTGAACAGGTCAAGAAGAGGTACTGCTACAGAAGGATTAGCCAAAGAATTCTTGAACGGCAGTGTAAAAACCTCGACAATTTCTATCTCATTAGAGTTCAGATACTCTCCTGTCTTTTTCAAACTTTCAGCACTTGTTTTGCAAGCAAAAGGGAGGTAGGCAAAGATGGCTACGGTGAGTGAGGAGATTGCGATTGTGAAAACGACAAATCTTCTTAATTCTTTTGTTCCAACCATCTGAAATCCGTAGGCGGCCATGAGGGCGAGCAGAGGCAGTACCGGCAGTATATATCGAATCCTCTTGATCTCGAATACGAAGACGAAAAATACCAGCCAGCTTATTATTATAAAGTTCAAGTCTCTTTTTTTGAAAGCGACAAAAAGCGAGAAAGCCGCTGCGAGCGTAATAAATGGATGAATCTGGAAAAAAAAGGTCGATATAAAACTCTCTCCCCATCTTCCTAGCCCTGGCTTTTGATAACTCAATAACAGCCTGATTTGTTCAGAAATTACATCAAATTTCAATATTGCTAGAGTGCCAATCAGAAGCCCAGACAGTAACAGGACCGCTACGGCCCGGCGGAATGTTACTTTCGACTCTTTCTTCAAATAGACCAGAAGAATGATACCCAGCACAGAAAGCATTATCCATGTTGAGTACTTGGAAAAGAAGGTAAAAAAAACCGTAAGAGAGGCAAGGGCTATCATCGGGACCCCACCCTGATCCAGCGCTTTCATGAAAGTAAAGATCGAAAGGGTAAGGAAGAACATCGTGGGAACATCAACGAGCATAAGCGGAACCTGTGTAAGCAGGAACGGCATGCCGAGGAGAAGCATCCCTGCAGAAAAACCGATCTCTTCGTTCCAGAGCATCTTTCCTATGAGATAGGTCAGGACAAGGGTTCCTGAGAATAGAAGGGTTGTGAAAATTTGGATGGCAATCCGGTTTTCGCCGAAACACTTAAAGATTATGCCATAGAGAAAAGGGATTGAAGGCAGGTCCGTCCATGCAGTAATGTCTTTGCCCCATTCTCTTATAAAATATTCGATCCCGTAAACTTCAAGGTGCTTAGCCTGAGTAAAGTACCGAGAGGCATCCATGATCAGTTCGGGTTCTGACCAGAAAATCGCGGTTGTAACAAATGAGAAAAGAAAAAGGAAAGCAATGGGGCCGCGCTCAAAGAGCGAAACCCTGGCAAGCGCAAACGCTAAAATAATGCCGAGAATGAGAAGGAGGAAAATGGTGGATGCGTTACCACCTGCGAAAACCCACGTCCAGCTGAAAAGTCGATTATCATCTGCGAAACGAAAGACAAAAAATGCTAGAAACGTAAGAAGAACGGCCAGTGTAACAAGAAGAGCATCGCCAATCTTCTTAAAGCTGTCCAAGCTTAATATCATTTATCAGCCAAGATAAGACTAAAATGTATAGCAAAAAAAACGATATCGCATTATCCTTACTTGCATCCATTCGATCCGTGCAAATCAAACCGCCGAGGTAATCGCCCCCGCTCTTCAAAATGTTGCCGCTCATCGTTCTTCTCCTTTACGGCTCTTAATTGCCTGATGCCTGTATATGGGTCTTTTCTTTTATACCCCGTGGCGCATTATTTTGCCAGTCCTATCTCGGGGCTGATCGATGCGTAAGAGGTAATAAAGACAAACATTGACGGCTCCCATCCACCGGGCAACCGAGGTGTTAAGAAGTGGTTGATGACAAATTCAAAATCTTAGATTTCACTACATTTTTGCCGGTTTCCCTGGCAGTATTCATAAGATCTTCGGCCATTGCGATCAGTTCATCCAATGTGTATGTCGGGCCGTCGCAGGTAACAACACCTGTACTGAACGCTACCGGCCAGCCATTTTTTTTCACCACATCCAGAAGATGTTCCTGAACTTTATAAACAATAACCGTGGCGTTCTCACTATTTGTTTCCGGCATAAGAACAGCGAATTTGGAACCTCCAAGTCTTGAAATAATATCTGTTGACCGCAATGTTGACCTCATGATCTGTGCTACTTCATGGAGGATGTAATCGCCGGCAATATGGCCGAGGGTGTCATTGACGTGTCTTAAATTATCTATATCGATATAAGCGAGAGTGAGCAGCCGTTTATATTTAGCCGATCTGCTGATTTCAATACGTGCCTGCTCATAAAAGAATTTGATATTAGCTACGCCCGTCAAATCGTCGGTGTCGGCATGCTCATGTTCCTTTATAAATAATTTCTTTGCGGCTGAAATGGAATATGCAACGAGCAAAAACATTCCCAGCACCATGGTGGCGTTCCAAATGCGAACAGTGATATGAGAATAAATATGTCCAGACATCAGGTCAGACGTGCCCCAGGTGAATAGCACTGAAAATTGATATCAGGGTGGCAGACAGTCCTCCCTCGTACCAAGCAACCAGTATGATGGGAAGAAGATAGAGAAATGATACGGAAACATCATAGCTCGTAATGGTATCAAGACCGCCGATTGCCAACACGAGAAGTAATCCGAAAAGCGTAAGAATTGGTTTTGGGAGTTTATTAGGAAATTCTATGATAGTCTTTATCCGCATAACATTCGATGCTTACATTGTATATAATAATAAACTACCCCGCCGCGAGCAGCGGGGTATTGAAACCAAGATCATTTGAATCATTCGCCGCAAGCGGCGGGGAATTCAACCCCGAGTTACGATTAAATGATCTTCTTTGGCCCGCCCTGTAAGTTAGACCTCCGGTAATGGTATGAGCATATCCTGTAAGATAGCACTCATCGTTATAGCTATTATTTCTTTGCAGATAATATCTTATTGCTACAAAAATTACTAGTTGAAATATGAGCATGAAGAGCTTGTTTCAATAGTACAGGTTACAGGAAGCAAAGTGCAGGAAACGTTTCGATTGCTAGAGCGCGTGAAGAAACATTTCAAGGGTTTTTATAAGAAATGCGCCAAGAAGAAGCCCAAGAAGCACTATCCCGAGATACTTTAAGGCAGATTTCAATCGATCGTTCATCAAATCCCCATATGAGAATGTCCGTATAAAGACAAACAATTCTAAGTGTACTATTGGTCTTTCGATGTACCGCAATTGCAACAGTTCACGAAGATATCTGCAGGGTCATATGAGATCTCAAGAAGATCTGCGGTCTCTCCAATATCTCCTATCTTTTCCACTTCTCCGTTCAGTGCCTTCATAGTTTGGATCATTGTATTTTCTTCGATCTTCATCTAACCTTCTGTTCTTCCCAGACCTGGGTTCTTTTTTTCCCATAATCCCTCTTTGGAGGCCAGTGTCATTCACTCATAAAATCGAGTCGTAAATGACAGTGTTTTGCCTGCAATTTAAGCTGCATGATACAAGAAGTATCAGACACCGCATGTATCAAACGATATTTTTCGACGCTATCTAATCCCGACCTTGTGACGAACACCTACAAGAGTGCAGTAGTGAATGATTAACTGAGATGCTTCTGTCTTGCGAAGTATGGAAATCTCGACGAGTACAGGATGTACTTCTTGTCTTACAAATACGACAGTTATTCCATGCCTCATACTGTAATGAATTGATCGCGTTAAGAATTGATCCCATACTTCTTCAGTTTGAGGTACAGGGTCTTCCGGTCGATGCCCAGGAGCTGGCTCGCTTTTGACTGGTTGTTGCCCGCCTCTTTCAGGACCCGGAGAATATAGTTCTTCTCCATCTCTTCTAGGGAAGGATTTACGCTCATCTCCGCAACCGCTGAATACGACGAGATCGAAAGGTCTTCGGCGCCGATTTGATCGCATTCGCAAAGGATCACGGCCCGTTCAATGACATTCTCGAGCTCCCGTACATTGCCGGGCCACTTATATCCAATGAGCAGTTCCCGTGCCTCGGCGGTGAAGCCTGCGATGGGCTTGGAAAGCTTCAGCGAGTATTTTTTCAGGAAGTGCTCTGCGAGCTCGGCAATATCCTCTTTCCGCTCCCTCAGCGGAGGTATGGTAACGTTGATCACATTCAGGCGGTAATACAGGTCTTCGCGGAAGTTCCCTGCCTTGATGAGGACCGAAAGGTCCTTGTTGGTTGCTGCGATCATGCGGACGTCCACCCGCAGGGTCTTGTTCCCGCCAACCCGCCGGAACTCGCCGGAATCGAGGAACCGCAGGAACTTGGGCTGCAGCCCGGCGGGCATCTCGCCGATTTCATCAAGGAAGAGCGTGCCCTTGTCCGCTACTTCAACGAGGCCGTGCTTCATTTGATAGGCGTTCGTGAAGGCACCCTTCTCGTGGCCGAAGATCTCGGACTCGATCAGGTTCTCCGACAGGGAGGCGCAGTTGAGGGCGATGAACGGGGCCTCCTTCCTCGTGCTGAAATGCCAGACCGTGTTCGCGATGAGCTCCTTGCCCGTGCCGCTTTCGCCCTGGATAAAGACCGGAGAGTCAGCGGGCGCTACCTTCTTGATGAGTGCCAGGATCTCCTGGAGCTGTTTGCTTTTCCCGACGAACTCGAAGGGGGATTCTTTCCTGACCAGCTCCTGCTCCAACAGTTTGTTCTTGACGCTCAGGCGTTTGAATTCGTAGGCTCGTTCGATGACGATCGCCAGCTCGTCGAGCTTGTAGGGCTTGGTGAGATAATCGTAGGCGCCGTTCTTCATGGCATCCACCGCAGTCTCCACCGTGGCCTTGCCGGTGAGGACGATGATCGGCGGCGCCCCCGAATCCTCCTTCAGCTTCTTCATGAGCGACAGGCCATCCATGCCGGGCATGACGATATCGAGGAGGATCACGTCAAATACGTTGTCGCGCAGAACGCGCAGGGCTTCGCCGCCGTCACGCGCCACCTGAACGGCGTATCCTTTGCGGGCCAATTCGTTGTTCAGAAGCCTTCTGAATGGCTCTTCGTCATCGACAACAAGGACGTTTATCATAATGTATTGTAAAATTCCAAATCGCAAGCACCAAATTTCAAATAAGCTCCAAACAACAATGTTCAAATGACCAAACGTCTGAAATCTGATCTTTGGGATTTATTGGTTATTTGCGGCTTGTTACTGGTGATTGAATTTATCTATTCCCCGCACATGATCGACGGCAGCGTAATGATGAAGCTCGCACCCTTACCCGGCTCACTCTTCACATCAATAAAGCCGCTGTGCTCTTCAACGATCTTGTGGCTGATGGTGAGGCCGAGGCCGGTGCCTTCGCCCACGGGCTTGGTCGTGAAGAAGGGGTCGAAGATCCTGTCGAGCAGGTCGTTCGGGATGCCGGACCCGGTGTCCGTGACAGAGAGCCGTACCCGGTACGGGCATCCCGGGAAGCGCGTCTCTTCCAGAGAATCGTCCGGCTCGGTCTTGATGAAGATGGCTCCCTCCCTCGGGCGTGAAATAGATGGCATTCAGGAGGAGATTCATCAACAGCTGTCTGAGGCTGCCCGCGTCAGCGTGGATCTTCGGAACCTCGCGGTCCAGGTCGAGCTCGAGGGTGTGCTTGAGCCTCGCGGTCCGGTGCTGGAGCAGGAGCAACACTTCCTTGATGAGCTCGTTGATGTCGATCTCCCGGAAGGTGCCCCCCGAGGGCCGCGCAAATTCGAGCAGGCTTTTGAGAATGCCCTTGCACCGGAAGATCTCGCTGTGGATTGTTTTAAGATAATCGGGAAAATCCTCGAACTCCGTCATGGCGTTCAGGGCCGGCGCAGAGGCCCGGTCGAGGAGCGCCTCTGAGTAGCCGGCGATGATGCCGAGTGGATTGTTGATCTCATGCGCAATGCCTGCCACAAGCGTACCGAGGGACGCGAGCTTGTCCGTGCGGATGAGCTGCTGCTCGATCCGTCGTTGGGCCGTCACGTCCTTGAGATAGTGGACGATGGCGTAGAGCCGTCCCTCCTCATCGATCAGCGGATAGGCCCAGAAGTTGAAGATGCTGCCGCCCGTGCTCCTGAGCTCCTGGAAGGCGGGTCGCTTGCATGACAGCGTCTCCGCGCACAAGCAGCCTTCGATCGTGATCCCCAGTTTATCGAGAAGCTCGCCGCAGTGTTTGTTCGCGATCTCCGACTTGGCGTAGCCTGTCCGCATGAGGAGCGTGTGGTTCGCGCGGATCACCTGCTGTCTGCCGTCCTCGATCCATACCATGTCAGTAATGGCATCGAAGGTCCGCTCCCACTCCTTCTTTTCCTTCGAGATCTCTTCGAACAGGACCGCGTTCTCGAGGGCCACGGCAATATGCTTGGCCACGGGCAGCAGGAGCTCCAGGTCTTTTTCCGAATACTGCGATGGGTTGGCGCTGTCGAAATTGAATACGCCGAGCATGCGGTCATGGAACAGGGGGAGGCTGATCGTGGAACGGATCCCCTCGTCGAAGAGCTTCCGGTCCAGCAAAAAAGGGGTTTCCTTCAGATCACGGCTGATCCAGGGCTTGTTGTTCCTCACGACCCAGCCCGCGCTCGTGCCCTCGATCGGGGCCTTCACCCCTTTTTTCATGGCGGTTCTCATTTCCGTATCCAGGGCGAAGATGAGGAGGGCGTCGTCTTTTTCGTTGTAAAGCAGCAGGCTTGCCCTGCTGTAGTCGATGATCTTCCGCAGCTCCGATACGACCATGCGGAAGATCGTTCCGATGCTCAGGCTGGAATTGATGATGCTGCTCAGTTCGTTGATGAGCTCGACCCGGGGTGCGTGGTCATCCGGCTGGTCAGTGCCGGCGGTTGCGCTCCTTTGTTCTGGCGCGTCCCGGACCACGACGATTATCCGGTCGGCGTGGTGTTGCTGGTTCGGGATTACGGCAACGCGGCATGACAGCGGGCCGCTGTTCTTCCGGAAACAGAAGGCCCGGAGCGCCGCTCCCCCGTTGTCCTGGGACACGGTGCCGGGGAGTGCTGGGCCGAATGCACCATGCTCCCGGGTCAGGCTGTCGAGGGACATGAATTTCTCAAGATGCCGGCCAATGACCTCTGCCCGGTCATATTCGAATACAGCGCGGACGTTGTCATTGCAGGAGAGGATGATCCATCGCGAGTCAATGATGAAAGCGGGCATGTTCAGTACGTCGAGCGTTCTGAGCAATTCCGAGCTGTCCTTATCGAGAGTAATCTTCATACATTAATATATTAACACACTGTCCGATGGCCCGGCAACAAGGAAAGGGGCTCCAGGCCGGTCCGTTGCTACGATCCTCCCGTTTCGATTCCAGGGCCCTCAGTCATTTGTGGCGCAAATCGGAGGCATCCGCGCATCGTGAACAGGGTTGACTGCAGCAGGATTTGAGATTATTATTAGAAGAAGGCTATAGCCAGCCTATTCCTGGAGCGTTGTATTTGAAGAAGATCAGGATCGGACATCTGTCCACGTTCTATCATACGGCGATCCTGCTGATGGCGCAGGGCAACGCGGACGCGCGGCTTGGCGCAGCGATCGAGTGGAAGCTTATGGGCACGGGCCCAGCGATCATGAAGGCCTTTCAGCAGAACGAGCTGGAGCTGGCCTACATTGGTTTGCCGCCCGCGATCATCGGCATGAGCAAGGGCATCAATGTCATCTGCATAGCAGGCGGCCACATGGAAGGGACGGTCCTGGCAGGGGGACAGCTCGTTGCAGGATTTCCGGAGATCGGCGACCTGGGTGTTATTCTGCGGCAGTTCCGGGGGCTGGCCATCGGTGTACCGGGAACAGGGTCCATTCATGACGTGATCCTCAGAGACTGCATTGAACAGTATGGTCTGCAGAAACAGATCACCATCCGCAACTATCCATGGGCAGACCTGGTGACCGAGGCGATGGTCAGGCACGATGTGGCTGCTGCTGTGGGAACGCCGGCCCTGGCTGTCGCGATCGACCGGTTCGCAGGCGGTAAGATCCTCTACCCGCCGTCACGGTTGTGGCCGAATAACCCGAGCTACGGGATCGTGGCTGATCGCGAGTTCCTGTACAGGGAGCGCGAGATCGTGGAACGCTTCCTGTCACTTCACGAGGAGGCAACCGCGTTCATCAGGCAGGAACCGCTGCAAGCGGCACGCATGATCGCTGATTTCGTCAACGTTGTTGATGAAAAGTTCGTTCTCGACACTCTCGCGGTATCGCCAAAGTACTGCGCCGGACTCACCAATGACTATATTGCCTCGGCCATGAAGTTCGTGCCGGTCTTGAGAAAGCTGGGTTATATTCAGCAGGATATTGACGAGGACATGGTTTTTTCTCGTGAACTCATCAACAAGGTCCATCCGGAGAAAGACCATTATAACAATGGGATCGCTGGATAAACGTTTCAATCACAGGGAGGGTGCCATGGATAACCGTAGAAAAGCCTACGAAGAAAAGATCGATGCGCAGTTAAAGGAATGGAACGCACAGATCGACCTGCTCAAGGCCAAGGCGGACAAAGCCAAGGCCGAAGCAAAGATCGATTACTACAAAACCATCGACGCCTTGCAGCACAAACAGGAAGAGGCCATGACAAAGCTAAAGGAGCTGAAGACCGCCGGCGATGAGACTTGGGAAGACGTCAAGAAGGGCGCGGAAAAAGCCTGGGCTGAAATCAAGATTGCCTATAAAGACGCAACCTCGCGATTCAAATGAGACCGCGCGACGGATCGCGGTGTTGCTTGGTCATGAGCTAATCCTGAAAGCGTTCCGCCAGCCTCAAAAAAGATCTGATGCAGAATCATGAAACGCGGATGAAAGTCGGCAGATATAATTGTGCAAAGGGAGAATCGTATATGACGGAAAAAACACATGATAAAGAACTTGAGGCGCTGAAAGCAGATATTGCACGTTTGCGCGAAGAGATCTCCGGACTCGTTGCCGGAGCGACAAACGCAGCTGGAACGCAGACCGCAGGTAACCCTCCGGGGGAAAGGCACGATGCGAGCGAAGGGAAGGGTACGGTGGACGGTGAACAAGATCACGACATGTGGACGGATCTTCTGCACACCTTCGAGACATCAAAGGCCCAAGGTGAAAAAGTCGTCAAGAACCTTGCCGCTGAAGTAGAGCAGCATCCTCTGACGAGTATTATGGCCGCATTCGGACTCGGCTATATAGTCGCCAAACTCTGGCACCAGGGGGACAACCAATGAAGATACTAACAATTATCCTTGATATTGCTACGGTCATGCTGCGTTTGATGGAAGCCGAGGGGCGAATCCTGAGAAGGGCGGTAATGAACGTGGGATGGGGACTCGCATTTGTCGCGGTTGCGTCCCTTCTGGCCCTGGTCGCGGGGTTATTTTTCCTGTTGGGTATATATCAATATCTTGCATCACAGATGTCCCCTGCGGCCGCGTCGCTCCTTCTTGCTCTCCTGGCCCTCATACTAGCATTGATTTTCGCGGGTGTTGCAAAATGGCGTACTGCTGACCCGAAATAAACATCTGTTGTCATGTCATATCTCGATCGTGCATAATTCCTCGTGCAGGACTTGCACCCTCACGATAACTAGTTGTTATTATGAACGTTCGGGTCTTAACACGGGCGGAAATATGTGCTGGCTTTAGTCTTACTTTACTTTGGCTTATATCTTTTCGACAGTCCGATAATAAATTTAAATTTGGGCATTGTTACGCCGATTTTCAATCGATAGGTTGCCGATATTCCATGAATTATCAAGACGTCATAAAACGTGATACATTGGAAGCCAAGCTTCAACGAATGGAGCATGAGCTTTCAAAAACGAACAAGGAAAAAGGCCACCCTGGAAGCCACCTTGGCCGCTATCGGTGACGGCGTCCGCATCATGAAACTCAGATCGTCATAGGCACATTTCAATCTGTATTTCACGGAATTCACAGACATCGGCAGTACAAGTTTAGTGATGTTCGCTGAAGGCGGGCTTGGCCGTCATGCAATAGTTCAGGTGACTGAGCTCATCTGAATTAGAATTGAGTTGCTGATTCTTTGGATTATTTTGGCTTTCTTATACTCTGAAGGGAAGGAATAAATAGGTACGCTATTTTTTGTAAGTGCGCCTTGGGCACAACGCCGAACATGGTACCAGGGTGCTGTTCGAACCGGCCACTGTTCAGCCAATTAAGTTTAAACTCGCCCAAGTAAAAATCTCATTACAAATGATCCCCTTTAAAAAATCTCCACGAAACAGGCATAGAAAACATCCTTCCTGCTTCAGCTACTCTCCAGGAAGGAATTGATAGGTGCACTCTTGCTTATAAGTTCTCCTCTGTGCACACCGCCGAACATTGTTCCGGGGCGCTGTTCCCCCCGGCCACTTGCCAGACAATCATGATTACACTCGCCCAGAGTAAAATCTCGATTACTAAAGATCCTTATTTGACTAAAAGAAGTCTCGACCAACCAGGCATAGAAAACATCCTTCCTGGTCTTCGCCGGCTTCATGGTTTAGTGGCTATTTCGTATCTATTGCTTTTTCGCGTAGCCTATTTTTCTGAGCACTTCTTCGATCTCGCCCAAGACCGACGGGTCGTCGATGGTCGACGGTATGGTATAAGGCTCTCCGTTGGCGATTTTGCGCATGGTTCCGCGCAGGATCTTGCCAGATCGCGTTTTCGGAAGCCGTTTTACGACCGCTGTTTCCTTGTAGCAGGCGATGGGACCGATGGTATCCCGCATCATTTGAGCGAGCTCCTTTTTGACGCTCTCATCGCTGCCGCTGACGCCTGTTTTCAGAATACAGAGACCGATCGGGATCTGTCCTTTCAAATTATCGTGCACACCTATGACCGCGCATTCCGCAATATCCTTGTGCGTGGATACGACTTCTTCCATCTCGCCTGTTGAGAGGCGATGGCCGGCCACATTGATCACGTCATCCACGCGGCCCATGATGAACACGTAGCCATCCTCGTCGATGAACCCGCCGTCTGCCGTGAAGTAATAGCCCGGAAAGGGTTTGATATAGGACTCAAGAAAGCGCTGGTCAGCATTCCAGAGCGTGGGCAGTGTTCCCGGAGGAAGCGGCAGCTTCACGGTTACCAATCCCTCCTCCTTGCGGCCCAGTTCCTTGCCGTTCGGGTCTAGGATGGTAACATTGAATCCCGGAACCGGCTTTGTCGAAGATCCCGGTTTGATCGAAAATTCCTCGATTCCCAGACAGTTCGCCGTGATGGGCCAGCCTGTTTCAGTCTGCCACCAGTGGTCGATCACGGGTTTCCTGAGCAGATCATGCGCCCAGTGATAGGTGTCAGGATCGAGCCGTTCCCCGGCGAGGAAGAGTGCCTTGAATCCCGAGAGATCATACTTCTTGAGGAGGTCTCCCTTGGGGTCCTCCTTCTTTATGGCGCGGAAGGCTGTGGGCGCTGTGAACATGACTTTTACCCCGTGCTGGGAGATCACACGCCAGAACGCGCCCGCATCGGGTGTGCCGACGGATTTTCCTTCATACACGATCGTGGTGCAGCCCGTAATAAGCGGCGCATAGACAATGTAAGAATGACCCACCACCCAGCCGACATCCGAGGCCGCCCAGTACACGTCACCGGGTTTAACTCCGTAGATATATTCCATGCTCCAGCGGAGAGCGACTGCATGGCCTCCGTTATCCCGTACAATCCCCTTGGGCTTTCCGGTCGTACCCGATGTATAAAGAATATATAGCGGGTCCGTGGCTTTGACCGGCGTGCACTCTGCCGGCTTTGCGGTCGTCATGAGTTCTTCCCAATCCAGATCGCGGCTCGAAATCATGGATGCCTTAACAAAGTCCCGCTGGAATATGATGCACTTCCCCGGCTTGTGATCGGACAGTTCAATCGCCTTGTCCAGCATCGGTTTGTACTCAAGCAGTTTGCTCCCTTCGCGCGCTCCCGATGCGGATACAATGATCTTAGGTTTTGCATCGTCGATCCGGATCGCCAGTTCGTGGGGCGCGAATCCGCCGAAGACCACGGAATGAACAGCCCCGATCCGGGCGCAGGCCAGCATGGCGATCACAGCCTGGGGTATCATCGGCATATAGATGATGACCGTATCGCCCTTTGTGACGCCGAGGCCCTTAAGCGCGCCGGCGAAGCGAGAGACCAGATCGAGCAACTCCCGGTACGTGTACTTCCTGATCGTGTTCGTCACGGGGCTGTCGTAGATGAGCGCCACCTGGTCCCCCCGGCCGTCGAGGGCGTGGCGATCAAGGGCGTTGAAGCATGTGTTCATCAGACCGCCCGGGAACCACCGGTAGAACGGCTTGTTCGAATCATCGAGCACCTTGTCCCACTTCTTTTCCCAGGTAATGGCCTGCGCAGCGTCAGCCCAGAACCCCTCAGGATCTTTGATGCTCCTTTGAAAGAGCTCTTCGTACTTTCCCACGAATGCCTCCTACATTCCTATTGAATGTGCATGTTATTATTACTGTGATGTAAAAAAAAATAATTTCTCTCATTGCACTGTGGCATTATCCGGATTACGCACGTTCGGGAATAGTTACAATCGGGATGTTCGTCATTCCCGCGAAAGCGGGAATCCGGAACAGCCTCCCTGGATACCGGATCAAGCCCGGAATTATGTCAATGGGGAACTGAGCATGACCCGCTATTCCGTCAAATATCATAACACTTTCAAGGGCGGTGTCAATACGCGAAAGGAGTTTACTACGATTCCGCAAGGAAAGACCTATTGGAAATTAATGATAGCTCTGCCCTTCGGGTCTTCGTGGCTGAGTGTGAGACCTGACGTTATGAATGCATTATAGATTCAGATCACGAACAGGTCGACATATTCATTGACCGGCATGGTTTCCAGCCTCCGGCGGTCGAGCGAGACGTCAAGGATCGCCTTCTGCTGCTTCTGCGGGAACCGGCGCGCCAGGTTCATCTTGAATTTTTCAACCAGCAGGGGCATGCCGTCCCTGCGCCTGCGGCGGTGTCCGATGGGATATTCGACCACGACCTCGGGCAATTTCGTTCCATCCGAAAACTCCACGGTCAAAGCATTGGCGATCGATCGTTTGTCAGGATCGTGATAATCCCTGGTGAACTGCGGGTCCTCCACGCACGTGATCTTGTCTCGGAGCGCGTCGATGCGCGGATCCGTTGCAACGCGGTCCTCATAATCGGCCGCGGTCAGCCGCCCGAAGATGAGCGGTACTGCGATCATATACTGGAGGCAGTGGTCGCGATCCGCGGGATTATTCAAGGGCCCCTTCTTGTCGATGATGCGGATCGCGGCCTCATGCGTACGAATGGTGATCTTTTTGATGTCGTCAGCGGTCCTGCCCATCGACTGTAATGTTCCGTGCAGGTTCATGGCGCATTCCACCGCTGTCTGCGAGTGAAACTCTGCAGGGAACGATATCTTGAACAGCACGTTCTCCATGACATAGGAGCCGTATGAACGCTGGAACTTGAATTCATTTCCTTTAAAGAGCGCATCATAAAAACCCCAGCCCTTGGCCGTGAGCACGCTCGGGATGCCCATCTCACCCTTGATGGAGAAGAGTGCCAGCCGGACGGCGCGGCTCGTGGCGTCTCCTGCTGCCCAGGACTTGCGCGAGCCCGTGTTCGGCGTATGCCGGTACGTACGAAGCGATTGGCCGTCCACGAATGCCTGCGAAACCGCGTTGATCACCTCATCGCGGTTTCCGCCCATGAGCCACGCGCAGACCGCAGCAGAGGCCACCTTCACGAGAACCACATGGTCGAGTCCCACACGGTTGAACGCGTTTTCGAGCGCGATCACGCCCTGAATCTCGTGGGCCTTGATCATGGCCTCGAGCACGTTATTCATGATGAGCGGTTCCCTGCCTGTTGCGATGCGCGTACGCGAAAGCCAGTCCGCGGTGGCAAGGATGCCGCCCAGATTGTCCGAAGGGTGCCCCCACTCCGCAGCGAGCCACGTATCATTGAAATCGAGCCAACGTATCATGGCGCCGATATTGAATGCGGCCTGCACAGGATCGAGCTGGAACTGCGTGCCCGGGACCTTTGCTCCATTCGGTACGATGGTGCCGGGAACGATCGGCCCCATAAGTTTGGTGCACGCCGGGTAGTCCAGAGCCTCGATGCCGCACCCGATGGTGTCGATGAGGCAGTGCCTCGCCGTCTGATATGCCTCGTCAGAGGTGATGGTGTAGTTTTTGACGTAATCAGCGATATCGACCAGTACCTTGTCCGGGTCGGGCCGTATGTTGGATGCGGGGGAACTCATGATATGCGTAGTCCTTTCTGTTTTTGAGGACAGGGTGGCACTGGCGCATTGAACGGGGGGCAGGGGCCAACGAACATCCCTCTGCGCCATTTCCTTTGCATGTTTTTACTTTCTCTCCTCAATCGGCACATACACCCGGTCATCAGGCCCGGTGTAGTTAGCCGACGGGCGGATGATCTTGTTGTCCATGCGCTGTTCGATGATATGCGCGCCCCAGCCCGTCGTGCGGGAGATCACGAAGATGGGCGTGAACAGCGACGTGGGCACGCCAAGCATATGATAGGTCACGGCCGAGTACCAGTCAAGGTTCGCGAACATGTTTTTCTCTCTCTTCATGACTGCCTCGATCCGGTCGGCGACATTATGGAGGTTCATGTTGTCCCCCTCCTCGCAGAGACCTTTCGCGATCGCCTTGATCGTGGCGTTTCGGGGATCGCTTACCGTGTACACGGGATGGCCGAATCCGATGATGATTTCTTTCCGGGCGACCCGCGCCATGATATCCGTTTCAGCCTCGTCCGGGGTGCGGTACCGCCTCTGGATCTCATGGGCGGCTTCGTTGGCGCCGCCATGTTTCGGACCCCTCAGGGCGCCGATTGCGCCGGTCACGGCAGAGTACACGTCGGCCAGCGTACCACTGATCACGCGGGCAGTGAAGGTGGATGCCGTGAATTCGTGTTCGGCATAAAGGATCAAGGACTGGTCAAGAGCCCGTTCATGGAGTGAAGAAGGCTTCTTGCCGTGGAGCATGTGCAGGAAGTGTCCGGCTACGGTGTCATCATCCGTTTCCACGTCGATCCTGCGTCCGTTCTGGCTGAAATGCCACCAATAGAGGAGCATGGAACCGAACGATGTAATCAACCGGTCGATAATATCGCGCGCGCCCTGGATGTTCTGGTCGTCCTTCTCGGGCAGAACCGTACCGAGATACGAACACGCGGTACGCATTACGTCCATCGGATGGGTCGCAGCAGGGATTTGCTCAAGGACCGCCTTCACCTCGGCAGGAATGCCACGCAGTTTTTTCAGTTTTTTCTTGTAGTCTTTTAACTGCGATTCGGTAGGCAGATCACCATGAATCAGAAGATACGCGATCTCCTCAAAGGTCGATTTCCTCGCCAGTTCGACAATCTCATACCCGCGATAATGCAGATCGTTTCCTGTCCGTCCTACGGTGCAGACCGACGAGTTACCCGCGATCACGCCGGAAAGAGCGACCGATTTTTTCACTTTCGGGGCAGCAGGTTCTGTTGTCAGCGTTGCGTCAGGATTTGAGCTCATGGTTTGTCCTCCTTGGAAAATAGTGCATCAAGCTTTTGTTCAAAGGCATGGTAGCCGAGATAATCGTACAATTCCTCGCGACTCTGCATGAGGCTGACCACACTCTTCTGCGTCCCTTCACTCCGGATTGCTCCGTAGACCGTAAGCGCAGCCTTGCTCATGGCCCGGAACGCTGAGAGCGGGTAGAGAACGATCGAAACATCCGCGCTCCGGAGATCATCGACGGTAAAGAGCGGGGTTGAGCCGAATTCCGTTATGTTTGCCAGGATAGGGACCTGGACCATGTGCGCGAATCGCTTATACGTTGCGAGGTCCTTCACGGCCTCAGGGAAGATCATGTCCGCTCCGGCCTCCACACAGGCAAGTGCCCGTTCGATGGCGGCCTCGATGCCTTCGACCGCGATGGCGTCGGTCCTCGCCATGATGACGAATTCAGGGTCGGTCTTCGCGTCCACCGCGGCCTTGACGCGATCCACCATCTCTCCTTTGGAAACAATCGCCTTCCCCGGCCTGTGGCCGCAGCGCTTTGACTGGACCTGGTCCTCAATATGGATTGCAGCAGCCCCGTGTTTGATCATGGACCTGATCGTACGTGCAATATTAAAAGCGCCGCCCCAGCCCGTATCGATGTCAACGAGAACAGGCAGGTCAGTACTATCCGTGATGCGTCGCACATCGGTGAGCACATCATCCATAGTGCTGATCCCGAGGTCCGGCACACCGAGCGAACTTGCCGCCACGCCGCCGCCGGAAACATAGAGCGCCCTGAAGCCGCTTCGCTCCGCCAGTCGAGCCCCATAGGCATTGATCGCGCCTACGACCTGCAACGGCTTTTCATCCTTGATTGCAGCCCGGAAACGGGCACCTGCTGACTTCATCTTGGACATGCTGTAATCCTCCTCGGGGCGTTAATTGGAACCGATAATCTACTATATGTTCCCTTGCGCTCCGAGTCAAGCCGTATTCGGAGATATGCATTGGTACGCTTGATGCATTTATAAAGAGAGCAAGTATTGTTCCAAACCATTTCTCAAAGAGAAAAAAGAATAAATACTTGAAATTAGGTAGGATAGAACTGAGTCAGGAGATATATGCTGGCGTTGTCATCCTGCAATAAAATTCATTCCCGCAAATATTTGCAGGCACATTTTTTCATTTCAACTTTTTGAGGCGCTCATCGACCGGCTCATGATAGAATAAATAGTGTGGCGGCCCTCTCAGGCGTTGGCGGTTTTCTCATGAACCTGCAAGACCTCGAGACTGCGGTCGGGCTGAAGCCATCATGGCCATCGTTGCTTTCAACGACAGCTGCCACAACCTGAACACATGCCACGTGTACTTGAAATTGCTACAAGTCATCTTCATCTTATGCTATAGTGGTGCTGTGAAAAATACTTCGAGCGTTTGAAATTAAGGAGGGAAATACTATGGCCACAGCAGCAAAAAAAGTAAAATCGAAGAAAACAAAGAAAGCCGTCGCGAGACCGAACACGAAACCTGTTCAAGCCGCAAAGAAACGGGGAGAAGGCGAGTTTACCGCAAAGACAGGGATCGAGATCACTGCTACATTTCAGGACGCCATCGGCTTGACGGCACGGCTGGCTGCGGCCGTGGCTGCGGAGAACGTGAATATTCTTGCCGCAACCGGCTACTCGGCCAGTAGTGAACGTCGGAATGCCACATTTACGCTCGTCGTGGACGATTTCACCAAGGCAGAGAGAGCGCTGGAAAGGATAGGCGCGGAGGAAATCCATGAGTCATCGGTCATTATGGTCGAGACCCCGAACAAGCCCGGCTCCCTGGAGAGGATCGCGAAGATCATTGCGGATGCGGGCATTAATATCTACTATTTCTACGCCACGACAAGCTCCGGGAAAACGGCGACCTCGGTCATCAAGACCGCCGACGACAAAAAGGCGATCAAGGCGCTGCAGTTGGCGTAGCCCGCCCGCCTGGTTTTGCTGCGCTCCGGGGGATTATCGCTTCACGTTTTGATCTTATATTTACGTATTTTGTAGTAAAGGTTCCTGACCGCTGTGTCCAGGAGTTGCGCGGCCCGTTCGCGGTTCCCCCCGGCCTCGTGGAGCGCGCGCTCGATGGCGGCCTTCTCGGCCTCAGCAATCACTGAGTCCAGGGGTTTAACTGGTCCCTGCGCCGAGCCCAGGATGATCTGGCCGATCCGCTCGCACTCAAAAAGCGGCAGATGCACCGTCCCGATGGTCCTTTCAGCCGGTTTCATGTTGATCATGGCGCGCCCGATCACGTTCTGGAGTTCACGTACGTTTCCCGGCCATTGATACTCCCTCAACATCTCCATTGCATCGTCATCAATCCGCTCCACCTGCCGTCCGTAGTCCAGGTTCAGCCTCATAACGATATGGTTTGCAAGTACGGGCAGGTCGTCCTTGATATCGCGGAGCGGAGGGATCCAGATGGGGAGCACGTTCAAGCGGTAGTACAGGTCCTCGCGGAAAGCATGGTCCTTAATCTTCTGCTCCAAATTGGCATTCGTTGCGGCAATGATCCGGACATCGACGGGCATGGGAACGGTGCTCCCGACCTTCATGATTTCCTTTTCCTGCAACACCCGAAGCAGCTTCTGCTGGATCGCCATCGTAATGTCGCCGATCTCGTCCAGGAAAAGAGTGCCCCGGTCCGCCTCCTCGAAGAGACCGCGTTTGCCGCCCTTCATGGTACCGGTGAAGGCACCTTCCTCGTGGCCGAAAAGCTCGCTCTCCAAAAGCTGCTCCGGCAGGGCCGTGCAGTTCACGCGCACGAACTGGCCCCGACTCCTGCTGCTCGCATTATGGATCGCGTGGGCGAAGAGTTCCTTGCCCGTTCCACTCTCGCCCCGAAGCAGCACGGTGGCCGGCGTTTCGGCAGCACGCATGGCCTGTTGCTTGGCTGCGGTCAATGCCGCAGCCGTGCCCACGATGTCGTCCCACGTGTAGCGAGCCTCGAGTCGGCGGATTAGCTTCCGCGCATGGGCGAGCTCTGAGGTCAATGTCATGATCTCGGAGATGTCGTGAATCACGCCCACACTGCCGCGGACCTTGCCGTCTATGAATATAGGTGCTACGTTGACGATCACCTCTTTTTTCGCGGGCCCTACCTTCATCCGGACGTTCCGCACCGGTTTACCGGTCCGGAGAATCTGCAGATGCATGCTCTCGCCTTCAGCGATGTCTATCGTGACGGGCTTGTTCAGCACTGCCTCCTTCGGAAGCCCGGTTATCTTCGTGTATGCAGAATTGACGATGATGTTGTTTCCCTGTTCGTCCGCCACGGAAATGGCGTCCTCCGTTGCGTCAATCACCGCCTCCAACAGGTTCCGCGCCTTCCAAAGGTCGGACACCTGTTCCGTTAGCGTCTTGATCTCGGTGATGTCCCGGAACACTGCTACGGCCCCCACGATCCCGCCCTCATCGTCGCGGAGCGGAACCCGGTTCGAGATGATAACTGTCTGTCCGATCTTCTGCTGCTGATTCAACTCGGGCTCACCCTTGGCAAGGACGATATGCAACCGAGTATTAGGGACGACATCAACGGCCTTACGCCCCACGATGCCATCGGCTTTCAGGCCGGTAATGCGCTCCGCCGACCTGTTGAAGAGGATCACGACGCCTCTTTCATCGATGGCGATCATACCGTCATGGGTCGAGTCCAATATCTTGTCTAGTTGATTTTTCATGTCTGGTAGTAAAGCGCCCAACGGTGCTTGGTACTCACCTAATTCAAGATCTCGATATTTGCCCAAGGCCGGCTTGGTACTCTCCCGGCAAGGAGAGGCTTGGGTGACTGGATTGCCGAGATTGAACATTTGCTATTTCGTTTGAATCAAGTAGTCGGAATCTGCTAACTTTTTTTGACAATGGGTCCGCCGGCCGCCTTCCATGCCTCGATTCCTCCTTCGATAAATCGGGCATGAACGTTCTTTCCCTGCAAATGGTCAAGCACATTGTTGCTCACCGATCCGCCGCGCACGCAGTAAACTACCACTTGCTTGTCCCCGGGAAGGTCCGTGCTCCATTCAGCCACCTTATCAGGATCGCGCCACTCTGCGCCAGGAAGCGTATCCTGGTCTGCATCGTAATCCGTTTTGCGCCGGACGTCGAGGAGGATAATTTCTTTCCTGGCTGCAAGCCGTTCTTTCAGGTCGTCAGGTCGTATGGTCCGTTCCATGAGGTGCTCCTTGCAACGTTAAGGCGTCTTATAATCGACAACAGCCCTGTCTTCTTTCACTTTACCGACAAACTCAGCGACGGCGCGATGGTCCGGATGGTTCTGATAGAGCTCGAGGTCCTTTTCGTTCTTAAATACGGAAAAGAGCACCACATCGTAGGCAGCATCGGATTCGAGAAAATTGATGCCGACTTCAAGGTGAAAGATCTGCGGGATCGTGTTCCTTAATGCCTCCAGCTCTATTTTGATCCTCTTCGCGTTCCGTGTCTTGTCGGCATCTTCGGCAAAATCCTTGAGCTTCCACATCACCACATGTTTGATCATTGACGCATCTCCTCGCACCGAAACTTGTTTTGTCGGAACAGCAGGCCCTTTTCTGTTGCTCTCCTGTTCAATAGTTTGTATTATATCACCGCATCCGTCCTTCGCAAGCGCTCTTGCGAAGGATCATACACGGGGATCAGCAAAAGAGCAAGGGGTATGGCCGGGATCATGAAGCAAAGCATAATTATCATATGTTGTTTGCTACTGGCTTCAGCCTGCGTGCCGAAAAAAACCGTGGTCACGCAGCCGCCGGAGTCCAGGCTAAAGGCATATCAGAAGCCTTACACGGTGTTGGGTCAGCGATACGAGCCGTTACAAACTCACGCGGGGTTCGTTCAGACCGGCATCGCCAGCTGGTACGGCGCGGATTTCCATGGAAAAAAAACAAGCAACGGCGAAACCTACGATATGCATGCCATGACCGCGGCGCACAAGACACTGCCGCTCGGTGTGTTCGTCAAGGTCCAGAACAGGGACAACGGGCGTGAGGCTGTTGTTCGCGTGAATGATCGGGGCCCTTTTGTCAAGGGCAGGGTCATCGATCTCTCCTATTCAGCAGCCAAGATGCTCGGCGTTGATATTGCGGGAACTGCGCCGGTCAGGATCGAGGCGCTGGGGTACCGCGGAATCGGCGGTGAACAATACAAGGCGCTTGAGGATTATGATGCCGGCAACTATACCGTTCAGATCGGCTCGTTCAAGGAATATGGCAATGCAGAACGCTTATCCGGTGAAATGAAGAAAAAGGTCGGCTTCTCGGAAATCCATATGACGAACATCAGTGGAGAGACTTTTTACCGGGTCTACGCCGGCAAGTATACTTCGTTGAAAGCTGCCGAAGACGCTGAGCGGGAATTCTCCGAACATGGATACCCGGGGAGTTTTACCGTTGCGCTGGAGTGATGTTTAAGGAAGATAAGCACTGTTTCCTGCCGGCAATTCCCCGTTTGCACGATTCGCTCACGGTAGCGGAGACGAACGATATGGCGGAGGCGGTCGTATCGTTCTTATCTATTCTATTGTTGAGCGTGTTTGACGTTTTCGGCGCTGGGCAATGTGGCAGGACCTTACACGAATGCATTTCGATATTGGTCAGCTCGAAGAGGCTTATTCCGGAAACGAACATTGTGTTCGTTTAGTTGCCGAACCAGCCACTCAAGCTTGTCCGATGGTATGATACCGTGCTTTACAAAGTAGGATCCCAGGCGTTCCTGTCGGGAGATCTGATGATACAGCAGGACTTTTATCCGAAATGGCGTAAGCAAGTCGAGATGCAACGCCTTTTCTCCACAGCGGCCCCGCAAACCCCTTGCCCGGATGATCCGTTCAATTGCCGCATGATCCAGCCATCTCCAGCGAAGCGATATCTCCGATGACCGGACGCTGTTGCCGCTGCCAAACAACGGCATTGATCAGCGCGCGGTACGTGATGAATCCCCGATAATACAGGTATTGTCCTAGTCGCAGAGACCGAACCGGCAGAGACCTGCTCACTGCTTCTCGCGCATACTCTTGGTTGTTCGGATCGCAGCTCTGTTTTTTCCACTCGCGCGGGCCGCCGAAAACAGCCGCGATGAGGCTGCGAGTGGGCCTTTTCCCACTGTTTGAAATAACGACTTACAATATCGTAAGCATCCACGACATCTCGGAAATGCGCAGCCTGTTCTTTTTGAACGTTCGGGGGTTCGCAGGCAAATAGATCAGGGTTGGTTTCTTTAGCTTTATTCCGGTAGGCGGCCTTAAGTCCTTCAGGCTGAAGGTAGAACAGGAAGCCCCGGCTGATATGTATCTCTGTTCCGAAAAGTATTTGGCAGGCCCGAAGGACCTCGGCTCGATGAGGGACGTCGTCAATGCGCTTCTCCACAAGCGCGTAACACCCTGATCATCGCTGTACGCTTCAGATAATGAACGAAGCAGGCTGCATCGTGTCCTGTATCAAACATATACGCAACACCGAGCGCTGTCAAGGCAAATGACTTCGATTGGTAGCGAACGAAGGATCGCGAAAGGCCGCGGGATGATTCCAGGAAGGGCACACGATCGGAACTGCCGGGAACGTTCGATGCTGTTGCAATATTGCTCAGCGCGTCGTTATTTTTTCGCACCACGTGCACGCATTCTGGAACATCGTGAGCCAGGGTGAGGCGGAAAGGGATTTTTTGAGGTCCGCGGGCATCCAGCCCCACTGCCAGGTGAGGACCGTACGTTCCGGGTGCGGCATCAGGGCGAGGTGGCGGCCATCCGGGGAGCAGAGACCCGCAATGCCCGCAGGGGAACCGTTGGGATTGAAGGGATAGGATTCGGTGATCTTTGATCCGTCGTCCACATAGCGAATAGGGGCAAGTCCATGCTCGCATTCTTTGAACATGTTCTCATCAGGGAAATAGGCCCTGCCTTCGCCGTGGGCCACCCAGATGCCGAGCACTGAATTTTCCATGCCCTGCAACATTATCGAAGGACTTTTCAGGATCTTGACCGTTGAGAAGCGGGACTCGAAACGACCCGACGTGTTGTGGATGAAGCGCGGTTGAAGCTCATCCGCGATCCCGCGCCAGGGCACCCATCCCAATAATGCCATGAGCTGACAGCCGTTGCACACACCGAGGCTAAAGGTGTCGGGGCGGTGATAGAATTTCTCGAGCTGGTCCCAGACTTTTTTATTGAAGCGGAGCGATGCGGCCCAGCCTTTCGCCGAATCGAGCACATCAGCATAACTGAACCCGCCCACGAAAACGACACCCCTGAACCGATCGAGCGTGATGCGGCCTTCGAGCAGGTCGGTGACAGTCACATCCCACGGTTCGAAACCTGCGAGGAAGAAGGCGGAGGCCATCTCGCGGTCGCCATTGCTCCCCTCTTCCCGGATGACCGCGATTTTTGGTTTGTCCTTGCGATTCATGACCGCTGCGCTTGTCGGTTTCGGTTCAAACGATATTGCAAAGGATGGTCCCGTACGATCGTAGATGTTCTTGCGCTCTTCGCGGATGTTCCCGGGATTTCTCTGGAGAAGATCAAGCTGGTGGCTCGTCTCTTCCCAGATGTCTCTGAGCACACGCATATCTTCGTTTAATACGGTCCTGAGTTCGGCGTTCGGGGTTCGGAGTGAAATGACGATTTGTTTTTCCGGGATGGTCTTGCCGATCACGAGGTAGGGTAGCGCGGCCTTATAGAGAACGGAGATTATTTTCGCTTCATGCGACGGGAGATATTCGATCACCATGCCAAGCTCTTCAGAGAACAAAAGTGTGATCTCGTCCCCCTGCTCATGTTTGCCCAGATCCACATCAATGCCACAGTTTCCTGCAAAAGCCATCTCGAGCAGCGTGGTGACAAGGCCTCCGTCAGAGCGGTCATGGCCCGCGAGGATCAGTTCGTCAGAAACCAGTTGCTGCACTGCGTCAAATGCCCTGGCCAGAAGCAGGGGATCGTCGAGGTCCGGCGATGTATTGCCCACCTGGCTGAAGACCTGCGCGAGCGCAGAGCCGCCGAGTCGGTTCTTGCCCAAACCGAGGTCGATGAACAAAAGTTTGCTTTTCCCCGGCGCCTTGAGATCCGGGGTCACGGTTTTGGTGATGTCCGGACAGGATACGTAGGTCGAGATCACGAGTGTGCCGGGCGATTTCACCGTCTCGTGAGAACCGTCAGGATTCGTGACCTTGGCAGCCATGGACAGGCTGTCCTTGCCGCCGTCCACTGCCATGCCAAGTTCGATCATCACGTCGCGCATGGCAATGGCGGCATCGTAGAGTCTCGCGCCTTCACCGGGAATCTTCGGCGCCCACATCCAGTTCGCCGAACAGCGGATATCGCCGAGCCCGCTTACCCGGGCCCAGACGATGTTCGTGAGCGCTTCGCCAACTGACATCCTGGCCATGGCCGCGGGATTGAGCAATTCCTTTATGGGCTGTTCACCAATGGAGATCGCTGCGCCGGTCAGGCCGAAATGGGACTGGGCGATCACCGCCACGTCGGAAACCGTGAGCTGCAGCGGGCCCGTGCACTGCTGCTGCGCGATAAGACCCGTGACAGAGCGGTCGACTTTGTTCGTGAGAAATCGCTTGGAGCCCACCGAGACAAGACGGAGCACGCGGTCGAGCGCTGAGCGAACAGTCATGCCTTGCGGAAATTCGAGCGGTTTGAGCGTTCTTTTCTGTCTGTCGAGTTTGAAGATCTTTTGAGGCATGTCGCCGAGGACTTTGGCCAGCTCCAAGTTCTCCGGCGTTGTTTGGTTAATTTCGTCATAGAGAACGATATATCCGTCGCCGGTGATCGTGCCGATGATCGCGACCGGCACCTTCTCACGATCGCAAAGGGACCGGAACAGTCCCTCGTGTTCGGGTTTCAAAAGGAGCGCGTTCTGTTCCTGGTATTCCGCTCCCCATATCTCGAGGACCGAGAGCGTCTTGTCACCCACCTGGATCTTGCGGATCTCGATCTTCGCGCCCGCGGGGTGCACAATCTCCTTCACCACGTTGCAGTTGCCGCCTGCGCCCTGGTCGTGGATGCTCTGAATCGGATTTTTCTCCCCGAGCTCCACACATGCGCGGATCACGCGGTTCATCTTCTGCTCCATCTCCGCATCGCCGCGTTGTACCGCGTTGAAGTCGAGCTCCGCGATGTTCTCGCCCTGGATCATGGACGAGGCAGCCCCGCCGCCCATGCCTATGCGGTAGGCAGGTCCGCCGATCTTGACCACGAGCATGTCCTTTGCTGCTTCTGTTTTTTTCGTGTGGCGGGAATCCATCTGGCCCACTCCGGCGCTGAACATGATCGGCTTAAGCCATTCCCTGCGCTCGCCGTCAGGCAGGCGAAGGCCAAAGGATCGGGTAAAACCCTGGATCACGGGCTCTCCGAACTTGTTGCCGTAGTCCGAAGCGCCGTTGCTGGCCTCAACCTCGATCTGGAGGGGCGACGCGAGATTGGTCGGATAGGAATATGCCGCGTCTTCCCAGGGAAGTTCGTAACCGGGTATGCGAAGGTTTCCCACACAATAGGCAGCAGTGCCCGCCACCACGAGGCCGCCTGTGCCCGTTGCCTGCACGTCGCGAATGCGGCCTCCCGTGCCTGTCTCGGCGCCGGGAAAGGGCGCAACGCCGGACGGGAAGTTGTGCGTCTCGGCCGTAAAAATGATATGGAATTTGCGCTGCGCTGCACGGAACGCTGACGGCTTTCCGATGGTCTCGGGGATGATGGTGGTGATGTCGCGGCCGATGATGGCGCTCGAATTGTCGCTGAAGGCGATGACGCTGTTGTTCGGGTTCGCGTCGTAAGTGGCCTTCACGATCTTCATCAGATTCCCGGGAATTTCCTTCCCGTCGACGATGAGTTTACCGCGGAAGAACCAGTGGCGCGAATGTTCGCTGTTGGATTGAGACAGGTCGAAACACTCAACGTTCGTGGGATTGCGCTTGATGTCCTTTACAAAAAGATTGGTGTAGTAATCCAGGTCCCAGTCATCGAGCCCCAGTCCCATCTCGCGGTTGATCTTTTCAAGCGCAGCCCTGCCCTGTTCGATGAGCGGGACCATGCGCACGGGTTCCGGTTTGATGCCGGTCTCGAAGGTTTTGAGCGGTTTGGGATACGGGCACTCCGTCATGCGGTCGTGGACAAGGGAAATAAAAGCGGCTTCCTCTGCCTTTGTTATTGAGGCATTATTGGCAAGGTCCAGGCAATATCGTCGGGAGCGCTCGATCCTCGTTATCTTGCTGAGGCCGCAGGCGTGGCAGACCGAGACAGCGTTCGTGGACCAGGCAGTGGTGAAGTTCATGCGGGGGCCGACCTCTACAACCGTGTGCTGCGCGATGCGTGAGGGGTGATGGCTGAGAAAAGACTTATCGGAAAATTTTTCAGGTTCGAAGGTCTCAGCCAGGAGCCAGCGCAGCAGGCGTGTCTCGTCAGTTGATAACGGCTCTGTAGCTGCGATGTTGAAGCAGAACTCGGTCTCGATCCCCGTTATTGCATGAGTGACCTTCTGCTGAGCCATTGTGAGGAGGTCGGCGGTCTGGTAACTGGAAAGTGCCGGAGTGCGGTAGAGATGAAAGAGTATCATAGTATGGGATCCTTGGTTCCCTTGTAATGTGGATCTTCTCGCAATGAAACATACCGGCTTTCAGTCCGGTTGAGTATGTGGCGACGTCGACGGGACGGAACGTGCCCATTATGTCTCGCGTGCTCTAACATAGTTTGCTGCCACACCACCGGATGGTTATACTCCGCAGGAACTAACATCTCACTGGTTCGTTGTTCCGTCCGGACTTGTAGGACTTACAATGTGATCCCTAGTTTCGTTGAAACGCTGTTCAATCTCTTGTCGAGCGTCCACAGAGGAATGTTTGTCAACATCGCAGACGCAAGCAAGTGCATATCAATATATCCCAATCCCTTGCCCATGAGTCGGTATTTCTCAATAATGTGCATTACTTCCTCATATTCCGCAGTGTGTGCTATCGGGAGAGTAGCAAGAAGAGAGAGGATTCGTGATCTATTTTTTATATTTCCGCACGCAAGCTCGCCGACAATGAAAGGATGACAAACAACTTGTCCTTCCTGTAAAAGCGTGTCAAGCCCGATATTTCCATTTCGAAAATGCTCTACCCATACGGAAGTATCGACAAGTATCATGTTACCTGCCTTCTGTTCGTCTCCGAGGTTTCACCTTCAGACCTTTTTCGGAGCCACCCAGTTGTGCGAGTCGTTTTCCGCTTTCGATCGCAATCAATGATTCAAGCCCGCGCCTGATAAGCGACGTTTTCTCCTTGATACCGGTCAATTTTGCCGCTCTATCAAGTAACTCGTCCTCAATGTTCAGGGTGGTGCGCATGAATTGCCTCCGTGTTCGGGTATGCATTATCGTATGTATTAATATGCATCAAATTGGTGCGCCTGTCAAGGCCTTGTTGCGGCGGAAGGATCCTGCTTCGATCATATATTAGTTTCTGCTGACCCTACTTCAGAGACACGACCTTCTGATCGGAGGCCTTCTTTTCACCTGCCATCTCGCACTTACCGTCGAAGGTGACGCCTTCCTCAATGATGAGCTTGGGTGTTTTGATGTTTCCCTGGAGATTGGCCGGGGCAAGGAGGTGCACCTTCTGGCCTGCATTGATATTGCCGACGATCTTGCCGCTCAAAATGAGCGTCCCCACGGCGATCTCGCCCTGTAAAAATGCGCCATCGCTGGCAATGAGCGTGTCCTTGGAGATGATCTCGCCATCAACCTTGCCGTCAACGCGGATGGTTCCCTCGAAGCTGAGCACTCCCTTGAACTCCGTGCCCTTCCCGATGAATGCCGTGATTTCAGCCTGCTCCGGTGTTCCTGATCCTTTTTTCAACATGAATGCGCCCTCCTTTAAATTCATAAAATACTTTTACCATGAAGAAACGTAGAAGCAATGCATAAATCAAATTTCAGAATACAACTATTTCGACTTTGCCCAACATCGTGAGCCTGCCGAACGATTGTAACTTAACGGTATAACCATCGGCCATTATTTAAATTCCTTAATTATTGCTTTTGCCTTCGTGCCTGTGTGACAATCGTGTGGTGTTTTTTACCCGATCTTCTCCAATATCCTGTCCAGATCTTCAGCAGTATAGTACTCGATCACGATTTTGCCGCCCTTGGCCTTCGCTGCGATGCTCACCTTGGTGCCGAGCGCCTTCTTGAGTTTCTCTTCCAATGCTTTCAGTTCGTGGCTCTGACGTGACTTTTTTTCCTTCGCAGGATTCTTAAGCCGGTTGGCGAGCGCCTCGGCCTCGCGCACCGAGAGTCCCTTCTTTACGATCGCTGCCGCTGCCTGGATCTGGTCACGCACTCGTTCAAGCGACAAAAGAGCTTTTGCATGGCCCATGCTGAGCGCGCCACCTGCTATGCCCTGCTTCAGTTCTTTGGGAAGTCCGAGGATCCGGAGATAGTTCGTGATCGTTGACCGCTCTTTTCCCACACGCCTGGCGAGGTCTTCCTGTGTAAGCTTGAACTCGTCCTGAAGCCGCTTGTACGCTTCGGCAGCCTCAAGCGGGTTCAAGTCCTCGCGCTGGATATTTTCTATGAGCGCCTGCTCAATCAGTTCACGCTTGGTCGCCTCTTTTACGAGCGCTGGGATGGTCTTCAGCCCGGCAAGCCGTGCCGCCCGCCACCTCCGCTCACCGGCTACGAGTCCATAGTTCGTCCCGATCCGGTGGACGATGACGGGCTGGATCACCCCATGCTCTTTTATCGAGGACGCAAGCTCTTTCAAGCTCTCATTTTGAAACGTTTTTCTCGGCTGGTACTCGTTCGGCACGATCTTGTCCACCTCGATCTCGTGGATGCCGAGGGACCTTCGCTCCCCGTCGTCGAGCGCGGACAGGTCGGGAATAAGCGCACCGAGTCCTTTACCGAGTGCTTGCTTTTGCATTGTTGATAACCTCCTTCGCGAGTTCCAGGTAGCTTTGCGCGCCCCGGGACCGGATATCATACAGGAGCACCGGCTTACCATGGCTCGGCGCCTCGGATAGGGCCACATTCCTGTGAATAACGGTGGTGTAGACCTTCTTTCCGTAATATGTGCGCACTTCCTGGGCCACCTGAGAGGCAAGGTTGTTCCTGCTGTCGAACATGGTGAGGAGCACTCCTTCGATGATGAGGTCCGGGTTCAGGTCCTGTTTTATGAGCGTGATGGTGTTCATAAGCGATGTCAGCCCCTCAAGGGCGTAGTATTCGCACTGAACCGGGATCAGTACCCCGTCCGCCGCAGTCAGTGCGTTGATAGTGAGCAGGCCGAGCGACGGCGGGCAGTCGATGAGGATATAGTCGTAATCGTTTCGAAAGTTTGCGATGGCCTTCTTAAGCACCCGCTCGCGGGCGATCATCTGGATAAGCTCTATTTCAACACCTACCAGGTCGATCTTCGCGGGGACAACATCGAGCCAGGAAAAGTGTGTTGATTTTTTAATTTCCTGAAGCGTTTTTTTACCGGTAAACAAGTCATACGTACTTCCGATGATTTCATTCCGGTTGATGCCCATGCCGCTCGAGGAGTTGCCCTGTGGGTCCGAATCGATGAGCAGCACCTTCTTTTCTGCAGCTGCGAGCGACGCCGCGACGTTCACGGTTGTTGTGGTCTTGCCCACGCCGCCCTTCTGGTTGGCAATCGCTATGACCCTACCCATACTTTTGACACCCTCCGATACCGTTGGTCCAAAACCTGGTTAATGTACCATAGGATGATGATAAAAGGGAAGAAAAAAACTCGGTTTTCCCGCGGCAGTGGCTGGGGAACACTGAAAAATGTTAAATCAGATAGACGTAAGAATCTCGTTAAAAGCAAACCCGTTTTTTCGCTCATTTCTGAGGGAAAATAGTGGCGAAAGGATTTCTCATTCGGATGTTCCACGTGGAACCCATTGCGGTTCCCTGTTATAAATCGGCATTTCATCCAGACTTACAGAGGGGCAACCTTCTCTGGCACTGGCGCTATCAGGCGTTATTGTTGAATCAGGTGGAACCATTACACCAACCCCAGTTCTCCTCTAGCGGGGCTAACGCGGACTGACCCGAGCGAGAGGTGTCGTACCCCGGAAACGTCCCGAAGCGGGGTAATCACTCGTATAGAAAGTTCCTTAAGATCGATGGAGCGAAGGATTCCGAGACCGTGGCAAAGGTTGCGGTCGTCATTCAACCCCACAAGCAGATGGTCCAGCTCTGAGCGTTTAACTACCGTGACTTCCCGGACATTATACTGCTCCTTTGCCGTATAGAGCTCCTCCTCAACATACTCACCTTCAATGATGAGGAAGAGCCGGTCAGCGGACAATTCAGCATGTATTACGATCGCCCGAAATATCTTCGAAAGCCTGTTGATATCCCGAAATCCTAGCCGCTCGCCGGTACCGAGGCCAGGCCCATGGACCCCAACATCATGAAGCGAGATCTCCTGAAAGTCGGCACCACGGAAATACTCCTTAAAGCGTTGTTCGCGGGCCGCCCGACGGGCCTCTCTGGTGGATGCCTTTGCATCGGGCGATATGGGGATACGCTGAATGAGCAGGCCGGCCCGGTGAGAATGTGGGGCCAGCAGATGCTCTACTTCGGTCCCCTTCTGCAAGGCGATCACATAGCGGGGGGAAATCATATCGATCTCGTGGCATTTGAGCTCCCGCGCAGCGCCGCCATTCACGAGTCCGCAGGTATTAATAAGAATAAGGTCGGGATTAAGCGACTGGGCCACCGAGTAAAGCTTTTGAAGACCCGATATCATCTCAAGCAATCGTCCGACGGGCGAAATGTTGCCGACAAAGCTCATGATCATGGGGTTTCTTCGACTCAGCAGTTCAGCGGCCTCGGTATAGGATGTCAGCGAGATAACTGATGGCGGACCGATAAAGGGCTGGCCGGGATCCGCATCGATCCAAACGACTTTTTTACCAGCCCGGCAGAAACGGCCGGCAAGATACAGGCAGAATGTGGTTTTACCCGTACCTGGCGCACCGATGGCAAGCGCGGGCCCGCCGTGAACAAGTACCTCTTGGGCAATTTCACGCCATTCCGCCGGGATTGTGAGTGGACCTTCTAACATAATAGACTTTCTTTTAGCAACGAATCAGCACAAATTTTAACGAATAAAATCAAAAAATACATGCCGTTTGGCACGGATAAAGCGGGAAAATGGATTAGCCCAATAGAAATTGTCTTCGTTTGCAGTATTCGAATCTTCAGATTCTTAATCAGTAAAAGATTGCCCCAACCCGTTACAGTAAAAAACGCTTAAACACCAATGAATACAGACGAGTTGAGGACTCTCAACTTAAAACTGTAGAGGGGTTCCACGTGGAACATTCTCCCTTTACCCAAGGCCTAAGCTTTTTCGCAATCCTTCTTCGCCCTTCGACATGTTCAGGACAGGCTTTCTACGGTAAAAAGTCTCCCGGTTTTAACCAGCCTTCTTAAAGACCCATATCGTCCTTTTATAATCCGAATATGGAAGAATCAGGTCAGTCCGGCGTTCCAGTGAAACACCAGCCCTGACCAGGTCCTGATCGTTGATTGTCTCTTCCGGTCCCCTGCTCAGGACCATGAGCCCGCCCGGCTTGAGCAAAGGCATTCCTGCGGCAATGGCCGATTTCATGTCAGCAAAAGCGCGGGCAGTAATAATATCAAAGGTGGAGAGGAAGTGTACAGACAGTTCTTCCGTCCTTGCATCGATGACCGAAGTTTCCGTGAGTTTAAGGGTCCTGATGATATGGCGCAGGAATGACGCCTTCTTTTTTACTGAATCTACCATGGTTATCGATATACCGGGACAAACTATTTTGATCGGCAGCGCCGGAAACCCCGCGCCTGACCCCATGTCCAGCAATCTTAATCCCGGCACGGCAACGAAGCCGTGCAGATAAGAAAGAGAATCCAGCACATGTTTGATAACAATATCCCGCTCATCTTTGATAGCAGTGAGATTGATCTTCTGGCCCCACTTTTTGAGCTCCGCAAGATAGATGAATACAGAATTGGTCTGTTCAACGGTCAGATAAATACCGAGCTTTTTTGCACCGCTATTTAATAATTCTCTTGGGGTCATACTGTAATCAATGCTTTTATTGGCTTCTCTCTTCCCTTTGAGATTCGTTCGGCTCAAGGCAAGGTCTCTTATCGAATGCAAGGGAGGGCCTTGCGTCATGAATGCACAGTAGGCAATGTACTCGGTTAGAGATTTCTTGTCAAATTTCAGGACATTTGTTGCAGGATACAATTAGTAACCATTGCAGCTTAAGACCCGACCGATATAGATGCTGGATTTTGGATACGCAAGTTGTAACTTGTTGATAAATTTATATATTTGTTCACATATAAAATTATAAACGCAACAATTCTGACCTTATATAAGGGGTGAAAATAAACAATCAATTTGTAGATTTAACAGTTGGAATCAGATTTTAATCGTATAAGTCTAGTTTGGTTTTTTTATTGGAGAAATATGTAATCTTCAGACAAGATTTTGATCTAAACCGGAACCTGAAATTATAAACAGGGTTTCGGTGCGAGATGAGGGAACAAAAGATCGTGGTGTTTCTGGGGTATATTCTGCTTACATGCTCTAATGGTCTGATAGGACGAATAGACCGCTTTTATGGCCTAATTCATTCTTCTGTCCAAACTCCGATACTGGATCGCCTCGGAGATATGTTCCGTCGCGATCTTCTCGCTGCCTTCGATGTCGGCGATCGTCCGCGCTACTTTAAGAATTCGATTATATGCCCGCGCTGAAAGACCGAGCCGGTTCATGGCAGTTTCCATGAGATGCAGGCTGTCCTCATCAATCCTGCAATATTTCCGGATATGCCGCGGTTTCATCTGTGCGTTGGCGTATATGCCGTCATTTCTGAATCGCGCATACTGTCTTTCCCGCGCCTTGGTCACGCGCTCGCGGATCAGAGATGATGCTTCCGCTGGTTGGTCCGACGAGATCTCATTGAACTTGATTGCCGGAACTTCGATATGAATATCAATTCGGTCCATGAGCGGACCGGACACGCGCGACCGGTAGGTCTGTACCTGGTGCGGCGTACATTGACATTGGTGCGCTGGGTCGCCCCAGTTTCCGCATTTGCATGGATTCATAGCGGCGACAAGCATCATTGACGCAGGATAGGTAAGCGATGTGACAGCGCGAGAGATCGTGACCTGGCCGTCCTCGAGGGGCTGACGAAGCGCCTCGAGAACGTTTCGCTTGAACTCCGGCAGTTCATCGAGAAACAGCACGCCGTTGTGCGATAGGCTCACCTCGCCGGGCTTCGGGACCTGGCCACCACCGATCAGACCGGCGTCGGAAATCGTGTGATGCGGCGAACGGTAGGGCCGTGTCGCGATGAGGGGCTGGCCTTTTTTGAGCAGTCCCATGATGCTGTGGATCTTTGTCGTCTCAATGGACTCGTCAAAGCTCATCTGGGGAAGGACCGAGGGAAGACGGCGTGCGAGCATGGTCTTACCCGATCCCGGCGGTCCGATCATGACGATGTTGTGCCCGCCTGCCGCAGCTACCTCGATCGCGCGCTTGGCGTGCTCCTGCCCCCGTACTTCGGAAAAATCTTCCTGATATGCAGAGTAGGTTTCGAATGCATTCTGGATATTGATATTGACCGGATCGACTACGGCATTGCCGATGAGGAACTCCACCACCTGCGGCAGCGTCTGCATGCCGAAGATCTTGACAGACTCAACGACCGCCGCCTCCTGAGCGTTATCCGCGGGGATCACCATGCCCCGATGCCCTGCCTTCTTCGCAAGCACTGCCATGGACAGCGCGCCTCGCACGGACTTTACCCTGCCATCGAGCGAGAGCTCACCCACGACCAGGTAGCCGTTCACCATCTCCTGGGTGAGGACGCCTTCGGCGATCAGCATGCCGATCGCTATGGGCAGGTCGAAGGCGGATCCTTCTTTTTTGATATCCGCGGGCGCGAGGTTCACGACAACCTGTTTCAAGGGAAAATCAAAACCCGTGTTCTTGAGCGCAGCGCGAACGCGTTCCTTGCTCTCCTTCACCGCCGCATCGGGCAATCCCACCGTCGAGAAAAAAGGAAGCCCCCTGCTCGCGATGTCAACTTCAACCTCGACAGGATAAGCGTCGATACCCAGCACAGCAGCGCTGATGACTTTGGAGAGCATAGGGCTCCTTTGTCAGAGAGTAACGGGAGAATACTAGATAGGGATTACGTTGGAAAGCCGCCATCGTTAATCTCTTGATGAATATTCTTTTATTTTTTCAAGAATGAATTTGTTTTAGTAGAGAATAGCAGAGAACAACGAGCAATGTCAAACCGAAATTACGTAATGCGGGACGACCGTATCGGAAGGGAAACGAACTGAAAACAAGTTTACTACTCGAACCGTGTGATGAAAGCGCCAATGAACCGCATGTTTCGCACATAATCGGCAAAGGGCACTTCCTTCACCACGCCTCCTCCGGGCCGGCCTTCGCTGGTCCTTGTCCCCGGCAGCGTGAATGAGGTAGGGCTGGCCGGATTTGATGTGGACTATGGAAAGATGGGAAACGATTTCCTCTACCACGCGTTTCTTCGGGTCCTTGACCCAGTAGATGATGTCTCCGTCCCGAAGCTTCTTCTGGAGCGCCCGCGACGCGAGGACATTTTTCGGCAGAATGTCGACACTATCCTTGCCGCGCGAGCCCGCGACCTGCTTGGTCGCGCCAAGATCAGCGGTAATGTTCTTTCCCCACTTGGAACTCATAACCATGTCCTCGCCGTACTGAAAGCGCTGGTCGTAGTTCGTGACAAGTCCGTCCGCGACCTTGCCCTTGGTGATAAACCGCAGGTTGAGCGCCCGGTCAACGGCCTCACTGGGAGTGCTCGACTGGGCGAGCTCTACCGAGCGAAAGGTAAGATACATGCAATCAACCTTTTCGTCCGCGACAATGCGTTTGGTGCTCACATAGAGGCCGAGGGGGTCCGTATCATAGGGCGTGCCGATGAAGCGGCCGGCCCATGAGGCGATGCGCTCGTTCAGCGGGAGTCTCGCCACGCGCGCCTGCGCAAGCAGGATCTCATCTGCGGACATGGAAGCCATTTTCTTTTTATCGTCCGGCTGCCCGGAGCCTATGATCCGGAGGCCATACTGGAGTGAGTTGACGAACCGTCGATCGGAGATCCCTGCGAGCTGCGCCGCGCTTTTCTTAGGAAACTGGATAAACCGTCCGTTCCCAAGGTATAAGCCGAGGCCATCGCCATAAAAAACGAGGATGTCGCCCGGCTCGAGATCTTTCCTCGATACGCGCTCGGCCTTGCCTTTGAAGGAGGCGCGGTCCGTGCTGAGAAGGATCCCGTGGATCCGGTACGTGATATAGATCAGGCCGCTGACGTCCATGCCCTGTGCCGAAATTCCGCCGGCCAGATGACGCACGTTCAGGAACTGCTTTGCCGTCCTTGCAATTTCCTCGGGCTTGGTATCGTTTATGACGGGATCAGTGGACTTCACGGGCATTGCTTCAGCAACATCGATGATCGCAACCGACTTGTCGGGGAACTGTACCTTATGGCCTTTGTCGGTGGTTTGGAGCACCTGCAGGCGCGTGCCTGCGTATAGTGAAACCTTGTGGTCACCGGTCTTGTCCAGGATCATAGCCTCGGCCTTCGGCGTCGTAATAACAATCCACTGCCGATTCGCGTTCAGGTAGGAACGGCCCTTGTCCTTTGGGATGTGTACCGCTTCCTGCTGGATCCAGCCCTCCCTGTTTTCCTGGCTCGGGATCGTCACCCGGTAGCGGTTGTCCTGTTTTGCTAGAATCCGCACCTCATCGCCCATGAGCACCTGCGTTTCGAGCCTGGACTTCGATACCGCACTTTCATGCACGTTCGCAAGCGGCGCGGATACGATCCCAAGCTCGCCGCTGGTGGGTTCCTGACAGATGCCTCCGAATGGAATGAGAACAGCAAGACAACAGAAAAGCAGTATGGAGAGTTGTTTTTTCATCAGATCGATTCAGGACTGCAAGATGGAGTGCTGTGCTTGCATGCTGCATGCAGTGCGTGACAGAAAAAAAATGGTGCCGAAGGGGGGACTCGAACCCCCATGGGTTGCCCCACACGCCCCTCAAACGTGCGTGTCTACCAGTTCCACCACTTCGGCATTTGTGATAAACGTTCCTATTTTTTCATCGCCGGCTGCTTCGCCGTGACGAAGGTAAGCCAGTCTGCATGCCGGCTGTCGCGGCCGTGGACAATGTCGAAGAAAGCGGACTGCAGCTCTTTCGTTATCGGTCCCGGTTTGCCTTCACCGATGCTGCGGTTGTCCACCTCTCGGATCGGCGTGACTTCTGCGGCCGTGCCGGTGAAAAATGCCTCATCGGCGACATAGAGCTCATCCCGCGTGAACCGCTCTTCCACGAGACGCATCCCGGTCACTGCAGCAAGCTGTATGATCGTGTCGCGGGTGACGCCTTCCAGAATGGACGTGAGCGGGGGCGTCTTGATCACACCCTTCCGCACCATGAATACGTTCTCACCGCTTCCCTCGGCAACATAGCCATCGGTGTCAAGCAACATGGCTTCATCGTAACCGTCCTTGAGCGCTTCACGTTTGGCAAGCAGTGAGTTCGCATAGTTCGACGTGGTCTTGGAACGGACCATGGTCGCGTTCACATGGGGCCGGCAAAAGGACGAGATCTTGACGCGGATGCCGTTCTTGAGTCCCTCTTCGCCGAGGTAGCTGCCCCAGGGCCAGACCGCGATCGAAACCTCTACTGGATTCTCCTTGGGAAAGATCCCCATTGCGCCGTAGCCCAGGAACACAAGCGGCCTGATATAGCATGCGTCAATCTTGTTCACGCGAATCGTTTCAAGGATAGCCTCCGCCACGGCTTGGCGGGTAAAAGGAATATCCATCTGTAAGATATGGGCCGAGTCGAAGAGCCGGCTTACATGCTCCTGCAATCTGAAGACTGCTGATCCAGAATCAGTTTTGTAGCAGCGGATGCCTTCGAAAACGCCGGTTCCATAATGAAGCGTGTGCGTAAGGACATGTACTTTCGCATCGTCCCACTTCACGAACGAACCGTTCATCCATATCTTTTCTGTTGCCTCAAGCATAGGCGACATTTATAACAGCCTGATGGAAAATTGTCAATGCTTTTTTTCCCGTGGAACAACTCATTTAGACGCCTGATCGTAACGAAGGGCGGCCCGGTAGTCCCGTCTATTTTCGTTTGACAGTGCCCCGGAGTGGAGCTAAACTTACCATAAAATCAAACTGAGGAGGTCCTATGCAGATCAAGACTATTTTATTCCCGACCGACTTCTCGAACGGCGCCCGAGCGGCGATGGATCATGCCACCTCGCTGGCAAAGGATTACCAGGCCAAGCTCATCCTGCTCTATGTGATCCAGGACATCAGCATTGCCGAGTGGTACATCCCCTCGTCGATCTCCGTGGGCGATCTGGTAGAAGATATGCAGAAGAGTGCGTGGCAGGAGATGGACAAGTGGATTGCAGAGGTCTCTAAACAGGTGAAAGACCCGGAGAAGATGGTTGTACGCGGTGTGCCGTTCGTCGAGATCATTCGGATCGCAAAGGAAAGGAACGCTGACCTGATCGTCATCGGCACCCACGGCCGGACCGGCATCGACCATATGCTCTTCGGAAGCACCGCAGAGAAGGTCGTGCGCAAAGCCTCCTGCCCCGTGCTTACCGTACGGATCGCCGGCAGGGAGTTCAAAATGCCGTAACAGCCTGTATCGGACGGATTGAAAATCGAAAAATGCAAAATGGACTCAAGACCGAACCGGCCTTCCACTTTGCATTTTTGTATTTTGAACCATGATAGTTGCAATAACGGGCAGCGACTTATCTTCCCAGGAGCGTCGTGAATGTATCGTGATGCCCTTCTTCTTCAGAGAGGATGCTTTCGAACAGGAGCCTTGTGGTCTCGTCCTTCTCGGCGATCGCCTGCTTGATAATGTTCTTGTAGAGGGTGATCGCTTCTTCCTCTGCCTTAATGTCGGCCTTCAGCATCTGCTCGGGGGTTCCGCCCTTGGCAATGGGATTTGGCTTGGTGGTAGGAGCCACATCGAAGTAGAAAAGCCTCTCCGCGATCTTCTCGGCGTGTTTCATCTCGTCCATGGCGATATCCTCGAAAACGTCCATAAGGGACGCTGAGTTGAGGCCTTTCACCATGATGTGGTGCCACATATACTGGACAATGGCCTGCAGCTCTCCTGCTATTGCCTCGTTCATCATGTCCGTAAGTTTGGGACTGGCTTTCTGTACCATTTGTGCCTCCTTCGTTCGTTGGTCTGTGAATAAGTATTGGTAATTTGTTGAAAATTACCGGAATAAAATAAATATAGCACAGAACGAGGGAGGTTGCAAAGCGGTTTAATACAAATACCCGTTGCCTTATTCAATGTCTTGAAATATAATATGCGGGCATTCAATGTGATGAAGGAGTGATTATATGGGTAACAATCTCGTTTACAAGATATTGGGATCCCACCTGGTCGAGGGCAGACTTGAACCCGGTACCGAGATCGCCATCAGGATCGACCAGACTTTGACCCAGGACGCCACAGGCACTATGGCATACCTTCAGTTCGAGGCCATGGATGTGCCGCGGGTCAAGACCGAGCTTTCGGTGAGCTACGTGGACCACAACACGCTTCAGGACGGATTCGAGAACGCCGACGACCACCGGTATTTGCAGACCATTGCATCAAAATACGGCATCTACTATTCTAAGGCAGGGAATGGCATTTGTCACCAAGTGCACCTTGAGCGTTTCGGAAGGCCCGGCAAGACCCTTCTCGGGTCCGATTCTCATACGCCAACCGGCGGCGGCATCGGCATGATCGCCATCGGCGCCGGCGGACTCGACGTGGCCGTGGCTATGGGCGGCGGACCATTCTACCTCACCTGCCCCAAGGTGCTGAAGGTTAATCTCTCAGGAAAGCTCCGGCCCTGGGTATCTGCCAAGGACGTCATCCTCACGGTCCTCAAGATGCTCACGACCAAAGGCAACGTCGGCATCGTGATAGAATATGGCGGTGACGGGATCAAAACACTTTCCGTGCCTGAGCGCGCAACCATCACCAACATGGGTGCGGAACTCGGAGTGACCACATCAGTCTTCCCGAGCGATGAGATAACCCGCATATTCCTGAAGGCGCAGCGGCGGCAATCCGAGTGGATCGAACTCGCTGCTGATGCTGATGCGGAATATACTAAGGTGATCGACCTCGATCTGGGTTCGATCGAGCCGATGATGGCAAAGCCGCACTCCCCAGATAATATCGGTACGGTGAAGGAACTGGCGGGATTAAAAGTGGACCAGGTCATGGTCGGCTCATGTACTAACTCATCATTTCGTGATCTGATGATCGTGGCGTCGATGTTGAAAGGAAGAAGGGTATTTCCCGATGTAAGCTTCGGCGTGGCGCCCGGCTCCAGGCAGGTGCTCGAGATGATAGCCAGGAACGGTGCAATGGCGGATATCGTCTCCGCAGGAGCGAGGATACTCGAATCGACCTGCGGTTTCTGCATCGGGAGCGGGCAAGCGCCGAAGACAGGTGCGGTCTCGGTCCGTACGAGCAACAGAAACTTTGAAGGCCGCTCCGGCACGAAAAGCGCGAATGTTTATCTCGCCAGTCCCGAGTCCGCGGTTGCTGCCGCGCTCACCGGCGGGATCTTGGATCCCCGCGATCTCGGCATCACCTATCCCGAGATCGCCATGCCCGAGCAATTCTGGATCGACGACTCGATGGTCCTGCCTCCGGCCAAAGATCCGCTGTCGGTAGCCGTCTACCGGGGCCCGAATATCGGCGATCCGCCCGCAGCCGAACTGCTTCCCGATGTCATCCGGGGCGTGGTGGCGATCAAAGTCGGCGACAAGATCACGACGGACCACATCATGCCTGCGGGATCGAGACTGAAGTACCGCTCGAACATTCCCAAGTATGCCGAGTTCGTGTTCGAGGGAGTTGATGCCTCCTTCGCAAAAAAGGCGCTCGAGAACAAAAGAACCGGGAAACACAATATTGTGATCGCAGGTGCAAGCTACGGTCAGGGTTCGAGCCGCGAACATGCGGCCATCTGTCCTATGTACCTCGGCGTGAAAGCTGTGGTCGCCAAGTCCTTTGAACGCATCCATGCGGCCAACCTGATCAATTTCGGCATCCTGCCGCTCACGTTCGCGAACGAAGTGGATTATGACGCGATCGGAGCAAATGATACGATCGAGATCGGCACAATCAAGGCAGCGCTTGAAACGGGAGCGGACCTGATGCTCAAGGACTTGACGAGCGGCAAGAGCATTCCGCTGAAATACGCACTAAGCGCACGACAACGTGACATACTTCTTGCGGGCGGGATGCTGAACTACACAAGGATGCAGATGAAATAAGACGACTTAGATAGTGTCCATCCAGCAGCAAACAGTTTACATCAAGGGAACAATAGGATTCACGAGGGGAAGGTTCTGGGCTCACTCGACAAGCAGGCGCTCATCAGAAAGTATATGATCCAAGGACCATCCAACTGCCGCGTTGAAAGCGACAAACCGATCCGTCCTTTCGAAGGCAAGAGTACTACAAACGATCAGTCGTGGCAAGAAATTTTATTCAAAACTCTATCGCGTAAAATAAACGAGGAAGTAAAAAGGTGGGAATCAACACAAGATTAACACAAGATAACTGAAAAGGTTCGGAAAACAAAGATTCTTAAATAATCAACGAGGAGTGGGGAAAAAACACCTTCGCTTAGCCCATAGATCAAAGTCAATCCCTTATGCTTATGCTTATGCTTCTGCTACCTGCATGAGCTTGATCGGCATGCGCACCCGTTCCGGCTCATCGAGCAAAATAGCTGCGGCCTTGGTCAGCTCAGAAGGCATCTTTCCACCTGCGGGCAGCATGATGAGGGAGACCGAATATTCATCAACTGCCTTCAGAATCTCCTCGTCCGGGTAGCCGGACCTGGTGACCTCTAAAACCTCGACACCCTCTTTACTCAAGGCGCTCTTGATCTTATTAACCGTTGCCTTTGTCTCCTTCATGACCTGCTCAAGTTCTGTCTTCTCCGCACCACTGTATAGGTGCGTGGGCACGATCCCGAGGAGTAGTACCTTCGAACCGGTGGCCCTTGCCTCTGCTAAGATGGTTGCTTTTTTTTCCAGAACAGTATCCGAGCTGTCTACCGGCACCAAAATAGTGCCGGGCATGAGGTGCACCGGGCAGGAGGCTTTTTTAACAAGCGCTTTATAGCGCGGTGATGAAAGTATCAGGTCAGCATGCTCGATTTCCGCGACACGCAGGGCCTCTTCAAGAGGATCCCCTTCGATGGACAGAACGCGGACAGTAATCCCGTGGTTGCCTGCATCGCGGATAAGCGTTTCTGCGTCACGCAGATGCATCGCAGCTTCAGCTCGGGCAATCTGCCTCTGCCCGGGGTCCTGCATCGTAATCTACGAACAGGCTGTTCTGGAATACCTGCAGGACTAGAAGCTCTCCGCCAATTTCCTTTGCCTTCCCGAGTCCGTATCGTAATGCGGTTTTGGACTTTATGGTACCGTCATATATAACAAGGATCTTCATGATGCAATCCCCTTCTGAATCAAATACCACTAGAGCATATTAAGTGTGTGCGCAATATTTTGATGCACTATAAACCTGTTATTTTCATTGTGTTAATTTTTATTTGACGTTATCTAACATCATAAAATAGCATCATTAAATTGCACCAATGATTTCATATTTTATATATTATTCATTAATTCAATGCATTACAATCAGGCATGACCATTGCTATATAGACTACCACGAATTCAATCAATGTTAAGAATGCATTTCCCGGGAGGTCACAATGAAAAAGTTTATAACAATGATCGAAGACTTGTGGGTTGCAATAGCCTTTGCAGAAGCCGGTCATTTATGAGCCTGCAGTAATGCAAAGATTCGCAACCCATTTGCCATGATTCTGTGCGCATCCATACTGCTTAATATCCTGTTGCTTTTGAGGAGGCACTAATGCACGTCGATCCGATGACCCTAAACCTTAGAGACATTCTGGTCTTTCAATTGCTGCTAGTCCTTACTCTTGCCGGGAACTCACCCGTTGTCCAGCGAGAACTGCTCAAGATTTGGAAGACGCTCAATACCCCTTTGCTTCAGAAAAAACCTACCAAGCCCAACCACCGGTCCGGGAAGTTCTGGGAGATCGACATGACCAATTTCGAACCCTAAGCCTGGCCATACTCCTGTTAATTCAGATGTGACACCTGATAGAGTACATATACAAGCATGACAACGGGCCCGAAACTAACGACATTCGATGCCAACGCTCTCACGCCCTTGCTGTAAAGGTCCATCCTCCCGAGCATGCTGGGAACGAGCAACGATCCCATGAACATCATCTGGAACATCAGGAAGATATTTGACTGTTGAAATGCGTGTTCAAACTCCATGGCCGTCCTCCATCCAACAGAATGTGAGATTCTGAGCGACACGGGCTGCAAAGGCCCGTGCTCATCCCGCTGATCTGTCCCGCGTCGTACTTACCTTACATTGTTTTCGTTGAGAGTGCCGCCACGTGAAGCTTCGCTGCTTCGCCTGCCAGTTCCGACTCGCCCACAGCCTGCCGGTACTTGTTGATGATCTTCGTGAATTTCGGCGGGCAGAGCAACACGTCCACCTTCTCAGTCTTGGCAAAGCTGACCACTTCCTCGGTCGGGTTCCCTTCAGTGCTGTAGAGGCTTGCCTTCACGCCCTTGCCCTTCTCGCGGATGATGGTCTTTGCCTCGTTCATAAACTGTGCCGCTTCAGCCTTTGCAACACTCCTGCGCATCAATCGTTGCATCGTAATCGATGAACATGCTGTTGTTAAACACATGGAGAGCAACCACCTCGCCGCCCTTTTCCCGAGCCTTGTCCATACCGTATACCAGAGCTTCCTTCGCCTGCAACGTCCCGTCATAAGCAACCATGATCTTCATTTTATTACCTCCTCTTGGATTTTATTTGTTAGTGTGTGCTTCGTTGCCTTATATATTGCACGGAGCGTGCCATATTTGTTGTTTTTTGTTTTCAATGCGTTATGGGATATGGCGCAGTTTATTTACTGCATGAGGGGGTGCAAGATATTACTGCGGGAAGAGGGACCTGGTGCGGGAACGTGGTTGTTTCATTTGAGTAGTGCTGCTAATGGACAGAGAGAGCAAGGAAACCTGCGATTGCCGACGCTTATCTCACCGGCGATACCGAGGCAAGGTCGATGCCGAGCAGGCGGATCTTCTGCTGCAGGTTCTGGCGGTGGACATTCAGGAGCCGCGCAGCCTCGGAGATATTCCCGCCCGACTCCACGAGCGCGGCAATGATCAGGCTCTTCTCGAACTGGCCTTTCGCGTCCTTGAGCGGCATGATCGGGATCTTCTGCGCCTCGTGGCTCAGCTTCCGGTCTTCGAGGATATATTTGGGCAAATCGTCCTTCTTGATCTCCGGGCCTGCGGTAAAGGCGATGGCGTACTCGATGGAGTTCTCAAGCTCGCGCACGTTGCCCGGAAAGTGGTAAGACAGGACCGCCTGCATTGCATCCCGGGCAATGCCGGTGATCTTCTTTTCCGGCGCCTTGGTCTTGTGTTTTTCGATGAAATGGTTCACGAAAAGCGGGATGTCCTCCTGCCTTTTCCGGAGCGGCGGCAGCTCGATGGGGATCACGTTCAGACGGTAGTAGAGGTCCTCGCGGAACAGCTTCTCGTCGATCGCCTTCTTCAGGTCCTTGTTCGTGGCAGCCACGACGCGCACGTTCACCTTCCTGGTCTGGGTGTCGCCGATGCGCGTGAATTCCCCTTCCTGCAGAACCCGCAGGAGCTTCACCTGAAGCGGCGGGGAAAGCTCGCCGATCTCGTCCAGGAACAGCGTCCCCTTGTCCGCCTCCTCCACCAGCCCCTTCTTGTCCGCGATCGCGCCGGTGAACGAGCCCTTCACATGGCCGAACAGCTCCGACTCGATCAGGCCGTCGGGAATGGCGCCGCAGTTCACCGTCACGAACCGCCGCCGCACGCGCACGCTGTTCGAATGGATGGCCCGGGCCACGAGTTCCTTGCCCGTGCCGCTCTCGCCGGTGACGAGTACGTTCGATCTCGCTCGACGCCGCATGGCGCATGACCCGGAAGGTCTCGCGGATCTCAGGACTGTTGCCGATGATGTTCTGGAAGGAATACCGCGTCTCGAGCTGCGACCGGAGCACGACATTCTCCCGCTCGAGCCGCCGCTTCTCCAGCGCCCGCCGGAGCGGGATGCGCACTTCATCCGGCGTGAAGGGCTTGGGGATGTAGTCGTAGATCCCCTTTTTGACCGCGTCCACGGCCGAGGGGATGGTGCCGAAGGCGGTGATAATGATAAAGATGCTGTCCGGGGCCGCGTCCTTGATGTTGTCGTAGAGCTCAAGCCCGGTCATCTTCGGCATCTTGAGGTCCGAGATGATGAGGTCGTAGAAGTTCTGTTTGATGTCTTCTGCAGCGGCCGGGCTGTCCGTAGAACGTGGTCACCTCGATCCCTTCGAGCTCGAGAATGGCCCGCACCGCCTCGCATACGCTTGCTTCGTCGTCCACAACGATCGCTTTGAACTTATCCATAGATCGGCAACCTCACAGTAAAAATTGTCCCTTTGCCCACGGTACTTGCGACCTCGATCTCGCCGCCATGCTTCTTGATGATTCCATAACTCACTGCCAGTCCGAGCCCCGTCCCTTTGGACGCATCTTTGGTCGTGAAGAAGGGGTCGAATATTTTGTGGATATTCTCCTCAGGGATACCCGCGCCGGTGTCCTGGAACACGATCTCCACGCTGTTCTCGATCCTTCTCGTGACGACCTCGATCCTTCCCGGCGGGGTTATGGAGTGGATGGCGTTCAGGAGCATGTTCATGACCACCTGGCCGATCTGGGCCGGGTCCGCATTGACCTCGGGAAGGTTGTCGCCGAGTTTCATATGGAGTTCGATGCCCTTGAACGCATCCTGGGCCACGAGCGAGTCCGCGATCTCCGAGACCGGCTGATTGATATTGATCTTCTCGGGCTTGATCACGGTCTCGCGCCCGAAGTTCAGGAGCTGCCGGACGATGTTGCGCGCCCGGTTCGTCTCCCGGGCCATGAGCTTCAGCTTGTCATGGCGTGGATCGCCGGGCGGGCACTGCTCCAGCATGAGGTTCGAGAAGGTCAGGACCGAGGTGAGCGGGTTGTTGATCTCGTGGGCGATCCCGGCGGCCAGCTTGCCCACAAGCGCCAGCTTTTCCGCTTCCACGAGCTGGGCCTGCTTCTCCCGCAGCTTCTCGATGGTGTGCTCCAGGGACCAGAGGGCGTTCTTGAGCCGATCCTCCATCTGGTTGAAAGCGGTCTCGAGCGAAGAAAGCTCGTCCTTGCCTTTTACTTCAATGTGTTCTGAAAAATCGCCCTCGGCAATTTTTCTCGAAATCTTCTCGAGGGTACGGATCGGTGTCGCAATACTGGTCGCCAGCTTGATATTGATGACGATCCCGACTACGACGATCAGTGCAAGTGCTAAAACCTGCAGATTGATGGACATTTTGATCGTGGTCGCAATATCAGCTCGCTCTTTTTTCGAAAGGTTCTGGGTAAAAGCCTGAATCTCCCTAGCCTTCAGGCGCATCTTGTCCAGGGACTGTTTTTCTGCTTCGTACAGGTCATAGAGCCTGGCAACAGTTGTCTGATAGCGCTCAACCTCGGAATGGGAACTGAGCGGTGAAGCATCATAGGTCCGCTTGAACACATCATAGGCTTCCTTGTTCCTGTATAGCATGACGTTCTTCTCGTACCGTCTCAGCACCAGGAGCGATTGGAGTTCCGCGCCGGTGACGGCCAGCTCCGTCTGTTGGCCCCGCTTCCGGACCAAGGCCTCCTGCTCTTCCTGCGTCGTAAAGTTTGCGGCTATGGCTGTGACCAGCCGCTCGTACTCGGCGATGGCCGCCTTCATCATTGTATAGTTGTCGCTGCCGATCTCGAGAACGATCTCCGTCTGGATGGCCGCAATGCTGTTCTTCAGGACACCGAGATATTTTTGCAGTTCTGCGAGACTTTCGCTGTCCTTGAACAGGAGGAAGTTCTTTTCATACCGCCGAACTTCGAGGATGGTATTGGTGATGTCGTCCGCTGTCTCCACCAGGACGAGCTTCGTTGAGATCGTCCGGAGCTCTTTATAGGCAAAAAACCCGAGAATGACTGCAAGGAGGATATACAATCCGAAGCTGAGGAAAAGTTTGTCCCGAATCTTCATAGACTGCCATTATAGCGTAAGCCGGTTTAAAAAGAAACAGGGGTTCGATGTTTCCACCGAACCCCTGTCAGCAAAGCTCCTTATATCCAGGAAGGCTCCCGGACCACGTACACGCAAGACGGGCTGTGGCGCACCACATTTTCCGCCACGCTCCCAAGATGGAAGCGCTGGTTCGCGCTTCTCCCTCTGCTGCCGATCACGATAAGGTCGATCTTTTCCTTTTCAGCATAGGATACGATTTCCATGGCCGGCGAGGGCGCCGTTGCCAGGACCGAAGTCACCTTGCTCACGCCCAGGGACTTCATCTGCTCCTTCGCCTTTGCAAGCAGTTCCTCGCCCCGGCTCTTCATGCTTTCGAGCAGCCGGTCGCGGTCTGACGCGGAAAGTTCGAGGTCGATGTCCGCCACCGACGGGATGACCGTTATAAGGGTCAGCTGCGCATCTTTTGTCTTTGCGTAATGCGATGCCACCTTGATGCCTTCTGATGAGTGTTTGGATCCGTCAACCGGTACCAATACTTTCATGTCCCCTCCTATACCTCTTTTTTGACTTTGGCTTTTTTCATGGTGAGCCCGATGCCGTCGAACATGTAGAAGATGGCAAAGCCCCACCACATGGTGTAGGCCACGTAGAACACGAGCAGCCCGGTCATGATACCGGCCTTGTCCACGACGTTCTGCGCCTCGACCTTGTAGTAATTATAGGCCGGCTCCACGGCCTTTTTCATCACATCAGAAACGATCTTTGCATCCTCGAACTTGCCCTGCTTCTTGAGCGCTTTGTCCACGCCCTTGAGCATGTTATGCCAGGACTCCATGACCTTCTTCTCGTCGGCCCCGTAGCGGGCGGCGATCGCGACGCCGTTGTTTTTATACATATCGTCCGAGTCCTGGAGGATTTTCGCCATAAGCGCGCCGAGGTTGCCGGTGATCTGGATCTCGGGATTCGCGTTCTTCGCTTCTATTCCCGCTGTGGTAAGAAGCTTCAATGTTCCATCGATCTGCTCCGGCTTTTCAAACTTCACGCTTACCGCGAGGGCGGTATTCGCGAACTTCTCATTGCTCTTCATAACTTTGGGGATAAAGTAGGAAGACCCTTTCGAAAGCTTGTTGAACATATCGTCGGCGTATACGAGCCCGTTCCTGCCTTCGCCGAAAACAGGCGAGAAGATAAGCGCGAGCACGCCGGCAAACGTCAACGCAAGGAGTGCTCCGGTGACAAATGTGCGATTTATTCTTTACGATCATGGCTATGCCTCCTGCCTGAGTGTTTTTATGTTCGCAAAGAACTTGCTGAAGATCCAGAGACCGAAGATAGCGACCACGATCCAGAATACAACGTTGCCCACGGATTCGATAGCATTGATCGCTGGTCTTGGACATATCGATATACTCAAGTTCCACCAGCTTCTTGGGCAGCGTGGAGGCGCGGTTGATGAATCCCGCGATGATCGAGACGGCATAGAAACCGCGGATCTGAATGCCCTTCACCACCTTGGTCGTGAGCGCGCCGACCTGGATGCCGATGAGCGAGCCGATCAGCATGCCTATGGCCAGCGTATAGAACACATAACCGTAGATGGCGTACTGCGCGATGGAGGCCAGGCCGGCGGTAAAGATGATTTGAAGAATATCCGTGCCGACGGTCGTTGCCGTGGACACGCCGAAGGTGTACACGAACATGGGAAAGGTGACGAACCCGCCGCCCACGCCCATGATTGCGGCCAGGATGCCGACGACCAAACCGCCCATGGCGATAAACACGCCGGAGATCTTCTTGCCGCCCTCGACATAATCTTCGTCAAAGGTGATCATGGGCGGGATATTCACTTTCTGGAGCTTTATTGCGAAGTCGGTCGTTCCCGAGGACCCGCCGTGGGCGTCTCCGCCCGTTGCATTGCGGGATTTCCAGAAGTCCATCATCGCATAAAAACCGAGGAAGCCGAGCAGGATAGCATAGACCAGGCTGATGAACGCTTCGGACAGGATCGGGTCCTTGTCATAGAAGAATCTGTTGATGGAGCCACCGATGAAGGTACCGGCGCCCGAACCGACGAGGAACGCTATTGCCAGTTTCGTGGATACGTTGCCGAGCTTCTTGTGCACCGTGGTGCCCATGATGGCCTTGGCAAAGATATGGAACACGTCCGTGCCCACTGCCAGGATGCCCTTGACGCCGGCTGCCATGAGCGCCGGGGTGATGATGAACCCACCGCCCGCGCCGATGCAGCCGGTGATGAGTCCCGCGGCCAGGCCTATGGCGATGGACACTGCAAAAATTGCGTCGGAATAGAAAGCAGGGGCATAAGCGGTTTTTCCGCCGAGCATGCTGCCTGCCTCAACCCACGATACTGCCACGATCGGCAGGAGCAACAGCAGCATGATCCACATCTTCTTCCGGTTGTGGATGATGCTCATGGAGACCTCATAGTCCCATTTGGCGTGCGCGATCGACGCCGCTTTGAGATATTCGTACGTGTTTCTCATTACTCCCATGTCAAACCCTCCTTTGTAGTATTGGTACTATTCATTAGGTGATCTGTATCAGTTCCGTCTGTAATCTTGTATTTCCTGCCGCCTCCCATCAGCCGGGTATAGGCAATAGGCTGCCCATCAATCCCGACAAGAAGCCGGTGCAGCAGAAGCACCGGCGTGCCCTTGACAACCTTGAGGATCGAGGCGGCATCGTCGGTCATTTCCGAGATCTCGATCATCTGGACCACCTTAAAGATCTTTTTCACAGCCTTCTGCTGCATCATTTCGTAAAAAGGGGTCTGGCAGACCTCCAGCTCGGCGATGTCGGGAACGCTCTCGAGCGGAATAAACGACTCCTCGAGGTATGCCGGCTCATTGTTCACGACCCGTTTGCAGAGAATATAGTAGATGTCGCTGTCGGTCTTGAGATATCCTTTCACGTCCTCAGCCGGCACCTTGATCCCCTTTACCAGAAGCTCCTTGCGCGCGCTCACCCCCTCCCCAAACATATCTTCGGTCAATTGCGTCTTCATGGTAATGCCCAGATCCGGCAAAGAATGCATCACAAACGTGCCTTTGCCCTGCAGCTTCTTGAGATAACCGCTGCGCACCAGATCGGCTATCGCCATTCGGACCGTTGCCTTGCTGACATCGTAGGTTCTGCAGAGGTCATCTTCAGTAGGGATCTGCGAACCAACAGGCCATTCGCGCTTCTCGATCTTCTCCTTGAGAATGGAGAACATCTGTACGTACAGTTTTTGCTGACTCTCTCGATCAACCGTTTTTTCTATCAACATAAGATTATCTCGTCAGATTGTTATAATGTATTTTCCTGGACAAAAAAATTCGGGGTCTTCTTTTCAGGAAATCCCGAATCACCAACATGGCCACTAGGTTAGGAGGAATAAAATCGCTCTGGAAAGATCGATTGTTATCTTCCGATAGCAGGAGCAGAGGCTGCTATCTTTTCTTCCTGCGGCAGCTCGTTGGAAGCGATCCTATTCGCCTCATCAAACTCTCCTGCTTCTGCAAAAGTGATTGCTACCATGACGTCTTCAAGCATTTTCATGAGTTTTTGCATTGGAAGCCTCCATTACCGATCTACATTATCCAATACAAGAGGCGTGCCAGATTTTATCATTTTGATATTATTGATTTTATTATTTAACGCTATAAAGCGTAGCAATTTAATGTTGCATGATTTAGGTATGAGATGAGGCTTCCTGGGGGATATAGGTGCAGTAAAATGTTGCGTTATTCTAGGTTATGTTGCAATCTTATACTGTTTTATTTTTCTCTGAAGCTGCTGGCGGTAATATCCCGAGAGCCGTTGCTGCTCGGGAGATGTTTCCGCTGGACTCGAGGAGTGCGGCAGAAATCGTTTCCTTTTCCGTGGTCTCGATGGCATCTCGAAGACGCTGTGCACCGGGCCGGGGCTTGGCAGGGGCAGATTGAAGAAGATAGGGGGGAAGATCGGCTGGCAGAATCTCCGAGGAATTGGCAAATGATATGGCGCGCTCGATGATGTTCTCAAGCTCCCGCACATTGCCGGCATAGGTGTGGTTCATAAGGATGTGCAGGGCATCATTCGTGATGCCCTTGATCATGATGTCTTTTCTCTTGGCAGCGTGTTCCTGGATCAGGTGCTTGGTAAGCAGCGGCACATCCTCCATCCGATTCCGGAGCGGCGGCAGATGGATATTGATGACGTTCAGGCGGTAGAAGAGGTCTTCCCGGAAGGTGCCGCGCTGGCATGCCGTCTTGAGGTCGACGTTCGTGGCAACAATATAGCGCACATCCACGTTCAGATGCCTCATCCCACCAATGCGCATGATCTCCCCTTCCTGGAGAACCCGCAGGACCTTGACCTGGAACAATGGCGAGACATCGCCGATCTCGTCAAAAAAAACCGTGCCGCCGTCGGCCTGTTCGAGAAGGCCTTTCTTCATATACTGAGCGCCGGTAAACGCCCCTTTCTCAAAGCCGAAGAGCTCGGATTCGAGCAGGGTGTCGGGGATGGCGCTGCAGTTGATGGTCATGAACGACTTATCGCTCCGCGGGCTCCAGCGATGGATCGCCCGCGCGATCAACTCCTTGCCCGTGCCGCTCTCACCGGTGATCAGCACATTGCTCTCACTCGCTGCGGCCTTCTTGATAAGCCCGAAGACATCCTGCATGGGCTTGCTCATCCCGATGATCTCATCGAATCCGTATTTATGGTTCAGGATCTGCTTCTTGTGCTTCTCGATGACCAGGTTCAGCCCGTCACCAGTCAGGGGCTTTTCCAGATAATCACATGCACCGAGCTTCATGGCCTCCACAGCCCTTTTCAGGTCAGGAATCGAAAACGCGATGACCGGCATGCTATGCCGGACATCGAGCAGCCGTTGCTGCCAGTTCTCTGTATCGAGGTCCAGGAAGGCGATATCGTAGCCTTCCACATTCGGCGAAGCTGTCTCAGAAGCGCTGTTCGGCTTTGACGGGTTTTGTGCATCAGAACTGAATCCAGCTGCCTTGAACAGGGACGCGATGTTCTTCGCTTCGTCGGATATGATGAGAATGTTGAGCATAGCATCGCACTTAAGCCACTGAAGCTCTGAGTGAAGTACCTCCTTTGACACTGATTTCACTGATTGATTATGAGGAAACAAGATCGCGTCCCTTCATAAAAAATCCGATGTTTCAGTGTCAAATGATTTTCTCCGCGCTCCTTATGGTTTAAGATATTATTTCCCCTTCACCACCAGGACGGCGCAGGATGCGAGTACGATCACACGCTCGGCTACGCTGCCCATGAGCAGCTTGTCAACACCTGTCTTGCCGTGGCTGCCGAGCATGATGACATCGATATTCTTTTCCTTTGCGGTCTGGACAATCGCATCCGCCGGCCTTCCACCCATGATGAACGCTTCAACCGCGACCCCTTCCTTCTGAGCGGCAGCTTTCACCGCCTTGGCGCTGTTTTCCGCCAAGCTCAGTTCCTTCGCAGCGATAACATCACGCGACATTTCCGAATGGACGATATCCATGGGCTGCATGGATTCCGAGGGGACCACAGCAAGGACGATAAGCTTGCCTTTGTTCTTCTTTGCGATCCCGATAGCCTCGGATGCCGCAGCGGCCGCATGCCGCGATCCGTCGGTTGCAACCAGGATATTTTTGAACTCCACCTGGGCCGCCCGCGGGACCACAAGCACGTTGCAGGGCGCATGGCCGATGACCCGCGCCGTGGTGCTTCCCATTACGAGCCGCTTGAGACCCGTCTTGCCGCGCCTGCCCATGATGATCATCGATATTTTATTTTTCGCCGCTTCTTCGGAAATATAGTTATAAGAGTCCTCTCCCTCGAGGATGCTGGTGGTAATGTCCACCCCCTCTTTCTTTGCCTGCGCTTTCACAGATTCGAGGTGTTCCCGCGCGGCCTTCTCCGCCTTTTCGAGAAGCTGGGGAGCGATTGTTGCATACTCGGGATTCGTTTCGATCACAGATATTGCCGAAAGCTTGCTCGAACACTTTTTTGCAAGCTGAATGGCCTCCCGAATTGCGCCCTCGCCAAATTGTGAACCGTCTGTGGCTAGAAGCAACTTTTCTGTATTAACGACCGGACAAATCTCTGCCATGATGTCCTCCTTTATATATATTCGATTGGCCTACTATTTACGATAAGATATACACTGCGCAACATTATGCGGCGGTACACATATTGATGCACCATTTGTATCATAAGGGAAAATCACAGACATGTCAACTTGTCATGACACTTTGCCCGTACCGGTCACGGCATTTTCTTATATTGTCTTAATGAAGGAGAAACATAAGGACGTTACCGACAACTTTAAGATTAACAGAAAGGGGGAAATCGGGGGAATAATATAAAACTTAAATTCAAAAGTTATTTGGGAAGAAGAATGGTGGTCCCAACGGGAATCGAACCCGTGTCTCCGGCGTGAGAGGCCAGCGTCCTAGGCCGCTAGACGATGGGACCATGCTTGTGAGGCGTCAGATTGGAAATTGCAGATTGTATATTGAAAATTGTAAAATGAAAAAGGCTGATTGGTTTGCAACAATTTCCAATTTGCAATTTTCAATCTTCATTTTACAATAGGTCGTAACATGGTTGGGGGAGGAGGATTCGAACCCCCGTAAACAGGTTCAGAGCCTGTCGTCCTACCACTGGACGATCCCCCAGCTGTTCACAGCCTGGTCACTATATCCAAAACATGAGTATGTGTCAAGGGTAAAACGAAAATTTTAATCAAGGCAACCGTGGCCACCATGAACTGTGCTTCTGTGGATTAAAAATGCGCCTGTATAGACCCCGTAATTCTTGATCAATGCATCGACTTAATTAGCAGGTTCAATCTATATCACTTCTTCTTCAAGAACACCACAAAGGCACCGCTACCTCCAAGCGCGCGCGGCGCCGGTGAAAACTCCGCAACAAGTGTCTTCCCCTTCTTTCCCAGCCACTCCTCCACGGCCCCCTGCAATACCGGCCCGTAGGGAGAGTTGATGCCCTTACCCGTGATCACGAGTACCGCTTCATGCCCTCCGCTGCATGCAGCGTCAACGAACCGCTCAAGCCGGTTAAGGGCCTCTTGCTTGAGGAAACCATGCAGATCAAGCTCCCTGCTGATGCGGATCGTCCCGCGTTTCATCTGTCGCATCCTGCTCGTCGGCGTCCGTCTCTCCACCTCATCAAGTTCCCGATCAGGTAAAGTGTCGCGAAAGGTCGTTCCGATCTTCTGCATGGCTGTAAGAAAAAGCCGACTGTCTTCCGGAGCGTGAACCGGTGTTTTTTTTGGGCACTGTCTTGCACCAGCCCCTGAGTGGTCGTCCGCTTCATTGCCAAATTTCTTCGTTCCCTCAGCTGCGCGTAGAAAGAGTGAAGCATCATCTTCATCGCGGCCGTTGGTCTTCTTGAGCACGTTGTAATTTGCGATTTTTTTTATGGGTAAGGGTATAGATGGCACAAGGCCTTTCAGGGGTTTAAAGGGCCTGTTTTTGAAATCAGGTTTAAATTGATCTGGCGGCTTACTTTTCTTCATAATGCGGAATTCAGGAACCAGACGATGGGCTGGCACCAAATCTGTTTTAACGTCGTATAGAAACGACTAAAGTGATGCATACGGCAAATTTCAAATAGTTCTACTTCGTCCGACGTCATAGGTTTCCGAACGATTGCACATTTGATGAAGAAAATCTGCCCTTTATTTTGATCCATAAACGTGATTCTAGCATTTCTCGATTATCAGTCTAGTGTCGTGGGGCCTTTGCGCCCGAACTTCAGCGTTTCGCTCAGTATATTTTATATTATCGACATTGCCCGATTTTGTCAATCAACGAATACGGCACCCTTGCTATTTTACAATTGACTCATGATCACTTTTTTGATATAGTACGCTATTAATTTTCGAAGGGCTGCATCGCCACCTCGGCGGTAACAGCCCTTTTATTCTGTAGGGAAAGGTTGTGGCATGGTGGCGGATACGAAACTTTTGATAATAAAAAAGAAGCTCATCAAACAACGGCAGGAACTTCTTACCGAGGCGGAACACACGCTAACGAGTAAGATCAGCTCGGAAAAGGAAAGCTTTCCCGACCCCACGGATCAGGCTGTGGCTGAACTCGACAATAACTTTGTCCTCAGACTGCGGGGGAGAGAACAGAAATTGCTCAAAAAGATCGATGATGCCATTTCTCGGATCGATAGCGGCGTGTATGGTGTCTGTGAATCCTGCGGAGAACAGATCAGCATGAAACGGCTTGAAGCCAGGCCGGTAACCACCCTGTGCATTGAATGCAAGACCCGCCAGGAAGAAGAAGAGAAACTGCAAGCGGGTTAGGAGGTCTCGGCGCGAATCTTTCTGTTAATATCTTTCCATAAATTCCAATGAAAAGGGGTTCGCCGATCGTCGGCTGACCCCTTTGTTGTTTCTCTGAAAAGCGATTAACGGCCTGAACCTTTCTGGACCACTCCGCCGCAATCGGGTGCAGTTCACCCCTTCATCGGCCTAACTCGTGATTTTCTTCGCATCCAGAGGCTATTGATTCCGAAACGTGCGGTGGCACTGCACGCAGTTGTCCAGAAGTTCCTTTGTCAGCTTAAGCATGGCCTGCTGGTCGTTCTTCTGTGCCGCCGTGGAAAGGGTTTCCAGTCTGGCATGAAATTTTTTGTCCAGATCCACGAATTCATTCACCCGTGCGGTGTTCTTCGGGACCTTCACCATGCCGTGGCGCATGCCCTCGTGGGTTTTTTCCATAGTGCCATGCATGGCATCCAATGCTTGATGGACCCGCGCCCCGTCTCCAAGCGACACTCCTGACACGACATCACGAAAGACAGCGTCGAGCTTCACCATTTCATCTATAAGCGGATTGTTGCTATGGCCTGACGGCGATGTTGCGGTGTCATGCATGTGGTGTTCCTGACCGGATACAAGCACTGGCAAAACCATCAAAGAAAGGACGACGCCCAAAGAGAACCCTCTTTTCAAAACCCTGTCCTTCATAACAGACCTCCATTCCATGCATTCCAAGACGCTTCACCGTGAACGCTGATTGCCAGACCAATCACGGCCCAGTGCTAACCTAGATGGCTAATCGTCTGCGAGATGAGGAATCACTCCATCGTTGATGATAAAGACCAGGGGAAGTAGAACGGCATATATGAAAGCCGATCCTCGATGCAAAACAGCGGACGGCTCTTTTGTGAGCGCCGTCAAAGATGACGTCAACGCGCAGCCTCTCCCAGCTTCATATCAGTCAGGGTGGTCATGATGGACCCGATGGAGACCGTGCTCTTCATGAGCACCGGTATCTTCCGGCTGTCGTCCGTGAGCCAGATGAAGATCTCCCCCTTGTTCATGAAGATGCCCTCGTATTTGGGAAAGGTCTTGACCTTGATCGTGTTGAACTTTCCGGCAGGCGTCTTCACCTTCTCCCTGCCCAGGGTTTGGACCTCGACGGACCAGTTCTTGCCGCTATCGTGGACCGAGATGACATGGATCTTGCCAATCGTGAAGTCTTCCATTGTCCGGAGATAGAAGAGCGACGACAATGCGTCCTGGACCGGATCCGGTATGGTCAAGGTCTGCGGCGGGTCGTTGTTCAGCGTGCTGACGACTGTCCGGCCCGCATGATCGAAGACCAACCTGCGGGTTCTCTTTCTCTTGCCATGGCTTTCGTTGAGGCTGAACGAGAGGCTTTGCATGATCCGTGGGTCAAAGATACTCTGGACCCTGTCATTCACCGGATAGACCTTGTCCACGACACCCACAGAGCGGGATGTTGCGATGAACATGAAGGCCGTTCTTCCGTTCGGCAGTTTTTCCTCGTTGACCTCCAGGACGGCGGTCCCCGCTGTAACGATATTTGACCAACTGATCTCATAGGTCAGTATTTCTCCCGGCTTAAATGCCTCGATGCGGTGAGGGATAGCGGCGCTTGTTCGTACATCCGCGCTGAACACGCGGGGAACCAACATCAATCCCAGGGTCAGAAAGCACAGCGCCGTCACGACCCCCAACCCGCGCCTCGCGTTAAATACCCTCTGCAGATTCATTATTGCCTTCTCCTCCCGGTAGGCCCTCGCAGTGGCAGCAGGTAAAATTAATACAAAAGCATTTAACGTTGATGCGTTTGCACCTCGTCCCTTCGTCATTGCGGCTCGACTGAGCTCGCCGAAGTCTCCGGGCAGGCTTTATCCTCTACCCGGCGGGAGCGGGGGAATCCGTAGGGATGTAACAATTATTATTTTCGTTTGTATTCGTTGCCATAGAATCAAATTCTTTCCAAATCTCAATTGTTATTCCTGAACGCGTTGCCTAGGGCGCTATCATCACGAAGACCCCTGCCGCAACAGGCCAAAAAGGTGTTCGAGCATCTCTTTTCTTTTTTCCATAAGGATCAGGTCGTGCTCTGTCTCAGTGCCAATGTCTGCTGCCTTTATCTCAAAACGGCATTCCTGGGTGAACGAGACAAGAAGCTTTTCAACCTGTGTGTAGAGTTCCAGGTCCTCATCGAAACTGGCGTGCTTTTTGTTTTGAATCTCGTCAACCCTGCTGTCGAGCTCGCTGCACGCCTTCCCGCAGTACTCGCGGATTGCCACATACAGCTGAGTCAGCATGTAGACGTCTGTGCGAATAAGATCCGCGGTCCGTTTCGAAAGACTGGAGACCTCTTCCTTTGCCTTCTCAAGGTCCTCCCTGGCGATCGTACCCCGGTGCAGGGACTCGCGGAGGCGTTCCTTGAACTGCGTTTTAATGTCCTCTATCAGGTCGCCCTCTTTTTTTCTGCTGATCTTTTCGCCCTCAAGGATGGCAATCGACGTATCGGTGAGCTTCTCGATCTTTACGAGATTGTCTTTGATGTACGCGACGATATGGTTCAGTTCTTCAGACAGTGCGAGCCACTTCTTCGTCAGCGAGTCGAGTGCCTGTTTCCGATCCGCGACCATTCCCGCGAGCCGTTCTTTTCGAGCAACTTCTTCCTTTTTTTTCGGATTAAGCTTGGCAATCTCTTCTTCGGCAGATTTGATGAATGCTGAAGGCTTTTTGAGGTCGAGTTCGGACAGATTATAAAAATGATATTTATACTGCTCCACGGCCGATTTCAGTGCAGGTTTGACGATGTGGGAGTGATCAAGCACGGTAAAGAGCATCCAGTCATGGAAGGCTCCCCGTTGACCCTTTTCAAAGGACTCGACGGCCTTGAGCAGGTCGCGGTATGCGGCCAGGTCGTCTTCGTGCAGCTTTCCCTTGTCTTCCTTCGTTGGGCTGTCGAGGAAAACCTTGAGACCATCGATCGAAAGCTGGAGTCTTCCATTCGAATGGAACCGGAGGCCGAATATAGTTTTGTCTGCTGTCATGGGGGTGCCGGCATAGGATGCCTGAATGATATAATACAGATTTGTCATGATGGGGTCAAGGGGATTGCCGGACATTGGGGACACCCAAAAAAGAACAGGCCGTAGTATTTTCTTCACACCGGGTCGGTTTTTTTAATATATATAAAGTAGCCGGGGCATGGCGCCTGTGGAGGAACGATTTTCGTGACACAGTGGGGAGAAAAAGGAGCCCGGGGGTCCAGCGGTATCGCGTCGCCTCACTTCGCACCTATCCCCTGGACGTCACCGCCTTCGACCAGCCCATGCGAACAGAACACGTTGTCCGGATCGTGGATATCAGTGTGATCGGCGTGGGAATTGAGACAAGCGAGCGGATCGAGCCCGGTCTGATCTGTTTCAGGGAGCAAATCGGCGGCCAGAAGTACGGCGTGCTCGTCTGGAGCACGCTGAAAAGCGGCGGGTATCGGGCAGGCATACAATTCGTGATCCTGTCCCCCGAAGAGGAAGCATACCTCCAGGAGCAGGTTAAACAGTCGCCCCCCTGCCAGTCACTCCGGGACCCCGATAAGATTATCGCCTCGCTTCTTGAATCGGTCAAAAATGAAATAAAAAGATAGCTGTTCCCTGCAGCGTCACCACTTTTTTCACAGGTGTATGATCCATCCCGGCCTGGACCGCAATAAACCGGATCTGTCTGGTCTCCCGCTCTGCGTCGTAGCGATGAACTGCCTACCATCTGACCTGTTCCGCGTCTGATCGTTCCTAATTAGAGAAGATCGAATCTTAAATTTTTTCCATTTCTCAACACGTGGAACGAGATTCCTCACTTTTTAAATAATAATCCTTGACATTACTGTTCGGAAATGCCATTATGTCATTCAGAAGTTCCGGATGTATTTGTAGGGTAACCGCAAAGTACGTTAGGCTTTGCGGATTTTTTTGGCCTTTTCCGTGAGCTTCAATTCCCAAGAAGGAGGTAGCTCACCATGGAAACAGGTACGGTAAAGTGGTTCAATGATTCCAAAGGCTTTGGATTCATTACGCGCGAAAAGGGCGGCGATGTGTTCGTTCATTTCGGCGACATTCAGGACAGCGGCTTTAAGTCGTTGGCTGAAGGCCAGCAAGTGCAGTTCGACGTTGTCGACTCACCCAAAGGCCCCAAGGCAGCCAATGTTGTAAAGCTGTAAGTCTGCACGTTAACCTATCAAGCAGGTCCTGTTCATTCAGGGCCTGCTTTTTTTTCTTCTCCCGCTCTGACCTATCGTAACACCAATGAAATCGCCCCGGCGCCGCATGCCCTGCGGCACAAGCCGCAGCCAAAACAGTTGTTCGGATCAATATGGGCGCGGGATGTGCCGCTCCGTGTTACGCTCTTGATCGCATGAAAGTGACAGAGGCCGTCACAGAGCCCGCAGCCCGTGCAGAGCGCCTCATCGACGTTCGCCACATACTCCGCCCGCTCCATGGTCTCTACACTGGTCCGGGTCAGGGTCCTCATGGCAAGACACTCATCAGGAGAACAGTTGCAGACCGCACCGATGAACGGCGTCATCATGGTCCAGATGGTATGGACCGACCCGTCCGCCTCCATTGCCTTCATCTGCTCGATAGCCGTGTCCGGAGAAAGCGGTTCGAGGCCCTCATCCGATGCCATGCCGAAATACCCCATATCGATGCCCTGATACCAGGCCTCCGGTCCGTAGCTCACCGCATAACAGCATCGCTCCTCTTTTTTCCCGATGTTCCACCTGCAGGCACAGGGCATGCGCACCACGGTCCTGGCCTGTCGCACCACCTCGCTGATCTCCTCGATAGGCAACACCTGCCCGAAATGCTCCGCCTTTGCCTTGGCGACCATGGCAGTCTTGACCGCTTCCGGAAGTTTGCCTTTTTTCTTGTAGATGGTCTCGAGCCTTCCGAGGGTCTGGAATCCTTCGCTGAACGCGGTAGTCAGAAAGTTCTCGATATACCGGCGTCGCTCAAGGTCGGACAAGAGATCTTCGGCATAATTTTTCGCGTTCTTATACCAGATCTTGCCTTCGCCGTGTTTGGTGCAGAGGTCACACATGGTTCCGTCCTCAATAAAAGTATGGTTTTGAAATTGAAAGCTCTCCGTTATCGATTTAATACTTCACTCGCTAACAAAGCGCGCTTTGCACTCCTTAAAAGTACTACGGCAAGATGTAAATGGCAAGAGAATAAAATAAGAGAACAAAAAAAGAGTCAGCAGCTATCTGCTGACTCCTTGAATGGTTATGGTGGGCGATGCAGGGTTTGAACCTGCGACCCCTGCCGTGTGAAGGCAGTGCTCTCCCGCTGAGCTAATCGCCCGGGAACGGATACTTTTTAACACAGGGAACGCTGGTTCGTCAAGCTAAATCTCTTTTCGCCATTTTGCATCAATCAACGATCAATATCGCGCATTTCAGATACTGCGTCTCCCGCGCCGCGAGCAGGGCCGGATGGTCCCTGGCCTGGGAACGCATTTCCAGGAGCTTCGCCTGCCGGCCTGCCGAGTAGGCCGCGTCGATCAGCATTTCCCTGAACAGTTCCTGATCAATATGATGCGAGCAGGAGCAGGTCACGAGCGCTCCGCCCGGCTCGAGCAGTTTCATAGCGCGCAGGTTTATCTCCTTGTATCCCTTTAACGCCTCGCGCACCTTTGCCCTGCTCTTGACGAATGCAGGCGGGTCAAGGACGATACAGCCGAAGCGTTCCCGATGTTTTTCGAGAACGCGGAGCTCATCAAAGACATCCGCTTTTTTAAACTGCACCGATAGGCCGTTTATTCGCGGCGTTTTCTGTTGCCAATGCGATCGCCTTCTCCGATGAGTCAAGCCCGATGACCTCCGTTGCACCGAAGCGCGCTGCCGAGAGCGCCCAGGCACCCACGTAACAAAAGCAGTCGAGCGTTCGCCTGGACTGGACATATCCTTTAAGAGCCTGTCGATTCTCGCGCTGGTCGAAAAAGAACCCTGTCTTCTGTCCTTCGAGAACGTCAACGCGGTAGGTGATGCCGGATTCCTCGAAGATCACCGGACCGGAAATTGACCCGTGTGCCACCCGCGTTTCCCGGACAAGGCCTTCGATCTCGCGCGATTCTGTATCGTTCCTGAGTATGATCGCCTCCGGCGCATATTCCTCCTTCAGCGCGACGAGAATCTCGTTCAGCATCCTGTCGATCCCCGCGGTCGAGGACTGGACCACCAGCGTACCCGCGTATTTATCGACAATGAGGCCGGGCAGATGGTCGCCTTCGCTGAATACCGCGCGAAAGGAATCTCCGAACCCGAGCAGGGTCCGCAGGCTGCGGGCAGCAGCGATCCGCCTTCTGAAAAAACCAACGTTGATATCTTCTCGTGTTCTCGTGAGCAGGCGCACGGCGATAAGCGAGTGTGGATTGATGTAGCCCCGACCGAGGAAACGGCCCGCATTGTCCAGAACATCGACGATCTCGCCGGGTGTGAATTCAACGGGCGCGCGATCAAGCTCGTTGCTGAACACCCAGGGGTGTCCTCGCAGGATGCGGCGTTCTTCTTTTTGCTTGAGTTTTACGGTTTTCATGAGGGGGGAAGGCATCGCGCAGAGCGCACAGGGCATGGCGCAGAGCGTCTGATGTAACTGCTGCTGTTCTTTTTTCTCTCGCGCGCACTGCCCTTTGCGACTTACTTACAATCGGTTCTCGATATGCGACTCGCCCCTGAGCGCCTGAAGCCAGCTTCGGTAGGTGTTCTCCACCTTCTGCTCGTAGAGGGTCTTCATAATTTCGTCCTTTACCTTGTCAAAAGGTCTGACTGGTGTCCGCACCTCTTCCAGCTTGATAACATTGTATCCGCCGGCACACAGGAAAGGGCTTGAACTATCGCCGGGCTTGAGTGTACGTGCCGCTTCCTCGATCTCGGGCAGCGCGTCCCCTCGCTTCATGAACCCCAGATCGCCGTCCTGAGAAGCAGTCGCACCCTGCGAGACCTCGCGGACGAGGTGGATGAAATCCTCGCCTTTTTGCGCGCGGGCGTAAACGGATTGCGCCTTCTCCTTGATCGCCGCAGCCTGTTCCGGCGTCGCATCACCGGGCACCGTCAGGAAGATCTGCCGCACCCGGATCTCTTCCGGCAATGAATATGTCTTCGGGTTGTTCTGGTAAAACGCACGGGCCTCAGCCTCGTCCACGTTCACATTGGAGCGAATATACTTATTGAACAAGCGCGAGAGCGTGATCTGTTCCCGGAGCTCGGCCTTATACTGTTCGACGGTAAGCCCCTCTTTGGCCAGCGCCACGCCGAATTGCTGCATGTCCATATTGTTCCGTTTAATGATATCAGCAACGGCGTCGGCAAGCTCTTTGTCTGTTACGTCCATACCTGAGCGCTTCGCAGCCGCCATCTGAAGTTTCCGGTCAATCATGTCCTCGAGGACCAGCCGGTCGTCATGAACGACCTCGCTCTTCTTCAACGCCTCCTCGCGCTGGAGGTCGCTCATGGTGATGATATCGTCGTTCACCACCGCGACCACCCGGTCCACGACAACCGACCCGCTCGCACTGCCCGGCAAGGCGTTCGTGAAAAGAATGCCGATCAATGCAATGACAGCAAGTAGATTTTTCTTCATGGTTCCGCTCCCTGCTTTGTTACCGCCTTTTCCTGTTGCCTTTTGGCGGCGAGTTGATTATTATCAACACCGGTTATGAAAATACTCGTCGTCACGTTCACTCTTGTTCTCGCTCTCAGCATTCCCGCCGCTGCCGCTGAACAGCCAGCACCGGACGAAATCACCATCGCGGCGGTCGGCGACCTGATGCTTGGCGGACGGACCGAGCCATTCCTTAAGGAGTTCGGCCCGGGCTATCCCTTTGCAGACGTGATGCCGATCCTCTCGAGGGCCGACGTGGTGGTGGGCAATCTTGAGTCCTCGATCTCCACCCGGGGTATTGCCGTGGAGAACAAAAAGTTCACCCTCCGCGCCGGTCCGGTCGCCGCTCAGGCGCTTAAGAAGGCCGGCATCCGCGTGGTGACACTCGCGAACAATCATTCAATGGACTTCGGCCCCCTCGCGCTCAAGGACACACTCACGGTCCTGGCCGAGAATGATATCCTTTACACCGGCGCGGGTATGGACCTCGACGAAGCCCGCTCCCCGGCGTACCTGAAGGTCAAGGGGAGGACGATCGCCTTCCTCTCCTACTCCCTCACCTTTCCTCTCGAATTCTTCGCATCGGCAGGCAGACCCGGCACTGCCCCGGGGTATGCGGACTTTGTGAGGTCCGACATCGAGAAGGCAAGGCCATCAGCGGACCTGGTCGTGGTTTCGTTCCACTGGGGAGCGGAACTCATGACCGCTGCCAAGGATTATCAGGTCGAATTGGGCCACAAGGCCATCGACTGGGGAGCCGATCTCGTGCTTGGCCACCACCCGCACGTGCTTCAGGAACTCGAGGTATATCAAGGCCGTATCATCGCCTACAGTCTCGGCAATTTCGTGTTCGGGTCCGAGAGCAATCGTACGAACGACGGCATAATACTCCTTTTGACGTTCCAGGGCAAGATTCTTTCGCGGGTTGAAGCAGTGCCGCTGGATGTGAACAACTACCGGGTGAAATACCGGCCCCGTATTCTGCTGGGCAAGCCGGCCCGGGATGTGCTTGACAGCATCAATGCCGCATCGGAACGGTTCAAGACAAAACTGGACATTGCGAATGACCGCGGGACGATCCTGCTCACCCCGCGAGGGCACGGAGAAATTGGAGAAAGTAAGAAAGGCGAAAAGTGATAAGGTACGGGACTACAATAGATAACCTGCTTATGTATTCATCTTCACACCTTTCTCTCCGTCCTCCCCTTCGTCCGTTCCTACTGCTCCAGCGCCTTATAATTCACCTCGAATTTTGTCCGTGAGCGGAGCTCCTTGAGCCACTGTTTGTACCGCGCGTCTTCTTTTTCCCGCCGCAGCTTGTCGGCTATGCCCTTAGAGACTTCGTCAAGGCCCATCCTGCCAGCGCGGCGCTTGTCCTCAAGTTTGAAGATGTGGAACCCATACGGGCTCTTCACGACCCCGCTGATACCGCCCTTAGGCAACCCGAAGACGACATTGAACTCCGCCGGCATATCGCCCATGGCAAAATAACCCAGGTCGCCGCCCCGCTCGGCCTCGGGCGCCGTTGATTTCTCTCGCGCGAGTGCGGCGAAATCGGTCCCGGCCCGCAGGAGTTCCTCCACCTTTCTGGCTTCCTCCTCGGTGACAACCACAATCTGGCGGACGCGAACCTGCTCAGGCTTCTCGAACTCCTGGGAGTTGGCCTGATAATACCGCCGCACGTCGGACGGCGCCACGGATACGCGCCGGTTCACCTCGCTCGCGATCAGCCGTTCGATCATGATGTCTTCCCATATGTCCGATTTCCACTTTTCAAAGTCAACACCCTGGCTTGCGAGCAGGTCCTTAATGTCTTTTCCGTACTCGGCGCGAAGCGCTTCCATTTTCTTGTTGATCTCGGGCAGCCCGACTTTGATCCGCTTCCGTTGGGCCTCGATCAGCATCATCTTGCGTTCGATGAGCCTGTTGAGGAACTCCACCTTGATCTCGAGTTCTGCTTCGTGCTCGGGTTTGATCCCGGTACGGCCGAACCGTTCCTGAAATTCGGCGAGCGTGATAGGGTCCCCGTTCACTGTCGCCACGACCCTGACGGCGGCGGAGACCGTCGAAACAGGACTGCTCTGCGGTTTCTCCTCGACCTTTTTCTTGCAGGCAAAAAAGAGAAGCCCCAGAAACAGCACCGGGGCCAGATAATTCGTGAGACGCGGGATATTCATCGCAGCCGCTATTTTTTTGTCTCTTCTGTTCCCGCTGCCGGGACCTTGGTCACCGTCAGACCGGACATATCCGCGGGCTTGGTAAGTTCGGCCATTGCGGTATCCATGGCCTTGTCGTCCACCGATATCTTGGCCTTAGCCTTGAGTCCCTTGGCGAACGCAACATACACTTCCCGCCGCTTTTCCTGCGTCATCCGCAACTTGAGCTGCGGCTCGATATCTTTGAACTTGATCTGCTTTCCCGCTGCCTGGAAGATCTTGTCCTTGTTCTGGTTAAAATAATCCTGCACTTCCTGGTCCGTAGGCGGGGTCACCTTGCTCATCTTGTCACCCAGCTCTTTTTTTAACAGGCTGTTGAAAAGATCGTTCTTCGCCTCTTCCTGAACCCGGCGCTCCAGTTCCTTCTTGAGCTGTTCCTGCCGTTTTTTATAATCCGCATCCTTGTCCAGACCCTGTCGCTTCGCTTCCTGGATCACGAGCTCGATCCCGATCAGGTCATCGAGGAAGTCCCTGCGAGCCTTGGGGTCGGCCACCACGGCCTGCTGCATCTGGGGCGCCAGCTCCTCGATCTGCTTTTTGAAATCCGAAACGGTGATGGCACCGCGGTTCACCTTGGCCAGAACTGCGCCATCCTGGCCCTTGTTGCAACCGGACATCGTGATGGCGAGCGCAAGGATTAATAACGCGGGTATTGTGCTGAACTTTTTCATGAAATGATCTCCTCCGGTGAGTGAATTTACTGTTCTTTGGTCAGGCACTCTCTGTTTCAGAAAACGTTCTTTCTTATAACACACTACAATAGTTCCTGCAAGCACTTTTTCACCGCTTCCGACGCGGTCCGAAGCGACTGGTCAGGCAGGGCGATCTGAAGCGTATATTCCGGAATGAGCTTGATCCTCCCCTTGTTCCTCTTGAGGATCATCATGACCCGGTCGGGAGAAATGCCCGCGTTCTCAGCGAAGGTGATGTTCACGATCTCCTTGCCGGCGTCAATTCGCGCAACACCGGCCTTTTTGGCAATCAGTTTGATGGACATGATCTCGAGCAGGTTCGCGGCCGGTTCGGGAAGTTCGCCGTAGCGGTCGCGAAGCTCATCAGCAAGGTCTTTCAGTTCCGTTTCAACGGTCATGCTCGAGATCTCCTTGTACGCCGCGAGCCGCAGGCTTACGTCGCTGATGTAGTCCTCGGGGATGAAGGCCGATGCGCGCATGGTGATGAGCGTGTCCGTCTCTTCCGTAACCTTTTCGCCGCGCAGCTCCGTCATCGCCTCCTCCATCATGTGGGTGTAGAGGTCGATGCCCACGGCAGCGATATGGCCGGACTGCTGCCTCCCGAGCAGGTTCCCGGCGCCGCGCGTCTCGAGGTCCTGCGCTGCGATACGGAACCCGGCGCCGAGTTCTGACAGCTCCTGGATCGCGCGGAGGCGTTTGCGCGCCACATCAGAGAGTATTTCGTCCGCCGGGGCGAGCAGATAGGCATACGCCTTTTCTCTGCTCCGGCCGACCCTGCCTTTGATCTGATACAGGTCCGCCAGACCGAAACGGTCCGCGCGGTTGATGATGATCGTGTTTGCGGTCGGGATATCGATGCCTGATTCGATTATCGTCGTGGTCACCAGCACGTTCAGGTTCCCTGCAAGGAACTTCGTCATCACCTCCTCGAGCTCGTCCTCGTTGAGCTGGCCATGCGCTACACCCACCTTTGCCTCCGGCACAAGGTTCCGGATGAAGTCGGCCATGCGCTCGATGCCCTGGACCCGGTTGTGCACAAAGAATACCTGGCCGTTTCTCGCGAGCTCGTGCGCGATCGCCTCGCGGACGACGCGCTTGCCGAAGTGCGCGAGCACAACCTGGATGGCCTGGCGATCGAGCGGCGGCGTCTGGATGATCGAGAGGTCCCGGATGCCCGCAAGCGACATGTGGAGCGTGCGCGGGATCGGCGTGGCCGTAAGCGTGAGCACATCCACGAGCTTTTTAAATTCTTTAATACGCTCCTTGTGCCTGACGCCGAACTTGTGCTCCTCATCCACCACGAGCAGGCCAAGGTTCTTGAAACGTATGTCCTTCTGGAGCAGGCGGTGTGTGCCGATCACCATGTCCACGGTGCCGCTCTGCAAGCCCTTGAGCGTTTCCTTCTGTTCCGCTTTCGTCCGGTAGCGCGAAAGCATGTCCACGCGGACCGAGAAGGGCGCAAGCCGCTGGGAGAAGGTGCGGAAGTGCTGGTCCGCGAGCAGCGTCGTGGGCACGAGCACCGCTGCCTGATGACCGTCCTCCACTGCCTTGAACGCGGCCCGGAGCGCGACCTCGGTCTTTCCGTACCCCACGTCGCCGCACACGACCCGGTCCATGGGACGCGGACGCTGCATGTCCGCGAGCACGTCCTCGATCGCCTTCTGCTGGTCCGGCGTCTCCTCATAGGGGAATGCGGACTCGAACTCGCGGTAAAGATTGTCCGGCGGCGAGAAGGACGGACGCTGCATGGCCTCGCGCGCGGCATAGATGGCCACAAGCTGCTGAGCCATTTCGAGAATGTCCTTCCGTGCTTTCTCTTTTGTTTTTGCCCATGCGGGGGCTCCGAGCTTGTCGAGCTTCGGGGCCGACCCTTCTATGCCGATATACTTCTGGACCTTGTCGAGGCTGTAGAGCGGAACGTATAATTTCGCGTCCGGTTCATAGCGGAGCGTGAGAAAGTCTGTCTCGAACCCGTCGACGCTGATGTGCGTCAGGCCCTGGTATTCGCCCACGCCGTAGTCGGTGTGGACCACGAAGTCTCCGGGCTTGAGCTCTTTGAACGTCGAGAGGAACGGGGCGACTTTGGATTTCGGCGCAGAGGGCCGGTGGACTTTTCTGCCGAAGATCTCTTCTTCGGTGATGAGCGCGACGCCCAGCTCCGGCCAGGCGAACCCATCCGAGAGCCTGCCGATCATCGCCATGATAGGCCATGGCCCGGCCTGCTGGTCAGGAAGATGCGGGCCGATCGTAACGCCGAGGCCGTATTCCATGAACAGTTTTTTAAGCCGCGCAGCGGCCTCGTCCGTGCCGCATACGATCGCAACGCGGTTGAACTCTCTCAGCCGTTTCAACTTTTCCACGAGCCCTGCCATGGTACCTTCGACAGGCATCTGTTCCTGCTCGCGCTGCTCCCGCTCGATCGGCTTCGTGAGGCGAACGCTGAGCCAGGATGAGGATTTCGTGTCCATGCGAAGCCCGGCTCCTGTGCCGAGCAGGCGAGATGTTGAGGGCCGGGAAGTTCGAAAACCCGGCCTCGATCCCCTTCTGATCGAGATAAAGCTCGGCAACCTCCGGCAGCGTTCTTCCCTCTTCTGCCTCTTCCCGTCTGCCCTCTTCTCTTTTTCCGATCTGCTCCTCGAGCTCTTTTTTCAGATCGTCGGGCTCGATGAGTGCGAAGAAACTGTTTTCCGGCAGATAATTGAACAGGCTCTCCATATCGTAAAAAAACGGGGCAAGGAACTCTCCGCCGGGCGGGAGGATCCCCTGTTTTATCTGATCAAGAGATCCTGGCCCTTGGCGCCGCTGTCATCGTCATGGGTGGCTGCATTGAATCGTCGAGCACCTTGCTCAAGCCCCTTCGCATTAAGGATAAGCTCCCTCACCGGCAGCACCACTGCCTCCCTGATCTCTCCCGTGGACCGCTGGGTCTCGGGATCGAATGCGCGCAGGGACTCGATGGCATCACCGAAGAATTCCAGGCGAACCGGGTTCTCATGCAAAGGCGAGAAAAAATCGATGATCCCTCCCCGCCTGCTGAACTCGCCCACGCGCGTGACCAGAGAAGCTGATTCATAGCCCGTGGCAACAAGCGCGGCAATGAGGCCATCGGGAGTGATCTGCGTTTTTATGGTTATGGTTTTTATTGATTCTACGAAAAGCTCCCAGGGCGGGAGCTTCTGCATCAGGGACGCGACCGGCACCACGAAGATTCCCGGGTTGCCGCTGATGAGGCTGTACAGGAAGCGCATACGCTCGCCCACGGTGCGGCTGTCGGGCGAGTCCGCCTCGAAGGGAAGCACGCCCCAGGCAGGGAACGTGCGGATTTCCATCTTGCGCTCCCCTGCCCGGTCCCGATGGCATCGTGTGGACGAAAAAACTCAGGTCCTCAGCGAGCGCTTCGGCCTCCTCCTCGCTCGCGGTGACCACGATCACGGGGCGACGGGCTTCATCGCTCATGCCGAATAAAAAGAGGGCCTTCGCGGCCCCCCAGAGTTCGCTCACTTCGACAGTCTTGTTCCCGACCTCGATATCGCTAAGCACAGGCTGGATGATGTCTCGCAGGGTCTTCATGGAAAAATACTATAACACAGCGGCTTGAATGAAAGCAAACGGGGCGGGGCAATTACAAGTATCGAATACGCGAGTAAATAGGCTTGATAAAGGCCCCTGTCTCGGATACAATCTCCGTTAAATGGGTGCCGCAAAAAAAAGAAAGAAGAAAGCGTCTGCCTGGGTGCTCTATGTCCTGAAATGCAGGGACAATACGCTATATACGGGCATTACGAGCGACGTATCGCGCCGCGTCCATCAGCACAACAACGGCACAGCCTCACGCTACACCCGCAGCCGGCTTCCGGTGAAGCTTGTGCATCAGGAACGCTGTTGCGGGAGATCGAGTGCGCTGAAAAAAGAATATGCGATGAAACAGTTATCCAGGAAAGAGAAAGTGAAATATATCAAGGGAAAAGCCACAGCACTGGATCCCCCATAAGCTCATTCGGGAATGACGATATTTTCGGGCACTTCCTTTGTCATCCCCGAGCGCCCCTATCGGGGATATGGTTTCTAAATATTGGGGCTTGTTGAGTCATGTCGATACCCGTAATTGGGAATGACAAACGAGGAAAATCTCATGGATAGCAAATTTTTTGAAGCCTATCGGCGCGAATTTCCCATTACCGGGAAATACATCTTCCTTGACCATGCGGGAGTTGCGCCTATGTCGCTCAGGGTCAAGACCGCAATCGAAAAGTTGCTCGCCGAGTCGACCGAAGGCGGGGCCTTTCATTATCCTGCGTGGGCACAACGGGTCGTAGAGATCAGACAGGCCTGCGCGCGGCTCATCAACGCAGGGTCGGACGAGATCGCCTTTGTAAAAAGCACTTCTCACGGGCTGTCGATCGTTGCCCAGGGGCTCGGCTGGCGGCCGGGAGACAATGTCCTTATCTATGAAAAAGAGTTTCCCTCCAATATATATCCCTGGGTGAATCTCAGAAGCAGAGGTGTCGAAGTTCGGACCATCCCTTCACGGGACGGCAGGATCGCAATGCATGACATCGAGCTCTTGATGGACGCAAGAACACGTCTTCTTGCCATAAGCTCTGTTCAGTACTCAAACGGCTTCAGGATTGATTTAAAAAAAGTTGGTGCACTGTGTCGGGAGAAACAGGTTTTCTTCTGTGTTGATGCGATCCAGAGCCTGGGCCTCATCCCGATGGCTGTGCGGGACTGTCATATCGACTTTCTCTCGGCGGATGCGCATAAATGGCTCCTCGGTCCTGAGGGCATCGGGATATTCTATTGCAGAAAAGAGCTGGCTGAGCAGCTCTCCCCTCCCCTCGTGGGGTGGAAAAGTGTCCAAAACGAATTCGAATTTGATCGCCCCGAATTGCTGCTGAAAACCAATGCCCTGCGATTCGAGGAAGGCTCGATGAACCTTATGGGCATTTTCGGACTCGGTGCGGCGCTTGATCTCCTGTTCGAAGTCGGAATCGAACATATCGAACAACGCGTGCTTGACCTCGGCGATCTGATCATACAGGAAGCGTTGAAAAGAGGCTATCGTGTCCTGACCCCGAGTGCGCGGCATGAGCGTGGCGGGAACATAACGTTTTCGGGTGATTTTGATCCTGCCGCAATGCAGGATGCGCTTCGGGAAAAGAGGATCATGGTCAATGCCCGCGGCGGCGGCATCCGCGTATCGCCGCATTTTTATAATACCGGGGAAGACATTGCAGGATTATTTAATGCTTTGGAAGGCATGAAACGATAGCGGTTTCATGTTATCTGACAGCGCCTCGTACTATTGATGATCTCGCAATAAATGTCAATAAACTCACAAGATTTGTCATTCTGAGCGTAGCGAAGAATCTCGTTATTTACACCTCGGGATAAACTCCGCAAAAAAATCTTGCATTTCCAGCCAGTGCCAGACCTTCACGGAGTTGCCCTGATGCCGAAAAGACTTCTTCACTTCTGCTACGCTCGTTCAGAATGACAGCAAAGGATTCAAGGTAACACATTCGAACTTTTTACGCATTGCCTCATACCGCGACTCAAAAACTTTTTTCCCCGCACCCTTCTTCACCCCATGGTTCGCATTCGCGCTCGCATGTTCGAGTATCCTGAATATCGACTCCGTGTACTCTTCTGCCCCGATATTTGCAGCTATTTCTTCAGCAGTAAACGATTTCCCGACATTGTTCCGCAGATAGGCCAACACCTCACCCTGGCGTTTGATGACAGCTTCGGCCATCTTTTTCCCCGCCTCGACACCCGGCTGGTGGTACGCATTGATGTTGACCAGCGTGGCGTAGAACCCGACTGCCCGTTCATACAGCGCGATAAGCGCGCCGACGGATTGCGCATCGAGCGTGTCGATCGATATGGTGATCGATTCGCGCTTGTTCTCGTTCAGGGCGCTCCTTGTTCCCTGGAGAAAGGCGTTCAGATAGTCCCCGCTCGTGATCCCGGGTTCAACCTCAAGTGAAGACCCATCCCGATCATGGAGCACTTCGATGAACGTGGCGAAAAAATTATTCACGCCGTCCCGGAGCTGCTGGACATAGGCGTGTTGGTCTGTGGAGCCTTTATTGCCGTAGACCGTGATCCCCTGGTTAACTACTATGTTGTTCAGGTCTTTTTCCTTGCCCAGTGACTCCATGATAAGCTGCTGAAGATATTTTGGAAAGAGCATCAACCGGTCCCTGTAAGGGAGGATTACCATGTCCTTCTGTCCCCTGCCTCCTGTTGCATGATACCAGGCAAGGGCCAGAAGCGCCGCCGGGTTGGATCGGCTGTCTTTTCCTCGAGTGATCCCATCACAGAGCGCAGCGCCTTTTAATAATCCTTCGGTATTAACTCCTTGTAATGCGGCCGGCAAAATCCCAACTGCAGAAAATAGCGATGTTCTCCCACCAACCCAGTCCCACATAGGAAATCTGGTTATCCAGAAATTGTTTTTAGCAGTTTCATCTAGCCTGCTTCCCACTCCAGTTATTGCAACAGCATGCCGCTCAAACGAGAGATTGGCTTTTTTATAAGCATCGGCAACCTCGATCATTCCGTTCCTGGTCTCAACAGTTCCGCCGCTCTTCGAGATCACCACGGTAAGAGTATCCGTAAGATCGTTCCCTATCTCGGCCAGCACCCGGCTGATACCGTCGGGATCCGTATTGTCCAGAAAATGCGGTTTCATTTTATCCGCCGTCGTACCGAGCGCGTTAGCAATAAACTGCGGTCCCAGGGCTGAGCCTCCGATACCGATGATCAGTAAATGCGTGAACCGGGCACGCTTCCGGGGAAATATCTTTCCCGCGTGCACAGTGAACGTGAAATCCTTTATCGCCTTGACGGTGTCCTCGATCTCGCTCCTGATCTCCGGCGATGGCGCGAGCCCCGGCGCCCTGAGCCAGTAGTGGCCGACCATGCGGTTCTCGTCGGGATTGGCGATTGCGCCTGATTCGAGGGTATCCATGGCCGCGTACGCCCTCTGGATATCAGGTTCCATGCGCGCGAGATAATCATCAGCAAAGTTCATCCTGCTGATGTCGAGCGTCATGCCGATCGAAGGACACTCGCAGAGATATTTTTTATACCGATCCCAGAGAGCCTTGTCATTCATAGTCTTGTCCCCCTTTGCCGAGAATAATGCATATTGTTACGTATTAGATCCCCCATCTGATTCTCCGGGTCTGTCCGCGTCTAAAAGACTATTCTTTCCCGTACACCGCCCGTATCCTTCGCCCGAGCTCACGGAGCGCATCGGCAAAGGTCATGCCCTGGTCCATCAATTCCCGCACAACCCCGGCCTCGCTTAACGCTGCGATCACCACATCCTCCTTGTCAACGAGCTCACAGGCATTCTCGCCCTTATCCAGCTGTTGACGTATGCAGGTCTCAAGCTGCGTCACGCCATACTTCTCTATGAGTTTTTTGAGTACTTTAGTGTCCATGACTTGTAGGCATTCCTGTTTTGCTCAGTTTATTTTATCATAACCGGGAGTCATGATGCACGCTAATTGTTACAGGTCGGCCCAACGATCTTGTAAAATCGTCTTTGACTCCGGGCATGAGCAGCTGCTTCTTCTAAAAAATTCTTTTTCGCCCCTCCCCTGTTTATGGTAATATGCCGCCATGTCTGAACAGGACACCATATGCGCGGTTTCAACGCCTCCGGGCGAGGGCGGGATCGGCATCATCCGCATCAGCGGCGGGATGGCAACCGGAATAGCGGTAAAAATATTCAAGCCGCGCAGGGACAAGAACCTCTTGACCGCCCCTTCCCACTCCCTTCACTACGGCCATGTTGTTGATCCCGCCTCCGGCGAGACCGTGGATGAAGCGCTGCTCAGCGTGATGCGTGCGCCGTCAACGTACACGAGAGAAGACGTGATCGAGATCCACTGTCACGGCGGCATGATGCCGCTCTGGCGAACCCTGGGGCTGTGTATCTCAGCGGGTGCGAGACAGGCCGAACCGGGCGAGTTCACGAAGCGGGCGTTTTTGAACGGCAGGATCGACCTTGCCCAGGCCGAGGCTGTTATGGACATCATCAGGGCCAAGACCGATCTCTCGCTCCGGGCTGCGAATGAACAACTGCTCGGCGGTCTTTCCGGAGAGATCGCAGCACTCCGCGACCGCCTGCTATCACTGATCGCCGCGGTAGAGGCGGGGATCGATTTTCCCGAGGAGGACATTGAGACCGGGACGGGGCAGCCGCTCGCGGAAGAAGCGGACGGCTTGCTCGCTGCTGTCGACTCACTGCTTTCGGGTTACGCCTATGGAAGGATACTCCGCGACGGGTTCGCGACCGCTATCGTGGGCAAGCCGAACGTCGGCAAATCCTCGCTCTTGAACGCGCTCTTGAAACAGAACCGGGCGATCGTGACCGAGGTCCCGGGAACAACGCGGGACGTGCTTGAAGAATATCTGAACATCGCGGGCGTGCCGCTCAAGATCCTGGACACCGCCGGCATCCGGCATTCCCATGACATCGTGGAGCAGGAGGGCGTGCGACGGAGCCTCGGGGCCATCGGGTCCGCCGATATCGTGCTTTTTGTTCTCGATGGTTCCCAACCGCTCACTACCGAAGACCGGCGCGTGATGGACGAAGTAAAGGGCAAGCACGTGATCGCGATCATCAACAAGTCGGACCTGCCGAGAAAGCTCGAGCAGCTGAGAAAATCGGACGCGCAGGTTTCCGTATCGTGCCTCACCGGCGAGGGGCTTGAAGACCTGAAGCGCGCGATTTCAGACCAGGTGAAGCAGGGGACGATCAGCTCGCGGGAGCATGTCTGGGCAGTGAACCAGCGGCACAGAACAGCGCTGGAACAGACGAAAGAAAGCCTGCAAAAAGCGCTTGAATCGATCACGTCCGGCCTCTCTCCGGAGTTCATTTCCCTGGACCTCCGGGGCGCGCTCGACAGCCTGGGGCTGATCATCGGGGCGACCTATACTGAAGATATCCTCGAGCGGATCTTCAATGACTTCTGTATCGGGAAATAATGAATACGAATACATCATTTTTTCTCGCAAAGTCGCAAAGGTCGCAGAAGTACAGGCCATTAATCATATGAATTTTAACATGTCAAGACTATAAAGATCTTTATTTGTTAATCTTGCGATCTTTCCGTGTGATCCTGTGATGTGGTAACAGACTTTATTTTGGTTCCGGCTTGTCCGGGTTAGGTTGTATTATGTCCCTTAAAAATACCTACGACGTTATCGTGATCGGGGCGGGCCATGCCGGGTGCGAGGCAGCGTTGGCCTCGGCGCGCCTGGGCTGCTCCACGCTCATGCTCACCATGAACCTCGACAGCATCGCGCTCATGTCCTGCAACCCGGCGATCGGCGGCCTGGCGAAAGGGCACCTGGTGAAAGAGATCGACGCGCTCGGCGGCGAGATGGCGAAGATCATCGACCGGACCGGCATCCAGTTCCGCACCCTGAACCGGAGCAAGGGCCCGGCTGTCCACGGCACGCGCGCCCAGGCCGACAAGCAACGGTACCGGCTCGCCATGAAGGAAGCGGTTGAGAAGCAGCCGGGCCTGGATGTGAAGCAGGGGACGGTCGAGAAGTTCCTTGTTGAGGACCACAGGATCACCGGGGTCGAGACCACTATCGGCGTACAATATCTGTCATCAGCGGTGATCGTGACAACGGGTACGTTCCTGAAGGGCCTGATCCATATCGGCATGGTGCATTATCCTTCGGGCAGGGCAGGGGAGTTCCCGTCAATCGGACTTTCGGACAGCCTGAGAGAACTCGGATTCGAGATCGGAAGGCTCAAGACCGGTACCCCCGCGCGGCTGAACGGGAGAACGATTGATTTTTCAAAGATGAAAAAGCAGTATGGAGATGACCCGGCGCCGTTCTTCTCTTTTACTGAAAATAGCCATCCACTCCCACAATTACCCTGCTTTCTCACATATACCAACACAAAAACACATGAATTTATACTAAATAACCTAGACCGCTCCCCACTTTATACGGGAATGATAAAAGGCATCGGGCCTCGCTACTGCCCCTCCATTGAGGACAAGGTCAAGAGATTTTCCGAGCGCGAACGGCATCAGGTCTTCCTTGAACCAGAGGGGCTCGATACCGAAGAATATTACGCCAATGGCGTGTCAACGAGCCTGCCGTATGATGTTCAGGTCCAGATGTACCGTTCCATTTCAGGACTCGAGGAGGTCGAGATCATGCGGCCTGCCTATGCCATCGAGTACGACTTTGCGCCGCCAACCCAGATCCAGCATTCACTCGAAACGAAAAAGGTGAGCGGGCTTTACTTTGCGGGTCAGATAAATGGAACATCGGGATACGAGGAGGCCGCTGCCCAGGGACTGATGGCCGGCATCAACGCCGCACTCAAGATCCAGAAACGCCAGCCCGTTATCCTCACGCGCGCCGAGGCGTACATTGGCGTGTTGATCGATGACCTCGTAACCCGGGGGACGAACGAGCCCTACCGCATGTTCACGTCCCGGGCAGAGTACCGACTCATCCTCCGCGAGGACAATGCGGACTTGAGACTTCGGGACAAGGGACATGAGCTTGGCCTTGTATCAGAGGAGGTTTACAAGCAATTCCTTGAGAAAAAAGAGAGCATCGAGCGTGAAACAACGCGGCTCAAAAAAACCTGGGTCAAATCCACACCTGAGGTCAATGCTGTGCTCGCACAAAAGAACTCCACGGAACTCCCGGGAGAAGCATCGCTCGATCAGCTCCTCAAGCGGCCGGAGCTGGGATACGGGGATATTGCGAAGATCAGCCCGCCTGACATACCGCTTGATACAGCAGCGGCTGAACAGGTGGAGATCCAGGTGAAATATGAAGGGTATATTCAGCGTCAGCTCCAGCAGGTGGAGCGCTTTGCATCGCTGGAACAGAAGGGCATCCCCGCTGATATGGATTATGACGCGGTGACCGGCCTCGGCAGCGAGGTGAAGCAAAAGCTCAAGCAGGTGCAGCCGATCTCGCTCGGCCAGGCATCACGCATCTCGGGTGTTACCCCGGCTGCATTGTCCCTTCTTATGGTTGCGCTCGAAAAGAGGAAGAGGGGAACCCGGTAGAGCTCTTTTGGAACTCCTAGTTATGTTGAATCACTGATAGTATGTTTTGAAATGCGTAGTTAAATAACGACGAGTTGATTGGTGCGGTGGATTTATACTGTCTTCCTCTCGAACGACTAGTTGAGATATTATGTCGGATTTCGTTCTGCTCTTCACCGACCGACACTTTCACCGTTCATGCCATTATAATCATTGCGACAACCGGGATGGTCAAGATGAGCGTGGTGATCATCCACCATTGCGAATCAGAATCACCCCTCAACCTGCTTTTCAGTGCTTTGATCGCAGCGAACACAGCCGAAATTCCGCACGCAAGGGCGATTACCAGCGCCAACATCCCACGCGTTCTGCATCCCAGCAGATTGACCGGCGATAGGGCTACAGCGAAAAAGAGCAATAGCATCAACGCAGGATAGATGATGTGGCGATAGCGGGGATTAATGTGAACCGATGGATTCATGGACATACCTGCATGTGAACGCTTTTGGATAGTTCAGACCAGTAACATATGAAAATTGACTCACACAACGCCGTGTTTATGCGCCGAGTAGCGGTCGGCGTGGAACGACCTGTTAGTTCTTAGCGTCGCGATTGAAAATTTCCTATTTGACCGTATTTGGCAATAAAGAATGCATCCAGGTCTGCATCACGTTTTCGTTTCGCCTTATCTATTGCGTAACTTGTTCTTGTCTTTACCTTGATATCATACACATCTACAAATGCCTCATCGGACTCCATACCATATACAACGAATGAAAAATCAGAGAGCCAAAAGGTGCCATAGATAGAACCTTCTGTGCCCGTTTGACGCACCCGATAAACCTTTTTCTCCCTTATGTCACAAATGTCAACGTAAGCATCTGGATCTGCGCCCAACACTATTATTCGACCGTTTATTGTCTCAAACAAGAAATTAGGAGTGAATGTCAAAAAATAATCTTTTGTCCTGTTGCAAGGAGTATCAGAAGAGCATAAATCCGCGGCAATCAGAAGACTTTGAGCGGCTTGATCTTGCAATGAGAAAACTTCTGTTCGTTTCTTAAGGAGAGTGCTACTTGGAACGAAAAAGTAATTCACAAATGCCTTGATCTCAGCATTGGTAGCAATGGCATCATCGCGCGTTTTCTTGGTACAAGAAAACAAGGCAAGGCATATTAAAAAAAGCAATAATGTTCGCAGTGTTTTTAAGTTCATATTCATGGACCTAACCAGTTATGATAAGGACGGAATACCGTAGCATAGATTATATGAATGGTCAAGATTGTCGCTACTAAAATTGACGTAACCGGATCTTATCATAATGGTTAAGTATCGGACTAATATGCAGTTCATGTATATCAAATCTAAGCTGGCTGATATTCAAATTCTGTATTCAATTGTTGGGTAATCGCAGAGGTTCTGGACATTTGTCGCGGGGGGGTGGACTATTCTTTTTTGAGAGAGCTAAGATACTCTTCCCATTCAGTGGGCAAGAGATATTTTTTTTTGTTGTTGCACTCTTTGCAGCAAGGCACAAGGTTCCCCTGCGCGGATTTCCCGCCGCGCACGATCGGGATCAGATGGTCCATCGTCAGATCAGCCGGCTTGAACTTGCCTTCGCAATAGTAGCAGATGCCGGAAGAGCGCTTCCGTTTCCACCACTGGGAAGCGCGCAGTTCACGGGCCTTTGCCTTCTCCCTTTTGATGTGTTCGTCGTCAACGGTAATGAAATAATCGGTCATAGTATATTTAAGAAGGAGTCAGGAGCCAGAAGTCAGGAAAAAGGGGGAATAGCTTACCTTTTTACTGCGGACTCCTGCAGCGCTTATACTACTGGCTTCTTCACCGATTGTCACGCCAAAAAATGAAATGGCATATCTCCTTCATTCAGGAATTCCAAATATGTTTACACAACATCCCCGATAGAGGCATTCGGGGATGATGTAAACGCACGTATAAATCGTCATTCCGAAGTTTTTAATCGGGAATCCGGTTTCAGATTACACAAGATATTGTGGTTGACTGAGTCAGGGATACTACATAAAATTGATTTTCAGCCCGATTCCCCACCCACCCTGTAACATCTCAAAATATTAATATTTTTCTTGACATCGACCCGCATGAATTATATACTTTGCCCAGCAGGTGGTATAAAGTGGGACGCGGTGGGTATCGTTGGGGAGGACAATGTTCCGGGGCAGCTTTGAACATACCGTAGATTCCAAGGGAAGAGTGAGCGTTCCGTCGAAGTTTCGCGATATCATCGCAGACCGTTACGACGGCAGTCTCGTGCTTGCCATGGACTATGACAAGTGCCTCGCGGTCTATCCGCTCGAGGAATGGGAGAAGTTAGAAGAGAAGATCAGGTCCCTGCCCACGATGAAAAAAGAGGTCAAGGACTTCATGCGGTTTCTTCTTGCCTCGGCCACAGAGTGCGAGCTCGACAAGCAGGGCCGCGTGCTGCTCCCCGCTACTCATCGTGATCATGCGGGGATCATAAAGAACGTGATGCTTGTCGGGATCATCGACAAGATCGAGATATGGGACGCTAAGGCGTGGGAGGCACGAAATTCTCAGAACGGTGACAAAATCGGCGAAGCGCTTGCCGCATTGGGCCTCTAGCATGGAACCGAAACTCAAGGTATTTCAGATGAACCTCGAAGGCGAGATCGACGCGGCGAAGATGGCGGAGATCAATCGCGTTATCGGCCGGCTGATCAAGGGCGATATATACGGTCTGATCCTGAACTTCGAGTCCGTGGAGCATGTCAACTTTACGGTCCTTTCCACGCTTGTTGAGGAGCGGAAGCGAATGCAGTCGTTCGGTGGCGATATCCGGCTCGCGGGCATGTCGGACTATATCAAGAATATCTTCCGCACCACCGGGGTGCTCGAAAAATTCCAGGTCTTTGACACGGCACAGCTTGCAGCAAAAAGCTTTGGGGGCGGAAAGCCCGAAACAACCTTGCCATTGGGGCTGTGAGAAGTTCGGGGTGCGGAGTTCAGAGTGCGGAGTAAAAGAACAGCGGAAAGAAACAGGGGAGCAGCGCAAACTCCCAACTCCGAACTCCTGACTCCGAACTTGGTCCACACGCCCGTCCTTCTCCGCGAAGCCGTTGACCTGCTCGCTCCAAAAGCAGGCGGGTTGTATGTGGACGGGACGCTTGGGGCCGGCGGTCATGCGGCGGAGATTCTGAAACGCTCGGCGCCCGACGGCGTGCTGATCGGCATGGACCATGATGCCGATGCGGTGGAGCGGTGCAGCAAAAGCCTCGCGCCTTACGGCGATCGCGTTATCATCAGGCAGGCGAATTACCGTGACCTGCCCGAGGTCCTCTCCGAACTCGGGCATACGCTTGTCGACGGGGTCCTGCTCGATCTCGGCCTGTCATGGTTCCACCTCAAGGCCCCGGATCGCGGCTTCAGCTTCATGCTGGACGGTCCCCTCGATATGCGCATGGACATGAGCAGACCGCAGACCGCTGCCGACCTGGTGAATACTCTCCCCCGTGAAGAGCTTGTGAAGATCATCCGTGAATACGGGGAGGATCACAGGGCCGGCGCCATAGCGAGGGCAATTGAGAAGGCAAGGGTCCGGGGGCCTATCACGAGCACGGTTCAGCTTGCAGAGATCGTTTCGAGCGTCTTCCCCCCTTACCCGCCCCGGCGAATTCACCCCGCTACGCTGACGTTCCAGGCGCTCAGGATCGCGGTCAACGATGAACTGGGATCCCTCCGGGAAGGGCTGTCCAATATCCTTCCGATCCTGAAGCCCGGCGGAAGGGTCGCCGTGATAACGTTCCACTCTCTCGAAGACCGGATCGTGAAGCAGGCCTTCGTGAAAGAGGCAAAAGGGTGTGTGTGCCCACCCCGAATGCCGGTCTGTGCCTGCGGCAGGAAGCCGGTTCTCAGGATCCTTACCCCCAGACCGGTTGTGCCCGGGGAAGACGAGGTGAGAACAAACCCCGCATCAAGGAGCGCAAAGCTCAGAGCGGCGGAGAAGCTATGAGCTATAACGTATTTAGACACGGAAGAATCGGATTTAACATTATGATAAAAGCGGATAAAAATAGGGGCAATACATTTTATCCGCCTCTAATCCGCATTAATCCGTGGCAAATGCCGTTTCTGGAATGATTGGAATTTTTTTGTATGACAACCCGGGCAGGTGACATCGGTTCTATTGTATTCGGGCGGAGCAAACGTGACAGTTTTCGCCGGGTTCTCATCGCGCTCCTGATCATCGCCTGCCTGCTCCTCTATGTAGGCGGTAAGGTGCGGATCGTCCAACTCGGGTATCAGATCGAGGTCCTGGAGCGCGAGAAGCATGAGCTTGAGCGTGCGAACCGGTCGCTCCTGATCGAGGCGTCGAGCCTGTCATCTCCCGCACGTATCGAGGAGATCGCGATCAAGCATCTGGGCATGATCAGGCCGTCGAAGGAGAACATCGTGATCGTGAAAAGAAAGAGGGATATAACAAATTCAAAAAACCAAAATCCAAATATCAAATAAACTCCGATTACCCAAGGTCAAACATCAAGCGGTTTGATGATTGGAATGTGCTCTTTGGATATTGGATATTGTTGATACATTCGTGAAAAGTCCGGAAAACGCATTTTTCGTCATTCCCGTGAAAACGGGAATCCAGTCTTTTAGCAAATGCTCACACTCTGGATACCCGCTTTTGCGAGTATGACGACTTTTTATAAAACTATTATTGCCTGGCGCATAAGAATTACTATTTGTTTTTCAACATGACGACGTGCGCGGGAGTTGATACAGCTTCCGGCTGCCAACTCCGGGGGGCGTGTAGCCATTAACGGGCGGGGGAGAATAATCGCGGTATTGCTGCTGATGGTCATGGGCTTCGCGCTCGTGGCGCTGAGGCTCGTGTACCTCCAGGTCTATCAGCGTGCTGAGCTTACGGTTCGTGCCGGTCGGCAGCAGGAACGTGTCGTAAAGCTCGAACCCAAGCGGGGCACCATTTACGACCGCATGGGCAGGGAGCTTGCCGTGAGTCTCGATGTGGATTCGGTCTACGGGGTGCCGTCGGGGATCGATAATCCGCGCGCGGTTGCGCTGCAGCTGTCCCGAATCCTGCGGGAAGACCGCCGCGGTCTCGAGCAACGGCTTGCGGGAAACAAACAGTTTGTCTGGCTCAGCCGCAAGGTCGAGCCGGCAAGGGCCGAGAAGATCAAAGATCTCGGCAACAAGGAGATCGGCATCCGGCTCGAATCGAAGCGGTTCTATCCGAAAAAATCCCTCGCCGGACCGGTGCTCGGATTTCTTGGCGTTGACAACAAAGGCCTTGAGGGACTGGAACTCGCCTACGACAAATCCCTCCGTGGTATGAGCGGCTGGGTGCTCGCGGAAAAGGACGCCATGGGCAGAACGGTTTTCCCGGGCGGATCGGGGTTCCAGTACAGACTGCCGAAGCCGGGCCATGACATCATCCTCACGATCGACGAAGTGATCCAGCACATCGCCGAGAAAGAGCTCGACGCGGCGCTTGCAAGTTCGCACGCAAAAGGCGGCGTCTGTCTTGTCATGAACCCGCAAACCGGCGAGGTGCTTGCTCTTACGGTGCGCTCGGCCTCGCACGGCAACCAGGCATTCAACCCGAACGAGCCCCAGCGATCAAAGCCGGCTGAATGGCGGAACCGCGCGGTGACCGATGCCTTCGAACCGGGCTCGATCTTCAAGCCGTTTCTCGCATCAGCGGCGCTCGAAGAGCGGGTCGTGCACCCGCTCGAGCACATTGACTGTTCAGCAGGCAAAATCCAGCTTGCCGACCGCGTGATCAGGGACGCTCATGAAAACGGCGTGCTGACCTTCACGGATGTGATCGCCGAGTCGAGCAACGTCGGCACCATCACGGTGGCCCTGCGGCTCGGAAAGGAACGCTTTTCCAAATACATCTCCGCCTTTGGCTTCGGGAAGAAGACGGGCGTGGACATCCCCGGAGAGATCTCGGGCCAGCTCAAGGACTACCGCTCCTGGTCCGGCGTATCCCTCGGTTCCATCGCCATCGGCCAGGAGATCGGTGTAACGCCAATTCAGATGGCCTCGGCCTACTGCGCGCTCGCAAACGGCGGTATGCTCATGAAGCCCTACCTCGTGTCGGAAATCGTCGATCATGGCAGCGCGGAAGGGAAAAAATTTCAGGCCCAGGCCGTTGGTCGCGCGATCACTGAGGAGACCTGCGCCAAGGTGAACAAGATGCTTCAGCGGGTCGTTGAGACCGGCACGGGCCAGAAGGCGCGGCCCGCGGGATACACCGCAGCCGGCAAAACAGGCACGGCGCAAAAGATCGACCAACGGACCGGCAAGTATTCACAGAAGGATTACGTGAGTTCCTTCGTGGGATTCACTCCGGCCAACTCCCCGAAGCTCGTGATCCTGGTGATGGTGGACAGCCCTGAAGGCCTTGTCCACTACGGCGGCAGCGTGGCCGGACCGGTGTTCAAGGCAGTGGCGGAACAGAGCCTCGCGTATCTGCAGGTAGCCCCGGACGACGTGGAAAGCAGGATGCTCCTGGTGGGAAGATGAAACTCGGCGACCTTCTGATCGGGCTGGAAAACAGAACGACTCTCCCGCCGGGCTGGCTGGAACGAGAGGTGCAAGACATCGCCCACGATTCCCGTAAGGTAAAACCGGGTTCCCTGTTCGTGGCCGTGCGAGGATTTCACTCGGACGGCCATCAGTTTATTTCGCAGGCAATAAAACAGGGCGCGTCGGCTATTGTCGCTGAAAAGCAGGTGGGGCCGCCGGTACCCGCCGACACGCCGTTGCTCATCGTTGATGACTCGCGCAGGGCGCTGGCCCTCATCGCGAATGCGTTCTTCGGCCATCCGTCCCGCCGTCTGAAGCTTATCGGCATCACCGGCACGAACGGCAAGACCACGACTACGCATTTAGTAAAGTCCATCATCGAGGCCGCGGGGCACACAGCCGGACTCATCGGAACGATCGACTACCGCGTGGGAGACAAGGTGTATCCCGCGCCGAATACCACCCCCGAATCCCTTGAGCTCCAACGGCTGCTGTCGGAGATGGTGGGGCTCGGCGCGAGCCACTGTGTCATGGAGGTCTCGTCGCATGCGCTTGCGCTCGGCAGGATCGAGGGGTGTGAGTTTGCCGCGGCGGGGTTTACGAACCTTACCCAGGACCATCTGGATTTTCACGAGAACATGGACGCCTATTTTCAGGCAAAGCTGCGGCTGTTCACCGGTCTCACCCCGGAGGCCTGGGCGGTCATCAATAGTGACGATGAGCGGGGGGTCGAGATCGTCAGGAAAACGCGTGCCCGGGTCATCACCACCGGTTATGGAGAGCTTGCGAATGTGCGGCCGGTGGGAACGATCCGTCACAGCATCAATGGATTGATGTTCGACGCTGCCTCGCCTGCGGGAACGATCCCTGTCGAGTCGTCGCTCGTCGGCAGATATAATATCTATAACATCCTTACGGCGATCGGCATAGGCACCGCCCTCGGAATAGGCGCGGATATGATCGCCCGCGGGATCAGAAAAATGAAGGCCGTGCCCGGCCGCATGGAACAAGTGGATGAGGGCCAGCCTTTTGGTGTGGTGGTGGACTATGCACATACCGAGGATGCCCTTGTCCGGCTCCTCGAGTCGGTTCGGGAGGTTACGGCCAGGCATATCATCACCGTTTTTGGATGCGGCGGCGACCGCGACAAAACCAAAAGGCCCAAGATGGGAGCAGCGGCGATCGCGGGGAGCGACGTCGTGATCATCACCTCCGACAATCCAAGGACCGAAGATCCCTTGAGTATCATCCGCGATATTGAACAGGGACTGGTGAAGCGTGGCGTGAAGACATCAGCCAAGGACACTGCAAAGCAGGTTCCACCCGGAATAAAACCGTACTACGTTATACCCGGCCGGCATGAAGCCGTCGCCGTTGCTGTCGGTCTTGCAAAACCCGGCGATGTGGTTGTGCTCGCCGGCAAGGGCCATGAAGACTATCAGATTATCGGAGAGAAAAAAATGCACTTCGATGATCGGGAGGTCGCGCGGGAGGAGATACGGAAAAAACAGACGACCGCGGTCAGATGAAAGAAGACCGACACCGGACACATGCGTGAAGATTTTGATTCGGTCTGTATTCAGATAGTCTGTCGTCAGTACTTCGACGTCTGTCTTCCGATGCGTTATCATGAACGACTCTGACAATAAATTGTTAAAGGAGATCCTGGGAAAGATGGCAAGGCTGGAGATCAAGGGGGTATCCATAGACTCCCGGACCATTCGTGAGGGCGAGCTGTTCGTTGCAATTAAGGGCGATCGTTTCGACGGCCACAATTTTGTTGCCGATGTGATACAACGAGGGGCCTGGGGAGCGATGGTTGAGCGGACAGCGCTTGAGGATAAGTTTTCCATACTTGGCGGGTTAAAAAATATCCTGCCGGTGGAAGATACGCTCACTGCGCTCCAGGAAATGGCGTACAATCATCGCAGACAGTTCACCGTTCCCGTTGTGGGCATCACCGGCTCGAACGGCAAAACCACGACCAAGGAGATGCTCGCCGGCATCCTGCAGCAACAAGGTCCGGTGCTCAAGAACGAGGGGAACTTGAATAACCACATCGGAGTGCCGCTCACACTGCTCAGGCTCAATGCAGGCCACAAGGCCGCGGTCGTGGAAATGGGGATGAGCGCGGTGGGGGAGATCAATGCGCTCGCCCGGTTTGTCGGCCCCGATATCGGCGTGATCACCAACATAGGTCCAGCCCATCTCGAGTTTCTCAAGAGTATGGACCTGGTGGCGCAGGCAAAGGGAGAGCTGTTCAACCACCTGAAATCCGACGGTACGGCAATATTGAATGCGGATGACCAGTACTTCGATACGCTGAAAAAAAAGTTCGGCGGTCGCGTTCTTTCCTTCGGCATCGACAAGGAGTCCGATGTGCGCGCGTCGGATGTCCGGCAGGAAAAGGATTTCACGGACTTCACGATCCGGTCTGATGGGTCCTCGATGAAGGTGCGGCTGCAGGCTGTGGGAAAGCACAATGTCTATAACGCCCTGGCCGCCGCTGCGGCCGCCCTTGCAATGGGCATATCCCTCGATACCGTGAAGTACGGCCTCGATGATTTTATGCCTGCCGCCCTGCGCTCGGAGATAAGGCAGATCCAGGGAAGGACCGTGTTTGCCGACTGTTATAATGCGAACCCTGCTTCGATGGAGGCGGCGCTCTCAACACTTGTCTCGCTGAAATCCGGCAAAAAAGCAATTGCCGTGCTTGGCGATATGCTCGAGCTGGGAGAGACCACAATCGATGCGCATCGGGCGATCGGCGCGACCGCGGCCCGGCTCGGGGTGGACCTGGTGATCACGTTGGGGCAGCTCGCGAAACAGGTGGGAAAGGGAGCGCTCGATGCCGGGATGCCAAAGGACCGGGTGCTTGAGGCGGGTTCGCACGCCGAGGCCGCCGTTCTTCTTAAACAGTTGTCCCGCCCTGGAGATGCAGTGCTGATCAAAGGCTCCCGCGCTATGAAGATGGAAAAGATCCTGGAGGCGTTTTAATGCTTTATCATCTTTTGTATCCACTCCGTGATGCATTCTTCGGCTTTAACGTGTTTCGGTACATCACCTTCAGGAGCGCAGGTGCCGTCCTGACCGCGCTCATAATGAGTTTTCTGCTGGGGCCGTCCATGATCGCCTGGCTTAGAAAGCTCAAGGTGGGCCAGCAGGTCCGGGACGACGGTCCGAAGACCCATCTTAACAAGCAGGGCACGCCGACCATGGGTGGCCTGCTGATCATTGCCGCACTGGTGAGCTCCGTCCTGTTATGGTCGGACCTCACGAACAGGTACGTATGGGTGGTGCTCTTCGCCACGCTTGCCTTCGGCGGCATCGGATTCTGGGACGACTACCTCAAGGTGGTGAAGAAGCGCTCCACCGGGCTCCGGGCATATCAGAAGTTCGGGCTCCAGGTCGCAGCATCGCTCGTGGTCGGGATATTCCTCTTTAAATATTCCGGCGACCGCGAGGCGACCTACCTTTCCGTGCCTTTCATGAAAAGTTTCCTGCTCAACCTGGGCTGGTTTTACATCCCCTTTGTTGCCGTGGTCATGGTGGGGTCGTCGAACGCAGTGAACCTCACCGACGGCCTTGATGGCCTGGCCATTGGTCTCGTGGGTATCGCAGCCACGGCGAATGCAGTGATCGTATATCTGGGCGGGAACAAGATCATCGCCGACTATCTGAAGATCCTCTATATTTCCGGAAGCGGCGAGCTTGTCATCTTCTGCGGCGCCATGGTCGGTGCAAGCCTCGGGTTCCTGTGGTACAACACTCACCCTGCTGAGGTGTTCATGGGCGACGTCGGATCACTCTCGCTCGGCGGAGCGCTCGGCACGCTGGCAGTAGTGACCAAACACGAGCTTATTCTGGTCGTCACGGGCGGCATTTTCGTCATGGAGACCGTCTCGGTGGCCCTGCAGGTGGCGTCGTACAAGCTGACGGGCAAGCGTATTTTCAAGATGGCGCCCATTCATCACCACTTTGAGCAGATCGGATGGCCGGAGTCGAAGGTCATCGTGCGGTTCTGGATCATGGGAATCATCCTGGCGCTGATCTCGATCGGGTCGTTGAAACTTCGGTAACGAGTATGAACCTGTCCGCAGATTTCGCAGATGGCGCAGAAGACAACCTGAAGCGCAAATCTGAGCAATCTGCGTAATCTGCGGACAACGATGGTGATGATGGTATGGGAGATGCGGTGCAAACGATGTTCAAAGGCAAAAAGGTTACGGTGGTCGGTCTGGCGCGGAGCGGCGCGGCTGCTGCGCGGGCGCTCCATGCGCTCGGCGCGATCGTGACCGTCACGGACAGGAAACCACTGAACCAGCTTTCTGAGCAAGTGGCGGCCCTCGGCAACGGCATCACGGTAGCGGCCGGCGGCCATCCGGACCGGATCTTCATCGAGACCGACCTTATCGTGCTCAGTCCCGGTGTGCCCAACATCGCCCCGGTCGTGCAGGCACGGCGGCATGGTGTCAAGGTGATCAGTGAGCTCGAACTTGCATGGCTGCTCTCTGATGCTCCGTACATCGGCATCACCGGTACGAACGGCAAGTCAACGGTCACGACCCTTGTGGGGCAAATGCTCGCGAAAGCGAAAAAGAACGTTCTGGTGGCGGGAAATATCGGGAACGCGCTCACCGAGGATATCTCGCAGCTCACGGGAAAGGACTGGATCGTTGCCGAGCTTTCGAGCTTCCAGCTTGAGGACATCGAGACCTTCAGGCCGCGCATCGCGACGATCCTGAACGTGACCCAGGACCATCTTGACCGGTATCATACGATCGAGGAATATGGCGAAGCCAAAGCGCGGATATTCATGAACCAGCAAAAAGAGGACTATCTGGTTTTGAATTTCGATGATCCCATCGTAAAATCGTACACCAGGCGAACAAGGGCCACGGTCATTCCTTTTTCGCGGCGCCTTCGATTCAATCCCGGCGCCTGCGTTCATGACGGATATATCATGTTCAATGGACGGCGCATCATTGCTGTTGATAAGCTCAAGATCAGCGGCGTGCATAACCTTGAAAACGCCCTTGCCGCAACAGCGCTGTCCCTTCTGGCAGGGGCTGACCTCTGGTCCGTGGTATCAGTTCTGCGGGAGTTTCCGGGCCTTGAACACAGGCTCGAATTTGTGCGCCTGAAAAATAGCGTGAGCTATATTAATGATTCGAAAGGCACGAATGTCGGCGCTGTGCTCAAATCCGTGGAAGGGTTCACCCGGCCCGTGATCCTGATCGCCGGGGGCCTTGACAAGGGGAGCGACTTCAGCCCGTTGTACGACCTGTTCAAACACAAGGTCAAGCTCCTGATCCTGATCGGCAAGGCTGCGGACAAGATGGCAAAGGCGCTCGGCACTTCCACAGAGACCGTGTTCGCAGAGACGCTGCAGGAAGCGGTCCGGGTCGCATCAGTTCGCGCCAGTCAGGGGGACGTCGTACTGCTGTCGCCAGCGTGCGCGAGCTTCGATATGTTCAAGGATTTTGAGGACCGCGGAAGGCAGTTTAAGGAAGCAGTGATGGAGCTGTAGGCAAGGAGCATAGACGCACAGGGTATGGAGTGTGGCACGGAGGACGTAGGGCGGTCTTAACTCCATGCACTCTGCCCTCTGCGTGTTCTAAAGCGGAGCATGAGTATGCAGAAGGTCATGCATCATAAGGGTCATTACGACGCACCGTTGCTCGCCGCCATACTGGCGCTCGTCGTAGGCAGCGTCGTCATGGTGTATAGCTCAAGCAGCGTGGTGGCCCTCACAACCTACGACGATCCGGCGTACTTCATGAAGCGCCAGATCATGTGGGCTGTCATCGGCCTCACCCTGATGGCTATTGCGATGCGCATGGACCACCGCGTGCTCCAGGACAGACGGGCTGTGCTTGCCCTGCTGATCGTTTCCCTGCTGCTGCTCGCAGCAACACTCATACCGGGCGTGGGAAAAATGGTCAACGGGTCCCGGAGATGGCTGCGGCTCGGTTTTGGTTCGTTCCAGCCGTCGGAGCTGGTCAAGTTCGCGCTTGTTGTGTATATGAGCCACTACATCGTAAAAAAAGGGGAGGTGCTCCGCGATTTCAAGAACGGACTCTTCCCGGCCTATCTCGTAACCGGGGTGTTCCTGCTCCTGGCGCTCCGCCAACCGGATTTCGGGGCCGCCATGACGCTCGCGGGCGTGGTCGGGATCATGCTCTTCGCCGGGGGAGCGAACCTTCTTCAGCTCGGCGGTACTGTTCTTGCCGCGCTTCCGTTTGTCTATATCGCCGTGGCGCACAGCGCGTACCGTGCCCGCAGGGTATTCTCATTCCTCGACCCGTGGGCCGACCCGCAGGGGGCGGGCCACCAGATCATCCAGTCGTTCCTTGCCTTCGGCAGCGGCGGAGTGTTCGGCCGGGGGCTGGGTGAAGGAAGGCAGAAGCTTCTCTTCCTGCCGGAGCGGCATTCGGATTTCATCTACGCGGTGATCGGGGAAGAGCTTGGCCTGATCGGAGCGCTGGCAGTGGTCGTGCTCTTTCTTATCATATTATGGCGGGGTGTGCGGATTGCGCTTGCCTCGGTAGATCCGTTCAGTCGTCTTCTCGCCCTCGGCATCACGCTCCTGATCTGCTTTCAGGGGATGATCAACATGTTGGTCGTGACCGGGCTGCTGCCCACAAAGGGCATCGCACTTCCGCTATTGAGCTACGGCGGCTCATCGCTGGTAATCACCATGATGGCGCTCGGGGTGCTGCTCAATATATCGAAAGAGACGAGTTGAAAAAGATAATGGCTTTTACCGCAGAGCGCGGAGGTCGCAGAGGGATGCAAGACCAAATTCAACATAGTATGTCCGGTTCTTTTCTCTTCGTCCTCTGCAGTGAAAAGGTTTTTGCAGAGTTATTAGCATGAAAGTCATTATCGCAGGCGGGGGGACCGGAGGCCATCTGTATCCGGGGATCGCCATCGCCCGTGAGCTGCTGAAGGAGAGCGGCAATGAGGTCCTGTTCGTCGGTACCAGGCAGGGAATCGAGGCCAAGGTGCTCCCGAAAGAAGGGTTGCCGGTCCGCTTTATCTCAGTCGGAAAGCTCAAAGGGATGAAGCTCCTGTCAGTCATCAAGACGATTGCCCTGTTGCCAATGAGCGTACTCCAGTCCTTCATGGTGCTTCGCGAAGCCGGGCCTGATGTGGTGATCGGAGTGGGTGGATATTCCTCAGGCCCGATGGGCCTTGCGGCATTGGGTCTCCGGGTTCCGTTATTTATTGTGGAGCCGAATTCCTATGCCGGACTTGCGAACAGAAATCTGGGAAAGCTTGCCAATAAGGTGATCCTCTGCTTTCCCGGGACCGGTGCGCAGAAGTTTTTCGCTCCGGGGAAAACAGTGCATCTCGGTCCGCTGGTCAGGCAGGGGATTGAAAAAGGCGATCGCGACAAGGCGATCGCTGGTTTCGGGCTCGAACCGGGAAGGTTCACGGTCTTTGTGATGGGCGGGAGCGGCGGCGCCCACGCCATCAACGCGGCAATGAAGCAGGCCGCCGTGTATCTGAAAGACATCCCCGGGCTTCAGGTCCTTCACCAGACCGGGGATAAGGACGTTGTCGAGGTCGCTGCTGGTTATCGTGACGCAGGCGTAACTGCGGTCGTTCTCCCGTATATCCATGACATGGCGGGGGCGTACGCTGCTGCCGACCTGGTTGTCGGTCGGTCCGGAGCAACCACAATTGCCGAGCTTGCGGTATGCGGGAAACGCGCCGTACTGGTCCCGTTTCCCTTTGCCGCGGACAATCACCAGGAGTTCAATGCAACGTCGCTGGCAGCACGTGGCACGGCCGAGGTGATCATCCAGAAGGACCTGACGCCGGAGAAGCTGGCCAACGTCATCAAAAAATACAGTGCATCGGGGGGGGGCGCAGCAAGCGCCGCCCCGATGGAGAATACGGCGGCGGCGGAGATCGTAAGGATCTGCAAAGACTATGTTCAAAAAAATT